>NZ_CAJXNK010000001.1:0-1549701 GCF_913057185.1 uncultured Altererythrobacter sp.
ATCACTCACGCGGCATTGCTGGATCAGGCTTTCGCCCATTGTCCAATATTCCCCACTGCTGCCTCCCGTAGGAGTCTGGGCCGTGTCTCAGTCCCAGTGTGGCTGATCATCCTCTCAGACCAGCTATAGATCGTCGACTTGGTAGGCCATTACCCCACCAACTATCTAATCTAACGCGGGCCCATCTAAAGGCGATAAATCTTTGGTCCGAAGACATCATCCGGTATTAGCTCAAATTTCTCTGAGTTATTCCGAACCTAAAGGCAGGTTCCCACGCGTTACGCACCCGTGCGCCACTAACCCCGAAGGGTTCGTTCGACTTGCATGTGTTAGGCATGCCGCCAGCGTTCGTTCTGAGCCAGGATCAAACTCTCAAGTTTGTGAAACTAACTTATCAAGCACAGGGCAAGCCCTGTCAGCCCAACAAGCCAGAGTATCAAGGAGCCGATACCTGCACTGTCAAACGTAATGGATACGAATGAACATGCATCATCGCAACCAGACTGTGGAGCCTGGAAGGATGTGGCAATCGGCTTAAATTAACCGGTATCCGGAGCCTTGAGGTCCCCGGACCGGGCGCCGTCGCCCACATGTCCCTTCATCAAAAACTAACGATGTCAAAGAGCCAACCAGACAACAAAAGGCGGACAGCAATGGGGCCCCGATTCTTCCACCGGGGGACCGGCTATCCGTCTGTGTCTGGCGACCAACTTGGTGGGCGGTGAAACCGTCAGCGCCGCGTCGGTGAGAGGCCATATATGGGGGGCATTGAGTCGGGTCAACGCCTTTTTGCAATTTTATTTCACACTAGCGAAATAACCGCAGATTTCCGCCATTTTTACGGCCATTTTTCCTACACCTAAGTGGGGTCGTGACGCACAATTGCAAGGTTAGATCCGGTTGCAGTCCGGATTCCCGACGATTCATCGCCGCCTGTTACACTGAATCCAGTGACTCTGGCTGGGAATCGCTTTGCGAATCCAAGTTGATGCGCAGTTGATCGACTCGATTCCCCCCCTCACTCGTTCAGAACTTGGGCCCGGGACCTTTGTCTGGTAGATGTGCTTTCTGGGATAAAGACATGTCGCATATTATCTGGACCGCATTTGCAACCGCGGGACTTGCCGCAGCCGCATTACCGCTGACGCAAGTCGCAGACGATGCGCAAAAGCGAACGCCCATTGCGACGACTCCCCTTCTGCCAGATCTGACTGATCCGCGCACCGCGATCCTCCCGCTCGATGAAGACAGCAACTTGCGCTATACGATACCTGTGAAGATTGACGGGGCTGGCCCATACAACTTCATAATCGACACCGGGGCGCAGGCCACCGCAGTGACAGACCGCGTTATGCGCGGCGTCATTCTTCCCCCTGCCGGCGAAGCAATGGTGGTTGGCATGGCAAGCCGACGGATAGTTGATCTTGTCGAACTCGACCGGTTCGAAGTGGCCGATCGTACTTTGCACAATATTGCCGCACCAGTGCTCCAACATCGCCATGTCGGCGCAGATGGTATTATTGGGCTGGATGCCTTGCAGGACTTTCGCGTCCTGATCGATTTTCGCGAAGAAACGATCGCAATGGCTGACGCTGACGAGGATCTCGGTCGTCGAGGTTTCGAGATCGTCGTCCGTGCGCGTAGCAAGCTGGGGCAGCTTCTGATTACAGACGCATTGATAGAAGGGGTGCGTGCAACAGTGATCGTCGACACTGGGGCTCAGGCCAGCATGGGCAACCTTGCTCTGCAACGCCGGATCAGCGCCAAGCGCGCGCAGGAAGTCAAGACGACCGACGTCAATGGCGCCTCTATCTTAAGCGACCTTTCGTATGCCCGCAGCATCGAGTTTCAGGGTCTAGAAGTATCGAACGTGCCAATCACATTCGCCGATACGCCCGCGTTCGAGGCGCTTGGCTTGCAAGACAAGCCGGTCTTGTCATTGGGCATGCAGCATTTGCGTCTGTTTGACCGTGTCGCGATTGATTTTGCCAAGCGGCAGATCCTGTTCGACCTGCCGCGCAGAGCCCGCACACGTTACGAAGGCAATCACGCCACCCGCCTAGACCAGTAGAGACCCGCTGCAAGCTTGCGCTACCGCGCGCACTCCCCCACATGGGTCAGGCAATGCCGCCAGATACCGCAGACAATCGCCCGCTCGAAGCTGATGGCTGGCTCACGCTAAGACGCTTCCTTCCTTACCTTTGGCCGCGCGATAATCCATCGCTTCGGGGACGCATTATCGCTGCGATGGGATTTGTGCTTACGGCGAAAGCGGTCGTACTATCCCTGCCGTTTGCATATAAATATGCAGTCGATGCGATGACTGTGCCGAGCAATGAGGCGGCGATGGTCGCTCTCGCGCTGGTCCTTGCCTACGGGCTGGGTCGCTTCACAAGCGTCGCATTCGATAACCTGCGCAATATAGCGTTCGAGCGGGTCGGCCAGGTCGCCACCTTCAATCTAGCGCAGGATGTATTCCGGCGTTTGCACCGCCTGAGCCTACGATTCCATCTGGGTCGGCGCACGGGCGAAGTCACCAAGACGATCGAACGCGGCACGAAGAGCATAGACACGATGCTTTACTTCCTGCTCTTCAATATCGCCCCTACTGCCATCGAACTGATCGCGGTTGGCATTGTCTTCTATATCAATTTCGGGTGGGAGTTGGTCGCGGCAACCAGCATTACGGTTGTCGCTTATATCTCAGTGACACGTTGGATCACCGAGTGGCGCACAAAACTGCGCCGCGAGATGAATGACCTTGATGGCAAAGCGCTTGATCGCGCGGTGGATTCGCTGCTCAATTACGAAACGGTCAAGTACTTCGGCGCGGAAACCCGTGAAGAGGAACGCTACAGCGCGGCAGCCGGCGCCTATGCCGAAGCGGCGATCAAGAGCGAGAATTCGCTAGCCATCCTGAACATCAGCCAGTCGCTCATAACCAATACCCTGATGGCGGGCGCAATGGCGCTGACTGTTTGGGGCTGGAGCCAAGGCCGCCTCACAGTTGGCGATCTGGTGCTGGTGAACACTTATCTGCTTCAGCTCTTCCGCCCGCTCGACCTGCTCGGGTTCGTGTATCGCTCTATCCGCCAGGGCTTGGTTGACATGGGTGAGATGTTCAAACTGATGGACACCAATGTGGAAGTGCAGGACAAGCCAGGTGCGCCCGCCCTTCTCATCAATCGCCCGCACATAACATTCGATCACGTCAGCTTTGGCTATGAGCCTGAGCGGCAGATCCTCAACAATCTGAGTTTTGAAGTTCCGGCGGGTTCGACCGTCGCGATTGTCGGCCCTTCAGGTGCAGGCAAAAGCACGATCGCACGCCTTCTGTTCCGCTTTTATGATACCCAGGCCGGACGCATCCTTATTGATGGTCAGGATATCGCCGGGGTCACGCAGGAAAGCTTGCGCGCCGCAATCGGCATCGTTCCGCAAGACAGCGTGCTGTTCAACGACACGATCGGCTACAACATAGCATATGGCAGCGGCGGCGCGCGCGACGAAGATGTGGTTGCCGCTGCGCGCGATGCCTCTATCCTGCCGTTTGTCGAGCAATTGCCCGATGGCTTTGGCACCGAAGTGGGCGAGCGCGGCCTCAAGCTTTCCGGCGGTGAAAAACAGCGCGTTACGATTGCGCGTACGCTGGTAAAGAACCCTCCGATCCTGCTGCTGGACGAAGCGACCAGCGCGCTCGACAGCCGGACCGAGCAAGACATCCTGTCAACGCTCAAGCGCGTTGCCAAAGGCCGCACCACGATCGCTATCGCACACCGCCTTTCGACCATTGCCGATGCTGACCGTATCCTGGTGCTGGATCAGGGCAAACTCGCAGAGGCTGGCCGCCATCGCGATTTGCTCGCCGCGGACGGCTTATATGCCGATATGTGGACGCGCCAGTTGGCCGAGCGCGAACAAGAGAGCCAGGCGGCAGAGTAAAGCCTACTCTGCCTCAGTACTCGCTTCGTCTGCTACCTTCCGCAAGGAAGCCAGAGACAGATCCACGTCATCTGCCGCAATCACTTCCACATCGGGGAGGATCTCTTTCAGATCGTCCAGGAATTGCGATGCATCACCTACGATAACCAAGGTCGCCTTGGCCGGATCGACATAGGTGCGGGCCGCAAGGGTCGCCGCTTCGCTATCGACCGCATCCAGCCGCTCTGCAAATTTGAGCGCTTCGGCAGGTTCAAGCCCCTGCTGCTGCAGCGTTGAAACGATAGAGTTGAACCCGCCGCTCGATTCGAGCGCCCGGGCGAAGTTGCCTGACATGTAAAGCCGACGTTTGTTCAGCAAGTCATCGCTCAATGGTTCACTGCCCAGCCGTTCAAATTCATCAAAGAATATCTGCGCCACTTCATCGGCGGTTTCATTTTTGGTCTGCGCACTCGCGGTTAGAATTGATTCGTCCGCGCGATCGGCAAAGCCCGAATATGCGCCGTAGCTAAGTGAGCGCTTGGTGCGAATCTCTTCAAATAAGCGCGCGCTCGACCCGCCCCCAAGCACGCTGTTCGCCAATTCTAGCGGGAAAAAATCCTCGCTCTGGCGTGCGGGAGCCCGCACTGCTGCAACCACCGCAGCTTGGCCTGCGTCAGGCATATCAATCACAATCGTTCGGACCGGCTGGTCTTCACCCGCTGCCTCGTGCGGAACTGAACCCGGCGGGGTTGCGACAACCCAGTCGCCGAACATTTGCTCAGTCACAGAAATAGCCTGCTCGGGATTGATCCCACCGCTGACCACGATTTGCATGGCATCGGGATGGAAATAGGAGGCGCGGTGCGCGATCAGATCATAACGGGTAATCGCTGCCAGGCTCTCAGTAGTACCGCCCGGCTGTGAGCCGTAGGGCGCATCGCCATACATCGCGATCCGCACGACGTAGCGCGACAGGCTGCCCGGGTCTTTCAGCGAAACCTGCAAACCATCCGCCGCGCGTTTGCGTTCGCGCTGGAAGGCGTCTTCGGGATAGGTTGCCCCGCGAATGATCTGCGCAGCTAGTGCTCCGGCGTCGGCAAGCGTTGCAACCGGCGCTGTCAGGCTGAAGCTGGTACCGTCGCTGCCTGCGCCGCCGCTGAAACTCGCACCCAGACTTTCAAACCGGGCAGCGATGGCAACTTCGTCCATCCCTTCGATGCCTTTGTCCGCCAGCCCGGCTGCCATCTGCGCGACACCTGCCTTGGCGCGCGGATCAGTCTTACTGCCGCCGGGCACCAACATGGTAACGGTAGCGATAGGTACGTCTCCGGTTTGTACAGCGACCACCTTAATGCCATTCGATAGCGTGCCCTCGACGATCTCAGGCGCAGCAACAACTGGCACATCGCCCGGTCCGGGAGGCGCCATGCGTTGATCCTCTGGCAGGACTTGGCGAATCTCACCTGCCGCTGCGGGCAATGTCCGATATTCGGGCATTGGTACCGGGTTGGCATAGGTCGATGGATCATCATCTCCCGCGGTATAGGTGAACGCCACGCGTTTTTGTGGATCGAGGTATTTCGCCGCCACCCGCATGACATCATCCGCGGTCACTTCCAGCAGTTGATTGAGGCGCGTATCGGCAAAGTCGGGATCACCACTTGAAACCAATGCTTCGCCTAGCTCGAACGCCCGTCCGCGCGCAGTTTCCCGGCGGCGCAGAGTGCTGGCAATGATTTCATTGCGCGCTTCGGCCAGTTCGGCCTCGCTCACCGGCTGAGTGCGGATGCGCTCCAACCCAGCGTCCAAAGTGGCGCTCGCCTGATCCATAGCTTCCGGATTGGAAACCACCGCATAGGCCGAAATTTGTCCCGCCTCACGGAACAGTTGGACATTGGCCGCGGCCTGGACCGCCTGCCCGCTGCGGACGAGCGCGCTATCCAAACGGTTATTGTCGCCGCGCACCAGAATCGCTTCGAGCATTTCCAGCGCCGCAGCGTCTGGATCCGTTGTTGGCGGGCCTTTCCAAACCGCACCTACGACCGGAAGCGGCACATTGGGCGCGGTTGCATTGACCACACGCGGTTGCGTGCGTTCAGGTTCGCGCTGGGTAATGGCAAGATCAACCGGGTTCGCGCGCGGGGGAATGTCAGCGAAGTATTGGTCTACCAGGCTGCGAAGCCGAGCGAGTTCGAAATTGCCCGCTACAATCAGCGTTGCCGTGTCGGGCCCGTAGTAAGCCTCGTAGAATGCGCGTGCGTCATCCAGCGTGGCGCCGTCCAGATCCTCGATACTGCCAATGCCGGGGCGGCGATGCGGCATGATATCGAACGCGTTTTCTGCCAGGACAAAACGCTGCAGGCGGCCATAGGGCGGCGCGAGCACTCGCTGGCGCAGTTCTTCCTTCACAACCCCGCGTTCGGTTTCAAACACTTCGTCATCAACCACAACCTTCGCCATGCGTTCACGGTGGGTCCACAGCATGGTTTCCAAATACTGGGCAGGGACAATCTCGTAATAATTGGTGCGATCGACCCAATTCGACGCGTTACGTGTGCCGCCGATATCCGCAGTCAGCCCGTAGATCATGTTGTAAGGCATGTTCTCGGTCTTGCGGCTGAGGATATGCTCGAACAGATGCGCAAAACCGCTGCGCCCTTCGGGATCAAGCTTCGAGCCAATGTCGTACCACAGCGATGTCGTGACCGTGCTCGTCCCCGAATCCGGCAGGGCGATAACGTCCAGTCCATTATCGAGCGTCCACATGGTGTATTCGATTTCGGGAGCAGACAGCTGCGCCTGCATTGTTTCGCTATGCGCGTGCCCGTCAGCCAATGCCGGAGTCGTAGCAGCGATTGCAGCTGCTGCCGCGCCAAGAAGCAATGCTTTTCTGATCATATGTCGGCCCCTGAGTTTCGATATTAGTACCCATAATCCTTTGAACAGCCAGCAGGTTCCAGATCAACCGTAGAACCGTGTTTGTCCTGCGAACAGCCCATCAATATCGATGTGCGGCTTTAATTTGTGCCACGGCGTGCATACCAATTTTGGCTCCCACGGGGTTGTGCTGCACTGCACAATAGGCCAAAGGCGGGCATTCAAGATAAGCGCCGCGAATTGCCGGCGCCTTCCAAAAAATCCGAATTCGGGAATTTTCTATGTTTGATGCCGCCGCGATCCGCCGCGACTCGTTCTCCAATGTGCGCGCCGATATCCTCGCCGGGATTGTTGTCGCTTTGGCCCTTATCCCGGAAGCGATCGGCTTTTCAATTATCGCCGGCGTTGACCCGCGTGTCGGCCTTTACGCCTCTGTCACGATTGCAATCGTCATTGCATTCACCGGCGGGCGTCCGGGCATGATTTCCGCAGCGACCGCAGCCGTCGCTGTAGTTGTCGTTCCACTGGTGCGCGACCACGGCGTGGAATACCTCTTCGCCGCGACCATTTTGATGGGTGTCTTTCAGGGCGTCGCCGCGCTGTTGCGGCTCAATCTGCTGATGCAATTCGTCAGCCGTTCTGTGATCACGGGCTTCGTAAACGCGCTCGCAATCCTGATATTCATGGCGCAATTGCCGCAGCTGATCGGCGTGAGCTGGGAGACCTATGCAATGGTCATCGTAGGCCTTGCCATGATCTACCTCATCCCCAAGGTCACAACAGCCATTCCGAGCCCGCTGATCGCGATCATCGTTTTGAGCGCGTTGTCGATCTGGCTCGATGCGCCGGTCAACACGGTCAGCGACATGGGCGAATTGCCCGAAGGGCTACCGTTCTTTGCGCTTCCCGATGTTCCGCTGACATGGGATACACTGCGCATCATCGCCCCTTATGCCGCAACCATGGCAGCGGTTGGCTTGCTTGAAAGCCTGCTCACCGCTCAGATCGTGGATGACATGACGCACACCGGCAGCGACAAGCGCCGCGAAAGCGCAGGACAAGGTATTGCCAACGTCGTCACCGGATTCTTCGGCGGCATGGGCGGTTGTGCGATGATCGGCCAATCTGTCATCAACGTCACCAGCGGCGGGCGCGGCAGGCTTTCGTCACTGACGGCTGGTGTTACACTGCTGGTGCTACTGGCAGCGCTTGGGTCGTGGGTGGGACAAGTTCCGATGCCTGCACTGGTGGCGATCATGATCATGGTCTCGATCGGCACGTTCTCATGGAACTCAATTCCCAACCTGGGCAAGCACCCATGGCAGTCCTCTGTCGTGATGCTGGCAACGGTTGTGACAGTTGTGACCACGCATAACCTAGCGCTCGGCGTGCTCGGAGGTGTCATCCTTTCAGGCGTCTTCTTCACTCACAAAGTGATGACCATGTTCGAGGTGGTTCGCGAACGCGATGGAGACACCGCGATCTACCGCGCCAAGGGCCAGATCTTCTTCGCCAGCGTCGATCGGTTCGAAGCGGCGCTCGGCCCGGAAAGCACCCAGTCTGATCCGGCTGACCATGTCATCATCGATGTCCGGAAGGCACATTTCTGGGACATCTCGGCCATCGGTGCGCTGGACAAGGTTGTAGAGCGTATGCGGCGAAACGGTCGAAGCGTGCAAGTGCGTGGGCTTAACCGGGCAAGCACTGACCTGTTCGACAAGTTCGCGCTGACAGATAAGACCGGCGTGGAAATTGGACTCGCTCCGCATCCTTGAAGAAGCACTTGATCGAAACAAAAAGGGCGGCTCTCGAGCCGCCCTTTTCATTCCGTAAAGCGAACAGTTACCCTTCAGATTCAGCCTCAGCTGCGATCGGCGTAACCGTTACCGTTTCGCCTTCGTCACTAGTCGAAGTGAAGCTTCCATCTTCGCCGGGTGCCTCATTAAGCCAACAGCGCGCTACATCGTCGCCAGCCGTGGTGAAACAAATCTTCTCGTCGACAATTTCAGAGGTGCCTTCATTGGGATTGCCCTCATCATCGACACCGTTCCAATTTCCATCCGCATCGATCGAAAATGGTGATGTACCTTCACCATCGTCGACGGAATAGTCTCCGGGAGCCACGCTGCCGTCGTAAGCGGCAACTTCATCAACCGGCACTTCGGCTTCGGTGTCGGCGGCAGGCGAGCAGGCTGCGAAAGCGAGTGCCGCGCTTAGTGCGAGATATGCTTTCATGTATATTCCCCCTCTTTCAAGGGCCCTCGGTTAGCATTGGTATGGCTGGTGGGCAACTTAACCGGTCTAATGCGCCAGCGAACGAATCAATCCGGACGTCTTTCAGCTTGCAGATTCTTGAGAGTATAGAGCGCTTCCTCAGCCCGCTCAGCCGGAACAAAAACATGATCATGATGGAATGCTGCGACCATGTTGCACGCGATCCCCGCGTCAGCGAGCGCGCCGGAAACGGCTGCTGTCAGCCCTACCCCCTCGAGCGCGGAATGCACCCGCAGCGTAATCCGCGCGAAGGCTGAACTTTCGTCGCCCAGTTCGCGCGCCACGCCTTCGGGTACGATAGCCGTCACGCCTTCGTCCTCGCGAAATGTCCCGATCGCTGAACCGAGCGCAGTTGGCGCCATTTCCGGCGAGATGAACAGAAAGCAGTAGGCTTGATCGTCGAGCAGCGGCGCCATTTGCGCAACCATCTCATCCCGGTCAGATACCGGTTCTCTCATCACAGGATGTATTTGCTGAGATCGCTATCGCCAGCGAGATCCGCAAGTCGATCTCGCACATAGGCAGCGTCGATCTTTATGGTCTCGTCAGCGTGATCTTCGGCTTCGAAGCTGATTTCTTCGAGCAACCGTTCCATCACCGTCTGCAAGCGCCGCGCGCCAATATTCTCGACGCTTTCGTTCACTTGTGCAGCAATCTTGGCGACTTCGCTGATTGCATCCTCGGTGAAATCGAGCGTGACTTTCTCTGTGCCCAACAGAGCCCGATATTGCTCGACCAGATTGGCGCGGGTCTCTGAGAGGATCCGCACGAAATCCTCTTCAGTCAGCGCGCGCAGCTCAACCCGAATCGGTAAGCGGCCTTGCAATTCGGGCAGCATGTCAGACGGTTTGGCCACGTGAAACGCGCCCGATGCGATAAACAGCACATGGTCCGTCTTCATCGGGCCGTATTTCGTGCTGACCGTTGTACCTTCGATCAGCGGAAGCAGATCGCGTTGAACGCCTTCGCGGCTGACCGAGCCGCCGCGCACATCACTCACCGCAATCTTGTCAATCTCGTCGAGGAATACGATCCCGTTGGTTTCGGCATTGGCAATTGCGGCCTGGTTCACGTCATCTTGGTCAAGTCGCTTGTCCGCTTCCTCGTCCACCAGCCGGTCCCAGGCATCAGGCACCTTCAATTTGCGGCGCTTTGTCGGCTTCTTGCCCATCGCCTTGCCGAACATGTCAGACAGATCAATCATTCCGACATTGCCGCCCATATTGCCCATGTCGAACGGCATTTGTGGCGCTTCGGAGATGTCGATCTCGACTTCGACATCGTTCATAGCGTCTTGCACGACGCGCTCACGGAATGCTTCGCGGGTCGCTTCAGATGCGTTTTCTCCGCAAAGCGCGTTGAGCAAGCGTTCCATCGCCGCTTCACTGGCGGCTTCGCGCACTGCATCGCGGCGGCGTTCTTTCTCAAGCCGGATCGCTTCTTCGACCAGGTCGCGAGCGATCTGTTCAACGTCGCGACCGACATACCCGACTTCGGTGAACTTGGTCGCTTCGATCTTGATAAAGGGCGCTTGCGCAAGCTTGGCTAGACGGCGGCTTATTTCTGTCTTGCCGCAGCCGGTCGGGCCGATCATCAGGATGTTCTTTGGCGTCACTTCATCGCGGAGTTCGCGATTGAGTTTTTGCCGGCGCCAACGATTGCGCAGCGCCACAGCGACCGCGCGCTTGGCGTCTTTCTGGCCGATAATATGCTCGTCGAGCGCGGCGACAATCGCCTTCGGAGTGAGTGATTCAATCATTTCAGTCAGATCTTCTCGACAGTCACATTGCCATTCGTGAACACACAGATATCTGCCGCGACTTGCATCGCCTTGCGTGCAATCACTTCGGCATCTTCTTCATAGTCAGCGAGCGCGCGCGCCGCCGCCAGCGCATAATTGCCCCCTGAACCGATGGCTGTGATCCCGCCTTCCGGCTCCAACACGTCGCCATTGCCAGTCAGCACCAGCAGCACATCCTTGTCAGCAACGATCATCAGCGCTTCCAGATTGCGCAAATATTTATCGGTGCGCCAATCCTTTGCCAGCTCGACCGCTGCGCGCAGCAATTGGCCAGAATGTGCTTCCAGCTTCTTTTCAAGCCGCTCGAACAGAGTGAAGGCATCCGCCGTTGCACCTGCAAAGCCGGCAATCACCTTGCCGCCTTCACCAATGCGGCGAACCTTGCGCGCATTGGGCTTCATCACCGTGTTGCCCATGGAAACCTGACCATCGCCCGCGATCACAGTTTGATCGCCGCGTTTCACGCCGACAATGGTGGTGCCGTGCCACTGGATCAGGCCGTGGCTCGCCGCTTTATCGTTCATGCAGCGAGATATGGGGGTGAAGTGCCGCCGGTCAAGCGGGCCGGGCCCGCAAACGCTTTATTGCGGGGCGCCACCAGCGCCAGGTGCGCCGACTGTGCCGATATTGCCGAACAGGTCTTCCAGGAAGCCGCGCTCGCGGCCCAATGTTGGCGTTTCATCACCGTCAGGCAAAAGGAACGCCACGCTGTCAATTCCGCTTCGATCGGTGCTGACAACCTTGCCAGCGTCATCGAACTGTATCGCAAGCACGCTATGCGAGCGGATTTTGGGACTGCTCATGGCGCGTTGCCCGGTGACACTGGAAATATAATACCAGGTCGGCGCGCCATACTGGCTGGAGAAGCTTGGGCGGCCCATTGTCATTTCCACCGAACGCTGGTTGTCGATGCCAGGCTGAATTGCATCGACCAGCAAAGCGTCAACCACATAGCCGCGCGATTGACGGATGGAAGTACACCCCGCCATCGCAAGCGCCAGAGTTGCAATCAGACCAATTTTGAAAGCTTTCGCGTGGATCATTCGAACCGCAAACCTTATCTGCATTCGCTTGCTACGCATTGTCCGCGCGGCGAGCATCACTATATCTCGGCCAAGAGCCTTACGGCGATGGCGCGCGGCTTGCAACGCCGCGTTTCAACGCCTCTGGGCATAGCGAATTGAATTCTGGCTGAACGCCAAACTTACGGAGCGCCCAAAACCCATGTCATTCCTTTCCAAGCTGCTCGGCACGCAGAAAGATCCGCGGGACGTGGTTCGCCCGCTTTGGCACAAGGTTGTCGAGCTGACGCGTGACCCAAGCTGGTATGCGGATTGCAAAGTGGCTGACACTGTCGCCGGGCGGTTTGACATGATCACCGCTGTGCTAAGCGTAGTGGTTGTGCGTATGGAGGCCGCAGACAGTCACCAGCAAAGCGCGCTTCTGTGCGAACTGTTTGTCGAAGATATGGACGGGCAATTGCGCGAATTCGGAATCAATGATGTTGTCGTCGGCAAGCATGTCGGCAAGCTGATGAGTTCGCTTGGCGGGCGGCTGGGCGCATATCGCCCTGCCCTGACCGAAGGGGATGCCGCAAGGCTGGAGGCAGCTGTCACCCGCAATGTGACTTTCACTGAAGATGGCTCGCCGGCCTGCGTCGCAGGCAAGCTGCAAAACCTGCACGATCATCTTGCCAGGATGGATGCAGACGCGCTGATTGTCGCGGATTTCGGACTAGGCGAATCGGCATGAGCGAAAGCGAACTTTCCCGTCCGATCAAAGTCCGCGCACTACCCGCCGATCCGGTTGTCATCGAAGCGAGCGAGGCGGAGCGAGCCGCGCTGGCTGAGCGCTTCTCGCTCACCAGCGTCGATGATCTTCATGCAACGATAGAGCTGGAACAGCGCGCGAAGACGATCCGCGCGACCGGCACGCTCAAGGCGCGGATCACGCAAGTATGCGCGATCTCGCACGAGGACTTTGTGACCAAGATTGAGGAGCCACTTGCATTCAGCT
Source organism: uncultured Altererythrobacter sp. (assembly GCF_913057185.1). NCBI lineage: Bacteria > Pseudomonadati > Pseudomonadota > Alphaproteobacteria > Sphingomonadales > Erythrobacteraceae > Altererythrobacter > uncultured Altererythrobacter sp. Next base: position 12,890 of record NZ_CAJXNK010000001.1, read on the forward strand.
TTGTCGAGGAATTCGAGCCAGAGCCCAATGACGCAGATGAAATCGAGATCGAATTGGCTGCCGATGATCTCGACGAAATCGAATATTCAGGCGTAACCTTTGATCTGGGCGAGGCTGTTGCCCAATCACTTGGCCTTGCGATTGATCCCTATGCCGAGGGACCGAATGCCGATGCTGCACGCAAGGCAGCAGGTATCAGCAGCGATGATGAACCTTCCGGCCCGTTGGCTGAAGCATTGAAGGCGTTGAAGAAGGACTGAATTCGCTACCGCATTTGCATCTGATACTGCTCCCCATTACACCCGCCATGGGTCGACATTGTTGGGGGTATCAATGACGGCAAATCCGCGCGCAGAGCGATTCTTTTTCAACATCACCGTGGTGATGATCGTTTTCATATTTGTGGGTTTCGGCGCTTCCGCCATGTACCTGCCTGAATTTCCATTTCCACCTTCGCCTTTGGTAGCATTCCATGGCATCACAATGCTCGGCTGGCACTTGCTGACCGCCTCGCAAGCCCGATTGATCTACACTTCGAAAAAATGATCTGCACAAGAGAATGGGGCAGATGAGTGTGGCACTGGTCCTGCTGATGGTCGTGACCGGTTACCTTGTAGTTCGAGGCGCATTTGCTAACCCGACAAGTTCGATCGGCGGCATGACGCCAGCTGGATCTACGATCTTCCCGAGCATGGATCTTCTCGGATTTTTAGTCTTCTATGTGCTGGCTTTATTGAACCGCAAGAACGGTGCAGCACACAAACGGTTGATGGTGCTTGCCGGTTTGATGATGCTGCCGCCAGCCACTGCGAGACGGGGCCTGGCGATAGGATTTGAGCCGCTGCCGGGAGTTGCCGCGCTAGCAATTGCAGGGACGTTCCTGATATACGATTGGCGCGCACGCGGGAAACCTCATTGGGCCAGCATGCTCGGCCTCGTGGTCGCCGCTGGCGGCGCACCGCTGAGTTTCATCGTCGGTCGGTCAGAAGGTTGGGCACGATTTGCCGAGGCGATCTATGGCTAGGCCGAAGGCCCGTAATCAATCAAAACGGGATATCGTCGTCCAAATCGTCATAGTTGGAACCACCGCCAGCGCCCTGAACGCCTGAGCCGCCGCCCTGGTTGCCGCCGCCGAAGCCGCCGCCGCTCTGGCCTCCGCCGCTCTGGCCTCCGCCATAGCCACCACCGCTTGAGCGATTGCCGCCACCGCCGCCGCCAGCACCGTCGAGCATGGTCAGGGTACCATTGTATCCGCGCAGCACCACTTCAGTGCTGTAGCGGTCATTGCCCTGCTGATCCTGCCACTTCCGGGTCTGAAGCTGGCCTTCGACATAGACCTTGCTGCCCTTCTTGAGGTAATTCTCCACCACATTGATGAGGCCTTCGGAGAAAATCGCGACAGTGTGCCACTCGGTACGTTCCTGCCGTTCGCCAGTGCTGCGATCTTTCCACGTCTCGCTAGTGGCGATGCGCAGATTGGCGACCTTTCCGCCATTCTGGAAGCTGCGAATTTCCGGATCAGCCCCGAGATTTCCGATCAGCATTACCTTGTTGAGCGAGCCCGCCATTGTGCATTTCCTTCGTAAGATTCGATTCGATCTATCGGTAGGATATGCGCGGAATGGCGGCTAGCGCCAACTACAGGTTTTTTGTGAACGAAGCGAAATTACCGCGACGGGTAGCGCAGTCGCCCCAGAAAACGCGTGACGCTGAAAGTCTCGCGATCGCTGTTCAGGAATTTCGCCTTCACTTTCTCGAATTTCATCACACCTTCAATCCGGCGCTCGAGGAATGCCTTGGTCGCTTGTTTGTCTTCGCTTTCATCATCGATGAATACCGCCAGCGTCGCGCTGTAAATCCCGGCCAAGATCGCCCGCTTGGTGTAGTGATTGTAATCAGTCGCAGTATCGCCTGCGAGCCGCCACATGATGTCCGCACTGCGCCACCCTATCTTGAGCCCGTGCGGCGCATTTTGCGGCTGTGCCATCACTGCCATCGCGCGGCGCACAGCCTCTTCCAGGCCTTGCGCTGCGTCCAGACGGAACTGCACCAATACACGAATCCGTTCGCGGATCTTCATCGCGCCAAGTTTTTCAGGCGTCAGCTCCTCAGCCATCGCCAGATCGACCGTGTCTATCCACGCCTCGATCATGTCCATCACTCCGCCGGGATAGGCCAGTTGGGCAACATCCAGATCAGCGCCGGCCATCTCCGCCACATTTTCCAGCGCCGCCTGCGTCCAGCCATCGAAGATGGCGGATTCGGCAATACTGGGCGCGAGCGCGAGCCGCAGCTCATCCAGCGTCATATCGGCGTAGTCAGTCATGATCAGAAGCACATATTTAAAAGCTGGGTCCGTAATTCTCTTGCGAGCCAGAACTCTCTCTCGCTGCATCAGCCCGTTCGAATTCCGTTAGTACAGCGGTGTTGGCCGTCATTAGTTCCGCATAATCGCGCGCAGTCCGGCCCGAATTGTCCGCCCGATCCGGGTTTGCCTTGTTGGCAAGCAGCAGGCGGATCATCGGAATGTCACGGCGATGTACGGCAACAATCAGCGGCGTTTCGCCGGCGCTATCAGCCACTTCGATATCAGCGCCCGCTTTGATCAAGCGCTCCACACCTTCGATGAAACCCATTGTCACCGCAATCTGGATCGGTGTGACACCTTTCTTGTCGCGCACATTGGGGTTTGCACCGCGCTGAGTCAGGAAACGGATCCACAATTCATCGCGCCGCTTGGTAACGATATGGAGACCAGTCTCGCCACTGGTGAGATCACGGGTATTGATGATGGTTGTGCCCGGCTCGTCGAGCATCGCCGTAACAGCATCGCCGTCACGGTCGTCGACCGCTTTCAAGAATTCATACCCATCAGAGAACATCTGCGCGGCAACCGGGGCAGCGGCGAATACGCCAAGCAAAGCCGCCAAAGTTACAATCTTGCGCATAACGACACGCGTCACGCTGTCATCCTTTCAATTTTCCTGTCAGAACCTACATCCATGGCTCTTCACAATGGCCGGTTAGCAGACGATGAACCAACTCACCATGCTTCACAATAAATTCTCCCGCAAATGGCTGTCACTGGCTGCAGCTTCCCTAGCGCTAACCGCTTGCGATCCCGCGCCTGTCGACACAATTGACCCGCCCTTGGCGGGCGCAACAATCGGCGGCGACTTTGCATTGACCGGATCAGATGGTGCAACCGTCAACTGGGCCGACTTTGCCGGCCAATATCGGATCGTCTATTTCGGCTTCACCTATTGCCCAGACATTTGCCCGACGGACGTCCAGCGTTTCTCTCAAGGTCTGGCAAAGTTTGAACAGGCAGCGCCCGAGCTGGGAACAAAGATCACCCCAATATTCATCTCTGTTGATCCAGAGCGTGATACCCCTGAAATCGTTGGCCAATTTATCGCAAACTTCCATCCGCGATTGGTCGGGCTGACCGGAACGCCGGAGCAGATCGAGGACGCAGCACGCAAATTCGCTGTGTTTTACTCGCGCGGCGATGATACGCCCGGAGGCGGTTATCTGGTTGATCATTCAGCTGTGGTCTATCTGTTCGGGCCCGATGGGGAACCGATCGCGATACTGCCCACAGATCAAGGGGCTGACGCTGTCGCAGCAGAATTAGCGCAATGGGTGAGCTGAGAGATCAATTCTGGGAGCGGCCGCTGTCAGAGCTCTCTCGGGCAGAATGGGAAGCCCTGTGCGATGGCTGCGGGCGGTGCTGCCTGCACAAGATCGAAGATTCAGACACTGGCGAGATTTCGGACACTAATGTCGCGTGCAAACTTCTCGATACCGGAACCGCGCAATGCACCGATTACCGCAATCGCAAAGCCTTTGTCCCTGATTGTCTGCGGCTAACGCTCAAGATCGTGAATGATGTCGCCTGGCTACCCAGCACATGCGCTTATCGCTTGCGAGCCGATGATCAGCAGCTGCCGGACTGGCACTATCTGATCTCGGGCGACCGTGATGCCGTGAAGCACGCAGGGGTTTCTGTCGCAGGCCGCGTAGTGAGCGAATATGATGCCGGTCCACTGGAGCATCATATCGTTGAATGGAATGCGCGATGATCGATTGGCTACGCAAGGAGATGACCGAGCCGGAGATCGAACTTGATGGCCGAACCATACCCATTGTGCTGAAACGCCATCCCCGCGCGCGGCGGCTGACCTTGCGCCTTGCCGCTGATGGCAGCGCGGTCAACATCACTTTGCCGCAATGGGCGCGGGGCAAGGAGGCAATCGCCTTTGCCCATGCGCGGCAAGCCTGGCTCGCTTCCCAGCTGGCCAAAGTACCGCAGCGGTCTGCACCCAAGCCGGGCGGTATTATTCAGTATCGCGGCAAGGAACTCACTATCGACTGGAGCGAAGACGCCCCAAGGCGGCCGAGCCGCGCGGATGACGCGATTGTTCTGGGCGGTCCGCGCCATGCTCTGGAACGCAGATTGGCGCGTTGGCTTGAGCGCGAAGCATTGGTAATATTCGAACAGGATACACAGACCTATTGCGAAGCGGCTCAGCTAGAGCCGGTGCCAGTCGCATTGTCTCGCGCGCAGCGACGCTGGGGCAGCTGCTCTGATAGAAAGCGCATCCGGCTAAATTGGCGGCTGATTCAAGCGCCGGACTTTGTCCGCCGATCCGTGGTCGCGCATGAGGTGACACATCTGGTGCATTTCGATCATAGCCTTGCCTTTCATGCGATGCTGGGCGATCTCTATGAAGGCGATATCTCAGCAGCAGATGCCTGGCTAAAACAACACGGACGCACGCTCTACGCTCAATTCGGCTGAAACCTGCCACTGGCATCGCCGCACGTCTGGCACTATGTAAAGCGGCATGAGCATTCTCAAACGCTTCAATCCTGCCCCTGGCACGGCTGACCTGTGGGAGTATATCAAACAACCGCAGGAGTATCGCTGGCTGATCGTGGCTGTGTCTTGTTTGCCGGTTATCGTGATCCTGTTGTGGGCAAGCAGCGAAAGCAGAATCGCGCCGCTCGATCGCCCGAACGTGACTTACATCACCACGCTGGATGAAAACCGTTCGGATGAGGAAATTCTCGCCTCCAATATCGAGAACCAGCGTGTTCAGGATGAACGCCGCGCGCAAATCGAGGCCATCGAAGAGCGCAAACGCGAGATGTATCGCGCGTTGGGCGCCGCAAGCGGCATGAACGTCGAAGCGATGGAAGAACAAGCCGCGGCCGAGCGTGCCCGCGAAGAAGCGGCCCGTGAAGCGCTGCGCCGCGAAGTCCTGGAAAACCGTGTTGTGCCGGGCGCAGCCGATGCCGCCGTGCGCGGCGGAGACCAATAAGAATTGCGCTCACATGGCGAATGGATGGCTGGCGCTGCGCGATTGGCCGCGCGTGCCCGTCCGCTCAGCCGTCCCAACCCCGCAGTCGCATGCATCATTGTTAAAGACGGAACCGTGCAGGCGCGCGGTTGGACACAGGCTGGCGGCAGGCCGCATGCCGAAGCTGCAGCGCTTGCACAAATGCCCGAAGGCGGTGCAGCAGGCGCGACGATCTATGTAACGCTGGAGCCCTGCGCGCATCAGTCCGAACGCGGGCCATCCTGCTCCGATCTGATTGTTGCAGCCCAGCCAGAAAATGTGGTGATCGGCGTAACCGATCCCGATCCGCGCACATCGGGCAATGGAATTGCGCGATTACGCGAGGCCGGGATCGCAGTCGATGTGCTCGACCATCCTGATGCAAAGGCGAGCCTTGCGGGTTTCTTGACCCGCGAAACACAAGGTCGCCCCTTCTTAACGCTCAAGCTGGCCATGTCCGAAGACGGTTTCATCGCGCGCGAGCCGGGGCAAGACCAATGGATCACCGGCGAAGTTGCCCGCGCGCATGTGCATGGTCAGCGTGCCCGTCAGGATGCGATTCTGGTGGGCCGAGGCACATGGGAAGCAGACGGGCCCAGACTCGATGTACGGCTTCCGGGGATCGAGGACCGCAGCCCGCAGCGTTACGTGCTGACCCGCGGCGCAGCGCCAGATGGCGTAGGCGCCCTCGCCTCACCAGACGCGATCAGCGAACTCAGCGAAATCCAGTATCTCTATATCGAGGGCGGAGCAGGCGTCGCGCAGGCATTTATGGACGCGGGACTGGTCGATAAGCTCCATATCTATACCGCGCCGATCACGATTGGCTCTGGCACGAAAGCACCCGCGCAATTGCTCCCTCAGGCGCTGTGTCAATCAAGCGAATGGTACGCCACCGAAAAACGCCAGCTTGGCAGCGACACCTTCACCGCTTACAGCCGCGCGTAAGAAGGGAAATCAAACCATGTTCACCGGTATCGTAACCGCCATTGGCACGATCACGCAGGCAGAACAGCGCGGCGATCTGCGCTTGCGCATTGCTGCTCCGCTTGACCCCGCGCGGATAGATATCGGCGCGTCGATTGCATGTTCGGGCGTGTGCCTGACTGTGGTCGATCGCGGCGGAGCTAAAGGCGACGCATGGTTTGATGTCGATGTCTCTGGCGAGACCACCAGTTGCACAGTCGCCGCCATGTGGAATGAAGGCGCGAAGCTCAATATCGAGCCCTCCTTACGCATGGGCGATGAGTTGGGCGGACATATTGTCACCGGCCATGTCGATGCGGTGGGTGAAGTGACCCGCGCCGAGGAAGAAGGCGACAGCTGGCGGGTCGATGTGCTTGCCCCCAAGGAACTCGCGCCATTTATCGCACCCAAGGGCTCGATCACCGTTCAGGGCGTGTCGCTGACGGTCAACGAAATCCGCGACGAGGATGATGGCAGCTGCACATTCATGCTCAACATCATCCCACATACTGGCGAAGTGACGACGCTTGGGGCATTGAAGGCGGGCGATCAGGTCAATCTCGAGATTGACGTACTGGCGCGCTATCTGAAGCGGATGCAGGCGCTGGCGGGTTAAAGTCCGCTAACGACCCACAAGCGGTCATCCCCCGTTTTGAAAGTCACACATCGCAGTAGTTTGGAACGCCGGATTTCCTCGGCAAACCGCGAAAAGTCACAGTTTTCAAAAGTGCCTTCTGGGCTCGGGCGCAGCAGGCCGAAATCAGGCAGCGCTCAGCAAGTCACCGCCGCTACGGCGTTCACGAACTTCTCGATATTGCCCATGTGCAGCCCGGCAATGTTCACCCGGCCCGAACCCGCCATGTAAATGCCATGCTCTTCGCGCAGCTGCTTCACCTGATCCGGCGTTACTGGCAACACAGAAAACAGCCCGTTCTGCTTGGAAATCGGTACGAAATCTACATGGCCCGCCATCCCCGCATCGCCCAGCGAGGCGCGCACTTGCCGCATACGGTCCCGCATTTGTGTCAGCTCGTCGAGCCAGACAGCAGTCATATCGGGATCGCGCAGGATCAGGCGAATTGTCGCACCGCCATGGTCAGGCGGCATAGACCAGGCCGCGCGCGCCAGCGCATTGGCGTTGGAAAATACAGTCTCCAGCGAAACCGCATCGCGCGTCATCGCATAGAACGCGCCCACGCGATCGCGATACACGCCGAAGTTCTTGTCACAGCTATAGGCGATGAAAGCCTCTGGCACAGCGTTCAGAACCTTGCGCAAGCCGTAAGCATCCTCTTCCATACCATGGCCCAGCCCCTGATAGGCCAGATCAATGATCGGGAAAGTGCCGCTAGTCGCAAATGCCTCGGCAATAGCGTCCCATTCCTCGTTCGAATAGTCGATGCCAGTCGGGTTATGGCACGCGCCGTGGAGCAGCACGGCGTCATTCGGGCCTGTGTTGTTGATCGTATCGAGAACCGCCTCGAGGTTGGCGCTGCCATCTGCGCGGGCATGCTCGAACCATTGCGCCTCAAGCGAGATGTCGTTGAAGATCTGCACGTGGTTGGGCCAGCTGGGCTTGCCGATGTGCAACCGATCCACGCCAGCCTTCTGCGCGAGCGCGACCGCAAGCCTGACAGCGCCTGTGCCGCCCGGCGTTTGCATACCGGTGATACGGCCGCCCATCGTCGCATCGCCACCGAAGATGTAGGGCATCAAACCATTGACGAAGCCCATGTCGCCTTCTGGTCCAAGGTAAGACTTGCTGTCCTGCGTTTCGACCAGTTTGCGCTCGGCCTGTTTGATTGCAGCGAAAACGGGCGTGTCGCCCTGCCCCGTGCGGTAAACACCAACGCCAAGGTCGATCTTGTCATGCCGCTCATCAGCAGCGTACATTTTTATCAGGGCGAGCAGCGCATCGGACGCTTGCGGGGAAAGGTTCTCAAGCATGGAATGCGTCATGCAACGAGTTACGAAAGGCCGCAACAGCGAAATCCCTATTGCGGCCCTCATGCATACATATTTGCGATCTGCTCTTTTGAGCTGAGACTTAGAATGGCAGCCAGCGCTGCTTCTTAGAAAATTTCATGTAGCCCGCGTTCACCCCTAGGCGCAGGCCCGCACCCACGCGGATCGGAATCAGCACGACATCGCCTTTGCGCATATAGCTCGCGTGCATCCCGCCTACGAAATAGGCTTGGCCTTCGCCTGCGGGGAAGCGCTCGTACAGATCTTCAGTGTCATAGAGATTGTAGACCAACACAAATGTATTGCCCGCGTTCGCGCCCGCATCGAATCCAATCGACGGTCCGGTCCAATAGACGGGCCTGTTGCCCTCGATCTTGTGATGAAGTGTGCCAGAGCCATAGCGAACACCGACCACCAATGCGCCGCCGCCTTCGCGCCCGACGATATAACCATTGGGTTCGCCCTGTTTGCGCAGCAGGTCTTCGATCATTCCTGCCAGGCCTTCTGCGCCTTTGCCGAATACGCCTTCGGCCGCTCCGATCAGATCGTCCTCGCCGTATGTCGTCTCGCTGCCTTCAAATGTCGGCGCTGCCTCTTCGGCCGCACTCGCGCTGGCAGCATCGGTTGTTTGCGCGGCGTCGGTGCTCACTTCCTCTTGCGCGCCAGGATCAGACCCGAATGCGACCAGGTCGTTGCCGGTCGTACTGTCTACAGGCGCAGCCGCAACTCGTGGTGCGGCGGCTTCGGCCAGATCACCGTCGATCGCGCCTGCGGTGGCGGCAGGAGAAGTATACTCGCTGTCCGGATCGATTGCTTCCAATTCTTGCGCCGCAATCGGGTTCGCCGCGAGCGCGAAGCTGGCCAGTATCGCAGCTCCAGCAACTTTGGATCGTTGAATGATTGTGCGTGTCATTGTCCATCTCCAGCCGTCAAATGCTCGGAAAACCGATTGCAGGCGCGGCCCCTTGGTAGTTGCATCAGAATCCCATGCTGGAGACTTCTCAATTGCGCGGCGGTGAACCGAATCGAAAATGCGGTGAATCGAGTCTGCAACGCGATCACACGTTTGAATGCGCTTTTTTGAAACTACGGGTTGAAGCGGCCAATTTGCACCTTTATAGCGCGCCCTTCTCATGCCGTAGACAGCCTGGCATGTGGCTGCGGAGACGTGGGTGAGTGGCTGAAACCAGTTCCCTGCTAAGGAACCATACCTACTACGGGTATCGAGGGTTCGAATCCCTCCGTCTCCGCCACTACATCAATAAAAACAATTACTTATTGGGATAAATTGATCCTACCCACCTTTCTACCCACCTTTAAAACAAGGCTTAAAAAAAATTTTCCCGGGGGGCACCCTGTGGCTCTTTATAGCCCCCCCCTTAAAGATCTGGCAGGGTGACAATTGAAAGGGGGTACCCCCCGAATCTCAGAAATGGGACCCACGCTTCCTCTTACATACAATTCTGCGCGTTCGATTTCGGGTGAAAGCGTTCCTTGAGAGCGGGCAAGCGGGATTATTATTCTTTCTTATAAGTCAAATCGATTCCCTCTCTGTCCGTCAGACGGAAGCCATCGCTGGTCAAGGTAATTGTCAGATCTTCCCGAGTACGCCGTTCTGGATCTGCTAGCTTTTCATCTGTCAAGTCAGCTAGAGAAGATCCGCATTTAACGCCCTGTATGCTGTTTACATCTGTTATTTTACAAAAACGATCGGCAATCTGCAGAATATCTGACCCATCAATATTGATTATACCCCAAGTAGCTCTTTTCTTTTCGACACGGCGCATGGCTCTCAGTCTGTCATCGGGGTCAACTATCTCTTCAATCACTTTGGCCTGTCCAATAAAAACAGGCGAATTTTCTTCATCTAAAATATATGAGCCTTGGAGGCTTCCAGGTGAGCCGCTCGGGGCACCGCCACATGAAGCTAGTATCAATGAAGCCGCAGGGACTATTAAAAAAAGTTTTTTCATTCGGGATTATTATTCCTTTTCATAGACCCAAATGCCTTCTCTGTCCGTCAGACGGAAGCCATCGCTGGTTGAGTTAATTGTCAGATCATTCCAAGCACGTCGTTCTGGGTCTGCCAGTTTTTCATCTGTCAAGTCAGCTAGAGAAGATCCGCATTTAACACCCTCTATGCTGTTTACATCTGTTATTTTACAAACATCGTTGCGATACTGAAAAATGCCAGAAGCGTCGATCTGTAAAAGCCTACGGCTATTTATCTCTACTGTGGCTACTGTAGACATCATCGCTGCCTTATCCGGATCCGACACCTTAAGCATCTCAAGCATAGCAGCCACGTTCTGTAATGCAGGCGAATCTTCTTCATCTAGAGTATAGGAGCCTTGGAGGCCTTCAGGTGTGTCGCTTGGGGCCCCGCCACATGAAGCTAGTATCAATGAAGCCGCAGGGACTATTAAAAAATAGCTTTTCATTTTGATCATTTTTGTCCTCTCCTTGTATTAAAAAAGATGTTTTAGTCAGAAGATTTTTCCGAAAAGTCAAACTCTTGGTTTTCTCCCTCTCGTGCGTGTATCTCTTCCGTGCCATTCATCAGCTCCTTCCAAGCCGTAAATAGCCGAAATCCTAACTCTCAAAACGGACCACTTCTCGGGGGGAAGTTCAAAGACACATTGGCATAAATTAGCTTTCAGGTTGGCTCTGGAGGAAGCCTAACACCGCAGAAAAATTGCCATTCCAGCCCCGGACTTCCCCAAGCGGGCAACAGGGAATTTTCTCAGGGTTAGCAGGGAATAAATCCTAAAATAATCATATTAAATCAAGTGTATAGACCTTTTTACACTCTTCACTAAATTTGCAATCCCTTATCGAATCTGTTATAAATTAGGCGTCCGCCAAAGGGCGGATGGTCCCTTTCAGGCAGTGCCTGGTCTGGATCGAGGTAGTGCCTCCATCGGGTACCGCTCCGACGAACACAGGAAGGTCGTGCCTTCCGATGAGAGGCAGTGCCTCGACCGACATGTGTGGCATTGGCAGCCTGACATAATCGGGCGAGTCTAGCGGACCCAATCGCACAGTCTGGATCCTTCCATACTATGTTCGAAAGGGCTGCCCAGTGTGTCGAACCGCGCCACGGCAGCTTAGGCTCAGCTTAGTTGCTTTAGAACGCCGCCGTCGCCCCAACGAGTATCACGTTCGTTGCAGCTTCCCGATCTGACCATGTACTACCATCTGGAAAGTTGCCTCCAGACACGAAATTCAAAGGAGCAAATCCGTCGACGTGGATAAATTCACTGAAGATATTAACATGCGCAAATGGAAAATATGAAAAACCCAGAACGGCTTGATTTTGCCTTTCCCAAGGAGAATCTTCGGCACCAGCAATAAACTTTGAAAATTCGCCGGAAAATGCAAATTTTCTATGCTGCTCTACATCCACCGTCTCGCCAAAAGAATATCGCCCTCCAATGGTGAACGCCTTGGTCTTGACTGCAGGAAAGACACTCAGTGGATTATTCGGGATGGGGACGTTTGATCCAGGCCACGCTTTTGTCGTCTGTGCGTATTCACCCAATAGCTTAAGCTGCCCAAAATTTACGACACCATAGGCGGCAATTCCTGGATTCCTCTCTTCACATGGATTGAAATGGAAAACGGGGTAACCTTGGCAATAACTAGTAGCGTGCTGATAACTTGCACCAATACGAACGTTATCAGCACCCATACCCAGCGGTATTTGATAATTGCCGTCAAAAACAAAATTGTTCAGACGAGAAGGCACGGCAGTGCCTCGCACTGGAGCGTTAGCAGACCTGAATTGTGCGCCGCCCTGCACGGCCATCGCGCGAACACTAAGACCACTCGCATAAAATCCCAATTGTGCGCCGTAAGCCAAAGGCGCAAATGCGTGCCAGTTGGTCGAATTTGTGAAAGGGCTAACCGAATCGTTCAGACCAAATGGGACATCCATCTTACCAATCAAACCATATATTGGGCTCTTATCGAGGTTGCCCCACATGATCCAACCGCGGCGCAATTGAATCTGGTTGCGATCCCTTGATGTAATTGTCCCAGGGCCAAAATTTTGCTCTGGATTATACAAGAGTTCAGCATACCCTAAAAGATCATCCGACAGTCTTGCCGTCATGGCTAGATTAGCACTGTGTAGAACAGCCTCAGAAACCTTATCGCCAATCTGGTTGGCGCTAGTTGGGTTTCTCATAAGATAACCAAACTTATCGTCGCGATTTGACCATTGGTAATTCGCGATTGCTGTAATCTGTCCAGATAGCGTAATCCTGTCGTTTAACTGCTCGTCACGCAGCGCCTTCAACTGCACAATTGGTTTGGTGTTTACGTCTACCGACTGATCGAGAACCCGGAATGCGTAAGCCGAATTAGTCCCTATGCTATCGTTGAAGTTTTCCCTTTTTTGCACCAGTCCACCAGGCTCCTCAGCGGCAGCGGTCTGCTCCACACCCACGAGAGCCTCAGCTTTGATAAGCTCTAATTCTGCCCTCAAGTCCGCGTTTTCATTGGCCAGAGCTTCAATCCTCTCCTCCAACGCCAACAGACGATCAGATAACTCAATGTCCTGTGCGGCCACAGGCGAGGTAAAAGCTGTAGTGGCCAAAAAAAACGGGCCCAGATTTCTTATTTTTTTCATACATACCCTCTCACAAGAATTGTACGACAAGACAACTGTTGAGCTTCAATTATTAGTCTAATTCTGAGGCTAAACGGCATTTTTAGCGGCGTAATAAGTCCCCTTGAGCAGTGCATCTGCAACTGGTGGCTCGATTTTCGGGGGTTAGAGAACCACTCGGAGATTTGCGCAGTCACCCAGTGTATCGACGGCTATCGGCCGACCAAGCTCGAAATGCGTTTCAACAAACGCTCCCGAAATGCCGGAGCCGCATCAGCAGCTAGACTCAAGAACACCCCAGTCAACGCCTGAGTTCGAAATCCCTCTAGATCGAAATAGCCATTTGCCCAATCCTGCCGAGCAAGCCGGTAGCTATCATAGACCTGCCGACCGAGCTGCTCTGCTGAGATTGCACCTTGTAGCAGTCCTGCAGCCTGCGCAGATCTGCATGCCTCAACCGGTTGTTGCAGCGACCTGGCAAAAATGCCGTGGTCGGACCGCTGCTCAAACAGTCCGCTCCGGTCGCCAGCGACGAATGCTGCGCGGTAAAAGTCCTCGTCTTGCGCGAAAAGATCAGCGAGCCGCGTGATCTGCTGTTCAAAGCCGGCCTCTATGTCGTCATCGCCAGTCTGGCTCTGGACCTCATGCAGCCGCTCGACCAAGGCTTCGATGATGCGGGCCAGAATCTCGCTTTTGCCTCCGATGAGATTGTATATGGTGGGCACGGTTAGTTCGGCGCGTGCAGCGAGCTCCCGAATCTTGAGTGCATCAAAGCCTTCTTCGGCAATCATCGCTCGGGCGTGATCGAGGATACGCTCTGCCCGCTGAGACTTCTTGTCTTCGCGAGTGAGTTTGGGAGCAATTGAAACGGTTTGAGCCATGCGCGCACCATAGATCGCGCGGCCGCTTGACTCAAGAATTAAACAAAGTTAAAAGTTTTAACAGAGTTTAAATTGTGAGATTGCCGACGGAGAGTGACATGGCAAAGTTCGATTTCTCAAAGTCAATTGAGGCCTGCGCTGCACGCTATGGTGAAGAAGCGGATGCGGTTCGTACCTATATGAATGAAGGTCTGGAGGCAGCGCTTGCCCTGCCCAATCGCGGGCCAATCAAGTTCAATGAGGACGGCACGCTCGATCAATCGATTCTCGACGCCTACTCGAAATATGGCTTCTACATCTTTGAAGGCGTTATCGGCTCTGCCGAGCTTGCCGATATTGAGGAAGATCTTGAGGATCTGCGAGGCCGTTTTCCGACCCATCCCGGTTCCGAAGTCGATATGCATGGTCGCCCTGCGCTGGGACACGATTGCCAGGGGCCGGGCCTTACTTGGGGAAAGCCGCTCAGTGATCCGCTCGGCGGAACTGAAATCGCCAATGGGCGCCATCAGGTGAAGCTGAAGGAGCTCGACGCGGGCGAAGATGCGCCTGAGGCAACGCCGTTCATTCTGCTAGGCTCGCTCCAATTCTCAGATGCGGCGATGCGAACCTATGGCCACCCAGAATTGCTCAAAGTCGCCGCCTGTATCAATGGCGAGGACTTCGCTCCTTTCACGGAAGTGCTGTTCATCAAAGACCCCGGCTATGGGGCAGCGGTCTCTTGGCACCAGGATGGCGACACCCATTGGGACAATCCCGATTTCGACGAAGACATCCATGGCTTCAACTTCATGGCGCAAGCCTATGGCAGTTCGCCCGTCAACGGTGTGTGGGTTGTTCCCGGCACGCACAAGCTTGGGAAAATGGACATTCCCACGATGGTCGAAGAGAGCGGCAGCGAGCGTCTAAAAGACGCCGTTCCGATTGTGTGCGAAGCTGGCGATGTGGTGATTTGCAATCGCCAACTGGTTCATGGTTCGTTTGCCAACAGCGGGTTTGAACCGCGCCTGACGATCAATTTTGGGTTCCATAAACGCTCCTCGGTGCTTGATGTCGAGGGTGCAGGCATCCATTGCCCGGTCGAAACCTATAGCGCCGACGTGATCCGCGAACGCTCCAAAGTGATCGGCTATGCGATTGATGCGAGACGCCAGAAATACCCGAGTGAAAAGCCATACGCCTATGCACCTTTTGCCGCGGCCAAGGATGACTTCTCGTGGACGCCAGCGGCGAAGGCAAGCATCAAGGATTATAACCTAATTGACCTCAGCATTTAAGCGGGATCCAAGTCCAGAACGAGATCGCCCTGAATCAAGATGAGGCAGGTTCGGCATCTGGCACGGGGTTTCTGATTGAGCAAGAAGTGCGCGCCAACCGGTGAGCAGGGGTTAATCGCCCTCCAACATGGCTTCATGCTCTTTCCTTATCTGCAGTCAAAACGCTGCCAAATTCTAATTCAGCCAAACGGGCCAGCGGGAAAATTCAGCTAACGTATTGAAAAGGTGGTGCCGCTTACGTGACTCGAACACGTGACCCCATCATTACGAATGATGTGCTCTACCAACTGAGCTAAAGCGGCATTCGCGAGCGCGAGCTTCGCCTTCGCGACATGGAGGCCCGAGCCGGAATCGAACCGGCGTGCAAGGATTTGCAGTCCTCTGCGTAACCACTCCGCCATCGGGCCTCACGCCTTACCCTTGCGGGTACGGAAGCGGCCAGTTAGCGATTCGTGGCAATAATGGCAATCATATAGATAGGTGCCGTTAGGTCAGTCTGGACGAATGCAGCCAAAGCCGGCAGGAAGCCCTCTATGACCATTCAACGTTTGCTAGCCCCGATCACCGGCAAGTCAGCAGCAGTATCTCTTCCTGACGCCGAGAAATGGATGCAGGGCCGCACACTGTATGGCGGTGCCTCAGCCCTATTGGCTTACACTCAGGCAACCCGCGCATTCCCAGATTTGCCGCCATTACGCGCGGCCCAGATCGGCTTCGTTGCGCCAATTGGAGGCGATATCGAACTGCGTGCAGAGGTTGCTCGGCAAGGGCGCAGCGTCACGCAGATACGCAGCGAGATCCACCAGGACGGAAAACTCGCTCTGACAGCGTTCTTTCTATTCGCCGAGCAGCGCGAGCCGAATGCCGTGTTCACGGCCGAGAAGCCAGCGGATTTCCCGACGCGTCCTTCGGAAAATGATGATGCGATCTCCGACAAGGGGCCAATATTCTTGCGCAACAACTTTGAAATCCGGCGCGCTCAAGACGCCCGTGGGCCTGGTGCACCAGTGGTGCGGCGTTGGGCTCGATTAAAAGATCGCGGCAATCTCGATCCGATCAGTGAATTGGTGCTGCTCGGCGATGTTTTGCCACCAGGTGCGATGCGAGCTATGCAGCGGCAGGGGCCGATCAGTTCGATCAATTGGTCGTTCAATCTGCTTAACACCAATCCGCAAACCGAATGCGGTTGGTGGGTTTCGGAAAACGCCAGCCAGCACGCGGATGCTGGCTATTCATCCGAACGCCTGCGCCTTTGGAACAGCTCGGGTGAGCAGGTAATCGACGGATTGCAATCGGTTGCTGTGTTTGGCTGACTCTCTTTTCGGCTGTGTTCCTCCATCCGAAAGCTCAAACATCCTCAAAATTCGCTAGGCGCTTCTCCATGCCTGCCATGACAGCTTCGACCTGATTTTTGGACCGCATGATCGCGTGTTGCTCAATACTTTCCTCAAGCAGGATAGCGTCTGTGTTGCACTCAATCATCGCCGCATGAAGCCGCTTGGCCGCACGGATTGCATGCGGATTACGATTCGCGATTTCAGTCGCGATTGCCGTGGCCTTTGCGTGAGGGTCGGTATCGACATGTGTCGCCAGGCCGAAACCTAGCGCATCTGCGCCGGTAAATTCACGATTGGTGTAGACCAATTCCCTAAGCACATCGTCTCGCACCAGGCTTCGCCAAAGGGCATACCCACCCATATCCGGTATGAGGCCCCATTTCAGCTCCATAATGGCCATTCTCGTATCGGGATGAACGACACGGATATCTGCTCCACTGGCGATTTGAAGCCCGCCACCGAAGCATACCCCGTGAACAGCTGTGATCACCGGAACCGGCAACTTACGCCATTGCATGGCAACCTGCTGCGGTCGGTTTGCATTACCATGGGTTCGAGCTGTCAATTCCGGATCGTCTGGCGATGGCGTTCTGGTGAAATTTGTAAGATCCAGACCAGCGCAGAAGGCGCGTCCTTGACCCGATAGGACCACCACGCGAAGGCCTTTCATCTTGTGCAAGGCGCTACCCGCTTCGATAATTGCTTCGAACATATCGTGGTCGAGGGCATTCATCTTGTCAGCGCGAGTTAGGTGGACCTGTGCCACCCCATTATCACCTAGATCGATCGAAACCCGGTCTCTGAACTGCATCAAATTCCTCACTCACAAACAGGCCATCGAGACTGGCGGATGCGTTGCAAAGTGTCCAGCGCCCAAAATTCTACCTATCTAATTTACAGCTTCAAAACAAATACACGAGGGCTCGGGCGGTGCCTTCAACGAGTATCCACCATCCGGTTGAGTCGTAAACAATTGCAGCAGGCCGAAACGATGGAGCTTGCTGGAAGTCCGCGCGGCATGCACTGCCAAGATATTTCTGCCTGGCGGCACCTTTCTATGCCACCCATTCATAATCAGGCGCTATAGCGTGAATTGCTGCTCCAGATTTTCGACCAATTGGCAACTGTGCGTGGTTGAAAATTAGCTACGCCGCCGAGCTCTTGATGTCCAAGGAGTTGAAATATTTTTTTATATTTCGAGCTGCCTGTCGAAGTCTTTGTTCGTTTTCAACCATAGCAATTCTGACAAAACCCTCGCCTTTTTCGCCATACCCAACACCTGCAGCAACTGCGACCTTTGCTTCGGTCAGTAATCGCTTCGAAAAATCGAGACTCCCCATATGAGCGAGCGCGGGCGGCAACGGAGCCCAAGCGAACATCGATGCAGCAGGAGAAGGGATTTCCCACCCAGCGCGCGCAAACGCGTCTACCATGACATCGCGGCGCTTGTGATAGAGCTGACGATTGGTTTCGACGATATCTTGCGGTCCGTTAAGTGCGGCACAGGCTGCTGCCTGGATCGGCGTGAAAGCGCCATAGTCAAGATAGCTCTTCACCCGTGTCATCGCCGCAATCAGCTGCTGATTTCCGACTGCAAAGCCCATCCGCCAACCAGCCATAGAATACGTCTTTGACATGCTGGTGAATTCGATCGCGACATCCTTCGCGCCCTTCACCTGCATGATCGACGGCGTCGGTTTGCCGTCATAATACAACTCGGAATAGGCCAAATCGGACAATATCCAGACTTCATTGTCGCGCGCCCAATCAACCAGTCTCTCATAAAAAGCGAGATCCACAACTTCGGCAGTCGGGTTGGATGGATAGTTCACCACCAACACACTGGGACGCGGTACTGTATAATTCATCGCGCTTTCCAGCGCGGCCCAGTATTGCTCATCGGGCGTGGTCGGCACGCTTCTAATTGTCGCTCCGGCAATGATAAAGCCGAAGGTGTGGATCGGATATGATGGGTTTGGCGCGAGGACCACGTCACCAGGCGCCGTGATCGCATTGGCCAAACTAGCAAGACCTTCCTTTGATCCCATTGTGACGACAACTTCACGCTCGGGATCGAGCTCCACCCCGAACCGACGCCCGTAGTAATTGGCCTGTGCCTTGCGCAGCCCAGGAATACCCTTTGACTGTGAGTATCCGTGGGCGTCCGGTTTCTTAGCCACTTCGCACAGCTTCTCGATCACATGTGCAGGCGGCGGCTGGTCAGGATTACCCATGCCCAGATCAATGATGTCCTCACCACCCTGACGCGCCGCATGCCGCATCGCATTCACTTCTGCGATGACGTAAGGTGGCAAGCGCTTCATGCGGTAGAAGTCAGTGTCCATCTGGTGCCTTTCTTTAGACCCGGACCAACCTTGGGCGGATCGATGCATACGAAACTACGGTAATAGTAGTCGAACTGAAAAAGCAATCCAGCTATACCGTACCGCAACAAGACTTTTGAAAGATATCATTGATGGCAAACGACCCGAAAGACTTTCTTAAGGACAGCGGCGAACCCTTTCGCGCCTTTTTTGATATGCAGGGCGAAGCGATGCGCGAGATGATGGGCGAGTTCGGCATGCCAGGCATGGAGAATAGCGCTAAGCTAACAGGTGATGCGGGAGAATTCGCTCAAGTTGCTCGCGAGATTCAATCGATGTGGTTTGAATTCATGGCGGATCGCACGCAAGGCGCGGGCTCTGGGTCCAATCCGTTCGATCCAGTACAATGGCTAACGCTGGCGCAAGGCATGGCAAAACAGATGCCGACGGACCCGATTGAGACCGCTCAGAAGATGGCGAAGGATTCCATGGAGATCTGGCAGGGTGTGCTGGGCAGTTTCATTGGCGGGGTCACTGGAGAGAACAAGCCTGAAGTTGACCCTCTGCCGCGCAAGGACAGGCGCTTTGCCGCAGAAGAATGGCGCACGCATCCAGCGTTTGCCTTGCTTCACCAGACCTATCTGATGATGGCCGAATACTTCGTCGGCGCTGCCAAGCAGGTCGAAGGTATTGCTCCGGAAAAGCGCAAGCAGCTCGAGTTCGCAACCACGGCACTGGTGGACGCGATGAGCCCGGACAACTTTATCCTGACCAATCCGGTCGTGCTCAAGCGCACCATCGAGACCAAGGGTCAAAATCTGCTGAAGGGCATGCGCCACCTTATCAATGATCTTAAAAAGGGGCAGCTAACTCACACCGATGCCGAAGCCTTCGAGTTGGGCGTCAATCTGGCAGCGACGCCGGGAAAGGTAGTGCACGAAACGCCGCTCTACCAGCTTGTCCAGTATAGTCCGTCTACGGATGAGGTTTTCGCCACCCCTTTGATCATCTTCCCTCCGTGGATCAATCGTTTCTACATCCTCGATCTGACAGCCAAGAAGAGCTTCATCAAATGGGCTGTGGATCAAGGCATCACAGTGTTCGTAGTGAGCTGGAAGTCAGCCGATGCGTCAATGAAAGATGTCGTGTGGGATGACTACATCCGCGCGCAGATCGATGCGATTGATACCGCGCGAGAGCGGTTGAAGGCACCAAGCGTTCACACCATTGGCTACTGCGTTGCAGGGACGACCCTCGCAGCGACTTTGGCTGTGCTGGCGAAACGCGGCGAGGCTGACAAGGTCAAGAGCGCAACCTTCTTCACCGCTCAGGTGGATTTCGAAAAGGCTGGCGAACTTAAGCATTTCATCAATGACAACCAGCTGGACATGATCTCGAGCCTGTCCAGCGATGGGTATCTTGATGGACGCTATCTGGCGGCAACCTTCAATTCGCTGCGCGGCAAGGACCTGATCTGGAATTATGTTGTCAACAACTACCTGTTGGGTGAGGATTACCCGGCCTTCGACCTGCTGCACTGGAACGGGGATGTAACTAACCTACCAAGCAAATGGCATGCGGATTATCTGCGTGACCTCTATCGCGACAACAAGCTGGTCGTGCCAGAGGCATTGAGCGCTGATGGAACACCGATTGACCTGACCGAGGTTAAAACGCCAAGCTACATCCAGGCTGGTCGGGAAGATCACATTGCTCCAGCAAAGAGCGTTTGGAAGGCGACTGAGCATTTCAAAGGACCAGTTACCTTTCTGCTAGCAGGGTCCGGCCATATTGCCGGTGTCGTCAATCCCCCGACCGCTAGCAAATACCAATACTGGACCGGCGACAGCCGGGCCGGTTCGCTTGAAGACTTTATAGATGGCGCAACCGAGCACCCTGGCAGTTGGTGGCCACATTGGTTCGAGTGGCTGCAAGAGCAAGACAACAGAAAAGTGCCCGCAAAGGGCAAGCGAATACCTGGCGCCAAAGGTGATAAAGTTATCGAGGACGCGCCTGGCCGCTATGTAAAGACGCGCTAACTAGCTGTTTTGAAACACCGTTTCGATTTATTGTGCAGTGCACCAAAAACGCTTGACTTCGCAGTTGCGATACCTATTTTGTGCGGCGCAACATAAAACGAGGTTACCATGGCCAACGAAGCCAAAGCAAAAATCGATGCAGCCGCTGAAAAGGCCTATGCCGAAGCAGCTGCCAAAGAAGGTGTAAGCACGAAAGCGGTCGAGAAAGCCGTTGAAGCTGACGCACCAAAAGCAAAAGCAAAGCCTACTGCGATCAAGAAAGTAGTAAAGGCTCCGGCTAAGAAGAAGCCGGTAAAGAAGGCTGCCGCCAAAAAGGCTGCGCCAAAGAAAGTTAAAGCTGCTGCCAAAAAGGCCGCAAAGCCAACCAACGCAATCGCACAAGCAAAGGACACCATCATGGCGACTGCTAAAAAAGCACAGAACACCGATTTCACCAAGACTGCCAAAGAAGCATTGGCTGACGTACAGACACGCGCAAAGACTGTTTTCGCGAAGACTGGCGAGCTAGCTTCAGAAGTGACCGAATTCAACAAGGGCAACGTTGAAGCTGTTGTTGAGTCAGGCAAGATCTTCTTCGCTGGCATGCAGGACATGGGCCGCCAGCAGGTTGCTGCAACAAAGTCTGTGGTCAAAACCGTTCAAGGCGACTTCAAGAAGGTTGCTGCTGTCAAGTCACCGACCGAGCTGGTCCAACTTCAAGGCGAACTCGCACGTCGTAACTTCGACGCTGCTGTGTCTTTCGGTTCAAAGAACACCGAAGCACTCGTCAAGCTGTACAATGACGCTTTCGCGCCGCTTTCGAGCCGCATGAGCGTTGCTGCCGAGAAGCTCAAGAAGGCCGCTTAAGTCTTTTACGCTTCCAGGTTTTCTAGCCGGGGTCTCTCTCCTCTCCCAAATCCCGGCGGAAACAATGAAGAGCCGGTCAGACCATCTGCGTCTGGCCGGTTCTTTTCGTTTCGGGCAACAGCTTCATAGGCTGGAGATATCCCACAAGCGTCCGTAGCAATGCGATGCCACCCATATTCATAACTTGCGAATTCCCATTCGCTTACGATATTGGCCGCTCGATGAACCATGCAATATCCCGATCCCTGCCGTTGAGTGGCTCCTCCATGAGCGGAAACATGCGCCCGTTCTTGATAGCGAGCGACATGGCCGGGGCCGGCGATGACGATGCCGATTCTGACATTGACGTCGGCATCGCGACCAAGACCAAGGCAAAGCCCAAGAAGCCCAGCCAATACAAAGTTCTGCTGCTCAATGATGACTACACACCGATGGAGTTTGTGGTCATGGTGCTGAAGCGTTTCTTTGGCATGGACCTGGAACAGGCCACTCGCGTGATGCTGCACGTCCATCAAAAGGGCGTGGGTGTCTGCGGCGTTTTTCCCTACGAGGTTGCGGAAACCAAAGTGAACCAGGTCATGGACTTCGCGCGGCAGAACCAGCACCCGCTTCAATGTACGCTGGAGAAAGACTGAATCTCTTTTGCCCGCCCCTGAGCTTTGAGGCATGACCGCGCTCGAATTTGTCGCTAGAGGTTAAGTATCAGGCAATCGGACAAGCGACACAGAAGCAAACGTGCTCAAATTTCTGCCCAGCATTGATCGATATATTCTTCGGCTAGTGGTTTTCCCGATGCTGGGTGTTTTTGCGCTAGCAGCATCGCTGCTACTACTCGACAAAATGTTGCGATTGTTCGATTTTGTCGCGGTCGAAGGCGGGCCAATCTATGTCGTTTTCAAAATGCTGGGCGCACTGATCCCGGAATACGCCAGCCTCGCAATTCCTCTTGGATGCCTTCTGGGAATCCTCCTCGCCTTCCGGAAGCTTGCGGTTTCAAGCGAACTCGACGTTCTGCGCGCCGTCGGCATGGGTTACGGGCGTCTATTGCGGGTACCCTATTTTATCACCCTCGTATTGGTGGCCGTAAACGTCGCTTTGGTATTCTATATTCAACCGATCAGCCGATATTACTACGAGCAGATGGAGTATGAGCTGCGCTCTGGCGCACTCGGCGCGTCAATCAAGGTTGGCGAATTTACAACTTTGCAAGACCGCATGGCATTGCGGATCGAGGAAAGCGAAGACGAAGGCAGGCGCTTGAAAGGCATATTTGCCCGCGTCGCAAACGAGAAGGGCCAGGTGCTGTCCATCTCCGCACGTGAAGGTGCGTTCATGGCAACTAGCGACAGCCCGGACACAATCATCCTGCGGTTGACCGATGGGACAATTGTACAAGACACGGGCAGCCGCACACCACGAGTTCTCAGCTTTACCAGACATGACCTGCCAATCGACTTGCCTCGGATCGAGGAATTCCGCGAACGCGGAGATGCCGAGCGCGAGTATATTCTACCCGAATTGTTGAGCATCGGCTGGAGCGACACCGAACCGATCGAGGCCCGGGCAGCAAGTCAGGCAAGTTTCAACTTCCGCCTGGTCGAGATCGTAATGATGCTGCTTATGCCACTTCTGGCGGTTGCACTCGCCATACCCCCTAAACGTTCGACAAGCGCGCTTGGAGTATTTTTGTCGATCATCATGGTCGTCTCCTATCACAAGGTGAACCAGTACGGAGAGGACATCGCTTCGCTTGGGCGGGTCGATCCAATCTTGGCGCTATGGGGACCATTTGTGGCCTTTGCCGCGCTTATCCTTTGGATGTACTGGCGGGTGGCCTATGTCCCCGGTGGTCAAGCCATCGGTGCCCTTGAAACAGCGACAACAAAAGCAGGCAAAGCGATCAAGAAACTTTTCAAACGGCGACACTCCCGGCAAATCATTGCTGCCGAAGCAGCCCCGGCGGAATAGAACACAGCCACGATGCAACTCGATTTTTTCCCTTCCCGGACACTAACGATCTACCTCGCAAAGATGTTCATCGTACGCATCATCGCTGTGCTGGTGATGCTTGTGCTTGTTTTGATGATGCTTGATCTCCTCTCGACCAGCGGAGACATCCTTGCGGTCGAAGGCAACGGCCAGGCTCAACTGCTCACCTATGCCAGTTTGCGGATACCGCAGCTTGTTTCGCGATTCCTGCCTTATTCAGTCTTGCTGGCGACGCTGATCACTCTGGTGACTTTGAACCAAAACAGCGAAGTGATTTCGATGAAAGCAGCAGGGCTTTCCGCGCATCAAGTGCTTGCACCGCTTCTGCTCACCGCTGCACTCGTCTCTGTAGTCAGCTTCGTATTCAACGAGCGCGTTGTGACCCGCTCGACAGCTACGCTCAAAACTTGGGATGCCGCCGAATATGGTGCGATCCCCGAAGATTCCGGTGTTCGTGCGAACGTCTACCTTACCGATGGCGACAGCGTGCTATCCGCAGCCAGCCTCACGGGCTCTCGCGACACCATTCGCATGCGTGATGTAACTTGGTACGAGCGCAGCGAAACGGGCATGATCCTGACACAGGTTCGAGCGCCCATCGCAACCTACGCGGCACCCGGTTGGAAACTCGAACAAGCGGTACAGTTCGATGTCGGCACAGCCCAATCAAGCGAGCCCTCTGACATGACAGTGGGCCAAAGCCTTACCCCGGATGATATCGAGCTCGACATTGTTGATCCCGACACAAAGCCATTCTGGGAGCTTTCTGGGTCAATCGAAGCATATGAAGCGGTCGGACGTCGCACTGCCGAGCTGCGCGCAAAATGGTGGCACAAGCTGTCCGGCCCATTGTCTGCATTCCTGATGCCTTTACTGGGAGCGGTCGCAGCCTTTGGCTTGGCTCGTTCAGGCCAACTGTTTGTGCGCGCCATTATCGGAATGGCGCTCGGCTTCGCCTATTTCGTGATCGACAATGCGGCACTCGCGATGGGCAGCTTTGGCGGATATCCGCCATTCCTTGCCGCCTGGGCGCCATTCTTCCTATTCTTGCTGGTAGGTGAGACTGTCCTCATCAGAACCGAAGAATGACCGGCCGCGATTGGACGTTGCGTTTGGCACGGCCAGACGATGCGGAGTCTATGCCAGCGATTGAGCGTGCTGCGGCAGAAAAGTTTCGTGGAGTTCGCGACTTAATCAATGTTGATTTTGACGATGTTTGGGAACCAGACGAACTGCGACCACTGATCCGCAAGGGACACTGCCTGGTCGCGCATGTCGGCGAAGAAATGGCGGGTTTCCTCGTTAATCAACCCTTCAGCCGAGAGCTGCACATCTGGGAAATGGATGTGCATCCGGATTATCAGGGGGGCGGGATTGGCGCAGGCCTGATCCGTGCGTGCCAGATCGATGCACACAATGCAGGGTTCAAAGCGGTTACCCTGACCACGTTTCGCGATGTACCCTGGAACGGGCCATTCTATGCGCGGCTAGGGTTCGAAGAAGTCACTGCGCTTGATGCGCACCCGAGGCTAGCAAGCGAGCTTGCGCTGGAGGTCGACAACGGTCTGCCCGCTGATCGCCGCTGCGCCATGATCCATTTCCTTGGCTAACCGGCGATTAGGGAGCGCGGCCGACGCCCATTGTGCTTCGCGCGATACGGCCGACTAGCTCGATCATCCCGCTATGGTTCGCCCCGTCATAGGTCGAATTATCGCCCAGTTCCTTGCGCAAACGGCGGTGCGCCTCGGGCAGGTCGTGATACGGCATAGAGGGCATAAGATGATGCAAAGCGTGGTAGCGAAGGCCGACAGGTGCCCAAATCTCTGCTGCCAGGCCAGGTGGCGGAACGTTTACGCTGTCAAGAAACTGCGCAGTGACTGTCATCGGTTCGCCATCATTTTCCCAAAGATGCGCCACCAGAGTTCTCAGCTGGTTTATGACCGCGGTCAGCGACGCAACACAAAGTGCAATCAGCAATGGTTGCCAGCCGAGCACAGAAATGCTGCCGATCAACGTCCATGCCCACACAAATCCGCCTATCTCTTGCCAGCGCACGCGCTTCGCCAAATTGCCTTCGGCTGGCTTGCGGCGAAACTCAGGGTTGATCATCAGCGCCGAAGCCTGCTCCCACACCATCTTTCGCAACGGCCGGATGACAACGCCGAGCGGAAGTAAGGCCGCAAAGCGCAATAGCAAGCCAATAGGCGCCAACAATGCAACCAGAACGAAAGCAGGCAAGCTCCAAGGCTTCATCAAGGCTAGTGGGAGATACTCCGGATCCTCGACCGTGCCATATTGCGTACGCTTGTGATGAAGTGTGTGCACACCTTCGTACATGAAGCTTGGCACCAGCATGGGGATGCCAACCATCAGGTTCCATGCAACACGGAAACCCGGCAATGCATCGCGGTGAATGTGCGTCAACTCATGGATAAACATCAGCGCGCGATAAAGCGCGAGCGCCGAGATAATACCGAATGCAATCGCGGTGGCAACTGAATCGGCGAGGATCGCAGCCGCCAAGGTTCCGTATCCGATGCCGGCCGACAGGGTCATGTCGGGCCAATAGATGCCCGGTTTCGCTTCGCCTAAATCCTTTGTGAGGTTGCGTGCAGCGCGCAGCATATCCTTGTCATCGCTTTCGATGAATTGCGCGCGCGTCGCCCTAGCTCTTTCAGCTCGCGGGGCGGTGGAAGGGTTGAGGGCTTTTTCCATCAAAATCTCATTTCGATTGGCCTTTACCCTATAACTGGGCCTGAGGACAAACTGGATGTGTTGGCAAGAGTGATCGAATGACTTGCTTAAGCGGCGTTCTCTGACCACACATTGCCGAAAGCCAATCAATACGGGGCAAGGGCGTGACACACAGCGATATAGTGATCGAGCATGTGCGGGACAAGAAAGGCCGCGCTGCCTTTGTTGATGTAGGCAATGCCTTCTCCGCACGTGTTCCCAATTCTGTTCCGCAATTGCGTGGCGAGCAAATCGAACTGATTACCCGAGGCAAGAACCCCTTTTTCGGCCACGCTCGGGCACAGCTCTTCATCGCCAAAGTGAATGGAAAACCTGTTGGGCGTATCTCCGCTCATATCGATGAACTGGCGCTTCAAGTTCCCAAGGAACAAGGCTTTGGTCCGGGCACGGGCATGTTCGGCTACTTTGACGCAGACAGCGAGGCGGTGGCTCATGCGCTTCTCGCTGAAGCTGAAAAATGGCTTCTTAGCGAAGAAATGACGAGGGTTCTTGGTCCAATCTCCATGTCGATATGGGAAGAACCAGGCTTGCTGGTTCGCGGGCAGGATCATCCACCCATGATCATGATGGGGCATCATCCGGCCCATTATCGTGGCTGGATTGAAAGCTACGGTTTCACGACAGCAAAGACCTTGCTGACCTATGACCTTCCGGTTGACCGCGAGTTTCCGCCATTGATCCAGCGCATAGTGAAATCGGGCGAGCGCAATAGCCGCATCACTGTCCGTCAGGTGGTGAAGAAGCGCTGGGATTCAGAAGCGGCAATCATCCTGTCGATCCTGAACGACGCATGGTCCGGCAATTGGGGATTTGTCCCGTTCACAGCCGATGAGATTGCTTACGCAGGCAAGAAGCTGCGCCCGATCATCTTTGAACCGCTCAACATGATCGCAGAGCTGGATGGCGAACCGGTTGCATTCTTGCTGACATTTCCAGACATCAATCAGGTGCTCGCCAAGATCAACGGCAAGCTATTCCCGTTTGGCTGGTTCCATATGCTTCGCTGGTTGCATTTCCCCAAAGGCTCCGGAATGCGCGTTCCCTTGATGGGCGTGAAGAAGGAGCTCCACAATTCACGCATGGCAAGCCAGCTGGCCTTTATGATGATCGATCAGATCCGCAGAACAGCGGATGAATTGTATGAATCGAAGCGCGGAGAAGTTGGCTGGATTCTGGATGACAACAAAGGGATGGTAGCCATTGCAGATGCGATCAATAGCAAGATCAACCGTGAGTACATCGTCTTCGGCAAAGACCTGATATGAAAAAAGGCCTCCGTCTGGGATGACGGAGGCCCTTGGAACGTATCACCAGCCGTTTGGACGGGAGGGGGGTCTCGGCGGTGACAACGTAGAAATGACCAATCTCGGATGCGGTTCCCCCCAGACACGAAAAATTTCAAAATTTTTTCCATGAGCTCAAATCGCGTCCGAAGAAACGCCATTGAGCGCCATAATGGACAAAAATCACTGCTCTGCTATCGCGCTGCATTCTGCGCGGAGTTGACCGCTTAGAAATTGATTTCCAAAGGGAAGTTTCAACATGTCGATTAGCGCTCAAATCGCCACCAATTTGCCCTACCTGAGACGCTATGCTCGCGCGCTGACCGGATCCCAGGAAAGCGGCGACAAGTTCGTTCGCGCAACCTTGGAGGCTGCCCTAGCTGACGAAGCGTTAAAGGCCAGCATGGCTGAAGGCCGTGTACCCTTGTACCGGGCTTTCACCACCCTTTGGCGGAGCGCGACCTCCGGAACAAGCGACACGAACAGAGCTTCTGGACTGCATGAGGGCAACGCGCAGGCGCGGCTCAGTTCGATTACGCCGCTCAACCGACAGGCACTGCTGCTGACAACACTGGAAGAGTTTCAGCCGCATCAAGTCGGCGAAATTCTCGGTGTTTCGGGAGAAGAGGTGAGCACTCTGGTCGAAGAAGCCATAACAGAGATTGACCGCGAAGCATCGACCAGTGTGCTGATCATCGAAGACGAACCTTTGATTTCCATGCAGCTAGAGGACTTGGTGAAGTCCTTGGGACACGAGGTATTCGCCACCGCGGCGACACGCACCCAAGCACAGGAAGCCGTATCCAATGGCAAGCCGGGACTGGTTCTGGCCGACATACAGCTGGCCGACGGATCTTCAGGTCTCGATGCTGTCGATGACATTCTTGAACTGGGCGATGTGCCAGTGGTGTTTATCACCGCCTATCCAGAAAGGCTGCTTACAGGAGACAGGCCTGAGCCGACCTACCTGGTGACAAAGCCATTCCGCGAGCAGACCGTGCGCTCGACAATGAGTCAGGCGTTATTCTTCAACTCGAGCAAGCCAATCAGCTAGTCAGTCCGAAAGGCGCGCTAACCTCTCTCTGATCTGAAATTCGCGGCGAACCCGCAACGGTACGCGCAGGGTGCAGCTCACGCCTTCAGGATCGAAGCGAATTGCGACAGGTTGGCGCAGCTCATGCGCTACGATTTTCTGGATCAGATCCGTACCGAACCCCGGCGTACGCTCAGCGGCCACCTCCGGTCCACCTCGTTCTACCCAGTCAACAACGACCAGTTCTTCTCCCTCGCTCCTCCAATTGATGGAAACCCTGCCGCCTTGCTGACTTAGCGCACCGTATTTTGCGGCATTAGTGGCCAGCTCATGAATTGCCAGTCCCAGGGAAAGCGCATCGTTCGGAGCAAGCTCAATATCAGGGCCGTCCATCACAACCTCATTGCCGCCGCCGCTATATGGGGCAAGCTCAGCCTTGACGACTGAACGAAGCGGAGTGGTGCCCCATTCCGATTGCGTCAAGAGATCATGCGTTGCGGAAAGCGCGCGAACGCGGCCCTCAAGGCTGTCGGCGAAATCATTAAGGCTGGTGGTCCTCCGACGAGTGAGCGAAATGATTGAAATGATACTGGCCAATGTATTTTTGACACGATGATTAAGCTCACGGGTCAAAGAATTGCGGATTGAATTCTGTTCCTCGAAGAATGTCAGCGCCACCTCGTCTTCGATCACTTGCCGCGTAACCAGACGCGCGAGCAAAAGCAGTAAGCTCGCCAATGCCAAACCAAACAGCAATGTTGCCATGGAAAGTGGAGACAAGCTGCCTGCTCGCGCAGATTGAATCTCAACCACAAAGGGCCTGCTTCCAACTTCAACCTGTTCGGCGATCGTCACTCCAGACGAAAAAGCGGGAGCATTCTGCGCCAACAGATTGGCGCTCTCCGGTGGGCCGTCGAACAAGCGCGCACCCATTTGGCGGTGCACCGAATGTTCCATCGCCGTGCCCAAGAAATACTGCGCGTCAAACGGACTAAAGATGAAACCCTTCAACCGTCGCGCTTCGATCGGGCCATCAAAGACGGGCATGAACAACAGAAAGCCAATTCTTGTTGTCTCTTCGTATTGGTTCAACACCACTCTTGCGGTCGCAGTTGGCCGAACCATTCGGGCCGCTTCGTCCATCGCCGCACGCCTGACGGGATCAGAATAGAGATCATAACCCAGCTGCGCCCGAGTCTCCTCACTATCGGGTTTCAAAAACGTGACCGGTACCAATCTTGTTTCATTCGCGCCAGATTCGCGGATAACTTTGTAATCGAACCCTTTTTCCGCACTGATCGCATTTTCGAATGCCTCTACCTGACCTACAGTGATGACTTCGGCCCAGCCAATCCCTTCAGAACCTCTTGCGTTGGAATCGAGCCGCAATTGGCTCGAAAACGTCCGGAACATTGGCAAGCGCACGTCGTCTGCCGCAGCAAACAGAGCGGATCCCGCCCGAAGATACGCTTCAGTCGTGCTGCTTCTGCGGTCCAGCTCCGCAACGAGTGTCTGCGCAACCTCACGCATGATCACACGCTCACGCTGATCTTCGCTTGATTCGATCGCAACTACTGCCACGCTTGTAATCACGGCAACGATCAAGAAAATCAGAAGCGGTACGGCTCGAGGATAGCGCACAAGCCATTGGCTAACGCGGTTCACCCGCGGCTTGTTTCGCAAATTCTCCGCCGTATCGTGCATCACTGGCAATGGTCCTAACCTATTCCTCGGGGAACAAAAGAGCTAAGGCATCGTTCCCAAGCTTGAGTGGTGGTGATACGCTAGCCGCGCTACACCTTTGGGGATCTGCGGAAGGACGCCAATTCGGCATGGGATCGGACAAACCACAATCTGGCGACAAAACAGTGCCTAAGCCTGATTGGGCGGACGGCCTGAAGGATCTCTATGACACCGTTGTCGAAGAGCCGCTTCCGGACAGCTTTAAAGATTTGCTCGCAAAACTGGATAACCCATCTTCAGATGGAAACAGCTAATGGCTGAGACTAAGCGCACTGCTGCTCAGAAGCTGGAATTCAAGCGCGAGTTGGAAGCGGTGATACCGCATCTTCGCGCCTTCGCACGTGGCCTATGCGGACGGCCTGACATGGCCGATGACCTCGTGCAAGAAGCTCTGCTGAAGGCCTGGGCCGCGCAAGAACGTTTTGAACCTGGCACATCCATGCGGGCATGGACATTTGTTATCCTGCGCAATGCGTATCTTACGGATATGCGCCGCAACCGCTTCCGCGGCGAATATGACGAGAGCGTAGCAGAGAGAATCCTGACAGCGCCTGCCAGTCAGGAAGAACCCATCCATCTTTCAGACCTGCACCGCGCGTTGTTAACGCTGCCTCCTGAGCGGCGCGAAGCGCTTTTGCTGGTAGGCGCAGGCGGCTTTTCCTACGAGGAAGCAGCCAACATCTGCGGCTGCGCGATTGGCACGATCAAGAGCCGCGTCGGGCGGGCACGCGTCGCGCTTACTTCTATGATGGAAGAAGGCTCCATCCCGCAACGTTCGCTTGACGACGCAGGTGCGCATCCCGCGATACTGCAGGAACTCAAGTCCGTCGCGAATAAAAGTGAAGAGATCGCCGAAAGCTAGCCATAGCCAGCTCTCGGCGAAGCTGCTCAATTAATCAGTTGGGATAGACCCACGCAGTTCCCCGCGCGAAATTATCAGAAGCGAAGCCCCAGTTAAGCTTTCCTTCAACAACCGCATCAAGATAGACCGGACGCTTGTTCTGATGGTCAAGATAATATGCGTGTTCCCATACATCGATAGTCAGCAGCGGGTTGAAAGCGCTATCCGCCAAAGTGTCGCTATCGTGCGTTTCTTCGATCGAAAGAACACCATTTTTCTCAGCCAGCCACACCCAGCCGCTTGCGAAATGGCCTGCGCCGCGTGACTTGAGTTGCTCCTTCAAAGCATCAAGCGAACCGAACGCTTCATCAATCTTCGCAGCCAGTTCGCCTGATGGTGCGCCGCCATCCGGGCTAAGTGAATGCCAATAGAAAGCGTGAGTCCAACTTTGCGCGGCATTGTTGAACAGGCCCTGATTGCTGCCACGTGCTGCGGCAATTACATCGGACATCGGCTTGCCATCAAGCTCGGTGCCGTCAATTGCGGCGTTCATTTTGTCGACATAGGCTTGATGGTGCTTGGCATGATGAAAGCTCAACGTATGCGCCGAGATAGCTGGTTCAAGCGCGGTATCAGCGTATGGAAGGGGGGGTAAGGGCGAATGCCATAATAGCTCCGTTTCATTCAAAATTCTGTTTGGTTACAAGTGAATAACGCACGAAACCGATATGGGTTGCACAACTCGGCTTGCAAGGAATGCAAACGGTCGCAGTGAGCTTCGGGCTAGTCTTCCTGAATGCGATCGACCGCGCTGGTGACCGCCACATTCATCGTCACATTGCCTAGTGTACGCATGATATCCGGCAGCATTTCAACTGCAACCAGCAACGCCAGTGGCTCCACCGGCACACCCATCGCAATGGCGATTGGTCCGATGGAAACAACAAAGCTGATCGATCCGGGCAGGCTGACCGAGCCAATGCTGATAATGATCGCCACTCCAATTCCCGCCGCCAAGAGCGTTGGAGAAATCTCGACCCCAGAAAGATGCGCGACGTAAATCGCAACCGCCAGATTCATCGCAGGGCTCGTGGCACGGAAGATCGCAACAGCCAGCGGCAATACAAACTCTGAAGTGCTTTGGCGCAGACCCAGTCTGCCAGAGCTGTCGAGCATGGCCGGCAGGCTGGCGAGCGAGCTTTGCGTCGAAACAGCTACCGCCTGTGCCGGAAGTACGGCGTTCGCAAATCGCCATGGCGAAACTCCGCCCAGCACACACGCAAGAATGTATGCGCCGATCAGCACGAAGCCGCCCATTGCGCTTACAACAAGGATGTAGTGACCCAGTGCAGCGAATGCCCCTCCGCCAGCGCGTGCCGCTACGCCTAAAGCCAAGGCAAACACGCCAATAGGGGCCAGCCACAAGACCCAACCAATTATCTGGAGCATCGCATTGGCAAGCGCATGAAAGAAATTAAGCAGCGTCTCGCTCTGCTTCTCAGGCAACTGGGTGATCGCAACCGCGAACAGCGCAAAGAATATCGTCAGAGGAAGCATCGCTGTTTCCGCAGCGGCGGCAACGATATTCGGTGCAACGAGTGATGCTAGAAAATCCGATAGCTCAGGTACCTGCTGCGCTTCCTGGGGCGTCTCGGCAAGGAATGCCGATGCGGATTCGGGAACAGGGACCATTGTGAGAAGCCACGGCAATAGGGCCGCCGTTATTACGCCGCCTGCAACCAACACCCCAAATACTAACAGCAACATTCGTCGAGCCGCCGCACTCGCCTTCGCAGCCGAAGCCAGCTGCACAATCCCCAGCACCAGCAAGGCAGCCACCAAGGGAATAATCGTCATTTGAAGTGCGCGCAGCCACAGCGTGCCTACCGGCCGCGTCCATTCGACAACATTGTCAATAAACGTGGTCCCTGAAAGAAACATGCCGGCAAGTAGACCGCCGACCAGCCCAGCAAATGTCCATGCCACAGGCAGTTTGATTGTCGACAATTCGAAGCGAGTTTGCGTGCCGTCCGTCAAATTATGTCATCCCTGCTCTTCCCTTCGCGCGATAACCACGCCAAAGGCGAGTGGCAAATATTGCTACACGGATAACAGGCAAACAAGGCGGAGATGCACAACAGATGGGACGAAAGTTCTTCGGCACAGACGGCATTAGGGGACGAACGAACCAGGGGGCGATGACCGCGGCGATGGTCATGCGCGTCGCACAGGCCGCAGGCGCCCACTTCGCCCGCGGAGAACACCGACATCGCGTCGTCATCGGAAAAGACACTCGCCTGTCCGGATATATGATGGAAAACGCGCTGGTCGCCGGATTCACGAGTGTTGGCGTCGATGTCATTATGACCGGCCCCTTGCCCACGCCGGCGATCGCGCTTCTTACTCGCGAAATGCGGGCGGATATGGGCGTCATGATCTCTGCCAGCCACAACCGCTATGAAGACAATGGCATTAAGCTGTTCGGCCCCGACGGCTTCAAATTGTCGGATGAAGATGAAATCGCCATTGAAGCGCTGCTCGAGGGTGAACCGCAGCTGGTTCCGCCAGCCGAAATCGGTCGTGCCCGCCGTATCGATGATGCTGCCGGCCGCTACATTCATGCGGTTAAACAGTCGATTGCCGCGGATATCCGGTTCGATGGCCTTAAAGTCGTAATCGATTGCGCGCATGGCGCGGCCTACAAGGTCGCACCGACCGCGATCTGGGAATTGGGTGCTGATGTCATCACGCTAGGTGTGAAGCCCGACGGGCTCAACATCAATGACGGAGTAGGATCGACAGCGGTCGGCGTGCTCAAGGCAAAGGTCGTCGCGGAAGGCGCTGATATCGGGATTGCGCTCGACGGCGATGCAGACAGATTGATCGTTGTCGACGAAAAAGGTCAAACGGTCGATGGCGACCAGTTGATGGCGTTGATCGCGACGCGGATGCAAGAGAAGGGCAACCTGCGTGGTGGTGGGGTGGTATCCACTGTGATGTCGAACCTCGGGTTAGAGCGCTATTTGCAAGGCATAGGTCTATCGCTGGAACGCACCAAAGTCGGTGACCGCTATGTTCTGGAGCGTATGAAGGAAGGCGGCTTCAATCTAGGCGGCGAGCAGTCGGGACATATGATATTGCTCGACCATGCAACAACCGGAGATGGAACTATCGCTGCGTTGCGGGTTCTCGCCGGTCTCGTGCGGACAGGCAAACCTGCCAGCGAGCTGTTTCATCTCTTCGATCCTGTGCCGCAATTGCTCCAGAATGTCCTGTACGAAGGCACGTCTCCACTGGCCAATGCCAACGTCCAATCGGTTATCGCAGACGCCGAAGCGGAACTCGCCGGCAAAGGACGCGTAGTGATCCGTCCTTCCGGAACAGAGCCGGTTATCCGGGTGATGGCCGAGGGCGATGACGCAGCGCAGGTAGAAGCGGTGGTCGACCGTATCTGTGACGCTGTGAGGAATGCAATCTGATGCTGGAAATGCGGCCTGATTGCGAACACTGCGGTACGGATTTGCTTGCAGAGGCGCCTGGCGCGTTCATTTGCAGCTTTGAATGCACCTTTTGTGCAGAATGCGCGGAACACCTGGATGATGTCTGTCCAAATTGCGGCGGAGAGCTGATGGATCGGCCAACCCGCACCAAGAAACTGCAAGAGAAATTCCCCCCTTCAAGCGAGCGGAAATTCGCCGGATGAGCACGGCCAGCCCTCCTCGCATCCTCAGCATAGCTGGATCGGATTCCTCCGGCGGCGCAGGGATCCAGGCGGATATCAAGACAATCACCATGCTCGGCGGCTATGCGATGACGGCTGTTACAGCCGCGACTGCGCAAAACACCATTGGTGTTCAGGCTATTGCCCCTATGGGCGGTGCCTTTGTCGGCCAGCAGATCGCGAGCTGCGTAGAGGATATCGGCGTCGACGCAGTCAAGATCGGCATGCTTCATGACCGCGATATCATCGAGCATGTTGCCAAAGAGCTCGATAGGCTTCCCCAAGGCACACCGATCGTGCTCGACCCGGTGATGATCGCGACATCGGGTTCACCATTGATCGCGCCGGATGCTATGGCAGCGATTGAAGATCTGCTCTTCTCCCGCGCCACTCTGCTCACTCCGAACCTGCCCGAGCTAGAGCATATGGCTGAACGCGAATTGCGCGATACCGGCCTGATGGAAAGCGCTGCGGCTGAGCTTGCGCGCAGCTATGACACCTATGTTCTTGCAAAGGGCGGACATTCGAGCGCAAACCAGGTCATCGATCTGCTTGTGGCTCCTGATGGCAGAGCACTGCAATACAGCCACACACGTATCGACACGCCTCATACTCATGGCACAGGGTGCACACTGTCGGCAGCAATCGCGACATTGCTGGGGCATGGCCAACCGCTTGATCATGCGATCACGCTTGCGCGCAATTTCGTCTACCGGGCGATAGAAGCTGCACCCGGGTTTGGATCCGGCAGTGGTCCGCTTGGCCACCAATTGGCCACCAAGCAGTCAGAAGCTTAAGCTAGCGAGCACCCCTACCGGGTAAGCTCGTAAAACTCTGCGATGTGGTTCCACGCATCCTCATAGTCCTCGCACCATTTGAAGAGCTCGAGGTCCTTTTTGGCGATCGTACCTTCTTCCGCAATCGCTTCGAAATTGACAACCCGCTGCCAGAAATCCTTGCCAAACAGCAGGATCGGGATCGGTTTCATCTTGCCGGTCTGGATGAGTGTAAGCAGTTCGAAGAATTCGTCGAATGTGCCAAAGCCGCCCGGGAAGACCGCCACGGCACGCGCCCGAAGCAGGAAGTGCATCTTGCGCAAAGCAAAATAATGGAAGTTCAGCGACAGGTATGGCGTCACGTAAGAGTTCGGCGCTTGCTCATGCGGTAGCACGATATTGAGCCCGATCGATTCAGCGCCAGCATCGCTCGCGCCGCGATTGGCCGCCTCCATGATCGATGGGCCACCACCCGAACATACGACGAATTGCCGCAACCCGTCTTCAATGATGGCTTTTTCCGAAGCCAATCGTGCAAGCTTATAGGCCTGATCGTAATACATTGCCTTCTCGGCAAGGCGCTTCGCGACCAATTGCTCATACTCAGTGCCGTTGGCGGCGGCATCAACCTTTGCCTGCGCAGTTTCAGGCGAAGGAATACGCGCTGAACCATACATCACCAGTGTGGAGCCAACACGCGCTTCATCAAGCAGCATTTCCGGCTTTTGCAATTCCAGCTGAAATCGCACAGGGCGCAATTCATCGCGCAGCAGGAAGTCTGTGTCGCGAAAGGCCAGCTTGTAAGCGGGATGCTCGGTTTGCGGGGTTTGGTCAGGGCAGTTCTCAGTGAACAGCGCTTCTTCATTGGCAGGATAGAATTTGCGTCCCGCCAGCTCATGGTCATTCTGTCCATCTGTCATTGCCATGCGAATAGGCTTGGCGGGAATACGGAGCAAGGAACTTTGTGTTCCATGCACAATTGCAGCCGGGCAATATGCCGCATATGCTGGCTGAGAGGGGAGAAGGATACATGGCGGCATTCCCGTCACATCCCGACGACATAACGCCGGAATGGCTGACTGATCGCTTGCACAAAGCTGGGTTGCTGCAACGCGGCAATGTCATCGGCTTTCGCTGGGAGCCGATCGGAACAGGGCAGGTCGGCGATAGCGCCAGGATTAGCTTGAACTATGATCAGGCCGGCGCAGGCCCAGCGACGGTCGCCGGCAAGTTTCCGGCCGCAAATCCAACCAGCCGCGGCACGGCCGCGATGATGGGCCTCTACACCAAGGAAGTCCGGTTTTACCGCGACCTGGCTCAGCAACTCGATGTGCGGGTTCCCGCCACCTACGCTGCTGAAGTCAATGATGATGGAAGCAGCTTTGTGCTTCTTTTCGAAGACCTAGAGCCTGAAAAAGGAGGCAATCAGCTCGATAGCTGCTCTTTCGACCAAGCGTGTCATGCAATCCGTCAAGCCGCCGCTTTGCACGCCCCTTCGTGGAAGAATGCCGCCATCCTGTCTCTCGATTGGCTCCAACCGCAAGAGGCCGTAACTTCGCAAATCCGCGCTCTCTATCCGCAAGCGCAGGCGGTATTCGCCGAACGTTATGCCGATGCGCTTGAACCGGAATTCATGGCGGTCTGCTCAGATCTTGCGGCAAGCGATACATGGCTGTTGCGCAATCACCCGAAAGTCAGCCTGGTGCATGGCGATTTCAGACTCGATAACATGCTGTTCGGTATTGGCAGCGGCGCGGAGCCGATTGCGATTCTCGACTGGCAAACTTTGTCGCTTGGCCATCCCATGACCGATATCGGCTACTTCATGGGCTGCGGGATCGGGAACAAACTGCGACAAAGATATGAAGCTGAACTGCTCGACCTGTACTGCTCTGAAATGACCGCGCGCGGCGTTCCGCTCAGGCACGATGACATTTGGCGCGACTATGTGATCGGCGCATTGCACGGCGTGTCGACAGCAGTGTTCAGCGCCGCCTTTGTTGAGCGCACGGAACGCGGAGACGCCAATTTCCTGTCCATGGTACGCGGAGCCTGCGCGCTCGCGCTTGAGCATGGTAGTCTCAAAATGTTGAAGGAGAATTGATCGATGGCACTTAGCAAGGGCGATGAATTTCCCATCCACCAAACGCCGGAACCTGTCGCATATGCCGGCACCGACCGTAATTTCTACGATCGTTACTTCTTTAACGGTTATGCCTCTGACGGGAGCGGATTCTTTGCGCTCGCTTTCGGTGTCTACCCTCATCTCGACGTAGCGGACGCGCATTTCAGCTTTATCCGGGGTAGCACACAATACTGCCTCCATGCGAGCTGTGAGCTGGGCATGGAACGGATGGCGATGAAAGTCGGCCCGATTTCAATCGAAGTGGTCGAACCCTTGCATCAGCTCAAAGTCACGATTGAGGAAACCGACGGCATTGCGGGAGAATTCACCTTCACCGGG
This sequence comes from uncultured Altererythrobacter sp., assembly GCF_913057185.1. NCBI lineage: Bacteria > Pseudomonadati > Pseudomonadota > Alphaproteobacteria > Sphingomonadales > Erythrobacteraceae > Altererythrobacter > uncultured Altererythrobacter sp. The sequence continues at coordinate 51,083 of NZ_CAJXNK010000001.1, forward strand.
CTCTCCTTCCCGATCGAGGAGCCGCGCTTTACGCACCGGATCGGACCGCGCGCTTTCATGGACTACACCCGAATGACGCAAAACGGACACTACGAAGGGTGGATATCGCTGGATGGTGTTCGCGAAGAAATGGCCGAAGGGACTTGCGGCACGCGTGACCGGAGCTGGGGTGTAAGGCCCGTTGGCGCGCGCGACATGCAGCCTATGCCGGGCGCACCCACGCCAGCATTCTTCTGGCAATGGACACCAATCAATTTTGCGGACGGCAGTCTGTTTTTCCACGTCAACAATGATGAACATGGCGAAGCGTGGAACACACGCGCGGCATGGGCGCCTGACCGGGCCGATGCCGCTGATATCGCCGAAGGTGACGGATCGATGCGCACCCGTTTGGAAGCTGGCACGCGCTGGCCGAATGGAGGCACGCTTTCATTGGCTGTGCCAGGCGCACCCGAACAATTGACCTTTGAGCCGATCGGCAGGTTCCAGATGAAAGGGCTGGGCTACACTCACCCGGAATGGAACCACGGTCTGCACCACGGGATGCTCAAGGTTGCGCGAGAAGATATCGACCTGGCCAATATCGATCCGCTTCAGCCCGAGAACCTGCATGTACAAGTGATCGTGCAAGCAATTACGCCCGAGAAGAATGGCATCGGCATCTTCGAACAGCTGATCATTGGCCCGTTCAGCCCGCTTGGGCTGACCGGCCTGCTGGATCCGGCATCAGGCTGACATGAAGAAAATTGGATGCCCCGTGAGGATTCGAACCTCAATTGACGGAGTCAGAGTCCGTAGTCTTACCATTAGACGACGGGGCATCATCAGCGGCAGCAGAAAAACGTTATGCACCGCGAAGCGCCCGCGCATCTAGTTTCGCACCTGCCTTAGGTCAAGGCCAATAGAGCGCGGTTTGCATGCTCAATGCTTGCCCGACGCCACCTCAATCGCTAGCTAAGGGGCAGGTCCCCGTGCGCGAAACGCGGCGGGAGGAAAGAAAGTATTGATTATGGCGGATTTCTCTCCGCCGGACGAACAAAATGGGGCAAGCCATCGCAAGGGCGGCAAGTCCGGCAAAGTAGCCGATTTTCGCTACAAACGCCCAGGTAAGCCCAAAAAAGACCGCGCTTTGCGCAAAGGTAATGCGCGTGCCGGCGCTGCATCGCGCAGCCAGACGCAACCGCGCGGCAAGAACCCGCCCAAGCAGCACAAAGGTCCGCCAAGGCCCTTCGTCTCGTCCGGCCCGCGCCCCGGGCAAGCCTATGCTGCTATCGATCTGGGCACGAATAATTGCCGGCTTCTGATCGCAAGACCCTCTGGTGAGGGGTTCACTGTCATCGACGCTTTCAGCCGTGTGGTTCGCCTTGGCGAAAATCTGGCAATGTCTGGCAAGCTGAGTGACGATGCGATGGATCGCACCGTCGCAGCGTTATACGTATGCGCGGACAAGCTGCGCCGCCGCAATGTCTATCTGGCGCGCTCGGTCGCAACGGAAGCTTGCAGACGTGCCTCCAACGGCGAAGCGTTTATTGAGCGAGTGCGCGAAGAAACCGGCATCGCGCTGGATATCATAAGCGCAGAGGAAGAGGCTCGCTTGGCAGTTCTAGGCTGTCAGATTCTGCTCGAGCAAGGACAAGGCCCGGCGATCATATTCGATATTGGTGGCGGCTCGACCGAATTGGTTTTGCTCGAACCCGGCAGCGGTGTGCTACAAATGGTCGATTGGCTCAGCGTGCCCTGGGGTGTCGTTTCGCTGACTGACACAGTCGGCAAAGTTGAAGGCGACGCGGAGCAACGTGCGGCTGTCTACGCAAAGATGCGCAGGGTTGTGCGTGAAAGTTTCTCTCATTTCGCCAAGCGGATCGGCCCTGCGGCAGAGCAAGGCGACCTGCGACTTCTCGGCACAAGTGGCACTGTGACAACGCTTGCCAGCCTGCACCTCAAGCTACCGCAGTATGACCGCAACGCCGTCGATGGCCTGATTGTGCCAGCGCAATCCATGCGCGGCATCACACAGATGCTGGCCAGCAAATCACCCGAAGATCGTGCGCAAGTGCCTTGCATCGGCAAGGACCGCTCAGAGCTTGTGGTGGCTGGCTGCGCTATCCTCGAAACGATCTTGGATATTTGGCCGGCAACACGGCTGGGCGTGGCAGACCGCGGAATTCGCGAGGGCATTTTGCGCAGTCTGATGGCGAACGAGCTGGCTCACCCTCACCCAATACATGAAGATCAGCCCAGTTGGCCCGCACGCGATCCAAACATGGGATATGACGCATGAGCCGCTCCGGGAAAGATCCTATCAAACGCGTTCGCAAAGCGAAGAAACGCACCGCGTCTTCGACCCGTTGGCTCGAGCGACAACTCAATGACCCTTACGTCAGGCAAGCCAAGGCGGACGGCTATCGCAGCCGCGCGGCATACAAGCTGATCGAGCTGGATGACAGGTTCGGATTGATCCGAGGCTCAACCCGTGTGGTAGACCTAGGCATCACGCCCGGTGGATGGAGCCAGGTGGTGCGCAAGCTTGCCCCCAAAGCAACAGTTGTCGGCATCGATCTGCTTGAGACTGAGCCGATCGAAGGCGTGACCATATTCCAGATGGATTTCATGGATGATGCCGCGCCCACCGCGCTGGAAGAGGCGCTGGGAGGGCCAGCTGATCTGGTGATGTCAGATATGGCTGCGAACACAGTCGGTCACAAACAGACCGATCACCTACGCACGATGGGCTTGGTTGAAGCGGCGGCATGGTTCGCGGTCGAGAACCTGACCGAAGGCGGGGCGTTTGTAGCAAAGGTTCTGGCAGGCGGTACAGATGATGACCTCCTCAAACTGTTGAAGAAGCACTTCAAATCGGTCAAGCATGCGAAACCGCCAGCAAGCCGCAAAGGATCATCCGAATGGTATGTGGTGGCGCAAAAGTTCAAGGGCCGCAGCGACTAACTCGCCACGGCCCCTAGAAATCTCTTTGAGTTTAAAGAGAGTTTTACTCGGCTGCGACGGCTTCGCCTTCAGCGGTTTCCTCAGCAGCAACTTCGCCGGCTGGATCTTCGCCTTCGCCACCATCTTCAGCGAGCACTTCCACATACTCAGGAACTGGCAGATTCGAGCCCATCGAGTTCATATACATGGCAACAGCCGCGCGATCTTCGATCTTGGGAAGCCCTGCAAAACTCATCTTCGTGCCATCGGCAAAACCGCGCGGATTCTTCAGCCACGCATCCATGGTTTCCCAGTTCCACGTACCGCCAACGCCGGCCAGCGCGTCACTATACGCATAGCCTGGTACATGATTACCGATCCCTGCGCCCATGACCGCATAAAGATTTGGGCCGATGCCGTTTGCGCCGCCCTGCTCAACAGTGTGGCAAGCCGCACATTTCGCAAAAACGCGTTCGCCAGCCGCAATCTGATCGTCGGTTGACATCATACTAAGCGCCTGAGCCATTGTCATCTCAGCCGCTGCACCTGCACCTTCGACCTCTACGCCTTCAATCACATAACCCAGTGTCTCAGGGCGCTCGCCCTTGAAATACTTGTAGCTCAGAGTTGAAGCGCCCAGCGCGATAATGCCTGCGAAGAGAACCCAGCCAGCGATTGTATTGAAACGATCATCCATGATGCGATGTAACCTGAAATTTGCTCTGCAATAAACGGTGGCCGCATTAGTCTCGCGCGCGCCGCTTAGCAAGACCGATCAAAACACTATCTGTTGCAGCGTGTGCAATAGGCTTGCGGCGCGCGAGCCAGCGCGATAGGCGCAAGCGCGATGCAAAGCTTTCCTGCCCCTGCCATGGCGATGGTCGAGACCATGCAAGCCGCCGCGCAAGCAGAGCCAGAACGCGCCATCGCGTTTCAGGGCTCTCCAGGCGCCAATTCTCACCGTGCCGCGATGGAGGCATGCCCGGATCACTTGCCGCTGCCGTGCTTCAGCTTTGCTGATGCGCTGGAAACAGTAAAGGCAGGCAAAGCCGCATGCGCAATCATTCCGATCGAGAATTCTCAGCATGGACGCGTGGCTGACATTCACTTTCTTCTGCCCGAGTCCGGCCTGAAGATCGTCGGCGAATATTTTATGCCGATCCACCATGCGCTGATGGGAATCACCAAGGGCCCCTACACCGCCGCTTACAGCCACCCACAAGCACTGGGCCAATCGCGCCATTTCCTGCGCGAGCGCGGGATCGTACCATTGAGCCATGCCGATACGGCAGGTGCCGCAGCATTCGTCGCGGAGAAACAAGACCCCGACCTTTGCGCCATCGCGCCAGCGATCGCAGCGGAACTGTATGGTCTGGAGATTGCCGAGCACAATGTGGAAGATGCCGCCGATAACATGACACGCTTCGTCATTTGCGCGCGCGAAGCCGTCGACCCGGTCACGCTTGCCGACCAGGATGCAATCACAACCTTCGTTTTCGAAGTGAAGAACATCCCTGCCGCGCTTTACAAAGCGCTTGGAGGCTTCGCGACCAATGGCGTCAACATGACCAAGCTGGAAAGCTATCAAAAGGGCACGAGCTTTTCCGCAACAATGTTCTACGCTGACATTATAGGTGCGCCGGGTGATCCGGCGGTCGACCGTGCGCTGGAAGAATTGGCTTTCCATTGCAAGGAATTGGCAATCCTTGGCAGCTACCGCCAAGCCCGCGCCCGCGGATAGAACGCCCCTACCGAAAAAAGCACTAGGAAAGGCAGCTAGTGGCGGTTGCCTAGCGTTGCGCAGCGTGTCACCAAATTCCATGACCCACCTGCTTTTTCTTGTCGTGGGCGCCGCATCATCCGGACGCTGAGTGAGAAAGATACCGCAACACGCGCAGCTGGAAGAGTTTGGTAGGCAATATCGGGTCGATGTGCATGCAGTATCACATCTTCTACCACCTGCACCCTTATATCCCTCTGGTGCGAACGCAGGCCGCTTACCGCGAAATCCGGCCCAAAGTGGAAGCGCGCGGCTGCGACTTGGACGAAAACTAGCGCTTAGTGATCGGGCGTGGCGGGGGGTACGTCGCTTACCTCACCGCCGAATATCGCCACTTCGTTCACGCCCTCACTGTTGGCGCGGCCGCGATACATGCCCGCCGTGTTGAAGCTGTAAAGAGCATAGCCTTCTGGTGTGACGAGTATGATACCGCCATCACCGCCAAGCTCCTTGACTTCAGCCATAACGTCATCAGCCGTCGCCTTGGCGCGTTGTTCTCGCGCGGCACCGGTATCAACCTGCTTGCGACCAATGAACCGGCGAAGCGTAGTCAGAAGCTCTCGCTCTTCCTGCTCATTGGCAATCCGCAGCCGCGTGCAAATCTCCTGCGCCACCCCAACGCGGATAAAATATTCACCCCAGCCGGTGGCAGAGACGGCGCAGCTGCGATTGTCGGCATAGGTCCCTGCCCCGATCACTGCCGCGTCTCCTATCCGGCCCCAGCGCTTGCCAGTCATGCCGCCGGTCGATGTGCCAGCTGCCATATTGCCGTCCTGATCCAGTGCAACCGCACCCACAGTACCGAATTTCAGATCGACATCCAGTGCCGATAGCTCGCGGGCCTTCATCCGCTCAAGCGATTGCTTGCGAGCCTCGGTTTCAAACCAGCTCGGATGGACACTTTCGACACCACGTTCCGCAGCAAACTGCTCCGCGCCTTCACCCATCAGGAAGACGTGCGGGCTATCCGTGCGCACCTTGTCCGCCAACATGATCGGATTCTTGATCGTTTTCACGCCAGTTATCGCGCCCGCGCTGCGATCACGCCCGTCCATAATCGACGCATCAAACTCGTTCTCGCCCTCCCACGTGTAGACCGCGCCCTTGCCCGCATTGAACAACGGATTGTCTTCCATCAGCACAATCGCCGCCTGAATGGCATCCATGGCGCTACCCTCTTCGGCCAAGATTGCAGCGCCCGCATCCAACGCTTCCTGCAATGCCGCCTCGTATTCGGCTTCCTTTTCTGGGGGAACGCTATCCGGCTTTATCGTGCCTGCCCCACCATGGATCGCAATCGACCATTTTGGACTGTCCTGTGCCAAAGCGGGTCCTCCGACGATTGCTGAAACCAAGGCGAGCAGCGCAAGCAGTTTTTTCATGGCTCGCACTATTCGTCAGTGCATGGAAGATGGCAACCGACTTTTGCGTTTGGCGATGGCCGGCTTGGGGGGTAAGTTGCTGGATGAAAATCTAGCTTGGGAGAGTGATCATGGCATTTGGTGCACAATCGACTGCGGATGAGGTGCTTGGCGGGCACGATCTGTCCGGCAAGACTGTGCTCGTCACGGGCGGCAATTCAGGCCTGGGCCGGGAAACTGCGCGCGCCATGGCTGCAAAGGGCGCAAATGTGGTGATCGCCGGGCGCGATCAGGCAAAGCTGGACGAAGCCAAGGCCGCGATCGAAGCCGATGTTCCAAGCGCAAGGGTTGAAACGATTGTAGGCGATCTGGGATCGCTGGAAAGCATTCGTGCCTGCGGCGCAGAGGCAAACGAGCGCTTCGACAAGATCGATATTCTGATCAATAACGCGGGCGTAATGGCTTGCCCCCAAGCGCAGACATCCGACGGGTTCGAAATGCAGTTTGGCACCAACCATCTGGGCCATTTCGCACTGACAAAGCATTTGATACCGCTGATCGAGAAGGGGCAGAACAAACGCATCGTCAATCTATCCAGCCGCGGGCATCACTTTGCCCCGGTTGATCTGGATGACCCCAATTTCGAACACCGCGAATACGAGAAATGGGCGAGCTATGGTCAAGCCAAGACCGCCAATATTCTGTTCAGCGTAGGACTTGAGCAACGTTTCGCAGACAAGGGCATTCATGTCTATGCTGTGCACCCAGGCGGCATCCAGACCAATCTTGGGCGGCATTTGACGGAGCAGGACATCGAAGCGCTATTGGCACGTGTCACCACCAGTGACAGCGCGTTTGAATGGAAGACCATTCCACAAGGTGCAGCAACAACCTGCTGGGCGGCGATCTCTCCCGAACTGGAGGGCAAAGGCGGCGTATATTGCGAAGATTGCCATGTGGCCGAAAATGACGATGAGTCGTCTGCCGGCGGCGTGCGCAGCTACGCCATCGATCCAGACATCGCCGATCAGCTGTGGTCAATCAGCGAACAGATGACCGGCGAAAGCTTTTCCGCCTAAATCAGGCGCAGACGAATTCGCCAACAAGCTTCAAGCAATCCTTGGACTCGCGTGTCGGCAGGATTGCCATGAAGACATGCGGCGCACCGGCGTATTCATAAAGCTGCACGTCACCACCAGCAGCGGATAGCTTGGTCGTAAAGGTGCGGCTGTCGATCACAAACAGATCGTGCCGTCCGACATAGATCCGTGTCGGCGGAAGCTTGGAAAGCTCGGCATCGCTGGCATAAAGCGGGCTGCAGCTAGCACCAGCTGGGTCTTCATCGCCAGCCCAGATTGCACCGAGTTCTCTAAGCGCATCGACCTTCAGCATCACGTCATGTGGCTCAACCTCGCGCATGGCCTCGTCAGCCATCGTGACGTCCAGCCATGGAGCGAACAGCACCAGTTTGCCCGGCTTTGCACCACCATTGCGGATCGCCCTAAAAGCAAGAGCCAGCGCCATATGACCGCCTGCGCTATCGCCCGACAAGATGATGTTGGGTGCCTCCCACTGCTCCAGCAGCTTAGAATAGGCTGCATCCGCAACTTCGTCTTGAACTTGCTTCGAACTTTCAGGGGCAACGGGATATAGCGGCACAGTCACACTCGCACCTGTGCGCTCGACCATGTCCGCCACCAGCGGCCAATGCACACCAAACATCGGCAGCACAAATCCGCCGCCATGAAAGTAAAGAATGTGAGTTGCGCCCTTCCCCGACTTTGGGTGCAGCGTAACGCAATCATGGCCAGCCGCTGTCCAATTCTCGACAGTGAACCTGGAATTGAAGCTGTCGGGAATCAGCGCGTCAGGTGGCAATTTGCGCCCATCAAGGAACGGAGCGACTTCGCCAGCGGTTTTTGGAAATACGCTTGGCCGCTTCGAAACCAGCCAAGTTAGCAGCCGCATGAGCAAGCTCGGCTTTGGACTGCGCAGTTCACCGATGGACATCTTCACCTAGTCCCCCTGTTCTCGTTGCCTGCATGGTCGGGGGATCAGGTGAGATAAGTCAAGCCTCTATAAAGGCAATCAGCCCCTCGTTGAGCCATCGCCCTAGCAAAGCGCCTGCCCGCATCGCCGCATCATGCATTTGCTCTTCGGACGAATCTTTACCCGCCAGCAACATGCAAATTTTGCCGTAAGGGGTGTCCGATTGCGCCGCTTGTCATTGCCCCTTCATCATAGGCTGACTATATGGCCTTGCATGTCATCAGTCAGACCTTGGCGCGACATTGAACGTCGCAAGAGCCGCCAGATCATGGTGGGCAATGTTCCGGTGGGCGGCGATGCGCCAATCACGGTTCAAACCATGACGAACACGCCAACTGAGGACGCCGTTGCAACGATCGACCAGATCCGGCGCTGCGAAGAGGTTGGCGCAGATATTATCCGCGTATCGGTGCCAACGGTTGAAGCGAGCGCTGCATTCGGCAAGATCACAAAAGCTGCGCGTGTTCCAATCGTTGCTGACATCCACTTTCACTACAAACGCGCATTGGAAGCGGCAGACGCGGGCGCATCCTGCTTGCGCATCAATCCTGGTAATATCGGATCATCGCAGCGAGTTGCCGAAGTCGTCCGCGCGGCGAAGGCCAATGGCTGCGCGATCCGGATCGGCGTGAATGCCGGTTCGCTAGAGAAAGACCTGCTGGAAAAATACGGCGAACCTTGCCCGGAAGCGCTGATCGAAAGCGCGCTTGATCATATCAAACTGCTGCAGGATCACGATTTTCATGAGTACAAGGTCGCGGTCAAAGCCAGCGATGTATTTCTGGCGGTCGCAGCCTATCACGGCCTAGCCGAAACGGTCGATTGCCCGCTCCACCTTGGCATCACAGAGGCAGGCGGGCTGATCGGAGGCACAGTCAAATCGAGCATCGGCATCGGGTCGCTGCTTTGGGCCGGCATTGGCGACACGATCCGCGTGTCGCTCTCTGCTGAGCCAGAGCAGGAAATCAAAGTCGGCTTTGAAATGCTGAAGGCGCTCGGCCTGCGAACCCGTGGGGTCCGCGTGGTGTCATGCCCCAGCTGTTCACGTCAGGGCTTTGACGTCATCCGCACGGTAGAGAGGCTCGAAAAGCGGCTAGAGCATATCAAAACGCCGATGAGCCTTTCCGTATTGGGCTGTGTGGTCAATGGACCGGGCGAAGCGCGTGAGACCGATATCGGCCTGACCGGTGGCGGATCGGGCAAGCATATGGTCTATCTCTCAGGCGTAAAGGATCACCATATCGAAAGCGACGATATGCTGGATCACATCGTGAAGCTGGTCGAAGACAAGGCTACGGCAATCGAAGCAGGCGAGGCCGAAGCATTCGATCCGCACAAGGTGGCAGCGGAATAGATGAAAAAGGCTTCAACATCCTCAGCGGATCAGACGCAGATTGAAGAGGTGAACGAACCTGCTTCGCTGCCAGCAGTTGTTGACGAAACGGCGACACCCGCAAAGGCATCTGATATTGTCCGATGAGCGCAACGGTGAAGGCTCCGCCAGACTTTCCGGCTTTGCCCTATGGGCTGCCCCGATTGCCACGAGTGTTGATGCATTTGCGGCCGGTATAACTCTTCCGACATTGGATCTCCCGCCGCTGGCAACCTGCGCAACAATTGCCGTAGTGACTGCGGTTCTCTCCGCCATCGCAATTGAATTCGGGCAGCGCGCCGGCGACAGGTGCGGTCGCCATGCAGAGATTGCCGGTGGCGTGATGCTGATCTTATTGGGCGTCAATATCGTATTCGATCACACAATAGCCGCTTGATATGCTCCATGTTGTTCATCACGCTGACTATATGGCGCCGCGCCCAGAGCGCGGCACTTTCAAGTTCGACAAATACTACCTCGTGATAGAAGCGCTTCGTCGAAGCGGAGCGGCCATGACCGAACATGCACCTGAGCCGATGCCGCGCGAATGGCTGGAAGCAGTGCATTGCCCCAACTATGTCGACGAAGTGCTTCGCGCCGCCGTCCCTCGCGAGAAGGAACGCCGGATTGGTTTTCCAGTTACACCGCAAATTTCAAGCCGCGTGCGTCACACCAATGGTGGGACCTGGCTAGCGGCTAAACTAGCAATGGATCACGGCTATGCCGCCAATTCCGCCGCGGGCAGCCATCATGCGCTGCATGATACCGGCGCGGGTTACTGCGTCTTCAACGATCTGGCGGTCACTTCAAACCGTTTGATTGCAGAAGGCGATGCTAGTCGCATCCTGATCGTCGATCTTGACGTGCATCAGGGTGATGGCACCGCGAGCCTGCTCGCAGGCCGCGAGACTGTGTTCACTTTCTCCATGCATGCGGAAAAGAATTTCCCCGTGCGGAAAGCCCGCTCAAGTTTGGATGTGGATTTGCCCGATGGTTTGGACGACGATGGATATATGGAGACGCTGGAGAAGCATCTGCCAAACCTGTTGGCAGATTTCGCGCCCGACCTCGTGCTGTATCAGGCTGGGGTCGATCCGCACGCGAATGACAGGCTCGGCCGGCTTGCGCTTAGCGACGCCGGTCTGGAGACCCGCGACCGTTTCGTGATCCGTCAGTCACGCCAGCGCAGTCTACCGATCGCCTCCTCCCTGGGTGGGGGGTATGGCGACGACCAAGGCGAAGTCGCCGAGCGGCACGCGCGATCGATGCTGGCCATGGCGGACGAAAATTCACAAGTGCAATCCACAGGGGTTTAAGCTAGGCAGAGGGCGGTCGCAGCGCAGAAGAAACAGGAGCGCCTCGAATGGCCGATCTCGAAACAGACTATCTTATCGTTGGTGCAGGCGCAGTAGGCCTTGCCTTCGCTGATACGCTGATCGACGAAGATCCCGATTGCCATATCACCTTTGTTGACAAGCACGCCAAGCCCGGCGGGCACTGGAATGATGCCTATGGTTTCGTTGCCTTGCATCAGCCCAGCGGAACATATGGCGTCAACTCGATGGCATTCCCCAGCGAACAGATTGACACTCACGGCCCGAACAAAGGGCTCTTCGCACTTGCCAGCGGACAGGAAGTGCTCGCCTATTTCGAACGACTGATGAACATGCGTTTGTTGCCGACGGGGCGCGTCGCCTACCATCGTTTGAGTGAGTATCTTGGCCGTGATGACAATGGCGTCGCCACCATCCGATCGATCCTGAACGGCGGCGAGACGACAATCGCGATCCGCCGCAAGCTGGTGGATGCGACATTCTATCAAACCAGCGTTCCTTCTACCCACACCCCGAACTTCGAAGTGGCCGCGGGCGTCGATCTAGCCGTCCCGGGTGATCTGCCCGCTCTCTGGATGGAGCCAGACACGCTTCCTGAACGATATGTTGTTCTGGGCGCGGGCAAGACCGCAATGGATAACGTTGTATGGCTGATCCAGGCTGGGGTCGATCCGGACAGCATCAGCTGGGTCCGCCCGCGCGAAAGCTGGCTGTGGAACCGAGATTACACACAACCCGGCAAGCAGTTCTTCGAGCAGGTCATGAGCATGCAATTGGCTCTGCTTCGCACCGCGGGCGAGGCACAGGACGGTGCGGAATGGCTGCGCAAGCTGGGTGAGCAAGGCTATTACCTGCGTATCGACGAGAGCGTAGAGCCGGAAATGTTCCACTACGCCACAATCAGCCAGGGCGAAATCGATATTCTGCGTCAGGTAAAGGACGTGATCCGAATGGGGCGCGTATCCGCACTGCAGCCAGGCAAGATGGTGTTTGCAGACAGTGAAGTCAGCATGCCGGCGAGTTCGCTGTTCATCGATTGCACCGCCTCTGCCGTACCGTTCGAAGCGCGGCAGCGCTCCGGGCCGCTGTTCCGCGAAGACGAGATCGTTCTGCAGCCGCTGCACGTGCCTGTAGTCACTTTCAGCGCAGCCATGGCCGCCTTTATCGAAGCCCATTTCGAGGATGATAACGAGAAGAATCTGATCGCGAGCCCGGGGCCACTTACCGATACCCCGGCTACATTCCCTTATGCGCAGATGATCAGCATGATGAATCGGGGCGCATGGTCGCAAAAGCCGGAGATCATGGCGTTTCTCGCACGTTCAAGGCTCGACAATGGCGGGCCTGTGATCGCAGAGTTGATGGCGGAGAATAGCCCTCGTCTTTCCATCCTGGAGGAGTTTCGCGAAGCAGCCCAGCAGCATATGCCCGACTTGATCCGGCTGGGGATGCAAGCAAAGGCTATCCACGAAGCAGACTAAATGGCTTCACCTTTGGTACGCTTTTGCGGTATACTGCCACAACGATGAAACGGCGTGATCTTTTGATTGGCGGATTGGCAAGCAGCGCGGCATTGGCCGCGCCCGCGCGCGTTTTTGCGCAGGTGCAGAAAGGCTCTGTGCGTAACAGAGCTCTGATCGAACTGGCCAGAGCTGAACTTGACCGTGCCGGCGAGGCGATCTGGAAACGCGACATAGTGGGCATCGCGGACTTTGGCCTGCACTCGGCCAAGCGCCGCTTCCACTTCGTCAATCTGGAACGCGAAGAAGTGCAAAGCTTTCACGTCAGCCACGGTACCGGCTCCGATCCGGAACATGACGGCTGGCTCAACAACTATTCCAATGTCGAAGGTTCCAACGCGACCAGCCGCGGCGCTTATGTGACGTGGGAATGGTATCAGGGACGCTTCGGCACATCGGTGCGGTTGGGCGGCCTCGATCCGACCAATGATGCCGCGCTCAGCCGCTATATCGTGATGCACCGCGCCAAATATGCCGAGCCGTCGCATATCGAGCAGTGGGGCCGTCTGGGGCGCTCAAATGGTTGTTTTGCCTTGGGTGAAGAACAATTCCGGATCGCGCTCACCAACTTGTCAGGCGGCAGATTGCTCTTCGCGGACAGCCTAGGTCTGGAAGACGATGGCACACGCCATCCAGTCAACATCGAGCCCTTGCGGCCGGACAGACCAACCCTGGTGCAGCGATATGCGACGGGAACGTTCTAGAACTTAGGGCGCGTCCTGCAGGTCATCCTCGATTACAATCACCTCTTCATCGGTGTGGCGCGCACGATCAGCTCTGCGCGGCATCTCTAGGCTCGCGAGAACAGGTCCGTCACGATCATAAATGTCCTCAAAGGTTTCCAGCTCGCCATTAATATCCGTGGCCATGGTGAAATAGGTGATGTAGACAGGTAGTCGGCGCTCGATCGGCACTAACGTATACTTGCCCGAAGTAGCAATTTCGACCGCCTCTTCTTTTGTTACACCACGCCCCAAAATCGCCATTGTGATGGCCAGTTCCAGCGCGCGCTCAGTGCGGATACACCCATGACTTAGGGCCCGCATATCGTTTGCGAACAGATGGCGCGACGGTGTGTCATGCAGAAAAATCGCATGCTCATTGGGCATGTGCAGCTTCATCCGTCCCAGCGAATTCGTCGGTCCTGGCTGCTGGACCACGCTGACCCAGCCATCGTATTGCGCACGTGTGTAGCCTTGCGAACGAGCCCACGCAGGATTGTTGAGAACTTTGTCGCCTAGTCCTTCACCCACAACAATCGATTGTGGAACCGTCCAGGTCGGGTTGAAGACGACACCTTCAACAGTCTCCGCAAGTTGCGGTGTGGCGGTGCGTCCGGGTTTGCCGACAATGGTTCGATAACTGCTTATGGTCTTGTCACGCACTGTCAGCCGAAGTTGATACTCAGGCACATTGGTTATCAGATATTGATTGCCCAAGTCGCGCCCGAGCCAGCGCCAGCGATCCATATTGGCGCGGATCAATTTGCGGGTTTGCGCATCCTCTTCCGGAGTGTTCGCCAAGGCATCTCGCAACCGTGTGTAGTCCGGGTGCGTTGGTTTGATCTGTTCAAACGCACCGGCAATATCGCTGCTTTCCAGCGCCGTCCGCATCAATTCTCCGCTGCGATACACGTCGCGATCAGGGTCAATCACGAACCATTGCTTGCGCGCCTCCATTGGTGTGCGCCCATCACGTAGGTCTTCAACCAACCAGACGAAGGCTTCGCTTGCAATTTCGCTAAGCCGGTCTGACGCGCCGCGGCCGATCTCGGTCATAAGTTCTATAAGACGGTAATCGGCCGGGTCGAGACCTTCTCTGCCGATATCACGAATGACAAGAGCGAGCGCTGATGCCTGCGCAGGCGTCCATTCCTGCGTGAGTGGGACAACTTCACCGCCGTATTCGCCCTGCACGATCGGGTCAGAGAACATCCGCGGGAATGCCTCTTCCATATTGCGCGGTGCGGGTTCACGTTCCGCTTCGGCTTCAGGAAGCGTTTCAGCCTGCGTCAGTGGGTCATCCAGTTCGGCGTCCTGCGCAAGCGCTGGCGCATGCACCGCGAGCGCGACCATAGCCGCGCTGACCAACCATTTACCTGATTTAGCTCGCATTCTTTGTTCAGTCCCGTGTAACAGCTTCGCGCCACGCAATGCCTTGGATCCAATATAATTCACTTGTCTCTCACTATCAATTGCGCCTTTCGCATGGCTGAATTGATTAATTGAGATGACGCGCTAGCGGGTCGCCGCTATGCCCGCCGAATGGGCGGACGGCACAGCATCTTGCTTCCAATTGCGGCTGCATTGCTAGGGGTCGGGCTTCTCGCCTTGATGGACGCCTTCATGAAAGTGGCGGCCCTTGCCGCAGGCGCCTATAGCGCGTCAGTTCTTCGCTCGGCCATGGGTACGGCGATTATCGCGCCGATCTGGCTCGGTTCCGGAGGGCGTTGGCCTTCGCAGCCTGTTCTAAAACTGCATTTTCTGCGGGGCACAGTGTCCGGCTTTATGGCGCTAAGCTTCTTCTATGCGATAACCAAATTGCCGCTTGCAGAAGCCATTGCCATTTCATTCGTCGCGCCTTTGATAGCGCTTTATCTTGCCGCTGTCTGGCTCGGCGAAGTGATACGCAAGGAATCGATCCTTGCGTCGATTCTTGGCCTGGCCGGGACAGTTGTGATTGTCAGCGGGCGATTGGGAGAAGCGGAATACCAGACTGAAACGCTGCTCGGTCTTGGGGCGATATTCTTTTCTGCCATGCTCTATGCAGTGAACTTCATCATCATTCGCAAACAAGCGCTGGTCTCAAGCCCGGCAGAGGCCACCACCTTTCATAGCGGCGTGGCCTGCCTTGTCCTGCTGGTATTCGCGCCGTGGTTTTTTACGCTGCCAGAACCAGCCGCACTGCGCGACATTGCAATCTCGGCTGGGTTGACCGTAGCAGGCGCATTTGCGCTGACCTGGGCCTATGCGCGCGCCGAAGCCCAGGTATTGATGCCGATGGAATATTCGGGATTCTTGTGGGCAGCACTGTTCGGATGGGTCTTCTTTGCTGAACGGGTAACTGCCACTACTGTTGCGGGCGCTATTCTGATCGTTGCGGGGTGCCTGTTAGTGGCTAGGCGCAAAAAACAGCTGCTACCGCCCGAACAGGCGGCGATCTGACTCTCACCCTCTTGACCTCGCGCGCGTGAGGGAGCAGGTGCCGCAGCAAATGCGGTGCCCCGCATACCCTTGCTGGTGGCACGCGAAATCACGAAAGGACACACTTCTCCAATGACCCAGGTCGGCAAGGACACCCTCGGAACCCGCTCAACACTCAATGTCGGCGGTAAGGAATATGCCTATTACTCGTTTACCAAGGCATCACAGACGATTGGCGATGTCTCGAAACTGCCGATTTCGATGAAAGTGCTGCTTGAGAACATGCTGCGCTTTGAAGATGGTGGCTTCACTGTTGGCACGGACGATATTCAGGCGATCGCTGACTGGCAGAAGAACCCGGTTACCGGCAGTGAGATCCAGTATCGCCCTGCGCGCGTGCTGTTGCAGGACTTTACCGGCGTTCCATGCGTGGTTGACCTGGCAGCAATGCGTGACGCGATTGCCAAGCTTGGCGGTGATACTGCCAAGATCAACCCGCAGGTTCCCGTGAATCTCGTAATCGACCACTCGGTCATGGTGGACGAATTTGGCCACCCCAAGGCTTTCGAGAAGAACGTCGAGCTTGAGTATCAGCGCAATGCAGAGCGCTATGACTTTCTGAAATGGGGCTCAAAAAGCTTCCAGAACTTCAGTGCGGTTCCTCCCGGAACGGGCATTTGCCACCAGGTGAATCTGGAACACATCGGCAAGGGCGTGTGGTCAAGCCAGGATCAGGACGGCGCAACTATCGCATACCCTGACACCTGTGTCGGCACTGACAGCCACACCACCATGATCAACGGCCTTGGCGTGCTGGGCTGGGGTGTGGGCGGCATCGAAGCCGAAGCAGCCATGCTGGGTCAGCCGGTTTCCATGCTGATCCCGGAAGTTGTCGGCTTCAAGCTCACCGGCGCGATGGCTGAAGGCATTACTGCAACCGATCTGGTGCTGACCTGTGTGCAGATGCTGCGCGAAGTTGGCGTGGTAGGGCGTTTCGTAGAATTCTACGGCCCGGGCGTTTCGAACCTTTCGCTCGCAGACCGTGCAACCATCGCAAACATGGCGCCTGAATATGGCGCGACCTGCGGCTTTTTTGGCGTCGATGACAAAACGCTCGAATATCTGCGTCTGACAGGGCGCAGCGAAGAACAGATTGCGCTAGTCGAAGCCTATTCGAAGGAACAAGGCATGTGGTTCGAGCCGGACAATGTGCCGGTATTCTCGAACACGCTAGAGCTCGACATGTCATCGGTCGTCCCGTCGCTGGCAGGGCCGAAGCGTCCACAGGACAAGGTCATCCTTTCCGAAGTGGACGAGTTGTTCAATGGCGACTTGCAGAAGGTTTACAGCAAGTCTGCGCCTGCGCGTGTCGCGGTAGAGGGGAAAGATCACGATATCGGCGACGGCGATGTTGTGATCGCGGCAATCACCAGCTGCACCAACACGTCCAACCCGGACGTGCTGATCGCCGCCGGTCTGGTCGCCAAGAAGGCGGTCGAAAAGGGTTTGAAGCCAAAGCCTTGGGTCAAGACTTCGCTTGCACCAGGGTCGCAGGTCGTGACGGATTATCTCGTGAAGTCGGGCCTGCAGGCTGATCTCGATGCGATCGGTTTCGATCTGGTGGGCTATGGCTGCACCACCTGCATCGGCAACTCTGGCCCGCTCGCACCGCCAATCAGCAAGGCAATCAACGGCAATGACATCGTTGCGGCTTCAGTCCTGTCGGGCAACCGCAACTTCGAAGGCCGCGTGTCACCTGATGTGCGCGCCAACTTCCTCGCATCGCCGCCGCTGGTTGTGGCCTACGCGCTGAAGGGCACTGTAACGGAAGACATCACCACTACCCCGATCGGTCAGGATCAGGACGGCAATGACGTAATGCTCGCTGACTTGTGGCCGTCCAACAAGGAAGTCTACGAGCACCGCGTGGCAAATATTGACCGTGGTATGTTCGAGCGCCGCTATGCCGACGTCTACAAGGGCGATGAGCATTGGCAGGCAATCCAGGTGGAAGCTTCCGACACTTACCAGTGGCGTCCGGGCAGCACTTATGTTGCGAACCCGCCTTACTTTGAAAGCATGGAGATGACGCCTGCCCCGATCACAGACATCACTGACGCAAAACCGCTCGCGATCCTGGGTGACTCGGTGACCACCGACCACATTTCGCCCGCTGGCTCGATCAAACAGGACAGCCCGGCAGGCGAATATCTGATGAGCAATCAGGTCGCGAAGGCGGACTTCAACTCCTACGGCTCGCGCCGCGGCAACCATGAAGTGATGATGCGCGGCACCTTCGCCAATATCCGCATCAAGAACGAAATGGTTCCGAGTGTTGAAGGTGGCTACACTACTTACAACGGCGAACAGATGGCGATCTATGACGCCGCAATGAAGCACAAGGCCGACGGCACACCGCTGGTTGTGATTGGCGGCAAGGAATACGGCACAGGCTCTTCGCGCGACTGGGCGGCAAAGGGCACCATCCTGCTGGGTGTCCGCGCAGTGATCGTCGAAAGCTTTGAGCGTATTCACCGCTCGAACCTGGTAGGCATGGGTGTGCTGCCGCTGCAGTTCAAGGATGGCGATACCCGCGAGACGCTGGGCCTGACGGCGGATGACACATTCAGCATCAAGGGCCTTGCTGGGCTTGCCCCGCAGCAGGACGTCGAAGTTGAAGTAACCCGCGCAGATGGCACCAGCTTCAGCTTCACCGCCCGCAGCCGCATCGATACGGCGAACGAATTGGAATACTACCTGAACGGCGGTATCCTCCATTATGTTCTGCGCAAGCTGGCGTCCTAAGATGCGGTTCACACCTCTTGGGCTAGTGGCCACCGCCATGCTGCCTCTTTCAGGCTGCATGATCGTCGACAATAGCGGTGATCGCATAGTGGCCGGCGCGCCAAGGCGATCAGTTGCACAAGTCGAAACTCTGCCAGCGTCCGAGCTCGCAGCTTTGATTGCCAGCGGCCAAGTGGTGCTGATCGATGTTCGTACACCTGATGAATACGAAGGTGGCCGGATTGCGAGCGCACTTAATGCGCCAGTGCAAACCTTTGATGCCGCTGCCATTCCGCGGGACGCAACGCGTGAGACGATCCTCTATTGCCGCTCTAGCGGCCGGTCAAAGCGGGCTGCAGACATGCTCGCCGCTAAATGGGGAACAAAGGTCCGTCACCTGAAAGGCGGCGTACTTGCTTGGCAGGATGCCGGGCTCGAATTGGAAATACCAACAGGCGATTAGGCTTCTGTCGGCCACAAAAAGAGGGGTAGCGCCCCGGTTGCAAGCGCTACCCCTTTACATTTGAAGTTCACTCTTTCGATGCACGGCAGGAGACTAAGTCGCCAATCGCATCCGGAACTGCCACTTGCACGGGTCCCAATACTTGCAGCAGCACCAATCGGGTACTGGTGGCTACGGCTCAGCCCCCAAAACCAAGAGCCGTAGCCACCGTGACGATAAGACCAGGCGCCTCATCGCTTGAGAACCTTGTGGCCCCGTTTTGTGATTCGAAACAATCTGATTAACCAGTCTTGGAAAGGACTTGCGGCGAAAAACTTGTCAATTCGCTGCTGGATGCAATACGCTGTCCCACGGCGGGACTCGTGTCGCCCGATCGTTAACGAAAGCGACATGTCGGCCAGCGATGCAGTTCGTAGATTGGTCCTGTCGCAACATTTCATGATAAGCTAGCCGACCTCGCTGTAAACAAATCAACTGGAGTATTTCTTGTGCTTACATCTCTTCTAGCTTCCGCAGCCCTCTTGTTTTCTTTGCAAGCTCAGGCAGCAAGCGAACCCGAACAAGAAACTGAGGTAACGCAGATTGAAGAGGCTGCACCGGAGCCCGAAGCTGAACCCGCTACAGAGGAGAACACGGTCATCTGCCGACGGACACAGCTCATTGGTTCGAAGTTTACCAAACGCATCTGTGGAACGCAGGCAGAATGGGACGAGCTTGCACGCAAGGGTCGGGTTTCGACTGCTGAATTCCAGGCCAAAGGCGCTGGTATCCGGCAGGCTGGTAACTAAGCTGGCCTAACCCTCTTCAAAAAATTCTGGCTGCCCGCCGCCCCCGGTGGCTGGCGGTTCCATTTCCAGATGCTGCCACCCGGCATCATTGAGTGCGCGGCCACGCTCCGTGCGCGCGAGCAGACCCAGCTGGATCAGATAGGGCTCGATCACATCCTCTACGGTATCGCGCGGCTCGCCCAGCCCCGCTGACAGCGCGCCCACCCCTACTGGGCCGCCCTTATAGGTGGTCGCGATCATGGCGAGATATTTGCGGTCCATCGCATCGAGGCCAAGGCGATCAATCTCCAGCCGGGTCAGCGCATCGTCGGCAATCGGCTTCGTAACAGTCCCCTGCCCCGCAACATGGGCAAAGTCCCGTACCCGGCGGAGCAAGCGCCCGGCCACACGAGGCGTGCCGCGCGAACGGCGCGCAATCTCGCGCGCGCCTTGCGGATCGATATCAAGCCCAAGCAGGCGCGCGGCACGGCTTACTACAAGGTCCAGCTCATCATGCGTGTAGAAGTTCAGCCGCACCGGAATGCCGAAGCGGTCACGCAAAGGCGTGGTCAGTAGGCCCTGCCGCGTAGTTGCGCCGATCAGCGTGAACGGCGGCAGATCGATCCGCACGCTCCTGGCAGCCGGCCCTTCACCAATGATGAGGTCAAGCGCGCGGTCCTCCATCGCAGGATAGAGCACTTCTTCAACAACTGGATTAAGCCGATGGATTTCGTCGATGAAAAGCACGTCATGCGGCTCAAGATTGGTGAGCAGCGCGGCGAGATCGCCCGCCTTGGCGATTACCGGGCCTGACGTGGCGCGGAAACCCACGCCCAGTTCATTTGCGACGATTTGCGCCAAAGTGGTCTTGCCCAGCCCGGGCGGGCCGAAGAACAGCGTGTGGTCCATCGCTTCGCCGCGCGATTTCGCGGACTCTATGAAGACTTTCAGATTCTCGCGTGCTCCTTCCTGCCCGATGAATTCGCGCAAACTCTTAGGACGCAGCGCCGCATCGGGATCGTCAACTTGCCGCTCGGGCGTGTGAAGAGGGACAGGATCAGTCATCTCAGAACGGGTTCATCGTGTAACCATCTTGCTGGAGCAACGCATGCGCAGTCATGGCCGACAGCGCCATTTCCACGCCTGGCGCGAGCATGTCGTTCGAAATGCCGTAGGCTGCAGCGGACTGCCCGCACAGGATTACGCGCATGCCAGTGTCAGTCAGCGCCTTGATCAGCGCGACATTGGCATTTTCCGCACCTTCGCGGCGATTGGCGTATTCTTCTGCGCCGAGCAGGTTTTCCGACGCTTTACCATGCACGACAACCGCAACCTCGATGTTCTCTAGCGGCACGCCCGCGCGGACATGCATATTGATGAAGCGCGCGGCGCTCTCCAGCGTACGGTTGAGTTTGCCCGTCTCCGCCCTCGCGGCAACATCGAACGCTACCTTGAACTCTGCGCCTTCAGGGATATCGAAATCCGCATCGACCTGCGCATTGGGGCCGTATTCCTCAAACACCGGTCCGGTGGTGAATGCGGACAGGTCTTGGGCTGACAGTGGCGATGTCATCAGCGCCAAACTAACCAGAATTCCTGTTCTCAAAGTCATACGCTCTCCTATCCCGCCGCCCGTTTTAGCGCCACGCGGATCAGATCGGATTCCGGTGCATCTTCGCCTAATTCGGCTTGCGCGCGGGCGACAGCCTGCGCGGCTATCGCGGGTTTGAAGCCAAGGTTCTCGAGCGCGGAAACCGCGTCAGCGCTCGCGCCGCCCATGGGCACGGCAACACCAGCCACACCAGCCATGCCTCCGCCCGGAAGCGCGCCAGCCTTGTCCTTCAGCTCGTTGACGATGCGGCCGGCCAGTTTCGGCCCCACACCATTCGCGCGCGCCACCATCGCAGCGTCACCGCCCGCGCAGGCATCACGCACTTCACCGGTCGACAGCGCAGAAAGGATTGCGAGCGCCACCTTGCTTCCCACGCCCTGAACCTGAGTAAGCAGCCTAAACCAATCGCGCTCTGCACTTTCGGCAAAGCCGAGCAGGCGCATATCATTCTCGCTAACCTGCAGATCGGTGTGGACGGTGCATGCTTCACCCACTTCACCCAGCGCGGCAAGCGTCTTGGTACTGCAATGGACCAGATAGCCGACGCCTTGGACATCGACGATCGCCCAATCATCGCCTATTTCGTCCAGCCTGCCTGACAGTTTCGCGATCATGCGTTTCCTTCTGCGCTACCGCTTTGCTGTTTGTCGCCTTTTGTTCTTGCCCGCAAACAAATGCTTGGTCCAGAGATTATGGACACTTGCCCACTCTTGCGACATTAGGAACCCCATGAGCTGGAACACATTCGGACGCGTTTTGCGCTTTACCACCTGGGGTGAGAGCCATGGGCCTGCATTGGGCGCGGTACTGGACGGCTGCCCGCCGCGCATCACGCTGTCTGAAGAAGATGTCCAGCCGTTCATGGATGCGAGGAAGCCGGGGCAAAACCGCTTTACCACGCAACGCAAGGAAGCGGATCTTGTCCGCATCCTGTCCGGCGTATTCGAAGGCCAGACCACCGGCACACCAATTTCGCTGATGATCGAAAACACCGATCAACGCAGCAAGGACTATTCAGAAATCGCCAAGAGTTACCGTCCGGGTCATGCGGATTACAGCTATGACGCGAAGTACGGCATTCGCGACTATCGCGGCGGCGGTCGATCCAGCGCGCGCGAAACTGCGGCGCGGGTAGCGGCAGGCGCAGTCGCGCGTCTGATCATTCCGGAAGTCAAGATCACAGGCTTTGTGTGCGAGCTCGGCGGCGACAAAATCGACCGCGACAACATCGACTTTGCCGAAATCGGCAACAACCCGTTTTTCTGCCCCGATGCAGAGGCCGCAAAACGCTGGGAAGAGAAAATCGACGCCGCGCGCAAGGCGGGTTCGTCACTTGGCGCGGTGGTCGAATGCGTGGCCGAAGGTGTGCCCGCCGGATGGGGTGCGCCTGTCTATGCCAAACTCGACAGCGATCTGGCAGCGGCGATGATGACGATCAACGCCACCAAAGGAGTAGAGATCGGCGACGGCTTCGATTCTGCTCGACTAACCGGCGAGGAAAATGCCGATGCGATGCGGCCTGGCGAGAATGGCCCTGAATTTGCCGCCAACCACTCAGGCGGTACGGCAGGCGGTATCTCGACCGGACAACCGGTTGTATGCCGCGTCGCATTCAAGCCAACCAGCTCGATCCTAACCCCGGTCGATACGATTACATCGGATGGCGAAGCAACGCAGATCCGAACCAAGGGACGGCATGACCCCTGCGTGGGCATCCGCGGGACACCCGTAGTGGAAGCGATGATGGCGCTGGTGCTGGCCGATCACAAACTGCTGCATAATGCGCAATGCGGTTAGGTTATTGAGGTTTACGCCTGCTCAACCAGAACGAGCACATCTTCGTCCGCATCTTCATCATCGTGATGATTCACCGCATATTGCAGCAGCTCTACTTCGCGCTTGGCGACAGTATATGCATAGATGAGCAGTATATGCATAGATCAGCCCGACCAGCAGGATCACCCCGCTGCCGCCGCGCATAAACGGCACGTCAAACACAACAGCCAGCACAACAAGCGCGACTGCGGCCAGCAAAGTGCCCAAACTAACTTTCGACATCGAAAACCCCAATGGCTTGTTGATCAATACGGCATGAAACGTAGCCGAAGTGTTGTAACGGGTGGTTGCTCGTCATTCTTAAGATGGGGTTGCCATGGGCTCCCGCGTAATCGATTCAGTCAATCAAACCGCTATTGATTGATTTATTCACTCAAACTTATCGGATCATCTCGCTTCGCCGGGATCGATCCGTTTGCTATACACGCTGTGTAAGCAGTGGCTGCGATGCGAGTCGCGCCAGCGCAGGAATTCAGACACCCCTATAGGAGAGCACATTATGGACGCGAAGACCGGTGAATTGAACGGTTGCCCCTTCCACGCAGAGCAAGGCACACGCCCTCTGCTGGGCCGTACCAACAAGGATTGGTGGCCAGAGACAGCCAACACGGAAATTCTGACGCAGGGTGGCCGCAATGCGGACCCGATGGGCGAGGATTTCGACTATTGCGAAGCGTTCAATGCGATCGATTATGATGCGCTGAAAGCTGACCTTACAGCCTTGATGACAGACAGCAAGGATTGGTGGCCCGCCGATTATGGTCACTATGGCCCGTTTTTCATTCGCATGACCTGGCATGCCGCCGGCACTTATCGCACCGGTGATGGCCGCGGTGGCGGTGGCAGCGGGCAGCAGCGCTTTGCACCGCTCAACAGCTGGCCAGATAATGGTAACCTCGACAAGGCACGCCGCCTGCTTTGGCCGATCAAGCAAAAATACGGCAAGAACATCAGCTGGGCTGACCTGTTCATCCTTGCCGGCAATGTCGCAATTGAAAGCATGGGTGGCCCTGTGTTCGGCTTCGGCGGCGGACGTAAGGACGTATTCGAGCCGGAAACAGTCTATTGGGGCACAGAGGAACTGTGGGTCGATACCGGTGCTGAAACCCGTATCACTCCTGACGATGGCCGCGCGTTGGAGAACCCGCTGGCTGCCATCCAGATGGGCCTGATTTACGTCAATCCCGAAGGGCCCGGTGGCAACCCGCACGACGATGCAGGTGCCGCGCGTGACCTGCGCGAGACCTTTGCTCGGATGGCCATGAACGACGAGGAAACGGTCGCCCTGACCGCTGGCGGACACGCCTTTGGCAAGGCGCATGGTGCCAAGCCCTCTGACACTTTCAGCGGTGCACCCGAAGGTGAATCGCTTGAGAAACAGGCATTCGGTTGGTTGACCGATCAGGCAGAAATCGATGCGGGCAGTATCACTACGTCGGGCATCGAAGGCGCATGGTCCAACAATCCGACCAAATGGAGCCACGATTATCTGCGCCTGCTGTTCAAGTATGACTACGAGCTAACGCAGAGCCCGGCTGGTGCCAACCAGTGGACGCCGATCAATCCTGATCCGGAAGACATGGCACCCGATGCTCGCGATCCTTCGAAGAAGGTTCCGACCATCATGACAACAGCTGACATGCAGCTGAAGCGCGATCCTGAGTATGCCAAGATTGCCAAGCGTTTCCTTGAGCATCCCGAACAGCTCGATGATGCATTCGCGCGGGCATGGTTCAAGCTGTGCCACCGCGACATGGGTCCAAAGTTTCGTTACCTCGGCCCTGAAGTGCCGTCGGAGGAGCTTATCTGGCAGGATCCGGTTCCGGCTGGCACCACGCCTTCAGACGCTGATGTTGCGGCGTTTAAGTCGGCTGTTCTGGATAGCGGTCTGACCGTCAGCGAGCTGGTCAAGGCGGCATGGGCTTCGGCCTCGACCTATCGCAATTCGGACCACCGCGGCGGCGCCAATGGCGCGCGTGTACGCCTTGCTCCGCAGGCAGGCTGGGCAGCAAATGACCCGGATGAACTCGGCAAGGTTCTGTCCAAGCTGGAAGAGCTGCGCGGCAATCTTTCGATGGCGGATGCTATCGTGCTGGCCGGTGCAGCAGCGGTCGAGAAAGCAGCCAAGGATGGCGGCCACGATGTTTCGGTCGATGTCACGACCGGTCGTGGCGATGCTACGGCCGAACAAACCGACGCTGAAAGCTTCGCCCCGCTGGAGCCGTTTGCAGACGGGTTCCGCAACTATCTGCGCAACAAGGCCAGCGTGAAGACCGAAGACCTGTTGATCGACAAGGCTCACCTTCTGGGGCTTTCGATCCCGGAAATGACCGCTCTGGTTGGTGGCTTGCGTGCGCTGGGCGCCGTTAGCGGCAACACCGGACATGGTGTCCTGACAGACCGTGCAGGAACGCTATCGAATGATTTCTTCGTCAATCTGTATGACATGTCGACCAAGTGGGCGGCTGCCGATACTGACGAGGAACTTTACATCGGTAGTGACCGTGCAACCGGCAATGAGAAGTTCCGCGCCACCCGCGCAGACCTGATCTTCGGTTCAAACTCACAGCTTCGCGCCGTGGGCGAGACCTATGCCGAAGCCGGTGGTGAAGAACGCCTGGTGCGTGACTTCGTAGCAGCCTGGACGAAGGTCATGGATGCCGATCGCTTCGACATCAGCCATGCAAAGTACCATGCATAAGCGCGGATAGAACCAACTCTGGAGAGCCCAAGCTTTCAGGGTCGCAGTTAACCCCCGGTCGTTTCGGCCGGGGGTTTTCTTTTGGGTGCCTTGCAAGGCCGAGACTTGCCGCTAAAGCGCACCAATGGACCAAAAGCTCTCTTCGATCTCGCGGATTTGTGCGGGCATCATCGGCATCGGCGCACTTGCCACCATCACGTTGCAAACCACCATCAACACCGAGCCGGGTACCTCCCCCTTGGAGAACTTTGCGCTGCTGTTCCGTTTCTTCACCATATGGAGCAATTTCGCGGGCGGCGTGGTGATGTTGTGGATTGCCGCAGGCAGGCCGATCAGTCAGCGTGTTACCTTAGCACTGGCAACTGCGCTCACGATCGTCGCGCTGGTGTATCACGTACTTCTCGCCGCAGACCATCATCCGGTTGAGCTTGATTGGTGGACCAACCTAAACTTTCACACGATCATTCCCGCTGCATTTATTCTTTGGTGGACGGTGTTTTCAGATCGCGCGCACCTGACCTGGCGATCATTGCCATGGGTGATGGTGTTCCCGATCCTCTATTCCGCTTTCGCTCTGATCTACGGCGCAAACACCGGATTCTACGCCTATTTCTTCCTCGACCTCCCATCGCTTGGATGGGGGCAGATGCTGATCAATATGACTGGCTTAAGCGCATTTTTTGTCTTGATGGGCGCAGTACTTCTGGGGCTGCGCAACATTATCCCTAACGCCCACGTCTGAGTACGAGATAGATTGCACCCGCTCCACCGTGGCGGATATGCGCTTTGCGGACCGCCGCAATGGCATCGCCATGCTCGCTCGCCGCGAGCCAATCGAGCAGCTTCGCCCTGATCGCGCCTCTGCGGTGCTGGCGATCAGCCGGATCAACCGGGCGCGCACGCCCCGCGATTAGAAGCACGACTCTCGCCCCCATTGCTCTTGCTTGCGCCATCCCGTCCATCAGCCGCGCATGCGCGCTGTCGAGATTGTGGCCATGTAGATCGAGAGTGAAATCTGGCGCAATCTCTCCAGCCTTCAGCTTGCGGTCCCAATGCCCATCGAGCCCGCCTTGATCGTGCGCTCGCACAGGACGGGAACTATTGCTAGCCGGTATTGCGGGGCGCCGCGAAGGAAGCGGTATAGGCTTTCGCTGCGCCACGGTTTGTGCCGCTTTGTGCGAAGTGCCTGGTTGAACTTGCGGCAATTTGCGCCCCTCCAGGGGTGTGACGCTGGACGCCAGTTTAGCCCATGCGGCCGCTTCCTCGGCACTTAGACCGCGCGGAATGCTCATTCTGCGTTCGCTAGATTTAGCCGTTCGGCCGAAGCTTTCGGCACCAGTACCAAGGCTTGGCCACGCCCGCTCATTCCACCAGCGATTTCGCCGGCGTCTTCGCCCGCGCCCCAAAATGTGTCGAACCGGTTGGCGCCCTTGATCGCGCCGCCTGTGTCCTGCGCGATCCACAGCCCGTCTGCCTCATTACGGTCCAGATCGAGCCAGACAGGCGCGCCAAGCGGCACAAACCGGGGATCAACCGCCACCGAGCTTTCGCGGCGCACCGGCACCTCCAACGCACCCAAAGGGCCCTCGCCGATCAATTCGCGAGAGAACACCCAGCTCTTGTTGAGCCGCATCAACGCGGCGCCATCTTCCAGATTTTCGCGCAGATATTGGACGATCCCTTGCATCGAAGGCGCATATTTCCCGGGTTCATCTCCGAAAAGCTCACGCTCGCGCATCACGCCACCGATGCTGACATATTCGCGCCCGTTCTGCCCCGCATAACCGATGCGGATAGTCTCTCCATCTGGCGCGATAATTTTACCGGAGCCCTGGATTTGCAGGAAAAACAGCTCGATAGGGTCGGACGCATAGGCGATTTCCAACCCTCGCCCTACCAATGCCCCCGCTTCGATTTCTGCCCGTTCGTAATAGGGTACAAATCTGCCATCGGCTGCGATTCTGCCAAGTGGCGGCTGCCCCTCGCGCTCGGATTCGGGCACCTCATCCGGCCAGGCACGAACCAAATCCGGAGGCATTGCGTAAACCGGTGTCTCGCACCCAGATTGGCGCACCCGGCATCCTGCGATTGCCGGTTCGAAATAGCCGGTGGCGAAGGCTGCACTATCACCGACACGGACTGGCGTGAGATATGAGTAGAAAAAGCCAAGCGGGTCTGTTGCGGACCATGCGGGCGCGGCATCGCAGGCATCTTGCCAGTCGGCGCGCTGTGTCAGCCCGCTCTGGTCATCACGCGCGAGAAGTTTAGGGCACGATTCGATAAAACTGGCGAGAGCTGCCGAGGCATCTTCCTGCGCAATTCGCAACTCCGCAAGGGCAGGGCCGATTGCCACGCCGAGTGCGGCAGCATTTTCGATTGGTGGCTGCGGTGCAGGCATTATCCGTGCACAGCTCGCCAGCGCGAGCACACACAATATCGCTGACGCGGATTGCCATCGGCGCGGCTCAGCCTTCGTCGGTCTCATCCAGCAACCAGTCCGGTCCGCTCGAGGAAATATTGCGCGAGAATGTCCAGACGTCACGGCTTTCGACGGCATCATCAAGCGAGCCAGAGATAACATTGCCGTCTTTGTCACGCGTGACAGCCGCGATATCCGCCACAAATAGTACTGCGACACGTGCCATGCTTCCATCAAGCGTTGCCGAATGGATCTTGTCCTCTTCGATCCGGATCAGCTTGTTGTCGAGCGTGTGACCAGCTGCTTCGCGCGCATCAATCGCAGCGGCGAACCCGGCGTACACGTCATCATCACACAGCTCTTTCAGTGTTGCGAGATCACCCTTCCAGAATGCGTCAAGCACCATCCGGTAAGCGCCTTTGGCACCTTCCAGAAACATGGTGATGTCAAAGCTTGGGTCAGCTGCGGAAATATCGCGTATGCCACGTTCAACCGCGGGAATCATGCCATTCAGACGTGGTTGAGGGCGAATCGGCGCAACCGGCTGAGATCCGGACTTGGGGGCAACCTGTGACGGGCGATCATCGTCATTCGCATCAAAGCGATGCGGCACTGATTCTTCCTCGTGTTCGGCGCGCTCGCCCAACACAGAATAGAGCCGCAGCCCCAAGAAGGCGGCAATCATGGCAAGAATGACAATTTCGACAATCACTTGATCTATCCAGTCTTTTGGCAAGCGAATAACTCGACCTTATACGCCCCTCACCCGTTAGATAGGGCTTTCCATTGAAATTCACAACGCTGGAAGCATGCAGAACGTTCCTTTTTGGCGCGGCATTGCATGCATGTATCGATAGTCAGGCCGGTTGCGGGCCAGCAATTGGAGTGCTAGGCGGCGCGCAAGGCCGCTGAAAGCGCGGCAAATACGACCCAATTCTTGAAAAATTTGACGCGAAAGAGCATTCAACATGGCCGACGAAGGCGACATCCTGACAGACCTCGACAACCCCAATCCAGCTGCTGGCGGTAATGGCGCAGACAACCTGCCGACCGCCGGGATCATCACGCAATATGTGAAGGATCTGTCTGTCGAGAACCCGAACGCACCTGCATCTTTCCAATGGACCGAAAAGCCGCAGATCGATCTGCAGTTCAACATTGGTGCCAACAAGGTCAGCGACGAAGTGACCGAAGTTGAGCTCAAAGTGAACGTCACAGCCAAGACATCACAGGGCAATTCGTACCTTGTCGAGCTGGTTTATTGCGGCCTGGTTGGCATTCGCAATGTGCCCGAGGAACAGGCACACGCTTTCATGTTTGCGGAAGCTCCGCGGCTGTTGTTCCCGTTTGCGCGCGCAGTGATTGCAGATGCGGTTCGCGAAGCCGGCTTCCAACCGTTGATGATGGATCCGATCGATTTCAACGGCCTCTATGTCCAGCAGCTGCAAGCCAAGCGTGCTCAGGAAGGGGCAGCGGGCGATGCAACTCCTGCCGCGCCTGAAGGCAACGCGTAAGCACGCGGCGCGCACTATTGCTTCTGGTCAGCCGCTTCGACAAAAGGGCGGCTGACGGGAAGGATGCTTTAGCGCAATGAGCTTGCTCAAAAATGTTGGGACGATCGGCGGGCTAACAGCGGTTAGCCGCGTGTTCGGCTTTGTGCGTGATATCCTGATCGCGCGCGTTCTGGGTGCGACAGCGATGGGCGACGCCTGGCAGCTGGCATTCATGCTGCCCAATATCTTCCGGCGATTGTTTGCAGAAGGCGCATTCGCGAGCGCTTTCGTGCCGCTGTTCAACCGCCGCATGAAAGATGACGAGGACATCAGCGAGGCCCGGGCCTTTGCGGAGAGCGTGCTCGCTGTGCTTCTGCCGATCCTGATCGTTTTCGGCGCAATTGCGCTGATCGTGATGCCGTGGGTTGTCGAATACTTCGTCACTGATGGGCTAACCGAACAGGAAGGCAATCTCGAGATCGCTGTCCTGATGGCGCGCGTCACATTCCCGTATCTGTTGCTCATGAGCATTGCGACTTTGATCGCGGCTATCCTGAATTCCTTGTCCCGTTTTGCGGCCGCTGCCGCTGCGCCGATCTTGCTCAATATCTGCCTGATAGCCGCCCTGACCTATGGCCTGACATTGGGCGAAGGCCTGGAGGCACGCCGCGAAACCGCGCAATGGATGGCAATCGCGGTCTCGCTTTCCGGTCTGTTGCAAGTTGTCTGGCTGTGGGCATTCATGTGCCGCGCCGGCTTCAGGCTGTCTTTGGTTGCGCCGAGGCTGACATCCGGCGTGAAGGAGCTAGGCATTCTGGCGCTGCCCGCGATCTTTGGGGCAGGCGTATATCAGATCAGCCGCGTAATCGATCTGTTCTTCCTCTCCAGCCTGCCGGTCGGCAGCTACACCCATCTGCAAATGGCGGACCGCTGGAACCAGTTGCCGCTTGGCATTATCGGCATAGCACTGGGCACAGCCATCTTGCCCGCGCTTTCCCGCTTTCTGGGTCGCGAGCAGGATGAGGATGCTGCGCGGTTACAGTCCAATGCGATCGAGCTATCCATGCTACTGACGCTTCCTTGCGCAGTTGCCCTGTTCTTTAACGGCACTGCCTTTGTACGCGTATTCATGGCTGGTCAGGCGTTTACTCAGGAAGACGCCGGTATCACCGGCATGGTTGTATCCGGACTTGTGATCGGTCTTCCCGCCTATGTGCTGGTCAAAGTGCTCACGCCAAATTTCTTTGCCCGCAAGGATACCCGCACCCCGGTTTTCACCGCTGCGATCAGCCTGGCTGTCACCGCGGCGTTGAATTACTACTTTATCTTCGTGATCGGCCTCGGCGTGGTCGGACTGGCGATAGCTGGAGCTGTGGGCGCATGGACCAACATTGCGCTACTGGCCGGAATTTTGCACGTTCGCGGTTTCTACCGTATGCCGCGCCGGATCTTTGGCCGCATTCTGCGCATTGCCATCGCGGCCGGAGCAATGGGCGCGGCGCTGCGGTGGCTGATGACGCAGATCGAGCCATGGTTTGTCGGCACTTTCAGCCAGCAAGCAACTGGACTTGTCGCAATTATTGGCACAGGCATGTTCACCTATGCGATTGCAGCGATCATGCTCGGCGTACTCGACAAGGCAACCCTCCAGCGCCTAATGCGCCGCCAAACCTAATTACACGATAGAGAATCTCAAATGCGCGTCGTTTCCGGCATTCAACCCACAGGCAAGCCTCACCTAGGCAATTACCTTGGCGCCATCCGCAATTATGTGAAGTTTCAGGATGACGCGCTTGCAGCTGGCGGCGAATGCCTGATCTTTATTGCTGATCTTCATGCTCTGTCGATGCCGCATAACCCTGCAGAGCTGCATGCATCGACTCTGGAACTAGTGGCAACACTGGTCGCTTGCGGCGTAGATCCTGACAAGGCGATCCTGTTCAATCAAGCACAGGTACCCGCACACGCAGAGCTGCAATGGCTGCTCAACGGCACTGCTCGCATGGGCTGGCTAAACCGCATGACGCAATTCAAGGATAAATCGGGCAAGAACCGCGAAGGCGCATCGATTGCGCTGTTTACTTACCCCGTTCTGCAGGCGGCTGACGTACTACTATACCAAGCGACGCATGTACCGGTGGGCGAAGACCAAAAGCAGCATCTGGAGTTGGCGCGCGACATCGCACAAAAGTTCAACAATGATTTCGCTTCGGAAGACGCGCCCGTGTTTACTCTGCCAGATCCGATCATTCCGCCCGAAGCCGCGCGGATCATGAGCCTGCGCGATGGCGGGGCAAAAATGAGCAAGTCTGACCCGTCTGAGATGAGCCGGATCAATCTGGCCGACGATGCTGACGAGATCATGAAGAAGATCAAGAAAGCGAAGACCGATCCCGAGCCCTTGCCAAGTGAGGCCAAAGGGCTGGAAGAACGCGCCGAGGCATCGAATCTCGTCGGTATCTACGGGGCACTGGCGGGCAAGAGCACGGATGGCGTGTTGGCAGAATTCGGCGGGCAGGGTTTTGGCGTATTCAAGCCAGCTCTGGGCGAATTGTTGGTCGAAACGCTCCGTCCAATTTCGGCGCGATTTGTTGAACTGAAGGACGATCGTGAAGCCTTGGATGCGATTCTCGCACGGGGTGCGGCCCGCGCTCGCGCACTGGGAGCGCCAACATTGGATGCAACCTACAAAGCTCTGGGCCTAGTAAGGGGCTGATTCTCAGGCTTAGTTAAAGCTGGCGATCGTTAAATCCTCGTTCAGCCCGTCTCCTTTACAAAACACGCTATCGATGACAGCCTGCTTTTTTAGCGACCGTGCCGGCTCCCGCGTGTTTTGGGCGCATGAATAATTTGGAGTTGCAACCATGACCGCATTCAAATCAGTTCGCTCGCGGACTTTCAAACTCGCTGCTATACCCTTGCTGCTGGCAGGCCTCGCGGCGTGTGCATCGCCGGGCTTCAAGGCCGATGTGTCGCGCTTCCAGTCCAAATTGCCAGCACCCCAGGGTGAAACCTTCGCCGTTGTGGCCGACGATCCGGCGCTGGCGGGCGGACTTGAATTCGCGCTCTATGCCGACCTCGTCGAGGCACAGATGGAGCGTCTTGGCTATGCGCAAGCCGAACCAGACAACGCCAGCTTGCTGGTGCGGTTCGACTACGGCGTCGATAATGGCCGCGAAAAAGTGCGGACTACCGACACTGGGTTCCCCGATCCGTTTTGGGACCCGTGGTATCGGGGTTATTATGGTTCGCGCTACTATCGCAGTCGATTCCGCGGCGCGTGGGGTTATGGCTTTTACGATCCATGGTTCGGTGGACCGGAAGTACGCAGCTACACCGTTTACACCAGCGGTATCGACATGAAGATTGACCGGGCTGAAACTGACGAGCGTCTGTTCGAAGGCAAGGCGCAGGCCGTTTCTACATCGAACCGCTTGCAGCATCTGGTGCCCAATCTGATTGAGGCAATGTTCACTAACTTCCCCGGAAATTCAGGCGAAACCTTGCGCATCACGATCAAGCCGGAAGAAACCAAGGTTCGTCAGGTCAATAACTAGATTACCCTTGCACGGAGTTTGATTGGGGCGGTGCCGAAAGGCGCCGCCCTTTTAATTTCACTAGAGTTTGGCAGCGCCGCCGGTTGAGCCAAAGCCGCCCGCACCCCGCGCCGTATCGTCAAGCTCGGCAACTTCATCCCACCCGGCTTGAGTCACCGGTGCAAGAACCAGCTGCGCAATCCGGTCACCACGCTCGATCGGAAACGGCTCAGTGCCGTGATTGATCATGATAACTTTCAGCTCGCCGCGATAATCGCTGTCGATCGTGCCCGGAGTATTGGGAACGGTTATCCCGTGTTTGAGCGCCAACCCTGACCGTGGACGGACCTGAATTTCAAACCCTTGCGGGATGGCCAGCGCAAGGCCTGTCGCGACAGCATGCCGTGCACCGGGCTGCAATGTTACAGTCTCTGCCGAAACTACATCCATACCCGCCGCGCCTTCGGTGGCGTAGCGCGGCAAGTCCAAGCCATTGCCATGCGGCAAACGTTTCACCTGGACGTTGACGGGATCAGGCATCTTCTTTTTCACCCTGTAGCGTTTCGGCCATTTTCTCGACCAGAGCCATCGCAATGTCCATCTTGGGCATTTCTTCCAGCGTATCGACGCCGTCTTCGCTGATGATCTGGACGCGGTTCATGTCACCACCCATCACATCGCCTGAAACGTCGTTAGCGACAATCCAGTCAGCAGCCTTGCGCTTGCGCTTGCGCTTCGCATTGTCGAGAACATCTTCGGTCTCGGCAGCAAAGCCAACCACCAGTTTCG
Organism: uncultured Altererythrobacter sp.; assembly: GCF_913057185.1. Classification (NCBI taxonomy): domain Bacteria; kingdom Pseudomonadati; phylum Pseudomonadota; class Alphaproteobacteria; order Sphingomonadales; family Erythrobacteraceae; genus Altererythrobacter; species uncultured Altererythrobacter sp. The sequence continues at coordinate 84,967 of NZ_CAJXNK010000001.1, forward strand.
GCCGGTTTTCGCCTGCCGCGACATTGGTCAGAATATCTGGGTTCTCTTCGAGGACGAGAGCTGGCGGTGCAGAGCCGCGCTTCTTCATCTTCTCACCGCGATATTCTTTGGGACGCCAGTCTGCGACAGCGGCCACCATAACAGCGATGTCCGCGGGCAGCGCATTCTTTACGGCATCTGACATCTGGACTGCGCTTTCGACATCCACACGATCAACACCGTCAGGCGTTCGTAGAGAGACCGGGCCGGCAACCAACGTTACCTTCGCGCCCAGCGCCGCTGCGGCAGCCGCGATGGCAAAGCCTTGTTTGCCCGAAGAACGGTTCGCGATGTAGCGCACCGGATCGATCGCCTCCCAAGTCGGGCCGGCCGTGATCAGCATATGCTTGCCCTTGAGCGGCTGATGCCCCTTCTTGACCTTGAAGGCACCGCCGCCGAGCGCATCTTCTTCAGCCACTTCGATATCTGCCGGCATGGCCGGTACGCCGTCAAACTCGTCGCCATCGATGGATTCGGGTTCGGCATCGCCGGCACCGGTCTTGACGGTATGATTGATTGCAGCCGGATCGGTTGGCGGGGCGGAGCTGGCCGCACCCTTTGACGCTAGCAATGGTCCAGCGTCAGCGACGGGATCAGCCGGAACCTCTTGCTCAGCTTCACATTCGCCGACGGCTTCCTCTTCGGCAGAAGCGGCAGCAGCAGCTTCCTGCTCTTCCAGATATTCAACTTCGATCTGGTCGGCGGTGCGTTTTGCGGTGGAGCGCGGGATAATCGACGCCAGCAGTCCGCCCAATCCGCCGCCTCTCGGGGCAACTTCAGGCTCGATTGCTTCGACCTCGGCTTCCGCCTCTTCCTCGAGAATCTCTTCTTCAACCGCAGCTTCGAGAGCCACTGGTTCGGCTTTCTCTGGCACTTCGACTTCAATACCGAAGTGGCCGGCGATCTCGCTCCAGATAACTTCCGGCTCGGGCAAACGGCCATAGCCAAATTCGCCGCAAGCCATTGCACCTTCATCCGGGTGCAGCACTTTGACGCCCGCCTGCTGCAACCATTGCAGATTGCGCTGGGTCGCTTCGTGTTCCCACATGCGGACATTCATCGCAGGTGCGATCATCACCGGCTTGTCAGTCGCAAGGATCAGCGTTGTCGCCAGATCATCCGCGATCCCTGCGGCCATTTTCGCCATCAGATCGGCCGTCGCGGGGCAAACCACAACCAGATCAGCTTCGCGGCTGAGCTGGATATGCCCCATCTCGGCTTCGTTCTTGAGGTCCCAAAGCGTGGTGTGGACTTCGTTCTCGCTCAATGCAGCCAGCGCCATAGGCGTCACGAATTGCTGTCCGCCTTGCGTCAAAACGCAAGTGACATCGCCCCCGCCCTTGCGGATCAGACGAACAAGCTCGCATGACTTGTAGGCAGCGATACCGCCGCCCACCACGAGCAAAATCTTCGGTCCAGTGCCGCTCAAGAGTTCCCCCTGATTGCAGTCAGCAGCGAAAGACGCATAGTGACCAAAAGCTCCCTGTTTCGCATAAGCCGTTTCGAGCCTAGCCGCGCAGCAAAGCCCAGCCAACCCTTGCAGCAGAGTGATTAAGTTTTGCCTAGCGCTTTCCTAACAACCAGCTAACTAAAGCCAAACAGTTTCTGGGGAGAGACGACATGGCGTTGGTTTTACGGGCTTTGCTGTTTGTTGGTGGATTGTTCTTCGTGCTGATGGGGATCGGATTTCTGCTCGACCCGGTTGGCTCAGGCGCGGATTTCGGAATTGCGCCAAAAGGCGTGCTGGGATTCGCTTCCGTTCGTGCGGATATGACCGCGTTCTTCGTTGTGGCTGGCGGGTGCCTGATCTGGGGCGCATGGGCCCGCAAAGGCGATCCATTGCTGGTATCGGCTGCTCTTATGGGCATCGCCATCTTCGGGCGGCTCTACACTTTGACAGTCGATGGCCCGCATGATGGCTGGTTTCTGCCCATCATCGTTGAATCGGTAACTGTGATCCTGGCCCTGTTGGGTAGCCGGATGCTGCCGCACACCGCTCTGGTACCTGACGAGGACGCTTAAGCAATCCAGCCAAGCATCGTCGCGCCGTAAAAAACGCCTGCTCCGGCGGCAGCTGCGGCGACATAGCCCAGCCAGCCGCGCCGCTTGGGCGCAGTCGGCCCGACGATCAGCTCGATTTCCGGGAGCGGGGGCGCTTCTGGCGCACCGCCCTTGGCGGGGAATTTCTCATCCACCCGGCGCAGCAAATCAGGCAGCTTGAGCAAGGTCGAGAAATTCTCTTTCACGGCGTCGGCCAGGGCCGCTTCCGGCCCTAGCTCATCGCGCACCCAATTGCGTACATAAGGCGCTGAAGTGTCCCACATGTTGATTTCGGGATTGAGCTGAGTCGCAATCCCCTCAACCATCACCATGGTCTTTTGCAGCAGCAGCAGATGCGGCTGGGTCTGCATGTCAAAGTCGCGGGTGATCGCAAACAAGCCATCGAGCATTTGCCCGACGCTCAGTTCCTTCACTGGCTTGCCGCGCATCGGCTCACCCACCGCGCGCAGCGCGGTCGCGAATTCGTCAACCGAGTGATAGCTCGGCACATATTGCGCTTCGAAATGGATTTCCGCCACGCGGCGATAATTGCCCGTGGTCAGCCCGTACAGGATCTCCGCCAGCCACATCCGCGCACGCCGATCGATCCTTCCCATGATGCCAAAGTCAATCGCGGCAATCGTGCCGTCATCTTCGACGAACAGATTGCCCTGATGCATGTCTGCATGGAAATAGCCGCCGCTGATCGCCTGGGTAAGGAACGCCAGAACCAGCCGGTTCGCCAGCTCGTCCATGTCATGGCCCTTGGCCTTCAGTTCCTCGACTTTGCTGATCTTTGTGCCGTCGATCCATTCGACTGTCATCACCCGGCCATTGGTGCGATCCCAGTCGATTTCCGGGACACGGTAGCCCGCAAAGCCTTTCATATTCTCCGCAAGCTCGGAAGCGGACGCAGCTTCACGCCGCAGATCAAGCTCGCGATTGGTCCAGCGTTTGAAATTGGCGATGGTAAGCTGCGGACGCAGCCGGCGGGCTTCGTCGCTGCCCAACGCTTCCAAATGCGCTGCGGCCCATTCATAGGTCTCTATATCCCGCGCGAACTGTTCGCGAATGCCGGGGCGCAACACCTTCAATGCAACCTTGCGGCCGTCGCTTGTCACTGCGCGGTGAACCTGCGCGATGGACGCGGCACCGACGGGCTTGGGGTCGATTTCCTGAAACAGCTCGCTCAGCGGCTTTTCAAAAGTTGCCGCGATCGACGCTTCAATCTCGCTGAAAACTACCGGCGGCAAATCGTCCTGCAATCCGAGTAGATTGTGTGCGGCTTCTTCGCCCACCAGATCGGGCCGTGTCGCCAGTGTTTGCCCCAGCTTGATCGCCGCAGGCCCGATAGCCTTGAACGCGGTTGCATAGTCAGGCGTCGCAGGCTGGAATGTGCCAAGACGCGCAAGCCGAACCAATCGCTTGACCTGCACGGGCGCGTTCGGATCGGATTCGATCCCGCGCAAAGCGCCATGCTTTGCCAGCTTGCGCCCCCACTTGAGTATGCGCCAGATGTGGGTTGAGGGTCTTGTCACCCTTACACTTTCCAGCCCGAATGGTTGTTCACAGCGCCCCCGAGTATTTTTTCGACCCGCGTGTTGCGGAAACCTGCATCCTTGATCATCGCTTCGAACTCATGCGCGAGCGGGAAACGGCGAATTGACTCGGCCAGATAGCGATAGCTGTCTTCATCATTCGCAATCGCTTTGCCCAGCTTGGGCATAATCTGGTGCGAATACAAATCATAGATCTCTTTGAAGCCCGGCCAATCAGTCGTGCCGAATTCCATGCAGTAAAAACGGCCGCCGGGCCGCAGCACGCGGTGCGCCTCAGCCAGAGCCTTATCTATGTGAGTCACATTCCGGATACCGAAAACGATTGTGTAAGCATCGAACTGGCCCGATGGATAGCTGAGCGTCTCTGCATTCTGGCACGACCATGACAGGCCATCGATTCCGCGTTCCATCGCGCGTTCGATACCAACGTCGAGCATGTCCTGATTGATATCAGCCACCACAACCTCGGCACCGCGTGCCGCCATGCGAAAGGCGATGTCGCCAGTGCCGCCGGCCATGTCCAAAATGGCTTCGCCCGGCTGCGGTTTTACCCGGCGAACGAACCTGTCTTTCCAGACCCGGTGCATGCCGCCCGACATGGCATCATTCATTATGTCATATTTACGCGCGACATTGGAAAAGACCGCGCCAACACGCTGCGTCTTCTCTTGCGGATCGACATCTTCGTAGCCGAAAGAAACCTTATCAGTCATAGCGGGGCGCCTTAGGATGAATTGCGAGCATGGCAAAGGGTGTTATGGGGCATTTCTGATTTGAGAGCCTGATCTCTTTAGGCACATAGGTTACACAAACAAACATGCCTGAACTTCCAGAAGTAGAGACAACGGTTCGCGGGCTTGCCCGGTTCCTAGATGGTGCAAGGATTGATCGCCTGGTACTCAATCGGCCAAACTTGCGTCGACCATTTCCGGACTCGCTGGTTCAGGTCATGACGGGCGCAACCGTAACCGGCCTGTCACGCCGAGCGAAATATGGCCTGATCCATACAGACCGTGACCAGACGATGGTATTCCATCTTGGCATGAGTGGCCGGTGGCGGATTGATCCGGCAGAGCCCGACAAGCATGACCACCTGATCATGGAATCAGGCGGCCATCATTTCGCACTGTGCGATCCGCGCCGTTTTGGTTCGGTTGATCTGATCGCGACCAATGCGCTGAGCGAATGGGCGCCGTTTGCCGCCCTGGGGCCAGAACCGCTGGGCGAGGATCTTGATCCTGCATACCTCAAGAACGCACTCAAGGACCGCAAGCAAGCCATCAAGCTTTGCCTGCTAGATCAACGGATCGTTGCGGGGCTCGGCAATATATATGTGTGCGAAGCGCTGTGGCGCGCTGGCATCCATCCGCGCAAAGCTGGTGGCAAAGTGACCAGGCCCCAGCTTGACCGGCTTGTACCGCATATCAAGGAAGTGCTCACGCAATCGATCCGGGATGGCGGCTCAACCCTTCGCGATTATGCCGCGCCTGACGGAGAGCTGGGCTATTTTGCGACCCGCTTTGATGTTTATGGACGCGATGGCGACCCTTGCCGCCGCCAGGATGGCGGCATCATCCGCCGCTTTGCTCAAGGCGGACGCAGCACATGGTTCTGCGCCAAGTGCCAAAAGTAAGCTATCACTCCCCCAGAATAGGTTGACGATTCGCAAGGGCAGGACTATGTGCGCGCCTTTCCGGCAGTGAATCGCCGTTTTCGAACACTATAGATAATTCAGATCCGATCACGTTGGGTGATCGAGAAGCAAGGACAAACATGGCCAATTCGCCACAAGCAAAGAAGCGCATTCGTCGCAATAACCGCCGCGCCGACGTAAACACTGCGCGCGTCAGCCGTATCCGTGGTTTCGTCAAGAAGGTCGAAACAGCATGTGAAGCAGGCGACAAGGCAGCGGCAGCCGAAGCTTTGAAAGCTGCTCAGCCGGAAATGGCGCGCGGCGTTGCTCGCGGCGTGATGCACAAGAACACGGTTGCTCGCAAGATGTCGCGCCTCTCGAAGCGAGTCGCTGCACTCTGATCCGGCGTCGAGGCGTCAATCGGCGCTTCGAATTTGCTTGAGACATTCACAAGGGCCGGCCCGAAACGGGTTCGGCCCTTTTGTTTTGCGCGGCATTTGACAATTCCGAGACCGCTAACCCTAGGAGTTTCCACGATTCGCATCGCTCAAATCTCGAAAATCTCATTATATCAATAACATCAACGCAAGCCTGCGGGTTAGAGCTGAGTCAACCGAAATATTTCGTTTTTTTTACGAAAACGTCCTTGCGCTTAAGCGCTAGGGCTTCATAAAACATAGCTGTCTGAGGCGGGACATCTCGGACATTTACATTTTTGGGCACATGGGCAAGGCGCAGAGGAAGTGACTCTGCCCAATTGCGAAGCTTGTCCAAGTTTGGGGCATGAATGCAACCTCGGATCGCTTCCGGGGGTTAAAAGGGTATTAGGTTGGGGAATGGCGCAAAATAATAACAATGGCAGTTCAACAAAGCGCAAGATCGATGAAGACTTGATGGAAGATGCGGAAGCGGTGAATTTGGCTGCAGACTGGGCTGACATCAGCCAAGGTCTGCGCAAGGATTTGGGCCACCAACTGCACAGTCAATGGATCAAACCGATCCAGCTGGGCAGTGTATGCAAGGAGTCGGGCACACTCGATCTTTTCCTCCCGACCGAATTCAGCGCCAACTGGGTCAACGATCGTTTTCATGAACGTTTGCAGCTGGCCTGGAAGATTGTGCGCAGCGAAGTTCGCAAGGTACGCATCTCTGTCCACCCGGGCCGTCGCCAACTGCCCGGGCTTATGCTCAACAATGGCCGTCGTCTCGCAAATGATGCAGACACCAGTGCCATCGCAGTTGCAGCCGGCACCATTGGCGAGGCTGGCTTTACCAGTTCCGTAGGCCTTGACCCATCACTGACCTTTGCCGCCTTTGTGACCGGCGAAACCAACATTCTGGGCAAGAATGCCGCAGAGCGCATGGCCGCAACCGAACAGCCACAATTTTCGCCGCTTTATCTCAAGGGTGCGACCGGCCAGGGCAAAACACACCTGCTGCACGCAATCGGCCACGCCTATCTTCAGGCGCATCCGCGTGCGCGCATTTTTTACTGCAGCGCAGAACGATTCATGGTCGAATTCGTGCAAGCACTCAAAGCCAACCAGATGATCGAATTCAAGGCGCGCCTGCGCAGTTTTGATCTTCTGTTGGTGGACGACATTCAGTTCATCATCGGTAAGGCCAGCGCTCAGGAAGAGCTGCTCTACACGATCGATGCACTACTTGCCGAGGGCAAGCGTTTGGTGTTCGCCGCTGACCGCGCTCCGCAGGCGCTAGACGGGGTTGAGCCGCGTCTCTTGAGCCGCCTGTCGATGGGTTTGGTAGCAGATATCCAGCCCGCCGATATCGAACTGCGTCGCAAGATCCTCGTCTCCAAACTGTCGCGTTTCGCGCCGCTGAACGTGCCGGATGATGTGGTCGATTTTCTCGCTCGCACGATTACGCGCAATGTGCGCGAGCTGGTGGGCGGCCTCAACAAGTTGATCGCTTATGCGCAGCTGACGGGACAGGAAGTCTCGCTCAATCTGGCGGAAGAACAGCTGACCGATATCCTGTCGGCCAATCGCCGCCGGATCACGATCGATGAAATCCAGCGCACGGTTTGTCAGTTCTATCGGATCGACCGCAGCGAGATGTCATCCAAGCGACGCGCGCGTGCCGTGGTTCGCCCGCGTCAGGTGGCGATGTATCTTTCGAAAGTTCTCACGCCGCGCAGCTATCCTGAAATCGGCCGCAAGTTTGGCGGTCGCGATCACTCGACGGTTATCCACGCGGTGCGCCTGATCGAAGATCTGCGCAAGCGCGATGCGGATATGGACGGCGACGTACGCAGCCTTTTGCGCCAGCTAGAGAGTTAATTCGCACACAATTTCAACATAAAATGCCCAGACTGATCGACAGCTCTATGCACAGGGCAGTCGACAGGCTGTGCACAGGCTGTAAACAGCTTGTCCCATGACTTCTGCACCGCTTTCTCCTCAGCGTTTGGACCGCTTCGCGCGGCATATCGTGTTGCCGGAAATCGGCGGCGCTGGGCAGGTCGCACTGACGCAGAAACATGTTGTGATTGTTGGCCTTGGCGGCATTGGCTCCCCTGCCCTGCAATATCTGGCTGCAGCTGGTATCGGGCACTTCACCCTGATCGACGATGACGTGGTCGATACCAGCAATCTGCAGCGCCAGACGATCTTCACCAGCCGCGATGTCGGCCATGGCAAAGCCACCAGCGCGCGCCGCTGGCTCGCCAACTTTGACGAGACCTTGCAGGTAGAGATCAGCGACACCCGGATTGGTTCGGACAACGCTGGAGCTCTGATTGGCAGCGCCGATCTGGTGTTGGACGGGACTGACAATTTCGCCACGCGGCTTGCTGTGTCCGACGCGTGCGTTTCAACGACGGTTCTGCTCCTCAGCGCAGCAGTGGGTCGCTTTCAGGGTCAAGTCGGTGCCTTTGCGGGCCACTTGCCTGGCCAGCCCTGCTATCGCTGTTTCGTAGGTGACGCATTCGACGCTGAAGACTGCGACACCTGCGCTGAAGACGGTATGCTGGGCGCAATGGCCGGTTGGGCCGGAACTTTCGGCGCGATGCAGGGTGTGCGCGCGCTGCTCCAAGGGGTCAGCGCCTTTGGCGATCCGCAATTCGGCAAACTGCACATTCTGGACGGGATGAAGCCCGGCATGCGCACTCTGACTATCGCTAAGGATTCAGCATGCAAGGGATGCGGCGCAATAACGGCTGACCCATCACAGTAAATGCCCGCATGGGTTCAACCCGGAAGGCTCGATCGGAAGCGTAGCGCGAAATAGCTCGCTTCAGCTCTCGCCCAATCCCGGGACCTTTCCCGGTATCCAGTCCTCGCCTGCGAATCGGACGGAAGGCGCAACGTGATGTCCACCGCCTGCTGCTTGGATCCAGAGCGCCCGTTCAGCGATATGCGGCTCGTCCAGAGCTTCGCGGAAATCCAGTACCGGTGCGAACGCTACATCCTTGTCTGCGAACCAGGCAACCCATTCGTCCCGGGTCTTAGTAGCGAATGTTTCGCGCAAAAAGGCGATCAGTTCATCTTGTTCGCCGGCCGGTGCTTCTGCCACCGGCAACAAATCTTCCCGATCAAGCGCAGTCAAAAGATTGCGCGCAAATTTGATCTCTCTACCTCCCAGCACGACATGCATGCCATCACTAGTCTTGTAGACCTGATAGAAACCCGCACCACCAAGCGAACGCTGTCGCCGGCTGACAGGGCTCGTACCGCCTGCAATAGCGCTCCCAGCTGTGTGAACGCACCACGGCAGCAAGCTATCGAACATAGCGCAATCAATATAGGCGCCCTCGCCGGTCCGATCACGTCCTAGCAGCGCCATCAGCACAGCCGACAATGCGGTGAGACCAGCCGCGAGATCAGCGCTGGCTGCGCCAGGAACCACCGGTGTGCCATCAGGACCGTCATTGACAGCCAGAAAACCTGCACGCGCCTGAACTGCCATGTCATGAGCGGGGTGATGCGCCAACGGACCCTGCTGCCCAAACGCCGAAATCGAACAATAGACGATGTCAGGCTTTAGCGCTTTGACGCTCTCATAATCAAAGCCCAGCCGATGCATTACCCCTGGTCGAAAACCTTCAACAAATACGTCAGCGCTTCTGATAAGCTCGCGCAGAGCGGATTGACCAGCCTGACCCTTCAAATCGAGAGCCACGCTTCTCTTTCCTCGGTTGAGGTTTGCGAACCAGACCGATTGCTCCGTATCGTCATAAGTATCGAATGGCTCCTGCAAACGCGCAGGATCCCCGCACGGCGGCTCGACCTTGATAACGTCCGCACCTTGATCCGCCATCATGACCGTCATCATCGGTCCTGGCAGGAACTGCGTCAGATCGATAACTGTAATGCCGGAAAGCTTACCCATAGCGGCATGTCCTTGTTTTCTTTGCCAGCCGTTAGAGCACAGCCAATTCTCGTCATACGGCTATTAGCCGGATTCTTTACAGAAAAGTATCGCAATACGCCTGCGAATCTACAAGTTCCAGACAGGGACTCGTCCTAATGCTGCCAAGTTCTGGGCCAAAAACAAGCACAAGGTTTGTCGACTTACTGTTAGCGAAACCCACCTGCCAATCGCAGGTTAGGGCATAGGCAAGAGTCTGAGGGATCAGCATGATGGTGACGATCACGGCCGCCATCAGATCGTTAGTCAAAACTGAACGATTATCGGTCCGCGCCCATTCTAGGATCGGGAGATAACGGGCTAGCATACTTTCAGTCTTCGCTTACTGCGCGTTAGACAGCGTTGACTGGGATCTTGATGTAACTGACACCGTTGTCCTCGGGCTCAGGGAGGCGCCCACCCCGCATATTCACCTGGACAGAGGGGATAATGAGGTTAGGCATCGCGAGGGTCGCGTCTCGGATCGTCCGCATTGCGACAAACTCGTCTTCGCTGACACCGTCTTTTACATGGACGTTTTCCCGGCGCTGCTGACCAACGGTCGTTTCCCATGCAAATTCGTCACGCCCCGGAGCCTTATAGTCGTGACAAAGAAACAGCCGGGTTTCGTCAGGCAATGACAGCAACCGTCGAATAGACTGGAATAGTTGACGGGCATCCCCACCCGGAAAATCCGCCCTCGCCGTGCCGAAGTCTGGCATAAAAATGGTGTCGCCAACAAAAGCGGCATCGCCAATTATAAAAGCCATGTCGGCGGGCGTGTGACCGGGAACATGAAGCGCAATTCCCTCTATCTTCCCTATGCAGAACGTATCGCCACCGCTGAACAGTTGGTCAAACTGTGAGCCGTCGCGCTCGAAGTCCGTACCAGCATTGAACAGCTTGCCGAACACTTCCTGGACGCGGACGATTTCTGCACCGATCGCTAGCTTACCCCCCAGCTTCTCCTGCAAATAGGGCGCGGCCGAGATATGATCGGCATGCACATGCGTCTCGATCAGCCACGTCACTTTAAGACTATTCGAATTCACGTATTCGATTATGCGATCTGCCGAGGCACAAGACGTCCGACCAGCTGCGGCTTCATAGTCGAGGACCGAATCGATGATGGCGGCCTCCAGCGTATCCGGGTCGTGGACTACATAACTTACAGTAAATGTTCCCTCATCGAAGAAGCCCGCGATCGAAGGGCGAAGCGTCTTCTCAGATCGCGCGTGGTTAATCTGAGCAGCTGCTGCCTGAAGGGTCACATCTGCGCTAGACACGTTTTACTCCTTTATTTTCGTAAAGCATCCGGAAGATCAGAACCGGTAGGTGGCTGAAGCGCGGAAAACGCGGGCCTCGGCACTGTCGCGGCCTATGCTGGTTTCGAAGCCAAGGCCCATCTGGAAGGGGCCGTTACCGACATTGGCCGACATGCCCATTTCTACCCAAGTGTGATCCGCAGTGTCGAGCACGAAATTGGCGTTGGGACCAATGCCCGACGCGAAGTTTGCCGCCAGCAGTTGCGGGCCGTCCTGAAATTCCCACACCAGTTGGGTTTTGGCGTTGATCTGCACCATTTTCGAATGCTTTGAATAGTCGAAGCCGAAGCGCGCCTGAGCGCTGGTGAAGCTGTCACGCTCGATTGCCAGAGCGGTGATGCCGCCGTCCTCTCGCACTTCGCCCAGATCGACGCTGGCATAGCGCCCTTCGATGCCCGGAGAGATCGTGCCGATCCCGGTTTCGAGATCATGGGACAAGCCTAACATTCCAGAGACCAGCAGATCGTCGGTGGACGAGGTCAGGGTCTGCGAGGTGCCGAGTAACTGCACCGTGCGAGTGGTGTCGAAGCCCATGCTGCCCATGCTGAACTGCCCGTCGACCACCGGACCATCGGTGAACTTGTGGCGCACATAGAGCGAGAAGGCGTAGGTTTCGCTGTCGACCTGCTGGCCAAGGGGGGTGTCGGCATCTAGCGAATTGAAGTAGCCGGCGAGACCAAGCATGGTTTCTTCACGCGGGTAGAATTCGACTCCACCCGACACGAACAGGCCTTCGATTTGGGTTTCCTGCGCGAAGCCGGGGAGCGAATCGACATCGCCGCGCACGAAACCGCCGGACAGGAAGATCGCGACATCTTCGGGCAGCGTAGCATCGCTCATCTCCGTCTCTTCGGCACCGCTTTGAAACGCCATCGCGTCCATGCCGATCGGCTGACCGAAGGAAGAAAGCCCGGCCTGCACCACGTTGAGCGGCGTGCCGGTGACCGCAATCTTGCCGCCGGCCCTGCTGCGATCTGCCTCGCGCATGCGCGCATCATTGAAGTTCTGCAGCAGGTTGAGGGTCTGCCCCGCGATCGAGCGAACCGCCTGTTCGTTCACCGGTGCAAGCGAGGTAAAGGTGCTGCGGATGGTCTCCACGCTGGCAAAGTCGAGCCCGTAGAGGCCCGCCAGGACGCTGTTAGGCCGGTTCTGGTCGAACAACTGGGCATAGGCCTCCTGCACCGGATCATTCAGATCGATGACCGAAGCGTAGCTTGCGGCTTCAATTTCCATCAGTACGGCGTTTTCCTGATAGATGAACGACTGGCTGAGTATTGCCGACAGGCTGGTTTCGGTGAAAGCACCCGTCACTCCGCCATCGGCGGTGAGGATGGTGTACTGCAGGCCATTGCCGTTGACCTGCTGGGTTAGCCCGGTAGTACCTAGGCCGACGACCCCACCGGTATTGGCGATGCCGGTCACCGCGATGAGGTCCGACGCGCCGCTGCCGGTGATATCGGCAAGGAAAGTGCTGCCCGATGACATCACTACATTACCGTCGATCGTCAACGTCCCGGTGGTTCCCATCGTGCCAGGCGAGAAAATGCCGGTTATGCTGGTCAGGAACGGCGCGGTCACCGTTCCCGTGCCGCCGAGCATGCCCGCTAACAACGTGTAGTCGCCGACCGAGGTCAGCGCGCCATTGACCGTGGTAATCCCGCCGAACTGGTTGATGTCGATCAGCGAAGTAAGATCGCCATCGGCGCCAATCGTCAGGCCCGCATTGCCGCGGATCGTCAGTTTGTCGATCGTCACCGAGCTGGAAAGCGTGGTAGTCCCGTTCTGATCGAGGGTCACGTCGAAATAGCGTGGCAGGACATTAACGTCCGGATCCGCGCTTACGACCGGATCGATATTGTTCGGCACGAAGCCGGTCGCACCTGGCAGGCCGTTGGAAAGCGTCGGCGCGGGCAGGGTGGCGACGCCGTTCTGCGCCTGCTCCTGCGAGGTTTCGAGCAACGCCGATGAGGAACTGCCCGCAGCGCTTAGGATCGAAAGATCGAAGCTAGCCGGCGTAGCAATATTCTCGCCCCCATCGAGCATTTTCAGGTCAAGCTCGGCCGGGTTGTTATGCAAATCCGCCTTAAGAGCGCCTTCTCCTCCGGTGCTGACAGTCGGAGGGGCAAAGGTGCTTTCGGCAATTCCGGTGGCGACGTCGGTGCAAAAGTCGCCCGGGCTTTCGAACTCGACGCAAACCGCGCCGAAATCGAATTCGGTGCCATTCAAGCCCAGTTCCGGCGTGGTTGGCAGCCCATTCACTATCTGGCCATCGGCGTTGATCACACGGTACATCGGGTCGAGGAGCGTTTCCCAGTGGTCCGGGTCTTCCCAGTTGCCGTCACCGGCTCTCGCGCCGACATAGCGGTAGGGGTTGGTTTCGACGATATACTGCCAGTAGAGCGATAACGGCTGGTAGAAGCTAGTGGTGCCGATCGAGCTGAACGGCACGTTGAAAACGCGCGATCCGCCCGATAGGACGCCGATGATCAGATCTTCATTGGTGATCGCGTTATTTGCCGCGTCAAGTATCAGCGGGCCACCCGAATCCCCGCCGGCAGTAGTGCCCTCATTGGGCAGCGCATCGTCGCGTAAAATGTTGATGTCTTGGACGACATCGCGTTCCTGGGAATCGAAGTCGAGCTGATAAAGGTTCTGGGGGAAAAACGGTGCCGCCGGGCCAAACAGCACCGCGTCACGATCGTCGAGCGACATGAAACCACCGAGCATGTTTTCGGCTGCACGGCGGCGGAAATCGATCCCCTCGACCGCGCCCTCAATGGCATTGCCGGTGCCGCCATAGCCGGCGATGTTAACGTGATAGCCGGTGCCGGTGACCGCATCGATGGCTTCCGGAGCGGGCAGGGTGCTGAACAGGATCGCCCATATCGGAATGCCCGCTGTCGGAGTGTCGAGGCTGGCCAACGCGATATCGGCCTCAATGAAGCCCCGTGCCCCTAGGTTCTGCAGCGAGCGCTCATCGTAGAAGATGCGGTTGATGTTGAAGACCTTGAGCAACGGATTACTCTGGCTGGCGCCGAACCAGTTAAGGAGACCTGGGAAGGCATCGACGTTGAAACCGACCGCGGCACGGACGTTCTCGCCGTCGTAATCGGTATCAGGAATACCATTAACACAGTGCGCGGCAAACAGCACGGTGCGCGGGTTGATCAGCGTGCCGGTGCAGATGCCGACGCTTCCGGTCCCGACGCGGTTAGTGACGATCATGCCGACACCGTCAAACACACCTTCGTCATCGACGATCTCTTCGGAATCGGTCCTTTCGCCGGGGACGACGGCATGGGCCGGGGTAGCTGCTGCGGCAAGTGCCAGCGCCATAATGGCCGACCCAGTAAGCAGGCTGCGACGGCAGTTCAGGGAAATCTTCATCGCAACCCTTTGCTCCGCTTTGATCGCAAGGATGCGATCGGATGACGTTCCATATAATATCTATAGCATACCGCTCCGAGCAGGCAGGGCAATTAATAAAAGCCTCAATCTATCCGATGCTTGCTTACCTTGGTGCTGTCAGTCTAACTTTAATCCGTCTCCACTAGGCAGAGCTTGTCCTTCGCGCTTATTGGTTCATGCAAGGCGGTTCAGCTGCTCGACCAAAGCAGCTGAGCGTCGGGTCTTGTGGGCTCCTCTCTCGAAGAGATGACGTTCGGCGTCGAAGTGATTATCGAAATTAGCGTTAACATCGGCACAATCCGGAGATCGATTGCCATAATATGACCAGCTTTGTCGCCAAGGATCAGCTGAGAACCAGTTCCTCATACCCATTGGCGGAGGCAGCACTATCAATTGCGATAGATGGAGGTCGGGTATAAGCTGAAAGCCGGCCCTTCGTATCAGATCCGAGGGCCATTAGAATGGAGGCCATGGCAAAGGACATTAGATGACAGCTCTCCAGACGGCATATCCAGCGATCCTACTAATGTCCGCCATCCTCGCCGGTTGCGGCGGAGGCTCTGGGACGTCGAGCAATTCTGGCAACCCAACGTCATCACCAACCCCCTCGCCCACTCCTTCGCCTTTCGTTGAACTAAGGTTCGATTATGAGGCCCACCGCTTTGCCACAAGCGATAGGGTCCCAGAGTACACTTACGCAGGCGTCACCTACCCCGCAGCTGTCGCAGACATCTTCCCGCAAGGAAGTCTGTCAGCCGACTTTCAAAAGGATGGCTACCCAGAGTTAGTCATTCCCCTCAACAAAGCATATGGAACTCCGGCTTACGCAGCGCTGCCTTATGTTCTCCTGTCAAACTCCAACGGACGCCTGAGCTATAGCGCGCCGCTCAACGCTCAATTGCCTTCTGTTTTCGGAGCACGCAGATCGGCAATCCTATCGGTCGCCGGACAACCTTCAGCTTTCTTCGTCGCCCACAATGTTTCAGGCGTTTACAACGAGCCGGAAGCTCACGGAACAGCCGTGCTGTTGGGGCAGAGAGATAACGTGATTGGCCGCATCTCAACTGCCATCCCGCGTATCACGACTAATCCAGACCGCCCTGATGACGCCACAGATGCCCACTCAATGGCGACAGGCGACATCAATGGGGATGGCCTAGACGATATCGCGATCGGAAACTGGAACCCTTTTGGTGGTTTTGCTCCGCTGTTCCTTATCCAGCAGGAGGGTGGGAATTTCAGGGTCTCGAGCGACACATTTCTGGAACGCCTACTTCAACTCCCGATGGTGAATTCTGGGTCGACCGGCAATGAGGGATTTAACCTCCTGCTCGATCTCCACTTGGCGGACGTTAACGCAGACGGCTTTTCTGACCTTATCGCTGGTTTTGGGCATGGATCAGCCTACAGCCTGCTGTTCATGAACAACAATGGCACATTCGATTTTGCCCAGCAGGTTCGCTTGCCACCCACCGTCTACGGGGTGGATGCGAACATGCATTTGGAAACGAGAAGCGTTGATCTGGACAACGATGGCGACCTTGATTTGGTGCTCCTCCACTCAAGGATCTCACCCTACTACGCGGGGACCTACCTACAGGTATTGAGGAATGATGCGGGGCAATTCGCCGATGTGACGCCTAGCGCTATGGTCCAAGAGGATAGATATGTCCGCGCTAACCGCCTCGAATGGACATCTGACCTCTTCCTTCGCGATATCGATCGAGACGGTAAGGTCGATATCATTCACGGGCTGTACGATGGGCAACTTGCTGTATTCTTCAACCAAGGTTCGATGAAGTTTGGTAAGCTGACCGCGTCGCTACCAAACAACGAGAACGGTCGCCTCCTTGCGGTGGATGATTTTGATAAGGACGGTGGTTACGAGCTCGCCTATTATCAATACGGAGGTTCGGCATCGGAAAAGGCATATTTCGTCAATGTCTATAATGTCGCCTTTTCAAAGCCATGACATCACTTAGAACGCTGCGATATGGCTCTCATGGTTGTCAATCAAAGCAACCAGCAGTCAGGCAAATTGACCTTTGATCCTTCCTTTTATTCTAGCAGCGCAAGTGGCGATCGTACCAGCAGGTGAGGAGTTCATTTGTACGCCCATCCGGGTTTGGGATGGTGACGGCCCGATATGGTGCGAGGAAGGCCCTCGTATACGGCTTGCCGGCATCGCAGCGCGCGAGATGGATGGTACATGCCGTACGAACCAACCTTGCCCTGATGCAGGCGCAATAGAAGCCCGTGACGCCCTTGTGGCCCTCGTCGGCCAATCTATCGGTCGCAGCCCTGAGGGTCACGTTCTCGTGAAAGGTCCCGCCATGCGCTGCAGATCAGATGGTGATGGCGTTGGAAGTCGCACGGCAGCGTGGTGCATTTCTCCGCGGGGTGGAGACCTCTCCTGCTCCATGGTTGCAGGCGGATGGGCGTTGCGTTGGGAGCGGTTCTGGAAAGATCACCGCTGCGACTAGGGGGGTGCGTGGTGTAAAGACACCGGCCTCAATTTTGCGGTACCATCCGCTTTGTGTAGCGGTTTGGGTATTATAAATTCTAGATCAATGGTGCTGCCTTACTCCACATATACATTGATTATTTCGTCCCTATTCAAATCGTATATGCAGTGGGCTTCTGATCGAACCATTGAACCAAAGGGTGCTGTCGGTCGGACGCTAACCGTTCTCCACCTGGCAAAGAGGCCCCTACCCCGTTGGCGCTTCAGGCCATGAGGTTTTGCCACTCAGCCAAGGCGGCTGAGCGGGCGGCTTTGTAAGTCTGGCGATCTACGAGATGGCGTTCGGAGTTGAAGTGGTTGTGGACATTGGCGTGGACTGAGGCGAACTTCTGTAATGACTTCATTTGTCGAAATCTGAGCATCACGCGCTCCCTTCGTCGGAACGGCAGATGTGAATTCTCACTTCAGTTGTTCATCCAACGCCCTATTTCACGACGCTCTTCAACGCCCAGGTCCTTCATCGCCGCAGGGTAGGATTTCAGCCCATCTGTGACGATAGTCGCTGGGCTACCGTGCCGTTTCAGCGCCTTCTTGAAGAACTGCAAAGCTGCAGATTTGTCCCGCTTTTTGGTGACGTAGCTCTCCAGGACCTCGCCCTCGTGATCGAAAGCGCGCCACAGGTAATGGCGCTCGCCGTTGATCTTCACGAACACCTCATCAAAGTGCCAGCGCCAGTGACGGAAACCACGCATCCGGCTCACTCGTTGCCTTCGGATGTCAGCTGCGAACAACGGCCCAAAGCGGTTCCACCAAAGCCGCACGGTTTCGTGACAGATGTCGATACCGCGTTCGAACAGCAGGTCTTCCACGTTCCGCAAGCTCAACGGGAAGCGGACGTACATCGTCACGACCAGGCGGATGACCTCAGGTGATGAGTTGAAGTAGCGGAAGGGGTTGTCGAACTTGCTCATCCAGAACGGCTAACATCGTCCCGCCCGCTCAGCCAGTTTGCTTTGACAATGCCGGATCAACGCAGCGCTACAAGCACTCCACGAAATGCTCAACCGTCTGCTCGCGACTGGCGTCGTAAAGGACCGCTGCACCGATGGTGAAACGGAAGCCGCCAGGATGGGGCTGGCCTTCAATCGTGCCCTCAGCGATCGCATTGCGCGCTGCGGTTTCGGGAAGGGTAGTGAGAATGTCGGATTGCTTGGCAAGTTCGATGCACGCAGCCTGGCTCAGCAATCGGTAGTGCGGGGCGCCGTGATCAAGCAGTAGTTGACGGAGATCTTCGGGCAATGAGCGTTCGAAGAGCTGGTCGAAGCCGGCGATTGCCCACTGGTATCGCAGGACGTCCCCTAGGTCGGCGCGGTACTGGCCTACCGGGTGGCCCTTGCGGTAGATCATCCAATAGGGCTCATCGATGACTTCAGTCACACGCATGCGCTGCTTGTGCGGTAGGCCGGAAAGGCTTGCCTGATGGTAGATCAGCAGGTGGATGCGGCGCTGAATTAGCTCTTCGGCTGCGAGATGCGGCGGCATGGTCGACACATTGATACGGGTCTTAGGAAAGGTGCGCGCGAACTTGATGATCGCTGGGTGGATCATGCCCTCAATCACGCCTGGCCCGCTCACGATATTGAGTTCATGCCCTCCCGATGTGGTCGTTTCGCGAACATTGGCAGCAAAAGCCAGCAACTCCAACGCTTGGGGATACAGCTTCTTACCTGCTTCGGTTGCGACGACAGTGCGCGTCGTACGATGGAACAACTGCGTGGCCCAGTCCGCCTCAAGCGTCTTAATACTTTTTGTTATGGCCGAATGGGTCAGTCCCAGCTCTTCGGCTGCCGCTGAGAAACTGAGGTGGCGGTAGACAGCCTCGAAGTGGCGCATGAAGCGAAGATCGTACATATGTTCTTAATTGTATCAAATATTGTAAAACTATTCAATTTTTTTCAGGTAAAGGTTTGGATAGCTTTTGACGCGATAAAGTCCGGGAGGTAACTGCCATGACACTCGAAGCCATCGTCCAGTCGAACATCGGGCTGATCGTAGTGCCTCTCTACCTCGGCAGCATCGTTTTTGAATCGCTGTTCAACCACTTCCACCATGAGAACCGAAGCGGTGACTGGAAGGACAATTTGGTCTCGATCGGGATGGGCTTGGTCAGCGCGGTGACCAATGGCGCGACCGCCTTCCTTACCGTGCTGGTGCTGTTCTGGGCGGTGAATTACCAGCTGTTTTCGATACCGCTTTCGATCGCCTCGCTGATCGCCTGCTTCATCCTCGACGACCTGCGGTTTTACCTGCATCACCGAGTTGTACACCGCGTGCGCTGGGGCTGGGCGATGCACGTCACCCACCATTCGAGCAAGCAGTTCAATTTCTCAGTGGCGTTGCGGCAAGGCTGGACCAAGCATTTCACAGGCACGATGATGTTCAAGGTGCCGCTGGTACTGCTCGGTTTTGATCCGGTGGTCGTGCTGTTCTGCGGCGTGCTTAATGCGACCTACCAGTTCTTCCTGCACACAGAGTTAGTGGACAAGCTGCCACGCTGGATTGAATTCGTCTTCAATACGCCCTCCCATCACCGGGTGCACCATGGCCGCAATCCGCAATATCTTGATGCCAATTACGCCGGTACGCTAATCATCTGGGATCGTATGTTTGGCACTTTCACGCCCGAAAAGGAAAAGGTCGATTTTGGTCTCGTGAAGAACCTTGAAACACTCAATCCGTTCGTGATCATTTTCCATGAATACTGGGCGATCGTGAAAGATCAGATGCAGCGCGGTCTCAGCCTATGGCAGCGACTGTGTTATCTTTTTGCCCCTCCAGGCTGGAGCCATGACGGATCGCGCATGTCTTCGGAACAGATCAAGGCAAAGCATTCTTCAGAGCAAGCGGAATCGACGGGAACGAAACCGAGATATTCGCCTCAGACGCCTCCTACGTAGACTCTAACTACGCTCCTTTTAGGGAAAGGTTTTAGTAACAAGCCCTGTTCGGGAAACCTTATATTTTATTTACATATATAAATGGCGGTGGAGCCATTCGAGCGCCAACTCGTCTTCGTACGCTGCCTAAAATTCGATTGCTCCTTGGCGCGCTAACATTTTATACGCCAGAGCATGCCCAGCAATATGAACTGGGAGTTGAACTTTGCCTGACTGGACGCATTGCTCTTCGATCATTTTCTTGTGACCAGCAAGAATGACCCGAGGCTCGCCGGGTTTTTCGACGCGTGATAGGTTTTCCGCGCATTCCAGATCCCGAAGTACCGATAGAAAGGCACCGTCGGATAAAGATGGTTGTCTAAATCGCTTTCAAAAAAAGCTACTGGTCTATTGCGGTTCGTCTGTCGTGGCCGACTGCATCATAAAGCCACCATCGTCATAGATCTGAAACTTCACGTATTTCCCGTCTTCGATTGTGGCAACATGAATCGAATCACTCTCCGCCCCTCCGGCAAAAATCTTGGTAGTGATAAAAACAGTATTCCCACTCGATTTGTAGTCTACGTCCGTGACTCGAAAATCAGGCCATAACTGCAGGATTGGAGCGAAGACATTATCCATCACTTCCTGCGGGCCGTAATAAGTCCCCGCATAGGGAAGGCTTTTCGGAGCAATCCACTCCACATCGCTTGATTGCGTTTCAGCCCATGCCTCCATGTCTCCCTGCTGGAATGCGGCATATCCAGCGCGCGCAGCTTCTATGATCTCGGCATCATCAGTAGTCTGCTGACATGCAGTGATACTTAATGTGACTAAGCCAAGCGCGACGACTTTCAGTTTCTTAAGCATTATTATCCCCTGACTAACTGAATTTTTTGAAGGACTTACCATCGTAATCGCAATTTACCCATCAGTAGATGTAGCAAGCTATTGATTGGATAGTTATGATTATTTTGAGTTTTTTTAACCTCAACATTGTCTTTTTCACGATCACGGAACCCTAGCAACGGCTGCTACCAGCCTCCTCCCTCCCAAGATAGAGAACTAGCCGTCTGGAGTGATCTCATTTAAGAGAGATCGGATCAACCATAGGCTAGAGAGGTCGCTATGTCTTCAACTCAAATTAACGTTTTCTACGAGCTTCAAGTGGCAGACGGAAAATCAGAAGAATTGCGGGACATTGCAAAGCAGATGGTGGACCGTAACCAGAAGGAAGAGCCGCAGACTCTCGTATACAACATTTACCTTAGCGAAGATGAAAAGCTGCTGACCTACTGGGAAACCCACGCCGATAGCAAAGCGATGCTTTTTCATGCCGATCGCTTTGCGACTGGAGAATTCATCTCTGAGGTGGTGAGCCGAACAAAGGGAGCTCGCCTATGTTTATACGGAGATGCTTCACCAGAACTGCGTCAATGGGCAACGGATAATGGATTCGAGGTTGAGTATTCGGATTACCTAGCTGGCTTCGTTCGATAGAAAGAGTTTCAAGACCGAGACGAGGGGAGAGTTGGAGAGGACCCATAGCCACCAGAGGACAGGCCCTAAATGGGTGGGGTCTTGATGTGCGAAGTAGATGGTAGTTGTTCGGCTCGCTACCCACGCTTCTTTTAGGGAACGGTTTTGGTAACAATCCCTCGCCAGCACCTTTTATCGTTTATTTACAGATAAAATGGCGGAGACGGTGGGATTCGAACCCACGATACGGGGTTACCGTATACACACTTTCCAGGCGTGCGCCTTCGACCACTCGGCCACGTCTCCGCGTTCCCATTTGCGCTACCACTTGGTTACTTGAGTGCGAGGGTCGCCTTGCGGTGACCTCGGGCTCAAGTACCGCAAAGCGCGGCAGGCCCAACAAGAAGCGCGCGCTCTAGCTTTGAAACGATTGCTTCGCAAGGCGCGAGATGGCAGGTCTGAAAACATGAAGAAAATCATGAATTGCCCGGTGGCCGCATTTATCGCCACGTTCACCCTTTCCGCGATTGTTCTTGCAGAGGAGGAGCCGAAGGAGGCTCTGTCGCCCAATCAGATCGTCGAAGAAGCTTCGGTGGAGGAGTGGGTGGCCATCCCGACAGAAGATCTGCTGGTCATGCGACTAGCGCCCGATGCCGAGGGCAATCCGCGCGAAGTCATTATCCAGCTGATGCCCGCACCATTCAGCCAGGGCTGGGTGCACAATATCAAGCTGCTTGCGCGGGAGGGGTGGTACGACGGGATCAGCGTCAACCGTGTGCAGGACAATTACGTCGTGCAATGGGGCGATCCCAATTACGACAATCCAGAAAGCGACGGAGAGAAAAAAACACTGCCCGATGGGCTGAAGGTGATGGGGGAGGATGAGTATACCAACGATGAGCCACTCAAAAACCTGTTAACTACAACTTTAACGATCGACCAAGAGTGGTGGCATAAAGACTCATACGGCAAATCTTCCGGACACTTCAGAGGTTGGCAGCTCGGGTATTCGGACACGCAATGGTGGCCCGTCCATTGCTACGGCATGGTCGGCGTGGGGCGTAACCTATCGCCGGACACCGGCAGCGGCGCAGAACTCTACACCGTGATCGGCCATGCTCCGCGGCACCTTGATCGCAATATCGCACTGGTCGGCCGGGTGATCGAAGGGATAGAGTATCTGTCCAGCCTGCCCCGCGGCAAGGGTGAGCTGGGCTTCTATGCTGAGGACGAGTTCGACAAGCGCACCCCGATCCTGTCGATCGATGTGGCGGCGGATCTTCTCGAATCTGAAACCGCACCCGCAGGACTGACGTACGACTACGAATACCTCTCCACCGAGAGCGAGACCTTCGCCAAATATGCCGAAGCACGTGCCAACCGCCGCGATCCGTTCTTCATTTTACCGGCAGGCGGCGCGGATATCTGCAACATCCCGGTTCCTGTTCGCCCAGCGCCCAATGGCTGAAACGATGAAAGTGAACGCGTCCCTGAAATGCTGGCGCGGCGAAAAGGCAGTCTATCATCTCGTCTCGATCACGGGCGATCAGGCGGAGCACATTGCTGGGCACGCTTTGATGCAACGGCTGGAGTACGGCACGCGGCGCGGGTTCGGCTCTGTTAAAGTCATGGCGCGGATCGGTGATACGGTT
The DNA here is from genome assembly GCF_913057185.1 of uncultured Altererythrobacter sp. Lineage (NCBI taxonomy): Bacteria > Pseudomonadati > Pseudomonadota > Alphaproteobacteria > Sphingomonadales > Erythrobacteraceae > Altererythrobacter > uncultured Altererythrobacter sp. Next base: position 107,870 of record NZ_CAJXNK010000001.1, read on the forward strand.
TGGAAGAGCTCGGTTTTTCCGCAAGAGAAGTCCACCGAGTGGATTTTGCTGGTCAGCAAGAAAGTGATGCGCGCTGAAGACCTGGCCGAGGGCGATGCGATCGAGCTGAAATTGGAGCTGCTCTAGATCCGCTCCGCCTGCGCGACCGAATCGCTCGCGCGCAAAGCACTGAGAATACGCGTCAAATGCGCCAGATCCTGCACCTCGCTGTCGATCTCATACGTGGTGAACGGGTGGTCGGTCTCAACCTGCTCCAGCATTTTCACATTCACGTGGTTCTGCGCAAATATGCCCGCCATCTCCGCCAGCGTGCCCGGCCTGTCATACAGCGTTACGCGCAAGCGGCCCACGGCGCCTTGCGAACGCGACCCCCAGGATAGGTCGAGCCAGTTGGAATCCTCGCCGTTCGCCAATTCAAAGCAGCCAATGGCGTGCACTTCCACCGCTTCGCCTTTCTTGCGCAAGCCCACGATCCTGTCCCCCGGCACAGGGTGGCAGCAATCGGCCAATTGGAACCCCACACCAGGCGTAAGGCCGCGAATGGAGATCGCGTGCTCGCGGCGGGTCCAGTCGTCATCTTCGTCGATATCCGCCGTGCATCCGGGAACCAGCGCTTCCATCACTTCGCGATCGGACAGCTTGGCCGCGCCGATGGCGAACATCATGTCCTCCTCATCCATCAGTTCGAGCCGTTCGACCGCCAGTTTTCGCGCCTTCTTGCCGATACGCGCGGGCACTTTCGTTGCGATCTCGTCGAACAGTTTCGCGCCAATCTCTGCGATCTCGGCGCGCTCTTTCAGTCGCAAGGCGCGGCGAATGGCGGCGCGTGCCTTGCCGGTGACGACAAAGCCCAGCCAGGACAATTGCGGCTCGGCTTCCTTGCCTTTGATGATCTCAACCACGTCGCCGTTTTGCAGCTGTGTGCGCAGCGGCATATGGCGGCCGTTGATCTTTGCGCCAACCGCTTGCGCACCCAGATCGGTATGCACGGCAAAGGCGAAATCGATTGGCGAGGCACCCTTGGGTAGCTGGAACAGCCCGCCCTTGGGTGTGAAGGCAAAGATGCGGTCCTGATAGATCGCCATGCGCGTATGCTCGAGCAGCTCGTCCGCATCGTGGCTCGCATCGACGATTTCGATCAGGTCGCGCAGCCAGCTAACCTGTCCGTCGGCCTTGTCGTGTTGCTTGTATGCCCAATGCGCGGCCAGCCCGAACTCGTTGCGGCTGTGCATCTCGCGCGTGCGGATCTGCACCTCTACGCGCATCGAGTTTTCATACATCAACGAGCTGTGCAGCGACATGTAGCTGTTTGATTTGGGCGTCGAGATGTAATCCTTGAACTTGCCGGGCAGAAATTGCCACGTGGTGTGCAGCGCACCCAAAGCGGCGTAGCAATCGGCTTCATTGTTGCAGATGACACGGAAGGCCATGATGTCTGTGACCTGTTCGAACGACACATGCCGCTCGGCCATCTTTTTCCAGATCGAATAGGGATGCTTTTCCCGGCCCGATATTTCGACAGCAAGCCCGGCTTCGGCCAGCCTTTGCTTGATCTTGAGCGCAATCGCATCGACCTGTCCGCCATCCTTGCTGCGCAATTCTGCAAGCTTGTCTGTGATGGTCTTGTAAGCTTCAGGCTCGAGCTGCTCGAAGGCAAGCAGCTGCATCTCGCGCATATATTCATACATGCCCACACGCTCTGCCAACGGGGCGTAGATATCCATCGTCTCACGCGCGATCCGTTGGCGTTTTTCAGAGCTTTTGATGAAATGCAGCGTGCGCATGTTGTGCAATCGGTCTGCCAGCTTGACGAGCAGGACGCGGATGTCCTCTGACATGGCGAGCAGGAACTTGCGTAGGTTTTCTGCCGCAAGCTCATTCTCCGGCATCTGCTCGATCTTGGACAGCTTGGTCACACCATCGACTAGCCGCGCTACGTCAGTCCCGAAATTGGCTTCGATGTCATCAATTGTGGCGAGCGTGTCTTCAACTGTGTCATGCAGCAGCGCGGTGATGATGGTCTGCTGATCAAGTTTCAGGTCAGTCATCAAGCCAGCGACTTCGACCGGATGGCTGAAATAGGGATCACCGCTGGCGCGCTTTTGGCTGCCATGCTTCTGCACGGTGTAGACATACGCGCGGTTGAGCGCCGCTTCATCGGCGTCAGGGTCATAATCCAGGACCCGTTCAACAAGTTCGTACTGGCGTAGCATTGCGCCCATAGATTTGCGGTGCAGCGCGACTTATTGCAATGCAAAATATCGCTGGCGCTAAAACGAAAACTCAATCTGGACTTTTACAGTCATGAAGATAATGTGAGCGTTAACAACTTGTGGAAAGGGCCACATATGCCGCTAAAATCAGGATTGATCGCTGCAACCTTGGGTGGCGCACTGGCTATGGGAACTATTACCAGCTCGCTGTCCGCTCAGGACGAAGCCGCGGGTACCGCGCAATCTCAGCGAACTCTTCTAATGTCTGATGAATTCAACGGCGAAGTGCTCGACCGAGAATTGTGGACTGTGGTCGGCCCTGAAATCTGGTTCAACAACGAGCAGCAAGTTTACATCGATGACCCTGCAGTATTGAGTATTGTTACTGGCGTTGCAGGGGCAGACGACGGCGCCTTGATGCTACGCCCGCTGTTTCAACCAGGCATCGATCCCAACACAGAACGCAAAGCGGACTTCGTTTCCGCGCGGATCCACAGCAAGGGCAAGTTCGACTTCACCCATGGTCGCGCAGAAGCGCGCATCAAACTACCGGACGCCGAAGGTGTTTGGCCGGCATGGTGGCTGCTGGGTAATGGCCAATGGCCCACGACCGGTGAGATCGACATCATGGAATATGTCGGGGAGAAGGACTGGATTGGCGTAGCCATGCACGGGACTAATTACTCTGGTGATACGCCGTTTGTGAACAAGTCCTATTTTCCTGAGGGAACCGATGCGACCGACTGGCACACTTATGCCGTCGAATGGACAGACGACGTGATTACTTTCGAAGTTGATGGAAAGCTGATCTATCGGGCCACGCGTTCTATGGTCGCTCACTATGGCAAATGGCGCTTCGACACGCCGCAGCACTTGATTCTGAACTTTGCGGTTGGCGGTATTTACCCGTTCAAAACCAACGGATTGACCGAGCCATATGTGGGCGTGCCAGCAGAAACGGTCGATAAGATCAAGACGGGCGAGATCGCTATGCTGGTCGACTGGGTCCGCGTCTATGCGCCCGAAGGAACCGCTGAAGCGGAGAAGTAGTCAACTCCACACCGCTTCGGGTGGCAAGCTCATCAGGATCGCATCGATATTGCCGCCGGTTTTCAGACCAAACAGTGTGCCCCGGTCATAGACCAGGTTAAACTCGGCATAGCGACCGCGCCATGCAAGCTGCGTCTGCTTGTCATCCGAAGTAAAACCGCTGCCCATCCGGCGGCGAACCAGCTGCGGAAAGATATCGAGAAACGTTTTGCCGACGTCCTGCGTAAATGCCAAATGGCGTGCAAAACCCGCATCGTCCTCGCACTCAAGATGATCGTAAAAGATGCCTCCTACCCCGCGATGCACGCCGCGATGCGGGATATAGAAATACTCGTCCGCCCATTTCTTGAACCGCTCGTAATAGGTCGGGTTATGCGCCATGCAGGCCGCGCGGAAACGCGCGTGAAAGTCTGACGTATCTTCCTCATAAGGGATCGGCGGGTTCAAATCCGCTCCACCACCGAACCAGGCCGACTGGGTCGTCAGGAAGCGCGTGTTCATATGTACCGCTGGCACATGCGGGTTCGCCATATGCGCAACCAGGCTGATCCCTGTTGCGGTAAAGCCGGGGTTTTCCGCCGATGCCCCGTTCATCGTTGCGGCGAATTCAGGTGCGAAACTGCCTTTGACGGTCGAGACATTAACCCCGACCTTCTCGAACACTTTGCCCTTCATCAAGCCCTGAACACCGCCGCCAGGATCCGGATTGCCTTCCTCTTCGCGCTGCCATGGCGTGTATTCAAAGCTGGCATCTGAGCCTGCTTCGCGCTCAATGGCCTCAAATTCTGCGCAGATTTGATCTCGCAAGCTTTCGAACCATTGTTTCGCTTGCGCGGTTTGTGCAGTCCAATCGGTCATGAAATTCCCTCGGTTTGGTTCGCCGCCCCTATCCTGCACGGTACGGCTTGGTCTTTGATCAACATCAACCAACTGCGCACTTGCCAAACCATGGAAGGCACGGCAAGTCAAAGTAATGGTTCCCGTTTCGTTCGCACATCAGGAAATGCTGCTGGTCGATGGCCGCGCGCTCTACTGGCCGCGCGAACAAGCTTTGCTGGTGGCCGACCTGCATCTGGAAAAGGCGAGCTGGTATGCGGGCCATGGTCAGATGCTGCCGCCCTATGACAGCCGCGAAACGCTGGAGCGGTTGGCCGACGCGGTCAAGCAAACCGGTGCGCGGCGCGTGATCACGCTGGGTGACAATTTCCACGATGGCGAAGGCACTTCGCGACTGGATCCTTTTGCGGCAGGCATGCTGGAGGGGCTGACCCGCGCGCTCGACTGGGTCTGGATCACCGGTAATCATGACGAGCACATGCATCGTTCTTTCGGCGGCGAGCTTGCAGACGAGGTTGAAATCAGCGGGATAGTGCTGCGCCACATCGCCAAGGCAGGAGAGATCCGGCCTGAGCTGTCTGGGCACTTCCACCCCAAGGTGCGCGTCAAAGTGCGCGATCGCCATATCAGCCGGGTTTGCGGCGTGTTGAGCCGCAATGCGAATAGCGGCGACCGGATGATCTTGCCCGCGTTTGGCGCGCTGACCGGCGGAATGGATGCCGGCGCTCCCGAAATTCGCGCCGCGCTGAGCCCCGCGAGCAGCATCGACGCCGTGCTCGCAGCCAAGGGCAGACTGGTGCAACTGCCGCTGTGGCGCGAAGCTGCGTAACCCCTAGCCTTCGCCGCACATTACCCCTACATAGCCAGCCAACAACAGAATCAGGCTGTAACAGGAGAACACACATAGCCCGTCCACCTCGGCGTTCGATGGCCCCGCCCGTTAAAAGCGGCCCTCGCTTCGATACTTTCATCCAGTCCGAAAAAGTGCGCGTGATCGACCATGAGGGGGAGAACCTCGGCGTCATGTACACGCGCGAAGCCATGGAGCAAGCCAACGGGCTTGGGCTCAACCTGGTAGAGGTTTCTCCGAATGCGGACCCGCCGGTGGCAAAGTTCCTCGACGTTGGCAAATACCGCTACGAAGCGCAGAAGAAAGCTAACGCAGCCCGCAAAACGCAAAAGACGCAGGACATCAAAGAGATCAAGATGCGTCCCAACATCGACACGCATGATTATGACGTGAAGATGCGCAGTGTGAACAAGTTCATCGAACAGGGTGACAAGGTGAAAGTTACCTTGCGTTTCCGTGGCCGCGAAATGGCGCACCAGGAATTGGGCATGGACCTGCTCAAGCGCGTGCAGGACGACGTGGCAGAAATTGCCAAGATCGAAGCCTTTCCGCGCCTTGAAGGCCGGCAGATGCTTATGGTGCTCGCGCCGAAGTAGACCATAAACCGTACACATGATTGCGAAGGGCGTGCTGATCCAGTGCGCCCTTTTCATTTGCCGAGACCTACTTTTGCCCCCGCTGTATTACTTCGACAAAGCACGTGTCCTTCTCGACGAGCGTCATTGATCGTTCAGACAGTTAGGATATTGTCTAAACAGCAGATTTCTTATCCCCCGGCGGGCACCATGGGTCACTTCGTGCGTTGCATGCCAAGAAATATTCGATCGGAGCCCCTGATGTTCAAATCCCTGATTACCAGCGCGAGTGTGGTAGCACTTGGGTTTTCGGCCGCCTCAGCGCTAGCAGATTCGACAGAATTCTCAGCCGTTTCGACATCGGTTTCGGTTGCTCCGGTGAACCCCCAGTTTGACATTTTCGCTCCGCAAGAACGCCAAAGCGCTGACCGGATCGACTACACCGCCTGGAGCGAGGCGATGAATTATCTCGTCTATACGATGGGCCCTTCGATCCGCGAAGCACCTTCACGCGCAGAGGCAACCCTGGGTTCGAGACGAATCTATGGCCATCAGTCCCGCTACCGACTGGAAGGCAACCGTGTCATGTTCTCATTCTTCAACGATGAACTACGCAATATGGTGGCAGACTACCGCCTGGAGTTGGAGCAGCTAGGCAACCAGATCGACATCACAACTCTACCGCGTAACGAGCAGCTGGCCTACTGGCTGAACCTGCACAATGTAGCGGTAATGGAAAAAATCGCGCAAGAATGGCCCATCCGCCAGCCGCGCGAAATCGAAATCGATGGTATTCCGTTCGACCAGGCCAAATTCATCACCGTGCGCGGTGTGACAATGAGCCCGCACGACATTCGCCACCAGATTGTTTTTCGCAATTGGGAAAATCCCAAGGTAATCTATGGTTTCTGGCGCGGTGAGATAGGTGGACCTTCGCTCCCCAGTGATGCCTTCACGGGGCTAAACGTCTCGCAAGTGCTCGAACGCAACGCCCGCGAATTTGTGAACTCTTTGCGCGGAACGCAGAACCGCGGCGAGCGACTGCAGATCAGCACGATCTATGACGAAGCGCGACCTTACTTCTTCGTCAATTGGCCCAACGACATCCGATCGCATCTCATTGGTTACGCCAATGAAGAGGTCAGTGCGCTCATTGCCAAGACTACTGAAACAGAAGCTGTCGTCTATGAAGCTGATATCGCCGATCTGGCCGGCGGCGTTCGCGAGCCTTCCTATGTTGAAGTAAGCTCTGACGGCGTCGCAAACAGCTTTCGCATTCCCCGTGGCACAGCACGCTTGTTGCGCGAACAGGCGCAACGCGCGGAAAATGCCCGCGAGCAGAGAGGCCCGCGTACGGGTACTGTGATCTTCAATCCGATCAGCCTTCCCGGGCAAGAAAACAATGGCGAGGTCGACTAAGACCCCCGCCTGAACCGAAATAGGCTTTCATTGGGCGTGGTCAGCGATGGCCGCGCCCATTTCATTTGTGGGCAAAGCTCAAACATGTCGCTGCAATACAGGACATGGCAATGCTGCCTCACTAGACATTGGTGGGCGTAGGCAGTTTTCTTCTTGCTCACGTTTCTTGACGCAGGGCCTGTCAGTGCACTCGCATTGGCAGGCCCAATTCGCTAGAGCAGGCGCAAGGGGAGGCTGCGCCGCATGACAGCATCAGCGATTGGCCGGATTTTGGGTCCGTTTGCCTTTGCAATCACTGTTTTCATTACACCGCCTGCAGGCATGCCTGCAGAGGCGTGGCTCGTGGCCGGGCTGGTTGTCTGGATGGCCGCCTGGTGGATGACCGAAGCTGTACCGCTTACAGTCACGGCCCTGCTGCCATTTGTCATCTTGCCCTTCGGCTCTGTTTCGAGCGCGCGCGATGTCGCCAGCACATACTATTCGCCGATCCTATTTCTGCTGCTGGGCGGTGCCTTTCTTGCACTCGCGATTGAACGCACCGGCCTTCACAAACGTCTCAGCCTCGCAATCCTGCGCGCAGTCGGCAGTGGCGGCGGGCAAACCCAATTGCTGCTCGCTTTCATGATTTCCGCGGCGCTATTGTCCATGCTGATATCGAACACGTCCACCACGCTGATCATGATGCCGATGGCGCTGGCGGTTTTGTCAGGAGGCATGGTCGCCCGCGCGCCCACGCAGCCCACCTCACGAGATGCCGCGGCAGTGGTCGACAAAGAGGGTCTATCCGGAGCGCTGCCGATGGGCATTGCCTTTGCTGCCAGCATTGGCGGGCTTGGTACATTGGTCGGCTCCCCCACCAACGCTATCGCCGTCGGCCTGCTGGACAGCATGATCGGGGTCCAGATCACCTTTATCGAATGGACGCTGTTCGGCCTGCCAATCGTACTAGTAGGCGTGCCGCTGGCCACTTTTATCATCGCCAGATTTCAGCGCGTGGCCGAGCACCCTTTCGACGTGGCGGCAGCGAGCCAAGCGATAGACACACATGCAGCCTGGACCAGCGCGGAAAAACGCCTGATCCCTATCGTAGCGCTTGCCTTCTTGGCGTGGATGACGGTTCCCTGGGTTGGACCGCTGTTGCCAGATGGCTCTTGGACCAACGGCACCATTGCGATCATCGCCAGTTTTGCGCTCTTCCTGGTGCCCGATGGGACAGGGCGGCCGCTGTTGATCTGGAAAGAAGCCGACCGCGCGCCCTGGGCGGTCATCATGATGTTTGGTGGTGGATTAGCGCTTGCTGCGGGCATGCAGGTATCCGGCCTCGCTACCTGGCTCGCTGAAGCCTTGTTGCCCCTCGAAACCTTGTCGCTAATTGTCGTCGCACTCGCAGTGGTCGCCATGATCGTGGTGATCACCGAGTTCGCGAGCAATGTTGCGACCGCAACCGGGATCATCCCGGTTGTAGCTTCTCTTGTTGTCGCCTTGGGAGCAGACCCGTTGCTGCTCGCCATGCCAGCCGCGCTCGCCGCCAGCTGGGGCTTTATGCTGCCAGCCGGGACCGGGCCGAACGCAATTGCCTGGTCGACCGGGCGGATCAAGATTGAACGGATGGTCGGCGCAGGCCTGGTTCTGGATGTCCTCGGCGTATTCCTGATTGTCGGAGTGGTGTGGGGTGTTGCCGCGCTGATCTAGTCTCCAGCCGTGAACTGGCTGTCCTACAGGCTGTGCGAACTTTTAGAATCGCTGCATGTTCGTTCGATGCACAGGATCGATTCACGCGGTAGTCTGTGCGCGTTTAGTCCATCGGTTTTCTTGCCTCTGGACAGTGTTCCAAGTGTTCCATGCTGTAGGAATTGCACGGTTGAAATCGCGCCTCAAATGGTTGCAAGTGATACCATCTCGCGATAGTTGACACTGCATAGAGGCTGGCGGCGGTGAAGCGTTCCTGCGGAGGTTAGGAGCGGGGGCCACGCGCGGCGAACAATTGGCTCCTGCCTTCCTGGGAGCGTTGTTTAGGGAGGAACCCGCATATGTCTGACGCGATTGATCCGGTTGACCAACCCACCCCGCGCCGCAAGCCCAGAGACCCTGTGACCACAATTAACGGTCGTCCGATGAAACCATCTACGCTGATGATGGGCTATGGCTATGACCCGGTGCTGTCCGAAGGTTCGCTGAAAGCACCGATCTTCCTCACCAGCACATTCGCGTTTGAGAACGCAGCCGCGGGTAAGCGGCATTTTGAAGGCATCACTGGAAAGCGTGAAGGCGGCGCAGAAGGTCTGGTCTATTCACGCTTCAACGCACCCAATCAGGAAATCCTCGAGGATCGTCTGGCGATCTGCGACGGCGCAGAAGATGCGCTGAGCTTCTCCAGCGGAATGACCGCCATCGCGATCCTGATGCTGGCCGCGTGCAAGGCCGGCGATGTGATCGTGCATTCCGGCCCGCTCTATGCAGCAAGCGAGGGCTTTGTCGCCAAAATCATGGCCAAGTACGGCGTGACCTATGTCGACTTCCCGGCTGGCGCGACCGCTGAAGAGCTGGACGCTGTGATGGCCAAAGCAAAGGCTCAGGCCGAAGCGCAAGGCGGCGAAGTGCCGCTGATCTATCTCGAAAGCCCGGCCAACCCCACCAACGCTCTGGTCGATGTCGAAGCAGTCAAAGCCGCGCGCGACATGCACTTCGATGCTGACCGCTGCCCGATTGCCATCGACAACACATTCCTTGGCCCCCTTTGGTCGCGTCCGCTGGAGCATGGTGCGGATCTGGTGGTGTACTCTCTGACCAAATATGTCGGCGGCCATTCAGACCTCGTCGCAGGCAGCGTTTCCGGCAAGAAGCACTTCATCGATGCGATCCGTGCGCTGCGCAACACCATGGGCGGTATCGCGGATCCGAACACTGCATGGATGCTGCTCCGCTCGCTCGAAACGGTCGAACTGCGCATGGAACGCGCCGGCAAGAACGCCGAGAAGGTGTGCGAATTCCTGAAAAGCCATCCCAAGGTGGAAGGGTTGGGCTATCTCGGCATGATCGAAGACGCGCGCCAACAGGACATTTACGATCGCCATTGCCTCGGCGCGGGTTCCACTTTCAGCGTCTTCATCAAAGGAGGCGAAGCGGAATGCTTCCGCTTCCTTGACGCACTGAAAGTGGCCAAGCTTGCGGTTAGCCTTGGTGGCACGGAGACGCTCGCCAGCCACCCTGCATCAATGACGCACCTATCCGTGCCGGACGAACGCAAGGCCGCGCTTGGCATCACAGAGAACCTTGTTCGCATCAGTATCGGGATCGAAGACCCGGATGATCTGATCGCTGACTTCGAACAAGCACTGGCGAAGGTCTGATTGCTGTCCTACTCTCTCCCCAGGCATTAGGGAGAGAGCTATGGCTGAAACGAAACCGGTATTCCTTGTCATCGGCGCGGGCGCCGGTATCGGCGGACACGCTGCTAAGCGCTTTGCGGCGGGCGGCTATCACGCGGTCCTCGCGCGGCGCAGCGATGAAGATGGGCTTGCGCGGCTCGTCGGCGAAATAGAGAACGCTGGCGGCAGCGCGTCAGGTGTGTTGCTCAACGCATCGGAGGATGGTGCGATAGAGGACCTGGTCGCGCGGATCGAAAGCGATATTGGCCCGATTGACAGCGCGCTCTATAATCTAGGCGCGCAAATCGGGAACCGCACGCTGCATGATACGCCGCACAAGACTTTTGAACTGGGATGGCGGCTCGGCTGCTATGGTGTGTTCCGGCTTGCGCACGCAATGTTTCCGGCCATGGTCGAGCGGGGGAAAGGCTCCTTGCTTGTCACATCAGCCACCGCAGCGGTTCGCGGTAACGCCGGGCAACACAGCCATGCGGCAGCAATGGGCGGGCGGCGCATGCTGTGCCAGACGCTGAACGCCGAATTCGGCCCGCAAGGCGTCCACGTTGCGCATGTCGTGGTCGATGGCCCGGTTCGTTCGCCTGACACGCTGGTCAAACTGCTCGGCGACAAATGGGATGCATTCGAAGCGGCCAAAGGCGAAGAAGGGATCATCGACCCCGCCGTACTGGCGGAAACGTACTGGCACCTGGCGCAGCAACCACGCAATTGCTGGTCGCATGAGCTGGATGTGCGACCGTTCAACGATGTGCCGTGGTGGAATGACAATCCCGATCCGACGATCAATTCGCGGGCCGGAAAGCCGGGATTTGCTGGGCCGGGGGAGTAGACTTAGCTAATGTCTGGTTTTGGGGTGGGAAGTGGACCTTGGATTAAGTCGTCACCCCGGCGAAGGCCGGGGTCCAGCTATGGTCGAAGAAATACCCCGAAATCGACTGGCTTCCGGCCTTCGCCGGAATGGCGACCTTTGGGTCGTTAGCGGACATTTGAACATTCAGCCCCGCCATTCGCGCCGTTCTTCGCCGACTTTCAGAACTTCGTACGCGATCTGAAGTTTCTGGAACTCGGTGGCAGCCTCCTTGTCACCCGGCTTCACATCGGGATGCACGAGTTTCGCCTTCTCGCGGTAAGCCTTCTTGATCGCGGCGAAATCGGCATCCGCTTCCAGTTCCAGCAGTTCCAATGCGCGCATTTCATCCGCGCTGCGCGAGCCATCGCCAGCCCCGCCCCAGCCATAGTGGGAGGCTTCGGCATAGCCTTCGCTCTGCTGCCGCTCGGCCTTGGCACGTTCGGCCTTCTGCTCTTTGTCGAGGCCTTCGAAATAATCCCAGCCCTTGTTGTATTCCGCAGCATGCGCCTGACAGAAATACCACCGGTCGGGGCTATTCGGAGACTTCGGCGCCGGGCAATCGCCACGCTCCTCACACCCATGGCGATCGCACAGGCGTACCGTTGTCGCCTCGCGCGAGTCATTATATCCGCGCCAGCGCGGAAAACCCCAGTCGTTGGATCGGCGCGGCTTAGGCATCCGCGTACGCGCAGTTTGCAGTTTGTCGGGCTGGCATGGACTCTAGTCTAGGGATGGTTGCTGCCAATGGAAAGGTGTGGGAACCAATTTCAAATTGAAATGTTGCATTGCAATAGATCGTTCACAATTTGCAGCTATCCGGCTGCGCGAAGATATGAGAACCATGAGCAAACAACTCGCCATTTCCAGCACGTTTTCAACGTTCGCGCTTGCCGCGATGGCTTTGCTTTGGTCACCGGACCAGGTTGGGCCCCATTGGGCTGAAACGCAAGTGCCCGTGCAGGCCGAGACGTTAACGCTCGACCTGCCGGTGCCGTCGCTATTCCGCGACTAATCTAATTGATCACTACGCTGACCGCGCGGCGGTTTTGCGCCCATGCTTCTGGCGTTGAAGCCAGGGCAACGGGGCGTTCCTTGCCGTAGCTGACCGTTGAGATACGGTCTGCGTTTACACCAATGCTAACGAGGTAATTCTTCGCTGAATTGGCGCGGCGTTCACCCAAAGCCAGGTTATATTCGCGCGTGCCGCGCTCGTCAGCATGACCTTCTACGGTGATGCGGATCTGGGGATAGCGGCTAAGATACTGAGCTTGTGCTTGCAAAGCTGCAGCATCCACGCTGTCAATATTGAAGCGATCAGTATCGAAGAAAATGACATTCTGGCCGTTCACCGCGTCTTCGAAATGCGCTTGGCTGCCCACCGTAGGCCCGGTTGGAGCTGGTGCCGTAGCCGGACCTGTTGCCGGCGCAGTTGTGCTTAGCGGCGGCGGCGGAAGCTCCTCCGGCGCCTTTTTCGCGCAAGCAGCCAAAGTGGTAGCTGATGCCAGCAGAATCACAGTTGCAAAACGTTTGTTCATTGTTGTTTCCTCTCAGGAAATTGGGGAGTCTTGCCTACCTATAATAACACAAAAGAAGAGTATCAGGGGAGAATTGGTCCCCAGGCTGGATCTGACGCATCCACCGGTGTCGGAAGCCTCCTTTCATTGCGACCTGTCAGGTCGACTTGCCACAGGCCTGACCGGCCAGAATTCCGCTCCGTTCTGAAGAACTGAATGATGCGACCATTGGGTGCCCAGGTCGGCCCTTCGTCCTGCCAACCACTGGTCAAAACGCGCAGATTGCGGCCATTTGGGCTCATGATCGCGATATTGAAGTCGCCCGCGATCCGCGTAAACGCGATCTGGTCACCGCGCGGGCTCCATTCGGGGTTAGCGCAACGTCCGCCAGAGAATGTGATGCGGCGCTGGTTGGTGCCATCCGCATTCATCACATAGCATTGCTGGCTGCCCGATCGATCGCTCTCGAACACGATCTGGCGGCCATCGGGCGAATAGGAACCGCCAATATCAATCCCCGGCGTATCGGTCAGCCGCGTACTGCGGCCACCGCTGGCCGGCACGCTGTAAATGTCGGTATTGCCAGCAACCGCCATCGAATAAAGGATAGTGCGCCCGTCCGGGCTCCAGCGCGGCGCGAAGGTCGGGTTGCTGCTTTGCGTGACCAGCGTCTGCCGCCCTGTGCCGATGTCATAGACATAAAGCCGCGGATTGCCGTCGACATAGGACAGATAGAGCAGCTGCGAGTAGTCGGGCGAATAACGAGGTGTGAGCGCGGTCGCGCTGCCCAATGTCAGAAAGCGATGGTTCGCTCCGTCGCTGTCCATGATTGCAAGACGTTTGACGCGGCGATCCTTTGGTCCGGTTTCGGCGATATATGCAATACGGCTGTCGAAGAAGGGGCTCTCTCCTGTCAGGCGCGCATAGATAATGTCGGAGCATTTGTGTGCGGCACGCCGCCAGTCGGAGGGTGGGACAACCCAACCTTCGCGAACCAGTTCATCCTGCAGAGCAACATCATAGAGGTAGCACCCGACCACCAATCGCCCGTCAGCACGGGCGCGGACATAGCCATGTACCAGCATTTCCGCGCCGCGCCCGCGCCAATTGCCCCACGCGGGGTCTGTGATCTGCGCGAAGGCGGGCTGAGGCAAGCGCGCCGGGCCGATGGGTTGGAACAGGCCGTTGTTCTGCAGGTTCGCAGTGATCACATTTGCGATCTCTACGCCAAGTGCAGCGGTGCCGCGCGAATTGGCAGGCGTCGCCACATCGCGATCTGCCGCAAACCCCGGGATGGCAATCGACAGATCCGCCCAATCGCTTTCGTCGGTGACAGTAAAGACCAGGCCGCCCTCGGCATCCTCGCCCGAGGCTTCTGTACCGGTGGTTTCCACCTGACCACCCTCTGGCGCTGGTTGGCCAAGGTCCTGATCCTGCGCCGCCAGCGGCGCTGCCAGGAATGCGAGAACGAAAATCCATTTCTTCATCGGGATAGGTTCCTATCGAAACGCGCGCCCCGGATCGACTTCCAGGCGTTGTAATACTCGGCGGGCAGGTCAAACGGCGCGGCGAGCTGCACCGCGCGGATTGCCCGTTCTGCATGTAGTCCGGCTTGCGGGCGATTGGAGGCATTGATGCCGGACTGGCGCAGTACACGCGGACGCCCCGCCAAAGTGCCGTCTTCATTGAGGTTGAAAGCCAATTCCGTCACCAGCAGCTCTGTATCGACGCCGGACGGCGCATTCCAATGCGGCTTGATCTGGCGTGACAATGCCTGAATCAGGCTCGCTTGCGCGATTCGGCCGATTTGGTCAGCAGGAATGCGATTATCATCCGACGAGCTGTCAGAGCCTGCACCTTCAAGAAAATTCTCGCCAACTTGGGTGCCGGTTGCCTGGCGCGGGGGTGTTTCTGCGGCTTGCCTCGGTTGCTGTGTGACGGCTGCTCGTGAATTGTTGGTCGGTGGCGGCTCACGGGTTGGCTTCGTGGATGCCTCGCCATCCGATTGCTCAACTGGCGCTTGCACTTCATCTGACACAGTCGGCGCCATCGTGGCGCGGCTATCGGGCGCGATTTCTGGTGCGGTTGAGCTCAAGGAAACATCGGTGGCCAGACTGACAGTCATCCGCTCCGGAATTTCGAAGGGATCGCTGGGGCCGGGCTGGAACAACAGCACGGCAGCAAGCGCAAGGTGCAAGCCGACAGCGACGCCAAGGCCCCATTTCTCGTCTTGTCGAAGTGCTCTGGTTTCCATGACAATCGGGTAAACTATGGCGCTGATTGTGAACTGTTAGTGACCAGCGAGATCGAGTTGAACCCGGCCCGGTTCAACTCACCCATCACCGCCATCACCCGGGCGTATTGCAATGTCCTGTCACCGCGGAGCACGATCACTGGCTCATTCCCTGCCTGACCGCGATCAATCGCTGCCAGCGCATCGGGCAACCCGCCGGTCTCCACCCGCTCGTTCCCGATAAAGATCGTGCCCGTCGGATCGATGCTGATCGTCACCTGATCGGGTTGCTGGTCGATCGGGTTCGCCCGGCTATCGGGCAGATCCACGGGAACACCCGAGGCAAGTAGCGGCGCTGTGACCATAAAGATGATCAGCAACACCAGCATCACATCCACGAAAGGTGTGACGTTGATCTCTGCCATAAGCGCGCGGCGAGAACGCCGCCCTGACCTGCCGGAAGAGGAAACCGACATACCCACTATGCTTTGTCCAGCTCGTGACTAAGGCTGGCATGGAACTTGTCAGCAAAGCGGTGCAGCTTGGCCTCGTAGCGGTTCACGCGGTCGCTCAAGCGGTTGTATGCGATCACAGCGGGGATCGCAGCGAACAGGCCGATAGCGGTCGCAAACAGCGCCTCGGCAATGCCCGGCGCCACCACGGCCAACGAAGAACTTTCCTGCATGCCGATCTGGAAGAAGCTGTTCATGATGCCCCAAACGGTACCGAACAAGCCGACAAAGGGCGCAACGGAACCAGTGGTGGCCAGAAAACCCAAGCGGGTGGAGAGATCATCCGCCTCTTGCGCAACCTGGCTTTCCATCATTCCGGCTAGCCTGCTGCGGGTACCTTCCCGGTCCACCGGCGGATGTTGTGTCGAACGCTTCCATTCATTGATCCCGGCAGCGGCGACACGCGCTGGCGGCAAATCCTTGCGCGCCCGGCCAGAAGTCAGGCTGTCGAATTCCTCGGCCTGCCAAAAATCGGCTTCGAAGTCGCTGCTGCGACGCTCCAGCTTACCCATGCGCAGGCTGAAGGAAACGATAATCGTCCAAACCCAGATGCTGGCCAAGATCAGTCCAATCATCACGGCTTGCACCACAATGTCGGCTTGCAAGAACAGTTCGAGCGGGTTGAGCCGGGCAGGCGCTGCAGCCAACAGGTTGAGCGAAAGTGTCATGCGAGATTATCTTCCATGAAATTGACAAAGGCGGTACGCCATTCAGCCGGTTGGCGGCGCGGCCTTCCGTCAAGAGAGATGAAGCCAACGCGCAAGCTGGCTTCGCAAAGCAATTCATCGCCGCGCATCGCGCGCTGATGCATGCGGCAACTCGCTGCGCCCAATTCTGTGCACGTCGTTTCGATCACCACGTCGTCACCAAGTTTGGCCGGGCGCAGATATTTGAGGTTGATTTCAGAGACCGCATAAGCGCCGCCATCTTCCCCTCTTGCCCCTGCTTCGATTACTTCGCGCTGATCAATCTTTAGCATGCGCAAAAGGTCGCTGCGGGCACGTTCGAACCAACGCAAATAGTTCGCGTGATAGGTGATCCCCGACAGGTCTGTGTCTTCGTAATAGACACGCACCGCATAAAGATGCTGCGCACCGTCAAAAACGCCGCCAGGGAAAACAGGTTTAACCATCAAGGAAGCCACCTAAAGCAAAGGGGATTCACTGCAAAGTGCCCATTTGCTCTGCACGCCTGAACGACGGCAAACCGAGTCTGACATACGATCAATAGTGATCAGCGCGCCAGCATGGGCCCTAACGGGTGCCCACCAAAGATGTGAACATGCAGATGCGGGACTTCCTGATGGCCATGCCCGCCAATATTAGCGAGCAGGCGATACCCCGGCTCCACCAGCCCTTTTGCGCGGGCAACTTCGCCCACCGCACGCACGAAGCCTGCGATCTCTTCCGCAGGCGCATTGGCGGAGAAATCATCCCAACTGACATACCGCCCCTTGGGAATGACCAGTGTGTGAATGTCCGCCTGCGGGTTGATGTCTTCAAATGCATAGGCCCATTCGTCTTCATAGACTTTTTTGGACGGAATCTCACCGCGCAGGATCTTCGCGAAGATGTTTGTGTCATCATAAGGCTGCGTTGCATCGATGGGCATTGCTACTCGCTCCTGCTCGCTTTCTCTTCGATTCCGGAGGTGCCTTCGCGCCGGTCAAGCTCGGCCATCACTTCCCCCAGCGTAATACGTCGGGCTTGCAACAGCACCAGCAAGTGGAAGATCAGGTCCGCTGCCTCTCCCACCACTTCTTCGCGACTGCCCGAAAGGGCGGCGATCACAGTTTCAACGGCTTCTTCACCCAGCTTTTGCGCGATCTTCTCAATCCCGGCAGCGTTGAGTTTCGCGACATAGCTGGCGTCTGGTGAAGCGGCTTTGCGCTCTGCAATCACTTGCTCAAGACGTGTCAAAGTTTCCATGCCATTGTTCTCGCTTAAACGCCGCGCGCGGGCAAGCCTGCTGCGCGTAAGGCAGCATGTGCTTCTGATATCGAATAGGTTCCGAAGTGGAAAATGCTGGCGGCCAGCACTGCGCTGGCGTGCCCCAATGTTACACCCTCAACCAGGTGATCCAGCGTGCCCACACCGCCGCTGGCGACCACAGGAACATTGACGCAATCGGCAATCTCGCGGATCAGCGCCAGATCGTAGCCCGCTTGAGTGCCGTCACCATCCATCGATGTTACCAGCAGCTCTCCCGCGCCCAATTCGGCGAGTTTCTGAGCATGCTCAACCGCATCAATGCCGGTCGGCTTGCGCCCACCATGCGTGTAAATCTGCCATCCGGCACCTGTGCGCCGTGCATCCACGCTGGCGACCATGCACTGGCTGCCGAATTTCTCTGCAATATCGGCGACCAGTTCAGGCCGCGAAACCGCCGCGCTATTCACAGCCACCTTGTCTGCACCCGCAAGCAGCAGCGCGCGCGCATCCTCAACCGTGCGCACCCCGCCGCCCACGGTCAGCGGCATGAAGCACACTTCGGCTGTGCGCCGGACAATGTCGAGCAGCGTCCCGCGCCCTTCGTGGCTGGCTGAAATATCCAGGAAACATAGCTCGTCTGCGCCCGCTTCGTCATAGGCTTTGGCCTGCTCGACCGGATCGCCAGCATCCTTCAGATCGACAAAGTTGACGCCTTTGACCACGCGCCCATCGGCAACGTCCAAACATGGGATGACGCGGATACGGACGGTCATTCACGCCCCGCCATTGCAATCGCTGCAGCCAAATCAAGCCAGCCTTCATACAATGCCCTGCCCGTGATTACGCCTTCGATCCCTTCATGCGCGTTGAGCGAGAGCACGTGAATGTCATCCAGCCCCTTTACCCCGCCGCTCGCAATTACGGGAATGTCCACGCGCCGCGCCAGATCGAGCGTCGCGTCGATATTGCAGCCTTTCAGCATTCCATCGCGGCCAATGTCCGTGAACAACAGACTCGCAACGCCTGCGTCCTCAAACCTGCGGGCGAGATCGACAACGGGCACGTCCGAAACCTCGGCCCAGCCCTCGGTTGCGACCATACCATCCTTGGCATCCACCGCAACAACGATGCCGCCTTCCCATTCCTTCGCCATTTCCTTGACGAATTCGGGATCTTTCAGCGCGGCTGAGCCCATAACTACGCGCGCAACGCCAAGATAGAACCAGGCTTCGACCGCTTCGGGGCTGCGGATACCGCCGCCCAGCTGCACATAGCCGGGGAATGCCTCGACGATGGCTTTAACCGCTTCAACATTGCGCCCCTCGCCCGCAAAGCTGCCGTCAAGATCGACCACATGCAGGTGCTGCGCGCCAGCTTCAGCAAAGATCATGGCCTGCGCCGCCGGATTATCTCCGTACACGGTTGCGCGATCCATATCGCCTTCGGCCAGCCTCACGACCTCGCCAGCCTTCAGATCGATGGCGGGAAATACGATCATGGAGTTGTCTCCGATAGCCTGGCCACCCGCGCCCTCCACCCTTCCACCCGGATGGTATCCCGGTAGGCTCCGGGCGGAAGGGTGGAGGGTGCGGACGGCATGGGTTGCGAGAACATCACGGTCTCCACTCCAAAAATCTCTCGAGCATCGCCAGCCCATATGCTTGGCTCTTTTCAGGGTGAAACTGCACACCCAGAATATTGTCACGCGCAACCGCCGCGACCAGACCTTCGCCGTGGTCCGTCATCGCGGCAACATCCGATCCATTGGCTGCGGCAAAGTGGTAGGAATGAAGGAAATAGGCCTCGCCATCTTCCAGCACAGGATGGTTCTTCGCATGCGGCATCAAAGCTACATCGTTCCAGCCCATATGTGGCACTTTGATGGACGGGTCGGTTGGTTCGATCAGCCGCACATCCCCTTCGATCCAACCAAGACCGCGCGTTGTGCCATGCTCCAGCCCACGTGTCGCAAGCAATTGCATGCCCACGCAAATGCCAAGGAACGGCATGCCTTTTTCAAGCACACGTTCTTCCAGCGCTTCGACCATACCGGGGATGGAACGAAGCCCCTTTGCGCAGGCCTTGAAGCTGCCAACACCGGGCAGCACAATCCGCCGCGCTCCACGCACCAAATCAGGGTCGGCGGTGACCGCAATATGCTCCGCCCCTGCCGCCTTCAGCGCGTTGTGAACCGAATGCAGATTGCCAGCGCCATAGTCGATCAGCGCGAGCGCTTCAGCCACCGAGCTGCCCCTTGGTTGAAGGAATGGCCCCTCCTTTACGCGGGTCTTGCTCGACCGCGATTCGCATCGCACGGGCAAAACCCTTGTACAGCGCCTCGCAAATATGGTGGTTATTGGTGCCGTAGAGCAGTTCCATGTGGAGCGTGATGCCCGCCGTCTGCGACACAGAATGGAACCAGTGCTCAATCAGTTCGGTATCCCACTCACCCAGCTTTTCCTGCGTGAAACCGGCCTTCCATACAAAGTAGGGGCGGCCCGAGATATCCAGCGCGACGCGCGCCAAAGTCTCATCCATCGGGGAATAGGCGCTGCCGTAGCGGCCAATACCAGCCTTGTCGCCCAGCGCCGCCGAGATCGCCTGACCCAATGCAATCGCGCTGTCTTCGGTAGTGTGGTGTTGATCGACATGCAGATCGCCGTCGACCTTCATGGTCACATCGATCAGCGAATGCTTCGAGAACTGCTCAACCATGTGGTCGAGAAATCCGATTCCTGTCGACACATCATAGCTACCGGTCCCATCGAGATTGACCTCGATCAGAATGCCGGTTTCAGCCGTCTTTCGCTCAATTCGCCCGGTGCGCATAACTCAACCTGTGATCTGTGCAGGCGGCTATAAGGGCTTGGCGCAAATGCACAAGTATTGCTGCGGCGCGGTATAACCGCGCGATTGATGTCGATTGCGGCTTGACCACAGCCGCGCACAGCGGCACGATTTATCTGCAATGAGTGATGACACGCCCGATAGCCTGATCCCGTATGACGAGATCGTTCAAGAAGCGCTGCGCGCCGTGGTTGGCCGCGTGCTCGGCGAGATTGTGGCTGGCGGTAGCGAACTTCCCGGGGAGCATCATTTCTACATTACCTTCAAAACCGGCGCGCCGGGCGTTTCCATTCCAAAGCATCTGTGCGAGCGCTTCCCGGACGAGATGACGATCGTTCTGCAGAACAAGTTCTGGGAACTGAACGTGACTGATCATGGCTTTTCCGTCGGCCTGAGCTTCAATCAAATTCCGGCGAAGCTGGAAATTCCCTTCAGCGCGATCACCGCATTCGTTGATCCAGCGGTCGATTTTGGCCTGCAATTTCAGGCGACTGGCGACGACATGCCGCCCGAAGAGCATGAGAGTGCGCAGAATGATGGATCGGGAAGCGATGGCTCTAGCGAAGCACACGGCGCGCCTGATGATGGCTCGAACGTCGTGACCGTGGACTTCGGCCGCAAAAAATAGGCGGGTTTCGCCCCACCAACTCTTGATTTTGAAGGCTGCCTTGCGCCAACAGCGCACATGGACGCAGAAAAGCAACAAAACGACAAACTCCATCGCCGCGGGTTGATGTTCATCCTGTCCTCGCCATCGGGGGCAGGCAAAACGACCATGTCGCATAAGCTGCTGATGGCTGATGAAGAGATCAAGCTGTCGGTTTCAGCGACCACCCGCCCCAAGCGCCCGGGTGAGGTGGACGGCATAGATTACCACTTCGTGAGCGATGCCGAGTTCGACCGGATGGTCGAGAAAGACGAGTTCTACGAATGGGCCAATGTCTTTGATTATCGCTATGGCACGCCCAAAGCCTATATTCGCAAAGGCTTGAAAGAGGGCGAAGATTTTCTGTTCGACATCGATTGGCAGGGTACGCAGCAGCTCTACCAGCAAGACCAGCAGGACGTGGTCAGCGTATTTATCCTCCCGCCTAGTCTAACCGAATTGCGCCGCCGGTTGGAAAGCCGTGCGCAAGACAGTGCTCAAGTCATTGATGGCCGGATGGAGCGGGCGCGCAGCGAAATCAGCCACTGGGCCGAGTATGACTATGTGGTGATCAATGACGATGTCGATGAATGCTTCGTCAAAGTGCGCGAGATCCTGCATGCAGAGCGCATGCGCCGCACGCGCCAGACCGGGCTGATCCCGTTCGTACGCGAATTGACCGCATAGGGCTCTCGAAGGAAAAAGGCCGGAAGATCGCTCCTCCGGCCCCAAAAGAATCTCTCACTTAAGATGCTTCAGCCCGCTGGATCGTTGAAGGTGCTGGGCAACCAAGCATTCACGACGCCGCCGTCTACGATCACGGTTTCGCCGACGACATAGTCGCCCGCACGGCTGCACAGGTAAATCGCAGCGGCGGCCATATCTTCAGCCGTGCCGATCCGCCTGGCCGGAATGCCTGCAGCCGATGCATCGGGCGCGTTCTTGGCCGCTTTGTTCATCTCGCTAGGGAATGCACCCGGCGCGATGGAGCTGACCACGATGTTGTCCTTGATCAGGCGCGCCGCCACTCGGCGGGTCAGCTGAACCACGCCTGCTTTCGATGCTTGGTAGGCATAGGTTTCCCACGGGTTAATGCGGAAACCGTCAATCGATGAGACGTTGATCACCTTGGCAGGGCGGCCTTCACTTGCAGCAGCTACCAGCAGGTTATGCAGCTTTTGCGTCAGGAAGAACGGCGTCTTGACGTTCAGATCCATGGTGCGATGCCAGCCCGCTTCGCTGAATTCGAGATAATCCTGTCCCCATGCCGCACCGGCGTTGTTGATCAGGATATCAAGCTTGTCTTCCTTGGCAGCAATCGCATCGGCCAATTGCTGCATACCATCCATTTGCGACAGATCGGCTTGCACGGGAATGACCTTGTCAGCGCCGAATTCCTCGACGGCTTCCTGCATCTGCTCGATCTTGCGCGCTGAGATATACACCCGTGCGCAGCCCGCGGCGAGCAGACCTTCAACGAACATCTTGCCGATCCCGCGTGATCCGCCTGTTACCAGCGCAACACGTCCGTCAAGGCCGAAAAGTGATTGAATATCCATGAACTGGTCCCCTTAATATCCGCTCAGCTCGGCCACACGATTGGTATGGTAATAGGCGTCACCCAGGAATTCCTGCAGAGCGCGATCACGCTTCATATAGAGCCCGATGTCATATTCGTCGGTCATGCCGATACCGCCATGCATCTGCACGCCTTCGCGCACAGCAAGGCCGGCAGTCTTTGCGACCTTGGCCTTTGCGACCGACACCATCAGGTCCGCCTTTTCGCTGCCGCCGTCCAGCAGCTGCTGCGCCTTGATAACCGCCGCTCGTGCAATCTCGACTTCGGAGTAAAGATGCGCAGCTCGGTGCTGCAGCGCCTGGAATTCGCCGATCAGCTTGCCGAACTGTTTGCGCTGCTTGAGGTAATCGACGGTCATATCCATCGCTCCGCGTGCAACACCGACACCTTCAGCCGCAGAGCCAACGCGGCCCGCATTCAGGATCTTGTTTAGCACCTCGCGCCCGCCATCAACTTCACCGATCACCGCGCCGCCATCCAGTTCGACATTGTCGAATGTGGTGTGCGTCGCCATCGAGCTGTCGACCAGGCGAACCGCGTCGTGGCTCATGCCAGCCGCATCCTTGGGCACAGCAAACAGCGTGATGCCATCTTCATCGGCATCGCTGCCTGACGTGCGCGCAGCGACAATGATCATGTCAGAGCTTGCGCCCTGAACAACAAAGTCCTTCTTGCCCGAGAGCTTGAAGCCATTGCCTGACTTTTCCGCCTTGCAAGCAATCCGTTCTGGCCGGTGCTTCGCGCCTTCGTCGATCGCAACCGCGAATACGCTGTCGCCTGCAACCAAGCCTGGCAGATAGCGGCCGCGCAGCTCTTCGCTGGCTTCGCCGAGCGCGGTTACTGCCAGCACAGAGCTGGTCAGGAAAGGTGACGGCGTCAAGTTGCGGCCAATCTCTTCCAGCACGATGCCCGCTTCGACATGGCCCATGCCAAGCCCGCCGTCTTCTTCGGAAACGAGGATGCCGGTAAAGCCCAACTCTGCCATTTCCTTCCACAGCGCGTGGCCGAATCCGTCCTTGCAATTGCGGTCGCGCCAATGGCGCAGCTGTTTCGCAATGGCACCTTCTTCGGCCATAAACTGGCTCGCGGTTTCCGCGAGCATGGCCTGATCTTCATTATGATAAAGGGGCATCGATCAAGCTCCCGGCAGATCAAGAATACGTTTGGAAATGACGTTCAGCATCACTTCGGATGTGCCGCCTTCGATCGAGTTCGCCTTGGTGCGCAGCCAGTTACGCGATGGCTTGCCGCCGCCTGTCTCTTCGCTGTCCCATTCCAGGCTGCGCGATCCGCCCGCGCTCATCATCAGCTCATGGCGGCGCTTGTTCAGTTCGGTGCCGGCATATTTCATCATATTGGGCTGCGCCGGATGCGCTTTGCCCACCTTGATCTCGTCGAGGAACTTCTCACCCATGCAGCCATAGGCGAGCGCATCGACGTCAAAGTCAGCAAGGTCTGCACGCAGTATCGGATCAAGCTCACCGCCATCCTTGTTGGCATGGCGTGACATCGCAGCACCAAGAGTGCCTGTATTGCCGCCGTCCGCGCCAGAGATCATCTCGCGCTCATGGCCGAGCAGATATTTCGCCACATCCCAGCCGCGATTGATCTCACCCACATAGCCCGGGCAGTCCTCGCCATAGCTCTTGGGCACTTTGACATCGTCAAAGAAGGTTTCGCAGAACGGGCTGCTGCCGCTGATCAGCTTGATCGGCTTGGTGGACACGCCTTCGCCCGCCATGTCGAACAGCATGAAGGTGATGCCCTGATATTTGTTTTCCTTGTCGGTTCGGACAAGGCAGAAAATCCAGTCGGCGTGATCTGCGTATGAGGTCCAGATCTTCTGGCCATTGACCACCCAATGGTCACCTTTGTCTTCGCCAAAGGTTTGCATCGAGACGAGGTCAGAGCCGCTGCCCGGCTCTGAATATCCCTGACACCAACGGATTTCACCGCGGGCGATTTCATTGAGGAACCGCTGCTTCTGACCTTCGGTACCAAAGTGCAGCAATGCCGGGCCAAGCATCCAGATGCCGAACGAGCTAAGCGGCGAGCGCGCGCCGATGGCCGCCATTTCCTGACGCAACACTTTGGCTTCTGCCGGGCTCAGGCCAGCCCCGCCATATTCCTTGGGCCATGCAGGCACGGTATAGCCCTTGGCCACACAAGCCTCAAACCAGGCCTTCTGCGCGTCATTCTTGAAAGTAGCGCTGCGGCCACCCCAATAGACATCGTCTTCATCGCGCACTGGCTGGCGCATTTCGGGGGGGCAATTTGATTGAAGCCAAGCGCGGGTTTCTTCGCGGAAGCTCTCCAGATCGGACATGTCCGACTCTCCTCTATTGGTCTCTCACTTGACGCTTACGTTAGGGTGATTTGCACCCTTCCCGCAAGCACAGTCGTGACAGGCCCGTATGCCGTAGCGTCAGGACAGATTGCGTTGACGTAAGCGGAGGTTCGCTTACGCTAACGGCAATGCATGGGGAGAGCTGCATGTCCAGATTCGCGCTGATTCGCCGCATCAAACGGGTGCGCGCATGACGGATATTGTTCAGCGCCTGCCGCTTCGAACCAAGCTGACCTACGGTTTCGGATCTGTTGCCTACGGCATCAAGGACAATGGCTTCGCCACATTCCTGCTGTTCTATTACAATCAGGTCGTTGGCATGCGGGCCGATCTTGTCAGCCTCGCTATTGCTCTGGCGCTGATTGCTGACGCTTTCATTGACCCCATGGTCGGCCATTGGAGCGACAAGACACGCACGAGGATCGGCCGCCGTCACCCCTGGCTCTATGCATCGGTTATCCCGATCGCGATCACTTGGATCCTATTGTGGCATCCGCCCGCGATGAGCGAATGGGAGACCTTCGGATATCTCTTCCTGACAGCCATGTTCGTGCGAATCGCGTTCTCCGCTTACGAAGTGCCCTCGCTGGCACTGCTGCCGGAGCTAAGCCGGGACTACCACGATCGCACCGCCATCATGCGTTACCGATTCCTGTTCGGATGGGGCGGCGGCCTCGCCATCATGTTCCTGGCCTACGCCGTATTCCTGGCACCGACGGAGGAATTTGCCAACGGCCAGCTCAATCCGGCGGGCTATTCGCAATATGCGATCCTGGGCGCTTGCGTGATGGTCATTGCAGCACTGACCGCCGCAATCGCAACCCAAAAGCAGATCGTGAAGCAGTATCAAGGCAACACCAAATTGGCCGATACTGCGCATGGAATGTCCGAGTTTCTTGGCGCATTCCGATACAAACCATTCCTGCTGTTGATGTTTGCGGGCGTGTTTGCCTTCACCAACCAATGGCTGATCTTCGCGCTTTCGATCTATCTCTTCACGCATGTGTGGGAATTCACACAAGGCCAGTTCACAGTCTATTCGGCGATGCTTTTCATTGCCGCATTTGTGGCCTTTGTCGCGGTGACGCCGGTCTCAATAAGGCTTGGCAAAGCGAGAGCGGCCGCGCTGTTGACGGTCATCTCGCTTACTCTGGGCACGCTGCCTTATTGGCTACGGTTTGCCGACCTGTTCCCCGTTGCAGGTACTCCGATCATGTTCCCGGTCTTGCTGACATTCCTTGTCGCCTCAACCGCCGCGGGAATTTCCGCGATGATACTGACACTGTCGATGATTGCCGACGTGTCCGATCACTATGAGTTCGAAACCGGCAAGAAGACCGAAGGGCTGTTTTCGTCTGGCATGTTCTTCATGCAAAAGATCGTGAATGGGATCGGCATCCTGCTGTCTGGCCTCATAATCGCTCTGGTGGGATTGCCGTCCGGAGCGGGTGCAGGGACGGTGGATGGCGCGATAGTAGACAATCTCGCGCTTTCGTATCTGGCGATTGCCACCGTAATCAGCCTGATCGGGGCATGGGCTTACACCTTGTTCCCGCTGGGCGAGAATGAACACGCGGTTCGTGAAGCACATCGTGGCGGAGGCGCTGCGAGTTAAACTATCAAATCAATGCTTGGCGCATACCATCGGCTCTGCCACGGTCGCGCCAAATCGACGGACAAAATTGACAGGAGAACCCCATGGATTTCGAACCGACAGAACGCCAGCAATACTGGGTCGGCCGCGTGCGCGACTTCATCGAAGCCAATGTACGCCCGGCTGTAGCGACTTATAAGGCGCAAGACGCCGAAGGTGACCGCTGGAAAGTGATCCAGGTGGTTGAAGATCTAAAGGCCAAGGCCAAGGGCGAAGGCATCTGGAACCTGTTCATGCCGCCGCGCAATGACAGCCACCACCATGTTGACGAGACCTTCGAATTTGAAGGTCCCGGCCTGACCAACCTTGAGTACGCGCTATGCGCGGAAGAGATGGGCCGCATCGGTTTCGCTTCGGAAGTTTTCAACTGCTCCGCGCCGGATACCGGCAATATGGAAGTCTTTTTCCGCTATGGCACGCGCGAGCAAAAGGATCGCTGGCTGACCCCGCTGATGAATGGCGAGATCCGTTCTGCCTTTTTGATGACGGAGCCTTACACAGCCAGCTCTGACGCGACCAATATCGAAACCCGGATCGAGCGTGATGGCGATGAATATGTCATCAATGGCCGCAAATGGTGGTCATCCGGGCTGGGTGATCCGCGCTGTAAAGTCGCGATCGTGATGGGCAAGACCAATTTCGAGGCCAAGCGTCACGCGCAGCAATCGCAGGTTATTGTCCCGATGGATACGCCGGGCGTTAACATCCTGCGCCATTTGCCGGTGTTCGGCTATGACGATGCACCGCATGGCCATATGGAAGTCGAACTGACGGACGTGCGCGTACCAGTCGAGAATGTTCTTCTGGGTGAAGGACGCGGTTTCGAGATTGCGCAAGGTCGCTTGGGCCCGGGCCGCATCCACCACTGCATGCGCACCATCGGTGTTGCCGAGGAAGCGCTGCACAAGATGTGCAAGCGTCTGCAGGAACGCGAAGCTTTCGGCAAACCGATCTACAAGCATTCGGTTTGGGAGGAGCGCGTGGCACGTGCCCGGATCGATATCGACATGACCCGTCTGCTTTGCCTCAAGGCTGCTGACATGATGGACAAGGTCGGCAACAAGACGGCGAAACAGGAGATCGCGATGATCAAGGTACAGGCACCGAATATGGCGCTGCGGATCATTGACGATGCAATCCAGGCGCATGGCGGCGGCGGCGTGTCAGATGACTATGGCTTGGCCAATGCCTATGCGCATCAACGCACGCTGCGACTGGCCGATGGGCCGGATGAAGTCCATGCGCGTTCGATCGCTCGCATGGAATTCGCCAAGCATATGCCGCAGGCTGGCCCAACCGCAAACGCGCTGCGCGATGGCAATGCGCCGACGATGGGCGATGACAGCTTCAGCTCTGGTGATATGGGCGTGGCGCGCTAAACGGGGGCATAGGAGAGAAACATGGCTAAGGCAGCAATACTGGAAACGCCCGGTCAAGGCCTCGTGATCGGGGGCATCAAGCTCGCCGATCCTGCGCCACACGAAGTGCTGATCGACACCAAAGCCTGCGGGCTTTGTCATTCGGATCTGCACTTCATCGACGGGGCATATCCGCACCCGCTGCCTGCCATTCCCGGCCATGAGGCGGCCGGTGTTGTTCGCGCTGTGGGCAGCGAAGTACGCAGCGTGAAGCCGGGCGATCATGTGGTCTCATGTCTCAGCGCGTTTTGCGGCCAATGCGAGTTCTGTGTGACCGGACGCATGGCGTTGTGCCTTGGTGCCAATACCCGACGCGGGCCTGATAGCGCGCCGCGTATTAGCCGGGCAGACGGTTCACCCGTGAACCAGATGCTCAATCTCTCTGCGTTCAGCGAGCAAATGCTGATCCATGAAAATGCCTGTGTTTCCATCGACAAGGATATGCCGCTGGATCGTGCCGCTGTGATCGGTTGCGCTGTCACGACCGGCGCAGGCACAATCTTCAACGCGGCCAATGTGACCCCGGGCGAGACTGTGCTGGTGGTCGGTTGCGGCGGGGTTGGCCTTGCCGCCATCAACGCCGCCAAGATAGCTGGCGCAGGTAAAGTGATCGCGGCTGATCCTTTGCCCAAAAAGCGGGAGCTGGCGAAGGTGCTGGGCGCAACACACACGGTCGACGCATTGGCTGACGATGTTGTGAAGCAGATCATGGATATCTCTGGTGGCGGCGTGCACTACGGTATCGAAGCCGTCGGGCGGCAGGCTTCAGCTGATCTGGCGGTCGCTTCGCTGCGGCGCGGCGGCACAGCGATCATCCTCGGCATGATGCCGTTGGACTGCAAAGTCGGTTTGGGCGCGATGGATTTGCTCAGCGGCAAGAAGCTGCAAGGCGCGATCATGGGCGAAAACCACTTCCCCGTGGACCTGCCGCGTCTGGTGGATTTCTACATGCGCGGGCTGCTCGATCTCGACACCATCATTGCCGAACGCATTCCGCTGGAGGATATCAACAAGGGCTTCGACAAGATGCGCGAGGGGCATTCAGCACGCAGCGTGGTGGTGTTTGACTGATGGCTGACAATAAGGGCGGAATGCCGGATATAGATTTCGACAAGGAAATGGTCGGCACGATTGAAGTGCCCGAAGCTGATCAGCTTGATCTTGAGAAACTGACTCAATGGTTCGAAGCCAATGTGGAAGGCTATGCCGGCCCGATCAGCTACACCAAGTTCAAAGGCGGGCAGTCGAACCCGACTTATCGGATCGATACGCCGGGTGCGTCCTATGTGCTGCGTCGCCAACCCTTCGGAAAGCTACTTCCCAGCGCGCATGCGGTTGACCGCGAATACAAGGCGATGACAGGGCTTTATCCAACAGGATTTCCTGTGCCGCGCACTTACGGCTTGTGCGAAGACACAGACGTTATCGGCTCCAAATTCTTCGTCATGAGCATGGCGGATGGGCGTTCGCTGTGGAATGGTGCCCTACCCGGCTGTTCGAAAGATGATCGCCGCGAAATCTATCACTCACTGATCGATACGATGGCGGATTTGCACACCAAGGTTCCGGACGAAATCGGCCTGGGTGACTATGGCAAGCCGACCGACTATTGCGCACGCCAGATCAGCCGTTGGACCAAGCAGTACAAGCTGTCCGAAACCGAGCATCAGCCCAAGATGGAGCGGCTGATCGAATGGCTGCCTGAAACCATCCCGCCGCAGCACAATTCCAGCGTGGTTCATGGCGACTACCGGCTCGACAATGTGATTTTCCACAAGACCGAGAACCGCATCATCGCGGTTCTGGATTGGGAGCTGTCGACGCTGGGCGATCCAATCGCGGATTTCAGCTATCTGATGCTCAACTGGTACAATCCGGCTGATGGCCGTGCCGGGCTGGAAGGGCTCGATCTGGAAGAGCTTGGCATACCTTCGGTACAGGAAGCGGTTGACCGCTATGTCGAACGCACCGGCTATCCGGTACCGCCGATGGACTGGTATTTCGGATACAATCTGTTTCGCCTTGCCGGCATCATGCAGGGCATCAAGAAGCGCGTGATCGATGGGACGGCCTCGTCAGCTCATGCCAAGTCCATGAGCGAACGGGTTGCTCCGCTGATCGAGCGTGCGTATGACTTCGCGCGCGCCGCCGGAATGCCTGAATAGGGCGGCTTAGAAGTCGGCAGAGAAGCTGATCATCGCGCCAATATCGCTTTGGCTGTTGGCATAGTGACCCGGCTCGTGGCGATAGAAAACGCTGGCTCCGCCCACGCCCAACAGCAGGGGCAATTGCCAGGACATCTCGCCAACTAGTTCGCGCCCATTGGGAGCCAGCGACAAAGGCTGGATCGAATATCCTGCCGTCTCGGTCGAATAGTTAAAACTTGATGGCAGATTTAGCCGTAATCCGCCAACTTCCACACGCAATGGCTGGCTGATGCGCAGCCCCAAAGAATCGCCATGCATCAGAGCCGACGCAAGCGACACATCCAGAGCCCAGGCATTGCTGATAAACTGTGATCCATCCGTAATCACATCGCCGCGTGCAGCACGAGTCACACCGACACGGGCTTCACCACCAATTTCCCAACCGCTACCAAGGTCCCACCGCAAACTGCCATCGGCAAACAACGTATCCGCTCCATTGCGGCCAATCGCAGGGTGGAGCTGCGCGCCAAGAATACTGTGCTCCTCATGCATCCAGCTCATCCCGAGTGTGCCGGCAAGAGCGCCGAAGCGGCGATCTGCAGAGATGCCCAACGTCCGCACCCGAAAACGGTCCTTATCGCCATAAAAAAGCTCATCGAAGCGTTGTGTATAGCTAAGCCGTGCATCGCTCTCTTCGGCATGGAATGTCACGCCCCAGCTGCCCAGATCCTGGCGCAATGCAAGCGAGCCACCGACAACAGCAAAAAATCCGGAGTCGCCGCTCGTGCCCGGCGCAATCCGAAACGCTGGCTTCGAATGCCCCTGCAGTTGTGCAACCAAACCCTCAGCGTTCTGTGCAAAAGCGAGGCCCAGTTGCAGGTCGGGCGAAATCCTTGTCGCGACGCGCGCAGCCAGAACGCGCGCGCGTTCGGCATCATCCGAGCTCAATCGCAGCGAGCCGCTCCAGCCAAGACTTCCTGCACGCGCGCCGTCGCTGACATGGAATGCCAGACTTGCGTTGGTCAGGCTGAGGGAGAGTTGCCGCCCGTTCTGCTCAACCGCACCGCGCAAACGCGGCATCACACTTGACCCGTCAAAGCCAGAGCTGAGCTCGTATCTATAAGCTCTGTTGTATTTGTCCGTGACAATTGTTTGCAGGCCTTGTGATCCCAAGGCGTCACCCATCGCAGGTGACGTCACTGCAATCCGGTCCGACAGCGGCAGTCGAGCTGTATCTCCCGCCAGAGTCGTCGTACCCGCCGGCTCAAATGCGGCTGCAATATCAAGGATGCCGCGTCCAAAGATTAAGTCAGTCCCGGTGGCGCCTGCATCTGCGGCGCTCTCGAGCAAGATTTCGACAATCTCTTGCCCAGTCAGATTGGGAAAAGCTTGGGCCAACAGCGCGACAGCGCCGGCCACCTGAGGGGCCGAGAAGCTGGTGCCGGAAAAGACCGTGACGAATTCCTGCCCGTTGATCGTCTCGACGAACAGTTCACCCTCATCATAGACGCAGCAGACCTGCTCTCCCCTTGCGGTCAGGTAGAACTGGCTTTCATTGCCTGCCTGATTGCTGAACCCAGAGAAATTGCCATCTGCATCGACAGATCCGACAATGATCACATTGTCTCCGCCTGCCTGCCTGATGCTGATGGCGAACGGATCAGGTTGATCGGCCGGGATATTAGGATCGCTTCCGTCGCCCGAGTTGCCCGCGGCTACCACGACAACTACTCCAGCTGCTGATGCCCGCGCAACTGCATCCAGCAGCACTTGCGATGCACCGCCTCCACCAAGGCTTAGATTGACAACCTCGGCACCTGAATTGACCGCCAGATCAACGCCTGCTGCAATTGCTGTGTCTGCAAACAAGCAACTGAGCGATGCATCTTGCGGGGTGTCAGTGCCGCAAGAACCAGGTTCATCGGCGCGAATAGCTAGCACTTGGGCATCAAAGGCAATCCCCAACACGCCAGTGTCATCACGGGCTGCAGCCGCGACCATTGCCACATTGGTGCCGTGATCATCCTCTCCATCAATCCCGCGATTGCCCGCAACATCGGCAGAATCTGGATGAATTCGCCCGGCAAATTCAGGGCTGTCACTGTCGATGCCTGTGTCGACAATCGCGATGATCGAATCATCGCCTGTGAAACCGTCCTCCCATGCGGCAATTGCACCGTGTTGTTCCGGCCCAGTCGAAAAACGAAACTCTTCAGTATCGAAATTGGTTGGCGGCGGGGTGGGCGTGGGTGTTGGAGTGGGTGTCGGGCGTGGTGTGCTAACCGGGCTTGCTCCATTTCCGCCACCACAGGCTGTCAATAAAGCCAGCAACGAGGCTGCAACACCTATCCGACAGCGAGCAGATGGATTGATGGAAGCTCTTGCCATTACTTTCCCTACTTAATCTGCGTCCCACTAAGCCCAAACTAAGAAACTTTGTATTATCCGGCCTGCTAGTTCGGTCCGCAATCCCCCCCTTGCAGCAACAAGACGGCGCGGCTAGCAGCGCTGCAGGACTATTCACTGGAGCCTCTTTATGAGCCATGAACTTTCTACCGCAATCGAAGATGCTTGGGAACGGCGCAGCGACATAACGCCCGCCGATCAGGATGTACGCGGGATCGTCGACCAAGCGATCTCGTTGCTCGATAGCGGCGAAGCGCGCGTGGCAGAGCCAGATGGGGCCGGCAAATGGACCGTCAATCAATGGCTGAAGAAGGCGGTGTTGCTGTCATTTCGCGTGCACAACAACAGCGTTATCGAGCATGGTTCAGCCGGTGCCTCAGCGTATGACAAGGTGCCCAGCAAATTTGCCGGCTGGGGTGACAACCGCTTCAGCGAAGCCGGCTTTCGCGTTGTGCCGGGCGCAATTGTCCGCCGCGGCAGCCACATCGGCAAGGGCGTGGTTCTGATGCCCAGCTTCGTGAATATCGGCGCTTTCGTGGATGAAGGTGCAATGATCGATACATGGGCCACCGTCGGCTCATGCGCACAAATAGGCAAGAACGTGCATATTTCTGGCGGAGCCGGAATTGGCGGCGTGCTTGAGCCTTTGCAGGCAGAGCCGGTCATCATCGGTGACGGGGCATTCATCGGCGCAAGGGCCGAAGTGGCAGAGGGCGTTCGCGTCGGCGAAGGCGCTGTCTTGTCGATGGGCGTCTATCTCGGTGCATCGACCAAGATTGTTGACCGCGCCACCGGCGAAATTCACATGGGCGAAGTTCCGCCATATGCCGTTGTTGTGCCGGGTTCGATGCCCGGCAAGCCGCTACCCGATGGGAGCCCGGGGCCTTCGCTCTATTGCGCGGTGATCGTTAAGACAGTCGATGCGAAAACCCGCTCCAAGACGGGCATCAATGATCTTTTGCGCGATTGATCTTCCCAGCCGAGCCGCGCACTCAGGAGCAATGCGACGCCTCATCGATTGATGATATGTATGGCATCAGTGCGGAAAGGCAAGCACATGGAAGATCAAAACGACCAAGCCATTCACATCGAGGACGATGATGCGACAGGAGCCGTAAGGACCGGCGCGATGCGATGGGTTCTGGCCACCGGATTGCTGCTTGCGATTGTGGTGATGAGCCTCGTCTGGATTGTCCCGGCGCTGACTCCCTAAGCGCTACTCGGCACGCTCGATCAGCGTTTCGATCGGCGGTTCGCCCACCTGGCTGACCGCAAACGCCTCGGCAGCTCGCAGCGCCCGCATGGCGTTGCGCATAGAGATCTTTTCAAGATCTTCCTGACTGTATCCGCGCTTCGCGAGTTCTGTGAACAGCGCGGGATAGCCCGTCACATCTTCCAGTCCCGGTGGCGCAAACGGGATGCCATCATAGTCGCCGCCAATTCCGATCGAATCGATGCCAGATACAGCACGGACGTGATCGATGTGGTCCGCCACTTCGCGGATCGAGGATTGAGGCAGGGGATTTGTATCATCCCACAACCGCAATGCCTGCGTGACCTTTTCAGGTTGGCCTTGCCATAACGCTTTCAGCCGGGCCTCTTCGGCTTCGCGATTGGCGTTCCATTGACGCGCAGGCTCGCTGAGAAAACCGGGTACGAAAGTGATCATCACTACGCCTCCATTAGCCGGGAGGCGCTGCAGCACACTGTCCGGCACATTTCGCGCATGACCATTCATCGAGCGCGCGCTGGAATGGCTGAAAATCACCGGGGCTTGCGCGATATCCAGCACGTTGTGCATCACTTTCTCGCTGACGTGGCTCAGATCAACCTGCATGCCGATCCGGTTCATTTCGCGGATCACGTCGCGGCCGAAATCGGTCAGACCATCGTGCTCTGGTGTATCAGTCGCGCTATCCGCCCATGGCACATTGCGCGAGTGTGTAAGCGTCATGTAGCGGGCGCCAAGATCGTACATCTGGCGCAGGACAGCCAGGCTCGAACCGATCGAGTGGCCACCCTCCATCCCCATAAGAGAAGCGATCTTGCCATCTGCCAGTGCAGCCTCGATTTCGTCTGCGGTCAGGGCTAGCTGCAGATCGTCCGGATTGGCGGCGATCAAGCGTTTGGTCACATCAATCTGTTCAATCGTCATTTGCACCGCTTCAGGCTCATCGAGCGATGCTGGAACATAGACTGACCAGTATTGTGTGCCGACCTTGCCCTGCCGAAGTCGCACGATATCAGTGTGCATGGCGTTGCGGGCCGGCTGTTCCTGCGCGGTGCCGGTCGTATCCGAAAAGTCGAAATCGTTGATTTGATTGCCGAAACGCGAGCGCAGCTGGATCGGCACATCATTGTGGCCATCCATGACCGGTGCAGCTTCGAGCGCCGCCGCCGCAATCTCTTCAGCTGATTGCGCCATTGCTACGCCCGGCAGGCTCAACAAAG
Organism: uncultured Altererythrobacter sp.; assembly: GCF_913057185.1. Taxonomy (NCBI): domain Bacteria; kingdom Pseudomonadati; phylum Pseudomonadota; class Alphaproteobacteria; order Sphingomonadales; family Erythrobacteraceae; genus Altererythrobacter; species uncultured Altererythrobacter sp. Next base: position 142,735 of record NZ_CAJXNK010000001.1, read on the forward strand.
TCACAGCAGCGATCATGCATACAGATCTCATCGAATTATCTCCGGTATTGGCTGGATTATCTGCTCGCAGTCTTAAGACAGAGATGCCCATGATGACTAGCAATTATGTTCCAGATGTCAGCTAGGCACAAAAAAGGCGACGCAGCCCAAATCCGGGCCACGCCGCCTGATCCGTTTTCAATAATTTAGCTGAGGTGCTTGGACACAGCAGCAGTCATTTTGAACATAGAGATCTGCGCATTGCCGATCACAGCACCAAGCTTGGCGTCTGGATTGATCTGGCGCTTGTCTTTGCTGTCCTGCAGACCGTTTGCCTTGATGTATTCCCAAACCTTCGATGTCACTTGAGCACGGGACATCGGACCTTTGCCGATAACATTCTCAAGATCGCCCGAAAGTGTGACGGGTTTTTGAAGCGCGTTTCCAGCCATAATTAATTCCTTTCCAATGGGTGGCCGTTACAAATCAATTTCGTCATCGCCCCAGTCCTCCTCGTCCTCCTGCGACCGGGTATATTGGGCAACCAGCGCAGTGCTGGCGACGACTTGCCCATCCATTGCAGCGAGCAGGTCCTCCCGCGTAGCCCCTGGCATCAGGGTCAGCGGTAGTTCGAGCGCAAACAACTGGAATACGAAATGATGGGTTTCACCAACCGGAAGGTCAGGCAAAAGCCATTCTGAGTTGCCAAGCGAATTCTTGCCGGTACGCGGCGGAACTTCGCCCTCAAGGATCATGCCTTTTTGGCCCGGGATGCCCCATATCAGCCAGTGGCAGCGAGGCGCAGCGCTAGCGTCGTTCGCATCTTCTACGATGACGACCATTTCCATCGCACCCGGCGGGGGTGCTGTCCATTCGAGCGGCGGGGCGACTGCGTCTTCCTCGTCGGCTGTAAAGCATGGGTCCAGTTCACCGCCCGATTGAAACGCCGGGCTAATCAGCTTGAATCCGCCACGCCCGAAATTGCGCTCACTGCCATGCTTCGCAATCGCCAGTCCCGCATGACGGGCTGCGGGAGGCAAAACGGTGTTTAACCAGGCAGGAACTTCAGACACGAACTCGGGACCCCTCTCTCATTTGCCAGGCACAAAACTAGGGCTTTCCCGAGGGCATGACGAGGCGGCAGGCACGAAAATAAGCCCATTTTGCCCCGTAATCTGTGGGTAATTCGTGTTTGACAAAGGATTTTGCGTCTCTTGAAGAGAATTTCATTGCGTTAAACTTTGCCAAACTTAGAGTTTGCCCGTGGTGAACAAGGGCGTCATTCTGTTTGTTCACCTCCTACACAGAGTTGGTTTCATATAGCTTCGCTGTTTGCAAAACGAGAATTCAAAAGGAATGAACATGGGACTTGGCCGCGTAGCCCTGGCATCAACATTGGCTCTGGCATTGGCTGCATGCGGCGGCGGCGATAGCCAATCTGGGACCGGACCAATCGCCGGCGGCGGCGTATCCCCGACCCCGACACAATGTTCTGTTCGCGATCGGCAGGATTGGTCGCTTGCCGTACTCAATGAATGGTACCTTTTCCCCGACCTGATCGACACGTCAGTCAGGCCAGGCAGCTTCGCCACCGTTCAGGACTATCTCGATGCACTAGTGGCCCCTGCTCGTGCCGAGGACAAGGACCGGAGTTTCACGTACATTACTTCGATTGAAGAAGAAAATGCACTGATCAATTCCGGTTCCAGCGCGGGTTTCGGCATCCGCTTGGGCTATGACACAGTCAACAACCGCGTGTTTGTGATCGAAGCCTTCGAGGGAGCACCGGGCCTGGCCGCAGGGCTCGATCGCGGGACCGAGTTGCTAGAAATCGGCACCAGCAGCACAAATACACAAAGCGTGTCTTCATTGATGGCATCTGGCGGCCCCGGCGCTGTTATTGATGCGCTTGGCCCGTCGGATCCCGGCGTCACTCGCTATATTGGTTATCGCACTGCGACCGGCGCGAGCGGCGCTGAAAACATCGTAAAGGCTGACTATGCGCTAGATCCCGTCTCTGACCGCTATGGTGTTCGTATCATAGATGATCTCGGTAAAAAGGTCGGCTATCTCAACTTGCGAACTTTCATTGTTGGCAGCGCGGATGCAGATCTGCGTGACGCATTCCAGACGTTCAAAGATCAAGGCGTGACAGAGCTGATCATCGATTTCCGCTACAACGGCGGCGGTCTTATCCGCATTGCTGATTTAATGGGGGACCTGATGGGAGCGGGCAATGTCGGCCAAGTCTGGTCAAAAACCGTGCTGCGCGACTCCAAATCGAGCGAGAACTCTACAACCAACATCCGAACCGCTTCGCAAGCGATTGCACCAACCAAGGTTGCCTTTATCGGCCGCGGCGGAACAGCATCTGCCAGCGAGCTCGTGATCAATTCCATGCTCCCCTATCTGGGCAACAATGTCGCACTGATCGGGACCAATACATTTGGCAAACCGGTTGGCCAGTTCGGCTTCGACCGCACTGAGTGTGACGATCGCTTGCGAGCTGTCGCCTTCAAGACCACCAACGCTAATGATGAAGGTGAATACTTCAGCGGTCTTGCCGGCGTCGTGCCCAACACCTGCCAGGCGAATGACGACATATTCAGGCAGCTGGGTGATCCGGCAGAGGCATCAATCGCGACTGCGCTTGATTTTCTGGCTGGGGGCAGCTGCACCGCGATTTCGGGTGGTGACCTTCGTTCAGCGCAAAGCACTGGTGGGCGCGAACTGTTGCAACCTGTGCGGCCAAATGCAGCTCAGTATCAAATCCCTGGATTGTTTTAGAAAATGACCAAAACCTATACTACTTTCGCTGAATTCTGGCCGTTCTATCTGCGTGAGCACAGCAAACCAGCTACACGAGCCTTGCACTATGTCGGCACGTCGCTGGTCGTCGCTTTGGCTGGCTATGCGCTGTTGATGGGTGAGTGGCTGTGGCTAATCGCGCTGCCGTTGGCGGGTTACTTCTTCGCTTGGCTGGCGCATTTCACAATCGAGAAGAATAGACCCGCAACCTTCACCTATCCGCTTTGGTCTCTTTTCGCCGACTTCCGCATGTGGTGGCTGTGGCTGAGCGGCGGCCTCAAGGCAGAGCTGGAGCGTGCGGGCGTCGCAGATTAAAGCGCGTCTGGAACTGTCTCAAACCCTTGGATATCACCGAGCTCGACCCAGTCTTGCGCGCTTTTCGTGTAGCAATGGAAAGCTGGCTTCAGACCGCTGGTATCATCCAGCGTTCCCGCTTTAATGAACATCACGCCTGGCGGGTGTTCGACCAGCGTGAAGACAGGCGAACCGCAATCGCCGCAAAACTGTCGCCGCACAGTTGCGCCGCTGTCACCCTTGTCATTGTAGGTTTTGACTTCGCCGACGACGTTTACCGACCCTTCCGGCACGCCAACGATGATCGAAAGCGCGCTGCCCGCCTGACGTTGGCAGTTCTTGCAATGACAGGTCACGCACATCAGCGGATCGGTCGTCAATTCATAGCGCACTTTACCGCACAGGCATCCGCCGGTCAGTCCCATCGTCTTCTCCTAATCTGTACCGCCACTTTTACCGTAGCTGACGCTCGTTTCACCCCTTGTCAGAAGGAAGATTAGGAACCCTGTGGCAAACAGCACGTCGATCGCCAAGACTGCGGTAGGAGCGTCGCCACCCGATTGGTTCATTTCTGCTGTAACCAACAAGGCAACAACGGCGACTTTGCCGAACACACCGGCCCAAATCACATCAGCGTAGCGATCAGGGTCCCGAGCGACGACGGCATATACAAGCCCGAATGCGAAAACCAATATGCCAACCAGGCGCGTATCAATCGGCGCGGATGGCCCGAGAATCACAGCAATGCCGACGAGAAAGTTGAAGATTGCTGCGATCCAGAAGAACCACGTCCAACCCCGTCTAGCGCCCGTTTCGTTCGACATATTCAATTCGCTCCTTCGCCAGTGAACATCTGGATATCGGTATAGGCACAGCCATTGCGCAGCTCGTCGCCAATGGTCAATGTGGCGGTAAAGGGATAGCTGCGATCACTCATCGTGTCCAAGCATTCGCCTGGAGTGACCGCCAGGTTGAACGGCTCACCGTTCAGCTCTCCCGAGAAACCCAACCCTCCGTTTCCTGCAAATCGGGTCACTGCAATCACCTGCCCGGCGATGTTTTCAGGAGTTGAATAGGTAAGCGTATCCGCTTCGATTTCTGCATTCCAGAATGGCTCATTGCCGAGCGCAGTGATAACTTCACTTTCCGAAACTTCATCGAAGGTGGGCACTTCTCCCGGAGCCTCTTCCGAACCTCCAAAGCATGCATAGAGCCCGAGCGAACCGACCACAGCAACCAACAAGCGCTTGCCAAATTCATTGCGTATCATCGGTTATCTCCCCCTTCCGACGCGCAATGATAGTCAGAGGGAACAGCCATGTCACGCCTGCCTTTCGCTTTCCCACATGGCTTGGGCACCTTAACGGAACCACACTCGCACCGGCCCGTTGCTTTTGATATGGAATGGAACCCTCAGAGAGACGCCGCATTGTCGCAATTGGCAAGGTTCACACCGAACATGGGGCGGCGCTATGCCAATCGGCGCAACCATGATGAAGGCAAAGCTGGTGGCAATGTGTCGCGGCTTTCCCCCTGGTTGCATGCTGGCGTTGTGAGCGAAGCTGAGGTGCTGCAGTCCGCACTTGGCCAGCATAGCCCAGAGGCCGCTGAGAAGTTCATAGCGGAAGTGTTCTGGCGGATCTATTTCAAAGGATATCTTGAGCAGCGGCCAAGCATTTGGCGCGCCTTTTGTGATCAGCGCGATGCGGCCCTCAGTTGCTTTGAATCGGATCCGGTCACGCATGGTTTGTTTGAGCAAGCAACAAGCGGCCAGACCGGCATACAAGCCTTTGACAATTGGGCACGCGAGCTCGGCGAGACAGGGTATCTGCATAACCATGCGCGTATGTGGTTCGCCAGCATCTGGATATTCACACTGAAGCTCGACTGGACTTTGGGTGCGGACTTCTTCCTGCGCCATTTGATCGATGGTGATGCGGCTTCAAATACGCTGAGCTGGCGCTGGATCGCGGGATTGCACACCAAAGGAAAGACGTATCTCGCTAGGCCGGATAATATCGCGCAGTACACGCAGAGCCATCCCGACGGGCCGCTATTGGCCCGCGGCCTTGCTCAAGACGCGCCGCCACTCACCGAACCTGAAAAGCACGCGCGCAGGCCTCTCGCGCTTCCTCCGGGCGCGAATACGATTCCGCAAACCTATGCGCTGTTGCTGCACGATGAAGCCGCTAGCCATGTGCCCTTCGATCTTCCGCATCCACCCGCACTAGTCATCTCCGCGGCTAGGCCTGATGACCGTTCTCCAAGACAGATCGGCGGGCTGGTTCGAGACTTTGCGATGCAATCCGTTCAGCATGGTGGTGAAGCCGCGGCAGAAACATTTGGCTGCCCACATGTCGGCTGGCAGTCCGGCAATTCACTCGCAAACATACTGGCCGATACAAAGCTCAACCACATCGTCACATCCTATCTCCCGATGGGATGGACACGCGACGCACTCTGGCCAGAACTCGCTCCACTCGCCGACAAAGGGAGTCTCATCCAGCTTACCTCCGCGCTTGAACGGGCGACCTGGCCACACGCCAAAGCCGGGTTTTTTGGCGTGAAGAAGATCATGTACAAAGCGATGCGCGAGGCGGGTGTGGCTGCGCGGCAATTGGAACTTTTCGAAGCTTGATCAATGGACTATCCTTTCGTTGAACAGAAAGGAACAAAGGCAATGTCAGGCACTCACGAACAAATCACAGGCCACTGTCTTTGCGGCGCAGTTACAGTCACCGCCACGCCCGCCAAGCCGCATCTGGAGGCATGCCATTGCGAAATGTGCCGTCGCTGGTGCGGCAGCGCCTATCTGGCCGTACAAAGCGACACCGCGCCGCGCTTCTCAGGCGAGGAGCATATTACCCGCTTCAAATCGTCAAACTGGGCAGAGCGCGGTTTCTGCAGCAAGTGCGGCAGCAACCTGTTCTACTGCTTTACCCCAACGGGCAGCTATTCCTTCCTGGCCGGTTTATTTGACGATCTTGGCGACATGACGCTGGGTGCAGAGATCTTTGTCGACGAACAGCCCGACTATTATTCCTTCGCGCAAGAGACGACCCGCAGGACCGGGCCAGAGCTGATTGCTGAAGCGAAAGAGGCCGGTTTTACCTTCGACTGATCGTTATATCACCTTGTCTGGGCGCTGATCATGCTTGTGGCGTTCTTCCCGGCCCAGCACACGTTCCAGCCGCTGTGCCATCGTATTGGCCGCCTTGCGCGCAGCCGTATCCACATCGGCCGCATGCTCGGTGACACCAATTGGCCGGTCACCGCGCGGACGCACTTTGATCGTGCATGTCTTGTCATCTGCGCCGCCTTTTCGGCCGTTTTCATCCGACACATGCACCTCGACCCGGGTTAACCGTTCTTCAAACCGCGCGAGTTTGGCACGTACCTGATTTTCGATCCGCTCTGCGACGTTGTCTGTACCCATTACGGAACTGTCCGAATTGAACTAAAATTGCATTATCTTGCGTTCCTCTCTCTAACTGCCCCTATCCTATAGATATGGGTATGAAGCGCGCCGGTTTCCAGCGATTTCGGCGGCGCGGACCCAATCCCCAATCCAACAACATGGAACACTTGGAACACTGTCCAGAGCGCAGAAAGCTCTCCGCCCGCACGAGAGGGAACGGTCCGCCACAGCAAGCCTATTGCAAGCGGTTCGCAAAGAAATGACGTAGCAAGAGTCACGCCCGCATATGGGCAAATTTCGCGCGAGTAGGAAAGCCGGCGCATCCCCGGAGACGCCGCTCCATTGCGTGATTGCGGGCCAATGGCTAACGCTGGTCGCAAGCTGATAGGGGAGCTTAAACAGTGATCACCAATTTACCTGATACCTTGCTGCGTTACCGCATAGTTCTGGGTATACTTGCCTTGATCGTTTGCGCTGCCACATGGGCACTTGACCTCACTGAATTGGTCTATGAATGCCCGTTTTGCCGCGCGCAGCGCACCGTCATCGGCCTGTTAGGGCTAATCATCCTGTTGCCATGGTATCGCCATTGGCTGAGCCGCTACCTCGCCGCGATCTTCGCGGTGTTCGGCCTTGTGGTGGGATCGACGCAGCACTTTCGCGGCTGGGCACGAATTTCTGCAGGCGAATTCGATTGGGGTGAGCAGTGGTACATCAACCCATGGCTGCTGTCTGGCTGCGCGATTTTCATCATCATGGCCCTGCTTCTGTTGATCTGGCGGGACAGCCCGGCCGCTGAATAAGCCGGATTTGATGCTAGCGCGCGCCATGAACCTTCCAATCCCCGGGCCGATCACCATCCTCGTCGATGCCGATGCCTGCCCGGTGAAAGAGGAGGTTTACCGCGTGGCCGACCGGTTCAAAGCCGAGGTGCGCGTGGTCAGCAACTCCCCCTTCCGCGTGCCGGTGAGCGATCGGGTGAAGCGGGTGGTCGTGAGCGATGGCTTCGACGCAGCGGATGACTGGATTGCGGAAAATGCGAACGCGCGGAGCGTGGTTGTCACCGCCGACATATTGCTGGCCGAGCGCTGCCTGAAGGCAGGCGCGAGCGTGCTCAAGCACAATGGCCAGCGGTTTGACGCCAGCTCCATCGGCAGCGCAATTGCGACCCGCGCGATCATGGAGGATTTGCGCGCCGGGATGGCCGGAATGGATGGAAGCATCGGAGGCGGCCCGCCACCCTTCAACAAGGCAGACCGCAGCCGTTTCCTGCAAGAATTGGACAATGTGCTGGTGAAACTCGCGCGGAACTAGCGCCGCCCTCACGGATTATAAAGGCATGGATCACCGGACATCACGTCAAGCCCTATTCGGCGGCGCATTCGCCGCTGCATCCTTGTTGCTGTCAGCCTGCGTCGGCTCGCCCGGTCCGGTTGGCAATGCCAGCGTGCCCGAACCGGCCAAGCCCGTCAGCCTGAGCGAATATCTCGGCAAATGGTACGAATACGGGCGCTATGAAGCACCGTTTCAAGAGGGCTGCGAAGCCGTGACGGCGGAATATTCGCTGCGCGATGATGAGAAGATCAAAGTGGTCAATTCGTGCCGCAAAGGCGCGCTTGATGGCGAGTTTGATCAGTCGACCGGCAAGGCCAAGGTGGTCGAAGGCTCGGACGGCGCGAAGCTCAAAGTGAGCTTCTTCGGCCCATTCTACGGCGATTACTGGGTGCTGGATCGCGGGGAGCCAGGCGCAGACGGGCTGTATGACTGGTCCATCGTGGGCGAGCCTAGCGGGCGGTATTTGTGGATGCTGACACGAGAGCCACAACCCGATGCAGAGCTGCGCGCGCTGCTGGAAGCGCGGGTCAAGGAATTGGGGTATGACTGGAGTCTCGTGCGCCTGACACAGCAACCGGCGTGCTGATCTTCCGCGCGCAGGCAGAACAGTTTGCCGAATTCATGCGAGTTATCTGGAAAACAGGCGTAGGACGGGTGCGGGGCATTCCGCCCTTATTGGAAATGACATGGCCAAAGGCCAGTGCCAGCCTGCGCATCAGGCTTCGCCCTCCGGCAAATACAGCTTCTGGCCCATGTCTTTATACTTGGCGCTCATCTCCGCCATGCCTTTGAGCGCAGCCTGCTTGCTCGCCTCTGCCGCTTCCGCGCCGGATTGCCCGCTTTCAAGGAAGCTGTCCGCGCCCTGATTCTGCCGCCCTGCGAACTCGCGCACTTCCTGGCTGATCTTCATCGAGCAGAATTTCGGCCCGCACATGGAGCAAAAATGGGCGGTCTTCGCGCCCTCTGCCGGTAGGGTCTGATCGTGATATTGCTCGGCCGTTTCGGGATCGAGCGACAGGTTGAACTGGTCACGCCAGCGGAACTCGAACCGCGCCTTGCTCAATGCATCATCGCGCACCTTTGCCGCCGGATGCCCCTTCGCCAAATCTGCCGCGTGCGCGGCGAGCTTGTAAGTGATCACGCCGACCTTCACATCGTCCCGATCGGGCAGGCCAAGGTGTTCCTTCGGCGTGACGTAGCAAAGCATCGCTGTGCCGTACCAGCCGATTTGCGCTGCGCCGATGCCGCTGGTGATGTGGTCATACCCCGGCGCAATATCGGTGACGAGCGGCCCGAGCGTGTAGAAGGGTGCTTCGCCGCACACCTCCAGCTGCTTGTCCATATTCTCCTTGATCTTGTTCATGGGCACATGGCCCGGCCCTTCGATCATGACCTGCACGTCTTCCTTCCACGCGCGGTGGGTCAGCTCGCCCAGAGTGTAGAGTTCTGCGAATTGCGCTTCGTCATTGGCGTCCGCGATGGAGCCGGGGCGCAGGCCGTCGCCCAGTGAATAGGCGATGTCATAGGCCTTCATGATCTCTGTGATTTCGTCGAAATGCTCGTAAAGGAAGCTCTCCTTGTGGTGCGCAAGGCACCATTTCGCCATGATTGATCCGCCGCGGCTGACGATGCCGGTCACGCGGTTTGCGGCGAGCGGGACATAGGGCAGGCGCACACCCGCATGGATGGTGAAATAGTCGACACCTTGCTCTGCCTGTTCGATCAGCGTGTCTCGGAAGATTTCCCAGGTCAGTTCCTCGGCAATGCCGCCGACTTTCTCCAGCGCCTGATAAATCGGGACAGTGCCGATGGGCACGGGGCTGTTGCGGATGATCCATTCGCGCGTGTCGTGAATGTTGCGGCCCGTTGACAGGTCCATCACCGTGTCCGCGCCCCAACGGATTGACCAGACCATCTTGTCGACTTCGTTCGCGACGTCTGACGCGACGGCGGAGTTGCCGATATTGGCGTTGATCTTTACCAAAAAATTGCGCCCGATCGCCATCGGTTCGGTTTCGGGGTGGTTGATGTTGTTGGGGATGATCGCGCGGCCGCGCGCCACTTCATCGCGCACGAATTCCGGCGTGATCAGTTCCGGAATGCTCGCACCCCAGCTCTGCGCGCCAGCGCGGTTGGCGGCAATCAGCTCTGCGGCCATTTCGCGGCCCAGACTCTCCCGCTCGGCGACATATTCCATTTCGGGCGTGATAATGCCGCGGCGGGCATAGTGCATCTGGCTGACGTTCATACCGGCCTTAGCGCGCAGCGGGCGCTTAACCACATTTGGGAAGGCTGGCACACCGCCGCTGCGATCAGGGCCGAGCTGCCCATTATCTTCCGGCCTTACTTCGCGGCCGTCATATTCCTCCACATCACCGCGTGCCATGATCCAGTCACGTCTCAGCCCAGGCAGGCCAGCCTGAATGTCAATATTGGCTTCCTGGTCTGTGTATGGGCCGGAGGTATCGTACACCCGCAAGCTAGGTTCGCCGCCCTCAAGGTCAATCTGGCGCATCGCAACGCGGATGCCGGAGCCGGTGCGCGCGCCCACGTGGATTTTACGGCTGCCCCGAATTGGCCCTGTCGTTACGCCTATTTCCAGCTTACTGTTGATATCGGCCATGCGAAGTCTCTCCTACTGACGGAGTGGGGACTTCAGGCGGGTTGCCCTCCGCTCCCTCCGCCGATGCTAATCGGTTCAGGTTCAACGAGTCGTGTGGAGCATACCCACACCTCTCAGCCATTTGTGCTGGCTCCCCGGGGATGAATTGAGTTTATACCTCTGCAAGCTCGCAGTAAAGCGTGGCCTGGGAGAGACTCTGAAAAATAGCGACAACGGCAAAGGCGGATAACCGCCCAATCGCTCCGATCGATCTAAGCTAGAATGCTCTCTATATTAATAACCGCTGGCACGCCCCCTTTGCCGAGCTACGCCGTATCGCGCCGCTCAGCTACATGCCGGAAAGCCCCTTTGGCGCTTATTGGTCTGCCGCCACGCATGACCTTATCCAGCAAATCGAACTGGATCATGAGGCTTGGTCTTCATCCTGGCAGAAGGGCAATATCACGATCGCAGATGGTGTAGGCGATATCGATTTCCCCAATTTCATCGCGCAGCATCCGCCGATCGATACTGCGCAGCGCAAGGTAATCGCTCCCGGCTAAACGACCCGGCCGGGGGAATTTCAGTCACCGGGCGACGTTGACTACTAATCGATGCAGCTGTGTGTCGACGGGCTGACTGGCGGGTGATCACGCTGGTCCGCCCGCTTTTTTTTGCGCGCACACAACCCTCTCAAATGCGCGACTCGGCAACCTTGAATTCGCGCGCTAGTGCTATGATCCAAGGGAGAGATAAATGCCGTTTCGCATGTCAGATATGGTGGGATGTGAATTCCCGCTGTTTGCATTCTCGCATTGCCGCGACGTTGTCGCAGCGGTCAGCCGGGCCGGCGGCTTCGGCGTGCTGGGCGCGGTCAGCTTCACACCCGAACAGCTGGAGACAGAGCTTAAGTGGATCGACGACAATATCGACGGCATGCCATACGGCGTGGATGTGCTGATCCCGGAAGTGCAAGCGGTCGATCACTCAGTCACGGCTGACGAAGTTGTCGCCGCAATCCCGCAGCAATATCGCGACTTCACGCGCCAAATCCTGCGCGAGGCGGGGCTCGATGAGGGCGGCGCAGCGCCGCTAGGCGGCGCGCAACAGCCGAATACCTCTCTAGGGCAGGAACTGCTTGAGGTCAGCTTCAACCACCCTGTGCAGCTTATCGCCAATGCGCTGGGCACGGCACCGCCGCAGATGATCGAGGCAGGAAAGAAGCACGGCATTCCTGTCGCAGCGCTGGTGGGAGCCAAAGAACACGCCATGAAGCAGATCGACGCGGGCGTAGATATCATCGTCGCGCAGGGCGGCGAAGGCGGCGGACATTGCGGCGAAGTCAGCACAATAGTGCTGATCCCTGAAGTTTTGCAGGCGATCGAGGATGCAGGTGCGGATATTCCGGTGCTTGCGGCAGGCGGCATCATGAACGGGCGGCAAATGGCGGGCATGATGGCGATGGGCGCGGCGGGTGCATGGTGCGGCAGTGTGTGGCTCGCCACCACCGAAGCCGAAACGCACGAGATCTTCCGCGAGAAGATGGTTCAGGCGACCAGTCGCGACACGATCCGTTCAAAGCATCGCACCGGCAAATATTCGCGGCAATTGCGCAGCGGCTGGCACGCCATGTGGGAAGAGGCAGGCTTACCCGCACTGCCGATGCCGTTGATGATGTTGCTGTCAGAACCCGCACTTCGCACCATCGACAAGGCCGCGGTGAGTGGCAATCCGAAGGCGCAAGAGCTGTGCTCTTACTTTGTCGGGCAAGGCGTGGGGCTGGTTCGCGAAGTCACCTCCGCCGGACAGGTTGTGCAGGATTTCAAACAGGATTTCGTTGCGGGTTACGAGAACCTGGCGGGAGCGCTGGAATGAACGGTTCGCCCAAGGTCTGCATAATCGGTGCGGGTTGCAGCGGTTTCACGACTGCCAAACGGCTGAAAGATTTCGGCATACCCTTCGATGTATTCGAAGCCTCTGACGATATCGGCGGAACCTGGTATTACGACAACCCCAACGGCATGTCGGCCTGCTACAAAAGCTTGCACATCGACACGTCGAAATGGCGGCTGGCATTTGAAGATTTTCCTGTGCCCGATGATTGGCCGGACTATCCGCATCACGCGCAGCTGCTGAAGTACTTTCACGACTACGTCGATCATTTTGGCTTGCGCGAACACATCGCATTCAACACGCGAGTCGAGAAGGCGCAGCGGCGCGAGGGTGGCGGCTGGGATATCACGCTCTCGAACGGTGAGACGCGGCAGTATGACGCCTTGGCGGTTGCAAACGGCCACCACTGGGCTGCGCGGATTTCAGACTATCCGGGCGAGTTTACTGGCGAGCAATTCCATTCACACAGCTATCGCAGCCCGTTCGAACCCGCTGATTGTGTTGGCAAACGCGTGCTGGTGGTGGGCATGGGCAATTCCGCGATGGACATCGCTAGCGAGCTGTCGCAGCGCCCGATTGCTGAGCGGCTGTTTGTATCCGCGCGGCGCGGTGTGTGGGTGCTGCCCAAATATTACAACGGCCAGCCGCTCGACAAGAATCCGGCGCCTGCCTGGATGCCGAAATCGCTGCGCCAATGGCTCGGCACGCGGTTCATCAAGAAGCTGGTAGGCAAGATGAGCGATTATGGCTTGCCAGACCCCGAAATCGGCCCGTTTGAGAGCCACGCGACGGTATCGGGCGAATTCCTGCTGCGCGCGGGCTCAGGTGACATCGCGATGAAACCGGGGATCGAGCGGCTGGACGGCGATAGCGTAGTTTTCACTGATGGCTCGCGCGAACAGGTGGATGTGATCATCTGGGCGACGGGTTATGACATCAAATTCCCGTTCTTCGACGATCCCCAATTCACTGCTGACAGCGACAATCGCCCGCCGCCGCTGTTCAAGCGGATCATGAAACCCGATGCGCCAGACCTTTTTTATATGGGTCTCGCTCAGCCACTTCCGACATTGGTCAACTTTGCCGAGCAACAGTCAAAGCTGGTCGCAGCCTATCTGGCGGGCGAATATGCGCCCCCTTCCTCAGCGGAAATGTATGACATTATCGCAGCGGACGAAGCCTATCACACAGGGCAATATTACGCCGCGCGGCGGCACACGATCCAGCTCGACTTTGACCACTACGTGCGCGACTTGCTCAAAGAAATCGAGCGCGGCAAGAAGCGCGCTGAAGGCGCAGGCAAACACCGATCGCTGGAATCTGCCTAACCGGCTTAGCCGCCCACCCAAATCGGAGAGCTCCACGCGCGTTCTTGGATCGTCAGCTCCAGGCCATCACGCACAGGCAGCCCTAGCCGGTTTGCTTCCCAAGTTGACCAGCGACAAGTCGGCCGTTCGATCGCACGCAGATAGTAGAATGCGCGGCGATCAGGATTGTAATCCGGCTCTTGCCATCGCGCGGTCAATTGCGCCGCGCCATAGCTCGATGGGGTCGTGCAAGTATTGGTATCAACGCCAGAGCGCATTGCAGGGCAGCGATGCGTGCGCCTGTCCGGCGTGCCAACAGCGCAAGCAATGTCATAGACTTGTTCTTGCAGGTCGCCATCGTCATCGACCCATCCGCGAATAAGCTGCAAACGCTCCAGGCCTGCACCGTCAGGGTCTTTCATCGCTTCAGCAAGGAAGGTTGGCGCACCCTCCCCATGACTGCCCAGATCACCTCCCATGGGGACACCGCCCGCATAGGCGAGACGGGCAAAATCATCGCGATCAAAAATATCAGCAGGATAGCCATGGCCTGCAAACAACCGCGCTTTGATCCGCGGGCCGGATGTCGCGAACGTCTCTTTGCGGCGGAACGCGTCGTAGATGTCTTCGCGGTTGTTCTGCTCCGCCCAAACGCCCGCAAGCCCCGCTGCGCTCCATTTATAAAACGGCGTGGCGGCTGCACCTTCGAGCCCAAGGTCCGCATCCGATGCCACCACGCGGCGGCCCGCGGGCGTCCCGTCAAGCGCGCCGGTTTTGCCAAAGAATCGATCTTCATCGACAGGACCACCGCCATTGTGCGTGTCGGAGGAACCGATCAGTCCGAACTCGTATGGGTTTACCCCCAATTGCCGCTCTAGCGTGAGGCCCCGTTGTAATGCTTGGCGAATATAGCTGCCAGACGTCCGGCCCTTGATATCGGTTCCGATCAGCGTCTCGTAGACTTCGAAATTGGCCCATTCGTCATTGGGCGAAAGCAAGGGGTGCGTGTCAGATGTGCCTTTAACCTGGCTCATCTCGACAATCGGTTCGTTGCGCATCCGCTGCCGCGCATATTCGGCCGTGATCGGGCCACCATCATAGGTCGTCATCTCGAACATCTTGCCGTTCGAGACATTGGAATTGTGCGGGATGGCGAGCCCTTCGATCCCTTTGCCACGTAAGGCATCGAGCCAGCTCCACAGACCTTCCGGATTTTGCGAATCGAAACTGTTGAACGGGAGATTGGGCCGATTCACACCACGAAACAGCACGATCCGGTGCAAATTCTGGCTGCTGGGAGCACTGGTGAACTCGTAGCCGTGAAAGGTCGTGAACTCGCCTGGCTTATAATATCGCTCTGTCGCGGCGTTGATCTCCGCCCATGTCGAACGCATCACGTCAACATCGTAAGCTTCCTCAAGCTTTTCGCCCGAACGCAGCGTACCCGCAATCTTTCCGAAAGCCTCCGAAATCTTCTCGCGAACGCTAGAGAACATGTCTGCGGCGTATTCCAGCAGCGAAAGCGGGTGGTTTTCATCATCCATCGCAGGGAGAACGCCAAGATACTCGGCGTGGTCGGTCACAGCGTAGAAATCGAGCGCGCCGCCTTTCAGCGCAATGTCGTAACCAGCCATGTGCCGGATCGTTTCCCCGCGCGCATAGCGATAGGCATCATCGGGCGTGGCACGAATGCCGAAGATGTAGGCGTCAAACGAATTGCGCGAATGAACATGCACATCGCCAAACAGTGCCTGCCTTCGTTCAGGTATATCAGCTTGCGCTGGAACGAGCGGCGTGACCATCGCAGCCCCTGCAAACAATGCTCCCGCGAAACGCATCCGGTGCGCCATTGACCCTCTCCCTTCTTCTCCCCGGAGAGAGAGTGCACTTCGCAAGAAAGATTGTCCAGCCTTTGGCTTGGCCCGGGATCAGGTGATCATTCGACCACGCGCCCTCGCACCATCACCCAATCGACATTCTCCAGCACGCTCACATCTTCAAGCGGATTGCCTTTCACTGCGATGATATCGGCTGAGAAACCCGGCGCGATGCGACCGATCTCGTCTTCCATGCCGAGCACTTCAGCGGCACCTGTGGTCGCGCTGGCAAGCACTTCCCTATCCGACATGCCACCATTGCGCATCAAGGCCAGTTCGCCTGCATTCAAGCCGTGCGAGAATACACCAGCGTCCGTGCCAAACGCCACTTTCACATCATACATGATTGCGCGCTCGATGATGCTTTCAGCAAAGGCGGCAACCTGCTGTACCTTGTCTTCTACCACTGGCGTATAAATGCCCTTGCCAAGCCTTTGCTTGATGCCCTGGAACGCCATTAACGTAGGGATCAGTACAGTCCCGTTCTCGCGCATCGCCTTGCCTGCCGCTTCATCAATATAGGTGCCATGCTCGATAGTCTGCACGCCGGCCTTTGCCGCCGCTTCGATCCCGCGTGCGCCGTGTGCGTGGGCCGCAACCTCCAGTCCCAATGAATTGGCCGCCTTTACAATCGCGCGCATCTCTGCGTCGGTAAAATGCGCTTCCAGCCCGCGGCCTTGCTGCGACAATACACCGCCGGTCGCGGTGATCTTGATCAGGTCAGCGCCATATTTCGATGCCAGCCTCACTTTCTCTGAACACTCAATCGGGCCAGTGCAGGAAAAGTCATTGTCCAGCGCATCATTCACATGCTCATTGAAGCCGTTGGTGTCTCCGTGGCCGCCAACAATTGCGATCGTACGCGTAGAGGCAATAATGCGCGGACCAGGCACAAAACCTTCAGCGGTTGCACGGCGCAAAGACTGCATCACCTGATCGCTGCGTGCACCCAGATCGCGAATGGTGGTAAATCCGGCAAGCGCTGTGATGCGCGCATTCTTGGCCGCAACAAATGAATACCATTCCGCCGGATTGACAGCGGCGTCGCGAAAATCACCACCCGGATCGCCGGATAGATGCGTATGCAGGTCGATCAGACCGGGCATGACAGTGTGTTCATCAAGATGCACCATAGTGGCGCCTTCTGGCGTTGGCGAAAAGCCATCCACAATGCTGACGATTTTTCCGTCAGTCACCGTGATCGTGGCCGGCCCGCTTGGCCGGCTATCCGCATCGGTTAGCACCGCCCCTGCATGGATAATTGTAGTGTCGGCCAGCGCCGGGCTGCTCATTAAAGCCACTGCTGCCGCCATCAGTCCCGAGAAAACACGCATATTTATCTCCCTTTCGGGACCTGTGTTGCGCGTTCTGCATTAAGGATACAAGGGGTGGATTTGCCCGTTCCGTCATTTGAATTTCCCCGCATTGCCGCTATCAGGCGCGCAACAGTCAATCACGAGAGGACAATTTTCTTATGAATCGCATAGCTTTGAGTGCTGCGACTCTGCTCGCATCTGTCTCTATTGCGGCGACCGCTTCAGCCCGCCCGATGACGCCGGAAGATGTCGCCAAGATCGAAAGCATCGGCGCTATCGCTGTGTCGCCTGATGGAACACGCATCGCTTACACTACCGCCAGCCTACCTGATGTAAGCGAAGGCGAAGACAATGGCGGCTTCGAGCAAGTCCTGAAAGTTGCAACCGACCCGAACACGTCAACAGTATATCTGCGGGAAGATGTCAGCCCGAGTGGCGTTCAATTCAGCCCCGATGGCAGCATGGTCAGCTTCACCTGGAGCGCTGAAGGTGAAGATAACGCCGTATGGGGCGTGCCAGTAGCCGGCGGTACCTATCGCAAACTTGCGGAAATCGCTGATAGCGATGTCCTGTCTTATGTGTGGGGCCCGAATGGCAACAGCATCTTCATGCTGGCCACCGCGGAAGAAGACAAACAGCGCACCGAGCAACGTAAAGCTGGTTTCAATTCTGTCGTCTATGAAGAAGAGGCACGCCTGCGCCGCCTGTTCGAAGCCAAGGTTGGCGAAGAAGTGGACGCGGAACCACGCCAGATTCCTGTCCCTGCCTACGTGACCGGTTTCGACATCACACCCGATGGCAAGACAGGCATCGTGCAGAGCAAGCCGACCCCGCAGATCGACGACACTTACACATCATTGCGCGTCCACATCATCGACCTGGCCGATGGCAATGTGAAGGCTATCGTACCGACGCCGGGCAAGCTGGGCGACGTGGAAGTCTCACCTGACGGCACGCAACTCTCCATGATTGCTGGCGTCGACAAACACGATCCGGCGGAAACCACGCTGCATCTGGTCGATGTCGCAACCGGCAATTACCGCGCGCTCAACGAAGGCGCTGCTGAAGCAACAGTTGATGCAGAATGGATGGCCAATGGCCGCCTCGCAACCATCGTGCATGTCGGCGCGCAAAGCGTTCTGCGCATCTACAACGCCGATGGCAGCGTGCACCGAGAAGTCGATCCGGGTTCGCTGATACTGACCAGCGTCGAATCCGCCGGCGGCAAGGTTGCGGTTTCCGCCAACTCCCCCAAGCACCCTACCGAGTTGTTCGTATGGAACCCGCGCTTGCGCGCAAACGCATTCGAGCGGTGGACGTCACACAACCCGTGGCTGAGCGAGATCACCTTCGGGGAGCAGCGTATCTACACCTATACCGCGCGCGACGGACAACAGGTTCAAGGCGTACTGGTGCTGCCAGTCGGCGGTATTCCCGAGGGCGGTGCACCCACCATCATGAATGTCCATGGCGGTCCTGAGGCGCACGAATCGAACGGCTGGATTACAGCCTATTCGAAGCCGGGGCAGGTTGCCGCTGGCCAAGGCTATGCCGTGTTCCTGCCCAACTATCGCGGCTCAACCGGTTACGGCACCGCATTCTCTAAACAGCATCAGGGCAATTACACCGATCCTGAATTTGCCGACATCGTAGATGCGAAGCGGGCGCTAGTCGCCGAAGGCATTACCGATTCTGACCGCACCGGCATTACCGGCGGATCCTATGGTGGTTATGCATCGGCATGGGGCGCGACTTATCATTCTGCTGAATACGCGGCGTCTGTGATGTTCGTTGGCATTTCCAATCAGGTCAGCAAGTTCGGCACCGGCGACATCCCTTACGAGATGTACAATGTTCATAGCCGCGCTTGGCCGTGGGATGACTGGATGAAGATGCTCGAAGTGTCACCTGTCTATCACGTCGACAAGGCCAACACGCCAACACTGATCATGCATGGCGAGGAAGATACGCGCGTCGATCCGGGCCAAAGCCTGGAGCTTTATCGCGCGCTGAAGGTTCGCAAGCCTGACGTACCGGTGCGCTTGGTTTTCTATCCGGGCGAAGGTCACGGCAATCGCATGGCTGGCAGCCGCTATGACTACAATCTGCGTATGATGGAATGGTTCGAAACCTATCTCAAAACCGGCGACCGCAAGGCCGAAATGCCCGGCCCGCGCCCGCAGTTAGCGGATGGTGCCAAAGGCGCCGCAGCAGACGGTGGCGAATAGAGCGTCTCTGCACGACTAAAATCGAGGAAGGGGCGCTATCGGGCGGCCCTTTCTTTTTGGAGAACCACTAAGCTATCCAGAAAACACAGGCCACGCCGAATATGGCAGTAAACTGATCAGCTTCGCCGCGCCGCGAAGTGAAAGGCGCGTCCGTAGGTCGACGGACGGTCCATATCTAGCAAGATGAACACCGCTAAGATTGAGATCGCGGCGGAGGCAAGAATCGCCTTGCGGCTGTGGATCAGTTTTCTATGTTCCAAGTAAGAGGCATGGCTGCAGCGCATGCAAGGAAACCGCAGACAGTCTCTAGGGATTGCGCGCCAAGCCATTGCCGCCGCATCGATGCTAGGGTAGGGGTTCTGCCACAATGAATGGGCGCGAAACCGATGTAGCAATTGTGGGCGGCGGACTCGCTGGCGGGCTGATCGCGCTGGCGCTGCATCGCGCACATCCCGAAATTCGATTCCAGCTGATAGAGGCGGGCAAGGCGCTTGGCGGGCATCACCGCTGGAGCTGGTTTGGCAGCGATCTTTCTGACGAAGGGAACTCGCTGCTGGATGGCTTTACCAAAACCGAATGGAATAATGGCTATGAAGTCGCTTTCCCTGATTATCATCGGTCAATGGAGGCAGGATACCGCTCGCTTTCCTCGGTTGACTTCGACGCTGCTTTGCGCGATCTCTTGCCTAATCAGTCCCTGCGCATTGACTGCAAAGTTAATCAGCTCGAAGCGACCGGTGTTACGCTAGAAAACGGCGAACGCGTTGCTGCCCGCGCAGTTATTGATTCTCGCAGTGTTCCGCCTTCAAAACATTTGCTGGGCGGCTGGCAGATCTTCACCGGACGTCATTTCAAATATGATCAGCCCCATGGGCTGTCGCAGCCGGTGATAATGGATGCGAGTGTCGATCAGCATACGCCAGCAGGCAATCATAGCGCCTATCGTTTTATGTATGTGCTGCCGCTGGCCAAGGATGAGCTGTTCTTGGAAGACACCTACTATGACGAGACCCGGGTACTTGACGAGGATTTGCTAAGTCGTCGGATCGATGAATATGCAGCAGAAAAGGGTTTCCGCAATGGGGTCGAGATAGGCCGTGAGAAAGGCATTTTGCCCGTCATCACTGGCGGCAATTTCGACGCCTATCGGGCCAGCATCGACATCCCGGGGGTTGCCATGGCGGGTGCGCGTGGCGGGTTCAGCCACCCGCTAACCAGCTACACTATGCCGATCGCTGTCGAGAACGCATTGGCGATCGCCTCTCATGCCCACTTGTCCGGCCCGCTGCTGGCGCATTTCGTCCGTGAACGTGCCAATAAACATTGGCGTAAGACGTCGATTTACCGCGCGCTGGGCCGAATGCTTTTCAAAGCTGCGGAACCAGAACGCCGTGTGGACATTTTTCAAAAGTTCTATCGGCTCCCACAAGATCTGATTGAGCGATTCTATGCGTGCCACACGACCTTGCCTGACAAGTTCCGCATCTTCACTGGCAAGCCGCCTGTACCTATTTCGCGTGCAATCCGCGCGCTTGCGAGCAAGGGGAATCCCTTGATCATGGAGAAAACCGAATGAACGCCGCCTCCACGCCAGTTACACCGCTGGTCCGCGCACCGCAAATAGCCGATCCTGCCAAATATGAAGGGAAGACGGCCTGCGTGATCGGATCCGGATTTGGCGGGATGGCACTTGCGATCCGGCTGCAATCAGCTGGCATCGCAACGACCGTTATTGAATCCCGCGATAAACCCGGCGGGCGGGCCTATTTCTGGGAAAAGGACGGCTTTATTTTCGATGGTGGGCCAACAGTTGTCACTGACCCCCCTTGCCTGAAAGAGCTTTGGGAAATCACCGGCCACGACATGGCCGAAGATGTTGAGCTGATGAAGGTAATGCCGTTCTACCGGCTCAACTGGCCCGACGGCACGAACTTCGATTATTCGAATGACGAAGAGAGCCTGAATGCAGAAATCGCAAAGCTCGACCCTGCCGATATCGCAGGCTATGCGGAATTCTTGGAATATGCCGCCGGCGTATACGAGGAAGGTTATCTGAAACTCGGCACCGTGCCCTTCCTCGATTTCAAAAGCATGCTGAAAGCCGCGCCCGCGCTGATCAAGAAACAGGCCTGGCGCAGCGTTTATTCCATGGTTTCAAGCTATGTAAAAAGTGAGAAGCTACGCGAAGCGCTGTCGTTCCACACGCTGCTGGTTGGCGGCAATCCGATGAACACCAGTGCGATTTACGCGCTGATTCACAAGCTGGAAAAAGATGGCGGCGTGTGGTGGACACGCGGCGGCACCAACCGCTTGATCGCCGGAATGGTGCGCCACTTCGAGCGACTAGGCGGTACGATGCGCGTGGGCGATGCCGTGACGCAGGTTCACACCATCGGCAACAAGGCGAGCGAAGTCGAAACCGCCAGCGGGTGGAAACAACGTTTTGACGCGGTCGCTTCGAATGCGGACATTATGCATTCCTATCGTGACCTGCTGAAAGGCACCAAGCGCGGCAAGGATTATGCGAAGTCTTTATCGCGCAAAAGCTTCAGCCCCGGACTGTTTGTGGTGCATTTCGGGCTTGAAGGCACATGGCCTGGCATCCCCCATCACATGATCCTGTTCGGACCGCGCTACAAAGGCCTGCTGGATGATATTTACAAGCAAGGTGTGCTGCCGCAGGATTTTAGCATCTATCTGCACCATCCCACGGTGACTGATCCCAGCATGGCGCCCAAGGGCAAGAGCACCTTCTACGCGCTGGTCCCGGTCGCTCATATGGGCAAACTGGCGGTGGATTGGGACGAAGTCGGCCCCATGCTTGAAAAGCGCATTCTGGATGAAATCGGGCGTCGTCTGATCCCTGACATCCATGACCGGATCGTGACCAAGTTCAGCTATGCACCAAAGGATTTTGCGCATGACCTGAACGCCCATCTGGGCAGCGCTTTCAGCCTTGAGCCGGTGCTGTGGCAGAGCGCTTATCTGCGTGGTCACAACCGCGACGATTTGATCGACAATTTCTATCTTGTGGGCGCAGGCACGCATCCGGGTGCAGGCATTCCCGGCGTTGTCGGCAGCGCAAAAGCAACTGCGGGCTTGATGCTGGAAGACTTGGGCGTAAAGCCGCCTGCGTGACTCAAAAACTGAACCGCCTAGCTGTTTATTGCGGCTCCGCCACGCCGGATGATGCACGCTATATCGAACTAGCCACTGAGGTTGGCCGCTCGCTGGCCTTGCGCGAGATTGGCGTCGTTTATGGCGGCGGGCGGCTGGGCCTGATGGGCGCGGTTGCTCGCGGTGCGCTCGATGCAGGAGGCACAGTGATAGGCGTGATCCCCGAAGCGCTGTTTAATTCAGAGGTCGCCAATCACGATTGCACAGAGCTCTACACTGTTTCCGGCATGCATGAGCGCAAACAGCGCTTCGCCGATCTGTCGGACGGTTTCGTCACGATACCCGGCGGGGTCGGCACCATGGACGAGCTTTGGGAAGCGATGAGCTGGGCGCAGCTTGGATATCACTCCAAGCCTGTAGGCCTGCTCAACACGATGGCGTTTTTCGATCATCTGATCGCCTTCAATGAAAAGATGGCGGAAGTCGGCTTTGTTCGCCCGGCGCATCAGAACATCCTGATCCACGATACGACTATAGGCGGCCTGATTAACAAGATGACCGCGTATGAACCCCACACGCCTATCTTTGGCATGAAAGCCGAGGATCTGTGAAAAGGCGTTCTTTTTTGATGTCCGCGCCGCCTGCACCCTCCACCCTTCCACCCGGAGCCGACCGGGATACCATCCGGGTGGAAGGGTGGAGGGTGCGGGCTGGCCAGGCAGCGGGTCAACCATGACCCGTCCCGAACTAGTCGAAGCAAGCCGCCTTGCAATCAAGCGAGGTTCGAAGAGCTTCTCCGCTGCCAGCCGCTTGTTCGACCGTACCACGCGAGAGCGAGTTTGGATGCTCTACGCATGGTGCCGCCGCTGCGATGACTTGACCGATGCGCAGGATATGGGCGGTGAACTGGGTGACCAATCCGATATCGCGGGCAAGGTCGAGCTTATATGCTCATTGACCGCCAAAGCCCTTGCAGGTGAGGAAACCGGCGACATTGCGTTCGACGCTTTCGGACAGGTTGCCAACGAGGTCGGGCTGACAATTGACGATGCCGAAGCCGTAATCGCAGGTTTCCAGCTTGATGCGGAAGACTGGCGCCCACGCACCGAAGCCGATCTAATGCGCTATTGCTGGCATGTCGCGGGCGCGGTTGGCGTGATGATGGCGCTAGTAATGGGCGTGAAGCGCGAAGATGCGGACACGCTGGATCGCGCTTGTGATCTGGGCCTCGCGTTTCAGCTGGCGAATATTGCACGTGATGTCGTGGAAGATGACGCCGCGGGGCGTTGCTATCTACCGGCAATCTGGCTGGTCGAGGAAGATATCGAGCCCGGTCAGCACACCAAGCCGCACTATCGGCAGGAGCTTGCCGATATGGCGGCGCGGCTTGTCCGGCGGATGCAGGTACATGCGACCTCTTCACGGATCGGTGCGGCAAGATTGCCGTTCCGCTGCCGTTGGGCAATACTTTCCGCGGCGCGCATCTACACTGCGATTGGCCGCGAAGTGCTGGCCAAAGGCCCCGCTGCATGGGACCACAGGGTCTACACATCCAAAGTACAAAAGATCGGGCACGCGCTCGCCGCGTTCGCCGAAGCATTGGTCAACCGTCCGCCGCAGCTTGACGACGAGCCACGGTGGCGGCGTTCCGATCTTGCTGAGAATGCCGCCAGCGCGTAGCGTTGAGCACATGTTTTCAAAGCTTCTTATTGCCAATCGTGGCGAGATCGCATGCCGCATCATCCGCACCGCACGCGCGATGGGGATCGCGACGGTTGCAGTTTATTCCGACGCCGATGCCAAAGCGCTGCATGTGCGGCAAGCGGACGAGGCGGTGCACATTGGCCCCTCGCCAACAGCGGAAAGCTATCTCGTGGGCGAGAAGATCATCGCGGCGGCGAAAGAGACCGGCGCTGAGGCGATCCACCCGGGCTATGGATTCCTGTCTGAGAATGCGGGCTTTGCTCAGGCTGTGATCGACGCCGGGCTGATCTGGGTTGGGCCGAAGCCTGCCAGCATCGAGGCGATGGGTCTGAAAGATGCGGCGAAAGAGCGCATGATCGCCGCCGGTGTCCCTGTGACGCCGGGTTATCTGGGCGAAGACCAGTCGGTCGAGCGCCTAAAGAGAGAGGCCGATGCCATTGGCTATCCGATGTTGATAAAGGCGGTCGCAGGCGGCGGCGGCAAGGGGATGCGCAAGGTCGATGCCCCGGCCGACTTCGAAGCCGCGCTGGAGAGTTGCAAGCGCGAGGCCAAGGCGAGCTTCGGCAATGACGAAGTATTACTGGAAAAATGGATCACCTCGCCGCGCCATATAGAGGTGCAGGTGTTCGGAGATAGCCACGGCAATGTCGTCCACCTGTTCGAACGCGACTGCTCGCTCCAGCGCCGCCACCAAAAGGTGATCGAGGAAGCCCCCGCCCCCGGCATGGACGAGGCGACCCGCGAGGACATCTGCGCCGCCGCTGTGCGCGCTGCCAAGGCGGTCGATTACGAAGGCGCGGGCACGATCGAGTTTATTGCCGATGCCAGCGAAGGCCTGCGCGCCGACCGCATCTTCTTCATGGAAATGAACACGCGACTTCAGGTAGAGCATCCGGTGACCGAGGAGATCACCGGTGTCGATCTGGTGGAGTGGCAGCTGCGCGTGGCGAGCGGGGAGCCAATCCCGCTAAGCCAAGAAGAGCTGAGCATCAACGGCCACGCCATCGAAGCGCGGCTTTATGCGGAGGACCCGGCGAAAGGGTTTTTGCCGAGCATGGGGCGGCTCAATCACTTCTACCTTCGCGACTACGGTGCATCAGACCGCATCGAAACAGGCGTGGAAGAAGGCGATGAAATCAGCCCGAATTACGACCCTATGATCGCCAAACTTATAAGCCGCAGTGAAGATCGCGAAGGGGCTATTGACTCACTCCTTCACATCGTCGGACGCAGCTCAGTTTGGCCGGTCGTATCCAATGCTGCATTCCTCTTCGAATGTTTGTCGCACCCAGAATTTCGCGCGGCGAATGTCTCGACAGGCTTCATCGAAGAGCACGCCGACGATCTCACAATTTTAGACGAGCCTTCGACGGATGCGCTAGAAGACGCGATCGCGCACCTCGTCTCCGATTTTCATTCAGGGTCATACGGCGAAACCAAAGCGGAAATAGAGTTCTGGCCCTTGGGCTTTCGGCTTAACCAGCCCTCAAATGCAAAAGCCGCGGTGATGGTTGGCGGATCGACCAAAAGCGTCGTCGTCCATCCTATGTCGATTGATAACCCGCATGGCTCGAACTCTCCTTCCGTGATCCGCGAGGTTGAAGCTATCGATGCTGATCATGCTGTTGTGGTCGAACGCGGTCGCACCTTCATGCTCTCTTTGCGCTCGGATGGTGACGGCCATGCCTCAGCTGCCGACGGCGCGATCCTCGCGCCGATGCCGGGCAAGGTCATTGCCGTCAATGTAGCCGAGGGCGATGCGGTGACCGCTGGGCAGCGCCTGATGGTGCTCGAAGCGATGAAGATGGAGCACGCGCTCACCGCCCCGTTCGACGGGACCGTGACCGAACTTTCCGCCAGCGAGGGCGGGCAGGTGCAGGTCGAGGCGGTGCTGTGCGTGGTGGAGCCGTCCGAAGAGTGAGTTGGGAGCGCGAACTCGAGGAACTGCGCAAGCGCGAAGAGCTCGCCGAGCAAATGGGCGGGCCGGAAAAGGTCGCGCGGCAGCATGGTCGCGGCAAGATGGATGCCCGCGCGCGGCTGAACGCGATCTGCGACGAAGGCTCCTTCCGCGAAATTGGCAAGGTCGCCGGGAATGCGACCTATGACGAGAACGGCGATCTGGTCAGCGTGCTTCCCGCACCCTTCCTTTTCGGCAAGGCAACCGTGCATGGTCGCCCGGTGGTGGCAACCGCCGACGATTTCACCATTCGCGGCGGCGCGGCAGACGCAGGCATCAAGCGCAAGATGGTACAGGCCGAGCAGATGGCGCATGAGCTGAAGCTGCCGATCATCAAGATGATCGATGGCACGGGCGGCGGCGGATCGGTCAAAACGCTGGAAATGATCGGCGCGACCTATATTCCCGCGGTTCCCGGGTGGGGCGATACAGTCAAAAACTTAGACACTGTGCCGGTTGTCGCGTTGGCGCTGGGGCCGACAGCGGGTCTCGGCGCCGCGCGGGTCGCCGCCAGCCACTATTCAATCATGGTACGCGGCCTAAGCCAGATTTTCGCCGCTGGCCCCGCCGTGGTCGATGGATTGGGCGAAAGCTACAAGGGTTCTGACGATCACGCCCGCGCCAAGGAAGAACTGGGCGGCAGCGACATCCACACGCGCAATGGCGTGGTCGATGATGAAGTCGCATCCGAAGCTGAAGCCTTTGCCCGCGCGCGACACTTCCTCGCCTTCATGCCCGAACATGTCGGACAACTGGCGCGCCGTTCCAACTGCACCGATCCGGTTTACCGCCGCGAAGAAGCCTTGCTCTCCCTCGTCCCCCGCGAAGACAAGCAAGTCTATTCGATGCGCCGCTGCATGGACATGGTGTTCGACCAAGGCACTGTGTTCGAAATCGGCAAGATGTGGGGCCGCGCCGCGATCACGGCGCTGGCAAGGCTAGACGGATGGCCGGTCGCCGTGGTGGCCAGCGATCCCAGCTTCCTTGGCGGGTCGTGGGATGCGAAGACCAGCGAGAAGGTAGAGCGCTTTGTCAAACTCGCGGACCAGTTCCGCCTGCCAATCGTCCATCTGGTCGACAATCCCGGCTTCATGATCGGCCGCGAAGCCGAAATGGCAGGCACAATCCGCTATGGCGTGCAGGCCATGAACGCGATCTACAAAGCGACTGTGCCACTAGCGAGCATCGTATTGCGGCGCGCCTATGGCATTGCCGGCAGCGCGATGAGCAATGCAGACCTCTACCAATACCGATTCTGCTGGCCGTCAGGCGATTGGGGAAGTCTGCCAATCGCTGGCGGGCTGGAAGTGGCTTACAAGTCAGAGCTGGTAGCAGCCGATGATCCAGAGGCGCTGCTTGAAGAGATCAAGGAACGGCTAAACAAGGTAACGTCACCGTTCCGAAGCGCTGAACGCTTCAATGTCGAGGATATCATCGACCCGCGCGATACGCGGCCATTGCTGTGCGAATTTGCAGATCTGGCTTGGCGGAAACTGAATTCTGATTAAGCCTGGCCACCCGGATTGCCACTCCTGAGTAGGATCCGAGTGGAAGGGTGTAGGGAGCGGGTGGCTCGGTAAAGGTCAGGACGGATGTTCTGACGGCACGCAACAAAACGCCTCAATAATTCTTATGCATCTGCATATAACGCCGCGCCTCTCCGGGTGCGCGGAACAGCTTTCCGCGCTCACTATAGAGGATGCAGGCCAAGCCAAGGCAGGAACAGATCACCATCGCTGTCGCCAATGGCCCCGCAGTGCCATCATAAGCCTGGCCGATCAGAGCCCCCATCACCGCGCCGGTGGTCATGCGAATGCTGGTCTGGATCGATGATGCAGCGCCTGCGATATGCTGGAAAGGTTGCATCGCGATTGCGCCAAAGTTCGCGCCGACAAAGCCAAGGCACGCCATCGACATGCTGAGTAGCGGGACAAATTCCCAAAGCGTCTGTTCGTCGCTTCTCGCCGACCACAATTGAACCACACTGACCAGCAGAAAGCCGATCAGCGCCGCATGCCCCACGCGCCGCGCGCCATATTTCTCGACAATCCGTGAATTGAGGAAGTTTGCCAGCACCATGCCGATGATCGAAGCACCAAAGATCAGCGCGAAATAGTCGCCCGCGCCAAAGCTCTCTGCGATCAATTGTTGCGAGGAATTGAGGAATCCGAACAACGATCCGAACACCAGCGCGCTGCCGATGACATAGCCAACCGATTCTCGCTTCGCGAGCGCCTCTTTCATATTGCGCAGGATCGTGATCGGTTGGATGTCTTGCTCGTTCGCTTCGGTCAGCGTTTCGGGCAGGCGCAGCCACACCCACAGCGCGACACCCAACCCCATTACGGCCATCGCAACGAATATCACACGCCAATCTGCCACCATGAGGATCAACTGCCCGATCGCAGGTGCGACGATAGGCACGACCAAGAATACCATCATGATCAGGCTCATCAACCGTGCCATCCGGTCTCCGCCTACATGATCGCGCACGATCGCAGCGGGCACAACGCTAAGGCCCGCGCATGAGATTCCCTGGATAAGCCGCAAGCCGATCAGCCACCAAAAATCGGTCACAATCGCGCAGGCGAGCGACAAGAATATGTAAGAGGCAAGTCCCACAAACAGCACAGGACGCCTTCCAAACTTGTCTGCAAACGCACCAGGGAAGAATGCACCCAGGCCTGCACCAAGGAAGTAGCTGCTGATAACATATTGCCGGTCATTCCCGGCTGCGCCCAGTTCCTCTGCCATCACGCCAAGCGCGGGCAGCATGGAATCGATCCCGAACGCCTGCAAGCTCATCAATAGTGCCATCAGTGTGACAAGTTCACGTTCACCCAATTTGGATGATGCAGAGGCGGCTGTCATCTTCATGGCCATGTTCTTGGCCGGATAGATGCGTGAAAGAAAGCAGCAATTTGGCCAGTGATGCATTTTCGCCTGTGCGTGCTTTCGCTGCACCGCCGCTGGGCGTAAGGCTAGCGATATGGCGGAATCACCTGACAGTGATGAGAGCGAGAGCGGCGGGGATTCGCTTGGCCTGCGCAAGATCATCCATGTCGATATGGATGCCTTTTTTGCCAGCGTTGAACAGCGCGACAACCCCGATCTGCGCGGCAAGCCGGTTGCAGTGGGCGGTGCGGGCGGGCGAGGCGTGGTGGCCGCTGCAAGTTATGAAGCCCGCAAATTCGGCGTGCGCAGCGCGATGCCATCCGTCACCGCCAAGCGGCTCTGCCCCGACCTGATTTTCGTGCGCCATCGCTTCGATGCGTATAAAGAAGCCAGCCAGACGATCCGAAAGATATTTGAGCATTATACGCCGCATGTCGAACCGCTGAGCCTGGACGAAGCCTATCTGGATGTGACCAATGATTTGCTGGGCATCGGCTCTGCCACGCGCATTGCCGAACTGATCAGGCAGGAAATCAAAGCGAAGACGCGGCTGACGGCCAGCGCCGGGGTTTCCTACAACAAGTTCCTCGCCAAGATCGCCAGCGACCAGAACAAGCCCGACGGCATATGCGTGATCCGACCTGGCGAAGGCGCGGATTTTGTCGCAGGCCTTCCGGTGCGCCGTTTTCATGGCGTTGGGCCAAAGGGAGCGGAGAAGATGGCGAAGCTTGGGATAGCAACCGGAGCCGATCTTGCGGCGAAAGACATTGAGTTCCTGCAGGCCAATTTCGGGAGCATGGGCGACTATCTCTATCGAGCCGCCCGCGGCATTGATCTGCGCAGGGTCAGTGCACACAGGGTTCGCAAGTCTGTCGGGGGCGAGCGTACCTTCAGCGAGGATATCTCCTCTGGGCCAGCGCTACGCGAAACACTCGACAATATCATCGACATTGTGTGGGACAGTATCGAGCGATCAGAGGCCAAGGGGCGCACGGTAACGCTCAAGATGAAATACAGCGATTTTCAAAATGTCACCCGCGCCCAAACAGTCGATCATCCGGTCGCGGACAAGCAGGAATTCGCGCGGATTTCGCGCGCACTGCTCGATGAATTGCTGCCGTTGCCTTTACCGATCAGGCTTATGGGGTTGACGCTTTCGAAACTGGAAGGCGAAAGCGGTGCCAAGCAAGCCGCGCCGCGCGACGATGCGCAGTTATCACTGCTCTAAGTAGGCCCGCGCCCTTCCTTCCAATGCGAAAGTGCACGCCTTGTCGAAACACCAAGAGGTTGAGGCAGCGAATGCGTCGGGAAAAATCGCGCTTCTGTGACCTCGCGATTATCTGGTCGAGGCTGTTTGTCGATCACGGCAGCAAAGAGATACATGGTATGTGGTGAGCCCGAAATTTCACCTTCAAGCTCCCCGATCGGCGTCAGCTTCTTAGTCTCGAGGCCCAATTCTTACTTCAGTTCTCGGCTTGCGGCATCTGCTGGGTGTTCGCCACGATCAACACCTCCACCGGGCAAGAGCCAGTCCTGCGGCCCGTAACTGTGCTTGAGCAGCAAGAGGTCACCCTGGAAATCGGTCAAAATGATGTTGCAACCGACAATCGGCACTTTGCGCCATCTTCGCCATTGATTTCGCAGCGGAAAAATGATCCTCAGCGCGAGCCGATGCAAAGGTGCAGGCAGCATCCGCTCGATCAAGCGAAGCATGTGACCGGTTGGGTAGCAGCGCTGAGAAGCCGAGCGATTGGGAGGTCATGATCGGCGCGGATGGCGGCATCGAATACCTGCCGTTTGTCCGGGTTTCCGCCTAGCGTAAAGAGGAGCGCATCTGACTTGAGCAATGCCGGGATGGTCAGTGTAATCCTGTCAAAGGGCGCATGCGGCGGAAGCGGATCCGGCGTCAACCTGCGAACCAGCTGAGGATCGTCAACTTGCGGATCGGTGTTAGGAAACAGCGACGCAATGTGGCCATCGTCTCCCATGCCCAGCCATGCCATCGCGAAATGTGGCGGCGGAACATGCTGGTCCAATGCCTGAACCTTTGCACCCACAGGCTCGAACAGTGCGCGAACTTTGCCTGTATTCGAAGATTCGTGATCTTCGGGCACAATACGGTCATCGCCCGGCCAGACTTCCAGGCGCGACCAATCCAGATCACTCATCACCAATTGCTGCATGATCGGAAAAGGCGTCGATCCACCGGGCACTGTAATGGCGACCAGACCTTCGTTGGCTTCCAGCGCGCTAGAGATGCACGCATCAAGCCAATCGGCAATCACGCCGGCGCCCACACTTTCTATCACATCAACCGCTTTCATGATCCAACCATAGCCATAGCACCGGCCACTAAATAGCGAAAAGCGCGTGCTAAAATGTAAAACTTAGTATGCATAGCCCAATGGCTAACGACCAGCCGCTATGCCAACCCACAAAACGAACGCGGCAACAGCCAATGCCAACATTGCCAGCACGATCCTGAGTATGCACAATTTGGAGGTGTGTCGGCCCATTTCTGGAGCGATCCATGCACTCAACAACGCCGCAGCAGAGCCGAAAGTTACGCCGAGAGCAATGCCAAGCGGCTCAGTGATGGCAGCCCCTGCCGCGAAAGCCAGCCAGCGCGGCGCGTCCAAAGCCTGCTTGCCTGAAAGCGCCATGAAGATTGCCCCTATAGAACGGGTTGGTTCGCGGATGGGCACGAATGGCTCACTCCGAAACAGAGTGATCGCAGCAAGCAGCAACCCACCCGCCACAAGCAGTGCGCATGGTAACCCGATGAAATGTGCAGACAGCCAGAAACCGAGATAGGCCATGGTAAACGCTGTCAAAACGCTCGTCAAAACCACCAGGCTTGGGAGGATCGGGGAATTGGGCAATGTGCCAGCCAAGCCACTAACAATCTGCTGCGCACCGCCGCCCATTGTTGCCAAGAAGCAAGCGAGCATGATGATCAGCGGCAAGTCCATTGCGCAGCCATGCACCATTTGGGGAGGGGAATTAAGCCATCATTTAAGCCAGAAGAGATCTCAATGAACAATTCAGCGGGAGCAGGACATGAAACTCGAAAGCGGAATGGCGGCAGTGGTAACCGGCGGCGCATCGGGACTGGGGCGTGCAAGCGCGCAGGCGCTGGCCGATCAAGGGCTGAAAGTCGCGATCTTCGATATCAATGACGAAGACGGCAAAGCGCATGCCAAGGCGATTGGCGGCACTTTCCACCGTGTCGACATCATGGATGAGCAGTCGGTTGAAGACGGCTTCGCCGCAGCGCGCGAAGCAAACGGCCAGGAACGCGTGACCGTGCATTGCGCCATGGCCAGCAGGCGCGGCAAGACGCTGGGCTGGGACAAGGAAAACGGCCGGTACAAGCGCTTGCCGACAGAGGATTACGCCTTTGGCGCAGAAGGTATCCTGATCGCAAGCTATCGCATCGCCAGTATCTCCGCCCTGGGCATGGCCAACAGCGAACCGCTAAATGAAGATGGTGAGCGCGGTTGCATCACACTGACCGCCAGTGTCGCGGCACAAGACGGGCAGATCGGACAAGTCATCTACGGCAGTTGCAAGTCAGGCGTGAACGGTCTGGTGCTACCGATGGCGCGCGACTTGATGGACATCGGCATCCGTGTGAATTCTGTAATGCCGGGCATTTTTGCGACCCCGTTGATGCTGGGGATGAAAGATCGCAATCCGGCCATGTGGGCGCAACTAAACGCCAGCGTACCTTTCCCCAAGCGGCTCGGCCATCCAGAGGAATTCGCATCGCTGATCTGCGAGATCGCCCGTAACAGCTACATAAACGGGCACCAGTTCCGCCTCGATGGCGCGATCAGAATGCCGCCCAAATAGGAGAGACAACATGGCAACAGCCACCAATGAATATCCGACCAAGGCCTATGGCACTTCCGCTCCGGATTCTCCTGTCGGGCCGATGGACATCACGCGCCGCGGCCTTCGCGAAGATGATGTTCTGATCGACATCACTCATTGCGGCATCTGCCATTCGGACCTGCACACGGCGCGTAACGATTGGGGCCGCACGACTTATCCTGTCGTGCCTGGGCACGAGATTGTCGGCACGATTGCGGCCATTGGCGAGAACGTGACCCGGCACGAGGTAGGTGATCGCGTTGCCATCGGCTGCATGGTCGATAGCTGCATGGAATGCCGGCACTGTGATCAGGATCTGGAACAATACTGCGTCAACGGGATGGTCGGCACCTATAACGGCAAGGATTTGCGAGACGGCACGCCCACCTTTGGCGGCTATTCCGAGCGGATCGTTTGCCGCGAAGAGTTTGTGCTCAAAGTTCCGGACGCGATGTCGATGGCTGAGGCTGCGCCGCTTTTGTGCGCGGGCATCACCACATACTCGCCATTGCGCACCTGGAAGATCGGCCCGGGCAGCAAGGTCGCCGTCGCGGGGTTGGGCGGGCTCGGCCATATGGGTGTGAAGCTGGCTGCCGCGATGGGCGCGGAAGTTACCGTGCTGAGCCGCAGTGAAAGCAAGCGTGAGGATGCCGAAAAGCTAGGCGCGCACGCATTTCTCAACACGTCAGACAAGGACGCGATGAAAGCCAAGGCCGGCTACTTTGACATGGTCCTGAACACTATCCCGGTGCGCCATGACATTACCCCATACCTGCACCTGCTGAAGATCGATGGCGTGCAAGTTCTGGTAGGCGTGATCGATATGTTGCCGGAAATGCATTCCGGTATTCTACTGGGCCGCAAGGTGTTGACCGGCAGCGGGATTGGCGGATTGGCAGAGACGCAGGAAATGCTCGATTTCTGCGCAGAGCATGATGTGCTGCCAGAGATCGAGATCATCCGCATGCAGGAAGTGAACGATGCCTATGACCGGATGGAAAAAAGTGACGTGAAATATCGCTTCGTCATCGATATGGGCAGCCTCAAAGAAACTTGAGGACCCCCCTTTATGACTGACCATATCCGCATCGAGCAAAGCGACCGCCTGATCACGGTTGCGTTCAACCGCCCAGACAAGCGCAACGCAATCACTCAAGACATGTATCAAGCGATGACCGATGCGGTGAATGCTTATGCCGTGGATGATGAAAACCGCGCGCTTATGATTACAGCGGACGGTGCCGGTGACGGGGCATATTTCACCGCTGGCAATGATTTGCAGGATTTTGCCATGGGTCCGCGCGGTGAGAACAATCCGCCGGTCATCCAGTTTCTCCACGCGATCAAGGATTGCCCCAAACCTTTGATCGCTGCGGTGAATGGGCCAGCTATTGGTGTGGGCCTTACGCTGACACTGCATTGCGATCTGGTTTATGCCGCACAATCGGCGACGTTCAGCGCGCCTTTTGTGAAGTTGGGATTGGTGCCAGAAGCAGCCTCTTCTCTGCTGCTGCCAGAAGCTATCGGCATGGCCGCGGCGATGGACGTGTTCATGACCGGGCGCACGCTGACTTCGGAAGAGGCGCTGCGCATGGGGCTGATCTCCCGCATGTTTGATGACGCTGAATTTGACGCCCGCGCGCGCGAACTTGCCATGGTTGTCGCGAATGCCGCGCCCAATGCGATGCGCCATGCAAAGGCGCTGGTCCGAAACCGCAATGCCGAGATCACAGATCGCATGATGGCCGAAAGCGTGCATTTCGCAAACCAGCTGCAATCGCCCGAATTCGGTGAAAGCGTTGCGGCAATGATGGCGAAGCGCCCGGCGTTCTATCCCTAATCTGGAGCGGGTGAAGGGAATCGAACCCTCGTCGTCAGCTTGGGAAGCTGCTGCTCTACCATTGAGCTACACCCGCACCCCGATCCGGGCTCGCGCATTGCCGCAAAGGCCAAAGATGGTCAATCAGATAGGTGAAGCGGACATGCGCGGCTAGTATCACACACATGAACGCGGCTTGGCTTGGATTCGCAACTGCGAAGAGGTAGAGCGCGCGAAAGATTCGAAGGTTCGAGAGGAATAATGATGCGGCAAGTTGATCATTTTCTAGCCGGAGGGGAGAGCGTTCCCTCTACACGCAAGCACCAGGTGTGGAACCCCTCGACCGGCGAAGTGCAAGCTGAAGTTGCCCTGGGCGATGCGGCTCTGCTCGATAAAGCGGTG
The DNA here is from genome assembly GCF_913057185.1 of uncultured Altererythrobacter sp. Classification (NCBI taxonomy): domain Bacteria; kingdom Pseudomonadati; phylum Pseudomonadota; class Alphaproteobacteria; order Sphingomonadales; family Erythrobacteraceae; genus Altererythrobacter; species uncultured Altererythrobacter sp. Next base: position 177,562 of record NZ_CAJXNK010000001.1, read on the forward strand.
GCGACAGCAAAGGCGGTCCAGCCCGGCTGGGCGGCGACCAATCCGCAAAAGCGCGCACGTGTGATGTTCAAGTTCAAGGAATTGATCGAACATAACATGCAGGAGCTTGCCGAACTGCTTAGCTCCGAGCACGGCAAGGTGATCGACGATGCGAAAGGCGACGTTCAACGCGGGCTGGAAGTGATCGAATATGCTTGCGGTATCCCGCAGGCTCTCAAGGGCGAGTACACCCAAGGCGCCGGGCCGGGTATCGATGTCTATTCCATGCGTCAGCCGCTCGGCATCGGTGCAGGCATCACACCGTTCAACTTCCCAGCGATGATCCCGATGTGGATGTTCGGTATGGCATGTGCGGCCGGAAATGCCTTTATTCTGAAGCCGTCAGAGCGCGATCCCTCAGTCCCCGTCCGCCTCGCTGAGCTGTTTCTGGAAGCAGGTGCGCCAGACGGTTTGCTGCAAGTGGTTCACGGCGACAAGGAAATGGTCGACGCGATCCTTGACCATCCGGATATCCCCGCGATCAGCTTTGTCGGCAGCTCTGACATCGCGCAATATATCTACTCACGCGGCAGTGCGAATGCAAAGCGCATACAGGCATTCGGCGGCGCGAAAAACCACGGCATTGTGATGCCTGACGCGGATCTGGATCAAGTGGTCAATGATCTGGCAGGCGCGGCATTTGGCAGCGCAGGCGAGCGGTGCATGGCATTGCCTGTCGTCGTACCGGTTGGCGAAGACACCGCCAATCGTTTGCGCGAAAAGCTGATCCCGGCAATCAACGCATTGCGCATTGGTGTGTCGAACGATCCGGACGCGCATTACGGCCCGGTTGTAACGCCCGAGCACAAAGCGCGGGTCGAAGGCTGGATCGATACGGCTGAAGCCGAAGGTGCAGAAATCGTGATCGATGGCCGCGGGTTCACACTGCAAGGGCATGAGAACGGCTTCTTCGTCGGTCCGACCCTGATCGACCGCGTTACGCCGCGGATGGAAAGCTACAAGGAAGAGATTTTCGGCCCTGTGCTGCAGATCGTGCGCGCCAACGACTTCGAAGACGCGGTTCGACTGCCAAGCGAGCATCAGTACGGCAATGGCGTTGCGATCTTTACGCGCAACGGACACGCCGCGCGCGAATTCGCCAGCCGGGTGAACGTGGGCATGGTCGGCGTGAACGTGCCGATCCCTGTACCGGTCAGCTATCACAGCTTCGGCGGGTGGAAACGCTCCGGCTTTGGCGACATCGATCAGTACGGCATGGAAGGCCTGAAGTTCTGGACCAAGAACAAGAAGATTACTCAGCGCTGGCCCGATGGCGGGGGCGATGGATCGAATGCCTTTGTCATTCCAACGATGGGGTGAAGTAAGGGATGAAACTATGAGACTGATTGCGACTCCACTATTCGCTCTGCCGTTGGTTGCCTGTGCTGGATATGCTGACCCGGAACCAGCGCCTCCCGCGCCAGCGGTTACCACAGCGCCAGCAGAATATGTCTGCGATGTAGCGCCTGCGGAGTATCACGTTGGCCACGATGCGACTGCGGAAATGGGCGCGGCCATTCTGCGCGAAAGCGGGTCACGCACACTGCGATGGGGTCTCCCGCGTACCACATGGACGATGGATTATCGCCAGGATCGCGTGAATGTGCGCTATGACGACAACATGAAGATAACCCAAGTCAGCTGCGGGTAAGCAGCGTTATGAAGCCAAGCGATCGAGAGGGGCTATTGCGCACGCCATGACAGGACAATTTGCATTAACTGACGACCAACTCGCCATTCAGGAAATGGCGCAGCGTTTCACTGCAGACAATATCACACCCTTCGCGGGCGAATGGGACGAGAAGAGCCACTTTCCGCGCGATGTAATCCAGCAGACGGGCGAACTGGGCTTTGGCGCGATCTACGTTTCCGAGGAATCGGGCGGGATTAACCTTGGCCGGCTTGAAGCCGCACTGATCATGGAAGCCATGGCCTATGGCTGCCCCACGACCAGCGCCTATATCTCGATCCACAATATGGCCGCATGGATGATCGACCGCTTCGGCGGAGACGAACTGAAAGCACGCTACCTGCCCAAGCTGGTGACGATGGAACACATCGCCAGCTATGCGCTGACGGAACCCGGCTCAGGCTCGGACGCAGCGGGTCTTAAGACCAGCGCCGTGCTGGACGGCGACCACTATGTCCTAAATGGCACCAAGCAATTTATCTCGGGTAGCGGCTTCAACGACATCTATGTCGTCATGGTCCGCACCGGAGAGCACAAGTCAAAGGGCATCACCTGCCTTGTGATCGAGAAAGACACGCCGGGCCTCAGCTTCGGCAAGCCTGAAAAGAAGCTTGGCTGGAATGCTTCGCCCACAGCGCAGCTGATATTCGAGGATTGCCGCGTTCCGGTTGCCAACCGCGTTGGCGCAGAGGGCGAAGGCTTCCGCTTTGCCATGGCCGGATTGGATGGCGGGCGCATCAATATCGGCGCATGTTCGCTGGGCGGCGCGCAACGCTGCCTGGACGAAGCGGTGAAATACACCAAGGAACGCAAGCAGTTCGATACGCCTGTGGCCGATTTCCAGAACACACAATTCATGCTGGCCGACATGGCGACCGAGCTGGAGGCGGCGCGCGCGCTGCTCTATCTCGCGGCGGCGAAAGTGACCGAGAATGCGCCGGACAAGACGCGCTTTTCCGCCATGGCCAAGCGGCTCGCGACTGATAGCGGCAGCAACGTGGCCAACAACGCGCTGCAACTGTTCGGCGGTTATGGCTATCTGAAGGAATATCCGATCGAACGCTTCTGGCGCGATTTGCGCGTGCATTCGATTCTGGAGGGCACCAATCAGGTCATGCGGATGATCGTAGGACGGGATCTGACACACCAATGACTCAAGAATTGCTGACATCTATTGAAGGGGCGGCAGGAAAACTGTCCCTCAATCGCCCCAAGGCGCTGCATTCGCTCACTCTGGATATGTGCCATGCGATGAACTCGGCGCTAACCGCGTGGGCGAGCGACGACGCGGTGAAAGCTGTGATCCTCGACCATGCCGAGGGGCGCGGGTTTTGCGCGGGTGGCGATATCAACCTGCTGCGCGAAAGCGCTTTGAATGATGGTGGAGTTTCGGGCCGCAAGTTCTTCCATGACGAGTATCAATTGAACCATCAGATGTTCACCTATGAAAAGCCGATCGTGGCGTTCATGGACGGCATCACCATGGGCGGCGGTGTTGGCATTTCACAGCCCTGCAAATTCCGTGTCGCGACGGAGAACACGCGTTTCGCCATGCCGGAAACGGGCATCGGCCTGTTCCCCGACGTTGGCGGCGGCTGGTATCTCTCGCGACTGGGGGGGCGTTTGGGACAGTTCCTGGCGATCACCGGTGCACGGCTGGATGGGGCAGAATGCCTTTGGACCGGCCTCGCGACCCATTACCTGCCAAGCGAAAAGCTGGAAGAAGCCAAGGCCCGGATCGCAGAACATCCCGAACGCATCGCCAGGATACTCGGCGAGTTATCCGCACCAACACCGGACGCACGTATCGCTGGCAATGCGGACAAGATCGCCAAACATTTCGCGTCGGACCGCTATGAAGACATACTTGCTTCGCTAGACGCCGATGAAAGCGATTGGGCGGCGAAGGAACGCGGCACGCTGGGCACTAAAAGCCCGCAAACCTGCAAGGTCGCACTGCGCCAATTGGCTGAAAGCGAAAAGCTGGATGATTTCGCGGACAATATGGCGATGGAATATCGTATCGCTTCGCGCGTGCTGACCCGCCCCGATTTTGCTGAAGGCGTGCGCGCGGTAATTGTTGAGAAAACGCACGATCCCAAATGGGATCCCGCTACTCCTGAAGGCGTGAGTGACGAGCTGATCGATCAGATTTTCGCGCCCTTGCCTGCCGATAAGGAATGGAAACCCCTATGACCTACGAAACTATCACCGCCGAAAAAGATGCCCACGGCACCAAAGGTGTCACGCTGTTGACGATCAACCGTCCGCAGGCACTGAACGCGCTCAATTCCAAGGTACTGGAAGAGCTGATCGAAGCATTCGCCGATTATCAGGCAGACGACAGCCAGCTTTGCGCCATCCTGACAGGCTCCGGCGAGAAAGCCTTCGCGGCAGGCGCGGACATCAAGGAAATGAGCGAGAAAGCGGCGGCCGATTTCTATCTCGACGATTTCTTTTCGCTCTGGACCAGCGAGATCGTGAAGAAGACCCGCAAGCCGTGGATTGCTGCGGTCAATGGCTTTGCACTGGGCGGCGGGTGCGAGCTGGCGATGATGGCAGACTTCATCATCGCATCGGACAATGCCAAATTCGGCCAGCCTGAAATCAAACTGGGCGTAGCCCCGGGCATGGGCGGTTCGCAGCGCCTGACCCGCGCCATCGGCAAGTCAAAGAGCATGGAAATGTGTCTGACCGGCCGGATGATGAGCGCCGAGGAAGCCGAGCGGTCGAACCTGATCGTGCGTGTTGTGCCTCAGGCGGATTTGATCGCAGACGTGCTCAAGACCGCCGCGACCATTGCCAGCATGCCGCCAATGGCAACCATCGCGAACAAGGAAATGGTCAATTCGGCCTTCGAAATGACGCTGGATCAGGGGCTGATTGTTGAGCGCCGTATCTTCCAGATCCTGACCGCGAGCGAAGACAAGGCCGAAGGCATGGCCGCCTTTATCGAGAAGCGCGAAGGCCAGTGGAAGGGGCGCTAGTCTTGGATTGAACCAAGCCCCCAAAGGAGAGACACATGAAAATCGCATTTATTGGCCTCGGCAATATGGGCGGCGGGATGGCCGCAAATCTTGTGAAAGCCGGGCACCACGTCCGCGCGTTCGATCTGTCCGAGGATGCGCTGGCCCGCGCCAAGGAAGCTGGCTGCGAAACCTTCACCAATGTCCGCGATGCTGTGAAAGACGCCGAAGCGGTTGTCTCCATGCTGCCCAACGGGGCCATCGTAAAATCGGTCTACACCAGCGACGTTATCGGCCACACGCCGCATGCCGCAACGCTGATCGATTGTTCGACCATCGATGTCGCCACCGCGCGCGAAGTTGCCGATGCGGCACACGCAGAAGGCTATAAGATTGTCGATGCACCCGTTTCTGGCGGCATCGCGGCGGCGAATGCCGGCACGCTGACCTTCATGGTCGGCGGAGAAATCCACGCCTTTGAGGCAGCCAAGCCGGTGCTCGAAGCAATGGGTAAGGCCGTGATCCATGCTGGCGGTATCGGCAATGGTCAGGCTGCGAAAATCTGCAACAACATGCTGCTCGCGATCCATATGATCGGCACGTGTGAAGCCTTCGCCATGGCGGAGAAACTGGGCCTTGACGCACAGACTTTCTATGACATTTCCAGCGTATCTTCGGGCCAGAACTGGTCAATGACCAGCTATTGCCCGGTACCCGGCGTCGGCCCGCAGAGCCCGAGCGACAATGACTATCAGGGCGGGTTTGCTACCGCGCTGATGCTGAAAGACCTGAAGCTGGCGATGGAAGCGGCGGAAAGCGCAGGTGCAACCACCGCGCTGGGCCGCCATGCCCAGGAAATCTACGAAGCCTTTGCTGAGCAGAACGGTTCGGTTGATTTCTCCGGCGTCATCAAGACGCTCTAGTCAGTTCCTTCGGATTTCGTCCAGAATTCGCGCGAGCCATTCGCGCGGTGCAGATCTGCGCCCGATATCGGCAACGAATTCCTGACCGCGCGCGACACTGCGCAACTTGCCGCCGCGCAGCCAGCGATCGGGCCTGTCGTGGTAACTTAGCCCGCCGCGCTTGAGCCATTCGGGCCTGTCCCACAGCGTCACCGGACCGCCGGGAACGGTTAGCTGCAAGGCATCGCATGCGCGCGATGCCTGCACACCCGGCCCGCGATAGATCACATCATTCTTGTGATGCATCGCCAGCGCGTGGGGATGCGCCAGATCAGCGAGCTTTTGCGGTGGGCCGTCGGCAAGCGGGATTACCTCTTCGACTTCAAGACAGGCAAAGATGCGGTGATGCGGCTTGCCGCCATGATCCCAGTCTCGGAATAGCCCGAAAAACAGGAACACATCGCCTAAACCCACGCCTTGGCGTTCCAGATGCGTTTGCGCCGCACCGCATTGCCCGAACAGGCACTCTCCTGCGTCAGTGAACATCGGATCGTGATGACATGGGTCATCCGCACCAAGCTTCCCCCGACTTGAGCGAGCGGCATGTTCGCCCAAGCCTAGATCCCCGTAAGTAGTACGCGAAGCAGCCCCCGCGGGAATCGGCAATGTCACAGGCCGACCGGCCACAATCGGCGACGGGCCACCTCCCGAGCCGCTATCAAAACCCTTGCGAGACAAGATAATGCGCATCGCTGCACCTGCTGCACGGCTCATCTTCGCATGACAAGAGTTTGCGTTCTGGCAATTCGGGACTATTTGCCTGCCCATGGACGGAAAAATCACAGCACTTATCATGGCCGGCAAGCGTTCCGGCATTATGGACCCCTTGGCGACCCGGGCCGGCGTATTGCAAAAGTGTGTCGCGCCTGTGCTGGGCGTACCCATGGTCGAGCGCGTGCTGAAAGAGGTTGCCGGATGTGACCGGATCGGCGCGATCCATATCGTTGCGCACGAAGCAGACGAGATCAAAGCTTTGCCCACCGCGCAAATGCTGACCGCGGAAGGCAGGCTGCACTTCAAAGAAGGCAAGTTCAACATCGTCGACAGCGTGTTCTCAGGGGCGGAAGGCGCCAGCTTCCCGCTGATGATTACAACCGCGGACAATTGCCTGGTTACGTCAGACGGCTATGCAGAGTTCATCGACAAGGCGTTGGCGGCGGATGCGGGTGCAGCAGCTGCGCTTGCGCGCAAGCAGGATGTGCAAGCGGCCGATCCCGAAGGCCAGAAGAAATTCTACGAATTCACTGACGGCGGCTATTCCAACTGCAACACCTATTGGATGGGCAGCGAGGAGGCGCTTAGCGCAGCAGAGATCATGCGCGAAGGCGGACAGTTCGTAAAGTTCCCTAAACGCATCGCCAAGGCGTTCGGCCTGATGAACCTGATCCGGTTTTACTTCGGTTGGGGCAGCAAAGAGAAGATTTTCGAGCAGGTCTCCAACCGTTTTGGCTTCAAGCTGGTGCCGATTGTCATGTCCAACGGCGAATTCGCGATCGATGTCGACAATGAGCGTACATTCGAAGTGACCGAACGGCTGCTGAAAAAACGCGAAGGCGCCGCGGGTTAGGCCCGGCGCGCATTATGAAACGTCTCTGGCAGAATATTGGCTGGTTACTGGGCGGGCGCGGCTTCAACGCCGTGATGAGCCTTGTCTATCTCGCGATAGCCACACGCACACTTGGACTAGAGGGCTTTGGCTACTTCGCGATTATCATCGCATTGGGACAGACAGTCACAGGTCTCGCCAATTTCCAGACCTGGCAATTTGTTGTCAGGTGGGGAGCGAATGGCAGCGGGCCTGCAGATGCAACCGGGTTTGCCATCGCGCTTGATCTGATGTCCGTCGTGATGGGTACTGTGGCGGCCGCGATACTGGTCTGGACGGCGCAGTTGTGGCTGCCCCTGCCCGATGAACTGCTGTGGCTAACTTTCGGCTATTGTGTCATCTCGCTCCTTTCTATCCGCACGACGCCCACCGGGTTGCTGCGCCTAAGGTTCAAATTTGCCAAAGCGACCGCAGCCGAAGCAGTGCAGCCAGCAATCCGGGCGGCCGGCGCGATCCTGGCTTTGTTCTTCATGCCGAATGTAACAGGGTTTGTGCTCGCCTGGGCTGCATCCGAAGTGGCAGTTGCGCTGGCACTCTGGATAATTGCTGCACGCGACGAGAGGATCGACCTGTCGCGCGTTAGCCTTAGACGCATTCCTTCCGCGCATCCCGATGCATGGCGCTTTGTCTGGTCGACCAATATGTCCGGCTCTCTGTCCATCGCCGGAAAGCAAGTCATGATCCTGATGGTTGGCTCCATAGGCGGCGAGGCACTTGCTGGTGGCTTCCGCGTCGCAAGCCAGTTGGGCCAGGCTTTGGTTGTGCTTGCGCAAACTGTATCCAAAGCGATCTATCCCGAGCTGGTACATGCAAAGGACGAAGCCCTGCAGATGGCCCGCCGAATGGCGAACATCGCACTGATCGGCGGGTTTCTTGCCGTGATGGTGGCGCTGTTCGCTGGTCGTTGGGGCCTTACGGCAATAGCGGGGGCTGAGTTCGCGGGCTTTTATTGGGCGATGGTAATCCTCGCGATCGCAGGTGCGGTTGAACTGGTCGGCGCGAGCCTGGAATCGCTGCTGGTCAGCGCTGGCAAGGCGCATACCGCCTTTCTCGTGCGGGCAGTGCCGACGGTGTTGGCGCTGGTTCTGCTTGATGCAGCGATCGACTGGAATGGCGCGAAGGGTGCCGCCATGGCAGTGCTGGGGTCTAGCTCGCTTGCTGTGATCGGCTTCTACGTTACGATCCTCAACCTTCAGCAGATCCGCATCCGGATTGATCCGCACCCGGAGGAAACTGTGCCGCCGCCAGAGGCCGCGACAAGCACTCCCGCTGTGCTACGCGACTGATCAATCGTCTTCAGGTTCTGCCCACGCCAAATTGGGTTTGCGCGCAGCCTGCGTTTCATCAAGCCTGCGGCGCGGCGCATAGTAAGGCGCTTGCTTCATTGCCTCGTCGCCCGCGTTCGCGCGTTCGACCAGCGAACGGAAGGCCGCGATGAACTGATCCAGCGTTGCCTTGCTTTCAGTCTCGGTTGGTTCGACCAGCATGGCGCCGTGCAATACAAGCGGGAAATACACCGTCATCGGGTGATACCCTTCATCGATCATGGATTTCGCGAGATCAAGCGTTGATAGATCGCCGCCAAAATCTCTGTCTCCGAACAATGCTTCATGCATGCAGGGCCCACTTGCCGCGTAAGGCGCATGGAGGATGTCTTCCATGCTGCGCAGAATGTAGTTGGCGTTGAGCACGGCGTCTTCTGCCACCTGCCGCAAACCGTCTGCACCGTGGCTGAGCATATAGGTCAGCGCGCGCGTGAACATGCCCATCTGGCCGTGAAACGCAGTCATCCGGCCAAAGCTTTGCATCACCCCGCCGAAATGTTCTTTGGAAAACGCGTCTGCGCTTTCTTCCTCGACCAGATGCACCACGCCGTCTGCGGTGCGCGCTGTGTAAGGGAGCGGGCCGAAGGGGCTGAGCGCCTCTGACAAGACCACCGGGCCTGAGCCTGGTCCGCCGCCGCCATGCGGGGTGGAGAATGTCTTGTGCAGATTGATGTGCATCGCATCGACGCCAAGATCGCCCGGGCGCACCTTCCCAACGATCGCATTGAAGTTTGCACCGTCGCAATAAACGAAGCCGCCCGCTTCATGGACTGCGTCAGAAATCTTCTTCATGTCGCGTTCGAACAAGCCGCAAGTATTCGGATTGGTGATCATCACCGCGGCCACATCAGGGCCAAGCCGCGCCTTGAGCGCCTCCAGATCCACCCGGCCTTCATCCGTCGCGGGGATATTCTCTACCCGGTACCCGGCAAAGGCAGCTGTCGCCGGATTGGTGCCATGCGCGCTTTCCGGCACCAGCACCACTTCACGCGCATCGCCACGCGCTTCCAGCGCGGCACGGATACACAGGATGCCACACAATTCGCCATGCGCGCCTGCCTTTGGGCTCATCGCCACGCCATGCATACCCGTGAGCGTGATCAGCCAATGTGCCAACTCGTTGATGACTTCGAACGCACCTTGCACCGTTTCGCGCGGTTGCAACGGATGGACATCCGCAAAGCCGGGCATCCGCGCCACTTTCTCATTCAGCCGCGGGTTGTGCTTCATCGTGCAGCTGCCAAGCGGGAAGAAGCCCAGATCGATGCCGTAATTCTGGCGGCTGAGGCGCGTGTAATGTCGCACGGTTTCCGGTTCTGTCAGACCGGGCAGACCAATCGGTTCTGCACGCTCCAGACCGCCCAAACGGTTTGGCGCATCCGTGTTCACTTCCGGCAGATCAACGCCGGTCACATTGGTGCGGCCGATTTCAAACAGCAGCGGTTCTTCCAGCATCAAGGCGCGATTTCCGGTAGCCGTTGCTGGGCCCCAATAACCTTTGGCGTGCAGCCCGTCTTCGCTCGCTGGCGTCATTTCAGGCTTCCAGCCCGATGCATTGGGGGTTTTGGTGGTCGCGTTCATGACAACACCTCCTCAAGAGCATTGGTCAGGGCCTCGATATCCTCCTCGCTCGTGGTCTCCGTCACTGCCACCAGCAGGCCTTCGGACAAGCGATCTACGCCCGGATAAAGCCGCCCAAGCGACACGCCGCCCAGCACACCCTTGGCTGCCAGCTTGTGCACCACTTCACGCGCATCCTGCCCCACCATCAGCGTGAATTCGTTGAAGTAATTGTCGTTGAGCACGGACACGCCGGGAACCTTGGCCAAGCGGTCAGCCGCCTGGCAGGCAAGCCGGTGATTTTCCGCAGCCAGTTGGCGCAGGCCCTTCTCACCCAGCAACGTCATATGAACATTGAATGCCAGCGCGCACAGGCCAGAGTTAGTGCAAATGTTGGACGTCGCTTTCTCGCGCCGGATGTGCTGCTCACGCGTCGAGAGCGTCAGCACGAACCCGCGCTTGCCCTCTGCATCAACGGTTTCACCGCACAGGCGCCCCGGCATCTGGCGAACATGTTTGGGATCGCGCACGGCGAAGAGGCCCAGATAGGGCCCGCCGAACTGTAACCCTACGCCCAGCGCCTGACCTTCACCGACAACGATGTCTGCGCCCATCTCTCCAGGTGACTTGATCGCACCCAGAGCAACCGGTTCTGTATTCACAACCACCAGCAAAGCGCCCTTCGCGTGCGCGGCTTCGGCTACTTCAGACAAATCCGTGATGCGGCCCAGAATATCGGGATATTGCACCACCACGCAGCTGGTCTGATCATCAATGCGCGATATCAGCCCCGCGTTGTCCGGAGTGGACTGGATCGCAGGCTCTGCTCCGGCGATCTCGTCACTTGTGAACTTCGCCATCGTCTTGACGACTTCGGCGTAATGCGGGTGCAGCGCGCCTGACAGGACCACATGGTCGCGGCGAGTGATGCGGCTCGCCATCGCAACCGCTTCCCAGCATGCCGTCGATCCATCATAAAGTGACGCATTGGCCACTGCACAGCCATACAGCCGCGCTACCTGCGTTTGAAATTCAAACAGCATCTGCAGCGTGCCTTGCGCGATTTCCGGCTGGTAAGGTGTATAGGCCGTCAGGAATTCGCCGCGCTGGATGATTTGATCGACGCTGGATGGCACGTGGTGGCGATAGGCCCCTGCCCCGAGGAAGAATGGCGCGTCCGCTGCCGCCAGGTTCTTCTTCGACAATTTGCGCATATGCTTTTCGACCGCCATTTCGCTGGCATGCATCGGCAAGCCGCGAATAGGGCCATCGAGCCGCGCTTCTTCTGGCACATCGACAAACAGATCATCGATGGTGCCAGCGCCGATTTTGGCAAGCATTTCGCCGCGATCGGCGTCGGTCAGGGGTAGGTAACGCATCTATTCAATTCCCGTTTGGGGTTTAGAGGCCGTCGACAAACGCCTTATAGCCCTTGTCATCCATCAGCCCTTCAAGCTCGGACTTGTCGCCAATGGTCATGCGGAAGAACCAGCCGTCTTCCTCTGGCGAGGTATTGACCAGCGCAGGATCATCTTCCAGCGCGCCATTGGTTTCTGTCACTTCGCCGGTGATCGGAGCGTAGACATCGCTTGCCGCTTTCACACTTTCGACCACGGCTGCATCGCCCGCCTTGTCCAGCATCGCGCCCACATCGGGCAGTTCGACGAAAACAATGTCACCCAACTGTTCCTGAGCATAATCAGTAATGCCGACGGTGGCGGTGTCGCCTTCGATGTCGATCCATTCGTGTTCATCAGTGAAATAACGCGGCATCTATCAGCTCCCTCGGTAGTAATTATGCGGCACAAAAGGCATGGGTGAAACGGTCGCGGGCAAACGCTTGCCCCGCACTTCGATTTCGAGCACGGTGCCTTCAGCAGCCTGCGCGATATCGACATAAGCCATCGCAATCGGTTGCCCCAGCGTGGGCGAAAAACCGCCGCTGGTGACTGTGCCGACTTTGGTTTCGCCGGAATAAACTTCCGCGCCTTCGCGCGCGGGCATGCGGCCATCAAGCTTCAGCCCGACGCGCTTGGTTGCCGGGCCATCGTCGAGTACCGGCACAAGCGCTTCGTGCCCCATCCAGCCGCCGGCCTCGCGACGCTTCTTGGTCAACGCAAAGATCAGATCGGCACTGACCGGATCAGTTTGAGTGGTCAGATCATGCCCGTAAAGCGGCAGGCCCGCCTCCAGCCGTAAAGAATCCCGCGCGCCCAGCCCTGCCGGCTTAACGCGTTCATCCGCAACAAGGGCATCTGCAAGCTGCTCGACATGTGTCGCAGGCACGGAAATTTCGAAGCCATCCTCGCCAGTATAGCCCGCGCGGCTAACCCAGAGGTAGGTACCTTCCCATTCGAACAGTCCGGCCGTCATGAAGGTGAGCGCACCTGTGCCGGGCAGCAGCGCTTCAAGAACTTCGCCAGCCTTGGGTCCCTGTAAAGCCAGCAAACCATAATCATCGTGATGGGTCAGCGTGATCTCATCAGGCAGATACTCGCGCAGATGCGCGATATCATCCCATTTGCACGCGCCATTCACCACCAGCGCAAAATGCGGGCCGGTATTCGTGACCATCAGATCGTCAATGATCCCGCCATCCTCATTCAACAGCAGAGAATACCGCATACGCCCGGCTTTCAGGCTGGTGATCGCGCCGGGCAGCAGCTTTTCCAGCTCTTCACCGGCATTTTCGCCACTGACGGTCAGCTGGCCCATATGGAAGACATCGAACAGACTGGCGCTTTCCCGCGTCCAATTATGTTCCGCAACGATGCCCCCGAACGGGCCGGTGTACTGGATCGGCATTTCATAGCCAGCGAACGGCACCATGCGCACGCCCTGCGCACGATGCCAGGCGTCGAGCGGCAGCTTTTCCAAAGGCAATTCTTCGAATGTTTCGTCTTCGCTCAAAATCAGTCCCCGCACAGAAGGTGCAACGCTCCGAGACGAAGCGATGTTCCACACCCCCTCTGTCGGGTGACCTGAGAGCTTAGCTCGGCTGTTGCCGAGCCTTCCCCTTCGGTGGTTTCCGCAACTCGCAGAAACGCTTTCCAGAGTGCCGATCACACTGCGGTCCGTGGGCCTGAGAGTTTCCGGGGTGGTTGCTCCTTCGGCGCCGATTGGCCCTGAGGGGCTTCACGAACTCTCCCGCTGGTGTGTCTACAGAATCGCTTCTGCAGCAGCACGATTGGTCTGCGCGATTCCTTTGGGAGCGTCAATCGCACAATTGTGCGGTGCAGCGTTTTTCACCGGCCAGCTTCAATCAGCTCTTGCGCTTTGGCCATCAGCTCGATTTCGCGGGGGTCGAACCCGCCTTCATCCTCGGCCGACTGGCGCGGGGGAACGGCAGTGGTGAAATAGGCAAAGCCTTTGTTGGTAGCCCGCGAATACCACAGTCCGGATCGCAACCCATAAGCTTCGCCGGCATGACCAATGCGTGCAAGTCCATCGCTGAATAGCCTGTCCTGACACTCTACGTCCGACAACTCAATCTGGTGCATTGCAAGGCCGTATTCGCAAAAAAATTCCTGTCTCACTGGAGCATTGAAAACAATGTGCATGGCGATCTCATGCTGCGCCGATTCCGAGAGAAATTCCGAGTTGAGTGGCAGAAAGGCCTGCCCAATCTTCGCCAGGTCCATCATCCCGATCCGAACTCCGCCTTGCGGCGAGAAGATCGAGCCATTGGTACCTGGCACGTAATTGTCGAGACTGCATTTCACGCCCTCCGCCACCGGGATCGTACAATTGGGCGGCAGGTCGGCCGCATCATCGCGCGCGACTTCGCCGGTGTCGCGATAAAGCACGACGGCTCGCGCGATTTGCTCTTCGCTGCATCCGATCCAGTTAAGGCAAGCCTCGACCTCCAACGGGGCGAAGATCGTGCGCTCCATGATATGATCAAAGCGTTCGCCTGTCGCCGCTTCGAGCACTGTTGCCACCACTGGCGAGCCGAGATTGGCATATTCGAACGGCGCTTCGCCGGGTGGCGCGTCGGCGTACCAAGCCTTGGGATCGCTCAGCTTTGCCTGCAGGCTCTCTCCCAGCGGAATCACATAGCCTGCATTGTCACGCAGGCCGGAGCGGTGGCTCAGCAATTGGGCAAGCGTGACCTTGGCATCGGGGAAATTTGGAGAGCGTAGGTGCCATCCCAAATAGTCCGAGACGTCCGCGTTCAGATCGACCTTGCCCTCGTCGACCAGCCGCAATGTCGCCAACGCCATGATCAGTTTGGAAATGCTGGCGATCCGCACCGGATCATTCGCTTCGACCGCGCGACCTGTCTCGCGATCCACCTCGCCTTCGACGATGAGCGGACGGATGCTGTCGCGGTCAAAGGCGACAACCACAGTGGCTGGTGCTGGCGGAAGAGCTTCTTGAGCGCTGGCACAAGTTGCCAGTGCGACAAGCGGAGTTGCGAGGATTTTCCTGAACATGGTCAGTCCCTTACCAATTCGGCCAGAGCAGATATAGTGCTGACCCGACGATCCAGATTGCGCCTAAGGTCTTCAGCTTGCGGGGGCCCAGCCACAGCGCAATTGGCCGCGCGAGGAAGGCGCCAAACATCGCGCCCGGTGCGGCGAGCAGTACGACTTCCCATTGGACAGTGCCCGCATCGACATGCCAAATAAGACCTGCCGCGACGCTGATTGCAGAGATCACACAGGCCGTGCCGACGCTTAGCAGAATGGGGTAGTGGCGCAGGAAAAGGTAGAACGCCACCAGCTCGCCTATGCCGACCGAGAACAGCGCAGTTATCGCGCCGCCAGGGATCGAGATCAGCGCAAGCATCGCGATATCGACGGGCTCTAACCGGGTGCGCTCTGGGATGTCGCGATTAAATGTCCACGTCGCGATCAGGAGCGCGACCCCCAGCACGATCGAGAAGCTCTTGTAGCCCAGCAAAACCGCTTGCCCGTCGAATGAAAACAGGCGCTGCGTAGCGAGCAGAGCGGGGACAGACAGGAGCAGAACAAGTCCACATACGAGCCAGTAATCGCGCATGCGGGTTTGAGCTTCTAGATCGGAGGGAGGCTTCTGGTGATAGAGGCGGTCGGTCCAGCGAAGCGCGCCCACGCTCATCCCGAATGCCTGAATGCCCATCGAGACCGCTGTGACTCGCAAAGGATCGAGATCCATTGCGCCCAGATCGCGCATCGCGTTGAATACAGGGACGAACACTACCCCGCCGCCTGTCCCGCTGGCATTGGCGATGATTGCGCCCACCACCCCGACACCCGGCAGGAACCACAGCTGTGTTAGGAGCGCTGGGTTGGTCTCAACCAGCAACCAGACCAGCACATATAACGCTGCCAGCAATGTGCCGCCGACAATCGCCAGCCGCGAACTGTGCGCCAGCGTTGGCTGGACAGTATTTAATCGAGGTTCGGGCGTAGCCATCGTTCGGCTGTCGCCATATCGACCCCGCTCCGCTTCGCATAGTCCTCCAACTGATCGCGACCGATCCGCGCGACCCCGAAATACTCGGCTTCGGGGTGGCCAAAGTAGAAGCCGCTTACCGCCGCAGTCGGATACATGGCGAAGTTTTCCGTCAGCGTCAGGCCGACATTTTTCTCTGCATCAAGCAGTTCGAACAGAATCGGCTTCAAAGAGTGATCCGGACACGCCGGATACCCCGGCGCCGGGCGAATGCCGCGATATTGTTCCTTGATCAATGCCTCATTGCCAAGCTGCTCATCCGGTGCATAGCCCCACAAATCGGTGCGAGTGTGCTTATGCAGCCGCTCGGCAAAGGCTTCTGCAAAACGGTCTGCCAAAGCCTTCAGCAGTATATCCGAATAATCGTCCTTGTCGGCAAGGAAGCGCTGCGAATGCGGCTCGATCCCGTGAATGCCAACCGCAAAGCCGCCAATCCAGTCGCCCGCCGGATCGATAAAGTCTGCCAGGCACATGTTCGCCCGGTCACGGCTCTTCTTCACTTGCTGGCGCAGGAAAGGCAGCACGACATGCTCTTCACGGTTGACCAGGTGGATCGTAACGTCGTCACCATCCCTTGCGCAGGGCCAGAATCCTGCAACGCCGCGCGCGATCAGCCATTTCTCAGCCACGATCTTGTCGAGCATGGCATCCGCATCGGCCTTTAGTTGTCGCGCGGTCTCGCCCACCACATCATCGTCGAGGATGGCAGGATAATTGCCATGCAATTCCCATGCGCGAAAGAACGGCGTCCAGTCGATATACTCGCGCAGATCCGCCAGGTCCCAATCGTCGAAAACATGTACGCCCGGCTGCAGTGGGGGCGCTGGCTTATCGCTCAAATAGGCATCGTAATAATTCGCGCGCGCCTCCTCCAGACTCAGCAGAACACTGGGCGTTTTGCCGGCGCGCGCATCGCGCACCCTGGTGTATTCTTTCGCGGTTTCATCAACGAATTCATCGCGCTGCGTGTCGGACAGCAGCTTTGATGCCACGCCCACCGCGCGGCTCGCGTCGAGCACGTGGATGACCGGGCCCGGATAGGCTGGATCAATCCGCAGCGCGGTATGCACCTTGCTGGTGGTCGCACCGCCGATCAGAAGCGGCATGGTGAACTCGCTACGGCTCATCTCTTCCGCAACTGTCACCATTTCATCAAGCGAAGGCGTGATCAGGCCCGACAGACCGATCATATCAGCCTTGTTGTCATTGGCCGATTTCAGAATGTCTTGCCATGGCACCATCACGCCAAGATCAATCACGTCATAGCCATTGCACTGCAATACCACGCCGACGATGTTCTTGCCGATATCGTGAACGTCGCCCTTTACCGTCGCCATCACGATCTTGCCCTTGGCCTTGCGTTCCTCCTCGGGCAGCAAATCCTTCTCCGCCTCGATAAAGGGGATGAGATGCGCGACCGCTTTCTTCATCACGCGGGCTGATTTGACCACCTGCGGCAGGAACATCTTGCCGCTGCCGAACAGGTCACCGACGACATTCATTCCGTCCATCAGCGGGCCTTCGATCACTTCGATCGGGCGGCCACCATTGGCCGCTAGCGCGGCGCGCGCTTCCTCGGTGTCGTCGACGACATGAGCATCAATGCCCTTGACCAGCGCATGCTCAAGCCGCCTCTCGACCGCCCAACCGCGCCATTCTTCTGCCGCCTTTTCATCGGCGACAGACTTGCCCTTGTAGCTCTCCGCAAGGTCGATCAACCGCTCGGTTGCGTCCGGCCTGCGCATCAGGGTCACGTCTTCGCATGCCTCGCGCAGTTCCGCGTCGATATCATCATAGATATCGAGCTGGCCCGCATTGACGATCGCCATGTCGAGCCCGGCGGGGATCGCGTGATAAAGGAAGACCGAATGCATCGCGCGGCGCACAGTCTCATTGCCACGGAAGCTGAACGACAGGTTCGATAGCCCGCCAGACGTCTTCGCATGTGGGCAATTGGCCTTGATTTCCTGCACAGCTTCAATGAAATCGAGGCCGTAGCGGTCATGCTCCTCAATGCCCGTTGCGACCGCGAAGATATTCGGGTCAAAGATGATATCTTCCGGCGGAAAACCTATCCCGGTCAACAGTTTATAGGCACGCGAGCAAATCTCGACCTTGCGATCCTTGGTATCGGCCTGCCCCGTTTCGTCGAAGGCCATCACAACCGCCGCGGCACCATATGCCATGCACAACCGTGCATGTTTGAGAAATTCCTCCTCGCCTTCCTTCATCGAAATCGAGTTGACGATCGGCTTGCCTGACACGCATTTGAGGCCCGCCTCGATCACTTCCCATTTGGAACTGTCGACCATGACCGGCACCCGCGCGATATCCGGTTCGGCAGAGATCAACTTGAGGAAAGTTGTCATGGCGAGGGTCGCGTCGAGCAGGCCTTCGTCCATGTTAACGTCGATCACCTGCGCGCCGTTCTCCACCTGCTGGCGCGCCACCTCCACGGCGGAGGTGTAATCGCCCGCCATGATCAGCTTCTTGAACCGGGCAGAGCCGGTCACATTGGTGCGTTCGCCGATATTGACGAAACGGGCGGTTGTGATTTCAGTCATCAGGCAGCAATCGTAAAAGGTTCAAGGCCGGCAAGGCGCATTTCGGACTTAAGCTTAGGCACTTCGCGCGGGGCCAGCCCTTCAACCGCCTTCGCCATGGCGCCGATATGTTGAGGCGTATTCCCGCAACAACCGCCAAGAATGTTGACCTGGCCGCTGTCGGCCCATTGGCGAACGAGGCTGGCGGTTGTGTCAGGAAGCTCGTCATATTCGCCCAGCTCATTAGGCAAGCCCGCATTGGGATAAGCCATCAGAAGCGTATCTGCGATGCCGGACAATAGCTTCACATGCGGGCGCAACTGTTCAGCGCCGAAGCTGCAATTGAGGCCAATTGTCACAGGCTTTGCGTGCCGCACCGCATACCAGAATGCCTCTACCGTGTGCCCCGACAGGTTGCGTCCGGACAGGTCTGTCAGCGTGAGCGAAATCATCAGCGGTATGTCTTCGCCGCGCTCTGCCTCCAGCTCTTTCACCGCCATGATCGCGGCTTTGCAGTTGAGCGTGTCGAAAACCGTCTCAATCAGGATAAAGTCCGCGCCACCTTCGATCAGTGCAGCGGCCTGTTCACGGTAGACGTCCTTCACTTCGTCAAAGGTGACTTCGCGAAAGCCCGGGTCTTCGACATTGGGCGAGAGCGACAGGGTCTTGTTGGTCGGCCCCATTGCGCCGCACACAAAGCGTGGCTTGCCGTCCTTTGCCGTCGCCTCATCACAGGTTTCGCGGATGATCCTTGCGGCAGAGATATTGATCTCGCGAACTAGGCCTTCCGCGCCATAGTCCGCCTGGCTGATGCGATTGGCGTTGAATGTATTCGTCGCGAGCACGGTTGCACCAGAAGCGGTATACTGATCACAGATCGAACGAATCACTTGCGGCTGTGTCAGGTTCACAAGGTCATTATTGCCCTTCTGGTCCTGCGTCAGTCCGGTGTTGCCTGCGTATTTTTCTGCCGTGAGCTTCGCGTTCTGGATCGCCGTGCCATAGGGGCCATCCTTGATCAGGATGCTTTCCGCCGCAGCTGTCTGCAACTTCTCGCGCGCGCTGGCCATCATGAACCGCCTTTAGGGCGCATGCCCAGCATGTGGCAGATCGCATAGCTTAGCTCTGCCCGGTTCAATGTGTAGAAATGGAACTGGCGCACGCCACCCGCATAAAGCCGGCGGCACAGTTCAGCGGCGATGGTTGCGCTCACCAGCTGGCGCGCTTCGGGCCGGTCATCCAGCCCTTCGAAAAGTCCCTCCATCCAATGCGGGATCTCGGTGCCGCAAAGGCCACTCATCCGCTGGACAGCGGCAAAGCTGATTACGGGCATGATGCCGGGCACGATTTCGCCATTGATGCCAGCAGCAGCTGCCTTGTCACGAAATTCGAAGAAACAGCGCGTGTTGAAGAAGAACTGCGTGATCGCGCGGGTCGCACCTGCATCAAACTTGGCCTTCAGGTTGTCAAGGTCGCTTTGCGCATCGGGGCTGTCCGGGTGAACTTCGGGGTAAGCCGCTACCGAAATCTCGAAATCGGCCACTTCCTTCAGACCTGCGATCAGTTCCACTGCATTGGCATAGCCGCCAGGATGCGGGGTATAATGTCCGCCACCCTCGGGCGAATCGCCGCGTAGCGCGACGATATGGCGGATACCGCTCTCCCAATAATGGCGTGCGACTTCGTTGACCTCTTCCTTGGTCGCGGCGACGCAAGTGAGGTGCGCAGCAGCCGGAATGCCTGCTTCGTTCTGAATTCGTACGACTTGCTCATGCGTGCGGGTGCGGGTCGACCCGCCTGCGCCATAAGTGACCGACGCGAACCGCGGACCAAGCGGCTTCAGCGTTTCAACACTCTGCCATAGCGTTTCGCCCATCTTCTCCGTCTTGGGCGGAAAGAATTCGAACGACACTTCGATATCGCCTGGCAACCCTTTGAACAGCGGGCTGTCGAGCGCGGTGCGCGCTTCGTGCATTTGATCGAGCGTCGGGCTCATGCCAGAGATTCCTTCGTTTTCGATTGGCCTGCCGGCGCGCCTTTGCGCTCACCAATCCAGATTTTGACAACCAGTTCCCCGCCTTCAAGCGCCACCGGCGGCTTTGCTGTGTAGCCCGCATCGCGAAGCATCTGCCTGAGCTGGCCATCTGCAAAGCCAAGCCGCGCGTGGGCATGTCGGGTGCGCAGTTCTTCGCGGCTGTGCGCAGCAAAGTCGACAATCGCGATCCGTCCGCCGGGACGCGTGACCCGCGCGGCCTCCTGCAACACAAGCTCCGGCTCTTGCGCGAAATGCAGCACTTGATGCAGCAATACCGTGTCAAACTGCGCTTCGCCGAACGGCAAGTCAGTGAAGTCCCCTTGAACCAGCTCGATCTTGTCTGTCGGCAAATGCTGCAGCTTTGCGCGTGCCAGCTTGAGCATCTCCAGACTCTTGTCGAGGGCCACCACACGCGATGCGTGATCGGCAAGCAGTTCGGCAACCCGGCCGGTCCCCGTCCCGATATCGAGCAGGTCACCCACCGGCGCATCGCCTAACGCTGTCGCAAGCGCTTGCTCCACTTGCTTGTCCGGGCTATGCAATTGGCGAAGCTCGTCCCATTCACCGGCGTGCCGTTTGAAGTAAGCCTGCGCTGCGTCTTCGCGGGCAGAGCGGATCGCGGAGAGCTTGCGACGATCATCGAGGCATTGACGCGCAAATACCGGATCTTCCCGCTCGGCTGTTTCAAGCAGCCCGATGATAGCGCGCGTCAGCGGCGCATGCTCACCCGAGGTGCTTAGCGCATGCAGGAATACCCAGCTGCCTTCACGCCGACGCTCAGCCAAACCTGCATCGTACAAAATGCCGACGTGGCGCGAGACGCGCGGCTGGCTCTGCTGGAGCACTTGCGCCAGCTCACCAACCGCCAGCTCCATCGCGGCGAGCAAGCGCATGATGCGCAGCCGCGTAGGGTCCGCCAGCGCCTTTATGATGGTTTCGGTCTGCATCGAAACCATGGATATAAAGATTCTTTTATATCTGTAAATAGAGTCCAGCTAGCAGCTGCCCAAGCAGCGCTTGCCGCCCTGCCCACATAGTCAACTGAAACCGAGGCTTTCTGCCACTGCCTCGTTCACGATCCGTCCGCCGTGCACATTCAGGCCCGGCTTGAGATGCGGATCTGCGTCACACGCCGCAATACCCTTGTTTGCGAGCGCAAGGCCAAAAGGCAAAGTCGCGTTGTTGAGCGCATAGCTGGACGTATGCGGCACCGCGCCTGGCATATTTGCCACGCAATAGTGGATGATGTCATCAACCAGATAGGTCGGGTCTTCGTGCGTGGTCGGCTTCGAAGTTTCGAAGCAGCCACCCTGATCGATTGCTACATCGATCAACACGGCGCGATGCTGCATCAGGCCAAGCATGTCGCGAGTCACCAGCTTCGGTGCGCTTGCACCGGGGATCAGCACAGCGCCCACAACTACGTCTGCGTCGGTGATCGCGTTCTCGATTGTGCCGGCGTTGGAATAGCGTGTTGTGACGCGGCCCTGGAACATATCGTCAAGCTCGCGAATGCGCGGTAGCGAGCGGTCGAGAATCTCGACATTCGCACCGAGCCCCGCCGCCATGCGCGCGGCTTGCGTTCCAACAACACCGCCGCCGATCACAACAACCTTTGCTGGAAGCACGCCCGGCACGCCGCCCATCAGGATACCGCGCCCGCCATTGACCTTGTGGCTCGCCTGCGCACTCGCTTCGATCGAGAGTCGCCCGGCGACTTCGCTCATCGGCGCGAGCAGCGGCAAGCCGCCGTCACGATCGGTCACGGTTTCATATGCGACCGCTGAAACGCCACTTTCCATCAGCCCTTTGGCTTGCTCCGGATCGGGCGCAAGATGCAGATAGGTGAACAGGATCTGGCCTTCGCGCAGTTGCACCCACTCGTTCGGTTGCGGTTCCTTGACCTTCACCACCATCTCTGCGCGCGCGAATATTTCTTCCGCCGTATCGACAATTTCGGCCCCGATGGCGCGATAGTCATCGTCGGTCTTGGTGATGCCCAGCCCCGCACCGCTTTCGACGATGACCGAGTGACCGCACACGATGTACTCTCGCGCAGCTTCCGGCGTCAGACCGACGCGGTATTCGTGGTTCTTGATTTCCTTAGGGACACCGACGAGCATGGGGGAACCTCTCAAACAGACTCGGATGACGTTGGAGGAACGTCATATAGCACAGGCAAGAAAGTTACAAAGGAAACTAATTTTGTTTTGTGGCGGGAGCGTCTTCACTCCCACCAGTATTTCCGTCGCTCGATATTCCCCGTCTCGACCTCTTTCATCGTCGCTGCATCATACAGCCGCCCGCCGAGCATCACCTGGTCGATCTTGTCCGAATTGGCGATGTCCTCGCTGGGATCGGCACTCAGCACCACCAGATCCGCCAGCTTGCCTGCTTCGATTGAGCCGATGTCATCGGCCATGCCCAGCGAATGCGCCGGCTCGATCGTGCCGGCCCGCAAGGCCTCAACCGCGGTCATTCCGCCGCGGGCAAAGCTCCATAGTTCCCAATGAGCCGCGATCCCGGCCTGCTGACCATGCGCACCGATGCTTACCCGCACACCGCGCTTTGCCAGCTTGGCTGCTTCACGCGCGGCATCATCATCAACAAAGGCCCAGTCGGGCGCCTTGGTCCGGCGCGCAGTTGCTGCCAGCAATTGCTTGGGCGGAGTGTGCACCATCAGCGGATTGGCAAACACATCTGTCGCCTGTCGCCAATAGGGATCGCCTGCCAGACCGCCATAGGTCACGCCTAGCGTAGGAGTGTAGTTTGACTGTGACTGGCCAAAGAACTGCAGCACATCTTCGTAGAAAAACTCGCCCGGCACATTGTGTTCGACGGTCGAGTTGCCGTCCGCCACAAGGTTCATATCCATGCCGAACAGCGAACCGCCTTCGGCCACCACCAGCATGCCTTCTTCTGCCGCGGCGCGCGCCACCATCTGGCGCTGCTCGCGGCGTGGCTGGTTGTAGTTCTTCACTGAAATGCCGCCTTGCGCCTTGATCCGGCGAACATGGGCCAGCGCGTCATCATAGGTATCAATCCGGGCGAAGAAGCCAGGGGCCTTTGCGCCATAGATCACTTCGCCGGTCGAGAAGATGCGCGGAGCCGTAATCAGGCCCGCCTGCTGGCGCTCTGCCGCGGCGAAGACCATGCTGGCGCTGGAGGATGGGTTGTGGATCGTAGTGACCCCCATCGCCAGATCCTGAAGCAAGGTCCAGTTCTGCTGCGGGATCAGATCGCCCGTGCCATAGGGACCGTGCGCATGCGCATCGACGAGGCCGGGCATGATCACCTTGCCCGTCACATCGACCACTGTCGCGCCATCCGGAATCGCGGTTTCTCCAGCCGGGCCAACCGCGCGGATCCGGTCACCGCTGATGACAATCGTGGCGTTATCGATCGCACCTACGCCATCGCCGGCCATAGTGAGAACACGAGCACCGGTAAGCGCCACGGTACCGCTCGGCTTGGCGGCATCAACTGTCAGGGCGAGCGAGACACCGATCTCTGGCGGCGTGAAGCCTTCGCTATCGTCCTCTTCCCCCTTGGGCGCGTTGGGGAACAGGTCTGCCACTTGCGCGGTCTTGAGCATTGGACCGATGGACCAGTTGATCATCGCGCCATCGCGTGACCAGCCGATGTAGTCTGCACCGCCTTCGCTGACCTTGGTAACCGGGACAAAGCCGCCCTTTTCGCTGACGCTGACGGGCTTACCACCCGGCATCAGCGGCATGGCGAAGACTTCGTAGTTCTGGCGAAATGCTACAGTCTGCCCGTCGGGCGATACGCGAAATTCACTGGCCAGATCGCCCTCGGCATGGGTGCGCTCGTCCTCACCATCAAGATCCATCGAGACGAGCGACAGCTTGTCACCGCCAAAGCGGGTGACGAACAACCGGTCACTGGAATCGCCGAATTGCGGATCAGACCCGCTGCGGGTGACCAGTGTTGGCGTGCCGCCGCTGGCGCTGACCACATAAATGCCGGGGTTTTCCGAATATTCGGGTGCCGTCAAATAGCCGCCGCTGCGCTTCTCAAACGCAATGGTGCGTCCATCGCGGCTGAAGCGCGGCACGGCATAGTGGCCTGGCTGGCTTGTGATCACGCGCGGGTTACGGCCATTGGCCTCCGCGACCACAATCTCGCCCAGCCCTTCATCGCTCCAGCGGACATAGGCAAGCTTGCTGCCATCGCGGCTATAAGCAGGCCATAACTCAAGCTTGTCACCGCTCTCGCCGGTTAATCGGGTGGGGTAATCGCGCCCGCGGAAGCTCTTGGTGTAGAGTTTGCCCAGGCTTTCGAAGACCACACGGCCGCCGTCAGGGCTGATCGTGGCAAAACGCGGCATAGTGGTGGCGAACCGGTCTGGAGAAACTTCGATCGCGGGATGCGGCGCATCGGCTATGCCGCGCGTATCATTGATCGCGAAAGGGATCACCGCAGCGCCGCTGCCGTCTGCATTGACCCGGCGGATCTTGCCGCCAGCCCAGAATACAATGGAATTGCCGTCCGGTGTCCAGTCCATGTTCGGATAGACTCCCGTCACCGCCCAGGTTTCCTGCATGTCCATGTCCAGCTCGCCATAGATCATGCGTTCTTCGCCGCTGGCGATGTTCTTGACCCATAGCTGGCTCTTATCCTTGTCGCGCCGGACAAAGGCGATTTCCTTGCCGTCGGGCGAAGGTGCCGGGCGCACCGCGCCGCCATAACCATCGACCGCTGTGGTCACTTCGCCTGTCGCAATATCATAGCGCTCAATGGCAAAGATGCCGCTGTTCGAATCCTGCGCGTAGATGAAGGTGTTCCCTGGCGTGGTGTTGCGCGTGTAGTAGATCGCGCTGCCATCAGGCGCGTAGATCGGCTCGCCCAATTCCTTCTGCAACGCTTCGCTGGCACGCTTGACCAATTGCACACCGCCGCCACCAGAGACGTGGTACATCCAGATCTCGCCCGTGCCGAGCGAGCGTCCGGTTGTGAAGTGCTTCTTCGCGACGATGAACTTTCCGTCCGGCGACCATGTCGGCTGGTTGAGCAGGCGGAAGTCTTCTTTCGTCACCTGGCGCTTGTCCGAGCCATCGGCATTCATCACCCAGATATTGTCTGCGCCCCCACGGTCAGACGTGAAGGCGATGCGGCTGCCATCGGGTGAGAAGCGCGGGTGCACTTCCCACGCCATACCTTCGGAAATCCGCGTCGGGGTGCCGCCTGATATCGGCATGGTGTAAATGTCACCCAGCAGCGTGAAAGCGATGGTGCTGCCATCGGGCGAGAGATCGACATCCATCCATGTGCCTTCGTCCGTCTGGATCGCTACCCGCTGGATCGTCGCTCCCTTGGGCGCTTCGATATCCCATTTCCCGTCATCACCACCAGCTTCGGCATCGTCCTGCGCGGTCAGCGGGCTGGCAATCATCGCGGCTCCGGCGAGCAGCGCGGCGGCAAGAGTGCGGGTCGTGGTGGTGTGATGGCGCATTGAAGGGTCCCCTGTTGAATTGCACGCGACATTAGCAAGGCGGGTCAATTATGCTAGCGCTGGTATACCAAGCACTTGATTGACTCGGCGAATGTTCCTGTCACTTTGCGCGCCAAGGGGAAGTTGACAGCATGACAATGACTTTGGGGGTGACACCGCCGCGCGCCATTAGCCTTGGCGGAGCAGTGCTGATCAATGTAAACGCCGCGATTGGTGCAGGGATATTCGCCCTTCCCGCGCTGTTATATGCCGGTGCGGGCAATTTTGCCCCGCTCGCGATTATGGGCTTTGCATTCGCTTACGCCTGTCTTGCCGGGGTCTTTGCCAAGCTTTCGACCATGTTCGAACAGTCTGGCGGGCCGCAGCTCTATGCAGAGCATGTGTTCGGGCGCTTTGCCGGCTTTCAGGTCGGATGGTTTGTGGTCTGTGCGAATTTCGCTGGCCGGGCAGCCAATTTCCACGTGCTGGTTGCCTACCTCGCAGCGCTTTTCCCGGTCTTTGGTGGCGATGTAGCCCGGCTGGTAACTGTCATTGCCCTGATCGCGCTAGCCACATTTATCTCTGTCATCGGAACGTGCCGAGCGATTGGCGCGATGTGGGTGGGGACAGCACTCAAGCTTGCGCCCATCTTGCTGCTGGCAGGTTATGGCCTCATTGCCAACGGTTTGCCGGGAGCAGTTGCCCTGCCTGACTTCAGCGAGGGGGAGTCGGTGATCTTGCTGATCGCTTACGCCTTCTCCGGCGTAGGTGTGGCGATGATCTCTGCCGGTGAAACCAAGGCGCCGACCACCACGATCTACCGCTCGATCTTCCTCAGCCTCGGCTTTGTTACGGCACTCTACGTGCTGATCCAATTGGCCTACAGCGTGACCGTGATCGAGCAGGACAATCCCGATGTGCCGCTGGCGGCGATGGGCGAGGCCTTGTTGGGCCAGACGGGCGTGACCATGATCAGCCTGGCGGCGATATTCTCAATCGCGACCAACCAACTGGCGGGCTTCGTGGTGATCCCGCGCATCCTGTTCGGCATGGGACGGCGCGGGCTATTGCCGCCGGTTTTCGCGCATGTTTCGTCGCGCTTCCAAACGCCGTCCGTGGCAATCACTTTCTTCGGCGCAGTGGTGGCGCTGCTTGCCGCGTCGGGCACATTCGCCAGACTTGCGACGATGCTGGTTGCGGCAGAGCAGATTTTTATCGCCGCATGCATTCTCGCGCTCATCATATTGTGGCGGCGCGGCGAAGGGCGCGTAGCGCAGACGATGGGGCCGCGCTGGCTCGCGATCATCGGTATGGCAATTGTGCTGACGATCTGGCTGACCTCGCAAGTGCCGATCAACGCCGCACTGTCGACCGGGCTTCTGGCGGGCGTGGGAACGCTGCTCTATTTCCTCGCAGGGGCCAATACACGCGAAGGCGAGGCAACGCGTTTTGTGGGTTAGCTCCTAACCGAACTGGCCGCGTTTCGGGCCCAGATAGCCGAACAAATACGCCGCGACCTTGCGCATCTGGATTTCCTCTGCGCCTTCGGTGATGCGATAGCGACGGTGGTGGCGATAAATATGCTCGAACGGCTTATGCCGCGAATAACCGATCCCGCCATGCACCTGCATCGCGCGGTCCGCCGCCTGGCACACCAGCCGGTTCGCCCAGTAATTGCACATCGAAACCTTGTCAGAGATCGTCTTCTCGATCTCCTCATGCGGCATATTGTCCATTTCCCACGCGGTCTTGTAGATCAGCAGGCGCAACATTTCGCATTGCGTCGCAAGCTCTACAAGCGGGAACTGGATCGCCTGATTCTTCGCCAGCTCCTCCCCGAACGGCTTGCGCTGGCGCGCATACTTGACGCTTTCATTGACGCAGAATTGCGCCGCACCAAGCGAGCTTGCCGCCTGCCGGATGCGGTTCTGGTGGACGAAGCTCTGCGCCAGCGACAGCCCGCGCCCTTCGACGCCCAGCATCGCACCTTCAGGCACCCACACGTTGTTCACTGAAAGGCGCGGGTGATCGGTGGGCATGTTGAAGGTCCACATCCACTCTTCGATCTCCAGCCCTTCGGTCGGGTTGGGCACGAGCAGACAGGTGATCCCGCTGGCATCGCCATCTTCGCCACTGGTGCGGCAGAACATCGCGCAATGGGTGGCCACATGCATGCCGGTGATCCACATCTTATCGCCATTGATGAGCCAGCCGTCGACCCCGTCGCGCGTTTCGCGCACCGCGCGAGTTTCCATATGCGTCGCGTCAGAGCCGTGGTCAGGTTCGGTGAGGCCAAAGGCAACGCGGCGCGTACCTTCGAACCCGCCCAGGATGAATTCCTGTTTCTGTTCCTCTGTCCCCCACTGTTCGAACATTTCGACGAAGGGGAAATTTCCGACAATGCTGTGCTCGTTCTGCAGATCGTTGTGCAGCCCCAGTCCGCGCTGCGCAAACCGATCACGGATCACTGCCATCCAGAGGTTGCTGCCATCCTTGCCGCCATATTTCTTCGGCGCGGTGAAGCGCCAATGCCCCGCCTTGTCCGCGCGTTTTTTCGCTTCCCACAGTAACTCTTCCCATTCTTCACGCGGCAAGCCGCCCGCCTCGAAATCGGTGCGCGCATATTCGCGCCGGTGGTCGAAGAAGCGGATATTGTCATCCTGCTGTTCAAGCGGAGTGATCTCATCCGCGATGAATTTCTCTAACTGGGCGTAGTAGTCTTCGAGCCCCTGCGGGATGGTGAAATCCATTTCCTATTCCTCTCCGGTCCATTTTTTTCGAGCGACAGCGAGTGCGGCGTATTTGGGAACGTCTGCCGAAACCTTCTCTAGCGCGGCTTCCTTCATTTCGCGCAGCAGGCCGGGACTGGCGAGTGTCTCCGCACCATCCAGTATCGCTTGCGCCAGGTCAGGCTCTGTTACACGCGGCGCAATATCGTCTTCCCGCGTGATCATGCCTAGCGCATTGCGCGCAACCGCCAGCTGGAAGCGGTTGTGTCCTTGCATGAGCGGCTTGAGGGTTTCGAGCCATTCGGAAACCGCAGCGGCAATCTCTCCGTTTGTTGCTTCACCGTGGTTTTCATCAGGCTCGATCAGTGGTTCCGCTGGCAGTGCCCGCTCTTCTTCGGGCGCATCCTTCTCCAGCAGCATCAGCAGGTCCAATTCCTGCTCGCTGGTACGGCGCGAGATCACCACGCGCTCGAGCATCCGGTCCGATCCATCGCGCCACACCTTCGCGCATTTGAGGCAACCCATCGCCCACCACACCGTGCGGTGGATCAGCCAGTAACGGAAACGCTCGCGATCAACTGTGCGGCCTGATTCCGCCTCATACGCGGCGAAATAATCCTCCAGCGAGCCCAGCCCCAGCGCGGGCCGGTCATATCGCGCAAAGCGCCACACCGCCATGCAACCGAACGCCAGGTCTTCGTGCGGGTCGCCGAAATGCGCCAACTCCCAGTCGAGCACGCCCGTTAGATGCCCGTCTGCGGCGAGCACATTACCCATGCGATAATCGCCATGATTGAGCACTGGCGCGCAAGGATCGGGGCAATTGTCCTCCATCCATTTGAGGCCGAGCGCGATGATCGGGCGATCGCCGCCTGCTTCCTCAAACTGCGCGCGCAAGTCCGCAATTGCCGCGCGATAGTCCATCACCGGCACATCTCTGGGCAAGTCTTCGCGCTTGAGCAAATGGATGCGGGCAAGATCGCGCGCGGCCTCGCGCAGGATCGTGTCCGCGCCCTCCATCGCGAGGATTTCCCTCGGGTTCGGCGTTCCGGGCAGCGCGCGCATGATGAAGCCGCTTCCGATACCGTCATCGGGCTCAAGCACGGTCAGCACTTCCGGCGCGGTAACCCCAGCCTTGCGCGCGGATTCGATGATTGCGGCCTCGGTCGCATGACCGAACGGGCGACCTTCCATAAAGGCGAGGCTAGGTGCGCGGCGCAGCACGAAGCCGTCTCCGCCACTGGAAAACCGCCAGCTTTCCATCGTCGCGCCGCCGGTGAGCCGCGTCAGGCCTTCAGGTACAGAAAGGCCAACCCGCGCACATGCACGGGCCAGCCCTTCATTCAGTTCTTCTGCAGTAACGTCACCCACAGATCAGGCCCAAAGATCAAGCCACGACGGCGTCTTTCTTGACCGTGATAACCTGCGGATAGGTGAACTCTTTCAAGCCCTCCTGCCCGTATTCCGCGCCAAAGCCCGATTGCTTGTGTCCGCCGAACGGCGCGAAGGGCGAGAGGTGCAGATATTCGTTGATCCAAACTATGCCGGTCTCGAGCTGCTCTGCGATCTCGACACCCTTTTCAGGGTTGCCGGTCCACACAGCGCCGGCAAGGCCATATTCGGAATTGTTGGCACGCGCGATCACCTCTTCCTCGGAAGAGAATTTCATCAGCGGCATAACCGGCCCGAACTGTTCCTCTGCAACGATCCGCGCATCTTCCGGCGGATTGTCCATGATCGTGATCGGCACGTAGTAGCCTGTGCCCGATGGATCGGCATCACCGCCAATCAGGAAGTTATAGCCATTATCCTTGGCGTCCTGGATCAGCTCGAGCACACGCTCATACTGCTTCTTGTTCTGGATCGGGCCGACACCGGTACCTTGCTGCGCGCCATCGCCCACAACCACGGTCTTGGCATATTCGACCAGCGCGGCGGCCAGTTCATCATAGATATCCTCGTGGATATAGATGCGCTTTGCGGCAACGCAGATCTGGCCTGCGTTGGAGAAGCTGGACCAGAACAATTGCTCCGCCACCTTCTTCGGATCGGCATCAGGCAGGACGATTGACGCGTCATTACCGCCCAGTTCCAGCGTGATGCGCTTCAGATCTTTCGACGCGCCCTCCATGATCTTCTTGCCGGTCGCGGTCGAGCCGGTGAAGGTGATCTTGTCAATATCAGGATGCGATGTAATCAACGGGCCAAGCGAATCTTCGCCAGTGATAATGTTGACCACGCCAGCAGGAACCACGTCCTTGATCAGCTCTGCCAGACGCAGCGTGGTGAGCGGCGTGAACGGCGAAGGCTTGAGCACAATGGTGCAACCAGACAGCATTGCCGGCGCGATTTTCTGCATCGCCATCATGACCGGGAAATTCCACGGCACAATGCCGCCGACCACGCCCACGGGGACGCGGCGCGTGCGGCTGAGGCGCTGATCGGAATCTTCGTTGATCACATCGTCCAGCTGAAGCGTAGCCTGGCTGCCAGCCATATAGGCCGCGCCCATGATCTCGCCCTTGGCTTGCTCATGCGGCTTGCCCTGCTCAGCGGTAAGCAAACGGTAGAGCTCTTCGTGATTTTCCTGGATGACTTTCGCCACGGCCTGAATCGTCGCGCGGCGCTCTTCTATCGGGGTCTTGGACCAGGTCTTGAATGCTGCGCGCGCTGCCGCGACTGCTTGGTCCAGCTCGGCCGCACCGCAAGATGGCACCTGACCGATCACTTCTTCCGTCGCGGGATTGACGACGTCGCACCATTCGCCAGTGTCGATCGTCTGTCCGTTGATCAGGTTTTTATATTGGGTCGCCATGATAGGCCTCTCTCCAGTCTGATTTGAAAACTCTCGAGCCGCCAAGATGGGGCGCAACGGTCCCAAGGGCAATCGAATTCTGCGAGAATATAGAACGAGAGTTGGCGTCGCGCGCCTATCGATTGCGCTATGCAACTGAATGTCGCAGAGAAGCTATCACACAGTGGAGCAAGAGAGGAATTTTTCGATGGCCGATCTCGTCCTTTACGGCAGCCCCGTTTCACCCTTTGTCCGCAAGGCCGCAGCGTTTTGCATAGAGAAGGGCGTCGATTTCGAACTCGAATCGGTGAATGTGTTCGATCCGCCGGACTGGTTCCACGAGATTTCGCCTATGAAGCGCATCCCGGTGCTGCGCGACCGCTCTATCGCTGAAGAGGGCATCCCTGGCACGATCGCCGATAGCTCCGCAATCTGCGGCTATATCGAGAAAAAGCATCCGGACGTTCCGATGTACCCGGCTGAGCCTTATGCCTATGGCCGCGCACTATGGATAGAAGAGTATGCCGACAGCCATTTGGCTGCAACCGGTGGATTGGGCATTTTTCGCGCGATTGCCTTTGCCGCAATGAACGGGAAAGAGCCTGACCTCGACACAGCGCGCGCAACCTGGGCGGAAAAGATGCCGCCCATCCTGGCCTATCTTGACGGCGCATTGGGCGATGGTGAGTTCCATGCCGGAGACGCACTATCGATCGCGGACATCACAGTTACGACCTGTTTGATGCAGATCGACCTTGCTGCCAATGCCCCGCTCGATAGCTATCCCGCGCTGGCAGCGCATCAGAAGCGCATGCGCGCGCGCGAGTCGATTGCCCGTCCTTTCGCAAAGGCTGAAGCTTTCATCCGGAAAGCGGTGCCTAAACCCTTTGATATCGCCTGAGAGGCGTTTGCTAACTTTATCTTTGCCTTCGCGCGGCATAGCGCCTTAAACCATATGCCAAGGCGTGCAGGGGGAGACTAAATGACCAGCCCGTGGACAATCGGGATCATCGGCGGATCGGGGCTTTATGCCATCGAAGGGCTTGAAGACGCGCAGTGGATCGCGATCGAAAGCCCGTGGGGCAAGCCGTCTGACGAAGTGCTATGCGGGCGCATCGGGGATGTGCGCGTGCGGTTCCTTCCGCGCCACGGCCGTGGCCATCCGATCGGCCCGGACGAGCTCAATTCGCGCGCCAATATTGACGTGTTGAAGCGTGCTGGCTGCACCGATATTCTCGCGATTTCAGCGGTAGGGTCACTGCGCGAGGAAATCGAACCCGGCCGCTTTGCGATTGTCGAACAATTCATTGACCGCTCCAACCGCAAGCCGAACAGCTTTTTCGGTAGCGGTCTGGTGGCGCATGTCTCGATGGCCGATCCGGTCTGTCCGCGCTTGTCCGAAATGGCAGCAGCAGCCGTAAATGGGGCCAAGGGCAAACTTGCGACCGGTGCGACCTATCTGGCAATGGAAGGACCGCAATTCTCCACCCGAGCGGAAAGCCGGATGTACCGCGAATGGGGTGCTGATGTGATCGGCATGACCGCCATGCCTGAGGCCAAGCTCGCGCGTGAAGCCGAACTGCCTTACGCGTTGATCGGCATGGTGACAGACTATGATTGCTGGCGCGACGGCGAAGCAGTGGATGTTGGTCAGGTTGTCGCGCAAATGCAGATCAACAGCCAGATCGCGCGTGATGCAGTTGTGCGTTTCATCAATGCATTGCCAGAGGGCCGTCAGTCATCTCCGATCGATTATGCATTGGAAGATGCCGTGATTACTGCCCCCGACCAACATGATGCGAACCTGATCGCAAAGCTGGATGCGGTAGCCGGTCGTTTGCTTAGCCAGAGCTGAACTTCGACAGCGTAACACCTCATTGCAATAGCCAGTGGTCATCACCAAGCGGGTAGCGCATAGGTGCTGGGCACCTGACCTGGATTGAGAGACACCAAATGAATTTTATCAGCGCACGGATCACACAGCTGGGCGGTCCCGAAGCGATCGAATGGGTCGAGGGCGACGTGCCTTCTCCTGGCCCCGGTGAAGTCCTGATCGAACATACAGCGATAGGTCTCAATTTCATTGATACCTATCATCGCGGCGGGCTGTATCCGATTGAACTGCCCAGCGGTCTGGGGCTTGAAGCGGCCGGACGCATCATCGCGATCGGCGAAGGCGTGAGCGGCTATCACGAGGGAGATCGCGTTGCCTATATGGGGCCGGGGCTTGGTGCTTATGCCACGCACCGCGTGATGCCCGCCGATGCGATGTTCAAACTTCCTGATGACGTATCTGACGACATCGCCGCAGCAGTCATCCTGAAAGCCGCGACCACAGAGGGGCTTGTCGAGCGATGTGCCGATGTAAAGCCGGGTGACACAATACTTGTGCATGCAGCGGCGGGCGGTGTGGGCCTGATCATGGTGCAATGGCTCAAGGCCAAGGGGGTGCGCGTAATCGGCACAGTGTCTTCGGACACCAAAGAGAAGCTTGCCCGCAATGCCGGCTGTGACCTTGTGATCCGCTATGACCAGGTGGAAATCGCTCCGCTGGTGCGCGAATTCACCCATGGTGCAGGCGTGCCTGTGGTATTTGACGGAGTGGGCAAAGATA
Source organism: uncultured Altererythrobacter sp. (assembly GCF_913057185.1). Taxonomy (NCBI): domain Bacteria; kingdom Pseudomonadati; phylum Pseudomonadota; class Alphaproteobacteria; order Sphingomonadales; family Erythrobacteraceae; genus Altererythrobacter; species uncultured Altererythrobacter sp. The sequence goes on from NZ_CAJXNK010000001.1 coordinate 211,319, forward strand.
CCTTTGAAGCCTCGCTCGATAGCATGAGCCCGCGCGGCTTGCTTGTCAGCTTTGGCAACGCTTCTGGCCCGGTAGACGGAGTGAACCTTGGCATATTGGCGCAGAAGGGGTCATTGTTCGTCACGCGCCCGACTTTGATGCATTACTACATGACGCCGGAAGATCGAAGCGCGGGAATCGCGCGCGTTTGGGACATGTTGGGCAGCGGGAAGGTCAAAGTCACAATAGGCCAGACTTACGCGCTGAGGGATGCGGCCCAAGCGCATATCGATCTGGAAGCGCGCCGAACCACAGGCTCGACCATTCTCAAGCCTTAATCGCTCAGATGTTTTGACCAGTCACCGAAGCGTGGTTGGAACTCGTCGGCGCGGATCGATTGCCAAACGCCAATCTCGAAATAGGGGATCGCTTCCAGTTTCTCTCGCGCCGCGGCTTCGTCCCCGGCTTTGATGACGAGCAGCGAACCAACGATTTTCTCGCCTGATACCATCGGCCCCGCAACCGCAAAATCATCGCCATGCTTGTCGAAATGGTCGAGCAAAGCCTCATAGCCATGCTCGCGGAACATTGCACTGTGTTCACCATCCCGGCAGTAAAATGCAAATAGCTTCATTCAGCCATTGTAGCGGGTTTGCAGCGCAGTGGGAGAGTTTCTTTGATCTTCCGACCTTGGATCAGATCACGAAATCGATTGGCGCGGGTAGCTTGCTGCGATTGACGACCATTTTGCCATGCAGCGTTTCGATCTGCTTGCTACCGGTTTTCACGAACAGGAACGGCAGTAAACCGTGTAGCACGCAGGCAAGCCCGCCCAGCACCATCCTGACCCCGAAGCCGGAAGCGTGAACGAGATGTTCGAAATAGGTCTCACCGACACTTTGCGGGTGATCTGTGAAAGCTTTGTGCAACGATTTGCGCATGGATGTGGTCTTTTCCTTGGAATTCGAGCGCAAACTATCACGCAATCGCGCGATTGACATCCCAAAGTCATGTGGATTTATACAGTGAATTGGGATAATTTACTGGCTATGGACAAAACTGTAGAAATTGACACTAAAGACTGGGCGATCCTTGCATTGCTTCAGCAAGACGCATCACTTTCGGTGCAAGCAATTGCTGACAAGGTCGGCCTCTCGACGAATCCCTGCTGGCGGCGCATCAAATTGCTGGAAGAGGCCGGGGTGATCACTCAGCGGGTGGCGCTGCTCAATGCGGCGAAACTAGGGTTCACCACAAGCGTATTCGTTGCCATCCGCACCCGTCGGCATGATCCCGAATGGTTGTCCGCGTTCGACATAGCAATTGCCGGGATCGATGAGATAGCCGAGTGTCACCGGATGGCAGGCGACATTGATTATATCCTGAAACTGAGGGTGCGCGATATCGCGGATTATGACCGGATCTATCAGCGTTTGATCAAACGCATTCCGGATCTGGCCGATGTCACCGCGAGCTTTTCCATGGAAGAAATGAAAAGCACGACCGCACTGCCCCGGCCAGCCTAGGCAGGCCCTTGCTAGATCAGCATAGTAGCGACGAATAGCGCCATTGCGAAGGATGCCAGCGTTGCTGTGATAACAGGCGCCATCGGCCTCCAGCCTGCTTCCAGCAAGAGCGAGAGGCGCGAACGCATTGCGGTTGCGGTCACAGCCAGCAGTAACAGGAATTTGGAAACGGCCAGCCCGTTCTCCGCAACGCCGCCCGGCATGCTGACGAAACTGTTGACGAGCACCAGTGAGAGGAAGGCGATAATAAACCACGGCATGGAGACGCGTCGCCACATCGGCTTGCGAGACTCGCCAGACGCGCCCGCTTCGCCGAGCCACAACGCCACCAGTGCAACTACCGGCGCCAGCAACGCTACCCGTGCGAGCTTGATGATCGTCGCTTGCGCACCTGCCGCGTCGGAAATCGCATAGCCACCGCCGATGGCCTGCGCGACATCATGGATCGAAGCGCCCACCAGATAGCCCGCCGCGACCTCATCCAGCCCAAGCGTCTCCGCGATCAGTGGGTAGGCCGAAAGCGCCAGGGCACTGGCAAGAGCCACCCCCACCAATGTGATCGTGAAGCGAGCCTGATCGAGCCTATCGCGCCCGATCACACTGTATAGCGCCAAGGCCGCCGACGCACCGCAGATAGCGGTGGCTCCACCCGCCAGAATCCCAGCATAGCGGCCTTGCCCCGACAGTTTCGCGCCGAGCATTCCCGCACCGAATGCGGCCGCCATGATTGCCAAAAGGCCCGCAAATGGCAGCCAGCCTATCGCACCAATCTGCATCAGCGTGACTTGCAATCCCAACAGCACGATCCCGATACGCAGGAAATGCCGCGCGGCGAAATCCAGTCCAGCGCCCAATGCAGGATGCTCTGACAGAAAATGCAGCGCCAGCCCGATCAACAGGCCCAGCAAGATCGCGGGAAAACCATAATGCTCTGCCAGCCACATCGCCGCAAGCGACGCGATCAGGCATGTCACCAATCCAGGCAATAGCACGCCCAGCGTTACGCGCGGTGGCTTCGTAACCAATTCGGCCTGATAGACTTCGCCGAACAGATCGCCTGCGAAAAGTCCTGGATCGGGTGTCTTTGAACTCATGGTTTGCGACTAGCGGTTATGCGCCCAGAACTGCAAGCTTGCAGCGCACTCGGGCGTGTTCACAAAACTTGATTACATATGAAACCGGGTCCAAGGGCGATCTCCCTAACGCCAATTTCGCAGGAGTCGCGCTGCCGTGTCCTCGCACGATCTGATTGACCGTTCTGCTATTCGTCGCGCCTATCGTGAAACGGAAGAGGTCTGTGTCAACGAACGACTCAAACAAGCTCAACCTGCCTCTGCGTTGCATGCTGAGGCAGGAGAGCTGGCCGCCAAGCTGATTACGGATGCGCGCAAGACCAAGGCGAGCGGCATCGATGCGTTCCTGCATCAATATGGGCTGGACACTGAAGAAGGCATCGCTCTGATGTGCCTTGCAGAGGCATTGCTACGCGTGCCCGATGCAGAGACTGCAGACCTCCTGATCCGCGACAAGCTGAGCGAGATAGACTGGGGTGAACATCTAGGCGAAAGCTCATCCACCTTCGTCAACGCCGCGACATTCTCGCTTATGCTAACCGGCGAAGTGCTCGATCCCCCTGAAGCGAAGCAACGCGGCATGGGCGCGACGTTGAAGCGCACGATGAACCGTCTGGGCGAGCCAGTTGTGCGCAAGGCAACGCTTCAGGCGATGAAGATCCTGGGCGGGCAATTCGTGTTTGGTCGCACCATCGACGAAGCGCTCGACCGTGCGAAGCCTGAACGCAAGATGGGGCTTACGCACAGCTTCGATATGCTGGGCGAAGCCGCCATGACCTATGCCGATGCAGGCCGCTATGCGCAGGCCTATCATCGAGCGCTTGATCGCCTCTCTAGCGAGGCTGCGGGCGGCGTTGCCAATTCGCCAGGAATTTCAGTGAAGCTCTCTGCGCTGCACCCGAAGTACAATTTCCTGCATGCAGACCAGGCGCGGACTGAACTGGTGCCGATCGTCCGCGATCTTGCGATCAAAGCGCGCGATGCCGACATTCATTTCACGATTGATGCCGAAGAAGCCGAACGGCTTGAGCTGTCGATGGATATCATCGAAGAGCTGGCATCGGACGACGCCCTTTTCCTCCGGCCCGATGGATCGCAATGGCAAGGGTTCGGCCTGGCCATCCAAGCCTATCAGAAACGCGGCGTGCCATTGTGCGATTGGGCCGCAAAGCTTGCCCGGCGCAACAACCGCCGCTTCTTTGTGCGGTTGGTCAAAGGCGCATATTGGGACACGGAAATCAAGCTGAGCCAGGTTGGCGGATATGATGATTTCCCGGTGTTCACCCGCAAGGTGGCCACCGATGTGTCCTATCTTGCCTGTGCCGCCCGCCTGTTTGAACACAGCGATGTCATCTTGCCCGCCTTTGCCACGCATAACGCGCTGACCATCGGGTCGATCAAAGCGCTGGCGGCTGGGCGTGCTTTCGAATTTCAGCGCCTGCATGGCATGGGTGAGGAAGTCTATGACGCGCTCGCAAAGGCGGAAGGCAATGATCGCACCAATGTTCGGATTTACGCGCCCGTAGGCGGGCACAAGGAACTGCTCGCATATCTGGTCCGCCGGCTTCTGGAGAACGGCGCGAACACCAGCTTCGTCAACCGCATGGCCGATGCGGACATTCCGGTCGAAGAGATGACCGGCGATCCCGTGACCGAACTTGTGGCGCTGGATCCCAAGCGCAATCCGGCGATCCCGCTGCCGGCTAACATTTTCAGCAGCCGCATTAATAGCGCGGGCGTGGATCTTGCCGATCCGCTTGTACTTGCGCCTTTGCAGGATCAGCTTGCCGCGATTGGGACAAAGCACTGGTATGCCGCGCCAACATTTGCAGGCGAAGAAGCGGGCAAAGAGGCTCCGATCAATGCACCGCAAGATTTAACGCATGAGGTCGGCACACGCCGCGATTCCACCGAGCAAGAGGTTGCCGATGCGATCACCCGTGCGCTCGATATTCAACCCGGTTGGGATGCATTGGGCGGACAGAAACGCGCGGTAATACTGGAAGCCGCGGCTGAGCTGTTCGAAGACCATACAGTAGAGTTTTTGTCGCTGTGCCAGCGTGAAGCTGGCAAGACGCTGGTCGATGCTGTGCTGGAATTGCGCGAGGCCGTTGATTTCCTGCGCTATTACGCGGTTGAAGCGCGGCGCCAGTTTTCCGGCCCGATCACTTTACCGGGGCCGACCGGAGAGGAAAACCTATTGCAGATGCATGGACGCGGCGTCTTTGCCACGATCAGCCCATGGAACTTCCCACTCGCCATCTTTATCGGTCCGGCAGCCGCCGCGCTTGCAGCAGGAAATACGGTTGTTGCCAAGCCGGCTGAACAAACCCCGTTGATCGCTGCACTTGCAGTCAGGCTCTGCCACGAGGCGGGCATGCCCGAAGAAGCATTCCAATTGCTACCCGGCGCAGGCGATGTTGGGCAAATGATCACTAGCGACCCGCGCATAGCCGGCGTTGCCTTCACCGGCTCAACCGAGACCGCCCAGGCCATCAACCGCTCGCTGGCCGCACGAGAAGGCCCGATCGCGACCTTTATCGCGGAGACCGGCGGCCAGAATGCGATGATTGTCGACAGCTCGGCCTTGCCCGAGCAAGTGGTGCGTGACGTTCTGGCCAGCGCTTTCCAGAGTGCGGGCCAACGCTGTTCGGCGCAGCGCATGCTGTACATTCAGGATGACGTGTACGACGAAATGCTGGAAATGATCCGCGGAGCATTTGATGCGCTGAATGTCGGTGATCCGGTCTTGATGCACACCGATGTCGGCCCGGTGATCGATCCCGATGCCAAAGCCGCGCTGGAACGCCACGTTGCGCGCCGCAAGAAAAGCGGTGCGAATGTGTGGCGGCACAAACTGCCGCGCGGCACCAGCAAGGGTTGTTTCGTCGCGCCAGCGATCATCGAGGTCAATTCAATCCTCGATCTCAAGCGCGAGAACTTCGGCCCAATCCTGCATGTTGCAAGGTTTGCGTCCGAAGATCTTGGCAAGGTTATCGGCGATATCAATGCGACCGGGTTTGGCCTGACACTTGGCCTGCACAGCCGCATTGCGGCAACCAAGCGTTTTATTGAACAGCGCGCGCGTGTGGGGAATTTCTACGTTAATCGCAACCAGATTGGCGCGGTGGTGGAGAGCCAGCCATTCGGCGGCGAAGGCCTGTCGGGCACGGGCCCCAAGGCAGGTGGGCCGCATTATGTGGCGCGCTTTGCCACAGAACGGGTCACTTGCGTCGACACGACCGCGGCGGGCGGCAATGCGAGCCTGCTGGCAGGCTAAACCGCCTTGCTCCTCCGCAAAGCCACGCTAAAACAGCGCGCTATGGGGCGCTACCTCTCGATCTTGCTCGCATTGCTCACATTCGGCTGGGCATCACCAGCGCTGGCTGATGTCCAGCTCAGCTTTCACAGTTTCAACGGCTCGGTGCTGTTCGGGCGGTACCCGCATGCATTCATTGTGCTGGAGGGCGAGCTTGAGAGTTCAGGCGAAGTCATCAACGAGAATTACGGGTTTACCGCCAAAACGGTCAGCACCCGGATTCTGAACGGGCCGGTGGAGCACGATATCTCTATCGAAGAGCCAAAGTACATCAGGAAGACCAACCGGCACTTCACAATCACCATAACGGACGCGCAATATCGCGAAGTCATCGCTCTCATGCGCGCCTGGCGCGATGCGCCTGGCAAATATTACGATCTCGACAAGCGCAATTGCATCCATTTCGTTGGTGAGATCGCCAAGATAATCGGCCTGAGGGTTGAGTATCCTGAAAATATGCTGCGTCGCCCGAAGAAATGGCTCAATCACGTTACCAGCCTCAATCCGCAATTGGGCGCGGAGGTAATCAATTGAGTCAACCAGCAGGTAATGGGAAGACGCCAGCGAAGCACCGACGGCCGTATTCCGGATCGGAAGCTGACACTTAAGATTGTCAGTTGCTGTCACAAATATCGCAGATTGGATGATCTTCTCTCACATAACCTTCGCCGAAGCCAACGGTCCGTTTTCAGCGCGATACGAAAGACTCCCCCAGATAAATTCGCGGCCCTGCTTGCCCCGCGCGCGGCCTTCGGGAATCACTCGGTTATGGCGATTCTTTCAGATAAATGGATTCGGGAACAGGCCCAGACAAATGGCATGATTGAGCCATTTGTAGAGGCGCAACGCCGCGAAGGCTGCATTTCCTATGGCCTTAGCTCTTTCGGCTATGACGCGCGGGTTGCACCCGAGTTCAAGATCTTCACTAACGTCAATTCGGCGACTGTTGATCCGAAGAAGTTCGATGCGGAAAGCCTGGTGGATCGCGAAACCGACGTTTGCATCATCCCGCCCAATAGTTTCGCGCTCGCGCGCACGGTCGAATACTTCCGCATTCCTGAAGATGTGCTGGTAATCTGCCTTGGAAAGAGCACCTATGCCCGCTGCGGCATCATCGTGAATGTCACGCCGCTGGAGCCCGGCTGGGAAGGTCATGTGACGCTGGAATTTTCCAACACCACGCCGCTGCCGGCCAAGATCTACGCCAACGAAGGCGCATGCCAGTTTCTATTCCTCAAAGGCAATGAACGGCCCGAAGTCACCTATGCCGATCGCGCGGGCAAATACATGGGGCAGCGCGGCGTGACCTTACCCCGCCTTTAAAATCGCGATTCCGCGGAACCGCTGTTCCGTAACGGCTTTGACTCTCTGAAGCATGGCGCGCATCAAGCCAGCTTAAAGGAGAGCAAATATGTCCAAGGACAATCGCGAATTCGATATCATCGTCTATGGAGCAACCGGTTATACTGGCCGTCTGGTCGCCGAATATCTCGATCAGCACTACGGCAACCGCGAAGATTGCCCCAGCTGGGCGATGGCCGGTCGCAGTCTGGACAAGCTGGAGGCTGTGCGCGACGAGATTGGCGCACCGGACACAACCCCGCTGGTGGTTGCCGATGCGAACGATCCGGCTAGCCTTGAGACCATGTGCAATCGCACCCGCGTGGTGCTGACAACAGTCGGCCCGTATCAGCTCTATGGCGATGCGCTGGTCGAAGCCTGTGTGAAGACCGGCACTGACTATGCGGATCTGTGCGGAGAACCAGGTTGGATGCGCGAGATGATCGACGAGCATCACGAAGCCGCCAAGGCATCTGGCGCGCGGATCTGTTTCTCAAGCGGGTTCGATTCTATCCCGTTCGACCTCGGCGTGATGATGACTCAGAAAGAAGTCGAGAAGCGTACCGGGAAACCGTCGCCGCGTATTCGCGGGCGTGTCCGCGCGATGCAGGGCACTTTCTCAGGCGGGACAGCGGCCAGCCTGACTGAGACAATGAAGGCGGTTGCGCGCAAGCCCACACTGCTTGCCGTGTTGCGTTCTTCATTCGGCCTTACTCCGGGCTTTGAAGGGCCCGAGCAGCCATCGGGCATGATTCCGCACTATGAAAAGGATTTGGACAAATGGGCCGCGCCATTCGTGATGGCACCGATCAATACCAAGAATGTCCACCGCACCAATTTTCTGGCCGGTTTCCCCTATGGTGAGGACTTCGTTTATGACGAAATGATGCTGACCAGTCCGGGCGAGGCAGGCAAGGCCGCAGCAAATGCGGTGGCGGAAATGATGAAGAACCCCTTCGGCGCAAAGCCGCCGAAGCCGGGCGAGGGGCCCAGCAAGGAAGAACGCGAGAACGGCTTCTATGATGTGCTGTTCGTGGCCGATCTGCCCGATGGCGAGACCCTGCATTTCGGCGTCAAAGGCAAGTATGATCCGGGCTATGGCTCGACCAGCCGTATGCTGACCGAAACCGGCATTGCGCTGTTATCCTGCGACAAGTCAGGTGGCGTTGGCACGCCGGGCTCATTCCTGGGCGAGGCCCTGGTTGACCGTTTACAGGAACACGCCGATCTGACGTTCGCAGTCGAGAGCTAAGCCGCAAAAGGGGGGAACGGCACGGCGCCATTCCCCCTGTTCGGATCGTTCCGTTAAAGCGTTAGAAACTGAAGCGGACGCTAGCTTTGATGTTGCGGCCAGCCAGCGGTAAGAATTCCTTCGTAAAGCTGGAATGGCGGCGGCCCGTCGTATCGAAAAGGTTTTCACCGGCAAGCTGTACCACGACATTCTGATTGTCAGAAAGCGGGCGCCAGGAGAGGAACAGATTTACAAAGGCAAAGTCGTCTGTCGGAGTTTCAAATTCGGCAACATTGTTTTGCTCACCAAACCACTGCACCTCGCTGCGAACAGTGAAAGCAGAAAAATCCGATTCAAGTGCAGCAAGCACACTTACCGGGGGGATGCGGGGTACATTACCTCCATTGTCAAGGTCTGCAGAGACATAGGATGCTCGCAAATCTGCAGTCAGATTGTAGGAGTCGTTGTCAATCAGCGGGACAACAAGATCGGCTTCGAAGCCAAAGAAGTCCGCGTCATCCTGCAGGAACTCAAACACCGGCAACTCATCTTCTTCTTCTCCTGTCGGAGAGAGATAGATGAAGTCATCGAATGATTGGTAGTAAACCGAAGCACCGAACTGCGCTGCGCCGATTCCGGCACGCGCGAACAGTTCGACACCAAGTGCACTTTCCTTGTCCAGGTTCGGATCGCCAATTTCAAAGGCTTGCGTCGCGATATGCGGACCGTCCGCGAAGAGTTCTTCGCCAGCCGGTGCGCGCTCTGCCCGAGACCCTGTGATCCCGAAGCGTGCTCCGCCTTCAGTCTCACGGACCAGCGACAACGCACCCGAGAACAGGCTGAAATCACGCTCAAGTCCGAGCGGCCCTGACTCGACATCGACTTGCTCGAAGCGGCCAGCAGCTTCGATCTGGAATCCGTCCAAATCGAATTCCTGTACAGTGAAGAGTGCAAACTGCGTTGTCTCGTTGGGCGGTACAAATGCTTCTTCTCCGACGGCAGAGAAGTCACGCGATGTGAATTGCGCTCCGATGACACCGCCAGTGGTTTGAACCAGCTCTGCACGCGCTTCGATCGTTTCTGTATCGAAGACTGTTCCGACTTCTGTGCCTTCGAACTCTATATGGGTGTAGTCAGAATAGCCACCGCGCAGCTTCAGGCGAGAGAAGAGGCCATCGCCGAGCGTGATATCGCCGCGCAAATCGACGCGAAGCTGTTCAAGGCCGATGGAGACAGTTTCTTCCTCTTCACCCTCTTCCTCTTCCACTTCGCCTTCTTCGCCGTGGTGGTGGCCGCCTTCGGGATTACCGACCAGACCATAGCTGGTGTCGTAGTAACCTACCGACGCGCCGAAAGTTGATTCGCCCACAATGAGGCCAATCCCGCCGTTTACGGTCCACGTTTCTGTCGCGCTGTTAGGTACAAAGCCGCGCTGTTCAGCAGCTTCGCGAAGCTCTTCAGCTTCTTCGAGCTCCCCTTCGTCTTCCTCTTCATCCGCATCTGCCAAAAGGTCCAAACGCAGGTCTTCGGAAAGCTGGAAACCTGGAATCTCAAGATCGTCAGTCTCACGGTATGAGCCGTCAAAGTGCACGACGAGGTTTTCGCCAATTCCGGCATCAACAGAAAGCCCGCCGCTGCGCAGCTCACTAGCTGTGTCAAACGCTGTCAGGCCTTCAATGTGCAAGCCATGCTCTGGCATAGCGACTGGCATGCGGCGATCGATCACGTTCACCACACCACCGATGGCCTGGCTGCCGTAAAGCAGCGCAGCCGGGCCGCGCAGCACTTCGACGCGCTCAACGGTCAGCGGATCAATCGACGTCGCGTGGTCGGCAGAGGTGTTGCCAACGTCAGCTGTGCCCAATCCGTCGATGAGAACGCGGACGCGTTCACCATCCAGACCGCGCAGGATCGGGCGCGATGAACCAGGGGAAAAACTGGTTGCCGAAACACCAGGCACTTTGACGAGAAGATCACCCAATTGACCCGTCAAGTCGCGCTGGATCTCCTCAACTTCGATCACGTCCTGACCAGCAATGAAGTCCAGTTCGCTTAACGCGTCGGCAGAAACGATAATGGTTCCGCGGTCATGCGGATCGGTCTCTGTGCCTTCACCAGATGCATTGTCCTGCGCATATGCCGGGGCAGACACAGCCGTCAAAGCCAGTGCAGTTGCAATTGCGCTTTGCGAAACAAGGTTCGCTTCATTGATTTTCATGGGTTTTTCCCTCGTTAGCTCTAATTGCCCAAGGTGATCCCCACCTTGTATGTAATGATGTAACATTGCGTTTAGCAAATTGTTGTCGTGGCGCAAGCAAAGAATTTGCGTTAGGCAGGCTATTCGAGTTAACTGTGTGTTCTTTTTGAACGCACCTGACTGTAGAGTGAAAAATGAAACTTCGCCAAATTACCTTTTCTGCGGGTATTATAGCCTTAATTCTATCGGGTGCGACCTCAGCACAAGAGGTCACTCAGAATCCCAGTTTTGGATCGACTAGTTTAGATGCTGGGTTCAGACCTGACCCCTACACAGTAAACTTAAGATCGGGCGGCAACATCGATGCAAAAGACTTGGGCGGAGATTGCGCCGGCTGGATTGCAGATGCCCCAGATTATCGCCTCATTTATAAAGCTGGTGCTTTGCCGTTGATCATTACCGTGGAATCCGATGTAGACACCACACTTATCATCAATACTCCGAATGGAAATTGGCTTTGCGATGATGACGGCGGTGGCGACCTTGACCCTGAGGTCAAGCTATCAAAACCTCAAAGCGGACAGTATGATATTTGGGTTGGGACGTACAACAACAGCAGCGTTGAACCTGCGATCTTGAAGTTCTCTGAGGTTGAATAGCAAGGAAGCGAAAGCTTTAACGGCTAGCCCTAGGTATATTAAAACCAAAGATTATCACACGACTTGTTTGCCCGGTCGCTCGGGCTCGTTTTCATATTCATTCCAGCATCACTGCTTATTGAACTATAAACATGTTCGTGGTGAGATCTTCAACAGAACCGCAAACCTCTGCCATTTCCTTAAAAAGAGATTGCCAACGCTCGTCAGAATTTTGCCAAGTAATGGCCTGTTCCATTGAATTTTTTGAGGTATGAACATCAATAGAAACCAATGCCCCATCCTGGTGTATCGCCGGTGCAGCTGAGTATGGATGAGGAGATGCATCTCGCTCATAAGATATCATTGTTTTAAGAAGAGAAAGTCCAATTTCCGTATTGGCGCAGGGCCAGTGGTATACGATTACGATTTGGCCGGATAAAGCTGCTGGCGCCACCCGATTAGCCGTTTCATTATGACCGGAATGTGCGTGATCTTCAGCATTCGCGACGACTGACATGCTCATACTTGCCGCTATGGCAGCTACCGCCGTGATTGCCATCTTCGGTGCTCGAACCATCTTAATTCCCTTCCAGTATTTCCGTAATCGATTAGCATGGGGTGGCCACAAATCAAAGCAAGAGATATCCCAATTTATCAAGATGAGTTGCATGTGCGGTCCTCTACACTGCCGAAGAAGCCGAGATCCTGTCTAAACCCTCAACAACTACGACACTACCTCGATGCGTACTAGCCGCCACCATGACAAAAGATTTTGCCTAGCCCTAATGTACCGCCTCACGCTAAACCCGAAGCCGGTCAACTATAGCCATTAGAACCCCAATTTGAGCCGTATCCTACCTTAATGGGGCACGTCATTTGTGAATAAAATGACGCCGCCCACTTGGACGGCGCCTTTGTATGCGACTTTGGCTTTGAGAGCTTAGCGGTTTGGACCTCTTGCCAAGGTAGCGTTGTATACACGCTCGCTGTTACATTCCATGATAGGATTAAACGTTTGGAACGCACGCATCCATCCACCTTCGTTAGCTATTATGTCCTCGAAGCGGCCCTTCTCTTGCATGTCAGGAAACCATGTGGAGATTTTAACACCGTATTCATTATCAGGGTCTTCCCCGGCCCCTGGCAGATGGTAAGCAACGGTCGCCTTTACCTCGTTCTCGTCGAGATATTCAAACCACGATTTCTGTACGGCGAATAAATCAAGCACAGATTTTCCATCCTTGAAGGTGCAATCAGTAAAGTCCACGACCGCCGTGCTGCTTGGCGTAGGAGGCTGTGGCCGCACAATCATGCTGGTGCTGAGTGATTGGGAGCCGCAGGTCCAAACCTCATTGAATTCAGATAGAACTTCTCCGCCATTGGCGACCCAGTCGTCCTTGGCTTGACCCATTGCTTCAGCACTGGGGGATGCACCAAACCAAAACGCGGTCCTCCCGCCATTTAACTCGGAGTGATAATGAGGCGTTAGGACCCAAGCAAAATAATTGTTGAGGTCTTGTTCATTTGACCAGCTGTTCCATTTGGAAACCACATCCATCAGGTCCACAAGAGATTTGCCGTCATTATACTGGCAGGCAATAGTCTCGACTTTGCCCCAACTAGGTGCGGACATGTGGTCGTCTGCAGACACTGGTGCTGCTAACATTGTTGCAGCCATAGCCGAAGCCGCCAAAAGATTTATTTTAAGTTTCATGTAAGTATGCCTCCCAACACTTCGCAAAATTCAAATTAATTTTGAAAATCGTAGTACCCTTCCAAAGGGATCATCAAATGATCAAAGCCGGTGCCCTTAAACATCAAATAGGGCGCGCCGCTGGTAAAATCAGTAGTGGTATTCGCGATAGTAGAAACGTCTGCAGGCATCATCATAAGATGGGGACCGCTAACGATCCAATGCTCCGGATTAGCTTCTTCGATAGACATAGCAGTGTGGTCGAAGTTGTCTGCACCCATGTCGCCATGGAGCATCCACATCCAGCCATCTGTCTCTAAAGCAGGTTGTTCGCCTGCCATATAGGCCTTCATCCAAGCTTGAGCCGCTTCATCCGAGCAAGCCGGGACGGCCTCCCGAACAGTTGCATACCCAGTGTCAGGCATTGGCATTGGACTAGCTGACTGGCATGTCCATCCGTTGGTACCTTCTTGCAAAACCGTTCCATCAGGTGCGATAACAGTTGCGTTGTCTCCGATGAATGAAGGAGCCGCTGTAGTAAGCGCCCACAAAATCCATTCACTTTCATTGTGCGCCACAGCAGGCTCCCCCGTACCCCCCGGAGCTTCTGCATTGTTAGCAGAGCACGCGGCAAGCAGGGTCGCAACAAACGCAAGGATCATCTTTTTCATGTGAGATCTCTCTGACTTTCTCTATCCCAATATTTGCTACGGAATGAAAATTATTTGGAAAACGGGTCGGGTGAAAATGAGCTGATCTACTTAGAGCTTTAGTTCGGAGACATCGAATCTCGCTGTCTTGTTGACGAAATCAATTTCACCAATAGCAAAATTAAGTTTACCATTTGATACCGCATCGAAAGTATAAAGCTTAAATACCTTTCCAGCTTTCACCCAAACACCTTGAAGGGTACCCGTTACGATCTCTTCTCCATTTTGCGTCCAAGCGAACCCTGTGAATTCGCCCATGGTGTCTAAATTCTGTTTGTTCGTAAAATCATATGACAAATAAACGCGGCCATAAGGACCTGCCTCTCCAGACAGCGAGGCTTTGAATGTTTCCGCATCGACATCCACAGCATCAATTTCGAATTCAGCCACGAATTGCTCATTAACATCAAAAGATTGCGCCAGGGCCGCGGAGCCCGGCATTACAGTTAAAAGCAAAGTTCCAAATATAAATGATAGAAAACGCATTTGACGCTCCTTTATTCAAGATCTTGAAATTTGTGAATGTATCCAGTTTTATTTCTAATCGATTCGAGAGGCTAAGATCTAAATATTTCATGTCAATGAAAATTTTCATGTTCAATTTTTGATTATCAAGGCAATCAAAAAATTCTTGATAGTGATTCCTTATCTGTATATATTGATGCAATATAGAGAAAAAATGATATTTTACAAGGATTTAACTATGAAAAAATTCTTTTTGGCCAGTTTATTCATTTTGGCAGCGCCTGCGGCAGCTAGCGGTCATAGCGAACTTGGTTTGGAAAAGCGGCAACCAGACACAGCTATGAACGTAACGTCAGTTGTTTTGGGTCAAGAGGTGACATCGATCAGTGCCGAAGGTGACATGGAGGGGTATGGGAAAGTTTATGCCACTTACCACCTTACATACGATCCTCAGAGGACCAGTGGTACTGTGGACGGTCAAGGACGAGGGTTCACCGCTGATGGATTTGCATCCGGAAGATTTCAGGGGTTCTGGCAACTAGTTGACGGTGTGGTTGTAATGCGGAATGTCGTGAAAATTACCGATGATACGATGAATTTAGACGTAATCAGATTTAATCCGCTCTCAAGAGATTTAATCGTTCAGGCGTACATCTTAAAGTAAATCGAAAAGGCCTGCTCTAGCAGGGGCCTTTTGCGCTGCCGGAGGCGAGCCCATCGCCGGTAACTGCGCCGTGTGAAACACAACGGTAGCGAGTGGGTCTCCAAATACGAGTATTGCGACCGAGCGATTTACAAGAACAGATCTGGGAAATGGGTCGAGCGGCCGACTTAGTTCACAACTGCTTCGCTGACTAAATCGAGGAATTTGCGAAAGTCGTACTCTGCATAATATTCAGCTCCCGAACCCCGCGGCAAACTAGCAAGCCAGTTACTTTGTTGCGTTGCGTCGAGATCCAAGAGCATCGAACGCTCGCCCGTAGCATTTAGGATCGGCTCATATAAGCTTGATCGAACGACGACAATTTGACGCTCGACATCAACTGCTATCATCTGACCGTCAAAGCCAAGTGCTACGATAAAACGTCGACCACTTTGGGTGTCAGTGAACCAAAATTGGGAAAAATAGAATGCCTGCGGTTGTTTAGCGGCCTCGACGATAGAGTCGATATAGCTTCGCGAAATCACTTGTTTACCGCCGTATGAGCCCCGATTGAGAATTAACTGCCCCAAGCGCGCAAAGTCCCTCGGCTTCGCATCAAGGCAGCAGTAGCTGAGGATGTTCCCTGCTCTCTCTTGGGAATTATCTGTCCACCATTCCGCGTCCATTCCAATTAGTGAGAATAGGTTACGCTCAGCCCATTCAGAAAGGTGATCGCTTTGCCCGCGAGAGAGAACCTCTCCTAATATCATGGTGTCACAATTAGAATAAACCCATGCTCGATCTGGATAGGGAGCTGTGCCGTTTTGCCACCATGGGTACTGGTTTCCAGGCTGTGCCAAACCTCTGGTAAGGCATGGTGTCATTTGATCATCAACCCATATTAGGTTGCCGCCATTTGCATACTCTGAACCGCACTCGTTCGCCTGCCTGCTCGTAGGATCAGAGCAAATCGGAACCAGTCCAGAGCGCATATCAAGAACATCTCTCAGAGTTATGCTTGATCTTGCATCCGTTGCTAGTTCATTCAGATATAGCCCAGCGGTGTCTTGGGTAGATCGGACAATCCCCTTATCAATGCCAATTCCCAAAAGTATCGAGGTGAAGGATTTTGCTACCGACCAAGATGTTGCAGGGCTATCTTTGTCGCGATCCCCATACCTACTCACCAAATCAGCAGCAGAGAGTTCCACGATCCTAGAAGCTGCAAAGTCTGCTTCCTGCTGTGAGATGCCGCGATATTTTTCGAACGCAATTTTGCTGTTTTTTACTACGATAAAGGCTTGTCCATAGGTTCCGTCTCGAAGCGCGAGACTTGCTGCCTCCTCTAATTTTTCTGAGGAAAGACCAACCTCTTCCGGGGTCACCTCTTGCCACGCCAGTGGGTCTGGAGACGTTGATGCGATTGGCGCTGGCTGTGGGCTTTCGGAGTTATCTTCTCCACCACAAGCAGACAGAGACAGGAATGCAAGCGCTGAAAAAAAGAGATTTCGACACCCCCGATTCTTTAACATCACCTAACCTCCTGATCGCACAAAGCTAACTTGAAATTTAAACTTTCGATAATCCCCCAGGGCAGCGGTTTCCATCTTGAAGCGATGTTATCCGGATATCCGTATATGATCCGTATATTGTTTATTTTGGGATTTTTGGAGATAGGGTTCGTCTAAACCCTTGAAATTATGGAGCGGGCGAGGCGATTCGAACGCCCGACCCCAACCTTGGCAAGTGACGGGGCTACCGAAAAACAAAGGATTTCATAACTTAAAAGGCGCTTAGAAATTCCGTTTATGATCCGTTTATCGCAAATCCGTTTAAGCCAGTGCATTGAGCTAGCCAGAAACCTGCATCACTTTGAGGGCGATTGCGCCGATGCCAGGAGAGGC
Source organism: uncultured Altererythrobacter sp. (assembly GCF_913057185.1). Lineage (NCBI taxonomy): Bacteria > Pseudomonadati > Pseudomonadota > Alphaproteobacteria > Sphingomonadales > Erythrobacteraceae > Altererythrobacter > uncultured Altererythrobacter sp. The sequence continues at coordinate 228,038 of NZ_CAJXNK010000001.1, forward strand.
TGAAGGCGAAGCTTTACCGGGTAAAGTGCAGCCGATTGAGGGGGCAGATTGCTAGGTTTTTTTACCCCAAGACCATATGACGTACCCGATGCCCCCTAGCAGAATTGGCACCATGGTTAGACCGAACTGTGAGTCTGAAAGCAGCGTTAGAATGCCCCAGCTTGACGACCCTTCGCCATCAACACGACCGAAAGGTTCTGCGAACCCCAACCAGACCCAAAGTATGCCGCAGAGCGCCATCCAAATCATGCCAAAGATTCGCGCTATTGCTCTCATACTTCCCCCGGACTCAGAAACTAATTAAAATTTCGGAAATTGAACACCTTTTAATTCGCAAGCACAAAGCGTTAAGAAGCAAGTTAGCCAGGCAATCAATACTCTTTGATCGCGAATGGCGGGCACTTTACATAGGTCGCACTTCCCTCTCGTCCATCCTCGCTAATTCGGACTGATCTTCCATCCTCCGCCAACGTCGCCGTCCAGATCACATCCCAAAAACCACCCTCTCCTTCAAATGCCAATTTCATTCTTATCGATCTCGTTTGACCCGCTTGGGTCACCCGGTCCAATCGCCCACCACTCTCGTAAAAATCGATTCCCTGGGCATAAATGAACATGTTCTCAACCCCGTCGGGGTCACTGCAGTTCGCAGAATTAGGCGCCCATTTGCCCCTGAATCCCGACGGCATGACTTCCTCTTCGGTCACACTTGAAGATCCGGGAAACCAATCCGAGTGCGAGACTTCTTGGGCGGATAGGGCAGTTGATGCGAAAGCGCCAATCAGTATGGCGAACAACGGTGCCGACTTCTGATTCACGGTCAACTCTCCCTCATCGAAATTTCAATTAAGCCCAATTCGCCAAAGTTTTCGATCGATCACGTAGCCCCCAGGTTCAATTACGGGCGGCATAGTCGCCTATTTAGCCCCTCGCTCTGCCTTGGCTTTCAGCTTTCTAACGTCAGCATCCCGATCCAAGAGGTGTACCCGTCGATGGCAGTTCGGACATAGCGCTACCGTGTTTTCGATGCGGTCTTTCCCGCCTCTTGCTAGCCATTCGATGTGGTGGGTTTCGAGATAAGGTTTCCCGTTTTTATCCTCAAATGGAGCAGGCTTCTCACATAATTCGCAGACACCCTTAGCCCTACGCTTCGCCTCCTCAGCGACATAGGGATTCCTCTTATGCTGAGTAACCGTAGCCGACTGCACCCCCACTTCGTCACGCTGGGTTTGACGCGCACGACGAGCCACCTCCTCATCGGATAGCTTGCGAGCCTGTTTTGCCTTGCGCTCTTCAAGGTCTCGATAAACTTCAACAGGGATGGCAGGCACAGCGCCCGTCTTCGGCGTTACCGGGAAAACCCAAACCTTTCGGCTTGCCCCCTCAGCGTCTGCCTGGGTTTCTTGGTAGGGCTGCTGTGCAAGCGCGACTTCACCCACATAGGTGTAGACGTGTGGCTTGTGGACTTCGAAAAGGTGCACTGCGACACCGTTCGTGCCGCTTTGAGCCAGCGTCTTATTCTGCATGAAGTCGAGGGATTGATCGCCGATCTGACCCATGCCTGTGTAATGCATGACGCCTTCTAACCAGCGGTCTTCATATAGCGCCTTGGTATGGTCGGAGACGATAACCAGGGAATTCGTCTTCTTCGATCGACGCATACCGCCACTGTTGCCGCAGCCGAATACCTGACAAAGCTCATCGTTAGAAAGCTCAGTTCCAGGCTTGAGATCTTCGATGCTATCCATGACGGCGAATTACCTCCTCAGCTAGCGGAAGGTCCGCAGGCGCCAATTCAATTTCTCGAAGCGCCAAAGGCTCAACCCACTGGTAGGCATCATGGACGGTCAGCTCAAACTCACCACCAATAATCTCAACCTCGATGCCGATGAGATTTATCGCTCCGCCTGTGTAGTGATACGCGCTTTCTATCAGGACCTCGCCAGCTCGAACCTCGATCCCAAGTTCTTCAGCTAGCTCGCGCTCAATGCAGTCCTGGACGGTTTCCCCTAGCTCGACTTTCCCTCCTGGGAATTCCCATAGCCCTTCCAGATTTTGACCTGGTGCCCTTCGGGTAATCAGCACCCTTTTGTCACGCACGGCGATGGCTGCGGCTACATCCTTCATTGTCCCAGCTTAGCTTGGGCTATTTGCTTTCCGATAGGAAAAAATTCCCCTCTCAGCCGATCCTGAGCGTTGAACTTTTATAAATAGATTTGGCTGAAACCTTCATAGCGGTGGTTGCGGTCCAAACCTGTCGAGGCTGCACGTTGCGAGATGGCGGTCGGATTTCAGTTAGGGACGTAATTCAAAAACCAACGCATCAGCCATCCCAAGCCGGAAGAGCATTGTCATGCTCGGAAGGCACGATGGTAGCTCTGAGAAGAAGCAACTACCGCCACTCTGGAATTGTCGTTCCATAGCACCAGAGTGGATCCGCTGGATTGAAGCGGGACGTAAAAGGAGACCGGCTAGCCGCCCTTGCCTCTTGAGGTTGTCCTTATGGAATGCGTGACGGGACGATCACTTTGATATCGTCGACGAGCGCCTTTGCCTTGCGGAAGGTGAAGTGCGCTCGAAAACGACCCTTTGAGATTAGACTTTAAAAGAGCCCCTAACATTCATCAGGCTAGACGCCTGCTGAACCTTCGGAACCTTAGAAAATATGAAGCTTCGAACGAGCGAAGCGAGTGAGACTGCAGGAGCGAAGCGAATGCAGTCATCAAACCCAATCCAAACCCCAATCCAAGGAGGAATCCTATGACCGATAAACCGAGAATATTGAGCTTTAAGGAGTGGCTGAAGCTCGATCAGAAACCGTTCAAGTCCGTTAAAACGAAACAGGAGTCAGAAAATGGCGTTAGAAACACATCATCCAATCGCTAATGCCTTTGTGGCTTGTCGAGTTCCAGAACCCTTCAGAGCCCGAGTCCAGGCTTATGCAGAAGCAGAGGACCTATCCATCAGCCAAGTCATCCGGAAGGGCTTGAAGCTGGTTTTGGACAATCAACCCAAGCGTGAATGGATTGTTGGAAGATAGATCAAATTTCCCTCAAACCAGCACGATCAGGATGGCTATGATCAAGGCTCCAATCAGCAGCCAAGGTAGTGGATTGAAGCTGTTAGCTCGAGCTTCCAGCTGGATAATCATGGCTTGGATCTGACCTTGCTGCTGGTGGAGCTGCTTGATCGCTTCCTTCATCGTCTCGTTATCGACGTAAGAGGCACTATCATCGGCTAGCACCTCAGCGTCTTCCAGCAGCTTCAGAGCCTTCTTCAGCCTTGGCAGCGGATTGTCGTGCGGCGAGTGAAGCTCACCCATGGCTGCTTGATGAAGCCTTGTAGCTTCAGCCAGCATGTCTGATACATGCGCTTCGATTGGGTCTTGGGTCACTCGAAATCTAACCTCTAGACTGACGGCTGGTTTCGACAGTGTTTGCGGGGGAATAATTTGAACGGACTATTTATCAGTCTTGTGGTTGGCTCGCTATGCACAGGATTATTCCTGCAAGCTGTGCTCCGAGGCGAAAGCGTGAAAGAGCTCTTAGACTGGAGGGTCTTACGCACTGCGTTAATCATATTTGTCGCAAGCGGAGCGGTGACGCTCTTCATAATCAACAAGCATACTAACGATCGAAATAGACCCTCGTCAGGCGAGTATCGGGATGTAGATTATTGCGACGTGCACATTTGCAGGGGGCGGTAAATTATGCCCAAAGCGATTAGCCGAAACAAAACAGCCAGGGGAAATTCCGCGCAATTCTTCGTGGCTGGCGAGTTGTGCCGCCGAGGACATTCTGCGGTCGTCACTCTCGGAAACACCCCCAACACCGATATCCTTTGCAGCAACGAAGAAGGCACTCGCTTCGTCCACGTTCAGGTCAAAACTTATGTCCCTGGCAACAGGACAGTTACCGTGGGGATAAAAGCTGAGAAGGATTTCGGCAAAAACTTTATCTGGGTGCTCGCTGGCATACCGGCAGCCGATAGCAATCAGCCGTTCGAATATTACATCGTGCCATCGGCGCTAGTCGCCGAGAATGTGGCTGAGTCACATCGCCTCTGGTTGGCTGATGCCGAAAGGCTCCAAAAGTCCAGAAAAGATAGCACCGTTCGGGTCATCCATATACCGCCATCTACCTCATATAATGGCTGGAGCATTGATGCCTTCAAAAACCGCTGGGACTTGATTGATGCGCTGCTCGCAAACCCGGTCTGACTTGCACCACGACCGCACGCAGATGAAGATCGTCAGCCTAAACATCAGACATGGAGGCGGGAAAAGAATTCCCAGGATTCTTGAATGGCTGGCTCAGGAAGAAGCGGACTTTATCCTGCTTTGCGAATGGCGCCTCAATCCTGCCGGTTTGGCGCTTGAGCAAGCCTTGAAAATCAGAGGCTACCAGACATCGGGCTATGCGAGAAGCGAGGCTGAAAATGGAATTCTTATTGCATCGAAGAAGACCCATCACACATCTCGGCTAACGCCTTCCCACGCTGCCAAGGGCGAACTTATTAAAGTGACCTGCGATTCAGTGGTTCTGATCTGCGGCTACTTCCCCCAGAAAAACGACAAGAAGCCTTTTTTTGAGGTTGCCATCACAGAGCTATCGTTGGGCGAAAGTCCAAGCCTTTTGATCGGGGACCTCAATACGGGCAAAAACGACGTGGACCTTGAAGAAGGAGCAACTCCATTTTTCTGCGCAAACGAATTCAATGATCTAGAGGTAAATGCTGGAACTCAGGACCTTTGGCGCCTCTGTCACGGTAAGTCTGCAAAAGAATGGAGCTGGCGCTCTTCCAAGAACGGCTTCCGCATCGATCATGCCTTCGGAAACTCAGCACTCACTACCGCATTCCCAAAATTATTTTGCCGCTATGAACACTCGACCCGACTAGAAGGCATCAGCGATCACAGCGCGCTATTGGTTGAACTTTGAGCGTTGGTTCAGTCGTCTCCATCAGCCTCAAGCCGAATACGACGCTCTGCCAGCGTCTCCCCTTCATAAATCCAATATAGTGGACCCTGCGCTGCTCGGAGGGTCCAGCCAATCCGGTGCAATAGCTTTGTTGCAGCCGCACTGGTCGATGTTATCTCGCCTTCGAATTCGATGCGTTTGTCATCGACCACTCTAGCGGTGATCGTCTCATCTTTTGAAAAGGAGAGGATCGCACCCGGAGCAATATCCACCATCGAGAAGCGGAATTGCTCGCGCCTCGTTTGCTCCCTGTGAAGTGCGTCTAGCTCCGCTTGATCCTCAGCCACCTCATCAGTCGGCGTGACGTCCTTGATTGCGACAAGCTCAAGGATGGCAACCGCTCGATCAGGGTTCAGGCGGAAGAACTCTCTCTTCGGATTGATCCGATGGTCGCCAAAGGCATCGTGCAGTGCTTTTTCAACTTTGATCGAGTCCCCAACCTCACAGGCGTAGAAACATTCGAACGGCACAGGCACCCCAGAATGGGTAGACAGACTGCGAAGCCGAGATTCCAAATCAGTGGTCCTGCCGATTTTCACCAAGTCCGGCATTGTCGGGTTCGTCAGCAGATAAACGATGTCTGGCATTCAAAATCTCGTCATTCGGTTTCGGCTACACACCCTAAGCCAAGAGCGGCAATCGGCAACCTGCTTCGCTGCTATCATTATAAAATTAGGCTTTCATAATCACCCAAGCCGAACCCCTTGGGATCGTTAGGCTTTCGACCAACCAGCCGATTTGGCTTTATTTTTTTTCATTATCTTATTTATCGAAAGGGCTCCTTTCTAATGAAGCAGGAGCCCTTTCATGTCTCTGACCAAGCAAGCCAAGACCCTCACAGAAGCCCAGCAGCGCACCGTTCTTTCCTATGTGAAAGATACTCGGCACCCCTCCCGCAATGAGCTGATGTTCATGCTTTCCGTTGATGCAGGTCTACGTGCCAAGGAGATTGCATCGCTCGAATGGTCGATGGTGACCGATGCCTCTGGTGAACTGACCGATACCATCCGCCTTCAGGACAAAGCCTCAAAGGGCAGCTCTGGCGGTGTGGTCTATATGTCTGCTCGATTGGCAAAGGCGTTCGCTCGGTTTCAAGCAGACACCCGTCACACCAGCGGCATCGTGATCCGTTCACAGACCGGCAAGCCCATGTCAGCTCAGGTGGTGGTGAACTGGTTTTTTGATACTTATCGTGCCCTGGGCTTTGAGGGTTGCTCCTCGCACAGTGGCAGGCGCACTGCCATTACCCGTTGGGCACGTAAGATCAGTTCCGTAGGCGGATCGCTTAGAGACGTTCAAGCCCTAGCCAGACATTCCTCACTCGCCATGACCCAAAGGTATATCGAGGTGAGCGAGGATGCCTGTCGTAGGGTTGTCGAGCGCTAGTTTACCTCAAGCTCAAGGGCATTCGCGATAGACCGATAATCGGGGAAGTCTCTATCAACGATAGCTTCGAGCTTGGACTGCTGGAAGCTCAAGCCCAGCTCCTGCAATCGGACGCCAAGGCTTTCCTTGAGGCGAGATTTCAAAGCTTCAACCTCATCGCCAAGGTCATCAAAATCGATTTTGACAAACCGAGACTGGATAGCAGGGATAAGACGTTCAACCTCATTCGCGGTAAAGATAAACCGGACAAGGGCGGAATAGTCTTCCGTCACCGTACGCAACGCAGCCTGAACGTCCTTGGACAGATAATCAGCCTCTTCAATCACGCAGATCTTAGGCTCTCCCGTCACAGCGATAGAGCTACAGAACGCATCGAGCTTTTTCAGGACATCCTTGACGTCTTGCTTGTTCGACCCGTTCACTCTGATTGCGAAAGCGCCAAGCCGCTTCACGATGATCCGTGCCAAGGACGACTTACCCGTCCCAGGCGATCCAAAAAGTAGCAGGTTAGGAACCAAGCCGGCATTAAGCCACGCATCAACAGTGCTGAGCGTTGAGGCAGGCAGGATTACCTGATCAAGCTGGGTGGGACGAAGCCGCTCCGTAAGAAGCAAGCTGTAAGTTTCAATCTTCATGTCTATGACCTTTCTTAGGATTACGAACCAAGCACGAGCGTGATGCCGTCTCGGGGTGAGTAGGTGATGTTTTCGAGGTAACAGGAGTGCGGGTCTTGCCGCAGAAGCTCGCCACAGACGGCAAGCAGATCATCCAAGACAATACTGCGATTGCGGACCTCAACCCTAGGCTGAGTGTCAGCTAAGTTCGTGACAGGATAAACCCCATCAGGAGCTTCGACTGAGAACGAACCTATATCGAGGTAGAGACGATGCTCTGGTCCTTCCTGGTCGTAACAGCTGCCGCAAATTTCTGTAAACGTGAGATATTTATCGTATTTCATAATGTACTCCTCAAAATCAAGAAAGCGGAATTGCCTCTTGATGTTTCCCTTATGAAGGAGTTCTGATATTAACGGCATGGGCTGCTTAATGGATGTTTAGGTCGTTAGCATGAGGCGCGAGTTCGCACGCAATTTCGTCGGAAAGCATCCGCTATTCCGCAAGAGCCACTCCGAGAACGGCGTGCGCTGGCAGGACAATATCTATTACCTGTGGTGGGAGTACCTGAGGCGCCATGAGGGCTATAAAGCCTGCTGTGATCGCGGAGGCTCAGGACCCTACGCTCGGCTCTATGCGGACTTTGGAAACGTCCACTCCCAGGACTTCAAGACATGGTGGCGAGCTAATGGCGTCCACCTGTTTGCAGAGCCTCCTGCCCCTGTTGGGGTTTGGGCTTTATCTGATGATGAGGTGCTGGATCTGGTTCAGGCAGGTCGTGATGAGAACACTCTGATCGTTGCCATACCGCTCGACTTCAAACGCCGATCAATCACGGCAGGGATCAACAAAATCCTGAAAGAGAGCCAGACACGCCAGCGAGGCGAAAAACGCATCAAGACCAGCAAGGCACGCTACCCTCTGGCTCAGGCTTTTGATGTGATGGCGCTGAAGACGACGCTCGAGTGCTACGATCGTAAACAAGCCAACCCTTCAATGCCGCTATGGCAAATCGCACAGGAGGTTGGGGTATCAACGCGACTGACAGCGGAAGAGCTCAGAACCAACGATGCCGCAGCCAAGGACAAGAAGCTCTCCATGACCGCTGGTGTCAGCCGTAAGCTTAAGCAGGCTCAGCGGCTGATTGAGAACGTGGGAAGAGGAAAGTTTCCTATGGGAAACTAGCTCTGATTGAGCAGCTTCTCTCTATTCAACCAAGTCCAAAACTCAGCAGGCATTTCGCGTTCAACGGTCTCCAAAGACCGGACATCTACGGTTCCGTTGCAAGCCATTAGCGGCACCTCGATAAACTCTTCTGGAGTGCACCAATCGACGCGCAAATATGGCTTATTTGTCAGCTTGGAATCTACAATCTGGGTCACGGTACCATGGTGATAAACGCACATAGTTTCGCCAAATTTTTCGATCTTTTTGAGCACCACGGTGTCGCCGGGTAGGATCTCTCCAAACCGCTTAAGCTGATGCTCGCTCTCAACGAAATCGAACAGGCAGACACCATCTCTGACCCATATCTCATCCTGCCGATTCTCGAAGTTAGCGTCGGGACAGAACCCCATGAACACATAATGCGCTTGCAGTGGAGGCACCGTCGTCAGATTTATCTCGTCGATAATTAGACGCATCTCCTGATTACCGCGATCAAGCAGAGCCTTTGCGTTATCACGAATTTTTAGGAGCTCGGTGCGCGTCCGCTTCCCTGCCCGTATACCTTCAAGCGCCAATCGGATTTGCGGATTCATGTTTTCCCCACTGATCTTCTAGCCTTATGCTTTAGCGATGACCATGTGAGCTCGCCACATATCTATGGCATTGCCAAGCGGGATAGCTCTGCTCGCGTATTTGAGCTCTCGGCGATGGAAGTTCTGATCCCATCAGCCAAGGTTGAGCAACCCAGCAAATCAGCAAGTGCAAAGGGTGCGCACGATTTGGTGCATGACATGGTCAGTGCTGGCGATCGCTCGCAGTTACATCTCTTTGCCGATCAGGAACGAGAAGGCTGGACTGCCTGCGTGGGCACGGAAGACTCGCTGGCGGCACAATGATCAACTTTGTCGAGTGATGCTACTTCCCTAACGCTTGCTTCTGCGTTCACCCCGATCCTCAAACTGCTGAACGGCGGTCTATCGATGCGAAAGACGGCTGATCGACTGGGCGCTTTGACCTCCACTGTTCAGCGAGCACAGGCATTAGCAACACAGAAAATTATGCGGTGTCGAAGCGTTGATTGATGTAGGCGACCATCTCCTTGCCATCTAAACGATCTGTTGCTGGGTTTGTGCGAATATAAAACTCAGAAGCATTATTCCACTTCAACCAAATTGCTTGTGAGGATGATTTTACCAAAAAACGAACTATGCTTTTTCCGTCAATGTCGTGCATCTTCCAATCAACGAGATTCAAAACCTCCTTACCGATGTGATTGACAACGAGATTGCGAATCTTTTTTAGATACTCATCTTTACTTTTTTTATATAAAGACTTCATCTCCTGATTAATTCCGGTGATAAGCCCATCATCATTTACCCCTACAAGCAAAACACCGCCATCAGTATTCATAAAACCGCACAGAGTTTTCATTATTTCGTGTTCTATTACGGGTTTCTTTATCCCATCCCTTACGCAGAGAGAGATGGTTTGCTTGAATTCAAGGTGTTTCCCTTCTCCACTGCGAATTTCTGATTTGATCTTGTCGACTATGCTAAGACGGTCGATTGATTCGAGTAGTTTGGTTACATCATTCTGGATGCTGTCGACGTTTCTAGGATTATAAACCAATTCTTGGTAGAGTTTGTCCATCTGCTCAAACAGCATTTTTAGACTGCGGTTTGTATCGGAAATCTGAATTTGCATATCTTGAGGCGGACAGGGGATCTCGAGCGACAGAATGCTTTTTGTGCTAAGGTTCGGTAACGTGCTGCCTGTAGAGGCGGAAAGCAGGATTTTCTTACCTAGCTCCGTGTTGAAAAAGGACACGGCATAATCTCGGTCGATCTCTGATTTTAGGTCAACGCGAAAGTATCGATGTCTTGGATTTATGTCTTCTAGCGACCGGAAAGCGACATTCTTTTTCGATACCGTCGCCACTGTGTTGAGCAGCAAAGTGTTGTCGCCAATTGAGGTTTCAGACGGGTCGTATTTGCGGATGCCTTCCACGAGGTCCGACATCTTTTTCCGCTCAAAATTTCGATCATTCGAAAGTATCGAGGATATTTCCTGGCGGAGGTAAAAGTTTGCGAAACCAGAGAACTCCGCCTTTTTGCATGAATCAAGGGGCGCGTCAGGGTCTCCGCCAAGATGTCGAGTCAGGAAATTTGCAGCACTTCGCGCTTCAAATGTGCTAGAGAGATCGCTTAGCGAGTATAAGAAAGTATGCTCAAAACTTCCCCTCGAGATCACCGCAAACAAGAGATTAGACGAAACGCCATATACGCTGCGTGGTAACTCTAGGTACCCGCGGACATCGAAGCCCTTTTTGTTCAGAACGTCGATACATTTTTGACCATTTCGTGTTGACAGACCCAACGTGAAGGTAGGCAATAGCGCCACTCCCTCTGCCGCCAAATAATCTGCATATTCAATCGCATATGCGAATTCCGCATTGTTTTTTATACCGAAGTAAGACTCCCCGCCCGTATGAAGGTTCACACCGGTGTCCCAGATGATTAGTGAGGCGCCCTTATGACGTTCAAAGAAATGGGAGACTGTCTCGTTGGATCCTCCACAAACAGAAAAAACCACCGCGTTGGAGGGAGGGGCAACATCGCGGATCGGGATCGCGTGTTGATTGAAAAATATTACCGGTCCCTTCGAGGACATATTTTTCGACAATTCTTCCAGAAACACCTTGAATGGTTCTGGTGCTGAACTCAGCGTCGCCTCACTTTTCATATACCCTCGCCTCTTTCGTGCTAAGCGTAAACCTGATCCTCTGAGATCGCCTCTGCCTGTCGCAGCACCATATCAACGGCGTCGTTCTGTTGGTCAGGCGGGTAACGATATTTCCGAAGCAGTGTGCGGATCAGAATACGCAGTTTCGCGCGAACGCTATCCCGCACCGCCCAGTCGACAGTTAGGTTTTCGCGAAGTTTCTTTGCCACCTCCCGCGCCATCTCGACCAGCACCTCTTCGCCCATCAACTCCTGAGCGGAATTATTCTGGGCAAGGGCATCGTAGAATGCCTCTTCCTCGTCGGTAAGTTTATGACTTTCACGTCGAGCAAGGTCCGCTTGGAACTGTTTCGCCATGGCAATCAGTTCCTCGATGACCTGTGCTGCCTCAACCGCCCGATTGGCGTATTTGCCGAGCGATTTTTCGAGAAGGTCACTGAACTTTCGCTGCTTCACGACATTGGTCTTGAACTTGGATTTTACCTCGTCCTTGATCAGGCGCTGAAGCAGTTCGACCGCAAGGTTCTTATGCGGCATCTTCAGCACTTCCTTGAGGAAGTCATCCGACAAGATCGAGATGTCAGGCGTGTCCAATCCGGCAAGTTTGAAGATGTCAGAGACGCCCTCGCCGACAACTGCTTGAGACACCAACTGGCGTAGTTCGTAGTCAATATCCTTCCTAGGATGCGTATTGCCCGCACCATCCTTGATCAGCGGTGCTCGGACTGCCTGATGGAATGCAACCTCAGGGGACAGTTCCAACGCTTCATCAAGGGTGCCGCACAAAGCGAACGCCTTTGTCATTTGCAGAACCGTGTCTGCATAGCGACGCTTGCCGTCTTCCTGCTCTAGAACATGATCGAGGCATTCGGGAATGAGAAGGAGGGCATTCTTTCTGAAACCGCTCCAATCGACCGGATGCAGCAAGTCCCGTGCGACCTGAATCTTCTCTTTCAGGATGCGCAGCGCTTCACTAGAATCGATAGTCGGTCGACCTTTGCCTCGTGCAGCACTGTAGGTTGCCAGCGCCTCTTTGAGTTGAGGGGCAATGCCGATGTAGTCGACCACCAGACCGCCGGGTTTGTCCTTGAAGACGCGGTTCACCCGAGCGATCGCCTGAGCAAGATTCGCACCCTGCATCGGTTTATCGATATACATGGTCGCAAGGCATGGTGCGTCGAAACCCGTCAACCACATGTCACGCACGATCACGATTTTCAGAGGGTCTTCAGGGTTCTTGAACCGCTTTTCGAGATCCTTCTTCTGCGCCTTGTTCGTGTGATGCGGTTGCAGATACGCCTTGTCCGATGCGGAGGCAGTCATCACGACCTTGATTACGCCCTGCATATGATCGTCTGAATGCCATTCAGGGCGCAACTCGACGATCTTGTCATACAGTCGGACACAAATGTCCCGTGACATGGCGACAACCATCGCCTTGCCGGGTTGGGTCTGACTGCGCGTTTCGTAGTGCTTGATCAGGTCCTCTGCGACCACTTGCAACCGTGCATCCGTCCCGACGATTGCCTCAAGTGCCGACCACTGACTTTTCGCCCGTTCTTTCTCGCGCTCGTCCGCAGTCTCGCTTTCGAGAATGTCTTCTACTTCGTCATCGATGGTAGGCAGGGCAGTGTGGTCGAGATTGATCTTCGCAAGGCGTGACTCGTAGTAGATCGGCACCGTCGCGCCATCATCGACCGCCTGCTGGATGTCGTAGATCGAAACATATTCGCCGAAGACTGCCTGCGTGTCTCTATCATCCTGCGAGATTGGGGTTCCGGTGAAGGCGAGGAATGTTGCGTTAGGCAGAGCATCCCTTAGCGATTTCGCCAGACCATATTTGATTGCGCCACTCTCGCCGTCAATCTTCGCCTTGAACCCATATTGGGTGCGATGCGCTTCGTCCGCGATGACAACGATGTTGTGACGGTCGGTCAGGACGGGGAATTTGTCTTCGTCCGCCTCCAACCCGAACTTCTGAATGGTAGTGAAGATGATCCCGCCCGACGGTCGGTTCATCAGATGCTCGCGAAGTTCGGATCTCGAGTTTGCCTGCTTAGGCGTTTCACCCAGCAGTTCGCCCGCGTTGGCGAACACGCCGAACAACTGACCATCAAGGTCTTGTCGATCCGTGACCATCACGAGGGTTGGGTTTTCAAGGCGGGGTTCTGAGATCAAGCGACCTGCCAAACACGCCATCTCGATGCTCTTGCCGGCACCTTGCGTATGCCAGACAACGCCGCCCTTCTTGGTGCCGCCTTTTCCAGATGCGATGACGACGCTTTCGACCGCTGCCTGAACCGCGTGGAACTGGTGATACCCCGCGATCTTCTTGATGAGGGTTTTGTCATCCTCGAAAATGCAGAAATAGCGCAGATAGTTGAGGAACACCTGCTTACTGAACAGACCTTTGATCAGGGTTTCCAGTTCGCGGTGCTGCCCCAGCGGGTCAACATTTACCCCGTCAATCGTCCGCCAGCGCATAAACCGCTCTTCATTGGCAGACAGTGATCCCAAGCGGGCATAGATACCGTCGGAGATAACCAAGCATGTGTTGTAGTTAAACAGGTCAGGAATGTCGGTTTTGTAGGTCTGCAACTGGTTATATGCCGCCCATATGTCCGCCTTCGCGTCCGCCACATTCTTCAGTTCGATCACCGCCAGCGGTAATCCGTTGAGGAAAACTAGCACATCGGGGCGGCGGTTCTGCTTCACCCCGTGGATCGTGAACTGGTTGACCACCAACCAATCATTGTTCTCCGGGTTCTCAAAGTCGATGACCTTGAGTTGCTTGCCGACTTCCTGATTGCCCTCATGGTAGGTGACTTTCACCCCCTTTGTGATCCACGAATGCACCTGTCTATTGCATGACATCAGCGCGGGAATGTTGGGATTGATCAGTTGCGCGAACGCAGCGTCAATCGCCGACTGCGGGATTTCAGGGTTCAAGCGCTTCAGTGAGGAAAGCAGGCGATCCTTGAGTGTGACGGAGCGGTAGTCTGCTCGCTCCGGCGCCTCGCCATCAGGTGCGATGTCATACCCGACCAGGTACTGATAACCGAGTTCCCTGAACCACTCGATGGTTTGAAGTTCGACATGATCCTCGGTGACCAGCGCCATTAGATGCCCGCCTCTTCAAGGAACTTTTCGGCATCGGGAATGCGCAGTTCGCCGGAGATGAGTTTGGGGAGAAGCGTGTCGCGAAGTTCCCTCAGAACCCCATTTTCGGTCGCAATAAGAGTCCTTCTAGCGAGGATAGGCGTGACTATTTCTTCAAATTTTACTCGCGCAGACAGCGACGGGATTATCAATTGAAGAGCATCAAACGTGTCTTTGGGCAGCGCCAAAACGGTCGTACCCGTAGCGAAACCCGAGACCCTCTCTCTGAAACTGCTTTGAAGAAAGGTGAAATAGAGGAAGATGCTCGAGACACCACTTTTATCTCTCGGAGTAATTTTCGTGGTGTGATGAGTGTGCAGGTAAAATCTGTGCCCACTGGGAGCATTAGGAACCAAAATCGGAGACCCGATAATTAAGCGATCCTGCGTAAGATCGGTGTTTGCTAACAGAAGATCCCCTTCATTTATGCAATGTCGATCTTTAAAATCGCCACGATAAAATTTAAGTTTTTCTTCCCGATACCCACCGTTTCCGGCGAACGAACCTAAGTTTAGCATTGGTATGTCGACGGGACTATCTGATAAGAATTCTCCTTTGTAGGAGAGACCTTTTTGGTGTGAGTATATATCGCTTCCAGATCTGATTTCCCACCCTGCCGGAATCTCCCCAATCTCCGAGTCCTCAAACGCATCCGGGAACAAGTCGCTAATCTCGGCAGGCAGACCTGTAGGGCGACCTTCTGCCTTGGCGCGCACAGGATCAAAATCGACGAACCACGACTTGAAGATTGCCTTGGCAATATCCTCAAGGGTTTCGTTCATCTTCTGGTTGAGTTCGATCTTGTCGTCGAGCGCGCCGAGGATGTGAGCGATTGAATTCCGCTCACTTGCGTCTGAATGCCAGAAAATTTCTTTCTTATTCAGATGCCCCATAGTTATCTGTGGTTGCGCCGAACCTGTAGTCACATCGTCAAATTTCGAAGCGAACAGTGAATAGTAGAGATATTTTGAAGATGCCGGACACGCATCCTTCAGAACTATCGCCATCGCATTATTTGAAACGTGAGACCTGCCGCCTGACCATTGAACTAGACCGCACCCATTACCGCGACAGGTAACCAGAGGTTGCGCCTCTTCGTAGGTGGCGTTCTGCGTATACCCTAAGATGCCATTCGCCCCCCAAACTGGAACATTAGCATCACCGGTTGGTTTTTCAGACAACTCAGAGGGTGCAGTGTATCGCCCTTGCTTTACCCTAGCGATTTGCTCGATCTGCACCAACTCACTCATAACCCAACCTTTTCAGGTTATCAGTGACCGCCAAACTCAACGCCTCTCCTTCAGCGAGATGCTGTTTTAGTAAACCGCTCAGTCTAAGCATTTTATCATCGAAAGTTTCGTCGTCATCATCGGCGTCAGTCGCCCCGACATACCGCCCAGGTGTCAGCACAAACCCGTTCTTCTTGATCTCATCCAGCGACGCTGACTTACAGAATCCAGCGATATCTTCGTAACCCTTACCGGACTTCCATGCCTCCACGGTGTCAGCAATCTTCGCGATATCGTCGTCAGAGAAGACCTTGAGAACTCGGGTTTCCATCGAACCCAACTGACGCGCATCGATAAACAGGGTTTCACCGCGCCGATCGCGTCCGTTTGCCGTCTTATCGTTGGTTAAGAACCAAAGGCAGACCGGGATCGGCGTGTTGAGGAACAACTGACCGGGCAGCGAGATCATCACCTCGACCACATCGCCACGGACCATCGCCTCGCGAATTTGCCCTTCGCCGCTCTGGTTGGAACTCATCGAACCGTTGGCGAGAACAACGCCCGCCTGACCGCCCGGACGCAGTTTCCAGAGCATATGCTGCAACCATGCGTAGTTAGCGTTGCCGACTGGTGGACGACCGAACTTCCAACGCGGATCGCTCTCGTATTTCTCCCCACCCCAGTCCGAGATGTTGAACGGCGGGTTCGCCATGATGTAGTCGAACTTGAGATCAGGGAACTGATCGCGCGCGAAGGTATCTGCTGGTTCCTTGCCCAAATCAGCAGCGAACCCGCGAATGGCGAGGTTCATTGCCGCGAGACGCCAAGTGGTCGGATTGCTCTCTTGTCCGTAGATCGAGATGTCATCGACCCGCCCACCGTGCGACTTCACGAACTCTTCGCTCTGAACGAACATTCCCCCCGACCCGCAGCACGGATCATACACGCGCCCATTATGGGGAGAGAGAACGGCAACCAGCGTCTTTACAACGTGTGAAGGGGTATAGAACTGCCCACCCTTCTTGCCTTCTGCCGAGGCAAACTGCCCCAGAAAATACTCGTAGACCTCGCCCAGCACGTCGCTGGCACCGGATTTATCTGCAAACCCGATGGTCGAGATGAGATCGATCAGTTCGCCAAGCACTCCCTGACCTAACTGCGCGCGACCAAACCGCTTGTCCAACTTGCCGCGCAAGGAAGGGTTCTCGTTCTCGATGGCGGTCATCGCGCCGTCGACCAGTGATCCGATGTCGGGTTGCTTCGCCTTCGCCCGGAGCGACTCCCAGCGCGCTTCCTGAGGAACCCAGAACACGTTGTCTTGGGTGTAGTAGTCGCGCTCCTCGAGTTCTCCAGCGAACTCCAATGGGTCTTGGCTGATGAAGTAGTCCGACGAAGGGTCTGAAACCATCTCCCGCACCTTGTCCTGCTGCTTGGCAAAGGTGTCAGAGATGTATTTCAGGAAGATCAGACCAAGGACAATATGCTTGTATTCTGCCGCATCCATCTGGGCACGGAGTTTGTCCGCTGCCTTCCAGAGAGTTTGTTTGAAATCAGTGCTGCTCATTGCCCCTCCGGTTCAATCTGTATTCGCGGGAATCAGTCGCGACACGATCCCTCCACGCCGACCTTATCCGCAAACTCGCATTTTGGGAGAAGAAAACTTATTCTCAATGGCGGAACTTTACCGCGTAAAGTAAGTCAGGTCGAGCAAGTCATTTAGCTAGAAGCCTTACGGCGCGTTGCCGCCTCGAAACCCAGTGTCTTTTCGCCCCAGAGAGTGGTGGGCAGATTTGCATAAGGTGCAAAAAAATTATCCCAGTAGAGTTTAAACTTCTGCGCCAGTCCCTCTACATCCGTCGTTGCCGCCGACCTCCCAGTCATCTGAAATATTCCCACGCCAGATGAAGACCAGTCAGCTGGGATCTCATCCGAGCCACCCCTATAGGCACCCCCAACTCTGCCCGCCGCTACAAGCTCGCACCCGGTTTCATTCAAGGCTGGCTGAATAGCATCCCACCAGTCGGCGTCCTCAAAAGTCTGAGTCGCGATGATAGCAGAGCCCCCCGAATCCAGCAGTTGCAGGATACTCTTCACTGCTGCGTATTGGTCCTTGTCATCAAGGTGATGCAGGACATCGAGGCAGATAGCCAAATCGAATTTTTCATTCAGCGTTAGTGGCAGCGAATTGGTCGCAAACGACACATTTTCGATACCTGCAAGCTGCTCCTTCGCCGCAGTGATAGCTTTGGAGGAGGGATCGATCCCGAAGAACTGGTTGGGAAATTTCTTAGCAACAAACTTCAGGAGAATGCCGTTCTGGCAACCAATATCGATTACCTTCCCTGAAATTGGCTTTCGCTGCATCCACTCGTAAGTGAGTGCTACGAGGTCTAGAACATAACTCCTGCGCCACTGAGAAACGTGCAAAGCGTGGATGTCGAAATTCGCCATGGCATCAGTGACAAGCTTCTCATTTTTCTTCTTGCAAAGCCTTTCGAAGTCGCCCCACCCCCTTCTCCCAACTCTCTGATATTTATCACTGAATTGGTCGTAAGAGAAAAAATACTCAATACCCCACTCAGAAACGAGGTATTGGTCTATCGCCTGCATGGTCTGATAATCTGGAAACCAGTTATCCAAATTGATGCTCTCGACCATCGGATCTGCCTCACCTCATCTTTGTCAGCTCACTGGCAGAAGCCAGATTGGTGGTATGCCCGTAAAAGCTCTCGAGCATCGCCACTGACGTCCCCATATTCCGTGCGAGAATATATTGGTTCACCCCATTCTCAAGGCGGAACGTGGCGTAGGTATGTCTCAGGCTATAAAGTGATCGCCTCTGCCCAAAGCTGTCATACTCAACCCCAGCATCGCGCAGCAGAGTGGCAAAGGACTTCTTAAACGAGTTGATGGGCAAGCCATCATTCCCACAAAACACATAGCCGTCCGCTGGTACGTCCTTCTTCCCATAGATGTCGGACTTGGGGTTGGTCAGATCCTCTCGCCTTAGCTCGCGCACAGCTTCAAGATAGATCCGCACGGCAGGGGTTCGTGCCACGACTTCCCTAATGCCGGTCTTACCCTTCACCGTCAGAACCACGTTATAGCTCTGACCTGAGTCGTTGATCGGCACGTAGCGCACATCACGCCACTTAAGCGTTTTAGCCTCACCCACTCGAATGCCGGTATTCGCCAAGACCAGCACATAGTTCGCCAGAAGGCTTCTATCGCGTCGAACCGATGGATGAGCCTTCTTGATATGTTCGCGCAGATATCGAACCAGCTTTCGCCAATCGCCAATATCAAAGTGTGGGCGTCTGGCTTGTTCGTTCGATACCTTCGGAAAGGCAGGAACCTTATCAAGGTAGCCCATCTCGACAGACCAATTCAGGAACTGCCGGATGTCAGCGTGAAGGCGTTTGATCGTGTTGGGTGAGAGCTGCTGTTTGGCTGATGCCTCGACGAGCTTCTTGGTGAGTTGAACGATAAAGGCAGTATCGACCTCTTCGTAGAGCTTGCCTTTCACAAGGGGCTTTAGCCTCTCTGCCAGCAGGATCTTGTAGTGGACTGACAGCCTATCGCGCTCGCTTTCCAGATCTTTCACATAGGCAATAAGCCCATCGCTGATCCGCTTGGAGGTCAGCTTACCTCCGCTCAGCACCTTCACCAGCGACTGGTGGTATAGTTCTTCGGCTATCCGATAAGCTTCAAACTGATCCGTGCTTCTGCTCGATCGCCAGACGTAGCCTTTGGCTCCTGGCACTTTAATCCGAATGAACCAGATCGGCTTTTTGTAATCGGCTCGGCGATAAAGATAGATCGCACCATCCTTGAAAGTCTTGCTTTCTAGGACCTTGGGCTCGGCACGTTTCCGCGCAGGTTTTTCAGCCATAAACGCAACCTCAAAAACGGCTAAATCCGTTTATGATCCGTTTATGGGGTTTTTTGGGAAAATAAATAAACCAGGTTTTTATAAAACACTGGAATATTTATGAAAAATGGAGCGGGCGAGGCGATTCGAACGCCCGACCCCAACCTTGGCAAGGTTGTGCTCTACCCCTGAGCTACGCCCGCTCACTGACGCTCCGCAGATTCGGCCGATTGGCATCTCTCTGCTGGGGAGGCGGCGCGATTAGCAGCGCTAGTGCGGCCCGGCAAGCGGAAAATGCTAAGCTTGCACACGCGGCCCATCGCCGCCAATGTCCCCCTTCACATTTGCGCAGCATTCCCCACATAAAGGCGGCGTAGGCGGAGCGGTAAATGCTCCGTACAAACCGTATCAGGAGCAGTTACCTTGGCAAGCATGAGCCTCAATCTTGAAGAACAGAAAGCTGTCGACCGCTTCAAGACCAATGTCGTCGAACCGTCGATGACCAAGCTGGTGATCGTCGATTTCTGGGCCGAATGGTGCGGGCCATGTAAGCAGCTGACCCCGGTGCTGGAGAAAGTTGCAGCAGAATACGCGGACAAGGGCGTTGTGCTAGTCAAGGTTAACGTCGATGAAGAGAAATTCATCGCATCACAGTTCCAGGTCAAATCGATCCCCACGGTTTACGCCATGTTTCAGGGACAACCGGTGGCCGATATGACGCCGGCACGCACCGAAGGCCAGATCAAGCAGATGCTCGACCAGATTCTGGCACAGGTTGCGGTGCAAGCCGGCGCTGATGGTGAACAGCCACAACAGGATGTCAGCCAATTCATAGATATGGCAGAGCAAGTGCTTGCCGACGGCGATGCTACGCGGGCTGTGACCATCTTTGCGCAAGTGGTCGAAATGGCACCCGACAGCGTCAACGCCCACGCCGGTTTGATTCGTGCATTGATTTCTGCAGGTGAAGCGCAACAGGCGCAGCAGATCTTTGATGCACTGATGCCAGAGATTCAGAATGATCCCGGCCTCACGCCGGCTAAAAATGCGCTGGAACTGTCCGCAAGCCAGGTCGATGACAGCGAGCTGGCTGCACTGCGCGATGCTGCCAGCTCTAACCCCGATGACATGGATGCTGGATTTGCATTCGCCGAAGCTGCTTTTGCTGCCGGCCAGCGTGACGAAGCCGCAGACACGTTGCTTTCCTTGATCGCCAAGGACATCGAATGGAATGAAGGCGCCGCCAAGGCGAAGCTGCTGCAGATATTCGAGGTGGTTGGCCTGGAAGATCCGTGGGTTGTCGCCAATCGCCGCAAGCTGTCACACATCCTGTTCGGCTGAACCTGAGTGAGCGTGCGGCTTTCTGTATTTCCCTTACCGGGCGTGATCCTTTTTCCGGGATTGCAATTGCCGCTGCATATATTCGAGCCGCGATATCGCGCGCTGGTGGGTGACGCGCTCGTTCGCAACCGTCAGATTGCCATTATCCAGCCGAAGAAGCCGGTGGATGGCGCACCGCTGTACGAGATCGGCTGCGTAGGCCGCATCGGCGACATCGAGGCCATAGACGACGGGCGATATAATCTCGTGCTAGAAGGGCAAGCGCGCTTCCGCGTCATTCGCGAGCTTGATGTTACAACCGCTTTCCGACAGGTCGAAGCCGAACTGATCGAAGAAGACGAAGACGCTATACTTTCTGCCGTCGAGCGAGCCGGTTTTGAACGCGAGGCACGACGCTTTGCCGATAATCAGGGGTACAGTGTAGACTGGAGCTCTATCGAGCGGCTCGACAATGAATCGTTGATCAATGGCGTGTCGCAGATCGCGCCATTTGATCCAGCGTCAAAGCAGGCGCTGCTCGAAGCGCCGGATATACCCGCAAGGTGCGAACTGCTGATCCAGCTCATGTACTTCTTCGGCCGCCGCGATGGTGACGATGACCGGGTTACATTGCAATAAACAACTGAACTGCAACCTCGAGTTGCGTTTCCAGGCTTTGCACCTGCAGCAAAACTAACTATTCGGTGAGTTATGAACTTCGTAGCTTTTCCTACCAAAGGCGAACGCAAAAGGCCGCGCATTGTCGCTAACGCGGCTGAGCTGCTCTGGGAACGTAGCTTTAACGGTGTATCAGTTGACGAAATCGGCAGCGCAGCCGGGATTAACAAAGCAACAGTGTATCGATACTTTGCTGACAAGGGCGAACTTGCTTTGGCATCCGCGCGCGACCATGACATCCGCACGCTTGAGGAAATGTTCGAACACAGCTTCAGGCAGCATTGAACGCCTGACCAACGCCTCGCAGCGATTTACAATTACGCCTATTTCGCAAATGTAGAGATGAATAAGGCCAAGGACGACGTTCTTGGCTACCCGATTATCGGTTTAGTCTTGGAGCTGAATTTTGAAATGCCTCAGATCCGCGATGAGGCCGCGAGCATCTTCCTGCAAATCGAAGGTTATATTGAAGAGATTGCACGCGACGCGATCACTGCAGGACGGGTGATCGGCTCTGCAAAGGTTATCATACGCTCTCTGATGCAGCTCCTCCAAGGCGCATTTTCGTCATCTCGGATAGCTTCTGAGCCTGAGCAGATTCTCGATGCCGGCCACACCTCGCTGGCCATCATCGGATACCCCGAAACCCGCGTCCAAGCATTGGATTACGGTTAACTACCACCCTAATCGTCGAGTCAGTCCGGGCAGCCTGTCGGGTCAAAAACTTTTGACAGGTGCGGATTTCGGGGACTTTTTGTCCCGACAATTGAAGTTTAAATGCCGAAGCTGCCCTTGAGGCCATCGATGACATATTGCGCGGCAAGTGCGGCGAGAAGCACGCCCAATAGCCGTGTGATTACCGCCTCTACCCGATCTCCCAACAAGCGGATCAGTGGCCCCGCAGCGACCAATGCCAGCGCGGCAATCAGCAGAACGGCGCCAAGCGCGGCCATCACCGCCAAAGTCTCTTCCGTGCTGTTCGCCTCATTTTGGAGCAGCATGATCGCGGCAATCGCGCCCGGCCCCGCCAGCATCGGCATGGCCATCGGGAAAACCGACACATCTTCAAATTCGGGCGTAGCTCTCACCTTCTCAGCCCGTTCCTCGCGGCGCTGCTGGCGTTTCTCGAACACCATTTCGAATGCAATCCAGAACAGCATCAAACCGCCCGCTATGCGAAAGCTATCAAGCTGGATGTGCAAAGCGCCGAGCAGTTCTTCACCAAATAGCGCGAAGAACAGCAGGATTATCGATGCAATTGCAGTGGCCCGCAACGCCATATTGCGCGCCATTATGGGCGGCGCGTTCTTCGTAAGACCCGCATAGATTGGCGCGCACCCGGGCGGGTCAATCACAACAAACAGCGTGATAAAGGCGGATATAAATAGCTCTGTCATCATTACTCAGCTGGCGATGTCAGCTCTTCTTCAATCGCGGTTTGCCACTCTCCCTGATAGAGATACTCGGCCATAATATGCTTGGTGCCATCAGCTTTGTGCTCCCAGCGCCAACGCAAGGTGCCATCGGGTGACATGCCGCCGCCTCCAGGGTTGTCTTCAGCCAGCAACACCGCTAGCGGGGCCGGAACAGCCTCACCGCGTTTCGGGCAATCAGCGATCATGCCTTGCACTGAATCGATAGCAGTCACGATGATCGCGCCTTTTTCCAGATCCTCGATTTCGCGATTGGCAGGCTGGGGAACATCCGGGCCATCCACACCGTAGATCCAGAGGTATTCGCGTTCTGGGCCACGCTCCCATACGGTCACATAGTTGCCAACGATACCCTGCGGTTCTTGATAGCGGCCTTGGCTGACCGCCAGTGTCGCATCGCAGCTGATTACAACCGCCTTCGGTCCCCAGGCTACGCTGGTTTCCGGATCACCGCCCAGGGTACCAAGCATTGCTGCGGCCGAAACCGGGCCATTGCGCCCGTGATAGACAGCGCCGGGCGCCGCAAACTGGCCCGCAGCTGTGTATTGGCCGAGTTCCTTGGCCGCGCGTGCATATTCGAGCTCTCTTGCAACGACCTTGCTCGGTTGCGCTTCGCCTGGCGCACCCCGCAAGGCGCGGTCAATCACGTCCGGGCGCGGTCCGCGCGGTTGGTTTCCAGCACAAGCACTCAATGTGAGTGCGAGCATCAGGGCTGCGGCAATTTTCATAGCGATTCCGGCACATCGAGGCCCGCGTTGCGGTAAGCCGCAACGAGCGTGTTCCTCAGCAACACAGCAATTGTCATTGGACCGACGCCGCCGGGTACCGGGGTGATCGCACTCGCAACTTCGCTCGCACCGCCAAAATCGACGTCCCCGACAAGCCTGCCCTTTTCCTTACCCGGTTCTGGTGGCAGTCGATTGATCCCGACATCGATCACCGTCGCACCGGGTTTGAGCCATTGGGCCTTGACCATTTCTGCTCTGCCTACCGCAGCCACAACGATATCTGCGCGGCGTACGACAGCGGGCAGATCCTTGGTCCGACTGTGCGCTATCGTCACTGTCGCATTAGCATCGAGCAACAGCTGCGCCATCGGCTTTCCGACAATGTTGGAGCGGCCAATGACAACCGCCTCAAGGCCTGACAGATCACCCAATCTGTCTGTCAGCAGCATGATACAGCCAAGCGGCGTGCAAGGGACAAACCCTTTCTGCCCGACCGACAATCGGCCTGCGTTGATCACATGGAAGCCATCGACATCTTTGTCAGGGCTGATTGCGGAGATGATGGCTTGCTCGTCCAGATGATCGGGCAGCGGCAATTGCACCAGAATGCCATCGACGGCCGGATCATTGTTGAGCTGTTCGACCAGCACGAGCAAGTCTGCCTCACTCGTGTCATCAGGCAGACGATGCTCGAAACTCGCCATATTGGAGGCGAGCGTAGCCTTGCCCTTGCTGCCAACATAAACCTGGCTTGCGGGGTCATCACCGACCAGCACAACTGCAAGTCCGGCCTTGTAGCCAGCCGCGGCTTCAAATTCGGCTGCCATCACCCCCACACGCTCCCGCAAGTTCGCAGCGAAGGCTTTTCCGTCAATCCTTGTCGCGCTCATAGAGTTGGCACCTAAACCGCGCTGCGCACGACCACCATCAGGATCTGCATCCCTATGATCAGAACCAGCGGAGAGAAATCAATCGCACCTGTTTGCGGCAAGACATTGCGGATCGGGCGCAGCACCGGATCCAGCAAGCGTTGGATCGAATTGTAGAATGCCATCAGAAAATCGTTCGACGCATTCACTACATTGAAGGCAAACAGCAACCCGATGATAAACTGTATGATGATCAGCATGATCAGTGCTGAAGTGAGGATCGAAAGTATCTCGTAAATGACAAGCATCTATCGTCTTTCCGTTGTTTGCGTCCCGCAATGCGTGTTACACAAGTAATACGCCTACGGCCAGTGTTTCCAGCCCATTATCCCGGTATCTTGCCCAGCTAGCCGATTGCTCAGGCGCGCACCAGTGTGCCCGCACCGCGCGCTGTGAAGAATTCGAGCAACATTGCATGCGGAACGCGTCCGTCGAGAACGACCGCCGCTTCACAACCAGCTTTTACCGCTGACACGCAGGTTTCCAGCTTCGGAATCATCCCGCCGAAGATTGTGCCGTCCTCCTTGAGGCTGGCGATGTCAGCCGGCGACAAATCGGTCAGCAAGGCGCCGCCTTTGTCGAGCACGCCCGCTACATCGGTCAGCAGCAACAACCGCGCTGCGCCCAGCGCCGATGCAATCGCGCCGGCCATGGTGTCCGCATTGATGTTATAGGTATTGCCTTCAGCATCGGCCGCGATAGGCGCGATCACCGGGATCATGCCCGATGCAACAGCGGTGTCGATAATTGAGGTATCGACATGCTCGGGCTCTCCGACAAAACCCAAATCCACCGCCCGCTCGATATTGCTATCGGGATCGCGGGTGGTCCGTTCCACCTTTTTCGCGCGAACAAGATTGCCGTCCTTGCCGGAAATTCCAATTGCTTTGCCGCCAGCGCTGGCCAGCCAGCCAACCAATTTTTTGTTGATCGCGCCGGACAAGACCATTTCAGCTACCTCGGCAGTCGCCTTGTCAGTGACCCTCAAGCCGTCGACGAATGTGGATTCAACGCCTAGCTTCGCGAGCATCGCGCCGATTTGGGGTCCGCCGCCGTGCACCACCACAGGATTGATGCCGACTGCCCTGAGCAAGACGATATCCTCTGCGAAATCACGCGCAGCCTCCGGATCGCCCATCGCGTGCCCGCCATACTTCACCACGAAGGTACGGCCGGCATAACGCTGAAAATAGGGCAGCGCTTCGATCAGCACTTCCGCCTTTGCCAGCATGTTGGAATCGCTACTCGCGCTCATCGCGCTTCTCCTACCCTGAAATTCGCTTGGGTGACCTAGCTTTGCGCTTAGCTGTTTGCAGAAAAAGTGCAAAGCATGATCATAGCCAGTAACTTTTCATAAGGGGCTGGCGAATTGCCAGATGTCTGTCCCGTTTCGGGATATCGTGACTTGAAGATCCAAAGGAATGATACCACGAAAACCCAACAGATCAAAGGTGGCTTTGCAGTCGCTATGGCCGCTGGTCTTGCTGCGGCACGTTCACCAGCAGCTAAAAATGCTGACACTAGCGCATACGCGACCATCGTGGCTGGAGAAGCAACCCAAGTCGCTGTTTCTGACGTCAGCTTTAAAAGCGATGGTAAGCCCGACAAATGCTAAGGCATCTCGCTAGCCCGCCAGATTGATTGCGACGCCAACCCCGGCACATGCTACGCTGGCACCAGCACTGTCGATCACCTTTCGGGCAGGCGAAAAGAGCAAACCGCCTTCAAACCATTCGGTTTCGCTTAGCTCTCTCGGATTCGATGTGTTCAGCTTATGCGGATCGCCCATGCGCCATAAGTAGTGCTAGAGCGTTCACGAACCGTATTTTCGATGCGCGCACGGTAGGTATTCACAGTTGTCGCTAGGTGGGTGTTAGATGAACCGAAATAGCCCCGCCCCTGACAAGACCGCGACACAATTTCCAACTGCACTGGCATTCGAATGTTCAACACATTTCTGTTCGGACTTTCGTGCCGCGCCCGGCCTTTCCTTCACTCCGCCGCTTGCATCCCTTCGGCACCTTCGAACATATCGGGGCCGTTATCGACTGACTCTTCGTCGTTCGTGGCTTTTGCCTTCTGGCGCTTGTCGAAGTTTGACCACACGTCCTGCCAATTGCCTTTCGTTGCACCCTTCGAATATTCGGTTGCGCGGGTTTCGAAGAAGTTTGCATGCTCCACGCCGTTGATCAGCGGGGCGAGCCACGGCAGCGGGTGATCCTCCACCATATAGATCGGCTGCAGGCCCAGCTGGCCCAGGCGCCAGTCCGCAATATAGCGGATGTACTTCTTGATTTCCTTCGCGGTCATCCCGCTAACCGGGCCCATTTCAAAGGCGAGATCGATGAAGTTGTCTTCTAGACGCACCGACTTCTGGCAGATGTCGATAATGTCTTCTTTCACCGCCTTGGTGTAGCAATCGCGTTCCTTCACGAATTCGTGGAACATGCGGATGATGCCTTCGCAATGCAGGCTTTCATCGCGGATCGACCAGCTGACGATCTGCCCCATGCCCTTCATCTTGTTGAAGCGCGGGAAGTTCATCAGCATGGCGAAGCTCGCGAATAGCTGCATGCCTTCAGTAAAGCCGCCAAACATCGCAAGCGTGCGGGCAATATCCTCGTCCGTGTCAACGCCGAATTGCTGCATGTAATTGTGCTTGTCAGCCATTTCCTCATACTCGAGGAAGGCGCTGTATTCGCTTTCAGGCATGCCGATCGTGTCGAGCAGATGCGAATAGGCCGCGATATGCACTGTTTCCATATTGGAGAACGCCGTCAGCATCATCTTGATTTCGGTCGGCTTGAACACGCGGCCGTATTTGTCGTGGTAGCAATCCTGCACCTCGACATCGGCCTGTGTGAAGAAGCGGAAGATCTGCGTGAGCAGATTGCGCTCATGCTCGGTGATCTTCTGCGCCCAGTCACGACAGTCTTCGCCCAGCGGTACTTCTTCCGGCATCCAGTGGATCTGTTGCTGGCGTTTCCAGAACTCGTAAGCCCATGGATATTCAAAGGGCTTGTAGGTCTTACGAGCTTCGAGCAACGACATGTGGTGTTCTCCGATGAAATAGTGCGAATGACCCGTATAGGGAATCATCTGCGCAAGTCGATAGCAAGAGGCACGTATCTGCTGGGGATAGAACGTGCTTTTTTTGAGTCGAAATGCGGCGAGTTGCAGGCTGTGCAATGGCGTGCGTTGCATCTGAAGCAAGGTGCGGTGCGAGCCGAGGTATCGGGCGAACGGAAACCGAAATGAGACACTGATTCGCAATCCTTATATTCGTGTTAACCACTACTCGCGGTTTGGAGCCTCATGCTAACCATAGAAAACTCCAGAAATCCTGCATTTTCGGGGCTTTAGGAGATGTTTAATGGGTCTGACGGTAAGAAATTGGCATCGCACGCAAAGCATCACCACACACCTTTGCATTGCGCGAAGAAATTGACACGGCTCTTAGAAGCAAGGTCGATTTCGATTCGTGGTCGGCGCAGCTGAAAGAAGCGCAAGCGTATCGCACTCGCAAAGACGAATTTACCCTACTGCGGTTCCAGTTGATCGTAGGTCTGGTAATCAGTGCACTCACACTGATGTGGGGCTGGTTTGCAGTGCCCGGCCAGTTCGACGATGATTTTCAGACTTACTGCAGGGGGAACGTCGCCGCGCCTGACCGTGTTACTCAGACGGCCAAGGCCAGTAAAATGGTTGCAAGAGTGGCGACGATCGGCACCACCACTGTCACCACGCCCACATCCTTGTAAGCCTGCTTGTGGGTCAATTGCGTGATGGTCAGCATCGCGATCACCGCACCGCAATGGGGCAGCGAGTCGAGCCCGCCGCTTGCCATTGCCGCCAGCCGGTGCAATTCTTCAGGCGCGATTCCGAGCGCTAGAAAATCATCAGCCAGTGTCGCCATGAAAATCTGCAATCCACCCGAAGATGAGCCGGTGATCCCAGACACGGTGCTGGCAGCGGCGAACATCGACATCATCGGCGGCAGATCGAGGCCGAGCACAGTTTCTGTAAAAAGCGCAAATCCGCCAGTTTGTGCCACGACGCCGCCGAAACCGATAACTGCGCTGGTCGCCATTAGCGGCATGATCGAATCTTGCGTGCCATCACCCAGCAGGCGCATGGGTGCACGCCGCGCCGCTGGAAACAGCACCAGCGCAACAAGGCTGGCCAGAACCAGTGCAAAGCTGGGCCAGATCACAGGCTGGGCATTAGCAAAGGCGATGACGGCGTTGTCGCTTTCAGCCCCGCCCAGCAGGCGCGGCGCAAGAATTGTCGCAATCACCAGCGACAGCGGGAAGATGGCCAGCGGCCAAGGAGGCATGTCATGGGCGATATCGTTCAGATCCGGAATGACATCTCGCGGACCGGCTTCAAACCCTTCGCCATTCGCGCGAGCCTTGACCCGCTCCCGCTCGAGATAGGCCATGCCCAGCAAGAACATGAGCGCGCCTCCGAAAATGCCCAGCAGCGGAGCTGCAAATAGATCGGTGCCCAGCTTCAATGTGGGGATCACATTGTGGATTGATGGCGTGCCGGGAAACGCGGTCAAGGTGAACGTGCCCGCACCCAGTGCGAGCGCACCGCAAAGCAATCGCTTGGGAATGTCCGCTTCTTTCATCAACCGGAGGCCAAGCGGATACATTGCAAAGATCACCACGAATACGACCACGCCGCCATAGGTCAGGAGGGCGCAAGCCAGCACTGCGATCCACAGCGCACGATGCGCACCCAGCGCACGCACCATCGCCATGGCGATCGATGTCGCCGCGTGACTTTCGCCCATGATCTTACCGAATACAGCGCCCGCAGCAAACAGCAGGAAGAACCGCCCGGCAAAGGTGAACGCGCCCAGATTTCCGGAGAGGTAGCCATCGGTTATGCTGTCCGCGACCGGGAGCGCATTAGTCACTATCACCACCAGTGCACAGAGTATCGAAGCAAAGATGATGTTCACATCGCGCAGCGCCAGCCAGATCAGCAGGCCAAGGCCCGCGATGAGTCCCAACAATCCGATCATCGCATTCCCCTCAGCGGCTATTGGCCGATATTATTTGGATCTCTTCTTCGAGCTAAACCAGCTGCCGCCACCCAGTACCGTTACGCCAATGAAAAAGCCAAAGTCGTACCAGCCGCCATTATTGGGCACGGCATAAACCGCGATATCGGGATCGAACAACGAACCGATCCAGGCAAACGGGAAAACAAAGCCGTGCCATAGTCCCCACAAGAAGCCTGGCGAACCGCCTTCGCGCATGACACCTTCGTCGATCTGGCTAGCACATGCAGACACCAGAAGAGCGATCATGCAGGCTGTGACAATTCTCGAGGTTTTGGTCATATCGATTGCTCTTATGCGGCGGGCATGAGCCGCAGGATGATGAACCAGATCACGCTAATCATCATGACGGCCATAATGGCGTACATCATCATCATGCCGCGGCCCTTTTGCTGCCCGCGTATGGTTTGCACGGCTTTTCCCATGATCACTAATGCGATGATTGTGCCGACAACGCCGATCCAGAACGGGTCCAACTGCTTCTCCCCTCAATACCGGGGCGCAGTCAGAACATCTGAACCGCGCCGGCACCCGGTACGATAACGGTCAGAATAATATAGGCAAGCGGGGGATGCGAAACTGACACCAGCGCGAGCAGATTGAACAGGCTTTCGCTGATCTCGCCGCGCGCCAGCCTCATGCGGAATGCCATCAGATCGATGATCGCGACTGCCGCGAGGATGAGGGGTAGGAAGAAGCCCCCGCAAGCATTGCTTGTGGGGGCTTGAATTCTGAACGGTCAAGAAAGAACTACTGACAGGCTAGGCATTCCTCGTAATCGGTCTGCTGCTCGCCAAGTTCAGCTTTCAGTTCGATCTTCTGCGCGTGCGAGGTGTTGTCCGCTTCCACGCCGCCAGCAAAGCCAGCGCGCTGAACCGACTTCGAACGGAGATAGTACAGCGACTTGATGCCCTTCTCCCACGCCTGGAAGTGCAGCTGCATCAGATCCCATTTCTCGACATCGGCCGGAATGAACAGGTTCAGCGACTGCGCCTGATCAACATAAGGCGCGCGATCGGCGGCGAATTCCAGCAGCCAGCGCTGATCGATTTCGAAGCTGGTCCTGAAGGTCGCCTTTTCTTCCACGCTGAGGAAATCGAGATGCTGAACGCTGCCGCCCTTCTCAAGAATCGAGTTCCATACGGCGACCGAATCCTTGCTCTTCTCGCGCAGGACTTTCTCGAGATAGGGGTTCTTCACGATGAAGCTGCCCGACAGGGTTTTGTGCGTATAGATATTCGCCGGGATCGGCTCGATACATGCGCTGGTGCCGCCGCAGATGATGCTGATAGACGCGGTCGGTGCGATCGCCATCTTGCAGCTGAAACGCTCCATCGCGCCCATTTCTTCCGCATCCGGACACGCGCCGCGTTCCTGCGCCAGCAGCATGCTGGCTTCTGATGCCTTGCCCTGAATATGCTTGAACATCTTCAGGTTCCACACTTTCGCCATCGGGCTTTCGAAACCGATGTTCTTGGACTGGAGGAAAGAGTGGAAGCCCATCACGCCAAGGCCAACCGAACGTTCCCGCTCGGCCGAATATTTCGCGCGCGCCATCTCGTCAGGGGCGCGGTCGATATAGTCCTGCAGGACATTGTCGAGAAAACGCATTACGTCCTCGATGAAGGTCTTGTTGCCTTCCCACTCTTCCCACTTTTCAAGGTTGAGTGACGAAAGGCAGCATACCGCCGTGCGGTCATTGCCCAAGTGATCGATACCGGTTGGCAGCGTGATTTCCGAACACAGGTTCGACGTTGAAACCTTGAGGCCCAATTCGCGATGATGCTTGGGCATCATGCGGTTCACTGTGTCAGAGAACACGATGTAAGGCTCGCCAGTTGCAAGACGTGTCTCGACCAGCTTCTGGAACAACGAGCGCGCATCGACTGTGGCGCGAACGCTGCCATCGCGCGGTGACTTCAGATCGAACTCTGCGCCATCGCGCACAGCTACCATGAATTCATCGGTCAGCAGCACGCCGTGGTGCAGGTTCAGCGCTTTGCGGTTGAAGTCACCGGAGGGTTTACGGATCTCGAGAAATTCTTCGATCTCCGGATGCGATACATCCAGATAGCAAGCGGCCGAGCCGCGCCGTAGCGAGCCTTGCGAAATCGCAAGGGTCAGCGAATCCATCACACGCACGAAAGGAATGATGCCGCTGGTCTTGCCGTTGAGGCCAACCGGCTCACCAATGCCGCGCACGTGGCCCCAATAGGTGCCGATGCCGCCGCCCTTGGACGCGAGCCATACATTCTCGTTCCAGGTGCCAACGATGCCATCCAGACTGTCGCTGACAGAGTTCAGATAACAGCTGATCGGCAGACCGCGTGTGGTGCCGCCATTCGACAGCACTGGCGTCGCCGGCATGAACCACAAATTCGAAATATAGTCATAGAGACGCTGAGCGTGCTCCTGATCATCGGCGTAAGCATCTGCAACGCGCGCAAACAGATCCTGATAGCTTTCTCCGGGCAGGAGGTAGCGATCGGTCAAAGTCTCCTTGCCGAATTCGGTCAGGTTCGCGTCGCGTGCATCGTCTGTGACGATTGTGAAGCGGCGATCATTGACCTTCTTGCTGTCAATATCGCCTGCCGCATTGCTCGCCACAGCTGCCATGGCGCCAGCCAGCACTTCGCCCGCCTTCTCCGCGACCAGCGCGTCTGTACCCTTGTCTTCGCTTTCAATTGCCACTGCCTTTTTGGCCTTATCTGCCTTGCCGGAGGTCGAGGCCTTTGCCTTGCTCTTGGTTTCTGTATCCACGGCGTTGTCCGCGTCCTGATCCAGTCCCATTGCTGCCTCGTCGCCAGTCCGAAAATCCATTCTCTGCCCCGCCCCTAATCGCGTTGTTTTACCCTCATGCGGTTCCCGCTCACTACGTTGAGCGATGTTCCGCTTGTGTTCGATTCGGCGGGAAGCATCCCACCTACCAATTTCGCAGGGCTTTGGGGGATTTAGTTTTCCCCTTTTTCCCCACAGTTCCTCTCGATTGCACGACCCGAAAGACCCGAATCCCCCCCCGCCTTCGGAAATAGTGTTTCCGGAGCGAATAACTAGCTCTTGTAGGTGTCCCCAGGTTTGGAACCACTAGATACTGAATCAGAGCGCGGTTTCACGCAAGAGGGTAAATGCGGATTTAACATGCAAACTGACTGGATTTATCCAGTGTGTTACCCGCGCGTGACACCGCGACGCGCGGGAAATCCTAGGGTCTTTGAACGCGCAACCCCTAAAATGAATCTGGGAAAAAATTTTTGCGGGCAAAACGGGTATAGGGGACTTGTGAATCATTCGAATCGGGATGCGCAATTTTTGAATCAAGCGAAGCCATTGGAACGCGATAAATGCACTGCCCCGATCTGGCTTCACACAAACAGCTTGTCGCCCTTGAGCGATTTGGTCAGCGCATCGATAAATGCACGCGCGCGCGCATTGGGCGTGCGGCTTTCAGGATAGGCGAGATGGATCGGCAGAACGCCGCCAGTCCATTGTGGCAGCAGCCGCCACAACTTTCCCTGCTTGATCGCGTCCTGCACCAGCCATAGTGGCACCAGGCCAATCCCGGCACTTTCCACCAAAGCGGCAAGCACCGCCTCCGAGCTATCGCTGCGCAGCCGGGCGTCCGGCACGATCTCGCGGATCTCTGCCCCCCGTTCCAGCCGCCAATTATCATGCACCATGTCCGGCCCGATAAAGACCACCGCTGGCAAGTTTGAGATCTGGTCAATGCGGCGCGGTGTGCCGTGGTCTCGGATCAGCTCGGGCGAGCCGCATAACACCAACGGGACATCGCCAAGCTTGCGCGCACGATCGCTGCGGCGGCGCGGGAACCCGACGGATAGCGCGACATCGATCCCGCTTTCAACCAGATCAACCGGCTGGTCAGACAAAAGAAGATCGGCCTCGATATCGGGATGCTTTTCAAGAAAGCGGCACAACAGCGGTGCCAGCACGACCCGGCCCAATGATACAGGCGCGAAGATTCGCAATCGGCCCGAGAGCGCTTGGGCGCGCGCGCCCACCGATTGTTCGGCATCATCGACCAGCCGTAAAATCTCACGCGCCTTGGCCAGAAATTCCTGCCCCTCATCCGTCAGCGAAAGCGAGCGCGTGGTTCGGCTGATCAGCTTGGAGCCGAGGTAATCCTCCAGCTCTGCCAAGCGCCGGCTGACAGTTGGCTGGCTCTGCTGAAGCTCGCGCGCGACCGCGCTGAAGCTGCCCCGCTCGGCCAGCCGGACAAAAATGCGATAAGCGGCGATGACGTCCATATGACGGCCAATTTATCCAATTTATGGATAAAAGCCACATGAATCATGCAGATTGGGCGAAGGCCCGAAATAACCTACTCAAATCCTAACGGATTCCCGGAGCAATTTGGCAAGCTTTTGGTAAGGTTTCAGGCGGCCGCCATCACGCTCTTTTGGTATGTTCTGCGACATCATCCGCTATCGTTTCGACCAGCTCTTGCGGCAGATCATGGCCCCACCCGGGGTAGGTCTTAATCCTGGCGCCCGGGATCGCATCGGCTGTCGCTCGGCCACCCTCGACCTTGACAAGCGGATCATCTTCGCCATGCAAAACCAGCGTTGGCGTGGTCACTGATTTCAGGCGCTGGGTCCGGTCACCATCATTGATGATGGCGGCCATCTGGCGGTGCAGGCCAGCCGGATAGACCGACCGGCGAACGCTTTCGATCACGCGCTGGCGCTGAGATTCCGGGTCAGGGCGATAGCCCGGGCTGCCGATGGCGTTAGAGATTTTGATGCCGTGTTCGACCAGCACATGCTCATCCATCGATTCTGGCGGATTGGCGAGCGGCTCGATCGCGGCCTTGTCTGCCTGAGGTAGTTTCGGATTGCCTGTGGTTGAGAAGATCGACGTAAAGCTAAGCAAACGGTGGCCGTGTTCGACCGCCATCAGCTGGCCGATCATTCCGCCCATAGACGCGCCGACCACATGGGCTTTATCGATGCCGAGCGCGTCCAGTACGCCCACTCCATCCGCCGCCATATCTGAAAGTGTGTAAGGGACTCTGGGCGGAAAACCGAAACGGGTGCGGATCACATGCCACATCACACCGGGCACTTTCTCGCCTTCGAATTTCTGGCTTAGGCCAATGTCGCGATTGTCATAGCGGATCACGTAAAATCCGCGGTCCGCCAGCGCCTGAACCAACTCGATAGGCCACAATGTCATCTGCGCGCCCAAACCCATCACCAACAGCATCGGCGGATTGTCGGGATCGCCATGCGTATCGTATTCGAGGGTGATGCCGTTGGCGGTGACTTGAGGCATTAGTGGGGCTCCCTGATTGTTTGATCGTGCTTGTGTCGCAGCGCGGCGACCTGCGCAAGTGTTCAAACAATCATCCACGCAAACCAAAGCGGCAGACCCGTGAAGGCCTGCCGCTCGCGTCAAGGAACCCGTGGGCCCCTAAATTTCGGGTCCGAAGCAGAACCCGATTAAAGCCCGAAGCTGATGACCCCGCGTTCGCTGTCAGCCTAAGCCATGCGGACTTTTTCCGATTTCGCCAGGGCCTTGGCGAGCTTGCTGTAAGTCACCTCATCGTCAGCAAAGATGATGTTCGCCTGGAACGTTTGCGACGAGGCATCGGCGACCGGCGCTTCGGTCAGTTGCGACAGGCCGCTTACGGCGCGCTTGGCAACCAGATCCGTGCAAATGTCACCGGAACCGTTTAGTACTTCAATGTCATGAGCCTTGCCCGATGCATCCAAAGTGAAACGAAGCTGCACAATGCTGCTCACCGGATCGGTGCGTGTTTGCTTGGTCGCGGTGGCCAGGCGGCGATCGAGCGATCTGCCGACATCTTGTTGCCATTCCTGCATCGCGCTTTCGGATTCGACGACAATGGTGCCTTGCTCGCTAGCAATTGCGGGGGAGAATGCCGCGATACTCAACGCGGCAGCGAGTGTGGTTGTCGTAAGAGTTTTCATTAGATCATCCTCAATAAAATTCGCATGGATGATCGGCCGTTTGACCAAGGCCAGCGAGCACAGTCCCAACACTCGTGCCGCGGTTGAATTGGTCGATCAGGAAGCAAGGCCGCTCGGGATATTGCGGGGGTTTGCGAACCTCGCTTCCTGTTTATGAAAATGACGTCTGCAGCCGAATTCTCAATCGATGTTCGGCGAGCGACTGCGCATTTCAGATCGATAGCAAGACCATCCGATGAACGGCATATCGGCTTCGATCAGCGGGAAAATGCTCAGGGCACCAGCACTGTATCGCGCGCTTCGTCGAGCGTCGCGGGATAGTCGAGCGTGTAGTGGAGGCCGCGGCTCTCATGCCGCCGCAACGCGCTGGTGACAATAAGTTCAGCCGCTTTCAACAGGTTACGCAGTTCGATCAGATCGGTCGTCACGACAAAGCTGCCGTAATAATCCTCAACCTCGTCCTGCAGCATCCGGATCCGGTTGGCCGCACGCTCCAGCCGCTTTGTGGTGCGGACAATACCGACATAGTTCCACATGAAGCGGCGGATCTCAGTCCAGTTCTGCTTGATAACAACCTGCTCGTCCGAATCCGAAACACGGGTCGCGTCCCATTCCTTGATCGCAGGCGGAGTATCGAGAGCATCCCAGTTTCCCAGTATATCCTTCGCTGCGGCTTCGCCGAAAACGAAGCACTCGAGCAAAGAGTTGGATGCAAGACGGTTCGCGCCGTGCAAGCCGCTTTCCGTGCATTCGCCAGCCGCCCACAGGCCCGGCAAATCGGTACGCGCATCCAGCCCAACCAGCACACCGCCACAAGTATAGTGCTGCGCCGGCACAACCGGGATAGGCTGCTTGGTCATATCGATGCCAAGGCCCATCAGCTTGTCATAGATTGTCGGGAAATGCTCACGCACGAATTCGGGCGGCTGGTGGCTGATATCCAGATGGACATAGTCGAGGCCATCGCGCTTGATCTGGTCATCGATCGCACGCGCCACCACATCGCGCGGGGCCAACTCCATCCGCTCCGGATCGTAATCCGCCATGAAGCGATGTCCTGTTTCCGGGTGCAACAAATGCCCACCCTCTCCGCGCACCGCCTCTGTGATGAGGAAATTCTTGACCTCGAGGTTGTACAGGCACGTCGGGTGAAACTGCATCATCTCCATATTGGAAACACGGCATCCAGCACGCCAAGCCATTGCGATCCCGTCCCCCGTGGCACCGCGCGGAGCGGTAGAGAACAGGTAACAGCGCCCAGCGCCACCCGCCGCTAGCACGGTTGCCTTGGCGACATGTTTCTCGACCTCGCCGGTCGCTTCATTCAGCGCATAGGCGCCCCACACCCGGCCGCCGCCAGAGAATCGCTCTGCATTGCGCCCTGTAATCAGGTCGATACAGCTGCGCCCGGGCAGCATGGTGATATTGGGGTTGGCCTCTGCTGCCTTGAGCAAAGCGGATTGAACGGCCCAGCCTGTAGCATCATTGACATGTACAATCCGGCGATGACTGTGCCCGCCTTCGCGCGTCAGGTGCAGATCTTCGCCTTCGCTGTTAAAAGGCACGCCCAGCTCGACCAGCCTTTGAATCGATTGCGGCGCATTCTCGATCACGAACTCGACCGTTTCGCGGCGGTTGAGGCCGGCGCCCGCCACCATAGTGTCACGGATGTGGTTTTCGAACGTGTCTCCTGCATCGAGAACGGCCGCGATGCCACCCTGCGCCCAGGCCGTGCTGCCCCCGGTGAGCGAACCCTTGGCTAGCACCAGCACTTTTTTTGTTTCAGCCAGCGCCAATGCGGCAGTGAGCCCGGCGGCGCCGGAACCGATAATCAGGACATCGTGCTTGACCGCATTCATGTGTCAGAACTCGTCAATTGGACAAACACATCCTCAAGGTCCGGCTCGCGCGTTGTCACGTCTTCGATTGTGTAGCCGTGCTCCTGTATCTTCAGGAGAACTTGCCCGGCGCTGGCCTGATCACGGTCATATGTGATCTCAAGCACACGCGGATCGATCAGCTCTGCCTTTGTGAAGCCCGGCTCCATGATCGGGCCGGCCAGATCACGGTCAACAGTGACCTTTACAATCTTCTCGCGCGCCATCTCGATCAATTCGCGCGTCGGCTTCTTCGCGATCAGCTCGCCATGATTAATGATCGCGATCTGGTCACACAGCTCTTCAGCCTCTTCGAGGTAGTGTGTCGTCAGGACGATCGTCACGCCGTCATTGTTCAACTGCGTGACAAGATCCCACAGCTGCTTGCGCAACTCGACATCGACGCCCGCGGTCGGCTCATCGAGTACCAAGATCGGCGGCGAATGCACCATCGCTTTAGCCACCATCAACCGCCGCTTCATCCCGCCAGAGAGCGTGCGCGCATAGGCGTCGCGCTTGTCCGAAAGGCGTACCGCTTCGAGCAATTCCTCGCTGCGG
This sequence comes from uncultured Altererythrobacter sp., assembly GCF_913057185.1. NCBI lineage: Bacteria > Pseudomonadati > Pseudomonadota > Alphaproteobacteria > Sphingomonadales > Erythrobacteraceae > Altererythrobacter > uncultured Altererythrobacter sp. The sequence goes on from NZ_CAJXNK010000001.1 coordinate 265,729, forward strand.
CGCAGTGCCTTCGTGATACCATAGAAACCGCCCTGGTTTTCCAGCACTTCAAACGGCGTAAAGAAAGGATCGAACACGATTTCCTGCGGGACGATCCCGATCGAACGGCTGGCATTGCGGCGCTGTTCGTCAATATCAAAGCCCCAGATCTCCGCGCTGCCACTGGTCTTGTTGACCAGGCCCGCCAGAATGTTGATCAGGGTCGACTTGCCCGCACCATTGGGGCCCAGCAGGCCGAAAATCTCGCCTTCGGGTACATCAAAGCTCACGCCTTTCAATGCTTCCTTGCCAGGTTGGCCTTTGGCCCCGGCATAGGTTTTCTTGATATCGCGGATCGAAATGGCTGGTGGTATAGTCATCGGATAAGCGCCCTAAGACCTTATGCCGAGTCTGCAAAGGGGTGAGGTGCACCGTTGCGAATCTGACAGTTCCACATTATCGGCAAGGACCATGAACATAGACACACCAGAAGTGATCACTGTCGAGACCAAGCGCGTCAGCTGTGACGGAGCAAGCGCCATTCGCGGAGGCGCCAACTATCGCCCTGCTGCACTCGGCCATCCGAAGATTTATCTCGAGATTGACGAGCATGGATATGTCGATTGCGGCTATTGTGACAGGCAGTTTGTTTTGAAGGGCGGACCGGCCGATGGTGCTGACCATTCGCAGCTACCCGACATCTCGGAGGGGGCAAGTCCCCAATAGTCTTGCGCTTCGCGCGACTCATCGCGGGTTCATCAGGGGCTGATAGCTTACAAAGTCCTGATGGGAGACTCGCGCCTTAGGAGAGAAGCCATGACTAAACTGTTCCGACCTGCATTGCTTTACGCTGCTTCGCTTGCCTTGCTCGCTGCGCCGACATTGGCGCAAGACGGGGAACGGGCTGATGAAGAGCAAACCGAGCAAACCAAAGGCGAGAAGGAGCTGGCAAAACTTCTCGAAGGCCGTGTAGCGGGCGAACCGGCATCATGCATCCGAACGCCCCCGAATGACCGAGTGCGGGTCATTGATGACACCGCGATTGTGTATGGTGGAGGAAAGACGATCTACGTCAATCGCACCTCTCGTCCCTCAGACATCGATGATCGCGACACTATGGTCATACGCCGCTTCAGCGGTTCGCAACTGTGCAAGACCGACACTGTCACAACGATTGATCGCGGCAGCCAGATGTTCTCCGGTGTGATTTTCCTCAGCGAATTTGTGCCCTACACCAGGGTGGAAACAAACGCTGCTGCGGAAGGCAGCTGACTGATCGCGCTTCGTCCTGCTCTCTGCCGGGTCCAGCGAATATGCGTGGAAGCCCGTCAGCCTGCAGCCGCGTAGCCATTCATCCGCGCTAGGATATCCTCCGCCTGCTGCATGATCCCGTCGATCAATTCCTTGCAGGTAGGGATATCATTGATGAGGCCCGCGACCATGCCGCAAGACCATGCGCCTGCGTCCATATCGCCTTCCATCATGATGCGCGGATATACGCCAGCGACTTGTTCGATGATGTCTTCGAACTTGAGATCGGCGCCCTTTTCCTTCTCGATCCGCAGCAGTTCTTCCACCGCATCATTAGTCATTACGCGTTCGGTATTGCGAAGCGGGCGCATGACCAACCGCGTGTCTAGCTCAGACGCTGCGACGATCGCCGCTTTCACATTCTCATGCACCGGCGCTTCCTTGGTCGCGATAAAGCGCGTGCCCATATTCATGCCCTGCGCACCCAATGCGAGCGATGCAACAAGGCTGCGCCCGTCTGCCATACCGCCCGAGGAAACGAACGGAATTTCCAGCTCGTCCGCTGCGCGTGGCAACAGGATGAAGTTCGGGATATCGTCTTCACCCGGGTGGCCGCCGCATTCGAACCCGTCGACAGAGACTGCGTCGCAGCCGATGCTTTGCGCTTTCAAGGCGTGCCGCACCGCAGTGCATTTGTGGATCACTTTGATCCCGGCATCTTTTAGATAGGGCAGCACTTGCACTGGATTGTTACCTGCGGTCTCCACCACGGTAACGCCGCCTTCAATAATCGCCTTGATAATCGCCGGGTAATCGGGCGCATTCACGGTCGGCAGGAACGTCACATTCACGCCAATAGGCTTGTCGGTCATATCCTTGCACCGCGCGATCTCATTCGTGAGATCAGCCGGGGTCTTTTGCGTCAGCGCGGTGATGATGCCAAGCCCACCAGCATTGGAAACTGCCGCCGCCATTTCGGCAAAACCGACATAGTGCATGCCGCCCTGGATAATCGGATGCTCAATGCCGAACATTTCTGTGATGGCGGTTTTCATGGCGAATCTCCCTGCTGATCGCATCTGGTTTTGAACTTACCTTGCGGAGAAATACCCGCTGTGCAAGCGTCGCTTTTGCGAGCAGGCATGCCGCAGCGTCAGCGGAAAGCCTGACCAGTCTTGCAGTATGTACAGGCAAAGCAGCTCGCACAATCGGGAGCGCGCGGGCGGCAATAGGTCTGCCCCAACTTCTTCAGCAACAGATGATGCTCGTCCATATCCTCAGCTGACCACTCTTCGGGCAGGATCGGCATCAGCGCATCATAGGTTTTCGCTGTATCCGCCTTGGCCGGTACAATTCCCATGCGCTGCATGATGCGGCGGTGATGCCCGTCTATCACCATGGCTTTGCGATTGAAGGTGGAGGCATTCATCACCCCGGCAGAGTTCTTGCGCGCAACGCCGGGCAATCGCTCCAGCCAGACAAGCGCATCTTCCAACGGCAAATTGCCCAGGTGGCGCAAGTCCACCGCGCCGCGCTCAGCGATAATCGCGTCCAGACAAGCCTTGAGCCGCTTTGCCGCAACGGATGGAAAGGTCTGGCGCTTCAGCCGTGCTTCCAATTCCTCGACCGGGACACCCGCAACTGCTTCCCAGCTGCCATATTCAGCTAGCAAGCGGTCGGTGGAGTCATTGCTAGCTGCCGTCTTTGTCTGCGCGCCGATCACGCCATGCACCAACACCCACTCAGGGCTGCGGCGCTTTTCCGGTGGGCGAATGATCCGCCCGAACGCAGCGATCATGCTGGCCTGTAAGCGGCACAGAATTTCGGTGCGGGGATCAGTCCCGAAGGGTAGTTGCACGACGGGCCATCCATCCGACAAGCGCAATTCCAAGGCAAGGTAGCCAAATCCCCTTGAGCTCTGAAATGAACGTCTCGAGGCCGCGCATTGAGAAGAATCCGGCTCCGATTGGTGAAACCCTGATTGGAGTCTCGGGCGCAAATATGCGTGCATTATCGAACGGCCACCATATTGCCGCGCCCAATCCGCCATCGGTCAACGTATCGAGCAACCCGTGGCTCGCCATTGCAAGGGTCAGGAATGCAAATCCGGCGAGACTTCGCGCTTCCCTCCAGGTCAACGAAATGAACCCTGCAAATAGAGCTGCGAAAACCAATGAATGCGTTGCGCCGCGATGCCCCCACCCGTCGGCATATTCAATACCGAACCGGAACCCGATCACATCAGCGTCAGGAATGACGGTCAAGACAGCCCCCGCAATGGCAAGCTTCGGCGAAATGACTCCGCGCCCCGCTGCCGCAGCGAATGCAAGTGGAACGATTGCGTGTGTGAAGACGGTGGGCATTCAGGACACCAGCCCTACCATCACTCCCATTCGATCGTGCCCGGTGGCTTTGACGTGTAGTCGTAGACCACGCGGTTGATGCCCTGCACTTCGTTGACGATGCGCGTTGCGCACTGGGTCAGGAAGCTCGCGTCGAAGGGATAGACATCCGCCGTCATGCCGTCGGTGCTGGTTACCGCGCGCAGGCCGCACACGCTGTCATAGGTGCGCCCGTCGCCCATCACGCCGACGGTCTTGACCGGCAGCAGCACCGCAAACGCCTGCCAGATCGCATCATAGAGACCCGCATTGCGGATTTCATCGAGATAGATCGCGTCCGCCTTGCGCAGGATGTCACAACGCTCCTTACTCACTTCACCGGGGATTCGGATCGCGAGGCCCGGCCCGGGGAAGGGATGCCGACCGACGAATTGCTCATTGAGGCCAAGCTCCCGCCCTAGTTCGCGCACTTCATCCTTGAACAATTCGCGCAGCGGCTCGACCAGTTCCATGTTCATGCGTTCAGGCAGGCCGCCAACATTGTGGTGGCTCTTGATTGTGACCGATGGCCCGCCAGTGAAGCTGACGCTCTCGATCACGTCGGGGTACAGCGTGCCTTGCGCGAGGAAGTCTGCGCCACCCAGCTTGTTCGCCTCTTCCTCGAACACCGCGATGAACTCTGCGCCGATGAATTTGCGCTTCTTCTCTGGATCGGTGACGCCCGCGAGCCCCGCCATGAAGCGTTCCTCTGCATCCACCACTACCAGCGGAATATTGTAGTGATCGCGGAACAGGCTTTCGACCTGCTCGCGCTCATTAAGCCGCAGCAGGCCATGATCGACGAACACGCAAGTCAGTTGATCGCCAATCGCTTCGTGGATCAGGATCGCTGCAACCGAGCTGTCGACCCCGCCGGACAATCCGCAGATCACACGGCCATCACCAACCTGTTCACGGATCTCGGCAACCTTGGTGTCGCGATAGGCGGCCATGGTCCAGTCGCCCGTCAGCCCGCACACCTTGTGGACGAAATTGGCGAGCAGTTTGGCGCCGTCTAGTGTGTGGACCACTTCAGGGTGGAACTGCGTGCCGTAATATTGACGTTCTTCGTCAGCGATAACCGCAAAAGGTGCCCCGTCGCTGGTGGCGACAATTTCGAAGCCCGGCGCAAACTTGGTGACCTTGTCGCCATGGCTCATCCAGACCTGATGACGTTCGCCTTCGTTCCATAGGCCATCGAACAAGGCGCAGGACTTCGTGACAGTCAGGTAAGCGCGGCCAAACTCACCACCATCTCCAGTCTCGTGACCGGGTCGAACTTCACCGCCCAATTGCTGGCTCATAACCTGTTGGCCATAACAGATGCCAAGGATCGGCAGACCGCTGTCGAATAACACCTGTGGTGCGCGCGGGCTGTCGTCATCGCAAACACTGGCTGGCGAACCGGACAGGATGATGCCCTTGGGCTTCATCCGGTGGAATGCCTTTTCCGCTTCACTAAACGGCGCGATTTCGGAATAGACGCCGGCTTCGCGCACGCGGCGCGCAATCAGCTGCGTCACCTGGCTGCCGAAATCGACGATCAGAACTGAGTCTGGGAGGATGGAATCGGGAATGTGCTGTGGGTCCATGTGCGCCGATTAAGGATGCATGCCCGCGCTGGCAAGCGGGCAAGGGCCGACTATTCACGGACGCGGGCAGAAGTGGCTAGCCGCAGCCAAGGCAAGCAATGATGCATTGCACGCAACCATCGTGCGATTCTTCGCAACTGCAGCATTGGGAACGTTGCACTGCACCATGGGTAGTAGATTGCAACCCGTTTTTGTTTGCAAACGGATTACTGTTTCAAGGAGAATAATCATGCGTACTATCCTCGCTTCTGCCGCCGCTGTTCTGGCAATCGTAGCAAGTCCCGCTGTTGCCAACACCGAAACCGTTGAAATTCGTGTGTCAGTTGCCGACCTCGACCTCAACACAGCGGCTGGTCGTACCGCGCTTGAAGAGCGTGTAGCGCGCGAAGCCCGCAAGGCCTGCAAAATCGAAGCTGCAGTCGACCGCGCACCTGAGAAAACCGACTGGGACTGCGTAGAAGCCGCCAAGATCGCCGCTTTAGCCAAGGTAGATCGTGATCAGAACACAGACGTAGCGATGGCGGCTGAGTAAGCCGACTCGCTTTCAAATGAAGACTTTCAGGCCGGCCCCTGCTCGCATGAGCGGGGGCCGGTTTTGCATTTGCGAATAGGCGGGAATGGGCTCGCCCTATGGGTTGCATTTCACGCAACACATCTCCGTGTTTTCTCATTTGTGTTTAATTTTGAGCAACATTATCTCACTGGCATCGCGGCGGTCCGGAACTCTCTCCCTCCCCCCAATCCGGTCGCATGCCAGCCCAAGGTCTTCCGGATCCTCTCCCCCGGAATTCCGCAAGCGCCCCGGCTGGATGACAGGCTCCCGGAGCCGCCCAGCCTTAGGGCAGCGAGCGAGACGCGGTCACCAGTTCCCAATACCTTAAAGTGACCGCGTCTCCATCGCACACTTGTCAGCTCGTATGAATTTTTCGCTGACTGCGTAACCAAACAGCATTGGCCAGCGAACTTCCATTTGACACTGCAACTGCCTGAGCGCCCCCTCAGGCATGCGAGGCGCGGCTAGCGTGCGATATTGACCCCTCCCCCCCCTGAACGGACGGTGGTCGCGCCTCCAGTCTGCTGCAGAATGTGTGAGTCAGAAAGTCTTGCCGCTCGCAGCGGCCCGGTCTCGCAGTTCGGTCTTCAACAGCTTGCCAATATGGCTGCGTGGCATCTCGGTGATGGCTTCAAGTTTCGAAAGCCTTTGCGTCTTTCCAAGCCGCGCGTTGACCGTGCCCAGAATGTCCTCGACTTCTTGTGCTGCAACTCCAGGCATCAGCCGCACGAAGCCGTAGGGCGTTTCGCCCCAGCGTTCGGATGGTACTCCGATCACTGCAGCTTCGGCCACGCGCGGGTCCTTCTCCAGCTCGACTTCAAGATCGCTCGGGTAGATGTTGAACCCACCAGAGATGATCATGTCCTTGGCGCGGCCAACAAGCTCGACAAAGCCATCCTTATCGACCCGGCCGATATCGCCCATGCGCTGCCACACTTCGCCTGTCTCGGGATCGGTCCAGTACCCTTCGCGCGTCTTGCCCGGCTGGTTCTTGTAACCGCTCATCATGGTCTGGCTGCGCCCGATCAGATTGCCCGGTGTGCCCGGCGCTACAGGCTTATCGTCATCGTCTAGAACCTTCAGCTCGCTGCCCGGTGCCGGCCGCCCCACAGTGTGCAGCTTATCCGGGAATTCATGCGCTGCAAGCAAGCACACCACACCGCCTTCGGTCATGGAATATATCTCAATCAACCCACCGGGCATTCGCTTCAGAACTTCGGCTTTCAGTTCGGCTGAGAACGGGGCGCTGGTGCAATATTTTAGCACAAGTGATGACAGATCGAATTCATCAAAACGCGGCTCCGCCATCAGTCGCTGATATTGCACCGGCACCAGCATCGTTATCGACACACCGAACCGTTGCGCGGTCATGAGCCAGCCGATTGTGTTGAATTTCCCCATGACATTGACCGTTCCGCCAGCAAGCAAGACAGGCAAGAACGCGACCATAGTGGTGTTTGAATATAGCGGCGTCGAAGCGAGCGAGACAACGGGGATGCCAGCCTCCAGATAACTTGATGCAGTGCTCGCAAACTGCCGCCAACGCATCAGATGGGAATGCACAATCCCCTTGGGTATGCCGGTGGTGCCGGAAGAATAGATAATGTTGAACGGGGCTTCTGGAGCCGGCTGCACATCGGGCGCGCGCGTGCCGTCCGGTGCCATCCAGTTGTCGATTTCTTCCAGAGCAATGTGATCAAGTTCCGGCAGGAAATCTTCAGTGAGCTCCGCCGATTTCACGCCGTCGATAAACAGATGCATCGCGCCGCTGTCGCGCGCCATGCCGATCAGCTGATCTTTCGAAGCACTGGTGGTCAGCGGCGCAGCAACTCCCCCCGCACGCACCGCCGCCAGAAAAACCAGTGCATAGTTGATGCAGCTTGTGCCGAGAATCGCGACTGATTGCCCCTGCTGCAAACCGGTTTCGATGAGCCGTGCGGCCAGCCGCTCAACCTTGTCATGAAGTTCAGCCCAGCTGAGCTCCGACTGTTCGTCGCGCAGCGCGATCTTGTCCGGCTGCTGCTTGGCCCATTGCGCCAGAATATCCGAATAGCTGGCGAATTCCGCCTTCAGTTTTTCCAGCACGCAATCACTCTCCTCAATGCAAATCCCATGGCTCCATCTCTTTGTTTGCCTAAGGGCTAAATCAGGCCATGTCGAGCAAACGCGCAAGCGGTGGAAAAGCCCCGCCCATAGCGCAGCAGAGCTTGGGTTTTGCCCCTTCAACGCCTATATGATGGCTATGTCAAAAACACCCGAAAATACCCCAGAAAAAACCGTCCAGATGGGCGAGTATGGTGCCGATTCTATCAAGGTACTCAAAGGCCTGGATGCCGTGCGCAAGCGCCCAGGCATGTATATCGGCGATACAGATGACGGCTCCGGCTTGCATCATATGGTGTTCGAGGTCTCCGACAATGCCATTGACGAGGCGCTGGCGGGCCATTGCGACCTGGTTCTGATCGAACTCAACTCTGATGGCAGCGTCTCAGTCGAAGACAATGGGCGCGGCATCCCTGTGGGCATGCACAAGGAAGAGGGCGTGTCCGCAGCCGAAGTCATCATGACCCAGCTGCACGCGGGCGGTAAGTTTGAAAACACGTCGGACGACAATGCCTATAAGGTCTCAGGCGGCCTGCACGGCGTAGGTGTCTCTGTTGTAAACGCGCTCAGCGAATGGCTGGAGCTGGTGATCTGGCGCGAAGGCAAAGAACATTGGATGCGCTTTGAGCACGGCGATGCTGTGAATTCACTGGAGGTGAGAGGTGACGCGCCTCCGGTTGATTCCAACGGAGATAGCAACGGCCTCAAGAAGGGCACGCGGGTCACATTCATGGCGAGCCATGACACCTTTAAGAATGTGACGGAGTTCGATTTTGACAAGCTTGAACACCGCTATCGCGAACTCGCTTTCCTGAATTCCGGCGTGCGCATTCTGTTGCGCGACAATCGCCACGAAGAGCCGCTTGAGCATGATCTGTTTTACGAAGGCGGTATCGGCGCATTCGTGAAATATCTCGACCGCAACAAGCAACCGCTGGTGGCCGAGCCGATTTCGGTGAGCGCGGAAAAAGATGGCATCGGCATCGATGTCGCGCTGCAGTGGAATGACAGCTATTACGAGAACGTCCTTACCTTCACCAACAACATCCCGCAGCGCGATGGCGGCACGCATTTGGCGGCGTTCCGCGCCGCGCTGACCCGCACGCTTAACAATTACGCGTCGAGTTCCGGCCTGTTGAAGAAGGAAAAGGTCAGCCTGTCGGGCGAAGATATGCGCGAAGGGCTGACCGCAATTGTCAGCGTCAAGCTGCCCGACCCCAAGTTCGGCAGCCAGACCAAGGACAAACTGGTTTCGTCCGAGGTTCGCCAGCCGCTGGAATCGCTGATGGGCGAGAAGATGAGCGAATGGCTCGAAGAGAATCCGAACGATGCCAAGGCGATCATCCAGAAGATCATTGATGCGGCCGCTGCGCGCGAAGCAGCACGCCGGGCTCGCGAAATGAGCCGCAAAGGTGCGATGAGCGTCGCATCGCTACCTGGCAAGCTGGCTGACTGTCAGGAGCGTGACGCGACCAAGGCTGAGCTGTTCCTCGTGGAGGGCGACTCCGCGGGCGGCTCAGCCAAACAGGGGCGCGACCGCAAAACGCAGGCCATTCTGCCGCTCAAAGGCAAGATCCTGAACGTCGAGCGCGCCCGGTTTGACCGGATCATCAGTTCTAAAGAAGTCGGAACCCTGATCCAGGCGATGGGCACCGGTATCCGCGACGAGTTCAATCTTGAAAAGCTGCGTTATCACAAGATCGTGATCATGACGGACGCCGATGTCGACGGCGCGCACATCCGGACCTTGCTGCTGACATTCTTCCATCGCCAGATGCCGGAGATTGTAAAGGCAGGGCACCTCTTCATCGCGCAGCCGCCGCTTTACAAGGTGAGCAAGGGCCGCAGCGAAGTCTATCTGAAGGATAATGCCGCGCTCGATCGTTATCTGGTCGACGCAGGTCTGTCCGGTCGCGTGCTCGAGACAGCCGGCGGTTCGCGATCAGGCGAAGATTTGCGCGGCCTCGTTGAGCATGCGCTGCGTTTTCGCAACCTGCTCGCCTTTGTGCCGCGCCGCTATGACATTGCGATTATCGAGCAGATGGCGCTGTCGGGCGCGCTTGACCCGTCGCTTGATCGCGAGACGCGGATCAAAGCGCTGGAGTTTACCGCGCGGCGGATTGGTCTGGGCGACAAGGAGGCCAAATGGTCTGCTTACATTGGCGAAGACGGCAATGTTCGTTTCGAAAGACTGTGGCGCGGTGTAACCGACGTACACGAAATCGAGGCCAAGTTCCTTGTCAGCGCGGAGGCGCACAAGCTGCACGCCCTCGCCGGAAGCGAGGCGGAAACCTACGCGCAGCCCGCATTCCTTGTGAAGACGTCGGTTGAAGCGGACACAGTGCCTGACGACGGCACGCAGGAGGACGAGGCACCCGTTGTCAGCAGCGAAGACGGCATCATGCGCCCAACGCAATTGCTTGATGCCGTGCTTGCAGTGGGCCGTAAGGGCCTTTCGATTGCGCGCTACAAGGGCTTGGGAGAAATGAATGCCGAACAGCTTTGGGAAACCACGCTCGATCCAGAAGCGCGCATATTGCTGCAAGTGAAAGTCGAAGACGCCGATGTGACCGACGAGATATTTACCCGCTTGATGGGCGACGTGGTTGAGCCGCGGCGCGAATTCATCCAGGATAATGCACTGAACGTCGCCAACCTCGACGTTTGATCAAGGAGCACACATCCCGCATGCCGCAAGACCCCGAAGCTGACAGCTACGAACATCTTGGCTTCCTGCTGCTGCTGGGCTTGCTGACGGTTGGCGTCGTCTTTGTGGTCTGGCCATTTGCGACACCGCTGCTGTGGGCAGCGTTGGCGGCGATCATGTTCCAGCCGCTGTTCCAATGGTTTCTCGTCCGGCTCGCTAATGGTCCCAATAAAGCTGCGATTGCAACGCTGTTGTTCATCACTTTTGTCGTTCTTTTGCCCGGGTTCTTCATTGGCAGCATGATTGTCGAACAGGCAGCAGGCGTCGTGCGCGCGTTCCAGCAAGGCGATTTGGACGTTGCCTCTTGGGGCGACCAGATTCTTGGCGCGTTGCCAGCTGTCATTCGCGAACAAATGGACGCATACGGACTGGCTGATTTACAGGACGTGCAAGCGCGCGCGCAGGAGCTTTTAACCGAAAGCGCCGGTTTGATCGCGCAACAAGCCATTGCCATTGGTGGCGGAGTGTTCAGTTTTGTCCTGTCCTTCCTGATGGGGCTTTACGTCGCTTACTTCCTGCTGCGCGATGGCAAGAAGATCGGCGAAGCGATCCAGTGCGGGCTCCCACTGGATAATTCGATTGCCGCAAAGCTGGCTGAGCGGTTCCTGCTGATTGTGCGCGCAACGATCAAGGGATCGGTGGTGGTAGGCTTGGTTCAAGGCGGATTGGGTGCAATAACATTCTGGATCGTCGGGATCGAGGCAGCCTTGCTGCTCGGCTTGCTGATGGCGATATTTTCGCTTCTGCCAGCAGTCGGAACGGGCATCGTCTGGCTTCCGATGTCGATCTATCTGCTCGCGTCAGGCTATATTTGGGAAGGCGTGTTTGTGATTGTCTCAGGCGTGGCCGTGATAGGCATGGCGGACAATGTTCTGCGCCCGATTCTGGTAGGCCGGGATACCGGAATCCCTGACTGGATCATCCTGGTCACGACACTGGGTGGCATCGCGACTATGGGCCTGTCCGGCGTGGTGCTTGGCCCGCTGCTCGCCGGGCTCTTCCTGGCCGGGTGGGGCATCGCGCAGGAATATTTGCTGCACCACAATTCACCACCAGTAGAAAGCTGAGCGCAGCGCGATGCACCGCGTAGCGCCGGGGTCGCAAGCTGAACAAGTCGGACGCTTGCTGATTGCCGCAGTGCTGGTGGTGTTCGCCCCGCTACTTCCCTTTGGCAATTATCTGATCTATCCGTTCATGATACTGGGCACGTGGTTTCACGAAATGGGTCATGGGCTCACCGCAATTATATTCGGCTATGACTTCGAGCGGCTGATCATCTATTCAACCGGATCGGGTGTCGCAGAAAGCAGCATGCCTGCAGACGCCTCGCGCTTCTCGCGCGCAATGATCGCAGCAGGCGGGCCCTTGGGGCCCAGTTTCATTGGATCGGCGCTCATCCTGGCCAGCGCGAAAACCCGATTGTGGCGCCCCGCACTAATCACGCTCTCATTGATCATCACAATCTCGACAGTGATTTGGGTGCGTTCGAGCACTGGCTGGATCGTGTTGCCCGCAATCGCGGTCGGGTTGGCCTTGCTCGCATGGAAAGCAAGCGCTGGCTGGGTGCGGTTTACGCTGCAATTCCTCGGCATGCTGGCAGCGCTGAGCATGTTTATGAGCTGGGACTATCTGTTCATGGAGCAAGCCAACATAGGCGGGCAGTTAATCCTGTCAGACACAGGTGCGATCGAGGCAAATCTGTTGCTGCCGCACTGGTTCTGGGCGCTGGCACTGATTGCCGCAGCCACGCTGATGATCGGCACAAGCCTTAGGTACGCATTGCGCGAAGACGGCAGCGGTATCGGCTGGAGATAACCCTCGGCCAGAGCCGAAATCTCAGGTCGCGATACGCAGTGTGTTCACACCACGCGCTCCGCCGTCTTCGGATGACAGACCGATAAAGATCGTATCGATAATGCGCGCCAGCTTGTCTTCGTTCAGCCGTTCTTCGATGTAAATGAGCCCGTCCGGGATGGTGTAGCTGCTCACCATCTGGTTGATCAGCGAAAGACACTGGTCGATTTCCAGTCCGGCGAAATAACCATCGTGCTGCGCCTGAGCGATCAGTTCCGAAAGATAGTGATCGGCCAGGTCGACAAAGCCGCGCGCACGCTCGAAGCGGGCTGCGCCTGCCTCACACATGCGAGCAAATGCGATCGGGTCAGCCCGATAGCGCTCTCTATTGACTGCGAAACGACGGGCAAAGAACTCGTACATCTTGCGGTTCGAGGGAAGATCGCTGCTGGCCACTTCTTCCATGATCGCGACATGCGGCTCAAACCACAGTTCCACGGTCGCTTCGAACAAATCATCGTCGCTTTCAAAAAGTTCGTCCAGCTTGCGCCGCGAAATGCGCCCGGTGGCCGCTACATCGGTCAGCCGGATTTCTTAGCCACGCTCTTCGAACAGCTCACGCGCAACCAAGGCGGCGTTCCGGCGCGCAACAGGGATTTCTTCAGCAGTCATTGGTGGGGAGGCTCCTCTGCTGCCGTGTTATCTAGACACTGCAGAGCGCCGCTTAAACCCGTTTCATTCGAATTCTTTGCAAAACAGCGCGCAAAAACCACACAAGAACTTCGATTGAACGCACAATCATCAAGCTTTGCGGTCTTCCGCGATAATCGCGCGAGCTTGCGCTTCGAGCACTTTGAAGCGTTCATTGTTGGGCAGTTTGACCCGGAACCATGCACACAATTGCAGCAAGTCTTCCCCATAATTTCCGGTTGGATAGAATGGCTCGCCAAAGCCGATGACCATGTGTTCATTGTCAGCGATTGCCGGGACAATGGGCACATCGGCTGCCTGTGCGATACGATAGAAACCCGACTTCCAGCTACCGTCGGTTGAGCGCGTGCCCTCAACCGCGATCACCAATGCCAATTCGCTGCGTCTTTCGAATTCAGCCTGCATCTGTTCGATGACGCCGCCCGGCGCGCTGCGATCGACCGGTATACCGCCCATATCGAGCATGAAATTGCGCATGATCCCTTCAAACAGCGTGTGCTTTCCCATGAAATTGGGCTGCACTTGCTCATGCTTGGTGGCGCCGGCAAAAAACACGAAGTCCCAGTTGGATGTATGCGGCGCGCCAGCGATCACATATTTTTTGATGTCTTTGGGCAGATGCCCTTCGATCTTCCAGCCCTTCCACTTGTAAAGGAACAGGATGATCCGGTTCACCAGCCGCGAAAGCAGCGTGACGTTACGGGTTTCATTATGTCGCAATGTTTGGTCTCTCCCCTGCGTGTTTCTCTGCCCTCAATCAGGTGACTTACGCAAGCGAAAGGGTGAATGGCTCGTCCATCACATCCTGAACACGCCGAACGCGGGCCGCTCTGCAATCGGCGCTTCAAGCGTTGCGGCGAAGGCCAGCCCCAGCACATCGCGGGTCTGGACCGGATCGATCACGCCATCGTCCCACATCCGCGCGGTGGCGTAATAGGGATTGCCTTCATCCTCGTATTTCTGGCGGATCGGTGCCTTGAAGGCCTCTGCCTCATCGGGGGTCCAGCTGTCGGCATCGCGATGCACTGTTGCGAGGACGCTGGCCGCCTGTTCGCCGCCCATCACGCTGATGCGCGCATTTGGCCAGGTGAACAGGAAGCGCGGGGAATAGGCGCGCCCGCACATGCCGTAATTGCCCGCGCCAAAGCTGCCGCCGATCACCACGGTGACCTTGGGCACGGTGGCGGTCGCAACGGCAGTAACCAGCTTCGCGCCATGCTTGGCAATGCCCTCGGCTTCGTATTTTCCGCCGACCATGAAGCCGGAGATATTTTGTAGGAACAACAGCGGGATACGGCGCTGACACGCCAGTTCGATAAAGTGTGCGCCCTTTTGCGCGCTCTCGGAAAACAGCACGCCATTATTGGCGAGGATCGCGACCGGCATCCCCCAGATATGCGCAAAACCGCACACTAGCGTCGAACCGTAATGCGCCTTGAACTCATGGAACTCGCTGCCGTCGACCAGCCGCGCGATCACTTCCTTCACGTCATAAGGCGCACGCACATCCTTGGGCACCAGAGCATACAGATCGTCCGCATCGAATTTGGGTGGGCGCGGATCTCTCAGCGCGACATCCTTTGCCGCAGCCGTGTTCGCGCCTAGCTGGCTCACGATATCGCGCACGATGGTGAGCGCGTGCTCGTCGTTCTCCGCCAAGTGATCGACCACGCCCGATTTCTTGGCGTGGAGATCGCCACCGCCCAGATCCTCTGCGCTGATCTCCTCGCCCGTCGCGGCCTTTACCAGTGGAGGCCCGGCAAGGAAGATCGTGCCCTGATTGCGCACGATCACCGTCTCGTCGCTCATGGCGGGAACGTAAGCCCCACCTGCGGTGCAGCTGCCCATCACGCAGGCGATCTGCGGAATACCGAGCGCGCTCATATTCGCCTGATTGAAGAAAATCCGCCCGAAGTGTTCGCGATCAGGGAAGACCTCGGACTGATAGGGCAGGTTCGCCCCGCCGCTATCGACGAGATAGATGCACGGCAGGCGGTTCTCCTGCGCGATCTCCTGTGCGCGCAAGTGCTTCTTGACCGTCATCGGGTAGTAGCTGCCGCCCTTCACGGTCGGATCGTTGCAGACGATCATCACCTGCCTACCACTGACGCGGCCAATGCCGCAGATCATGCTCGCGCCAGAGACATCGCCTTCATACATTCCATTCGCAGCGAGTTGGCCGACTTCGAGGAAGGGCGAACCCGGATCGAGCAGGCGTTCGACGCGTTCTCTCGGGAGAATCTTGCCGCGCGACACATGCCGTTCTCGATGCTTCTCCGGCCCACCCAATGCGGCCTCGGCGACGCTTGCGCGCAAACCATCGGCCAGCGCCTTGTTATGATCAAACCGCGCCTTCGCGTCTGGCGCTTCGCGATCGAGCTTCGTGGTGAGAACAGGTGCGGTCATCCCGCAGCCCCGATCAGTTCGCGCCCGATCAGCATTCGGCGGATTTCATTCGTGCCCGCGCCGATATCGAGCAGCTTGGCATCGCGCATATAGCGCTCCACCGGCCAATCGAGCGTGTAACCTGCGCCTCCCAGCGCCTGAACACTTTCGGCGGCTGCGCGGAAGGCGTTCTCGCTCGACAGCAAGATCGCGCCCGCCGCATCGAAGCGGGTGGTCTGGCCAGCATCACACGCCTTTGCCACCGCATAGGTGTAGGCACGCGTCGATTGCAGCGCGACATACATGTCCGCTACCTTGGCCTGCATCAGCTGGAAGCTGCCGATGGGTTTGCCGAATTGCTTGCGTTCGCGCAGATAGGGGATGACCGTGTCGAGACAGGCCTGCATAATGCCGAGCTGAATGCCCGACAGCACCACACGCTCATAATCCAGCCCGCTCATCAACACGCCCACGCCGCCATTCAGCGGCCCCATGATGCGTTCTTCGGGTATGTGGCAATCGTCGAACACCAGCTCTGCCGTGGGTGAGCCTTTCATGCCGACCTTCTCGATTTTCTGGCCGATGGAGAAGCCTGCATCGCCCTTCTCGATCAGGAAGGTCGTGATCCCGCGCGAACCCGCAGTGCCATCGGTCTTGGCATAGACTACCAGAGTGTCTGCCTCCGGTGCATTGGTGATCCAGAACTTTGTGCCATTGAGCACATAGCCGCCCTGCACGGCCTCGGCCTTGAGTTTCATCGAGACAACGTCAGAGCCCGCACCCGCTTCGGACATGGCGAGCGAACCGACATGCTCGCCAGAGATCAGCCCGGGCAGATATTTGGCCTTCTGCTCTTCATTGCCCCAGCGGCGAATCTGATTGACGCAGAGGTTCGAATGCGCGCCGTAAGAAAGTCCCAGCGAGGCGCTAGCGCGGCTGACTTCCTCAACGGCGATGACATGCTCGAGATAGCCGAGGCCCAGCCCGCCATCTTCCTCATCAACGGTCAGACCATGCAGGCCAAGCTCGCCCATTTGCTGCCACAGCTCTGCGCGCGGGAAATAGTCTTCGCGGTCAATCTTGTCCGCCAACGGGGCGATTTGCTCGTCGGCAAACCGGCCCACGCTGTCGCGGATCATTTCTGCCGCTTCGCCCAGCTGGAAATCGAAATCGGGTGTGGCACGCATTGTCTGAACTTCTCCTCTTCAATTCCCATAACAGCGCACGGGGTTTGCGCAAACCGGTTGCAGCTGAAATCATCTGGCAATTGCACGTCGTCTCTTGGCCTTGCCGCTGGCTTTCCCTAGAGTTGTGTCAATCGAGCGGGGCGAAATCATTTCCGACACATTGCCAGATAGCGTGATCCATTTCCGTGCAGTGGCGCGGCATTTCGACGATGTCATCGCGGTTGGCGGCGTGGATTTGAGCGTCGCGGCCGGATGCTTCGTTGCGCTGGTCGGCGCGTCGGGCTCCGGCAAGTCAACGCTGATGAAAATGGTCAACGGGTTGGAACAACCGACCACTGGCCAGGTCATCTTTGCCGGTGAGGATGTGTCTACTCAGCCACCAGCAAAGCTGCGCCGGCGCATTGGCTATGTGTTCCAGTCAATCGGCCTGTTCCCGCATATGAATGTGGCCGAGAATATCGGGATCGGCCCACGCCTGTCAGGGCAAAGGCTTGGCGATGGGCGAATTCGCGCATTGCTCGAGCTGGTGGAGCTTGAGGCGGATATGACAAGCCGCATGCCAGACGAGCTTTCAGGCGGCCAGCGCCAGCGTGTCGGCGTGGCTCGCGCGCTGGCGAACGAGCCAGAGCTGCTGCTGATGGACGAGCCGTTCGGCGCGCTTGATCCGATCACGCGTGATGCTTTGGGCGAGCGCGTGCGCGCGCTGCATGATGCCTTGGGCCTCACCAGCATCATGGTAACACACGACATGGCCGAAGCTTTGCTGCTGGCTGACCGCGTTCTGGTGATGGATGCAGGCCTGATCGTCGCGGACGAAACACCCGCCGCATTGCTAGCCGGCAAAGGCGGAGAGATCGCGCAAGGGTTAGTAGCCGTGCCACGCGCGCAGGCTGAAAAGCTTGCAGCCATGGAACGCGAAGGCAGCAGATCGTGAACGGGTTCCGGGATGCCTTGCTGGGCCTGGGCCCGCAACTTTCTGCGCATATCCTGTTGTCCGCGTCCGCCATCGTATTGGGTATTCTCGTAGCGCTGCCGCTTGCCGTGTGGGCCAGCCGTTCACCACCGGTGGCGCGTGTCGCCTTGGGTTTTGCAAGTCTTGTTCAAACCATCCCGGCGCTGGCACTGCTGGCATTGTTCTTCCCGATCCTGCTGAGTCTGCGCGTCATCTTTGGTGAAGGCTTGCCAACCTTGGGCTTTCTGCCCGCGCTGCTTGCGCTGGCACTGTATGCCTTGCTGCCGATCCTGCGCAATGCCGTGACTGCGCAGGCCAATCTCGATCCCGGCGTATTGGAAGCGGCAGACGGCGTAGGCATGACCAAATGGCAAAAGCTCAAGCTGGTCGAAGCGCCGCTGTCTGCCCCCTTCATCATGGCGGGTATTCGCACCGCAAGCGTGTGGACCATCGGGGCGGCAACGCTCGCCACCACGATCGGCCAGCCGAGCCTGGGCGATCCGATCTTCGCCGGATTGCAAACGCAGAACTGGGTGCTGGTGCTGGCGGGCTGTTTCGCATCGGCAGGCCTGGCGCTGATTGCAGATGCTCTGCTGGGCCTGATCGAGCGCGGGATGGCCACACGCCAGCGGGGGCTGGCACTTGGCGGCCTGGTAATGGTCATTCTGGGCATCGCTGCGGCGGCGTTTGCGCAATTCGGTGGCGGCGAGCGCGAACGCATCCTGATCGGAGCAAAGGGTTTTTCGGAGCAATATGTGCTCGCGCGGCTGATCGGACAGCGGCTGGAAGCCGAGGGATATGCTGTCGAATATCGTGACGGGCTGGGTTCAGCCGTGGCGCATAGCGCGGTTTCCAGCGCCGATATCGATCTGCTGGTGGACTACACTGGCACAATCTGGGCCAATCAGATGAAGCGCACCGACAACCCGGCGCACGAACAGATGTATAATCAGATCTCGGATTGGGAGCGGGAAACAAGCGGCACCGTGGTGCTTGGCCGCATAGGCTTCGAGAATGCCTATGGCCTCGCAGTGCGGCAAGATGTCGCCGAAAGTCGCAACCTGACCTCGATCGCTGATCTGGCCAGTATCGCCCCCCAACTCACAATCGGTGGAGATCCCGAGTTTTTCGAGCGACCCGAATGGATCGCGGTACGCGATGCCTATGGCCTGCGCTTTGGCCAGACCAGAAACTTTGCGCCGACATTCATGTATAACGCGCTCAAATCGGGAGAAGCGGATGTGATCAGCGCCTATACTTCGGACGGGCGCATCGCTGCAGACAATCTGGTGCTGCTGGACGACCCGGCCGGGGCATTTCCGAACTATGACGCGATCCTGCTGGTCAGCCCGGATCGGGCAACGGATGCCGCGCTACTCTCAGCGCTCACACCCGTGATTAATGCGATCGACGTTGATGCGATGCGCGAAGCCAATTACGCGGTCGACCGCGACACGGACAAGCTTACGCCAGACGAAGCCGCGCGGATGCTGGCAGCGCGCGTCGGACTTTAGCCAAGGAACCCTGGTGCATCGCCGGGCCAGCCTTTGCCGGCAACGCCCAGCACTTTGAACAACAGCCCCATCTGGTCATCCGCCATCAAGCGATGCCGCTGGCGATCCAGCACCTCAATGTTTCGCGGTGACTTCTTCTTGAGCCCTTCAAAGCGCATCTCTGCCCCCAGTTCAGTGAGCCATTCACCCTGAGTCGAGATGCCAAGCGCGCGGCACCCCTGCCGCTCTGCAACATCGCGCAAAGTGCCAAAATCGACATGCGCGGTAATGTCCATGTCGCCCGGATGCGCAAACACATCGACTTTTCGATGCGCTTTGATTGCTTGCAATGTCGAGCCGGCGCCCAGCTCTTTCGCGCCATAGTCAAAGATCAACGCTGCTCCGCCTTGTGCAGCCAACCGATCTGACAGTTCAGACATGATCGCAGAAGACGCGGCACTGGTTTCCAGCAACGTGCCCTGATTGGCATGTTTCCAGCGCTCCGGCACCGCGGCGTCCATTGGCTTGTCGCCAAAGACAAACGACAGCTTGCCGTCTTCCAATCCAACCATCCGTTCGCGCCAACCCTCTGCCGCGCGCAACAATTGGCGGATCGGCAGCGCGTCGAAGAACTCATTGGCTACAATCAACAGGGGGCCATCCTCTGGCAGGCTGGTCACATCACTATGATGCTGCACCCCGGGCACCGTACCGCGTTGAATCAGCTGCAAGGCTTCGGAGCCCTCAACAAAGTGGACCTTGGGGTTGAGCCCATACCGCCCGGCGGCGCGCAAAGCATCCGACGCGAGCGTTCCGCGACCGGGCCCCAGCTCGACATAGTGTACGTTATCAGGCCGCCCGGCACGAACCCAGATATCCGCCAGCCACAGCCCGATCAGCTCGCCAAAAACCTGGCTGATTTCCGGCGCAGTGATGAAATCCGCGTCTTCGCCCAAAGGGTCGCGGCTGGTGTAATAGCGCGCATTGCTCTCACCCATATATTGAGCAAGGCTGATCGGCCCGTTTTCACGGATCAATCGGCAGAAGGCATCTGCCAGATCGCCTTGCGGCTTGTCATTCATGCCTGCGCCGGACTGCTCCCGCCCGAACCCAGCGGGCTGCGCCGAATTGCGGAGAGAATGACAATCAACCCAAGCAGGATCAGCGGTATTGTGAGCCATTGGCCCTGACTAAGCCCCGTTTCGACAACTCGATCTGCCAAATGTTCATCAGGTTCTCGGAAGAATTCGTTAACAAAGCGCGCCGCACTGATCCCGGTAACGAAGATCCCGGTCAGCAAGCCCGGGCGGAAACGCGCACCGGTTTTCCAGAACAGCAATGTCATGACGATCAACAGCAGCAAACCTTCAAGCCCCGCCTGATAGAGCTGGCTTGGGTGGCGCACCACGTCTCCGCCGCCGGGAAAAATCATGCCCCACGAAACGTCTGTTGCGCGGCCCCACAATTCGCCATTGGTGAAATTGGCCAAACGACCCAACAGCATGCCCATCGGTACGCCCACAGACACGTAGTCGGTTACGCGCAGGAAAGAGAGCTTGCCACGCCAGCTGACCCACATCATCGCCGCCATCACGCCCAACAGCCCGCCGTGAAAGCTCATACCGCCATCCCAAAGGCGAAGCAGATCCCAGCTGACAAAGCCTTCGCCATTGAAGCTGGTGAACAATTCCGGGCGATAAAACGCGGCATAGCCCAACCGTCCGCCCAGAATCACACCCAATGTGCAGTAGAAGAAGAGATCATCGACATGCCGCTGCGCCATTGGTGCGCCGGGTTGTTTGATCATCTTGGTCACATGCCAGTAAGCAAACAGCACGCCCAGAAGGTAAGCGAGCGAGTAGTATCGCAGAGTAAAAAACCCCAGATCGATACCCTCCGTTAAGCCCAGATTGGCCCAGTAAATTGGGTCGGTAGCAGCGCCAGCGGCAGCGAGTAGTGACAGCACGAAGTGAACCTCTATATAGGTGACACGTCATCCGGACATGCCTGTTTGGATGCTGCTATTGGCACAGCCAGAGAATTGGGGAAACCCCGAAGGCTTTGAGCGTTAGCTTGAAGAACGGGGCTTCGCGGCCGCGGCCCGGATTGAAAAGTGGAGAGAGTACAGAGATGCCTTCAGAGTTGGATATTGCGCTTGAAAACATCATCGGCGAACTGATCCAGGAAGGTCAGCCGTTCGAAACTGTACCCTTTGAACGCAATGGTGTGACCATGCCTGCGTTCAAGAACGCGCCGCCAAGTCTGGCCCATTATTTCGCGCATTTCTGCAATGAGCACAAAGATTTGACATTCTTGGTCGATGGCGACGTTCGGCTGACCTTTGGTCAGGCATGGGCCGCTGCAAGCTGTGTCGCGCATGGGCTGGCAACGCAGCACGGCGTGAAGAAGGGTGATCGCGTAGGCATCGCCGCTCGCAACTCGGCCAACTGGATTATTGCCTATATGGGCATCGTTATGGCGGGTGGCTGCGCCACATTGCTCAACGGTTTCTGGTCTGGAGACGAGTTGGCCTATGGCATCCGCCTGGCCGAATGCGATGTAGTGCTGGCAGATGCGGGCCGCGCCAAGCGACTCGAAGGCACAGACCATTCCGCAAAGCTGGTCTTGATCGATCATGACAGTGCGCCGGCTGAAGGTCTCGCCAATATCTGGGCTGAAGGTGACACAGCGATGGCTATGCTGGCGCAGATCGGCCCCGATGATCACGCCACCATCCTCTACACCTCTGGTTCGACCGGCCAGTCCAAGGGCGCCTATTCAGACCATCGCGGCGTTGTCAGCGGCGTGTTCAGCTATGTCGCGCAAAGTGCGATGGCCAAGGTACTGCTCGAATCGCGCGGCGAAGATGTGAGCACGCAGCCATGCGCTTTGATCGCGGTCCCGCTGTTCCACGTAACAGGCGAAGTGCCGCTGTTCCTGCAAAGCTTTGGCATTGCGCGCAAGCTGGTGCTGATGCCCAAATGGGATGCACGCGAGGCGCTACGGCTGATGGAAGCAGAGAAAGTCACTTACTTCGTCGGCGTTCCGCTGATGAGCTATGAAATTGCAACGCACCCAGAGCGTGAACAATTTGATGTATCAAGCTGCAAGAGCTTTGCCGCTGGCGGCGCACCGCGCCCGGTCGATCACGTCAACAAGATCAAGGAGGCTTTCCCCGGCGGGTTCCCGCTGCTCGGTTATGGCCTTACAGAAACCAATGCAGTTGGCTGCGGCAATTTCAACGAAAACTACATGGCGAAACCCGGCTCTACCGGCAAAGCCAGCGTGCCATTGGTTGACCTCGCCATTCTCGACAATGATGGCAATCCACGCCCGCAAGGCGAAGTGGACGAGGTTTGCATCCGTTCGGTGGCAAACTTCCTGGGCTATTGGAACAATGAGGAAGCGACCAAGGCCGCTTTCACTGATGACCAGTACTTCCGCACGGGCGATTTGGGCTATCTCGACGAAGACGGATATCTCTTCATCGTCGATCGCAAGAAGGACATCATCATTCGCGGCGGCGAGAATATCTCCTGCATCGAAGTGGAAGAGGCGATCTACGGCCACGATGCGATCGCGGAATGCTCTGTATTCGGCGTTCCCGACGATCGGATGGGCGAAGTGCCAGCGGCCGTATTCTACCAGAAGGGCGGCAGCACGCCTGTAAGCAAGGAAGAGCTGCGCGAATATCTGCTTTCGCGCATCGCACCGTTCAAGGTTCCATTGCCCGAGCATATTTGGGTGTCTGACAAGGCGCTGCCACGCCTGGGCACACAAAAGATCGACAAACGCACGGTTCGCACCATGTTCGCCGGCGAGCTCGTGGACAGCTAAGGACAGCGCTTGAATTCCGTCAAGATACCTCGCCAGCGCGCGATTATCGATCGGCGCAAGACCGCTGAGGCGATCAATGCATTGGTAGCCGAAAAGGGGGATGCGGCACGCAATGAAATTGTGTCGCTGCTGAAGGATGTGCTCCGTAATGGCCGGGCAGAGATCGCCAAGCGGCTGGCGGAGAATCCTTCTGCCGGGCACGAATGCGTGGCTGCACAGGCCCTGCTGATCGATCAGATGCTGCGGCTGGTGCACGACCATGTGATCGAGCATGTTTATCCGGTGGGCAATCGCAGCAGCGCTGAGCGGATCGCGATTCTGGCAGTCGGCGGGTACGGCCGGGCCGAGATGGCGCCACATTCCGACGTCGACATCGCCTTTATCACGCCGATGAAACGCGCTGCGTGGTGCGAGCAGGTGATAGAAGCCATGCTCTATTTCCTGTGGGATCTCGGGCTGAAAGTGGGTCAATCGAGCCGCACCGTCGATGAAACCATCCGCATGGCGAAAGAGGATCTGACGATCCGCACCGCGCTTCTGGAAAGCCGCTTCATCTGGGGCGACCGCGCCCTTTACGCAGAAACCGGTCGGCGCTTCTGGGCCGAAGTTGCCAAAGGCAGTGAGCGCCAATTCCTGACGCAGAAACTGGAAGAGCGCGATGCGCGCCACAAGCGGATGGGTGACAGCCGTTATGTGGTCGAGCCCAATATCAAGGAGGGCAAAGGCGGCTTGCGCGATCTGCAAACGCTTTATTGGATCGGCAAGTATGTCCACCGCGTCCGCAGCGCAGCGGAACTGGTTGATGTCGGCTTGCTGACCAAGGCCGAGTACAGCAGTTTTCGCAGAGCCGAGGGCTTCCTGCTGGCGGTGCGCAGCCATATGCACATGATCACTGGTCGGGCTGAAGACCGATTGACCTTCGATCTTCAGCGCGAGGTCGCAGCGCGCATGAACTTCGCTGATCGCCCCGGAAAAAGCGCGGTTGAGCGCTTCATGCAATTCTATTTCATTCAGGCGAGGCGCGTAGGAAGCTTGACCGGCGTGTTCCTGGCCCATCTGGACGATGAGTTCGCCAAGAAGCGCGCCCGCAAGGGTTTCTTCGCAGGATGGAACCAAAAGGCGCGGACGCTGAAAGGCTATCGTGTTTTTGGTGGCCGGATTGCTGCCCCGTCAGACGATTGGTTCAAAAAGTACCCGGTGCGTCTGATCGAGGTTTTCCAGCTGGCCGAAGCCAACAGTCTGGAGATACACCCTGACACGATGCGTCAGGCTGATCGTGACAGCACGCTGATCAAGGCGAATATCCGCGAGGATAAGTGTGCCAATGCTCTGTTCGTTGAGTTGCTGGCTGGACGCAACGATCCGGAAACGGTGCTGCGCTGGATGAATGAGGCGGGCGTGTTTGGCCGCTTCGTACCTGACTTTGGCAAGGTCAATGCACAGATGCAGTTCGACATGTATCACCACTATACTGTTGATGAGCACACTATCCGCGCGATCGGATTGCTCTCCAGAATCGAGAAAGGTGAACTTTCAGCGGATCACCCGCGCTCGACCCGGCTGATCCACCGCGTTAACTCAAGGCGTGCGATTTATGTCGCTGTGTTGCTTCACGATATTGCCAAGGGGCGCGGCGGAGACCATTCAGTGCTTGGCGCCGAGGTTGCCGAGGAGCTGTGCCCTCGCTTTGGCCTGTCCGAAAACGAGACCGAACTGGTTGCCTGGCTGGTACGCTATCACCTTCTGATGAGTGCGACCGCGTTCAAACGCGATCTCACCGACCCCAAGACCATCGAGAATTTCGTAGGCGAAGTGCAAAGCCTTGAGCGACTTCGGAATCTAATGATCCTTACCGCTGTCGACATTCGCGCGGTCGGGCCGGGCACGTGGAACAGCTGGAAGGGTCAGCTGCTCGGCGATCTATACGATGCCGCGCAAGAGCGCTTGCGTCTTGGCCACATGAAACATGGTCGCCAACAGCGTATCGCCGCCAAGCAGGAAGCGGTTGTCGCTCTGTTGGGCGACAAGGCCCATCTGAAAGAAGACGTCGGATCGTTGCTCGACGATTCCTATTGGATTGCCGAGCATGAAGACATGATTACCAGCAATCTGATACAGTATGAGATCGCACGTAAAAACGAAGAGCAACTCTCAATCCATTGCGAGTTTGACGCAACGCGCGGTGCGACCTTGGTCAGTGTCATCGCGGCAGACCATCCCGGTCTGTTTTTCCGGATTGCAGGCGGTATCGCACTTGCAGGAGCGAACATCATCGATGCGCGCATTCACACCACGCGCACCGGCTACGCCGTCGATAATTTCCTGGTACAGGATCCGCATGGGCAGCCCTTTGCAGAGGGCCAACAGTTGGAGCGGCTCAAGCGTTCGATCCGCGATGCACTCGCGAACCGGGTCGACCTGGTGCCCAAGCTCGCGGCACGCCCATTGCCAATTACCCGCTCGAGCGCATTCCGAATTGCTCCACGCGTTACCTTTGACAACAATGCATCGGGGCGCTTCACTGTGATCGAAGTCAATGCGCGCGACAGGCCCGCGCTGCTCAATCGCCTCGCCCGGGCGCTGTTCGAAAGCAAACTGGTGATCCAGTCCGCGCATGTGACAGCCTATGGCGAGCGTGCGGCTGACACTTTCTATGTGACCGACCTGCTCGGCGCGAAAATCACCGCTGATGATCGCCTTAAGGAAATATCGGACCGACTGCTGCACGCAGCAAGTGATGCACGTCAGAAACAGCTCGAAGAAGCCTGATACACATTCGTCCGCAATTAGTTGCTTTTCAAGACTATCGCGCCAATGGGCGCCCAGAGGACTAAAAGGAGAGCCCCCCATGAATACCAGATTTGCTTCATTGAAGACGCTTGCCTTGCTTGGAGCAGGCATGGCGATGATTCCCGCTACAGCTTTCGCGCAAGATGCTGTGGAGGAAGAAGAGCAACAGACGGGCCGTACGAGCATCGCTGATGCGACCAACGTCATTGTTGTGACCGGCACAAAGACGCAGAATGCAGAAAATGTTCAGGACGTGCCGTTGGCGGTGACAGCGTTCAATGCAGAAAGCCTCGATGCGCTCAAGGTGCGTGACGTTCAAGGACTGACATATTCGGCACCCAACGTGTCGCTTGACCAGATCGGCACCAGCCGTGGAACCGCAAACTTCTCGATCCGCGGTCTGGGCATCAACAGCTCGATTCCCTCGATCGACCCAACTGTCGGCGTATTCGTCGATGGCGTTTACCTCGGCTTCAGCGGCGGCGTCGTGTTCGACCTGTTCGACCTTGAAAGTGTAGAAATTCTGCGCGGCCCTCAGGGTATCCTGTTCGGACGCAACACCACCGGCGGCGCGGTGTTGATCAACACCGGCAACCCGACCGACTATTTGACCGGAAAATTCCGCGCGGCGGTTGATGGACCGCTTGTAGATGGCGGTCGCGGCGGTGCAAACTATACCGTCAGCGGCGTAATTTCAGGCCCGATCGTTGAAGACACGCTGCTGTTCAAGCTGGGCGCATATTACAACAAGAATGAAGGTTACTTCACCAACCTGTTCGATGGCTCAAACCACGGCAAGGCTGAAACCAAAATCCTGCGCGGCGCGCTGGAAGGCCGCTTTGGCGACCTGACACTGACCGGCAAGCTGGACTATTTCACCAGCGATGGCGACGGCCCTTCAGGACAGAACCGCGGTGTGTTCGAGCGTGACACTTTCGATCTGTCGATCGACGAGCGCGGTAACTACGATAACGAGATCTGGACCGGATCGCTCACCGCAGAGGTTGATATCGGCCCGGGTACACTGACCAATATCTTCGGTTATCGGGATTATTCGGCAACAACACTGGGAGATATCGACAGTCTTCCGATCTTCGGTTTCCATTCAAGCACAGAAACCGAGCACGATCAGATTTCGAACGAGATCCGCTACGCGATTTCGACTGACAACTTCGACCTGACGATCGGCGGTTTCTATTTCGACCAGTCGATTGCCTACACAGAAACTCGTGATCTGCCGCCGCTCAGCCCGCTGACATTCTATGGCGGTGGTTCGCAGGACCACGAAGTATTGGGCGCGTTTGCGGCAAGTCAGTATTATCTGACGTCGGACTTTTCTGTCATCGCCGGCATCCGCTGGAGCCGCGAAGAAAAGTACGCTGGCGTGACATATGTACGTCCGCGTCCAGAATGTTCGGTAGTTGGCGGCACATGCCCAACCAGCGGCACAAACCCGTTCATCCCAACCGAGAATAACGGTTTCGAAGATGGCCGCAGCTGGACCAACTGGTCGCCAAAGTTCGGCTTCCAGTATGAATTCGACGACAGCCAGATCTATGCTCACTGGACCCGCGGATATCGCAGCGGCGGCTACAACTTCCGTATCACCAACGCGACCGTGTTCGAGACTGTCGTTGTACCGGCAACCGGCGGCAATTTCGGCTTCGATGAAGAGCGCGTCGACAATTACGAGATTGGCGGCAAGTTCCAGACCAGCGATGGTGCATTGACCGTCAACGCTGCAGTCTATCTGACCGAGATCGACGACATGCAGCGCGAAGTGAATCAGAGCTCGCCAACTGCCGGCGTGTCACAGTTCATCCTGAACACGGCGGATGCCGAAATTCTTGGCTTCGAAGTTGAAGGGCGGGCGCGGGTTACCGACAACCTGATCTTCACGGCGAACCTCGGCATCATCGACGATGACTACAAGAGCGTAGCTTTCGATATCTCGAGCGACGGCGCAATCGACGATGCAGACACCGCTCTGCGTCTGCCACGTGTGCCGGAAGTAACCTGGGGCGTTGGCATGCTCCATGAGTTGATCTTGCCGAATGGCGCGATCGTCAGCCGGGTGAACTATCAGTTCCGTGACGAGTTTGCCTATACGGACAACAACTTAGGCTGGATCCAGGCTGCCGACAACCTTGATGCCAACATCACATGGGAAACCCCGATGGATGGCCTGTCTGTATCGATCTACGGCAAGAACCTGCTCGATCAGGTTCAGGCTGGTGGTGACACCCAGCTGCCGTTCGGTGGTCCGCTTAGCAATGGCGTGAACCGTCCGTTCGATGCCTATCCGGCTGGCGGTACACTGTCGCCGCTGTCGAAGGGTCGCCAGATTGGTGCGGAAATGACTTTCGAGTTCTAATTCGCACAAGATCACAGAATATCGGAAAGGGCGTCTCTTGCGAGGCGCCCTTTTCTTTTTGCGACCTAACCTTGTTCGGTGCCTTGTTCGGCAATCAGGATCAGCGCGATCTGCCTGTCGTCGAAGCAGACAAATCCCCATTCCACGCTCGTGCGCGAAATCGGATTCCACAAGCCGTCATAACGGTTGGATACAACCGTCAGCGAAGTTCTGTCGAATGCGGCCAACAGGTCTTGCGCGCAGCGAGACGCGGCGGTGGAACCAAGCCATTCCTTTGACGGGTTGGAGATATCGTTGGCGATCGCCTTTGTCAGTTCGCCAACCGCTGAACGCGGACTATCCGCATCGCCATGCGCATCAAGCAGTTCCCAATTGAAGCCAATTGGTGTGAAACCGAGTTCACTGACGAAAGTGTCGGCAACCGCGGAATGCAGCCCGGTATCAGGCGGCGTCAGGCCATGGTGAAACGAAGTGCGAGCGCCCGTATTCAGCCGGGGCAGCCATTCGGCTTCAAACCGCTCCAGCGCCTCGCTCACTGCCCCTGCTTCCGGCGCTCACCAAACAGTGCGGTCCCTACACGCACATGGGTCGAGCCCAGCATCACAGCGGTTTCATAATCGCCGCTCATGCCCATGCTAAGCTGATCCAGGCCATTGTCGGCCGCCAGCTTGAACAAATATGCAAAGAATGGCGCAGGTTCGATGTCGAATGGCGGAATACACATCAGGCCAAGGATCGGGATCTCCGCCGCCTTCGCTTGCTCTATCAACGCAGGCAAATCAGCGATTGCGCAGCCCCCCTTCTGCTCTTCCTCACCAATATTGACCTGAATGAAACACGGCACACGTTTGCCCGCTTTGTCCATCGCTTTGGCAAGTGCTTTCAGCAGGCTGGGGCGGTCCAGACCGTGAATACAATCAAAAAGCGCGACTGCTTCGTCCGCCTTGTTGGATTGCAATTGCCCGATCAGATGCAGCTCAACATCGGGATAGGCTTCGCGCAGCGCAGGCCATTTCTCCTGCGCTTCCTGAACGCGGTTCTCTCCGAAGACGCGATGCCCGGCCTCCAGAAGTGGCGTGATCTTCTCCGCAGGATGGGTCTTGCTGACCGCAATCAATGTAACGTCATCGGTCTCGCGGCGCGAAGGCTTGCACGCCTTCGCGATATTGGCGCGGACTTCATCGAGGCGATATGCTGCTTCATTTGCCATGACAGCGCGCTATAGCGTGGCAATGGCGCAGTTCCAGCATCTTCCTGACCTTTGGTTGCTTTCAGACGAACGCAATGACGGCACGCTGGAGGAATCCCTGGCTCGGTTGCCGCGCGCATCAGGCTTTGTTTATCGCCATTATCATTTGGATGACCCGCAGCGTTGGGCCAGGTTTCAGCTATTGAAGCGTGTGTGCCGCGCGCTTGAACATGTGGTCATTCTGGCTGACAGCACACTAACCGCGCGCGAATGGGGCGCTGACGGTATCTATGGTGCACCGCGATCCCTCTATCCAACGCGTACCGATATGCTGACAATCGCAACGGCGCATGATCTCGAAGAGATTGGGCAAGCGAACCGCGCAAGGGCCGACGCGGTGATGGTTTCACCCGCGTTTGCAACCAATTCACACCCTGAGACCCCATTTCTTGGACCAAATCGGTTCAGAATGCTCGCGCAGCATGCCGATATGCCTGTCATCGCGCTGGGCGGTATGAACCAGCGTACGGCGGATCGGCTGAAGTGGCCGCGCTGGGCGGCGATAGATGGGTTGAGCTAGCTTGTTGCGCTGAAGTCCCAGCCACCCGCGCCTTCCACCCTTCCACCCTTCCACCCGGATTGTATCCCGGTAGGCTCCGGGTGGAAGGGTGGAAGGCGCGGCTGGCAATGGCACGCTACAAAGACACCGACGCTTGAGGCTCTAAAAACGTTGACCGCGAGTCCTCGAAGATTCATGGTGTGTTCTTGTAGGAGAGATTGCCCCGATGGCTACACGGTCAATGCGCAAAAAGGGACAGGCAGACTGGCGCGCGGCATTCCGTCGCTCGATGCGCCGCGCCGGTCAGATGGCGGGGGCGGGCGGGCTCCTGATCCTGTTGGTTTTTCTGACCCTGGCGCTGGCAAGCTATACCCAGACTGACCCGTCCGGTTCCACGGCCGCATCGGGCAATGACATTCGCAACTGGATGGGTGCAAGCGGGGCTTGGGCCGCAGACAAGGTGCTGGGCACATTTGGCATAACTTCGGTGCTGCTGCTGCCGCTCATCTACATCGGCGCGCGCGGGCTTTGGCGCGAGGTCGAGCACGAAGATGAAGATAAAGGCACCCGGTGGTGGCTGCCGCTCGGCATGCTGCTCGTCGCAATGGTGTTGCTCTCAACCTTCCTGTCCTTGATGTTCGAAGGGCCGGACAGCACGCTGCCTGCGCAGATGGGCGGCATTTCTGGCCTATTGGGCGCTAGCGCGGTCAACGCCGTGGCGGACCGTTTCGGTGAAGGCACGTCTGGCTGGGTTACAGGCGGGCTGGTGTTCGCCAGCCTGGCCGGCGGCATTGCACTTACCACGCGCGTATTCGCGATCGACTGGCGCAGCCTGCTGACCTTGCCGGACTTCGTACGCAATCTTCTGCCAGTGCGCAGCACTCGCGAGATCACCGATGAGACAAGCACGCCCAGATTGAAGCGCGCAAAACCGAATCGGGACCGAGGCGATGCGGAGGTTCTGGCAGATCCTGCACCGCGCCGTACACCGACGATCACTGATCCTACCAAACCGCCCAAGAAAGCCGCACTCGCGAATGCCAAGCAACGCGATATGTTCGCAAGCTTCGACTTGCCGAGCCTCGATCTGCTCGAGGACATGCCCGAGGACAAAGGCGTCAAGCTGGACAAGATGGCGCTCGAGCGAAACGCGCGTCTGCTTGAGAATGTGCTCGACGATTTCAACGTCAAAGGTGAGATCACCGCAGTGCGTACTGGCCCGGTTGTGACGATGTACGAGCTGGAACCAGCACCGGGCATCAAGGCCAGCCGCGTTATCGGCCTGGCCGAAGATATTGCCCGTAATATGAGCGCGATCTCCGCCCGCGTTGCACCGATCCCGGGAAAGACGGTGATGGGCATCGAGCTTCCCAATGCCGAACGGCAAATGGTGAGCTTCAAAGAGCTTGCCGCTTGCGCAGCCTTTGCGGAAAACAAGGGCACGCTGCCGATTATCCTGGGCAAGGATATCGCAGGCGAGCCTATAGTGGCGGACCTTGCTGCCATGCCGCACTTATTGGTCGCTGGCACGACCGGTTCGGGTAAGTCGGTGGGCCTCAACGCGATCCTGTTGTCACTGCTATATCGTTTCACACCGGCTGAGTGCCGCTTGATCCTGATTGACCCCAAGGTGCTCGAGCTCAAGAGTTATGATGATATCCCGCATCTGCTCAGCCAGGTTGTGACGGAACCGCACAAGTCCGTGCGCGCGCTTAAATGGGCGGTCGAGGAGATGGAGCGCCGCTATCGCATGATGAGCAGCGTGAACTCGCGCAATATCAGCGGTTTCAACGAGAAGGTTCGCGCCGCCGCCGCCAAGGGCAAGCCGCTGGGCCGGCGCGTGCAGACCGGCTTCGATCCCGAAACGGGTGAGGAGCTGTTCGAGGAAGAACAGCTCGATTACGAACCATTGTCGATGATCGTCCTGATCGTGGACGAGCTGGCTGATCTGATGGTGACGGTCGGCAAGGAAATCGAAGTCCTGATCCAGCGCCTCAGCCAGAAATCACGCGCGGCGGGCATTCACCTGATCATGGCAACGCAGCGCCCATCAGTCGATGTCATCACCGGCGTGATCAAAGCGAACCTGCCGACACGGATCAGCTTCAAGGTAACCAGCCGGATCGACAGCCGCACCATTCTGGGCGAGCAAGGCGCCGAGCAGCTGCTTGGCCGCGGTGATATGCTGTACAAGCCCAACACCGGCGCGCTGACCCGCGTCCACGGGCCGTTCGTGAGCGATGATGAAGTCGAAAGAGTGGCGAACTATTGGCGCAGCCAGGGCAAGCCTGAATATGTCGACGCGGTTACCGAGGAGCCGGAAGATGGCGGCGGGCTGAGCTTTGAAGACGAATTCACCGCCAGCGACAATCCCGAAGAGCGCAAGTACCGCCAGGCCTGCCAGATCGTGATCGAAAACCAGAAAGCCTCTGGCTCATGGCTCCAACGCCAGATGGGCGTGGGCTACAACACCGCCGCCAAATGGATCGAGCGGATGGAAAGCGAAGGGCTGGTCGGCCCGGCGAACCATGTCGGCCGCCGCGAAATCTTCCGCGATCAGGATGGCAATCCGATCTGAGATCAAGAAGGATCGTCATCTTGGGTTAGCTGGGAGTCTTGCCATTGCTTGTGTGTTTGCCCGTTGGCTTGCATGACCTGCGCTAGCGTGACGGCTTCGGAGAGCGGGGCGAGCCCTGGCTCAAGCGGTGCATCTTCAAAACTGGCCGGGTTGAATTTTGGATCTGGCGACGTCAGCCATATCAAGAATAGCACGATGACAATCAACCCGATCATCGCGCCGAGTGCCTCCGCTGTGCATCGCCCAGCCATATAGCACAAAGCGCCTTAATACGAAAAACGCCGCACTGCCAGATTGGCAGAGCGGCGCTTCGATCAGAAGTAACCGGAAGGGAGAGGATTACTTGCTGAGGTCGTCAGCTGTGATTGTGACATAGTTCTTTGCAGCGAGCTCGTTCTTCGCGCGCTCGGCTTCTGGTGAAGGCACCAAGCCGATCTTGGTCAGAGCACCATCCGGCCCCCAGCTACTGACCCACTCTTGCAAATACTCGTCAAGGCCGCGGATCGCGCTGCGGTGCGCAGCCTTCACATAAACGAAAAGCGGGCGAGCACCGGGATAAGAGAAGTTGGAGATGTTCGCATAGGTTGGGTCCACGCCGTTCATCGGCAAGCCCTGCACCTTGTCGGCATTCTCTTCGAGATAGCTGAAGCCGAACACACCGATCGAGCGCGGGTTGCTCTCGATCTTCTGCACGATCAGATTGTCCTGCTCACCCTGGTCGACATATTTGCCGTCAGCGCGCACTTCAGTGCAAACCTGATCATAGCGATCTTCATCGCTTTCTTTCAGAGCTTTCATGTCTTCATTGGTCTTGCAGCCAACTTCAAGGACGAGCTCTTTCAGAGCATCGCGAGTGCCCGAGGTGGACGGCGGGCCATAGACAAAGATCGGCTCATTCGGGAGCGAAGGATCAACATCGGACCATGTTTCATTGGTCTGCTCGCCGCCATACGGATTGGCTGCCAGCGCTTCATAAACGATCTTGGGGGAAAGGTTCATCATCAACCCGCCTTGCGCGGATGCAAATGCGATTCCGTCAAGACCGACCTGCAACTCGACGATTTCCGTCACACCGTTTTCCTGGCAGGTTTCAAACTCAGACATCTTCATGCGGCGCGATGCATTGACCATGTCAGGGGTGCTTGCGCCAACGCCAGCGCAGAACAGGTTCATACCGCCGCCAGTGCCGGTCGATTCGATCAGCGGAGAATTGAATTCGGGGTTAGCGCGAGAGAAGTTTTCCGCCACTTGCTTGGCAAACGGGAAAACCGTTGAAGAGCCAACCGCGCGAATTGAGTCGCGGGTGCCGCCGCCGGCACCTTCACCGCAAGCGGCAAGGGCGAGGCTCGAAATTGCCAGAAGGCAGGTTGTTTTTACAAAACGCATGGAAAAATCCTTCAATTGACCCCTAGATATGAGATGCGCTTAGGGGAGATGCGTGACAGTAATGTGACAATTGTTAGTCAGCCCGGAGCGTGTCTTCCAGGCCGACCTAGAGGATCAGAAATCGATCTGAGCGCGAACGCCGATTACATCTGCGCTGTAATCCGTATCGCCGGTTGCGGTCGGGTGAACAGCATTCGAATAGTCGAGCTTACCATAATTCGCGAGCAGCATGGTGTAGTCGGTTGGCTTCCACACCAGCGACAGGAAATAGCCGTCCTGTGTCCCGCCTACGATACCGGCATCGCTGAGGTCGAGGCGATCATAGCGTGCGTTGAGCTGGATCGAACCGATGCCGCCTTCGCCGACAGGATTGGCTGGTTTGGTGCGGTCAAACTTGCCGCCCTTGTAGCCGCGCGTGTCGCCGCTTGTCAGGAAGTAACCGATTTCGGCATAGCCGCCGAAGAAGGTCGGATCATCAGCGCCCATTGGCAGGTTGACGCTCTGCCAATAGCCTTCAGCCGCGCTGTGGAACGGGCCAGCGATGAACGCGCCTTCAAGACCAAATCCAAATTCGCTGGTTGCGCCCAGATTGCCAGTGTTGATGAAACGCTCTGACGTGAAGTGGACCAATGGACGCTGGCGATAGCGAACGGTCTCGCCGGTTTCGAGGTCGGAATAGTGAACCGAGCCGCCGAAATGCAGTTGAGTGTCGCCGGCCTTCGGATTGAAGACCACGCGGCCATCCGCGCTCCAGTTCTTATTGGAAAGATCTTCCAAATTGTCAGTGAAGAGACCTGTCTGGATCAGAAGATCGCCGCTGCTGAAGGTGGCGGCCGCACCGACCCGGCGTTCGAAACCGAAAGCGTCGGTGAAGGCCGCGCGCTCGATAAAGCTGGTATGGAGCGAACTGGTCAGTTCTTCCAGTGACTGGAAGGTATTCATCTGGCCAACGCTGATTTCTGCATCACCAGCTTCGTATGAGATGATCGCATCGGTGACGGCCACATCGTTGCCCGCGAAGTCGACTTCGAACTTGTAGGCAAAACCGCCGGGCATATCGCCAGAGACGCCCAGGCGTGCGCGACGCGCTTCGCTACCGAAACCGTCGCTGCGGCCAGTCGATGAAGGTACTGATGTAATGCCTGCGTCATATTGCAAGCGACCGCGTGGCTTGAAACTCCAGCCGCCATCGGCCTTGATTTCAGGCGCGCCTTTGAAGGCAATGCTTGCGCCCGCGTTCGCCGCTTCAGCTGCTGCGACCGCCGCACTTGCCGTCTCGCTTGCGGCAGATGCAGCTTGCGACGCTGCTGCGGCCTGCGTCGCTGCGACGTCTGCCTTGGATTCCGCTTCAGCAAGTTCCGCTTCAAGCGTGTCAATCCTGGCTGCCATCGCAGCCATTGCCGCACGCATTTCAGCGAGCTCTGCAGAAAGCTCGGAATTGTCCTGCGCGATGGCGGGTGAAGTAAAACAAAGGGCGCCAGCCGCTGCTGACAAAAGCAATGCACGTTTCATTGTGTGTGTTCCCTATGACCGTTTTGCTGCGGCACTATGACGGGAAAATTACATTTTTGAGACATGCCGCGCTGGCGCGCACACAGTCGGAGCAACCAACTGAAATCAAACAGGATTACTTATGCACAGAAGATTGGTCAGTTCGCCCGCCACTTGCGGTAGCCCTTGGCGCGCTTTGCCGCGCGATATTGATCGGCCACTAGCGCGATAACAGCTGAACCGCCATCACCCGGCGGCTTGTTTTTGGCCATTTTCTCAAGCTGTTGCTTGGTCAGCGCCATAGTCGCGAGGCCATTGAGGGTGGCATCCTTGAAGCCGGCTTGCGGAAGCGAAACGTTGGCATTCGTTCCTTCACGCCAATGCTTTGGCAGATCCGGATCGCTGGCCAGCGCACGCGCAATGCCCAGCAATTGTACGCCAAAGCCCGTTTCATCCTTCGCCAGCGCGGCTTCAGCAACTTCCATCTTCGTGATGCCGCCTGTCACCATGATCGGCATATCGGCAACTTTCGCGATCTGACGGGCGAAATCGATAAAGTAGGTCTCGCGCGCGGCCGTTGAAGAACTTGGGGTTGAGCCTTCCTGCGGATTGCCTTGCATCGCGGGGCTCTCATAGCTGCCGCCTGAAAGCTCGACAAAATCGAGCCCGTGACCATTAAGCCATTCCAACACTTGCCTTGCGTCTTCGAATTCGAAGCCACCGCGCTGAAAGTCAGCCGAGTTAAGCTTGAGGCCCACACCGAAGCTGAGCTTCACACGCTGACGCACCGCTTCAACAATCCGCAACAGGAAGCGCGCGCGATTTTCAAGGCTGCCACCCCATTCATCATCGCGCTTATTGGTGAGCGGCGAGAGGAACTGGCTGATAAGATAGCCATGCGCACCGTGGATCTGGACACCATCAAAGCCTGCTTGTTCGGCCAACTCCGCAGTGTCTGCAAAACGCGTGATGATCGCTTCGATCTCGCCCACTTCGAGCCTGCGGACGGGTGCGAAGAGTGATGAGAACTTGCCAAGGTTGAGCTCCACACCAGAGGGCGAAACGGCAGTCTCTCCCAAGCTCTTGTAAAGCTGGCGTCCCGGATGACTGATCTGGAGCCAGAATTGCCCACCAAAGGATTGGCCGATCTCTGCCCATTTCTTGAACGGCGCCAACTCAGTGCCTTTCTGCAGCACCACACCGCCTGGACCGGTCAGCGCGCTAGGGTCAACCATAACATTGCCGGACAGGAGCAAGCCTGTGCCGCCCTTCGCCCATTGGCGGTAAAGCGCGAACAGCTTCTCCCCCGGGTATTGCCCCGGCTGCACGGCCATATTTTCTTCCATCGCAGCCTTGCAGATGCGGTTGGGTAGCGTGCTGCCATTGGGCAACGTCAATGGTGCAAACAATGGGCTCTTGGTCATGCGGCTTATTCCCCCGATAGCTGAAAGGGCGCTATCACTTCAGGGCGAACGCGCACAAGCCGCTGTGTTTTGCGGTCGAGCATGGCCCAGGTGGTGCGCGCAGAGACGATCACCTTGCCCGCCGCGTTGCGGAAGTCGACCCGGCGATCAGATTTCGCGCCTTTGGCAGGCCCGTCGATCCACGTATCTCCGGTCACACTTTCGCCCGCTGCGATATTGCCGCGGTAATCGATCTCGTGCCGGATCACGACCCAGAAGAATTGCGCATTGTCTTCCGGCCGCGCGGCTGCATCCCAATGCGCGGTGGCGATATCCTGAACCCAGCCGACCCAGACGGTATTGTTGACATGCCCGAGCTCGTCAATGTGCTCGGGCAACGCCGTGAACTTTCTGGTGAAGCTAGTGGTCAATCTGCCCCCTCGGCTTCGGTCATGCCCATCTGCCACAGGATAAAGGCGTATTCTTCCGCGACCTCATAGACCGAATTCCAACGGCCCGACTTACCGCCATGCCCAGCGCCCATATTAGTCTTCATGAGCAGCTCTTTGTTGTCAGTCTTTACATCGCGCAATTTGGCGACCCATTTGGCTGGCTCCCAATAGGTCACACGTGGATCGTTAAGACCGGCGGTAACGAGCAGCGGCGGATAGTCTTGCGCGCTCACCTGATCATAGGGCGAGTAGCTGAGGATGTAAGCGAAGGCCTCTTTGCTGGTCAGAGGATTGCCCCATTCCTGCCATTCGCCCGGTGTCAGCGGCAGGCTTTCATCAAGCATGGTGTTGAGCACGTCGACAAACGGCACATGGCTGACCACTGCGCCATATTGCGACGGGTCTTGGTTGATGACCGCCCCCATCAGCTCGCCGCCGGCTGAACCGCCTGATGCGGTGACTTTACCTTCGCTCGTATAGCCCAGCTCAATCAGCCCGCGCCCCGCATCGACAAAGTCGTTGAAGGTGTTGCGCCGCTCGAACATCTTGCCTTGCAGATACCAGCGGCGGCCCAGATCATCGCCGCCGCGAATATGCGCGATGGCATAGGCAAAACCGCGGTCGACCAGGCTCAGGCGCGTGGTAGAGAAACCCGGCGGTACCGCGTAGCCATAGGCGCCATAGGCATAGAGGTGCAGCGGTCCGGCTTTTTCTTCCAAAATCTCTTCGCGATCCTTACGCATCACGATGCTGACCGGAACCTTTGTACCGTCACGTGCAGTGATTTCGACCCGCTCGGTCGTATAGAGCGAGGCATCGTAGCCCGACGGGATTTCCTGCTGCTTCAACAGCTCCAGCTCGCCCGATGCTAGATGATAGTCATAGACCGAACCCGGGGTGATCATGCTTTCGTAAGAAAGGCGCAACTTGCTGACATCGTATTCGGGATTATTCGAAAGGCCGGTGTCGTAGCTGGCTTCAGGAAAATCGATCGATTTCATGTCGGACGCGTCGGCATAACTGCGGATCTGCACCTGATCGAGCCCGTTCAGGCGCCCTTCGGTAACGTAGAAATCCTTGAACAGCTCGAAACCGGTCAGGTAAAACTCGTCCGAGCCTGCAATCACCGTTTCCCATTCACCGGGGGTCTTCAGCGAGGCCTTGGCCAGGCGGAAGTTGATGTGATTATCATTCGTCCAGATGAAGATCTCTCCATCCCGCACATCGATAGAATATTCGACGCCTTTCTGGCGTGGCTTGATCAGAATCTGCTCGCCGGTAGGGTCGTCAGCACGCACCAGCCGTACTTCGCTCGTCTCATTGTCGCCCGTGGCAATGATCAGCCAGTCATCCTGCGCGGTAAGACCAGCCCCCACACCGAAGCTCTGGTCGTCCTCTTTGTAAAGCGTCACATCGCTTTCCACCGGCGTGCCGATCACATGCAGCTTGGCCTCCAGCGTGCGCCATTCCTCGGTCGATGGTCCGTAAACCAGCGCCGTGTCATTCGCGACCCAGGTCAGCCCGCCACGCAGATTGGTGAGCTCGTCATCCAGCAGCTCACCCGTCTGCAAATCCTTGATCCGTGCAGTGTAGCGTTCCGATCCATTGGTGTCGGTCGAATAGGCAAGGAAACGCCCGTTCTTGCTGACCGATGCAGCGCCAAGGCGGAAATACTCATGCCCCTCTGCAAGCTCATTTTCATCAATGATAAGCACCGGATCACCGCCAGCAGCGGGTTTGCGATAGTGCTTGCGATATTGCGCGCCTTCTTCAAACTCGGACCAATAGATCCAGTCCCCATCCTTTTGCGGGACAGTGCTGTCGTCTTCCTTGATCCGCGCCTTCATCTCTTCGAACAGCGTGTCGGTCAGCGCCTTCTGCGGCGCCATACGCGTTTCGAACCAGGCGTTTTCAGCCTTCACATAATCGAGCACGTCTTCGTCATCGATCGTGGGGTATGATTGGTCTTTCAGCCAGTGATACGGATCGCTGACGGTAATTCCGTGGTGGGTAAAGCTATGCTCGCGCTTTTCGGCGATCGGGGGGGAGGTTGGTGCCTCACTTGTCACGTTAGTTGATTCCTCTTGATTGGCAGCATGGGCAGCGGCGAGCGGCGAAATCGCCAGACAAGCTGCGAGCGCGCCATGTGCAATGCGCGTTAAACTCATTGGGCATCCTTCTGTGCGAACCCAGCGCGGGTGGAATACCGCGCGCTGAAAGACTATGTGGTGAGTCGTTTAGAGATTAGCGCTCATGCCGCAAGCCTGAAGCGCTCAACACGCAGGATCGATCATATGTTGATGCAAACCCACGAAGCGCGTCTCGACGCGTTGAAGCAGGAATTGAAACGTCGCGAACTGGACGGGTTCATCATACCCATTTCGGATGAGCATATGAGCGAATATGTCGGTGCCTATGCACAGCGGCTTGAATGGCTGACCGGATTTGGCGGCAGCGCAGGCAGCGCTGCGGTGCTGCTAAACACAGCCGCGATCTTTGTTGACGGCCGCTATACCGTGCAAGTGCGCGATCAAGTGGACGAAAAACTGTTTGAATACCGCTCTGTGCCCAAGGATACGATTGGCGGATGGATCGCCGACCATGCCGGCCAAGGCGCGAAGATCGGTTACGATGCATGGCTGCATAGCAGGGCGTGGGTAAATACGGTTTCAGCGCAAGCGGCCAAAGTGGGCGCAGAACTGGTACCTGTCGACGGCAACCCGCTTGACGCCGTGTGGCAGGACCAGCCCGAGCCATCCGATGCGGTGGCAATGATCCAGACAGACGAGCACACTGGGCGCTCCTCGGCTGAAAAGCGCGCGGAGATCGCAGATTGGCTCAAGGCCGAAGGTCACGATGCAGCGGTCATCTCCGCGCTCGATTCGGTGGCGTGGCTGTTGAATATCCGCGGCTCAGACATCGCGCATACGCCAGTCGCGCTAAGCTATGTCGTTGCACATGCCGATGGGACTGCAGAATTGTTCATCGGTTCCGAGAAAGTCACGCCGGAGCTGTCACAGCACTTGGGCAATGCGGTGACGATCCGTGAACGCGGCACCTTTGCAGACGCGCTTGGAACAATGGCAGGGAAGAAGGTCGCGGTTGATCCCAATTATGCCGTGGCCGGGATTGCTCAGGCGCTGGAGGCAGGTGGCGCAACCGTGAGCTTTGAGCGCGACCCCACCATTCTGCCGCGCGCGATCAAAAATCCGGTCGAACAACAAGGTCACCGCGACGCGCAGGCCCGCGACGGCGTCGCTGTAAGCCGTTTCCTGCGCTGGATCGAGGAAACTGCGCCGTCGGGCGAAGTCGACGAGCTGGCCGCCGCGGCAAAACTGCTCGAATTCCGCCGCGAGCTGGGCAACCTCAAAGACATCAGCTTCGACACCATCTCTGCCGCTGCCGGTCACGCCGCGCTGCCGCATTACAAGGTCGATGAAGACAGCAATATTCCGATCCCGCCCAGCTCAATCTTCCTGTGCGATTCAGGTGGGCAATATCCGGCGGGCACAACCGATATCACGCGCACTGTTTGGGTTGGCCCGGGTGAACCAACAACAGAGATGAAAGACCGCTTCACGCGCGTTCTCAAGGGCCACATCCAGATTGATCGCGCCATTTTCCCGCAAGGCACCTGCGGGGGTCAGCTGGATGCCTTTGCCCGGCAATATCTCTGGGAGGCAGGCGTCGATTACGCGCATGGTACTGGCCATGGCGTAGGTAGTTTCCTGTCAGTCCATGAAGGGCCACAGCGCATCGCCAAGCTTGGCGGCGGTCAACCCGGAGCGGACGAGGAACTGTTCGCAGGCATGATCCTGTCGAACGAACCTGGCTATTACAAAGTGGGCGAATTTGGCATCCGGATCGAGAATCTGATCCTGACCGTACAACAGGATATCGAAGGCGCAGAGGGCGAGTATCTGGGGTTCGAATGCCTGACCTTTGTGCCGATCGACCGTACACTGGTTGAAGAGACCCTCCTGACCGCTGACGAGATCAATTGGTGCAATGATTATCATGCCAAGGTCTGGGATATCTTGAGCCCGCAGATGGATGGCGAGGACTTGGCCTGGCTGGAAAAGCATTGCGCTCCGCTTTGATAGGCGGAAATCCTTAGGTCGGCTTGTGGAACTGCAAATGTTCTTGTAATGTTCTTACATTGCGGGTCGCGAAATTTGTGACTCATGACGGGAGAGTATGTGATGATCGGTTATGTAACGCTGGGCACGAACGATCTGCCGCGCGCCGCCAAATTCTATGACGCTATCGCCGCTGAAATGGGCGTCGGACGGATGATGGACTTCGATACTTTTATTGCCTGGGGCGCATGGGATGGCGGTGCAGGCATAGCCGCGACCAAACCGTTCGATGGCAAGGAAGCGACCGTCGGCAACGGCACGATGGTGGCCATCGAAGCCAAGGACAAGGATCAGGTCCATCGACTGTATGACATTGCAATGGTACACGGTGGAACCGATGAAGGCGCGCCGGGCCCACGCGGTGAACCGGATGAGAACGGCAAGGTGTTCTATGCCGGATATTTCCGTGACCCAGACGGCAACAAGCTCAACGCTTTCCTTATGGCAGACGCCTGAGGCATATTTCGCGCAAATGAACAGAGGTCTGAAGGTGATACAATCTGCGACAATTTGCCTCTAAACTGGCATACTCCTGCGACACAGCGCCGCGAGATAAGTGTTCAAGAGTTGCAGAAAGCGGACCGTTTGCATTCCCCTGTGCAAGCAAGGCCCCCTCCCTCTCAAAATGTGGTTAGGTTCGTTTTCTGCAGCTCGCACGACACATTCATAGGAGCAAACACAATGCGTAAACTCACACTCACCCTTTCAGCCGCCGCTCTTGCCATTGGCGCTTCTGGCGCGGCCTTCGCTGACCATCATGGCGGCAAGCGCGGACCCGATGCCAATGGCGATGGCAATGTGACACTTGAAGAAGCGCGCACTCACAGCGCGAAGATGTTCGAACGCGCCGATGCCGATGGCAATGGCGTGATTGATCGGGCAGACCGCGCTGCAAAGCAGGCAGAGCGCTTTGCCAAAATGGATGCAAACGGCGACGGCGAAGTCACGCAGGCTGAAATGCAGGTCGCGCGCGAAGCACGACAGAGCCGACGCCAGGAACGCCGTGGTGATCGCGCAGAACGCATGTTCGCCCGCGCAGACACCGATGGCAGCGGCGGTCTTAGCCAGGAAGAGATGTCTGCAGCCCGCGAAGCGATGCGCGCTCGGGCAGGAGAACGCGGTGGTCGCGAAGCGCGACAAGGCCGCGGTGGTCCTTCGCGGATGATGGCTATGCTACGCCGCGCAGATACCAATGGCGACGAAGCTGTGACGCGCGAGGAATTCGATGCGGCTATAGAGACGCGTTTTAACAGTGCAGATAAAGATGGCTCTGGCACGATTTCATCTGCAGAGCGCAAGGCAGCGCGCGAAGCGATGCGCGAGCAGCGCAGCGGACCCTAGGCGGTCAAGTACTCGACTTGTGCACGCGATTGGCTAAGGCTGCACTGGCAATGGGACAGCGCACACCCTTTATCCTGCTTGATGACGCGCGCCGGGACGGCGCAGCATCTGCGCATCTGTTTACCGATCCACGCCAGATTTTCATTGCGATGCGCGGCGAAGAGGTGGCGGATGTGTTGACCGCAGCCGATACCGCACGACTAGCCAGCGGCGGAACATTGGCGGGCTATATCGCTTACGAAGCGGGCCTGGCGATGGAGCCCAAACTTTCGCCCTTGGTGGATGCACGCAGCGGTGCGGCAGGCCCGCTAGTCTGGCTCGGCCTGTTTGACAGCGAGCAAGAAATTGCCGCGCAAGACGTTCCACAATGGCTCGCTTCGCAGTCTGAAGGCACAGGGACGCTGGGGCCGATGGAACCGCAGCTTTCGACCGGCGGCTATGCGGCAGCATTCGCCCGGCTTCAGGACGCGATCCACGCAGGTGACATTTACCAGGTCAACCTGACCTATCAGCTCGCCGGATCCTATCGCGGCGATCCGGTTGCGCTCTATTCACAGCTGCGCCCGGCTGCCGAGGCCGGCTATGGCGGATTGCTGTTCGATGGCTCGCACTGGCTGCTCAGCCTCTCACCCGAATTGTTCGCTTCGCTCAAGGGCAATGCGGCAAAAGTCAAGCCGATGAAGGGCACGCGCCCTCGTGACGACACGGCCGAAGCCGATCAAGCATTGGCGGACGAATTGGCTAAGTCAGTCAAGGACAAGGCCGAGAACCTCATGATCGTTGACTTGATGCGCAATGATCTTAGCCGTGTGGCCGAAGCTGGCAGCGTGCGCGTTGAGGCGCCGTTCACCGTCGAGAGCTATCCAACGGTGCATCAAATGGTTTCCAGCGTGCATGCCAAACTGCAAGAAGGCAAAACTGCAGTCGATCTGGTCCGCGCCATCTTTCCCTGCGGTTCCATCACCGGCGCGCCCAAGATTCGCGCGATGGAGCTGATCAATGAGAGAGAGCGCGATGCGCGCGGACCCTATTGCGGGGCGATCGGACGGATCGGGCCTGATGGCGATACCGCATTCAATGTCGCGATTCGCACGCTCCGCTTGACGCCGGAAGAGAACAATCGAGGGCGCGCGGTCATGGGCGTAGGCTCTGCGATTGTTGCAGACAGCGAAGCCATGGCTGAACGGCGCGAATGCGAAGTGAAGGCAGGCTTTGCGCGCCGCCTGAGCGAT
This sequence comes from uncultured Altererythrobacter sp., assembly GCF_913057185.1. NCBI lineage: Bacteria > Pseudomonadati > Pseudomonadota > Alphaproteobacteria > Sphingomonadales > Erythrobacteraceae > Altererythrobacter > uncultured Altererythrobacter sp. The sequence goes on from NZ_CAJXNK010000001.1 coordinate 309,588, forward strand.
TGCGATTTGATCGAGACAATGCTGTTCGATCCGGAAAGCGGTATCGGCTTGCTCGAACTGCATCTGGAACGGATCAAGGCTTCAGCGCAGGCTTTGGGCTTTTCTTTCGACCGGCATGCCGCGCGCAACCAGATTCAGGCGCTGTGCTTTGATCTGGAAACGCGCAGCAAGGTGCGGCTGCTGGCATCGCGGCGCGGAGAGTTGGCGCTGGAGGCGGGGCCTGTACCAAGCGCCAGTGATACACCGCTGCGATGTATCGCGCTGCCTCTGCCGGTGGATCCCAGCGATTGGCGCTTGCGGCACAAGACAACCGATCGCGGGTTCTACGAGGAGGCGCTGGCCGCCGCAAAGGCCGCAGGCGCGAAGGAAGCGCTGCTCGTTCATCCCGAAGGCTTCGTTACCGAAGGCAGCTTCACCAATATCTTTGTTGAGCGCGACGGAGTATGGCTCACTCCCCCGGATTCGCTTGGCCTGCTGCCCGGCGTATTGCGCCGCTCGCTGATTGACAGCGGCAAGGCGCGCGAAGAACATCTGATCTTGGAAGATCTCGAAAATGGCTTTTTGCTCGGCAACGCCGTGCGCGGGCTGATGAAAGCTGAATTGATATGAATATCGAAATACTCTTCGAAGACGGCGAAGCGCTGGTGATCAACAAACCTGCGGGTTTGCCAGTGGACCGCCCCAAGCGCGGCGGCCCCGCTTTGTGGGACCATATCGAGCAGTTGAAGCTGGGATTTCAGCGCCCGCCAGTTGCCGTTCACCGGCTCGATACCGATACCAGCGGCTGCCTGATTCTTGCGCGCAATCCGAAGGCGCTGAAGCGCTTTAACAGGGCGTTCGAGGACCGTCTTGTTGGCAAAACATATCTGGCAGTGATGGATTTTGAACCGTCCGAACAATCCGGCACGATCGAACTTAACCTCTCCAAGATCAGCTCGGCTGAGAAGGGCTGGCGGATGATTGCCGCGAAGAAAGGCAAACCGGCGATCTCGCATTGGGAATTGCTCCAGACTATCGGTGAAGAAGACCGAAAGCGGTCGTTGATCCGCTTCCGCCCCGAGACCGGGCGCACGCACCAATTGCGGGTTCACGCCTTGCAAGGGCTGGGCGTTCCACTGCTGGGCGATCCCGTTTACGGGCCCGTGCGCGGGCAAAACGAAGGCGCGCCCCGCACCATGCTGCACGCAGAGGCGATCCATATGACACGCCCAGGCAAGGATCCGATTACCGCCTACGCTCCATTTCCGGAAGACTTCGTTCGGGCGGGTCTCACCGCCCCTGAGCCTCCGCCTCCGCCAGAACGCACGCACGTGTCAGATGATGGATGATGATCTTCTCGCCCGCGCGCATGCTCTGGCAGAGGAAAGTTTCCTCGCTGGCAGCGGGCCGGGAGGGCAGAACGCCAATAAGGTAGCGACCGAGGTCCAGCTGCGGGTGAATATCTACAAATTGGGTCTGCCGCCGGCTGTTTTTGCGCGGTTGAAAGAAATCGCCAAAAGCAAGCTCATCGCGTCAGGCGACCTTTTGATTACAGCACGCGAACATCGTACCCAGGAAGCAAATCGCACCGCGGCGCGCGAGAAGCTCGAGCAATTGCTCACCAAAGCGCATGAGCGCCCCAAGCCGCGCGCCAAAAGCCGCGTCAATCGCGTGGGCAAGGTCCAGCGGCTGAAAGCCAAGAAAGCCCGTGGCGATGTGAAGGCGAAAAGAGGTAAAGTCAGTCGCTCTGATTGGTGAGTCGTGCTTGACTTTTGCCCCAGAATCACCCAATGGCGCGCCTCTGGATGGCGGTGCTGCTCGCGCCGCCTGTATTTTTTCGGCTGAACATCAGCCCTTTTGCAAGTTTTAGGATACCGTCATGGCGAAGCCAGCAACCGTCAAGATCAAGCTCGTCTCGACTGCAGACACGGGCTTCTATTACGTGACGAAAAAGAACCCGCGTAACATCACTGAAAAGATGACTTTCCGTAAATATGACCCGGTTGTGCGCAAGCATGTCGAGTTCAAGGAAGCCAAGATCAAGTGATCTTGCTGAACGGCTGAACGCAATCAAGTTCAGTGACAGTTAAACGCCGCGTGATTAGAAAGCGCAGCATGAGCATCTTTGCATTTCTTTCCAAACGCCCGCTGCACGTTGCGCTGGCGAGTGCTGCCTTATGCGCAATCCCCGCATCTATCGCGACGACCGCGCCCGCCATCGCGCAATCCGAAGCGGGCGATCTGAACCGCGCTGTCAGCGCGCTTCGCCAAATCGCCACACTAAAGGCAGACTTCTCACAAACTGACCGAATGGGGCAGACTGCCGACGGTGTTCTGACACTAAAGCGTGGCGGAAAGATCCGGTTCGACTATGGCGAAGATCAGGATTTGCTGGTCATATCCAACGGTCGGTCGCTCTACCTCGTCGATTATGAAGTGAATCAGGTTCAGCGCTGGCCGATCCGCAATTCGCCGCTGGGTGCCATGCTTGATCCGGAGCGGGATATCTCCCGTTATGGCAAGCTGGTTCAGACCGGGAATCCTGACGTGATCAGCATTGAGGTGCGCGACCCCAAACGCCCCGAATTCGGCATGATCAATATGATCTTTGTGCGCGATGTGACCGCGCCGGGCGGGCTGGAGCTCAACACCTGGGTTGCGCTCGATGCGCAGAACAATCGCACGACGGTTCGGCTAAGGAATCACCGCTATGGCGTGTCTGTTCCCGACAGTACGTTCCAGTTCCGCGATCCGCGTAGCTCGTCTCGTCGCCCACGATAAACGCTTCGCCGTTGCAAGGTTGTAAGAACACGACAGAGCGCTGTGCGTCATTCATTTAGCCGAAAGCTGAGAAAGGGTAGTTTCTTCTTGTGAACCGGTCGAAGGCGGGTTTCCCCCCCTGTTGCCTCAACCTTCATCGAAGTGCGGTTCATCCAAGCGTGACGAACGCTAACTAGGAACCCTCGTGCCAATGCCCCCGGCGCGAGGGTTTTTGTTTGGCATCCTGTTTTTTCCGCACTCGCCTCGGCGTACGCAATTTCCTCCCGGCCTTGCGGGCTACCTGCGGGTAGCCCAATCCAGCTCGTGCAAGATCACCTTGATCTCTTAGTCATCCCAGCCAAGCGCCTTGACGATGATGTTATAGATCGCATTCTGCTCGATCACGCCGCGAACACGATCAGCGCCAGGACCATTGCCATAGAGCGCCACATCTTCGCCGCCATGGGTTTCACTGCTGGTCGGGATCGCGGCCTGTTGGTGCGCATGAACGCCGGTTTCAGGCATCGGACGCTCTGCCATATTGGCAATTGCACCGGGACCATTCTGGTAACCCAGCGTGGTGTATGGCTTACCATCGGTCGCGGTGGTCGCCTCTGCCAGTTCGGCACTCCCTTCAGGAGCGACAACCAACCCCAGAATGTCATTTCCACGGCGCGGATAGCCCGACATTGTGAAGACGTGGCTGTGATCTGCGGTTACCAGAATCAATGTTTCAGCAGGATCGGTGTTTTCGATTGCGTATTGGATTGCGTTAGCGAACTCGACTGCTTCTTCCAATGCATAGCCAGCTTGCCCGGCATGGTGACCGTGATCGATCCGGCCCGATTCGACCATCAGATAAAAGCCTTCGGGATCATCTTGAAGCCGCGTGATCGCCTGCTGCGTCATCTTGGTTAGTGTCGGTTCAGTCGAATCGTCGGTGCGGTCGACCGTGTAAGTCATGTGACTGGGCGAAAAGAGCCCTAACACAGGCTTGTCTGCTGGTGCAGCAGCCAGTTCAGCTGCTGTAGAAACAAAGGTGCCGCCTGTACGTGCCGTCCAATCTGCAGGCAGGTTCGCATCCGCATTTAGCCGCCTCCCGCCGGAGTCTGCGCCAAAGAATGCCGCCGTCCCGCCGCCCAGGGCGACGTCGAATGTGCTGTTCACAAGCTGCAACGCGATATCATCGCAGCCCTTGCCGCGTTGATCCTCGGGTATCCACGCATCTGCCTCCCAGCCGCGATCCGGGGTGCGCGAATAAACGCTGGCTGGGGTCGCATGGGTAATGCGCGCGGTGGAAACGATCCCCAGGGCCAGCCCGCGCGCTGTTGCTTGCTCTCCTAGAATTGGGAGCGAGTTGGCCAGCCCGCTTTCGCAATCGCCAGCGGTGACATCGGGGCCAACCCCCAGAACACCGATCTTGGTCTTGACGCCAGTGTGCATCGCGCTTGCCGTGCCGGCACTATCGGGCACCTGCGCGTTGCTGTTATAGGTTTTTACGAGCGCAACATTCTCGAAAATCTCGAACGGCAGGACATATTCCTCGCCGCTCTGCCCGTTCTTCTGGCCGGCATAGATCCGCGCGGCTGTGACCGTCGAAACTCCCATACCGTCACCGATGAACAGGATGACGTTCTTGGCCTTGGGCTCGGTCGCCGCGGCTGGCATTGCCGATGCGCTGGCAATCTCGCTCTGCCCATATCCAGCAGGTGAGCATGCAGCCAACGGAAAGGCCATTGCAGCTGCAAGTGAAAGCGCGCTGCGCGAAGTCGTCATAGGGTATCTCCTTCTCTCGGGACCACCGCTATCGCTATTCTTTGTGACGGGAAAGCTAAAGGTGTGCTGGACCCAAAAGAATACGCACCCTAAGTGCTGTCCCCATGGTTTCTATCGCGACTTGGAATATCAATTCGGTGCGGCTGCGGCTGCCGATTGTCGAACGGTTTCTGAAAGAGGAAGCACCCGATGTGCTGTGCTTGCAGGAAATCAAATGTCAGGAGCACCAGTTTCCTGCGCAAGCGCTGGCTGATGCGGGCTACAAATATCAGGCGATCCATGGCCAGAAGGGATATCATGGTGTCGCAACGATCAGCCGCATTCCATTAAAGGAATTCAGCCGCCATGACTGGCAGGCCAATGGCGAAGCTCGGCATGTCGGGGTCGAATTGCTCGGCCCGGGCAAGGGCATGGTGCTTGAAAACGTCTATGTCCCGGCCGGCGGAGACGAGCCGGACCGCGAAAAGAACGCCAAATTTGGGCAGAAGCTCGACTTTCTGGGCCGCATGATCGGCTGGGCGGACAAGATCGATCGCCCAACCATGATCGTGGGCGATTTCAACATTGCGCCACTCGAAAGCGATGTTTGGAATCACAAGCAGTTGCTCAAGGTTGTCAGCCATACTCCTGTTGAAGTCGACACGCTCGAGCAGTTCAAACAAGCCCATGGCTGGGTCGATCTGGGACGTGAGTTTATCCGCGATCCTGAACGCTATTTCAGCTGGTGGAGCTATCGTTCCAAGGATTGGAAAGTGAATGATCGCGGGCGGCGGCTCGATCACATGTGGGCGAGCCCCGAACTTGCCGCGCAAGCCATTGGCCACCGTCTACGCGAAGACGCGCGCGACTGGGAGAAGCCAAGCGATCATATCCCGCTGATCACGGAGTTTGCGCTCTGAGTGTAGGTTCTCCCTCGCCCTCTCGCCGCGTGGCGCAAGCGGTGGACGCGCTGCGCCATGGCTGGCCGATTGCGTTTGATAGGGGGCCTGTTTTCTTGCCAGCCGAGACTGCGATTACGACCGGCGCGACGTCGGAGAAGATGCTGATTTCTGCGGCCCGCGCGCTCACCTTAAAACTTGCGAACCAGCGCGAGGCGGCAGTTCCTAACGCACCCGTTCTGATCCGCAGCGGTGAGCCGTTTGCCTTGAGCGAAGCACGCGCAGTGGCAGACCCGGCGCTTGACCTGAAGCACCCGTTCAAAGGGCCCTACAAAGCCGAGGCGTTGGAGTGGCGCGAGGTTGCCGAGGTGGCGCTGGAGCTTGCCCGGATTGCAGGAATCCTGCCTGCCTTTCTGGTCGATCCGACCGATCCGGGCGAAACAGTGCCGGTTGCAGCGAGTGATTTGTCGGAATGGAGCGAGGGCAGGCAATTGAACATCGCGACCCGCGCCAGATTGCCGGTCGCGGCTTGCGACACAGCTGAGATTGTGGCCTTTCGAAGTGCAGACGATACCCGCGAGCATGTCGCACTGATCATCGGGGATCAGCGCGGAGACAAGGCTCCGCTCATCCGCCTACATTCGGAGTGCCTGACCGGCGATATATTGGGCAGCCTGAAGTGCGATTGCGGCCCGCAATTGGACGCAGCGCTAGCGGCCATGGCTGATGTCGCCATCGAAGGCGGTTGGGGCGCTTTGCTATATATGCGTCAGGAGGGGCGCGGTATCGGCCTGATCAACAAACTGCGCGCTTACCGCTTGCAGGATCAAGGGTTCGACACTGTCGAAGCCAACGAGCGGCTTGGCTTGCCCGATGAATCGCGCGATTTCGCTACCGCTGCGCGCATGCTCGATCTACTCGGCGCGCGGAGGATCCGGCTGATGACGAACAATCCCAAGAAAGTCGCCGCGCTTGAGGCGGCAGGCATCACAGTGAACGAACGGGTACCGCATCAACTGCCTGATAATCCGTACAATGCGCGCTATCTCGCCACAAAGCGCGACAAGTCAGGGCATCTCCTCGAATGAGCATCGCCTGCCGCCCGGAAGAGCTGGACGACCGGCGCCCGATCTTCAAGCTCACCAAAGCCGCATTCAAAGACATGCCCTTCAGTGATGGTGACGAGCAAGAGCTGGTGGACCGGCTGCGCAAAGACGGCGACCTGGCGTTATCTTTAGTCGCAGAAACGCCTGAAGGCATTATCGGCCATATCGCGTTTTCCCCTGTTACGATCAGCGATGGCACTAAAAACTGGTACGGCTTGGGGCCAGTCTCTGTTTGGCCCGAGTTGCAGGGCAAGGGTGTCGGCAGCGCACTGATTAATCACGGGATTACGCAGATGCGCGCAATGTGCGCGAAAGGGATCGTGCTATTGGGAAGCCCTGAATACTATTCACGCTTTGGCTTCAAATCAGACCCGTCGCTTGCCTATCCCGGTCCACCGGCGGAGTATTTTCAATATCTTACCCTCGTCGGTGTACGACCAACGGGTACAGTCAAATTCGCCCCCGGATTTGAATGATCAATCGCTCCACTCGTCGCAGTTCTTGAAAGATTTTACACATTGCGCCCTTGGCGCTTGTATCTAGACCGCGCTAAGAAGCGGTTAAATTCAGGAGAAAGTACCAATGAAGAAGTTTGCATACACCCTACTGGCCGGCGCTGGAGCGTTGACATTGGCAGCTTGCGGGGGCGCAGACGATGCGTCGATCGAAGCAGAAGCCGACACGGTCGAAATGCCGGCAGACGCCGCGCTTGAAGGCGTGGAAGAACAGGCTGTTGAAGATACAGGTGCGGCAGACGAACCCGCTGCGGTCACCGAGGAAACTGCAACCGAAGCGGCTGATGCAGCCGCGGATGTCGCAGCAGCAGCCGAAGCGGCCGCAGCTGAGCTAGGCGTCGAAGAGTAACAGGCCAAGCGCGGCTTTTTGCCAGATTGCAAAGCGGACGGGTTGCCATCGGGCGATTCGTCCGCTTTTGCTTTTAGGCGAGAGAAAGCCTGCCACATTGAGCAGGCGACATGGGGCTCGCTGAAACCGATTGAACGAGCTGCAAAGAGAGGACGCTAGAACCGATGTCGCAATCCGGAATGGACCCAGAAACCTTCGAACAGTTCATCGAGCAGCTGGACCGCTATGTGCGGGAGCGGCTGATCCCGGCGGAAAGGGACGTGATCGAGAACGATCGCCTGCCCAATGATATCGTTGAAGAGATGAAGGAGATGGGTCTGTTCGGGCTGACAGTGCCGGAAGAATATGGCGGCGCAGGCCTGAATACCACGCAATATGCGCGTACGGTGCGATCGATGAGCTATGCCGCGCCTGCGTTCCGCTCAATCTTCTCGATCAACGTCGGCATGTTCAATTCCGCGATCAAGAATGGCGCGACCGAAGAGCAGAAAGCCGAATGGTGGCCGCGCGTCGCCGCGGGTGAAATCGCCTGTTTCGGCCTAACGGAACCAGGCTCCGGCAGCGACAGTGCGGCAATGCAGACTTTCGCCAAACCCGACCCAAGCGGCAATGGCTGGGTGCTCAATGGCACCAAGCGATACATCACCAACGCCCCGCATGCGAATGTCGCGCTGATCATGGCGCGCACCGAGAAAGAGGCATTGCCCAAGAACGCGCATGTCAGCGCTTTCATCGTGCCGATGGATACGCCGGGCATATCCACCGGCAGCCCTGACAAGAAGATGGGCCAGTCAGGCGCGCATATCTCCGATGTCATCCTGGATGATGTGCATGTGCCGGGCGAAGCGCTGCTTGGCGGAGAGACCGGCAAGGGTTTTCGCTTTGCCATGATGAGCCTCGACAATGGCCGTATTTCGGTAGGCGCGGCCAGCACCGGCTATGCCCGTCGTGCGCTCGACAGTGCGCTGCGCTATGCCAATGAGCGCAAGGCCTTTGGTGAGCCGATCGCAAACTTCCAGCTGATCCAGCAGATGCTCGCCGAAAGCGAGACTGAAATCTACGCCGCGGAGGCCATGATGGAAGATGTCACCGCGCGCGCTGACCGTGGAGAGAACATTCTCGTCAAGGCTGCCGCGTTCAAGGTATTCGCATCCGAGACGTGCGGCCGCGTGGTTGACCGCGTTGTGCAGATCTACGGCGGCGCAGGTTATTTGGCCGAATACGATGCAGAGCGTTTCTTCCGCGACGCGCGCATCTACCGCATTTACGAAGGTACCACACAAATCCTGCAGCTCCAGATCGCCAAGCACATGCTCAGGGATTGGGCGGCGGTACACGGCTGATGTACAACCTTTTAGACGACCTCTCCCTCATCGAAGTCTCAAGCTTCGTCGCGTCACCCACCATCGGGCTCTATTGCGCGCAAATGGGCGCCGAGGTGATCCGGGTTGACCACAAGGCAGGCGGGCTCGACTACGATCGATACATGCTAACAAAGGAAGGCCGCAGCTTAAGCTGGGAGAATCTCAACCGCGCCAAGAAATCGGTCGCGCTGGATTTGCGCAGTGGCGAAGGACGCGAGCTTTGCGTCGAGCTGGCACGCAAAACCGGGCAATGCGTTACCAATCTGCCCGAGAAGAGCTTCCTTAGCCATGCGGCTTTGTCCGAAGGGGGGGGCGATATGGTCAGCGTGCGCATCATGGGCTGGCACGACGGGCGGCAGGCGATGGACTTCACAGTCAACGCTGCAAGCGGATACCCGCTGATGTGCGGACCGGAAGATTGGGACATGGCCACAGCGCCCCCGGTCAACCAGGTTCTGCCCGCGTGGGATTTCATCACCGGGGCCTATGGCGCCTTTGCCCTGCTCGCCGCATTGCGCCACCGCGACGCGAGCGGCGAAGGCAGCGAAGTGCGTATCCCGCTGGGAGATGTCGCTATCGGCACCATGGCAAACAGCGGATCGATGGCAGAAATGCTTTATCGCGGGGCGGATCGCGAGAGACTCGGCAATGCGATCTGGGGTGCGTTCGGGCGCGATTTCAGGAGCCTGGACAACCAACGCTTCATGGTCGCGGCGCTCACGCCCAAGCAGTGGCACGGGCTGGTAGCCGCCTTTGGCCTCACCGAAGAGATCGCTGCACTAGAAGCAGAATTGGGCGTCCGCTTCGCCGACGGAGACCGCCCCCGCTTCGAACACCGCCACCGGCTGTTCGACCTGTTCCAGCAGGCGGCAGGGCAGCACGATTACAATGATCTTGCCGCACGGATGAGCGAACATGGCTGCACATTCGAGCGTTACCGTACCATGCACGAAGCCGCGAACGACCCGCAGTTGGTGGCCAAAAACCCGCTGTTCGGACCGTCGCCCGCAAACCCGTCAGGCTTCAAATATCCCGCCACGCGCAGCTTTGCGAACATGCCTGAGAAACAGGTCGGCGACCCTGCACCTGCACCATATCTCGGCCAACACAGTGAAGAGGTTTTGGCCGAGCGACTTGGCCTATCCTCTGGAGCGATTGGCAAGCTGATCGATGCAGGCACGGTAGCTCTTTCAGACAAGGAAACACGATGACCAAGAGACGCGCCGCTATTGTTTCACCTTTGCGCACGCCGGTAGGCAAATTCCTCGGCAAGCTCGCCCCATTGGACGCCGGCAAGCTGGGTGCGGTTATCCTGAAGGCGTTGATCGAACGCAGCGGCATTGATCCGGCGCGGGTCGACGATGTTGTCTTCAGTCAGGGCTATGGCAATGCCGAAGCGCCCGCGATTGGCCACTGGAGCTGGCTGGCCGCGGGACTGCCGATCGAAGTTCCCGGTTTCCAGCTGGACCGCCGCTGCGGCTCTGGCGTGCAAGCGGTCGCGACCGCAGCGATGATGGTGGAAACAGGCATGGCCGATGTCGTCGTCGCAGGCGGCTGTGAAAGCATGTCAAACGTCGAACATTACACGACTGACCTTCGTGGCGGCGTGCGGATGGGTGATATGACACTGCATGACCGGCTGAGCCGTGGGCGTTTGATGAGCCAGCCGATCGAGCGGTTCGGGATCATCACTGGGATGATCGAAACGGCAGAGAATCTGGCCAAAGACTACAAGATCACCCGCGAAGAAGCGGACGCCTTTGCTGTCCGCTCTCACCAGAACGCCACCAAGGCGTGGGAAGAGGGCAAATTTACCGATCATCTCGTGCCGGTTGAAGTGCCACAGCAGCGCAAGGATCCTTTCGTCTTCGATCACGATGAAGGCTATCGCGCCGACGCGAGCATGGAAACGCTTGGATCATTGCGCGCGATTGATCTGAAGCGAGATCCTGAAGCCATCGTCACAGCAGGCAATGCCAGCCAGCAAAACGATGCAGCGGCTGCTTGTCTTGTTGTGGCGGAAGACAAGCTTGAGGAAATGGGGCTCACCCCTTCGCTGTGGTTCCATGGCTGGGCGGCGGCAGGCTGTGACCCTTCGCGCATGGGTATCGGCCCTGTCCCTGCGGTCGAGCGGTTATTCGCGCGCGCCGGCATGGGCTGGGATGACATCGGCCTGGTCGAGCTTAACGAGGCCTTCGCACCGCAAGTGCTGGCCGTGCTGAAAGGCTGGGGCTGGTCGGATGATGACAGCCGCCGAGACATCCTGAATGTAAATGGTTCGGGGATTTCGCTGGGCCACCCGATTGGCGCAACCGGCGGGCGTATTCTGGCTGACATGGCAGCGGAGATGCATCGACGCGAAGTTCGCTTCGGGCTGGAAACAATGTGCATCGGCGGCGGTCAAGGAATCGCGGCGATATTCGAACGCGCGGCGTGATCGTGATAGGATGCACGCATGACTGAGTGGGACAATTGGATCGGACGCGAGCAGGTCCAGCGTGATACGCTCGACAATGCGCTCGCCAATCGGTGGTTCGCGACCTTTAACCTTGATGCATCTCCAATTGGCATGATGCCGCAGGGCATTCATCTGTGCCTTTGCACGCCCGAGGCGCCCCAAACTGCGCTGGGCAAAGATGGCCATCCAAAGCGCGACGAAAGCGACCAGAGCTTTTTCCCGCCGATCCCGCTGCCGCGCCGGATGTGGGCTGCGAGCGAAATCGAGTTTCTAGAACCAATTCCCATTGGCGCGGACATCGAGCGGACCAGTCGAATTGCTTCGATTGCCGAGAAAGAAGGTAAAAGCGGCAAATTGGGGTTCGTAGACGTCGAGCATGTTACCAAGGCCAATGGCGTCATTGCGGTGCGCGATAAGCAGACACTGGTCTACCGCGATGCGGTGGCGGGGGATGCTCCGCTTAGCCCGCCCGAGCCGTCGAGTGCTGCATTCGATGCCGCCTCATGGGATCAGCATCAGCAGATCACACCCGATCCGCGGTTATTGTTCCGTTTCTCTGCGCTGACATTCAACACGCATCGGATTCACTATGATCTGCCTTATGCGCGCGATGTTGAGCGCTACCGCGGTTTGGTAGTGCACGGGCCGCTGATGGCAAGTCTGCTGCTGCAAATGGCCGTGAAAGTGCTGGGCGAGAACAAGCTCAAGACCTTCAATTTCCGCGCCGTCAGCCCGGCAATTGCGGACGAGCCGCTGCATATGGCGATACGCAAGTCAGGTGACGGCTACGAGCTCGGCACTTTTGCGAGCGACGGCAGGCAATGCGTAAAAGCGTCGGCTACCGCCTAATCTTCTATATCCACCGGATAGTCGGCGATGGGATCTAGCATTGAATAGCTTTCCCGCTGCGGTTCACGGCCCAGCTCGGGAAACTCCAATGGCGGCGGGTCTATATGCGTATCTGGCAAGCGGTTCAGTAAGTCGCGCACCAATGTCAGCCGCCCAAGCTTCTGGTCATTGAAATCCACCAGCGTCCAGGGCGCCCACTCAGTGTGCGTTGCTTGCAGCATCGCTTCGCGCGCTTGCGTGTATGCGTCGTATTTGTCGCGCGCCGCGAGATCGATGGGCGAGAGTTTCCAGCGCTTGAGCGGATCCTCCAGCCGTTCGCGCAGCCGCTCTTCCTGATTCACTTGATCAGTCGTCAGCCAGTATTTGAACAGTAAGATACCATCATCCTCTAATGGCTCAAGCAGCTCTTCATATTGCTTGCGTTTAAGCCTCTCCAAGCGCACCTCCTGTTTGCACAGCCCGCTTGGGCGTGGTATAGTTACAACTGAAACTATGCCTACACTCGCAGAACCACAGCAGGATTATTCGACCCTGCCCGATTTGCCGGCGGATGTCTTTACCGCGCCGCTGAAAAAGCCCTCGCATGTGGGCGATGACTGGTTGGAGCCAGCGCAGACGGAATATACCTCAGAAGATCACCAGGTTTGGGATGACCTCTTTGCGCGCCAAATGGATGTATTGCCCGGCAGAGCGGCAACGGCGTTCATGGCGGGCCTTGAGAAGCTGGACCTCGGCCGCGGCGGCGTGCCGGAATTCGGCAAAATGTCAGAAGAGTTGAACGCGCTCACAGGCTGGAGCGTTGTGCCTGTACCGATGCTGATCCCTGATCACGTGTTCTTCTGGCATCTGGCCAATCGCCGTTTCCCGGCTGGCAATTTCATCCGCACACGCGAGACATTCGACTACATTCAGGAACCTGACGTATTCCACGATGTCTTCGGGCATGTGCCCATGCTGACCGACCCGGTTTTCGCGGATTATATGCAGGAATATGGCCGCGCCGGGTGGAAGGCGATGCGCTACAATCACCTCAAGGCGCTGGGCGCGCTCTATTGGTACTCGGTCGAGTTCGGCCTGATCGAAGAAGCGCCCGATGACATCCGCGCCTATGGAGCCGGCATCCTGTCAGGCCCGACGGAAGCCGTTTTCTCTGTCGAAGCGGAAAGCCCCAACCGGATCATGCTGAATGTCGATCGCGTCATGCGGACTGACTATGTGATCAGCGATCTTCAGCCGACGTACTTCGTGATCGAAAGCTTTGAAGATCTCTATCGCCAGACTGTCGAGCGTGATTTTGACCGGCTCTATCGCAGCCTCGGGCCCAGCTTCACTTATGCCAATACTGCGGTGATCGATGTCGACAATGTGGTGCATCGCGGCAGTCAGGAATATTTGCTGCGCGGTGGGCGCGGTTCAGGCGCCAAACCAGTTTGATGTGAAGAATCAGCCTCTCAGGCGGAGGTTCGGTCGAGCATGAGCTTGCTGATCGCGACCAGCACAACTGCCCCAACTATCGATGCGCCCAACGCTGTCCAGCTGAGGCCGCCGAGAAACGCCCAATTGTTCGCGAACAGGCCGGAAATCAGCGCGCCAACCAGTCCGAAGCCGATGTCGCGCCGGATACCCGGCACGTTTTCGGTGCGCGTCAGGATCGCGGCAAGCCAGCCGATAAGCGATCCGATAAAGATGAAGCACAATAGGGACATAGGTTCCAAGCGTGTCTAAAATCTGAGTTCCTCTACTCCTGTAACATCGCGGAGGGATAAAGGTTCCAAGATCAGAAAATCGCCAGCAACGCCGCACCAAGCAAGACGCGGTACACCACAAAGACCATCATCGAGGCTTTCTTGAGGAAATTCATCAGAAAAGCCATTGTTGCGAAAGCCGCAATAAAGGTGAAAATTCCGGCCCAGAGCGCGTCCCAGGCAAGATTCGCCCCTGCTTCGAAAATCTCCGGCACGATCAAAACCCCGGCGCCTGCGACTGCCGGGATCGACAGCAAGAACGAGAACCGCGCAGCCTCGACACGCTGATATCCAAGGAACCGGGCCGCGGTCATGGTTACGCCTGAGCGGCTTGTGCCGGGAATGATCGCCAGTGCCTGTGCGAGGCCGACGATCAAGCCATCGCGCCAGCTCATATCTTCGAAAACTTTGACTTCCTTGCCGACCTTGTCCGCAATGCCAAGCAGCACCCCGTAAAGGATAAGGTTCACCGCGATCAGATCGACAAAGCGGATCGAATTCATCAGATCGCCATCGACAATCTCGATACCGAACACGTTTTCCGCAATCCCGTTGAACGCGCCCATCTTGATCGAAAGCCCGAATAGAACCGCGGGGATCGTGCCAACCACGATCCACCAGAACAGGCGCCGCTCTGCCGGCGCATTGGCCGCGGAGGAGCCAAAACCGACACTGGCGAAACCGCCGCGCGCCAAAACCACTACGTCTTTGAAAAAATAGACGATGATCGCCAGCAAAGAGCCAACATGCACCGCGACATCGATCAGCGGGCCTTGGTCGGGCAAATCCGTAAGATATGGGATCAGGATCAAATGCCCTGACGATGAAATCGGCAGGAACTCAGTAACCCCCTGAACGATCGCAATTAGAAGCTGCTGAAACAGTGTCATGCCTTGCGCCTAAGAGCCAAAGGGCAGAACAAGTCAAGCGACCTGCCCTGCCCATTTGCGATTTTGCGTTTGCGGTGCCTGCTTACCAGATGCGGATGCGTTCTTCCGGCGGCAGGTAGAGATCATGCTCTTCCGTCACGTTGAACGCTTCGTACCAGGCATCCAGGTGACGCACAGCGTTGTTCAAGCGGAACGTACCGGGAGGGTGGTTCGCTGTCATCACGCGGTTGCGCAGGCTTTCCTCGCGCTCCATCCCGCGCCAGATTTGGGCAAAGCCCAGGAAGAACCGCTGATCGCCGGTCAATCCGTCAATCACAGGAGCTTCCTCGCCGCCCAGCGAAATGCGGTAGGCGCGATAGGCCATTTGCAATCCAACCACATCGCCTAGCGTCTCTCCCATGGATTGTGGGCCGCGCAGGCAGACTGGACCTTCGGGGCTATCAACCGGGCAATAGGCTTCGATGAATTCTGCCATGCGGGCCGTGAATTGCTCGAAACCTTCGCGATCTACGTCCTGCCACCAGTTCCGCAGCTTGCCTTTTGCATCATATTGAGAGCCCTGGTCGTCATAACCATGACCAATCTCGTGGCCGATAACAGCGCCGATGCCGCCGTAATTGACCGCCGGATCGGCATTGCCACCAAAGAATGGCGGCTGCAGGATCGCGGCAGGGAACACGATACGGTTGGTGAGCGGCGAATAATACGCATTCACCGTTTGCGGCAGCATGCCCCATTCGGTCGGGTCAACCGGCTTGTCCAAATCCTTCAGCGAGTCTGCGCGCGCCCATGCGATGGTGTTTATCCGGTTGGCGAGCGGGTCGTCCGCTGTGATGTCCAAACCTTCGTAGGTTTCGAATTCATCAGGATAGCCAACCATCGGCACGAAGCCTTTGAGCTTCTCGGTGGCCTGCTCGATCGTTGCTTCGGTCATCCACTCGTTTTCTTCGAGCGCCTTGCCCATCGCCAGCTTGAGATTGCCAACCAGTGTTTCCATCCGCGCCTTGCTTTCAGGCGGGAAGAAGCGCGCCACATACAGCGTGCCTAGCTGCTCACCCAGCTGCCCCTCAACTGCATCAATCGCGCGTTTCCAACGTGGGCGCTGCTCAGTGCGTCCACCAATTGTCTTGCCGAAGAATTCGAAATTGGCATTGTCGAGTTCGCTCGAGAGAACCGACGCATTTCCTGACAGGAACTGCGCCGCCATATAGGCTTTGATTGTGGCCAGCGGCGTCTCTGTCAGCAGTTGCATCATCGCGGGCAAACCGCCGCCAATCATCCCCAGCTGCTCGCTGGTCAGGCTGTATTCCGCGATTTCATCTTCGGTCGGCGGGATTTGCGGCACTAGATAACGCGCCTTTCCGTCAAACTTGCCAGCAGAAATCACGGTCTCGATCGGAAATCCACCAGAGAGCGCCTTCAACTCATCAAGGGTCAGCTCGTTATAGGTAAGGTTGGGCATGCGGAAAATTTGCCGCGCCCACTCCAGCTTTGCGACCTTGTGCTCAAAAGCATAGACCGCTTCGGCCGCAGCGGCCGGGTCCTGATAGCCAGCAGCATCAAGCAGCTTGGTCAGATACCCCTTATAGGCGCCGCGGATTTCGAGATTGCTCTCTGAATCGACCAGATAATAGTCGCGGTCGGGCAGTCCCATGCCGTCAAAACCGATTGAGACCGCGTGATCGGTCGGGTTGCGCGAGTCGACGGTTACGCCTGCACTCACCAGCGCCGGATAGCCGGGTGTCTCAAACAGCTCCGCTAGGCGGGCTAGGTCAGGTGCTGTGAAAATCTCGTTGAGATAAGGTTGTGCCGGGGCAAGGCCGCTTGCATCAATTGCGTCCATTTCGAGATAGGCATTGTAGGCATCGACGATCCGGCGCGCAGTCGTACCAGGCTCAGGTTTCGATGCGACAAGATCCGCAATCAGCGTCTCGACATCGGCAACCGACTTCTCACGCAGCATGTCAAACGCGCCATAGCGCTGGCGGTCGCCCGGGATCTCGTTATTCGCAACCCACAGTCCGTTCACATAAGCGTCGAAGTCATCGCCCGGTGCGCGCGTCTGATCAATCGTGTCCAGTCCAACACCCCAGGTGCCGAAATCCATGGTCGGCGAAGACGGCACTTCTGCAGTAGTTTCTGTTTCGGTTGTAGTCTCGTCAGCCAGCGCCGGTGCGGCGATGACAAGCGCGATTGCGCTGGTGCCTGTGGCAAGCAATTGCCTAATCATAAATGCGTCCCCAAGATTGACGTTTCTCGGCGTGATCTCGCCGAATTCCATTGCAACGCCTTAAACGGAATTTCGCTCCCGCGCCGTCGTTTGTCGGAAATGTGTGCAGTTGGTCGAGAATTGCGGGCTTCAAGCGGCCTCGTGCGAAGCAAATTGCAGCTTTGCCAAACGCGCGTAAAGCCCGCCTGCACTGGACAGTTGCTCATGCGTCCCTTGCTCGGCAATCCGGCCTTCATCGAGCACGATGATGCGGTTCGCTGCACGAACGGTCGCCAAGCGGTGCGCTATGACCAGCGTCGTGCGATCTTTCATCAGTTCATCGAGCGCTTGCTGAACCAATTGTTCGCTTTCGGCGTCCAGCGCGCTGGTCGCTTCATCAAGCAACAGAATCGGCGCATCGCGCAGCAATGCTCGCGCAATGGCGATGCGTTGCTGCTGCCCGCCTGAAAGGCGCGTGCCGCTTTCACCCAGATAGGTATCAAGCCCATCTGGCAAGTCGCGCAGGAAAGCCTCCGCATTGGCCGCGCGCGCCGCTTCCCAGATCTCTTCCTCGCTCGCGCCCCATTTGCCGTAGCGCAGGTTGTCGCGTGCGGTTGCGCTGAACAGCACGCCGTCTTGCGGAACAAAGGCGATGCGTTCGCGCACATCGGCTGGGTCGGCTCTGGTCAGCGGAATGCCATCCAAGCGAATGGTGCCGGCTTGCGGATCGTAAAACCGCTCTGCCAGCTGGAAAATGGTCGACTTGCCCGCACCTGATGGCCCGACAATGGCAACCGTTTCGCCCGGTTCGATTTCCAATGTGAAATCCCGTAGCGCGGCGGTTTCTGGACGCGTGGGATAGCGGAATGTGACATTACGGAATGACAATCCGCCGCGCGCCGGCATTGGCAAGGCTTGCGGCTTGTCCGGCGCGGCGATGGTCGGTTTGGCATTCAATAGCTCGTTCAGCCGGCTGGCCGCACCGGCCCCGCGCAAAAGATCGCCATAGACTTCGGTCAATGAACCGAATGAGCCGGCAACAATCCCGCCGGTCAGCACGAATGCAAAGATTGTCCCGCCGGAAATGGTCCCTTCAGAGACCGCGATGGCTCCGCGCCACATCATCAAGGTCACGCCGCCGAAAATCAGCACGATCACGATAGATGTCATCGCGGCGCGCAAAGCGATGCGCCGTTTTGCCGTCTGGAATGTACGTTCGACAGCACCGCCGAACCGCTCCGCTTCGCGCGTTTCCTGTCCAAACGCTTGCACAATCTTCATCGAAGAAAGCACTTCAGTCACCATTGCACCCACATCCGCGACACGATCCTGGCTCGAACGCGCGACAGAACGGATTCTGCGCCCGAACAGCATGATCGGTATGATGACGAGCGGTATGCCCATTAGTAGCCCCAGCGTGAGGTTAGGCACCAGGAACAGGAGCAATATCGTGCCGCCAATCGCGGTCAGCGTATTGCGCAAGGCGATAGAGACCGTCGTTCCGACAACCTGTTCGATAACCGCGGTGTCGCTGGTCATCCGGCTGGAGATTTCCTTGGGACTGTTCTCTTCGTAAAAGCTGGGCGACAAGCGCAGCAGATTGCGTTGCACCTGCAACCGGATATCGGCAACAACCCGTTCACCGATCCAGCTGACGAAGTAAAACCTCAGCGCCGTGCCGATTCCCAATACGAACACAATCATCAGCAGATATTGGAAAGCTTCGGTAATTTGCGCTGATCCTGCGGTGCCGCCAAAGGCTTCATCAATAATGACTTTGAATCGCCAGGGAATTGCCAGCGTAGCCGCCGCCGTGACGAGCAAAGCAACAAACGCCAGCAGAATCTGGCGAGGATATTTCGCCGCTGCCGCATAGACCATTTTCAGCGGCCCAAGCGATTTGGCCTTGGGCGGCTCGCTCGCCGCACCCTCAGCCTCGGCCTTGTTCCGGCGAAATAGTCCCTTGCGCGGCGGCTGGTTCTCGATTGTTTCGTTTTGCCCGTCCATTGCTTGTCACAGGTAGTCATACAAGCCGCAAATTTCACGTGATAATTCTGCATGCTTGCCATGCTATTCCGAGAACTGCGGAAAATTGTGCATTGCACAATGTCCTTGAAGGGTTCAAGAACCCTCTCCCAACCGCTCGGCAAGAGGCGGGATGCCTAACAACACACAGGGGAACGCCTTGCTTTACCACGCCTACGAGTTGCAAAGATCATGGCTCAACAGCGCGAGCGCAGTTGCTTCGATCGGCGCGGAATTTCTGACTAACCCGGCGAACCCGCTTTCCTATATGAGCGTGGGACCAATGGCAGCTTCGGCACTGGATGTTTTCGCTCATGCAACCGCGTCATACAGCAAGCCTGCCTTTGGCATCGAGTATGTCGAGGTCGATGGCGAACGCCATCCCGTGGAAGAGGCGACCGTCATCAATCGCCCTTTCGGTGATCTCAAGCGGTTTCGCCACACCGGTCTGCCCGAAAGTTCGCCGCGCCTGCTGATTGTCGCACCCATGAGCGGGCACTACGCCACGCTATTGCGTGGTACAGTCCAGCGCATGCTAGAAAGCTGTATTGTCTACATAACCGACTGGGCCGATGCGAAACTGGTGCCGATGCATGAAGGCACTTTCGATCTGGACGACTACATCGATTATCTTATCGCATTTCTCGAGCAGATCCGCGTCGAGGGCCAGGGCGACCGCCCGCATATGATGGCAGTTTGCCAGCCATCGGTCCCCGCTTTCGCCACTACCGCGCTGATGAACCTGCATAAGGACCCGGCGACGCCCAAGACCCTTACCATGATGGGCGGACCGATTGACACGCGCGAAAGCCCGACAACGGTGAACAATCTGGCCATGGAGCGCCCGATTGAATGGTTCCGGAATTCAGTGATTGCCACTGTTCCGATGAATTATCGCGGGTCAGGTCGCAAGGTTTATCCGGGCTTTATGCAGCTCGCGAGCTTCATGAGCATGAATCTGGGTAGCCACATGATGAGCCACTATGAGATGTTCAAGCATCTGACAGCGGGCGACGATGACAGCGCGCAGGCGACCAAGGATTTTTACGACGAGTATCGCAGCGTGTGCGACATGACTGCGGAATTCTATCTCCAGACTGTCGAGGAAGTGTTCCAGAAGCACTCGATCCCTAATGGCGAATTCCGCCACAAGGGCGAGATTGTCGATCTCGGCAAGATCACTGACACTGCGCTGCTCGCAATCGAAGGCGAGCGTGACGATATCTCTGGGCTGGGCCAGACAAAGGCCGCGCTGGATCTTGCGACGGGCCTGTCGGCCAAGAAAAAGCAATACTACATGGCCGAAGGCGCGGGGCATTACGGGATTTTCAACGGCAGCAAATGGCGCGATAAAGTCGCGCCGGTTGTCGAGGATTTCGTCGCCACCCACGGGTGACGATTGTTCCATCAGGAACGCAGGTCAGGATCGGCCTCGTCTTCGTCCTCCAGCTGTATGCCAAGAGTGTTCAGGAACATTGAAACCTGCGTGTATTGGCCAACCGTGAAGGCCAAATCCATTCGGCCTTTGGTCCCCAACTCTTCGAGCGATACCCATGTCGCGTCAGACACGTGATGGTCCGAGACCAGCTCATCAGCCGCTCTCAGCATCGCCGCCTCGATGGGTGTCCAGCCTTCGGCGTCGGGTCCTTGCTTGATCCGAGCAATGTCCTCGTCAGTCAGACCACACATCTTGCCGATGCGAGTATGTTGCGCGAACTCATAACCTGACTTGCACAGCCAGCCGACCCGCAAGATCACAATCTCGCGCTCGCGTGGTTGCAGGCTGTTCCTTCTAGAAAGGATGTAATTGCCCCAGGCGAGAAACGCTGAGAGCGCGTCCGGCGCATGCGCCAGTGTACGAAAGATATTGAGCACGCGCCCGCCGCCAACCTTGTTGTCAGGGTTGGCGAAGGGAGCGAGTGCCTTCGCCTGCTCCTCGTCGAGCTGCTCGAGATCGAGCGGCAAGACACGAGGAGAGCGCAGACGCATTAATAAACCTCGAACATCCCGGCTGCGCCCATGCCGCCGCCGACACACATAGTCACGACGACATATTTCGCGCCGCGACGCTTGCCTTCGATCAGCGCGTGACCAACGCAGCGCGCGCCGGTCATGCCATAGGGGTGCCCGATCGAGATCGAGCCGCCATTGACGTTGAGAATGTCGTTGTCGATGCCCAGCTTGTCACGGCAATAGAGCACTTGCACAGCGAAAGCTTCGTTGAGTTCCCACAGGCCAACCTCGTCCATCTTGATACCGGTTTGCTTGAGCAGCTTCGGGATCGCGAAGACCGGGCCAATGCCCATTTCGTCAGGCTCCGTGCCGGCAACCGCCATGCCGACATAGCGGCCAAGCGGCTGCAAGCCCTTCTGCTCAGCGACCTTGGCTTCCATCAGAACGCTGGCCGACGAACCATCGGACAGCTGCGATGCGTTGCCTGCAGTGATGCACATGCCCGGGCCCATGACCGGCTGAAGCGATTGAAGGCCTTCCAGCGTGGTTGAAGGGCGGTTGCCCTCATCCTTGGTGATCGTGGTTTCGACCATCGAGACTTCGCCGGTCTCCTTGTCCTTGACCCCCATCGTGGTGGTGACAGGCACGATCTCGTCATCGAATTTGCCAGCTTCCTGACCAGCGGCCGTACGCATCTGCGATTGCAGCGCGTATTCGTCCTGCGCTTCGCGGCTGATATTGTAACGCTTGGCGACGGTTTCTGCCGTGCCGAGCATCGGCATATAGACGTCCTTGTGCATCGCGATCAGCGACTTGTCAGGGGCAACGCGCATTTCCGGGGTCTGGACCAAGGAAATCGAATCCTGACCGCCGCCAACAACGATATCCATATTGTCGACGATGATTTGCTTGGCGGCAGTGCTGATCGCCATCAGGCCCGAAGAGCACTGACGGTCAATCGTTTGCGCAGCCACGGATACTGGCGCACCGCCGCGCAGCGCGACCTGGCGGCCGATATTGCCCGCTTGTGTGCCTTGCGTCAGGACCACGCCCCAGACCACATCGTCGATTTCACCGGCATCAATGCCTGAACGCTCGACAGCGGCTGCGAATGAGAACGAGCCGAGCGTTGCGCCCGGAGTTGCATTGAAACCGCCTTTGTAAGCGCGCCCAATTGGCGTGCGGGCGGTAGATACGATGACTGCATCACGTGACATAATGGGGGGTCCTTTCGAAAGGTAATACGATCCAGCCCCGCTGTCTGCGGAGCTTGATTTCGACTAAGATCCGGTCAGATCAGACGAAGAATTGCGTGATCCACTCGCACATCAGCGCGGGCTTATCCTCACCTTCGATCTCGATTGTGATTTCGGCTGTCTGCTGCCATTGCCCGGGGCGCTTTTCGATCATTTCGACCAGCTTCCAATGGCCGCGGATGCGCTTGCCGACGCGCACAGGTGCGATGAAGCGGGTTTTGTTGCCGCCATAGTTCACACCCATTTTCACGTTATCGATCTTGGGAATGTCGCTGTTTGCAGACAGATAGGGAATCATGGAGAGGGTCATGAAGCCGTGCACGATCGTGCCGCCGAACGGTGTCAGCTTGGCCTTCTCTTCATCAATATGGATGAATTGGTGGTCGCCTGTTGCGTCAGCGAACATGTTCACCTTGTCCTGAGTCATCTCGACCCATTCACTGGTGCCAATGTTTTCGCCGACCTTTGCTGCCAAATCCTGTGGGGTCATGGGACTCTCCTCCTCAATTCGTATGTAGCGGGCAAGACTCGCCCGCATGTTGCAATCTACATGGCGCATCAGCGCCAAGAGCGCAATGAGCTTTCCGTAAACGTCAACCTGCCGTTACGGAATCGCGCCTCAAAACACCGGTTTCCAGCCCTGCAAGCGCCAATCGAGACGCCATTGGCGGCGTTAGCGGGCTATTTACCCTGATCCGCTAGGCTCCCGACCTATGGGCTATTCAGATATCTCGACACGCAAAGCGCCTCTCAGCCGCCATCCGGCTTTCATGCCGTTGATCGCTGCATGGCTCGCGGCTCTGCTGGGCGGAAGTATGGCAGTGCTGCCGGCTGGCATGATCAATGCTGGATTGGCGCAAGCACCGTTCGCCCTGCCGGCCTTCGCAGCAAGCCAGATCGCGATAGCAGGACTTGCAGCGATTCTAGGTGCCGGCCTGGGTTGGGCCGCAGCGCGTGCGGTCTATGCCGTGCAGCACCGCCCTGAAAAGTCCGCCTCTGCCATCGAGCATGCCGTTAGCGACACCGAGGAATCTGAGGTCGTTGAAGCAAAGCAGATCGAACCCCTGCGCATCTTCCAGTTGGAAGAATGCGCACAGCCTGTGGTTGAGCAGGAGGTCGTCGAAGCCGAGGTGATCGAAGCGGAGGTTTTTGAAGACCATGTTACCGTTCAAGAACAGGTAGCTGATGACATAGCGCCAGTGCCTCAACCCTATGACGACGCGCCTTTCTATGCCGACGTCGGCCTGAGCGAATTGCTGGGTGCGCCGCGGGTCGAAGATGCCGAACAGAATGAGACAGCAATTTTATCAGGCATGGCAACGGGACAGATCGCGGTCATGGAGCCTGAGCAAGAGACCAAGCCAGAAACCACGCCGCCGCCTGTTTCCACTCAGCCGCAGGCAAAACTTCCGCAGCACGGCAAGGCAGTGAACCTGTTGCGTGCACACGACACCCGGAAACTGGCCATGCCGCAACTGATTGAGCGCTTCGCGGTTGCTCTGGATGACCAACGCCGGCTCGCAGAGAACGCCGCGCATAGCTATTCTCCGCCACTGCCGCCGGCAAGCCTTACACAGCGTTTGCGGGCGTTGGTCGGGGATGCACAGCCCGCCGAGTAGCCCTTTGCCGGCGGATCGAGCCCGGGACCCGTTCCCTGCTAGCTAAAGCTCAACCATAGTCGGCTGAAATATTGCTAGCCTCTTCGCAGTTGCAAAAATCATTTCATGTCGCCATGAGGGCATTGAGCGATGGAAAAGCTGCGCCAAGCAGCATCCGGGATTTCGCTTAATTGCCGGACAGCGTCTACGTGCGCGGTCGCACCCCGGCATCTGACATGATGGAGTTTGAATGGGATACCCAGCGCCCCAGGGCTTGTATGACTCGCGCAACGAACACGACGCCTGTGGTGTCGGATTTGTCGCGCATATCAAAGGCGTGGCTTCGCACGATATCGTCACGCAAGCGTTGGAAATTCTCAAGAATATCGATCACCGCGGTGCTGTCGGCGCCGATCCGCTGCTGGGTGATGGTGCGGGAATCCTGCTGCAAATCCCCGATCCGCTGATCCGCAAATGGGCGGATTCGCAAGGCCATGATCTGCCTGCTCCCGGCGATTACGCAGTGGCGATGTGCTTCATGCCACAGGACGAAGCGGCGCGCGCTTTTGTAACCGAACAGTTCGAGCGGTTTACTGCAAAAGAGGGCCAGACACTGATCGGCTGGCGCGATGTGCCGGTAAATCTGGATGGCTTGGGCAAAGCTGTGGTCGATTCGATGCCGGTGATCCAGCAAGCGATCATCGCCCGCGGAGACAATTGCGCGGATCAAGACGCGTTCGAGCGCAAAGTAATCGTGATCCGCAAGCAGACACTCAATCCGCTGAACGCGCAGGCGGAAAAACACGATCTGCCGAGCCTGACTGATACCTATATCCCGAGCTTCTCAAGCCGGACGATTGTTTACAAGGGCCTGTTGCTCGCCAATCAGGTGGGCAGTTTCTTCGATGATCTGCGCGATCCCGATTGCGTGAGCGCGCTGGGCCTGGTGCATCAGCGGTTCAGTACCAATACCTTCCCCAGCTGGCGCCTGGCGCACCCCTATCGCATGATTGCGCACAATGGCGAGATCAACACGGTTCGCGGCAATGTGAACTGGATGAATGCGCGCCGCCGTACGATGGAATCGCATCTGCTCGGCGCGGATCTCGACAAGATGTGGCCGCTGATCCCACACGGTCAGTCTGACACCGCATGCCTCGACAATGCGCTCGAACTGCTGCTCGCAGGCGGGTACAGCCTGGCGCATGCAATGATGATGCTTATGCCCGAAGCCTGGGCCAAGAATGATTTGATGGATGCCAAACGCCGGGCGTTCTACGAATATCACGCCGCGTTGATGGAGCCATGGGATGGCCCGGCCGCAGTGGCATTCACCGATGGCCGGCAGATCGGCGCGACACTGGATCGCAATGGTCTGCGCCCCGCGCGCTTCTGCGTAACAAAGGACGATATCGTCTGTCTCGCGTCGGAAAGCGGCGTGCTGCCGTTTGCCGAGGATGACATCATCCGCAAATGGCGCTTGCAGCCGGGCAAGATGCTGTTGATCGATTTCGAGCAGGGTCGCATCATCGAAGATGCCGAGCTAAAGGCCGATCTTGCCAGCGCACAGCCTTACGAAAAGTGGCTGAGCCAAGCGCAATACAAGCTCGACGATCTGGATGTGGTCGACCCCGAGTTCGCCCAGCTTCCGCAAGACGAGAATCAGGATACGCCGACACTGCTGCAAGCGCAGCAGGCGTTCGGCTACACGCAGGAAGACATCGCCAAATTCCTGGAGCCGATGGCGGTGCGCGGGGAAGACCCGATTGGTTCGATGGGCACGGACACGCCGATTGCGGTGCTCTCTAACCGCAGCCGCCTGCTATATGATTATTTCAAACAGAACTTCGCGCAGGTCACAAACCCGCCGATTGACCCGATCCGCGAAGAGCTGGTGATGAGCCTGCTGTCGATGATCGGTCCGCGACCGAACCTGCTCGGTATGGACGCCGGCACGCACAAACGTTTGGAAATCAGCCAACCGATCCTCACCAACGAAGATCTCGCCAAGATCCGCTCTGTTGAGGTCGCATTGGATGGCGCGTTCCGAACCGAAACCATCGATATGACCTGGCGCGCCAGCAAGGGGCCCAAGGGCCTCAAAATGGCGCTGAAGGAAATGTGCTGGGCCGCGACCGAGGCTGTGCTGCAGGACAAGAACATTCTTGTGCTGTCAGACCGCAAGCAAGGGCCCGACCGGATTCCGATGCCTGCACTTCTCGCAACCGCCGCTGTGCACCACCATCTGGTGCGTCAGGGTCTGCGTATGCAAACCGGGCTTGTGGTCGAAACAGGCGAAGCCCGCGAGGTGCATCATTATTGCGTGCTGGCCGGCTACGGCGCGGAGGCGATCAATCCCTATATCGCGTTTGAGACACTGGAAGATTTGCGCGCCAGAAAGCACAGCGATCTTTCCCCCGCCGACGTGCAGAAGAACTATATCAAGGCTGTCGGCAAAGGCATTCTGAAGGTCATGTCCAAGATGGGCATTTCGACCTACCAGTCATACTGCGGTGCGCAGATCTTCGATGCGGTCGGCCTGTCCAGCGAATTCATCGATAGCTATTTCACAGGTACGGCAACCACAATCGAGGGCGTAGGCTTGAAGGAAGTGGCCGAGGAAACCGTGCGTCGCCATGCGCAGGCCTATGGCAACAATCCTTTGTACAAGAACATGCTCGATGTGGGCGGTATCTACCAGTATCGCTTGCGCGGTGAAGAACACGCATGGACGCCGGAGAACGTCGCGTTTCTGCAGCACGCGGTGCGCGGCGACAGGCCGAAGGATTACGAGGCTTTTGCCAAGTCGATCAACGAGCAGTCGGAGCGGCTGCTGACAATCCGCGGGTTGATGGAATTCAAGAAGGCAGACGAGGCAATCCCGCTTGACGAGGTCGAGCCTGCTAGCGAAATCGTGAAGCGTTTCAGCACCGGCGCGATGAGTTTCGGCTCGATCAGCCATGAAGCGCACTCGACCCTTGCCATCGCGATGAACCGCATTGGCGGTCGTTCGAACACCGGTGAAGGCGGCGAAGAGCCAGAGCGGTTCAAGCCGATCGAAAATGGCGATTCGATGCGCAGCCGGATCAAGCAGGTGGCCAGTGGCCGATTTGGCGTGACTACCGAATATCTCGTCAATTCCGACGATATCCAGATCAAGATGGCGCAAGGCGCGAAGCCCGGTGAAGGCGGCCAATTACCCGGCCACAAGGTCGATAAGCGGATTGGCGCAGTGCGCCATTCAACCCCGGGCGTGGGCCTGATCAGTCCGCCACCGCACCACGACATCTATTCGATCGAAGATCTGGCGCAGCTGATCCACGATCTCAAGAACACCAACCCGGTCGCGCGCATTTCGGTAAAGCTCGTTTCCGAAGTGGGCGTGGGCACTGTTGCTGCCGGCGTTTCGAAGGCGCGTGCAGACCATGTGACAATTGCGGGCTATGATGGCGGTACAGGTGCGTCACCTTTGACCAGTCTGACTCATGCCGGATCGCCATGGGAAATCGGCCTGGCCGAGACGCAGCAGACTTTGCTGCTCAATGATTTGCGCAGCCGCATTGCCGTACAAGTCGATGGCGGCCTGCGCACCGGGCGTGATGTTGCCATCGGCGCGCTGCTGGGTGCTGACGAATTCGGCTTTGCCACAGCCCCGTTAATCGCGGCGGGCTGTATTATGATGCGCAAGTGCCATCTGAATACCTGCCCCGTGGGCGTGGCGACGCAAGACCCCGTGCTGCGCGCGCGCTTTACCGGCCAGCCGGAACATGTGGTCAATTACATGTTCTTCGTTGCGGAGGAATTGCGCCAGATCATGGCGGAGTTGGGCTTCCGCACTGTCGAGGAAATGATCGGCCGGGTCGACAAGCTCGATATGCGGCGGGTGGATCGCCACTGGAAAGCGGCAGGGGTCAATCTCACGCGCTTGCTGACCAAGGTCGATCTTCCTGAAGGCGCGCCGCTGTACAACACGGAAACGCAGGATCACGGCCTTTCAGGCGCGATGGACAACGAGCTGATTGAAGCATGCAAGGACGCGATCAGCGAAGGCAAGCCGGTGCAGTTGACCCGCGAAATTCGCAATGTGAACCGCACTGTCGGCACAATGTTGTCAGGCGAAATTGCAAAGGCCTATGGCCACTCAGGCCTGCCCGCTGACACGATCCGCATCAATCTGACCGGTGTAGCGGGCCAAAGCTTCGCCGCATGGCTCGCGCATGGTGTAACGCTCGATCTGTCGGGTGATGCCAATGACTATGTTGGCAAGGGGTTATCAGGCGGGCGTGTTATCGTGAAGCAGCCGGAAGGGATTGAGCGCGATCCGGCGGACAACATCATTGTTGGCAATACCGTGCTTTACGGCGCGATAGCGGGTGAAGCCTATTTCGAAGGCGTTGCGGGCGAACGTTTCGCGGTGCGCAATTCCGGCGCAATCGCTGTCGTCGAAGGGGCAGGCGATCACGCGTGCGAATATATGACTGGCGGCGTTGTAGTCGTGCTGGGCAAGACAGGTCGCAATTTTGCCGCAGGGATGAGCGGCGGCGTTGCCTATGTCTACGACCCTGAAGGCAGGTTCGCATCGCTCGTCAATCCGGCGCAAGTCGATCTGATACCGATGACCGCCGCGCAGGACGAAGAAGACGGCACAGGTCGGCCTTCTCAGCGTCCGCAATCAGTCAATGATTTCGGGATGGGCGACATGCTGCGCCACGATGCAGAACGACTGAAGATTCTGGTCGAGCGGCACAAGCTTCATACCGGCAGCAAGAAGGCCGCCGCGATCCTCGACAATTGGGATCAAGAGGTCTCCAAATTCGTCAAGGTGATGCCACGCGACTACGAACGCGCGCTGCGCCAACTCGAAGCCGAGCGTGAAGAAGCCGCTTCGGTTGCAGCAGAATAAGAATACGGGACGCTAGAACATGGGCAAGGATACAGGCTTCCTCGAACTCGACCGGCGCGAGCGCGATTATCTCGATCCGAAGGAGCGCTTGAACAATTACCGCGAATTTGTCTTGCAGCCAGATGATGCAACCCTGCAAGCGCAGGCGAGCCGCTGCATGGATTGCGGCATTCCCTATTGTCACAACGGTTGCCCGGTTAACAACATCATCCCGGACTGGAACCATCTGGTATATGAAGGCGATTGGAAGAACGCCTTGGCCTTGCTCCATTCGACCAACAATTTCCCCGAGTTCACCGGCCGCATTTGCCCCGCGCCATGCGAGGCAAGCTGCACACTCAATATCACCGATCAGCCGGTGACGATCAAATCGATTGAATGTACGATTGTCGATCGCGGCTGGGAAGAAGGCTGGATCACGCCGCAAGTGCCGGAGAGGAAAACCGGCAAATCGGTTGCGGTCATCGGCTCCGGCCCGGCGGGTATGGCGTGCGCGCAACAATTGGCACGTGCGGGTCACACCGTCACGCTGTTTGAAAAGAATGACCGGATCGGCGGATTGCTGCGCTACGGCATTCCTGACTTCAAGATGGAAAAGCATCTGATCAACCGCCGCGCGGTGCAAATGGAAGCCGAAGGCGTCGAGTTCAAAACCAGCAAAGAGGTAGGCGTCGATGTGTCATTCAAGAGCCTGCAGGAAAACTACGACGCCGTAGTGCTTGCAGGCGGAGCAGAAGATGCCCGGCCACTGCAGATTCCCGGCGCAGAAATGACAGGCGTGCGCCTGGCGATGGAATTTCTGACCCAGCAGAATAAGCGCAATGCGGGCGACGATGAGCTACGCGCGGCACCGCGAGGTAGCTTGCTAGCCACCGGCAAGAAGGTGGTCGTAATCGGCGGCGGCGATACGGGCAGCGACTGTGTTGGCACATCCAACCGTCAGGGCGCGGAAAGCGTCGTGCAACTGGAGATCATGCCAAAGCCTCCTGAAAAGGAAGACAAGGCAATGACGTGGCCTGATTGGCCGCTCAAGCTGCGCACCTCGTCCAGTCATGAGGAAGGTGTTGAGCGAGACTGGGCCGTGCTGGCCAAGCGTGTTGTGGGTGATGGCGAAACCGTGACCGGACTGGAATGCGTGCGTGTCGAATGGAAAGACGGCCGTATGCAGGAGATCGAAGGCAGCGACTTCACTATCGAAGCCGATCTGATCCTGCTCGCCATGGGCTTTGTGGGGCCGAAGAAAGCGGGCCTACTTGATCAAACGGGTGTCGAGCTGACAGATCGCGGAAACGTTGCCGCGGACACAGAAAGCTACAAGACCAGCGTCGAGAATGTCTTCGCATGCGGCGATATGCGGCGGGGGCAGTCGCTGGTCGTCTGGGCCATCCGTGAAGGGCGCCAGGCTGCTCGCGCAGTAGACCAGGCACTGATGGGTGTATCTGAACTGCCACGCTAAGAACTTGTCCGTATTTCTCAAACCAGATGTCGGCCTCATACAATGCAAATGGTGAAAAATACTTCAGCCCTGTAAGTGGTTGAGAGAAAACGGACTTAGGGGAATGCAATGCGGGTCGCACTGCGTGCGCGGATTTCGCGCACTTTATTGGCATCGAAGCCAACGCTTGGCGCAACGCTGCTGGCGGTTCTTATGGCAGCTCCAGCCCATGCCGGCGAAGAGACGAATAGCCCTGAAGTGACCGGCCCCGAACTGGATACTTCTGGGGTGGCGGCGCGAGACCCTTCAACCGCGGCCGTCGCGCCGGCTGCATCCACTCCTCCAGCGCCACCGCAAACCGACCCGGTCATGTTCAAGATCGTGGCCTCCCAATTTGTTGATACGCCGGTGCAAGGCGATGCGCCGAAGACCGTGCGCTATTCCGGCCGCGTCGACGGCTATATCGATATAAGCGGCGGCGTGTTCAGCGGCGATGATAGCCTGACATTGACGGTCCGGCCCGAATACACATGGGGCAAGGATTCTAACGGTGAGATTGGCCTGATCCCGAACAACACCGCGCTGTTTCGCGGCGAAGGAAAGGGTCATTTCGATCTATCCGTGAGCGTGTCCAAGCGCTGGAACTCCGGCGCAAAACTGACCGTGGGGAAAGTCAATGTGCTGGATCTGGGTGCAAAGCTGCCAGTGGTTGGCAGCGACGGGCACTACGGATTTCAGAACCTGTCGATGGCGCTTCCGCCTTCGGCGATCATTGCGAACACGCTGACCGGTGCTTTCCTGGAAGTGCCGACAGAGAAAGTGCTGTACCGCCTCTGGGTCTTCGACCCGGATTCGCAATATCAGCGCAGCGGGTTCGAGACCGCATTCGAAAGCGGCGTCGGTTTCCTCGGTTCGGTCACCTTTCCGGTCAAGGTCGGCGGAAAGCCGGGATATTACGCGCTCAAGCTATCCGGTTCGACCCGCGACGACATCAATGCCGATTCGCTGCCCGCGGCGCTGATCCCTTCGCCGGGATCGGGCTTCGGCAACAAGAGCGGCGAGTTTGCAGCCGTGCTTGCGGGATATCAGTATCTCGGCGTCTATCCGGAGGCGCCCGGCAAAGGCTGGGGCATTTTCGGGCAAGTCTATATCTCCAATGGCGATCCGACTTTCCTTGATCGCAGCGCGATGCTGGGCATTTCAGGCAATCCGCGTTTCCGCCCGCAAGACCACTTTGGCGCGGCCTGGTTCCGCTATTCGATCACCAATGGCCTCGTCCGCGCGCTCGACCAACGCCTCGCGCTGCAAGACGAAGAGGGCGTCGAGTCTTTCTACACACTTGGCCTTAGCGACAATTTTGAAATCACTGCCAATGTGCAGGTGATCGACAGCGCGGTGAGCGCGCGCGACACCGGCATCATGGCGGGGCTTAGGCTGACGGCGAGTTTCTAACCCCGCTCGGTTTAGCCCTGCTTCCTCGCCCGCTCTTGCACGGCGGCGCGGCGAGCCTCTACTGCCTCAGGCGTAACAGCTGAATTTGCAGCGGATGACAGTTGCGCCTCCAGCGCCATACCGTTTGCAAAGCTTTGCGCATAGCCATCGTCGATCAGCCGCTTGTATTGCGCCAGAAAGGTCGGATCGATGCTCGCCATATCGGCGGCCAGTTTTCTGGCGAGCGGCAGCAATTCTTCCGGCTCGACTACGTGGTTCACCAATCCCCATTCCTTCGCTGTATGTGCATCCAGGAAATTGCCCGTAAAGCTTAGCTCTTTCGCGCGGCTGATCCCGATCATCCGCGAGAGTTTTTGCGACAGGCCCCAGCCAGGAACGATCCCGACGCGGGCATGCGTATCTGCAAAGCGGGCATTGCTGGCCGCGATCAGGACATCGCAGGCAATGGCGACTTCGAACCCGCCCGTGATCGCCACGCCATTAATCGCCCCGATCACAGGTTTGCGGCACAGCTCGATCGCTTTGACCGGATTTTCATCCGCGCCCTTGGCATTGGCTGCGCCCAGCGCCCCCTCTTGCGATCCCAATTCCTTCAGATCGAGCCCGGCAGTGAACGCCCGCTCCCCCGCGCCGGTCAGGATCACCACGCGCACGCTGTCATCCTCATCAACCTGCTTCATGACATGGTAGAGCCGCGAGCGTAGCGCTTTGGACAGCGCATTCATCGCTTCAGGGCGGTTGAGAGTGACCGTGGCCACATTGTCGCTGATCT
Source organism: uncultured Altererythrobacter sp. (assembly GCF_913057185.1). NCBI lineage: Bacteria > Pseudomonadati > Pseudomonadota > Alphaproteobacteria > Sphingomonadales > Erythrobacteraceae > Altererythrobacter > uncultured Altererythrobacter sp. Next base: position 341,860 of record NZ_CAJXNK010000001.1, read on the forward strand.
CCAGCAGGACTGTATCTTCGCTCATTGCTCGCTCCTACTCCGTGCCACTCGCACACCCTACACAATTGGCCACGCTGGGATCATGCCTAAGGCGTTTGTCGGCGATTTCCTCCCCGCACTTTAGGCAATACCCCCATTCGCCATCTTCAATCCGTTCCAGCGCAGCCGATATCCGCAACCGTTCGGCCGCGCGACGGCGTTCGGTCGCTTGCGCCATGGCCTGTTGCTGCATCGCGTCCATCCGGCTCAATCGTCCGACGCTGTCTTGCTGCAATTCCACTGTATCGCGCGAGTCCGCGTTGGATGCATCTTCACGGTCCAGCTCTTCGCGGCGGGCGATCAAGGCTTTGCGGGCTTCTTGTTCATTCATCTAAGCCATGCTTACCATTCGATGGCCCCGCGTCCATGCCGCTCAAGAAACGCGTTTGCCTGGCTGAATGGCTTTGAGCCAAAGAACCCGCGATGTGCCGAGAGCGGGCTTGGGTGTGGGCTCTTGATGACCAAATGATGATCTGCGCTGCCCAGGCCGCGAACACGGCTCGCCTTCTTTTGTGCATGGCTGCCCCACAAAATGAACACCGTTGGCAGACCCTGCCCCACCACCGCCGCGACGCAGGCATCGGTTATAGCATCCCAGCCGCGCCCGGCATGGCTGCCCGCCTGTCCCGATTCGACAGTCAGCGTGTTGTTGAGGAGCAGCACACCCTGTTTGGCCCAGCGTGTCAGGTCACCACTCGCAGGCGGTGCTACACCCAGATCAGCCTCAATCTCCTGATAGATATTGCGCAGGCTTGGCGGCAGTTTCACGCCTTCGCGGACAGAGAAAGACAGACCATGCGCCTGGCCCGGCCCGTGGTAAGGGTCTTGCCCCAGGATCACGACCCGCACCCGGTCAAGCGGCGTCATCGCGAGCGCCGCCAGACGTTCACCGCGCGGCGGGAAGATCGCCTTGCCCGCACCTTCCTGCGCGCGCAGCCAGCCGCCCAGTTTGCGCGCTTCAGGGGTTTGCAGGGCTGGCTCCAATGCGCCACGCCAACTGTCCGGGATCGTATCGGTCATGACGCAAGAATAGGCCTCTGTGATGCGTTACGTCACCACCCCTTTCCCTCTTTCCCCAATCGGCGTAAGGCGAATGGCCTATGACAGTACATTTTCACAAAGAAGACCTGCCCGCTGGCGTGCTCGCCGGAGACGCGCCTTTGGCCGTCGACACAGAGACCATGGGCCTGATCACGCACCGCGATCGGTTGTGCGTGGTGCAGATCAGTGATGGCAGCGGCGATGAACACCTTGTGCGCTTTGGCCCGGACAGTTCGTATGATGCGCCCAATCTCAAGGCCCTGCTCGCCGATGAAAGCCGCCTGAAACTGTATCACTTTGCGCGTTTTGATCTGGCCGCGATCGAGCACTATCTGGGCGTTGTGGCAGCACCGGTGTTCTGCACCAAGATCGCCAGCAAGCTCGTGCGGACATACACGGACCGGCACGGCCTGAAGAATCTGGTCGACGAAGTTTTGCATGAAAACCTGTCCAAGCAGCAGCAATCGTCTGATTGGGGCGGGCCGGACTTGAACGATGCCCAGCGTGAATATGCGGCGTCTGATGTGCGCTATCTGCACCGTTTGCGTGAAGAGCTGGTCAGGCGTCTCGAGCGCGAAGGTCGTTTGGACATTGCGCAGGCATGCTTTGACTTCCTGCCAACGCGTGCGCGGCTCGATATCGCTGGCTGGCCAGATCACGACATATTCAGCCACAGTTGATCTGTAAGAAGTATATCCCGCCAACATGGTCACTCACCGCCGTCTAGAAACCAATGAAGCCAAGCAGCTGCGCAACCAGCGACAGCATTTTGCTGCGCCCGGCGGTTCGCATGATCGCTTGGTGACATTTCTTGGCAAGGCTCTGCCCATGGGAGTGGGCATTGTCGCCGCGCTAATGATCATCACACCGCTATCACCGGGTACCGAAGTCAGCTTCCTGCTCGATCGCGACAAGGTGGCGATGATCGATGAGCGGCTGTCGGTTTCCAACGCTATGTATCGCGGGCAGGATGATGGTGGGCGGCCATTCTCTTTGACGGCGGGCGAAGCCGTTCAACGTTCAAGCCGCGAGGGCATCGTCCGGATGGAAGATATGATGGCGCAGATCCTGCTGCGCGACGGCCCTGCACGGATCAGCGCAGAAGGCGGCGCCTATGACATTGATGCGGAAGTGATGACGGTCGACGGGCCGCTGCGGCTTTCAGCTGCTGATGGATACACGATGACCGCGCGCGGGGTGTCGGTTGATTTACAATCGCGTGTGATGGTGGGCGATGGCCGGGTTGAAGGCGCAGTCCCTGCCGGCACCTTTGAGGCCGACCGTATCGAAGTTGACATTGACGAGCGCAAGATTTCCTTGCGCGGGAATGCCCGTTTGACCATGCGTCCGGGTGAATTGAGGGTACCGTAATGGCGAAGAATCTGGTCACTACATCTGCACGTTCAGCTGCAATCGGCTTTGTCGCCACGCTGGCCCTGTTCAGCGGGATCCAGCTCAATGCGCAAGCATTCTCTGGCCACGACTCGAACGCACCGGTGCAGATTGATGCGGGCGATATCGACGTGGACGACCGCGTGAATCGCGTGGTTATTGTGGGCGGTGTCGTTGCAAGACAAACCGGGTTAACGGTCCGCTCACAACGCATGCTGCTAAACTATGAAGATGAGGACAGCCTGTCGATTTCCCGTATCACCGCAACCGGCGGTGTGAATGTGCAACGTGGCGATGAGCGCGCGAGCGGCGATATCGCGGTCTATGATCTGCAGCGCCGTATCATCACAATGGCAGGCAATGTGACGCTTAGCCGCGGGGGCGACAATCTGCGTGGCGGGCGCCTGACGATCGATCTCAATTCAGGCCGGGCAAGCGTTGACGGACAAGCGGCAACAAATGGGGAAAGCTCAAGCGGGCGGGTAACCGGGACATTTACCGTCGCGGGAAGTGACGAAAACTAAAGGTTAGCGCCGGGCAGCAAACCGAGCGATTTCTGTCAGGCCTTGCGCCAGAAGCAGTTCGGCGGACTGACTGTTGCCAAGCAAATCCTTGTGCAATTGCATCAGCTTGGGGCCGAGCCGGTCAAGCTTTCGCCGGTGCCAGCTTCTCAATTGTTCCTGAATCTCGCGCTCTTCCTTCCAGAAGATGCCAAGCCTGGCCTTTGCACCGCGATCGAGCCCATCAAGCGATCCGCGCGGACCAAGTTGCGAAGTGATCTGCGCAAGCTGAGCCGAGCGCCGCTCTACCGCCAGCAAGACGCCAACCGGGTTCATGCCGTGCTCGCGCATCCGCTTTAGCTCTCCATCAAGCTTGCCCGTCTCGCCTTTGAGCACAGTATTGACCAGCGGCATGAAGCTGTCCTCTTCAGTCGCAGCGCCAACCGCTTCCAAGTCCTCTGCCGTTAGTGCAAACGGTGATTGTGGAGACGCATCGCAATAGGTCGCAAGCTTGATGATCTCTGATTGGGCGAGCCGCACATCTAGGCCAGCTGCGCGTGCAATGCGCTCAGCCAGATCGCCGCTCAGCCTCAGGCCAGCCGCATCAGCCATCTGCCGCACAGATCCGGCCACAGAGCCAAGGTCGGGCGGCCAGAACATTGCGACAAGTGCATCTTTACGCTTTTCCAGCAACTTGGCTGTGCGCGATTTGTCAGTCGCAGCCGTTGCAACCACCAGAACCGGTGCGGCCTCTCCGGCGCCCGCATCGCTTGTTTCGATCAGTGTTTTGAGCGCTTCATGCGCTTCGTCACCGTTGGCGCGAACATAGATGTGCCGCTTGCCACCGAAGAGCGAGCCTGAGCGGGCTTCATCTCCCAACAACGCCGGGTCTTTCTTCAGATCTCCGCCGCTTATTTCGATCCGCTCTCCCGCATCGGCAAGCAATTCAGTGACCGATTGCGCAGCAGCAGAGGCGCCCGCCTCATCAGGTCCGCAGAAGAAAAAGATACCGCATTGATCAACGGCGCGGCGTGCGGTGGAAGCAAAATCGCGCTGCGTTGCCTTCATTCGGCTCGCTCGACCTCACGCAAGGTCAGCGCAACCTGCCTCACCATTCGCTCGGCAACTTCACGGGCCAGATTCTCCAGCGCGGTTTGTTCAGCTGCGATGGTTGCATATTCGGAGGAAACGACATCGACACCCGCGTCCGATCCCGATGTCGCATCGAGCAAGATTGTGCCGCTGGTCAGATCGATCAGCTGATAGCGGGCACGCAATATGCGCCGTTCGCGGCTGATCGTATCATCGTTCAACACGCCCAAAGCTTCGAGCGAATCGTCTAACTGCACATCAAGACGATAGCGCGGTGCAATCTCAGTTCCGCTAAGCTGTAGCCGGTCATTCAGCGCATTGCGCACCAGCCACCCGTCGCGCCCTTGAATCGGAGCAACATCCACCGCGGCCAGTCCTTGCGCCACGGCATCGCCGGAACCGCCCGAATAGAGCGGCTGCAGCCCGCAAGCGGACAGCAGGAACAAGGCGAAAGAGGCGAAGGCAGCGCGTGTCATCAGGTGACAATATTGACCAAGCGGTCCGGGACTACAATCACCTTGCGGATTTCTGCCCCGTCTATCGAACGCTGCACCTTCTCACTGGCTAGCGCGAGCGCTTCCAAATCCTCTTTCGGCGCGCCTTTGGGCGCCGTCAGCGTATCGCGCAATTTGCCCATATGCTGGACAGCAATTGTAACCTCGTCCTCAACCAACATGGCCGGATCGACTTGGGGCCAGTCCGCCTCAGCGATAAGACCCTCGCCACCAAGCTTCGCCCAAGCTTCTTCTGCCAGATGCGGCATCATCGGCGAGACGAGCAGCAATATGGTGCGGATAGCAAAATTTCGATCTGCGCTTGGCGCAGCTTTCTCCGCCGCACCGGTCAGTTCGTAAATGCGCGCCACCGCCTTGTTGAAGCTCAATGCCTCGATATCGTCCGCGACCGCTGCAATGGATTGGTGCGCCTTGCGCGCCAGAGACTTGTCGTCACCGCTTGCCGCCGCGTCATATTGGCCGAACAACCTCCACAGACGCTGCACGAAACGGCCACAGCCCTCGATCCCGGCTTCGGACCATGGCAGGTCACGCTCTGGCGGGCTGTCTGACAGCATGAACCAGCGCGCCGCATCTGCGCCGTAAGTATCGATGATATTGTCCGGGTCGACCGTGTTCTTCTTCGACTTCGACATCTTTATGACGCGGCCGATATCAACCGGTTCCCCATCATCCTTCAGCAACGCCGCTTCACCCGTCCGAGTAACCTCGGCCGGTGTATAATAGACCGCACGCCCTCCGACTTGGCGCGAGTATGTCTCATGCGTAACCATTCCCTGCGTAAACAGGCTGGCGAAAGGCTCGGCGAAATTCAGCTTACCCAAGCGCTGCAAGGCCCGGGTCCAGAACCGTGCATAGAGCAGGTGCAGGATCGCGTGCTCGATCCCGCCAATATATTGCTCAACCGGCAGCCATTTGGCGACTTCTTCCGCGTCAAACGGCTTGTCCGCTGGCTGACTGGCAAAACGCAGGAAGTACCAGCTGGAGTTGGTGAAAGTGTCGAGCGTGTCGGTCTCGCGCTCCGCCTTGCCGCCGCATTTGGGGCAGTTTGTGTGCTTCCATGTGGGATGGCGCAGCAATGGATTGCCCGGTGTCGAGAAATCGACATCCTCGGGCAATTCAACCGGCAGCTGATCCTTCGGCACAGGCACCACGCCGCACGTCTCGCAATGAATGAACGGGATTGGCGTGCCCCAATAGCGCTGGCGGCTGACGCCCCAATCGCGCAGGCGCCACACAGTTGTGCCTTTGCCCCAGCCTTCGCTTTCGGCGCGCGCGTTTACCGCGGCCTTGGCCTCTTCAACGCTCATCCCGTCCAGGAAATCGGAGTTCACGCAAACACCATCGCTGGTGTCAGCTTCGGCCAAAGGATCGCCAGCATTGTCTGATGACGCGGCAATCACTCGGGTGATCGGCAATTCGTATTTGGTCGCAAATTCAAAGTCGCGCTGATCATGCCCCGGCACGCCCATGACCGCGCCGGTGCCGTAATCCATCAACACGAAGTTGGCGATGAAGACTGGCAGGGCTTCGCCGGTGAAGGGATGGCGCGCGGTGATGCTGGTTACAAAGCCGCGCTTCTCCATGGTTTCCAGTTCGGCAGCAGTCGTGCCGCCCTTCTTGCATTCTTCGATGAAACTCGCCGCATCGGGATTGTCCGCTGCCACTCGTTGCGCAATCGGATGATCGGCAGCGACTGCAACAAAGCTCGCGCCAAAGATCGTGTCGGGCCGCGTCGAATAAACCGGCAGCTTTTCACCGTTTGAAAGATCGAAGCTGAACTCCAGACCCGATGATTTGCCGATCCAGTTTTCCTGCATCAGCTTGACCTTGTCGGGCCAATTGTCGAGCGTGCCCAATCCGTCAAGTAGATCCTCGGCGAAATCGGTGATCTTGAGAAACCATTGGTCAAGCTTGCGCTTTTCGACTTCCGCACCCGAGCGCCAACCTTTGCCGTCGATTACCTGCTCATTCGCGAGCACAGTCATGTCAACCGGATCCCAGTTCACTTCGCTCTGGCGGCGATAGACCATGCCCGCTTCGTACATGTCGATGAACAGCGCCTGTTCGTGGCCGTAATATTCCGGATCGCAGGTCGCGAATTCGCGTGACCAGTCGAGCGCAAAACCGATGCGCTTCAACTGGCCTTTCATGTTTTCGATATTCTCGCGGGTCCAACCGCCCGGATGAACGCCTTTCTCCATCGCGGCATTTTCTGCCGGCATACCGAACGCGTCCCATCCCATCGGGTGGAGCACTTCGTGCCCGCGCATTTTCTTATAACGTGCCAGCACGTCGCCCATCGTGTAGTTGCGGACGTGCCCCATGTGGATGCGCCCCGAGGGGTAGGGGAACATCTCCAGCACATAGCTCTTCGGCTTCGCGCTATTGGAATCAGCGTGGAAAGTGCCCGCCTCTTCCCAGGCACGCTGCCAGCGGCCGTCGGCCTGGGACGGATCAAAACGCGTATCGGTCATGACAAAACCGTTAAGGGGAAAAAGATCAGGAAGACAATGTCTGTCGGCGCAATTCACGCGCCCGCGTAAGGATGATGTCTTCAAGCTTCTGGACAGTTGCGGCCTGAACCGGCGCATCGACCCAGTTTCCGCTTTGCGTGACCTGGCGGCTTGCAGCAACACGCAACGCGTCCGCACGAAGGTCCTGATCGAGGATGGTCACCGTTACCTTGACCCGCTCAGCCGGATTCTGCGGATTTGCATACCAGTCTGTGATGATCACGCCGCCCATTGCATCTGCCTGAAGCAGAGGCGCAAAGCTGACTGTCTCCAAAGCCGAGCGCCATAGGTACGAGTTCACACCGATCGTGTTTACCTGTGATGCCGCAAGGTCAGCCTGTGGACGTTCACGGCTACCACATGCCGCAAGCGAAGCTAGTGCTGCGCAAGCAAGTGCCATGCGAACGGGACGGCGGGTGGCTGACTGGATCAAACTCATTGTCGCAAAATTCCTCACGCGAAAGGGCCCTTTGATGTGTCGCCGGACCGGTATCTGCCTTTGCTCTATAACTTCCACGGCGCGCGGGACAAGGCAGCAATGCCTGAACGCGCACCAAGATGCCCGCATTTCTGTGACGGTTCGCGCTTTACCCGCCATGAACACAAGGCAGCCTGCGCGAATCGAACCTTGCGATTCGCCGTCTGTGGAGACTCTGCAACAGGTTGGTGACGCTAGGGCAGACTAATCATTGCGAGCATTGCTTCAGCGACGGAAAGCGCTTTATTGACTTGCGAAATGAGAAACGACTCGGGAACGAATCGAGTCGTGGTCAGGTTGGGTTCAGCCGGGTTTGGCTTTAAGTTAAGGCCAGAATTGAGCAGCAGTCCGCCTGAAACATGTGGGTAGAACGTCTAGAGATGGCACGAAAGCAAACAGCATCTGCGGCGCGCAAGCTGCCCTTGCTGCTGGCCGCTGCCGGTTTGGCGTTTGGCGTACCTTCGGCTGGCTTAGCGGTTGTTGCCTTCGGCGATGACACGATGACCAGCGAGCTTCCCTCTTTCGCAATGTTTACACCGGCGTCTGCAGATCCCGCGTTGGCCAAGCGCGTAGCTGAACAGGCCCGTCGCAATGGCATGCGCTTCACGCCTGCTGGCAGTACGATCAAGCGTGACCGCACCATCACAGTGGCGGTTCGCGTAGATCAGGAAACGGCTCGCGCGATTTCTGTCCGTCAGGCGCTGGATGTTGCGCCTGGTGCGACCAACGCGCTGAATTCGCAGGTTGTGACCAGATACGATCTGGGCACTGCGCGGGGCTACCAGAGTTTCAAACGTCAGCAACCAGCGGTGTCACTGTCAGGCTCTGTGCGCAATATCACCATGCCGGACCTTTCGACCTTTGAGCCTGCTGGCCCGACCGCGCAAGACAAGCCAAGCCGCTTCTCGACACGGATCGCGCTGGAAGGCGAGCAGGCTGCAGGGCGTTCGCCGAACACGCTTGATGCACTGAGCGCGCAAACGGTTGATGTAGGCGGCGCTTACAGCATTACGCGCAATCTGGATGTGACAGCCGGTGTACGTTTGTCGCAAGAACGAGATCGCCTGACGCCAATCACAGATTCCAAGCAGGACAGCCAATCGGTTTATGTCGGAACGCAATTCCGCTTCTAACCCTGACAATCTGTATGAATTCGTATGAGAGACCCTGCTTCGGCGGGGTTTTTGATTCCCATGACGCTACGGCATCGCTACCTCGGATACTTGAATTGTATTTGGAGATCCGAGAATGGCACGCGTTGCAATCGTTACTGGCGGAACAAGAGGCATTGGCCGCGCTATCTGTGAGAAGCTGCAAGACGCGGGCTTCACCGTCATCGCCAATTACGCGGGCAACGATGCCGCCGCCGAACAGCTCAAGGCCGACACCGGGATCCAATCGTACAAATGGGACGTGGGCGACCATGAGGCGTGCCTGGACGGCTGCGCCCGGGTGGCCGCCGAGGTAGGACCGATCGATGTGGTCGTGAACAATGCCGGCATCACCCGCGACGGCACACTTCACAAGATGAGCTATGATGATTGGCACGAGGTCATGCGTATCAATCTGGGTGGCTGCTTCAACATGGCGAAAGCCTGCTTCCCGGGAATGCGCGAGCGGGGCTGGGGCCGGATCGTCAATATCGGCTCGATCAATGGTCAGGCAGGCCAATATGGCCAAGTCAACTATGCTGCTGCGAAGTCAGGCATTCACGGCTTCACCAAAGCTCTGGCTCAGGAAGGGGCGAAATTCGGTGTGACTGTCAACGCGATTGCACCGGGTTATATCGACACCGACATGGTCGCAGCTGTGCCCGAGCCCGTACTGGAGAAGATCGTCGCCAAGATTCCAGTGGGCCGCCTGGGACAGGCAAATGAAATCGCGCGTGGCGTGGCATTCCTGTGCAGCGAGAATGCCGGCTTCTTAACGGGCTCCACCATGAGCATCAACGGCGGCCAGCATATGTATTGAAGCGGCAGGCCGTCCGCGTGGACAGCCTGCCGGATGGCTAGCCCAATGGCGATGCGTCACAATTCCCTTTGATCGCATCACCTGCAAAGACAGCTTGCACGAACGTGAGTGATTCTCCGGTCGATCCCGGCACAACCTGCTTGTGATCGAGTTCGGTGTAGAGGTGCGCCTCGACCACCGTTCCCGCCGCACACGCGTCGCGCATGAAAGCCGCCTGCATGTGCTGAGGCGTATCGCGATCACGCGCGCCCGTTCCCAGAAAGATTGGCGCAGCGATGCTCATATCAGGAAAGCCCATCTGCGCAAAGACCCGGCCCAGCACATCCGATGGTGTTTGCTTGAACGCCCGATTGTAACTTAGCCCTGCTGTCTCAGTGCGTGCTCGCATCTCTTTGTGACAAGCATTGGTGACCATGCTGACGATCGGCCAAGCCTCATCAGATACATACTCTCGCATCAAGAATCCGGGCTCGATCTGCTCTGCCAATGTCATTGCGAGAAAATTATAGGCTAGCATCGGATCTGGTTGATCAGGTGGCCTGCTTTCATTCAAGGCAACAAGTGCGGCAGGCGAGAAGTATGGCACACCGGTTGCGACCACTCCTCTGATATCGACATCAGGCGCGTAGTCCGGTGCGTAGCTTGCCGTTGCGACCGCCGCGCCCGCGCCTTGCGATTGCCCGATCACCACGACGCCTGATGAAACGGGATAGCCCGCACCCTGAACTGCTCGAATAATGTCGAGATTGCTATATGCTGCGGGACGCGTTGCGAGATAGGGGTGCGTGCCGGGTGTTCCGAGCCCCTGATAATCCGAAGCTACAACCGCAACCCCCTGACCAAGCCAGAAGTTGAGATAGTCCATATCCTGCTGCTGCCGCCCATCCCATGATGGCGCGCAGATATCTGCGATACCGACTGTCCCATGGGTCCAGGCCATCAACGGCCACCCACCTTCGGGTGCATCACCCCTGGGCAAATACAATACACCGGACACAGCGGTTATGGCCGAGCCGCCTAATCCCTCCGTAGAAGTATATAGCAACCGGACATTATCTGCAGCGCCTCTCAAAGCCTGTCGTTCATCCAGCGGCTCGCTGCGTAGAATGGTGCCCGGCGTTTCGGGAAGCTCGCCTTCGAATGCATAGAATTCTGATACACCCCCGTCGCCGAGCGTTGCGCTATTCCATGCAGATGCGCCTTTCGTGGCGGTCGCGTTCACACATCCGCCCACAAACAATATCGACAAACCTGAAAGCGCCCCCAGCAACCATCTATGCATCCAGTGATCCCCTCTCTGTGTCATACTGCCGCCTGGCAGAGCACCAAGCAAGCTCTGTGCACTCTCTGCGAACATTGCTTCGCAACCGACGAGCGCGCGTGACAATCCATGGGAAGCTGGCTAGGCGTTTGTCTCGTGACAACTCTCATTGATACCAGCCCGAACCAGACCCGCCGTGAAGAGCCGAGCTCCGCCGGTCTTGAAGCCCGTCAATTGATGCGTGAACTATCCGCTTTCAAGACGCCCCGGATCAGCCGGAGCAGCTGGGAATTGGCCTCCACGCTTTTGCCATTCGTGACCTTGTTTGCGGTGATGCTGTTCGCAGTTGAAGCGGGCTATTACTGGGCGCTGGCGTTGGCCCCGGTGACCGGTCTGCTACTGCTGCGCCTGTTCATCATTCAACATGACTGCGGCCATGGCGCCTTTCTGCCGGGGCGCAAAGGCAATGACTGGGTGGGGCGCGCGATGGGCGTGCTGACCCTGACCCCATATGATTGCTGGGCCCGCTCGCACGCGATCCATCACGCTTCGACAGGCAATCTCGATGCGCGGGGTTATGGCGACGTCGACACTCTGACGGTTCAGGAATATGCGGACAGCCCGCGTTTGAAACGCTGGTTCTATCGCTTCTATCGTAGCCCCGCGGTCCTGCTCGGCCTTGGCCCTGCCTATCTGTTTCTGTTGCGGCACCGCTTGCCAATCGGGCTGATGAAAGCGGGCTGGATTTATTGGATCGCGGCAATGGGGACCAATCTGGTTACCGCCATTATCCTCGGCTCACTGGTCTATGCCTTCTCTTTCGCGACAGTCGCGGTGATTTTTCTGCCCATTCTACTGATCGCTGCCTCGACCGGGGTCTGGCTGTTCTATGTACAGCACCAGTTCGAGCACGGACATTGGGACAAGGATGCTGAGTGGTCATTCCACGACGCGGCACTGATGGGTAGCTCACACCTTGAGCTTCCAGCGGTCTTGCGCTGGTTCACCGGAAATATCGGAATTCACCACGTGCACCATTTGGCCAGTCGGGTGCCGTTTTATCGACTGCCAGAAGTGCTTCGGACATTCCCCGAGCTGCACGATCTCAATCGTTTCACCATGCGGGATACGTTCTCGATGATGCGGCTGGCCTTGTGGGACGAGGGCCAGCGACGATTGGTGAGCTTCCGCGAAGCAAAGCAGCTCGCGCGCGCAAGCGCATGAGCGCGACTCCGCCCTATCATCCTCCGGTTAAGCGATCGGTGCAGATTGAAGGGCACAAGACCTCCATCAGCCTGGAGCCGATATTCTGGGATATGCTGCGCACGGCCGCTGCGCGGGAAGGCGTCGCGATCAATGCACTCGTCGCGCGGATCGACGAAGAACGTATCAAGTCGAAAACCCCGCCGGGGCTCGCCAGCGCCATCCGGGTCTGGTTGGTTAGCCGGGTCTAGTCGTCGCCGACCCGCTCGATATCCGCACCCACCAACTTAAGCTTCTCTTCCAGACGTTCATATCCTCGGTCCAGATGATAGAGCCGCCGGACGGTTGTTTCACCTTCAGCAACTAGCCCTGCCAGCACCAGGCTGAACGAGGCGCGCAAGTCGGTGGCCATCACCTCTGCGCCCGTCAATGTCTCCACACCTTTGACGATTGCCGTGCGGCCCTCTGTCTCAATATCTGCGCCCATGCGCGCAAGTTCCGGTACGTGCATGTAACGGTTCTCGAATATGGTCTCTTTCAGCACACTCGTGCCTTCTGCCTTGCATAGCAGCGCCATGAGTTGCGCCTGCATGTCAGTCGCGAGGCCGGGGTATGGAGCGGTCGTGAGATTGGTCGCCTTGAGCGGGCCATTGGCCTTGACGCGGATTGCCTTCGCTTCTTCCTCAACCTCAACGCCGATATTACGCAGTGCATGAATTGTGGCCGCCATTTCATCGGGTTTTGCGCCTTCAAGTCGAACGTCACCGCCCGTTATTGCAGCCGCGCATGCGTAAGAACCAGCCTCGATTCGGTCGGGCATCACGCGGTAGGTGGCGCCATGCAGCCGCTTTACACCGTGGATTGTCAGGTCGGACGAACCGATCCCTTCGATCTCAGCCCCCATCGCCACCAGAAGATTGCATAAATCAACGATTTCCGGCTCGCGCGCAGCATTGAACAAACGGCTCGTACCATTCGCCAGCACCGCCGCCATCAGTGCGTTTTCCGTAGCGCCGACCGAAACCACCGGAAAATCAAACTCACCGCCGGGCAATCCGCCATCGGGCGCCATCGCTTTGACGTAACCCTGTGCAAGTTCGATCTCGGCGCCGAAAGCTTCCAGTGCCTTCAAGTGCAGATCGATCGGGCGGTTACCGATTGCACAGCCACCCGGCATGGACACTGTCGCTTCGCCCATCCGGGCAAGCATCGGGCCTAGCACGAGGATCGATGCGCGCATCTTGCGCACCAAATCATAGGGCGCAACGGTGGAGGTAATACGTGGGGCTTCTAGGCTCATCACCCGGCCGAAATCTTCGGGCCGCGTGCCTTGGACCACTGTGGTGATCCCGAACTGATTCATCAGGTGCTGGAACCCGTCAATGTCCGCCAGCCGCGGCAAATTGCGCAGCGTAAGAGGCTCTTCAGTCAGAAGTGCACAGGGAATCAGCGTGAGCACCGCATTCTTCGCGCCTGAGATGGGAATTGTTCCCTCTAGGCGGTTGCCGCCTTTGATAACCAGTTTGTCCATAGAATGCCCTTAGCCAATCCTTGCGTTCACGCAAATGAACAAGATGATACAGCGTGAGTGTCTGCTTGCGAGAGACAGGATTGCGGCCTATTCGCTGGCCCATGACAACACATAAGCCGATCAAGAAGGCCGTCTTTCCCGTCGCGGGCCTGGGTACGCGTTTTCTGCCTGCCACCAAAGCGATTCCGAAGGAGTTGCTGCCGATCGTGGACTGTCCGCTAATCCAATATGCGGTGGACGAAGCGCGCGAGGCGGGGATCGAGCAGATGATCTTTGTGACGGGGCGCGGAAAGACCGCGATTGTCGAACATTTCGACATGGCGTTCGAGCTGGAAAAGACCATGAACGAGCGCGGCAAGAATATGAGCGTGCTTGAGCCGACCCGCGCAACACCGGGCGATATCATCACCGTGCGTCAGCAAGTCCCGCTTGGCTTGGGCCACGCGATCTGGTGCGCGCGTGCGATAGTAGGCGATGAACCTTTTGCAATTTTTCTCCCCGACGAGCTGATGATTGGCAACAAGGGTGGAACCGGTTGCATGAAGCAAATGGTAGACGCCTATCATCGCACAGGCGGGAATATCATCAGCGTGCTGGAAGTGCCGCATGAAGAGGTCTCCAGCTATGGTGTGATCGATCCCGGTGCGGAAAATGGTGCGCTGACTGAAGTCAAAGGGCTGGTTGAGAAACCACCCGTGGCTGAGGCTCCATCGAACAAGATCATTTCCGGCCGCTATATCTTGCAGCCAGAAGTCATGCGCGTGCTTGAAGCCCAAGAAAAGGGCGCAGGCGGAGAGATCCAGCTGACTGATGCAATGGCCAAGATGATCGGCCAGCAGCCGTTCCATGCGGTCACCTTTGACGGAAAACGCTATGATTGCGGCAATAAGCTCGGCTTTGTCGAAGCGACATTGGCGCTAGCGCTGGAACGCGAGGACATGGGCGCAGACGTGCGCGCAATGGCGGAGCGATTGCTCGCTAGCCAGCTCTAAAGCGCAGCGGCAATGTCTTCAGCCCGCCAACAAATGTAGAAGTCGCCCGTTTGGGCTCGCCAGCCAGTTCAATACTTTCCACCCGGTCAAGTATTGTCTCGAAGAGTATTTTCATCTCCATTCGCGCCAAGTGAAGGCCAAGGCATTGGTGCGCGCCAGCACCAAAGGCAGCATGGCGATTGGGCGAACGAGAGGCGTCAAATTTACGCGGGTTCTCAAACTGCGCCGGATCATGGTTGGCGGCAACATAATTGATCATCAGCCAGTCACCTGCCTTGATCTGCTGGCCGCCTATCTCGACATCTTCCGCCGCAGTACGCATGAAATGCTGTACCGGCGTGGTCCATCGGATCGCCTCTTCGACAATGCCCGGCAGCAATGAACGGTCCGCCTTGACCCGCGCCCATTGCTCCGGGTCTTGCGCCAACGCTTGCATCGCGCCTGCGGTCGAAGCCGAGGTGGTATCATGGCCAGCGGTCGCGACGATGATGTAGTATCCCGCCATGTCACGCTCGGGTAGCGGCTCTCCATCGACCGTGGCATTCGCAATGACACTCGCAACATCCTCAGTAGGATTGGCGCGGCGTTCAGCTGCAATCCCGGCGAAGTATTCTTCAAACGTTTTCACCGCACCTGCAACCAGCTGGACGACTTGCTCTGCCGTCATGTTCTCCATGCCCGTGCCCGAGAGGTCCGCATCCTGCCCACCGAACAGCTGCTGCGTCAGCATCTGCATCCGCGGCTCGTCTTCTTCAGGCACGCCAAGAATCTGCATTACGACATGCAGCGGGTAAGGGCCGGAAACCAGCTTCACAAAATCAGCTTGAGGGCCTGCTGCGATCAAACCGTCCACAGTGCGGTTCGCAATCGCGCGGATTTCACCTTCCATCCTCGCCAGATTGCGCGGCATGAACCAGTCTTGCGTCAGCCGGCGATATTTCGGATGGGTCGGGGCGTCGAACACCACCAGTGAATCGACCAGCATGTTCGAACCGGTCGCAGCGCGACTGAATTCAATCGCTTCACGAAAACTGAAAACGACAGGGCGCGGATTGTTGAGGAATGTCGCATTATCTTTCGAGATCCTCATCACGTCTTCATATCGCGTGATCAGCCAAAAGGGATCGAACAGCTCGCCGTCTTCCGGCTCTACCCGCGAAACCGGTGCCTCTTTACGCAGGCGATCAAACGTATCGAGAAGCCCGTCCCATTCAGCATAGGCATGCGGGTTGATGACCATTCGGGCGACATCGCTAGGCAGCGCGCTCAAGAAACGGCTGCCTTGGCCAGATACTCATCACGCAGTTCGCGCTTGTAGAGCTTGCCATTGGCCTCGCGCGGCAGATCCGGGCGAAAGTCGAACAACTTGGGCATCTTGATACGTGCCAGTTGTGGCTCGAGGAAATCGCGCAGCTCTTGCTCAAGCGCTTCGCCCGCATCGCTCATATCGATCGGCTGTACCACGGCGACGACCCTCTCGCCGAGATCAGGGTCAGGCGCTCCGATCACTGCGGCATCCATGATCTTGTCATGCGTGACAAGCAGGTTCTCGATTTCCTGCGGGTAGATGTTGACCCCGCCCGATATGATCATGTGGCTTTTGCGGTCGGTCAGAAACAGAAAGCCCTCTTCATTGACGTGCCCGATATCGCCCAAGGTCATCCACCCCTTGGGATGCATCGCTTCCTTCGTTTTCTCGGGATCATTGTGATAAGTCGGCAGAATGTCGTTTTCGTAGAAGATGAGGCCATCTTCGCCCGGGCCAAGCTCTTCATTGTCAGGGCCGCAAACATGCACAGTTCCGTGGATCGCCTTGCCTACAGTACCAGGATACTTGAGCCAGTCGGCTGAGTGCACCATGGTCATGCCGATGCTTTCCGAGCCGGCATAGTACTCGTTCACAATTGGGCCCCACCAATCGATCATCTCCCGCTTGATCTCGACCGGGCAAGGTGCAGCGGCGTGCAGCGCGCGTTTGTGCGAAGACAAATCATACTTGGTACGAATGTCTTTCGGCAATTTAAGCATGCGAACGAAATGGGTGGGCACCCATTGGCTGTCTGTAACCTTGTATTTCTCGATCGCCGCAAGTGCGGTCTCCGGATCGAATTTCTCCATCATCACGACCGTTCCGCCAAGCCGATGGACGGTCGAGCTCCAGCCGATCGGCGCAGCATGATAAAGCGGAGCGGGCGAGAGATAGACCATAGTTCCATCTGCCGGCATTCCGGCGCCCATTACAGCGAGCCCGATAAAGGGATTCACCGCTTGTGGATCCGGATCAGCCGGGGGCGCCGGGCGAATACCCTTCGGCCTGCCTGTGGTTCCCGACGAATAGAGCATGACAAGTCCGGCCTGTTGATCGGGGAACGGTTCGCTTGGCTGGCTTGCCAATGCGGTTGCGAAGTCCTCTTCACCGCTGCCGTCCATGATCAATACGGGCAAATCAGGATGTGCGGCGCGAATGCCGGGCAGGACACCATTGAACGCCTCAGAAGTGATCAGCAGCTTGGCTTCGCTGTCCTTCAGAATGTACGCTATTTCCGGCGCTGTCAGACGGGTGGAGATCGGGACCAGCATTGTGCCTGCGCGCTGCGATCCCCAAATCAGCGTGTAGAACTCTATCCGGTTCTCCAGCAGCACGGCAAAGGCATCATCCGGAGCAAATCCGTTTGCGCACAGCAAATGCGCAAACCGATTGGCTTGCTCATCCATCTCGCCAAAGCTCATCGTCTTGCCGCTGCCGGCCATAATGACAGCCGGATGATCGGGGCGCGCCTGTGCGTGCTGAATCGGGTGCATGTGGTTCTTTCTCCTTAACAAGGAGATTACCTAGCCGAACCATTTGGACAAGAAAAAAGGCGGCGGGAAAACCCGCCGCCATTGATCGGACATCCTCTCCTCTGTCCGAAATCCGCTTCCAGGCGGAAAACCTTTGTCGCGACCGGCTACTCGCCTCCTTGGCCGCCTTCAACTTCCGAAGCCTCTTCCAACTCCGCCAGCTGCTGAATAACTGGAGCTTCTACCATATACGGAATTGGATTGACTGAAACACCCGATACGCGAACTTCGTAATGAAGATGGGGACCGGTTGAGCGACCCGTTGATCCGACATAGCCGATCAAGTCGCCCTTCTTGACACGCTGGCCCGCGGAAACCGCGAGACGCGACATGTGTGCATAGCGCGTTTCCAATTCCGCGCCGTGTTCAATCTCAATGAACAGGCCGTAGCTCGAAAACCTCTCCGCGCGATCCACGATACCGTCAGCAGTCGCATAGATCGGCGTGCCGGTGGGGGCGGCCAGATCGATTCCCTTATGGCTACGGCGACCACCAAGAACGGGGTGTGTGCGCATTCCGAAACCGCTTGTCAGCCTGGCATCCTGCAGAGGCATGATCGACGGAACCGATATGCTGGCGCTGACTGTGGTCGCATCCTGGCCGCGCTCTTCCAGTGCTTCCCAGCTTGCAAACAATTGCTGATAGCGGGCGTCGCCCTGCAGCATCGATTCGTCTTGTGCATCACGAACAGTGTCACGGATATCAACCGAAGCCGCATTGGAATTAGCTAACGCAGGAGTCGCTGTACTCATCAAGCCAGCCACGGCCATGGCGATTGCGCCATTGATAGCCTTCAGGATTTGCGGTCCGATCAAAACTTGTTCCTCAACACGAACCCTGGTTCGGACCCGCTTCGTTTCTGTGCGACCCAAAGGGGGGCCAACCAATCGCGCCCCTTCGAAGCTGGCGTCTCTTTATTGAAGCCTTTGTACAATTCTGGGTTAACGGCCAAAACGGTTTACGAAGCAATAGCGTTGTAGAAGTCCCGCGATAAACCGGCTGCAAGACGCGCCGAGTCGTTAAACGGCGGTTTAACGCTCCCGCGAAAGTACTTCGATACAAGCCCTTGCCAGCTTTGCTGCGGTGATTCGCCCGCTTTTTCCGCAAGGGCGACAAAATGCTTGGTGCCAAAACCGACATGCCGGATTTCGTCGTCAAGGATTCGTTCGAGAATCCGGGCGCCATTTTCATCCCCGGCAGAACGGACGCGCTGCAACGTGGCGGGTGTGACGTCCAACCCGCGCGCTTCAAGCACCATCGGTACTATCGCCAGCCGGGCTCGCACATCATGGCGTGTTTCAAACGCTGCTTGCCACAAGCCACCATGCGCAGGCAGCGCGCCATAGTGACTACCCAGATTTTCCAGTTTCCTGGCAAGCAATGCGAAATGCATCGCTTCGTCTGCTGCAACTGACAGGAAGTCATCGACAAACTCTGCCCCCATGATTTCGCCAAAGCGCCCTACTATATCGAGCGCCAGATCGATCGCGACAAATTCGATGTGAGCAAGGCTGTGCCACATTGCAATACGCCCGCGCTCCGATCCGCCCTTGCTGCGTCTCGGCATCTGTTGCGGGGGCAGCAATTCGGGGTGTGCCGGGCGTGCTGGCTCGTCTGGCATTTGTGCGTCGAATACAAACTCAAGTCGGCCCTGCCGCCAATTTCGCGCCACATCGCGCGTCACCATCACCTTGGCACGCGGATCCGCCGTCAGCAGCGCCGCTCGGATAGCTGATGCAAGCGTAGTCATCGAATTACAGTCATAACGCCTTTGCAGCGGCAAGGACTTCTTCCGCGTGGCCTTTGACTTTCACCTTGTTCCAGACCTGCGCGATCTTGCCATCTGTGCCGATCAGATAGGTCGTGCGGACCATGCCCATATAGGTCTTTCCGTACATCTGCTTTTCAGTCCAGATGCCGAGCGCGTCAGACAGGCCGCGCTCCTCCGCATCAGTCGCCAGCGGGGTCTTCAGACCGTGCTTGGCGATGAAGTTTTGATGCTTCTTGGCCGAGTCCTTGCTCACACCCAATAATGCTACGCCAGCCTTGTCAAAGTCACTTTTGAGCGCAGTGAAATCCTTCGCTTCGGTCGTGCAACCCGGTGTGTTGTCTTTCGGGTAGAAGAACACAACCAGCTTCTGCCCAACAAAATCACTCGCCTTCACGCTGCCACCTTCGGGTGTTTCCATCGCGATATCAGGCATTGCATCGCCGACGCCAGGGGAAGTGCTCATGTTTCAATCTCCAATTTCAATTCAAATGTCTGTCGCCAGATCGCAGCCACAATTTGCCGCGCCTCGCCAAGTCTGCGCAAGAGCGCGCTATAGGTTTCGCATTGGCAAGCTTTGGCGAGCGCTGATGCTGCAGATTTTGGTGGTTCTTCACTGAGGTAGGGAGCAAACAATCGCCCCGCAACCAAAGCCCGTGTCATCAGATCGTGTGCTTCGCGCGTCTCGCTGGGCAGATGGCCTGCCGCGACAAGCTCATCGACAGCTTTGCTCAGATCAGGTTGCAGCGCGATCCCTTCGCGCAGTTGAAGGAAGTGCACTGCAAACTCCAGATCGACTAGCCCGCCACGCATCAGCTTGACGTCCAGCAAGCCTTTCGCGGGCTTATGCTTCGCCATCTCGCTGCGCATCTCCAGTATGGCCTCACGAAGGTTAGCGGGGTCACGCGTTTGAGTGAGCACATCTGCGATGATTGTGTCGAGCCGGGTTCGAGCGCTGTCCGATCCGACGAGTACCCGGGCTCTCGTGAGCGCCATGTGCTCCCACGTCCATGCAGCCTCATACTGGTATTTAGCGAAGGCATCCAGCGTCACCGCCAAGGGGCCCTGCGCCCCTTGTGGCCGCAAGCGTGTGTCGATTTCATATAGCGCGCCCTGCGCGGTGGGCACAGAAAGTGCAGCGCTAACCCGCTGTGCCAGCCGGTTATAGTATTGCGTTCCGCCAAGCGGGCGCTCGCCATCAGACTCTGCGCTGGTATCGCCGGTGAACAGATAGATTATGTCGAGATCGGAGGCATGGGTCAGCGCGCCACCGCCCAAGCGGCCCAAGCCCAGAACCATCAACTCGCTGCCCTCTATGGTGCCATGTTTGCGTGCAAACTCTTTACAGGCCGCCCGGTGCGCGACCTGCAATCCCGCTTCTGCTGTACGCGAAAGCGCCGCCGCTATGTCCAGCGGGTCATGCACGCCTTGTACAAGCTGCAAGCCCAAAGCAAAGCGAAGTTCGCCGGTAACAATGCGGATTCGATCGAGCTGACGTTCGTAATCGCGCGCGGCATCGCCCGCTTCCATCCGTGCGGCAATCGCATCGACATCTCCGGGAAGATCCAGCGCGCTTGCGTCGATCAGCGTATCCAGCAGCCCCGGGCGGCGCCCCAAATCCTCTGCCAATGTCGGCGCCAGCGTCAACACGGCCATCAATTGCTCGAACAGCCCGGGGCGCGCTTCAAGCAAGCGAAACAGATTGACTGCAGAAGATGCGTTGGAGAGTACGCTTTCCCAGCGCAGGATTGCGCGTTCCGGATCATCTGCATTGGCAAGCGCTTCAAGCAGGTCAGGCAACATCGCATCGAAGGCACTCAGTGCTGCGCTGGATTTGAGCGCCTGATAGCGGCCATCGCGCCAGTTCGTGATGCGCTCAGCCAGCCGATCAGGTTCGGCCATGCCAAGCGCATGCAAACGGTCAGACAGGCTCGTAGTTGCGGGCGTTACCGGCTCGGCATCGCTGCCCACGTCAAGCAATCGATCATACTCAACAGCGACGCGATCAGTAACCTCACGCAAGTTCTCGATCAGCTGCGCAGCATCACGCAACCCATCCAGCCGGGCAACGGATTCCAATGCATCGCCAGCAGGTAGCGCATGTGTCTGCTGGTCATTGACCATTTGCAGCCGGTGTTCGACCACGCGCAGCCGATCATAAGCTTCACCCAGTGCGGTCGCTTGATCCGTGTCGATCCTGCCCGCTGCCGCAAGTGCATCAAGCGCAGCGCGCGTTCCGCGCAGCCGCAAAGATGGATCGCGCCCTCCATGGATCAACTGATGCGTTTGCGCGAAAAACTCGACCTCGCGAATTCCGCCGCGCCCGTGTTTCAAGTTGAACCCGGGGCCGACTTCGTTCGGGCCCTTGTAGTTTGATCGGATGCGTTCAGTCAGCCGGCGGATCTCGTCGATTGCGCCAAAATCAAGGCTTGAACGCCATACAAACGGCTTGATTGCATCCAGGAAGGCTTCGCCCGCTGCAACATCGCCGGAGCAGGCACGCGCCCGAATAAAGGCCGCTCTCTCCCAAGCAAGTGCCGAGCTTTCATAGTGAGATAGCGCGGCATTGGTCGAAATGGCCAACGGGCTGACTTCGCTCGCCGGGCGCAATCGCAAATCGACCCGGAAAACATATCCTTCAGCCGTATTCTCTGACAAGGTCCGCACAATCTCGCGCGCATATCGCTGTGCCGCCTCGCCCGGTTCATCTCGCTCGCGTCTGGGAAGCGTCTCGGGATCATAAAGCAGGATTGGATCAATGTCCGAGCTGTAGTTGAGCTCATGTGCGCCATGTTTCCCAAGCGCCAGCGCAATCATGCCGCGCAAGTCAGCCCCCTCTACCCGGCGAAGGATAGCGTCATTGATAGCTAGATCTAGCGCCCGATCAGCCAGATCGGACAGTTCGACCATCACAAAGTCGACATTGAAAACTCCGGCAAGGTCTCCGATCGCCAGCGCGGTTGAATAGGCCAGCCGTTCGCGCCGCAAAGCAACGCCCGTTGATGACGCACCTTGGCCAGCTTTGCGCGCCCATTCCAAAGCAGCTTCATGATCGCCAGATTCCAGCAATGCAGTAAGATCAGGCTGCCGGTCCAATGCGCGCGCCAGAAACGGCGCCTCCGCCTTTGCCCGAGCCAATGCCTGCTGCCAATCGCCATTCATCCGCTCTCCCTGCCCGCGCGCGTGAGACAGTGCAAGCACCGCAAGCGCTTGCCCCGCGCTGCTCGCTTATGCAAAGGGTGCACCATAGATTTAGAGTAGATTAGAGTAGAGAGGATACATCCCCAATGATGAAGCCCCGCATTACAGCTGGCCTCGCCATGCTTTGTGCATTGTCGCTCACCGCATGCGACATGATGACCAAAAGCGAACCCGAACTCGATATCCTGGAAGTTGCGGATGGCGACATTTCCCAGGCGACCATGGTCGACATCACGCGTGAGCTGTCGAGTGACAAATTCGACGGCCGTATGCCGGGAACTGAAGGCGAAGAACTGACTGTTGCGCTTTTGACCGAGCGTTTTGAAGCAGCTGGGCTTGAGCCTGGCAACAATGGTTCTTGGGTTCAGGATGTGCCGCTGGTTGAAATCACCGGCAAGAATTTCGCGCCGCTTACGATCACTAATGGCGAAACAGACATGGTGTTCGATTTCGGCAGCGAATGGGTGGGTGTAACTTACCGCGAAGACGCGCAGACCCAGCTTGCCAACAGCGAGCTGGTGTTTGTCGGCTATGGCATCAACGCGCCGGAACGTGGCTGGAATGACTATGATGGTGTCGATGTAACCGGCAAAACCGTGGTTATCCTTGTCAATGATCCAGACTGGCAAACGCCCGGCCTTGAAGGAACCTTCAATGGCCGCGCCATGACCTATTACGGGCGCTGGACTTACAAATATGAAGAGGCCGCAAGGCAAGGCGCAGCAGGTGCTTTGATCATTCATGACACGGAACCTGCCAGCTATGGCTGGAACGTTGTCGAGAGCAGCTGGTCCGGCCCGCAGGCCTATGCCCAGCGGGGCGAGAACGCGCCGCCGCTCACAACCATGAATGGCTGGGTGCAGAAGGAAGTCGCCCGTGAAATCCTGAGCGCTGCCGGACAGGATCTGGACGCACTTTCGGAAGCCGCGAAGTCGGAGGATTTCACACCTGTCGAACTGGGCTTCTTGGCATCGACCAGCTTCGCCAATGACATTCGCACCTTTGCATCGAAGAATGTGATTGGCGTGCTTCCAGGTGCAACCCGCCCAGACGAATATGTCATCCACACCGCGCATTGGGACCATCTGGGTCGCTGTACACCGGCGCCCGATGGCGATGATATCTGCAATGGAGCGGTCGACAACGCCACAGGCACAGCTGCTTTGGTGGCTTTGGCAGAAGCACATGGCAAGGCCGGTGCGCCCGATCGCAGCCTGGTCTTCCTGGCCGTGACCGCTGAGGAATCGGGTCTGCTGGGTGCGCATTACTATGCCGAAAACCCTGTCTTCCCGCTCGCGCAGACGGTTGGCGGCATCAATATGGACGCTTTCCTGATTGCTGGCCCGTCCAAGGACGTAACCGTTGTTGGCCCGGGCAAATCGCAGCTCGACCAGTTCCTTGAAGCAGCGCTGGTCGCTGATGGCCGCGTTTCAACGCCCAACCCCAATCCGGAAGCGGGATACTATTATCGCAGCGATCACTTTGCCTTCGCCAAGCGCGGTGTGCCGATGCTCTATGTCGATGGCGGCGAAGACCTGGTTGAGGGAGGACGCGAAGCGGGCGCAGCGTTGCAACAGGATTATCGCGACAATCGCTATCACGGCCCCAAAGACGAGTTCAACGAGGAGTGGGACTGGTCAGGCGTGATGGCTGACCTGCAGCTGTTTTACCGCCTTGGCCGGATGATGGCGATAAGCACAAGCTGGCCAAACTGGAATGAAGGTGACGAGTTCAAAGCTACGCGTGACGAAGATTGCGCGAGCAGCGATACTGGCTGCTGACTTCCGACGCATGCTGGATAAGAGAACCGGTCTATGGCCAACATCCTGATGCCGCCTGAATGGGCACCGCAGGATTGGCTGTGGATCGGTTTTCCGCATCTCGCTGAGGAGTGGCCCGGCTTTCTCGATCCAGCACAGGCTCAGATTGCAGCCTTCGCAAATGCCGTTGCTGAAAGCGGGCAAGAAGTTCGCCTGCTTGTTCGGGATGAAGCGAATGAAGCGCGCGCACGCACGCTGGTTTCAGGTAAAGTAACGCTCGAGCGTCGTGCCTATGGCGATATCTGGCTGCGTGACACCGGCCCGCTGGTGCGCGGTGACGGGTCTGCGCTGCGCTGCGGCTTCAACGGATGGGGCGGCAAATATCTGATGGACGGCGATCAGCAGATCGGCGCCGAACTCGCTTTTGACGCCGGGCTTCCTGTCATCGACGGCGACTGGATTCTGGAGGGCGGCGCAATTGATGGTGACGGCACCGGCATTGTGCTGACCACCGAACAATGCCTGCTCAACCCCAACCGCAATCCGCATCTCTCACGCGGAGATATTGAGGCAAGACTTGCGCGCGATCTGGGTTTCACGCGAATTGTGTGGCTCGGCGACGGTCTGATCAATGATCACACCGATGGTCATGTTGATAATCTTGCACGCTTTGTAGCGCCGGGCGAGGTGGTGCTTCCACGCGCGACCGACGGCGATGACCCCAACGAGTCAATCTATGCCGATGCCAAGGCACGGATTCTTGATGCAGGACTGACACTGCATCAAATCCCATCGCCCAGCCTGATCGAGCGAGACGGCCAGATCGAACCGGCCAGCTACGTGAACTTCGCGATCACCACGCATCTGGTGGTTGTGCCGACCTTTGGCTCTCCGCATGACGAAGAAGGAGTGGCGGCCATTGCCGCGCTGTTCCCGGATCGCGAAACAGTGGGGTTACCGGGTGACGCAGTCCTTGCAGGCGGGGGCGGGTTTCACTGCGCCAGCCAGCAAATGCCTAGCCTTTAAACGCGCATTAACGGGTCGTTAGGAATTGAGGCGGATAATTCCGCCTATGTCCAAGGTCATTTCTCTTACGCGCGCGGTCCGTCTGTCGGATAAAGTCGCAGAGGCACGGCTCGAAGTGATCCGCGTTACGCTGGTCACGACTTGCGCCGTCGCACTCATCGCAGCCGACCGCGCGCTTCCTTTTTGAACCTCAGGCTTAGCCACGCAAATCTGGCGCGGTTGCTTCTTCCTTCAACATCACAATCGCCTCATCAAGGCTCATCACGCGTTGATGTTTCTCGCCCAGCGTACGGATGGCAACTGTGCCCTCCTCAGCTTCACGCATGCCGACGACAAGCAGATGCGGAACCTTCGCGAGCGAATGTTCGCGCACCTTGTAGTTGATCTTCTCATTGCGGAAATCGCTTCCCACGCGAATGCCAGCGGCTTCAAGCTTGGCGACGGCCTGCTTGCCATAATCGTCAGCGTCGGACGTGATCGTCGCGACCACAGCTTGCACCGGTGCAAGCCACACTGGCATGCGCCCGGCATAATGTTCGATCAGAATGCCGATGAAGCGCTCATATGACCCGAAAATCGCGCGGTGCAGCATGACCGGGCGATGTTTGGCACCATCCTCGCCGATATAGGTTGCATCAAGGCGCTCTGGCAGAACGCGGTCAGACTGGATCGTGCCCACCTGCCATGTGCGACCGATTGCATCGGTCAGATGCCATTCGAGCTTGGGCGCGTAGAAAGCGCCTTCGCCCGGCAATTCCTCCCAGCCATATTCTTCGGTTGCCATGCCCGCTTCGACCACGGCATCGCGCAGCTCTTGCTCCGCCTTGTCCCAATCCTCATCCGAACCAAAACGTTGTTCAGGCCGCAGCGCGAGCTTGATGTGATAGGTGAAGCCGAAATCCTTGTAGACACCGTCAGCTAGCTCGCAGAAGGCGCGGACTTCATCGACAATCTGGCTTTCCGTGCAGAAGATATGCGCGTCATCCTGCGTGAACTGGCGCACGCGCATCAAGCCGTGCAGCGCGCCATGGGGTTCGTTGCGGTGACAGCAACCCATTTCACCCAAGCGGATCGGTAGTTCTTTATAGCTCGTGATACCTTGCTTGAAGACCAGCACATGCGCGGGGCAGTTCATCGGCTTCAGCGCCATCCAGTCAGCATCGCCGCTGATGATTTCGCCTTCATCCTCAGTGTTCGGAACCTCGTCAGGGATGACGAACATGTTCTCGCGATACTTGCCCCAGTGGCCCGACTGCTCCCACTGGCGTGCGTCCATAACCTGCGGCGTCTTGATCTCCTGATAGCCGGCTCCGTCCATCTTGCGGCGCATATAGGCCTCAAGCTCGCGCCAGATCTTGTAGCCATTGGGATGCCAGAAGACGCTCCCGTGGGCCTCTTCCTGCAAGTGGAACAAGTCCATCTCGCGGCCCAGCTTGCGATGATCGCGCAAGGCGGCTTCTTCCAGCCGATGAAGGTGCGCGTTCAATTGCTTTTTGTTGAGCCAGCCAGTGCCATAGATGCGCGTCAGCTGCGCATTGCTTTGATCGCCGCGCCAATAGGCGCCGGCAACACGCATCAGCTTGAAAGCATCGGGATCGAGCTTGCCAGTGCTGGCCAAGTGCGGGCCGCGGCACATGTCCAGCCAGGCCCCGTCGCTGCCCGGTTCGCCTGACCAATAGACAGTCAGCTCTTCATTTTCGGGCAGTTCCTTTGCCCACTCCGCCTTGAATGTCTCGCCTTCGGATACCCATTTGGCGATCAAATCTGCACGCGACCAGACTTCGCGCACCAGCGGCTTGTCCGCCTTGATGATATCGCGCATTCTTTCTTCAATCGCAGGGAGGTCTTCGCTGCTGAACGGCTCGCGAGAGGCAGGCGCCATTACATCGTAATAGAACCCGTCGTCCGTCGCAGGGCCAAAGGTAATCTGCGTGCCCGGCCACAATGCCTGCACCGCTTCGGCGAGCACGTGCGCGTAATCATGCCGCGCCAGCTCAAGAGCATCAGCTTCATCTTTTGATGTAATTAGCGCGAGCTCTGCATCACCGTCAAACGGGCGATTGAGATCACGCACCTCGCCGTCAACGCGGGCCGCCAATGCAGCTTTGGCAAGGCCGGGGCCAATCGCCGCGGCAAGGTCTGCCGGGGTCGAGCCCGGCTCGACTTCGCGCACTGATCCATCGGGCAGGCTGATCTTCAGAAGTTCGGTCATCAAATTCGTCCGTCTCGTCTAGGCGGTGTTTGCAAGCGCCACTGCCACAAGCAAAGGCACACCGAAAGGGCGGTGTCACGTGATTAAGCAAATTTTCGGGAGGCTGACACCCAAGCCACCCGAATTCGGGTGGCGGGCCTCGCGACTAAACCGCGACCAACCGCCCCCGGATATCCGAGGTGGTAGTTGTGGTGGTGGTAGTCATCAGCTTGGCCATGACAAGGCATATAGGCACGGGTGGTTGCGATGTCACTACCATCGCTTGCACCACGCAGCTTCGGAAAGCATCCGCTCCATTTTGGAAAGTGAGCTTGCCAAATTTCCGAATCGATGTAAACCAACCTTTCCATAAAAGAAAGGATGCTTGACTGATGAAAAATATCTACAAAGGGCTGGCAGGCGCTGCTCTGATCCTCATCGTTGCGGCAGTCACAAAAAGCATGGGCGTTAGCTCGAACATATCGTTCAGCATCGTCACCGCCATTTCAGGCTTTGCCGCGCTGTGGATCTCTCACGGCGCGAAGGGAAGAGGCAATCGGTGCGCGCAATGACTTCAGATTCGCCTTCCTCTACTACCAAACTGTGTCTTGGCGCTGCCGCATCGTCTGTAATTGGCGCGCTCGCGCTGATGTTTGTGTGGAAGTCTGACGCGATCAACACGACGACAGCATATGTGCTCGCCACAATCCCGGTCAGCCTGATGGTGTTTGCCTTTGTCAAAGGTCTGTCGCTTTCGAAAGATAACAGCCTTGCCACGCATCGTTATCTGCTGCGTATGGCGCTGACCATGGCGTTCTATCTGATCACGCTAATGCTGGCGGAACACTTTATTGACGGGCGCGGCCTGACCGGACCGGTGGCAGCGCTCCTCGCGTTCCTTCCGGGCCTCTCCTTTGCCGGCGTTGTCTGGGTCTTTGGCGGGCTCATCATGGAGGAGAAAGACGAGTTCTTCCGCATGCTTTATGTGCGGCAGGGTCTGATCGCGACGGGTATTTCCTTCACGCTCGCGGCGATCTGGGGTTTCCTGGAAACCTACCGTATCGTTGAACCCGTGGCCGCATTCTGGTGGCCCACGATCTGGTGCCTTGGACTCGGTGTTGGCGCGATCTTCAACAAGATCAAATACGGCACCTACGGAGAGATCCGGTGAACAATCGCCTCAAGGTCCTCCGAGCAGAACGTGACTGGAGCCAGCAGGATCTGGCCGACCGGCTGGAAGTCAGCCGCCAGTCAGTCAATGCGATCGAAAAGGGGCGCTATGATCCGTCATTGCCACTCGCCTTCAAGATCGCCGATGTCTTCGATCTCGCGATCGAGGAAATCTTCAACCGCGACTAGCTCCTACCCACAAGGCAGACGAAGCTAGATCGTGAGTTCGCGGGAGCCGGCGGAAGCGACAATCCGCTTGGTTCCCGCGATACGCCTGGAACGCTGGCGAATGCCCGCCATGAAACGAAATTCTGCGCTTGCGCTTTCCGGCGTCAACTCGACCACCATATAGCCGCGCTGCGATGTATCAGCGTATTTAAGCGCAGGATTGTGGTTGACGATTGCGCGGGACAGATCCTGTGGCGGGATCGCTCCCAGATAGCTTTCGAGCCCCGGGGACGTAACGCCGGGCGTGGCAAATTCCACCCCGACTTTCTGGCCTGAATGCGCCAGATCAAAGCCCCACGCATTATGTGTATCACCGGCAAGCGAGATCAGATTTGCATCTGCTGCAAGCGAGGCTTCAAACACCCGTGCCCGCGCCGCGGGATAGCCATCCCACGCATCCATATTGGCGGGCAGGCCCGCATTCCCGGCCAAAGTGCTGGCTTGCACGCGCCGGCGGATGAATTCGGGCGCATTGGGCGGAACCGCTTCGGCCAATCGCGGAGCGGTGAAGAGCTCACCCATCAACACCTGCTGTACCAGCACTTGCCATTGCGTGCCGCCCGTGCGGGACGACTTCAATCGATCTGCCAGCCAGGCCTGCTGCGCCGCGCCAAGAAGTTCGCGTGACTCCTCACGATAAGCCCCTTCGCGGAACGCTGTCAGCGCCGCGCCGATCTCCTCAGGTGTGCGTTTGCCCTGGATAACATCGCCGATATTGAATTGTTCCTCGCGCCCTTCCAGCCGCGTATCGAGTCTTAGCAAAGTCGCCAGATCGCCCACCTGATATTCAGCATAGGGATCATCCGAGACCGGCAACCATTCACGATAGGCGCGCTTGGCGGCGGCCTTGCGCACATCCCAGCTGCCTTCTGTTTCAGGCTGATGGTTCTGCGCCCCATTTTTCCAGCTGTCATTCGCCGACTCGTGATCGTCCCATACCGCAATCATTGGCAGCAGCTGGTGGATACGGCGCAAATCGGGATCGCTGCGATAGGTCGCATAACGCAGGCGATAGTATGCCAGAGCAACGATCTCTTCGCTTGGGAACAACACGCGCTCGACAACCGCTTCGCGCTCTGACGGATAGGATCCGGCATTATATTCGTAAATATAGTCACCCAGATGAAGCGCGATGTCGACATCATTGGCTTCGGCGGCATGGGCATAGGCGTTGAAATAGCCGAAACCGTAGTTGGAGCAGCTGAATACCGCCATGCGAAAGCGCGGCACGGCGCCCTCAGGCAAACTGCGCGTGCGGCCCACTTCAGATTGCGATCCATCTGGTGCGGTAAAGCGATAATAGTACCATTGGCCCGGCGTCAGGCCATTGGCCCATGTCTTCACACACCAGTCTCGCGATGGAGTGGCGATCACGCTGCCGGCAGATACAATCTGCGCGAAATCCAGACTCTGGCTGACTTCCCATTCAAGTGTGGTGTCTTGTTTAGCCACAAATCGGCTCCACAGCATGACACGGGTCTGGCCCGGTTCTCCGCTTGCCACGCCATGGGTGAACCCAGTGCCAAAGCCACGCGCAATCGCAGGCGTGCTAACACTGGCGGCGGCAAGTCCGCCAAGCTTGAACAGGTTGCGGCGGGACAGTGCGACGGGCCCAGCGGGCGCGGGCGCGGTGCCAGCGAGTGGGTCGTTCTTGAACATGGTCATGGCCTAAGCTGCGCTTGTCTCAGCAAAATGACAAGATGATTGATGTGGGCAGACACTTGCACTGGTGATGCTTGCGCGGGCATGAAGCAGCGCCATGAGCGATGTGCAATTTCATGAAATGGCGGACGGACAGCGAATCGCCTATCGTTACGCTGAAGGCAAAGGGCCGGCGCTGGTCTTTCTGCCCGGCTATATGTCCGACATGGATGGCGGCAAGGCGACCTCGATCTTTGCCGCCGCACAAGAAGAGCGGCGCGCCTGCCTGCTGCTCGATTATTCGGGCTGCGGGCAATCATCGGGGGAATTCGCTGACGGATCGCTCAGCATATGGCGCGATGATGTTCTCGCATTGATCGATGCCTGCATTGACGGTCAAGTTGTCATCATTGGCTCGTCGATGGGCGGTTGGCTGATGTTGCTGGTGGCAGAAGCGCTGGGGAATCGACTGGCCGGAGTGGTCGGCATTGCCGCTGCACCGGACTTTGCCGATTGGGGCTATTCAGACGACCAGAAGTCGCAGCTCGCGTCTGGCGTGACGATCTATGAAGACAATCTTTACGGCCCGGAACCAACGCCAACCCATGCGAAGTTCTGGCAGGATGCAATGACGCATATCCGCTTGACCGGACCGATCGACATCGCCGCGCCCGTGCGCCTGCTTCATGGCCAATGCGATGCAGACGTGCCGTGGCAAGTAAGTATGCAGCTGGCTGAAAGACTTCGTTCGGACGATATACAGATTGCCTTGGTCAAAGACGGCGATCACCGCCTGTCGCGAGAGCAGGATATTGCCTTGCTGCACCGCCAGGTGTGGAGCCTTCTGGATTAGGGACGCCAAATGTTTTTGACTGCCACTTTGCTACCTTTGATGCTTCAGGCCGGGCTCGATCCAACCCGAGGCGGTGTGCCTGACTACTCGGCCGACATACAGGACCGCCCTCCGCGCGAACTTTCGATCATCGACGCGCCGCAACCCACGAGCTGGCTGGCCCAGTGTCTCGATCAACTGGAAGATGAGCCCACGCGTGCGCACGTACAGGCGCAGATCCGCCGCGATACAACCAATGGGGAAGACCGCGTATTAGCTAACCACTGTCTTGGTCTGGCTTCCACCGAACTGGGCCGTTGGGAAGAAGCCCGTGCAGCCTTTACCGCCGCGCGGCAAGAAACACCTGCGGAGGAAACCCGCTTGCGCGCGCGTTTTGGTGCTATGGCTGGAAATGCCGCGCTTGTGACCGGTGATCTGCCCGGCGCATTGGCGCTGCTCGATGCGGCCCGGGCGGATGCCCTGGCGGCGCAGGCTGGCGGGATGCCGGGCTTGATCGCGCTCGACAGCGCCCGTGTGCTGGTAGGGCTCGAACAATTGGACGCAGCCGAAGCAGCCTTGGCTGAAGCGCGCATGTTTCAACCAGATGATGCCGAGACGCGTCTGCTTTCAGCCACACTGCTTCGGCGAATGGGGAAGCTCGCCGATGCACAAGAGCAAGTCGAAGAGGCAGCGCGGCTCGATCCGACAGCGCCTGCGATCGGGCTGGAGGCTGGAGTTATTGCAATTCTGGATGGCCGCGAAGAGGCCGCGCGAAGCAGTTGGCAATCGGTCATTGATTTGTCGCCGGGAACCGAGTTCGCAACAAGCGCGCAGAGCTATCTCGATCAACTGGGGCCGACCGAACAATGACTAGACTTTCTGTTCTGGACCTTGTGCCGGTGCGCGAAGGCGGAAACGTAAGCGAAGCGCTGAACGATGCGACCGAGCTGGCCAGGTCTGCCGAACAATATGGCTATGACCGTTTCTGGGTCGCTGAACATCACGCGATGGAAGGGATTGCTGGCGGGGCCACATCAGTGGTGCTGGCGCATATCGGCAATGCCACCAGTCATATCCGTATCGGTTCGGGCGGAATCATGCTGCCAAATCACACGCCATTTCAGATCGCTGAGCAATTCGGCACGCTGGACGCGCTGTTTCCCGGACGCATTGATTTGGGGCTAGGGCGCGCGCCCGGTGCCGGACCAGAATTGCAACGCGCACTGCGCAAAAACCTGCATCAGGCAGCCGAAATGTTTCCGCAAGACGTGATGGAGTTGCGGGCGCTGATCACGGGCGATGTCGAGTTGCCGATCCATGCAACGCCCGGACGCGGAGCACAGATCGAATTCTGGATGCTCGGATCAAGCCTGTTCGGGGCGCAGCTCGCCGCGCAATTGGGCATGCCCTATGCCTTTGCAGCGCATTTCGCGCCAGACCATCTGGATGCAGCGTTGGCGCTTTATCGCCGCGACTTTCAGCCATCCGAGCAGTTCGCCCAGCCGCATGTCATGGTCGCGATGAATGTGTTTGCGGCCGACACCGAAGACGAAGCACAGCTGCTCGCCTCTAGCCAGCAACAAAGTTTCGTCCGTCTGCGCAGTGGCAACCCAGGCAAGTTGCCGCCACCAATTGCGGATTACAGCAGCACTCTGCCCGCGCCTGCACAGGCGATGCTGGCGCATCTGAGCCAGGCAGCCGCCGTAGGGACTCCGGCCCAAATCAAAGATAGTATCTCGGCCTTTGTCGACCGGACGCAAGCCGATGAAATCATCGTATGCGGTGCGACATATGATCCCGAGGCTCGCGTGCGGTCGCTTGATCTCACCATGCAGGCCGTGAACGGATAAGCCTCGCGCATAATTCCGTAGCGGAAAAACTGTGCGTGGCGCAAAATTCTAATGTAAAGCCGTGTCTGCACTTGCGGCTTTGAAATGTGAACGTTTCTTCGCTTGCGGGGGCGCAGTGACAAGCCTAACGGCGCATCATTGATAAACGCGAACAATAGAAAATAGCGCGTGCAGGGAAAGCAGGACTATGGCGGCCAAGACGAGTTACGGCTCGGGCAGTGAATCTGCAGCTGACGACATGGTAAAAGAAATCGCGCGCCGCATGCGCGATTCGATCCTTCCCGGCGATACGCCGTTCAAGCCCTCCTCGCTGAAGAAGGCCGCTCAATTCGTGTTCGACACGGCGCGTGAGCGTGAAGAGAAGCACAGCGCGCTCGGAATGGTGTCCATCTCGGGCGAGCGCCGCTTCTTGCGTATAGCAATCATCAATGATGACATGCCGTTCCTAGTCGATTCGATCGCAGCCACGATCTCCGACCAAGGCTTGTCTATTGATCGGCTGGTCCACCCGATTATTCCGGTGAAGCGCAACAAATCTGGTATTCTAACTGGATTGCCGCGCGGAAAGGAAGATGACAACTCGACGCGCGAATCGATGATCTACATCGAGACAGAGCGCGTCGATGCGCGGCAACGCCGCGAGCTGGAACGCAGATTGCGCACCACGCTGGGCGATGTCCGTGCCGCGGTGGAAGATTGGCCAAAGCTTCAAGCGGCCATGGCAGAAGATGCGAAGCGCTTGGGCGACAATGAAAATGTCGCGCTGCTTGAGTGGTTCAACTCGGGCATGCTGACACAGTTGGGGCATATCACGCGCAAACGCGATGGAAGCCACTCCAACATACTTGGCATTTGTCGCAAAAGTGCGCGCCAGCTGCTTGCAGAGGGTTCATATGAGCGCGCCTTCAAATGGTTCGAGAACGAAGGCCATGCTGGCCGGTCATGCGACATCCTGATCGTAAAGGCCAACCGCGTCGCCAACGTGCATCGCCGCGTGCCACTTGATCTGTTCATGGTGCCCGTGCGCGAGAACGGTAAACTGACCGCAATATCCATCCATGCAGGCGTATGGACCAGCGCTGCGCTAGCCAGCCCGCCGCAAAAAGTGCCACGCCTGCGCCAGGCAATGAGCGAAATGTCCAAGCGACTGGGCTTCCACCCGGGCGGTCATGCGGACAAGGCCCTGATCCACGCCTTCACCGCCCTGCCCCACGATCTGCTGGTCGGCTTCGAACTTGCGGATTCAGAACGGGTTGTCACTACCATGATGAGCTTGGTGGACCGACCGCGACCACGCCTCGCATTGGTGCAGGCTCCGCTTGAACGCCACGTATTCGCCTTCGTATGGTTTCCGCGCGACCTGCACTCGACGAAGGTACGCGAACAAATTCAGGCCATGCTGACCGAGATCGACGGCACCGAAATGCTTGACTGGAGCCTAGAGGTCGAAGGCGGCAACCTCGCCATGCTGCGCTTCGTGCTGGATATCCGCAGTGCGAAACAGCCAATGGATCAGGCTGCGCTCGAATCGCGTTTGGAGGACATGCTGCGCGGCTGGGGCGAAGCAGTTGAGCGCAATCTGGCTGAGAGCGAAGACCCATCGCGTGCCGCAGCTATTGCGAGCCGCTATGCCCCCGCATTCCCGGTGGGTTACCGCAACCACTACGGGGCTCTTGAAGCATCAATCGATATTCAACGGCTGCGCAAGCTCGGCGCCAATGATGCGCGCGCGCGTGATGCGCGGCTCTGCCGATTGCCAGGCGACGAAAGCGACAGGTTGAGGCTGAAAGTCTATCAGGAAGTGGGCGCCTTGCCGCTGTCCGATGCCGTGCCTGCACTGGAGAACTTCGGCTTTCGCGTACTGACCGAAATGCCGACTCCGTTGGAAGACGGAGAGCTTGGCACGATCCACGATTTCACGCTGGCGCTGAAAGATGGTGGCGAAACCGGGTTTTTGCTCGATCGCGCCGATATCATCGAGGATGCGATCGCAACGGTTCTGAGTGGGCAGAATGAAGACGATCCGTTCAACCGGCTGGTTATCAGGACCGGACTGTTCGCCAATGAAGTCGACTGGCTGCGCGCATTTTACCGTTATCTGCGACAGGCGGGTATGAGCTTTACGATCTATACGGTGGTCGATGCTCTGGATCGCGCCGCACAAGTGACCCGCCAACTGATTACTCTGTTCCGCGCACAACATGATCCCAACTTCGGAAATCAAAGGGACTATTCAGCGAGGCAGGCGCGTGATGCGATCCGCAAAGGTCTCTCTAAAGTCGCAGCGATCAACGATGACCGCTTGCTGCGCCTGTATCACGCCTTGGTCGAAGCAATCCTGCGCACCAATGCGTTTGCGCCCGCAAGCGAAGAAGCGCTTGCGTTCAAGATCGATTCTTCTCTGATCCCGAATTTGCCCAAGCCGGTGCCATGGCGCGAGATTTTCGTATATTCGCGTCGGGTCGAAGGCATTCACTTGCGCGCTGGCCCGATTGCACGCGGCGGTCTGCGCTGGTCCGATCGGCGCGATGACTTCCGCACTGAGATCCTTGGCCTGATGAAAGCACAGAAGGTGAAGAATGCGGTAATCGTACCTTCTGGCGCGAAGGGCGGATTCTATCCCAAGCAACTGCCGTCTCCGCAAAAGGATCACGAAGGCTGGGCAGGCGAGGGGCAGGCGAGCTATGAGGTATTCATCCGCACGCTCCTGTCGATCTCGGACAACCTCAAGAATAACAAAGTCGTCCATCCCGAAAGCGTGCGCATTCTCGACGGCGAAGACCCGTATTTCGTAGTCGCAGCTGACAAGGGCACCGCGCGCTTCTCCGACATTGCAAACGGCATAGCGGAAGCGCGCGATTTCTGGCTCGGCGATGCATTCGCCAGCGGCGGATCGAATGGCTATGATCACAAGGCGATGGGCATTACCGCCAAGGGCGCATGGGTTTCCGTTCAGCGTCACTTCCTTGAAATGGGCGTGGATGTTCAGAAGGATCCGGTTCGCGTGGTCGGATGCGGCGATATGTCCGGCGATGTGTTCGGTAATGGCATGCTGCTGTCGAAAGCAATCAAGCTGATTGCGGCATTCGATCACCGCCATATCTTCATCGATCCTGACCCAGACTCAGGTGCGAGCTGGAAAGAGCGCAAGCGGATCTACGATCTGCCAAGCTCTAGCTGGGAAGACTATAGTGCGGACCTGATTTCCAAGGGTGGCGGCGTTTTCCCGCGAAGCGCCAAAACCATCAAGCTGTCGAAGCAGGCGCGCGAAGTACTGGGCATTGAAGAAAACGAACTCGATCCAGAGGCATTGATAAGTGCGATCTTGAAGAGCCCGGCTGATCTAATCTGGTTCGGCGGTATAGGGACTTACATCAAGGCCGAATCTGAGAATAACGTGCAGGTCGGTGATCCGGCCAATGATGCGCTGCGTGTGAATGCCGCCGAGGTGCGCGCCAAAGTGATCGGAGAAGGCGCAAACCTTGGCACGACACAAGCTGGCCGTATCGCATTTGCTTTGAACGGCGGGCGCATCAACACAGACTTCATCGACAATTCGGCCGGGGTCGATTGCTCCGACAATGAAGTGAATATCAAGATCGCGCTTGCGGCCGCTCAGCAGAGCGGCAGATTGACTCCGAAGAAACGCAACAATCTGCTCGAGCGAATGACCGACGAAGTGTCTGGGATTGTTCTCGAAGACAACCGCTTGCAGGCGCTGGCACTATCGATTGCAGAGATGGGCGGAGTCAAAGCCACGGCTTCGCATGTGCGGCTGATCGAAAAGCTTGAAGAAATGGACGCACTGGATCGCAAGACCGAAAGATTGGCCGACCAAGAGACCTATTCGCGCCGCGCCAGCGAGGGCAAAGGCCTGACCCGGCCAGAGCTGGCGGTGCTGCTGTCTTCGGCCAAGCTGGTTCTGCAAGACGCGATTGAGGCAGCCGACTGGATCAGCGACAAGGCGCTGGAACCAATGTTAATAGAAGCCTTCCCGGTGGCTCTACAAAAGGATTTCCACAAGCAGATCCTGACCCACCAATTACGCAATGAACTCATCGCGACCAAACTTGCCAACCGCATGATCAATCGCCTCGGCTTGATCCATCCGTTCGAACTGGCCGAGGAGGAAGGCGTGAACCTGGCCCAAATCGCCGCAAGCTTCGTTGTCATCGAAGAATTGCTGGAGATGGACCAGGTTTGGCAGGCGATCGAGAGCGGCGATATGCCGGAGACCGCGCGCCTCAAGCTGCTAGAGCGTACTGCGGCAGCAATGAGTTCGCACATGGCAGACCTCTTGCGCCACGGCGGCACCGGTTTCGCTCCGAGTGAGGTTATCAAGTCCCTGACGAGAGTAATCGGTCAGCTTGAAAAGCATTCGGGCGATCTGCTTACGGAAACGGCGCGCGAACGCTCGGCCGAACTTTGCCAGCAATTTGTCGAACTGGGTGCGCCGAAGGCCGCCGCCGGTAAAGTCGTGCATCTGTTTGAAGTTGATGGCTCAATCGGGCTTGCAGGGCTGGCCCGCGACAGCGGGATTTCACCGGAAGTCCTGACCGAAGCATTTAATCAGCTTGGTTCCAAGCTGGGCTTGGACTGGGCGCAGCAAACCGCAGAGGACATGGCGCCATCCGACCCGTGGGAACGCTTGCTGGTCAATGGGCTGGCGCGCGATTTCCAGCATATGCGGCTCGATTTCCTGCGTCGCCGCGCCAATCGCAAGGCAGACCCGGTAGCGGCGGTGGAGCATTGGCTCAGCTCACGCGAAGCTTCAGTCTCGCAATTTCGTTCGATGATCGGGCGGGCGCAATTGCACACGCCGGTTGCCCCGGCCGTGCTCGCCCAAATCGCCATTCAGGCGCGTAATCTGCTCGAACGGTAGGCGGCACACCGAATTGCGGGTCTTGACCTAGCGGCAATTTGCGGCAAGCCCTGCACCCCATGGATAGTGCAGACATTGTCATTGTGGGGACGGGTCACGGTGGGGCACAGGCGGCAATCGCCTTGCGCCAGCAGGGGCACGAAGATTCGATCCTGATGCTGGGGCGCGATGCGTACCCACCCTATGAACGCCCGCCGCTATCGAAAGAGTATCTCGCAGGCGACAAACCGTTTGAACGGATCATGATCCGTCCGGAAAAATTCTGGTCTGACAAGAATATCGACATCAAGCTTGGCGCGATGGTCAGTGAGGTCGACTGGATGGACCACCAGGTCGTTCTGGGTGACGGCACACGTATCGCCTATCGCAAGCTGATCTGGGCAGGCGGAGGCGATCCGCGCAGGTTGTCCTGTCCAGGTGCGAGGCTGAAAGCTGTGCATGCCGTGCGCGACCGGCGCGATGTCGACGCGATAATGGCGCAGCTACAAAACGGCGCGAAACGCTTTGTCGTCATCGGTGGGGGCTACATCGGGTTGGAAGCCGCCGCTGTGCTGCGCAAGCTCGATTGCGAAGTGACGCTGCTGGAAGCTTTGCCGCGCGTGCTTGCGCGAGTGGCTGGCGAGGAATTGTCACGCTTTATCGAAGCCGAACACCGTGCGCACGGCGTGGATGTACGACTGGAAACCGCAGTCGAAGCCATTGAAGGTGAAGACGGGCATGTGACGGGTGTCAGATTGGCAGATGGCGAAGTGATCCCGTGCGACGCGGTGATTGTGGGCATCGGCATTGTACCGGCGGTCGGCCCGCTGATCACAGCCGGGGCGGCTGTGTCAAACGGGGTTGATGTTGACGAGTTTTGCCGCACCACATTGGATGACATCTACGCAATCGGTGATTGCGCCGCGCATGCGAATCCCTTCGCTGATCAGGCCATCATCCGGCTCGAATCCGTGCAGAATGCCAATGATATGGCGAACACGGCTGCCCGCGCAATAATGGGCGATAAACAGCCCTATCACGCGCTGCCATGGTTCTGGTCCAACCAGTATGACTTGAAGCTCCAGACCGCTGGCCTGTCAATCGACTACGATCAGACATTGGTGCGCGGTGATCCGGAAAGCCGCAAATTCAGCGTGGTCTATCTGAAAGAGGGCAAACCGATCGCAATTGATTGCGTCAATAACACCAAGGACTACGTCCAGGGACGCAAGCTGATCGAGAGTGACATCGATGATGTCGACCTGGAGCTGCTGGCTGATCCTGAAACCCCGCTCAAAGAGCTGTTGTAAGCTTCTCTGTAGCCCAATCGGCAGCCTCTGCCACCGCTGGATCGGGATCGTTTCGCAGCGAACCAATGCGGGCTATCAATGACGCATCACCGCTATTCCCCGCAGCATAAAGGCAGTTTCTGACAAACCGGTCCCGCCCGATACGTTTGATCGGTGATCCTGCAAACAACCGGCAAAATCCCGCGTCATCAAGCGCGAGCAATTCGGCGAGACGGGGGGCAACCAGCTCCGCGCGCGGCAGAAAATCCCGGTGCGTAGCGGCGGTTTCAGCAAACTTGTTCCATGGGCACACTGCCAGGCAATCGTCGCAGCCATAGATGCGATTGCCCAAAGCTTCGCGAAACTCCTCTGCAATCGGCCCTTTGTGCTCGATTGTGAGATAGGAAATGCAGCGACGCGCATCGAGTGTGTAAGGCGCAGGAAACGCATCGGTCGGACAAGCAGTCTGACACGCATTGCAAGAGCCGCAGCGATTTTCATGCGGCGCGTCGGGCTCCAGCTCCAAAGTCGTGTAGATCGCGCCGAGGAACAGCCAATTGCCATGGTCACGGCTCACCAGATTGGTGTGCTTGCCCTGCCAGCCAATCCCCGCAGCTTCGCCTAACGGCTTTTCCATCACCGGCGCGGTGTCGACAAAGACCTTAAGCTCGCTTTCCGGCTCTTGCTCCACCATCCAGCGCGCCAGCGCTTTAAGCCGCTTCTTGACCGTGTCGTGATAATCCTTGCCCCGCGCATATACAGAAATCCGCGCTTTCTCGGGATGCGCCTCTAACGCTAACGGATCATCAGCAGGTACGTAGCTCATGCCTAGCGCGATCACGCTCTTCGCCTCTGGCCACAGCGATTGCGGGCCGCGCCGCACATCGCTGCGTGCTTCCATCCATTCCATCGAGCCGTGATGGCCTTCCCCCAGCCATTGCTCCAGCCGGTCCGCCCGGATCGGGTCATCTTGAGCAGTCGTTACACCGAACGCAGCAAAGCCCAAACTCTTCGCTTGCTCCGCGATGCGCGCTTTCAGCCTTAAATTTGCAGCGGTGTTAACCACGCTTGGGGTTGCTCCCGTTTGGCCCTGACAGTTAACAGGGCTTCCATGGAAATGTCGGTAAGCGATCACGCCCC
This sequence comes from uncultured Altererythrobacter sp., assembly GCF_913057185.1. Lineage (NCBI taxonomy): Bacteria > Pseudomonadati > Pseudomonadota > Alphaproteobacteria > Sphingomonadales > Erythrobacteraceae > Altererythrobacter > uncultured Altererythrobacter sp. The sequence continues at coordinate 382,189 of NZ_CAJXNK010000001.1, forward strand.
TGCGGGCAATGCAGCGATAGCAGAAGTCAGCGGCGTACCGCTGGCCATAGAAGCTCGAGGTCTCGTCAAGCGATTTGACGGCACACTGGCGGTGGACGGGGTCTATATCTCCGCACCGCAAGGAGCGATCTACGGCATTCTAGGGCCCAATGGTGCGGACTAGACTACCACTTTGCGCATGCTGCTTGGCATTATTGATCCCGATGAAGGCTTGCGCCGCGTATTCGGGCATGACAGACGGTATGATGTCGGGCTTTGGTGGTGCGAATAAGATCAGCTTGAACCAACGGTTCAAAGCCCGTTTCGCAAAGGCCGGCTGATCATTTAAAGATGCACGATAGGTCGCAATTCGCAACTGACTATTGACATTGCTGTCAATAAGGCCAGGATGAAACATGCAATGACAGGCGGCCAAACGAGTCGCTTGCGATGGAGAGAATTATGGCCACGATCGCCCCGAAGCGCCCAGAGGTGCGCAGTTCGCCAACAGCCTATGAGGCGCTGAAAAAGCACCTTGCCGAGCATCCGGAAGACGCGCTGGAGCATACCCACAAATGGGATGTGAGCCGCAGCGATATCTACGTCGAGAATAGGTGGCAGCCGATTTTCAAGGAAATGCGTGATGCAGGCCCGCTGCATTACATTCCTGAAAGCCGGTTCGGCCCCTATTGGGCGGTGGTCGGCCACAAGGCGATCCAGCACATCGAAGCACTGCCGGAAACATTCTCTTCAAGCTGGGAGCATGGCGGGATCACGATCCTCGAACGGTTGAGTGATGAAGAAATGGCCGCGCGTGGCATCGAAGAACGCCGCGAGCTGCCGATGTTTATAGCGATGGACAGGCCTCAGCACACCGGCCAACGCCGCACAGTAGCGCCCAAGTTCACTCCCAGCGGTATGGCCGAGATGGAGGGCGAAATCCGTCAGCGCACTGGGGAGTTGCTTGACACCCTCCCGCGCGGCGAGGTGTTCGATTGGGTCGACAAGGTCTCGATTGAGCTCACGACAGGCATGCTTGCAATTCTGTTTGGTTTCCCTTGGAAAGATCGCCGACTGTTGACCTACTGGTCCGATTGGTCTGGTGATACGGAACTGGCCACGGTTCGTGAGCTTGACGAACTGCGCTGGAGCATCCTTCAAGAGATGGGCGCCTATTTTCAGTCGCTATGGATCGAGCGCACGCATGATAAGGAACCCGGCAACGATCTGATCTCAATGATGATCCATTCCGAAGCGATGAACCAGATGAGCCCGGAGGAATTCATGGGCAATCTGGTGTTGCTGATCGTTGGCGGCAATGACACGACCCGCAATTCAATGAGCGGGATCATTTATCAGCTCGACAAGAATCCTGACCAGCGTAAACTTTTCGAGCAGAAGCCGGAATTGATCCCCAACGCAGTGCAGGAAATCCTGCGGATGCAGACCCCACTCGCACACATGCGCCGCACCTGCACCGAAGACACAGAAGTGTTCGGACAGCAGATCAAGAAAGGCGACAAGGTCGTGCTTTGGTATCTTTCTGCCAATCGCGACGAGGAAGTTTTCGAGAATTCTGACAAGCTCGACATCGAGCGGGAGAATGCGCGGCGCCATATCTCCTTCGGCTATGGCATCCATCGTTGCGTCGGCGCGAGGTTGGCAGAACTGCAATTGCGTGTGTTGTTGGAGGAACTGCACAAGCGCCGGATGCGCGTGCGTGTTGCGGGTGATATCGAGCGAGTCCGCGCGAATTTCGTGCATGGCTTCCGCAAGCTCGAAGTCGAAATCACCGAGTTTTGACAATTCTTCGGCCATGAGCTGAAACCAATCGGCCGTTTCTCCGGTATACATGGGTGTAGAAGCAAAAGATGGGACAGAATTTATGGCCGGATTTATGACAAACCGCCGCAAAGTTCTCGCAGGCTTGGGTGCCAGTGTGACCATGCCGATTCTGACGGGTTGCGGGTCATCGCCCGCCCAGGCGAAAGATTTTCCAATCAAACTCAGCGAAGCCGAGTGGCGGCGGAAGCTATCTAGTCAGGAATTCTACATCCTGCGCGAAGCAGGCACGGAGCGCAGCTTTACCTCACCGCTCAATGACGAGAAGCGCGAAGGGACATATCACTGTGCCGGATGCGGCAATCTGATCTATTCTTCCGAAACAAAGTATGAAAGCGGCACCGGCTGGCCCGCATTCTGGCGTGCCGAAGCAAGCGCTGTCGGTACATCGGTTGATTACAAAATTGGCATTCCGCGCACCGAAGTGCATTGCGCCGATTGCGGCGGTCACCTTGGGCATATCTTCGATGACGGGCCCCGACCGACCGGCAAGCGACATTGCATCAATGGTGTCGCGATGGACTTTAAGCCGGCCTGAGCTGGCCTCGTTCTAATCGCGGATTACGCGCCAAACACTAAACTCGTCTGGACCACCCAGATTAACCCGCTCAAGCCATTGCGGCGGATCGTCGCCTCCGCAGCGGGCTGAAGTTGCGCAGCTCGAGCAGGTCGCTGCTCAGAGCCGATCTGCCGTTGGACTGGTCGGATCAGAAGGCGGTCTTGGGCGTCTGGCACTCACGGTAAGTGAGGTCTATAAAACGGCCTCCTGAGACTGTGGCCAGAAATCCCGCATGAACGACCTGGTCCGCCAGTCTCCCGACCTCACTCAAAACGATGCACTCGCAAAAGCGCGCGGAAATGCTGGCTACGCAGGCGCCAGCGCGCGAACCCGCTCAATGTCTGGCGATTTTGAGAGTAGGTGGTGCGGGTGACTGGACTCGAACCAGCACGACCAAAGGTCAGGGGATTTTAAGTCCCCGGCGTCTACCATTCCGCCACACCCGCATTCCTGCTCGCCAACGCGAACAATGCGAGCAGCGCATAGCGAGCGCGCCAACGCGCGGCAATGGATTTGAACCGAATTTGTAAAGGCGGGTTTTGTTAGGGCCTATTCGTCGTTTAGGCGACGGCGCATTTTCTTGCCTGGCTTGAAATAGGGTACGCGCTTGGCTGGAACGTCCACTGCTTCACCGGTACGCGGATTGCGCCCGGTTCGCGCTTCGCGCTCCCGCGTTGAAAAAGCGCCAAAGCCGCGCAGTTCAACCCGGCCGCCTTCAGCCAGCTGCTCCGATATTTCATCGAAGAAAATATCGACCACTTGTTCGATTTCGACCGAACGCAATTCAGGGTTGTCTTGATGAAGTGCTTGCAGCAATTCGGATCTGATCATTTTTTTCTCCCGACCGCTTTTTTTGGCGCAATCGAAGGCCAAGGGGACCACGCCCATCAAAGTGACCACGTCGACCCGGGAGGCAATCCATTTCCCGTGACATAGAAGTTACAGAAAAACGCGGAATTCGCAAGCTAGCATACTGTGTTTTGCCACCACTTGCACCACGCTAGCCCAGTTTTTAAAAAATCACGCTTCTTCAACGAGTTCCGACAGGTCAATACCTAGTCGATTCATACGCTGACGAATTTCTGGCCATTCATCTTGCAAGAAATTTTGTCGTTCCCGGCTCCGCAATTGATCGGCAGCGCCTTCAACCACATACATGCCCACGCCGCGCTGTACCTCCACCAGACCATCATTCTGGAATTGCTGATAGGCCTTAGCCACTGTCAGCGGGTTCGCGCCTTCTTCTGCCGCCAATGCACGTACAGACGGGAGCATATCACCTTCGGCATAGCGGCCTTCGATGATGGCTGCTGCGATCTGGTCACGCAGCTTTAGATAGACTGGTCGGTTTTGGCTCATGTTTTCCCTCGCGAATAGTGCGTCGCTGCCATAACACAGTCATGCGCGTCAAGTTCCCGGCCCGCGGAGCAATAAAAGCAGTATCGTTTGAAACAAATGCTTCACTTGCCTGATTAACGCGTTAGTGTGCGCTGCTTTTCGTCCGTAGGCATCGCGGATCAGATAATGGAATACACGGGGAGGGTCGTTCGTGACACTTGAAGAAATCATCGTTGCCATCGCTGCAACGTTTCTGGTTCTGCTGCTGATAGGCGGTGCAACCATCGTAACTTCGAAGAATGACGAATTTGCGGGACACCCCAAAGGGCTGTTTGTTCTGTTCTTCGCCGAGATGTGGGAGCGCTTCTCCTACTACGGCATGCGCGCACTGCTCATTTTCTATCTTACCCAACACTGGCTTTATAATGACGAGAAGGCCTCGGTTATCTACGGCGCTTATACCGCGCTTGTGTATATCGCACCGGTCCTGGGCGGCTATCTGGCCGATAAGTATCTCGGTCAGCGCAAGGCGGTGTTGTTCGGCGCTGTCCTGTTGACCATCGGTCACTTCCTAATGGCATTCGAAGGCCAGGAAGCAGTCGGACACGAAGCCAACCCGATGATTGATGTCTTCTGGGCGGCATTAGCCTTCATTATTGTCGGCTCCGGCTTCCTGAAGGCCAACATATCCGTGATTGTGGGGCAGCTCTATCCGCGTACGGACATCCGCCGCGATGGTGCTTACACCATCTTCTATATGGGCATTAACGTAGGCGCGGCTGTCGGCACGATTATCGCCGGTTATCTCGGTCAGACCTATGGCTGGGCCTACGGCTTCGGCGCCGCCGGCATTGGTATGCTGCTTGGCCTTATCGTCTTCATCGTGTTTAAGCCGCTGCTGCTAGGCAAAGGCGAAAGCACAGTTCCAGAGAAACTCGAAGCGCCAATCATGGGCATCAAGTTCGAGTGGTTACTTTACATCGTCGGCTTTGCGGCTGTCGCTGTAACATGGTGGCTGGTGCAAAATCAGGCAGTCGTAGGATCCATCCTGGGCGTATTTGGCTTGGCGCTTGTGGCCTTTGTCGTGTGGGAAGCCATCAAGATCGGCGGTGAAGACCGAGACCGCATCTTTGCAGCAATGTTCCTGATTATCGGTTCGGTCTTGTTCTGGGCGTTGTTCGAACAGGCTGGTTCATCGCTGAACCTGTTTACCGATCGCTATGTCGACAGGCAGGGTGTTTCAGCATCGATCTTCCAATCGATCAATCCGATCTACATCATCATGCTCGCACCGCTTTTTGCAGGGCTATGGACTTGGCTCGCAAAGAAAGGGGTTGAACCTTCAACACCGGCCAAATTCGGCCTCGCGCTGATCCAGTTGGGTGCTGGTTTCCTTGTGCTGGTGTTCGGTGCGAGCGTGGTAGGGATGGAGAATATGACACCGGTCATCTTTATCTTCCTCATCTATCTGCTGCACACCACGGGTGAGCTCTGCCTTAGCCCGGTTGGCCTGTCGGCCATGAACCGGCTTGCGCCTGCGCATATGGCGTCGCTCATCATGGGTACTTGGTTCTTTGCCTCGGCCACCGGTAACTTTGTTGCCGGGCTCATCTCGGCCGCGACCGGCTCGGAAGCTGCATCCGGGGAAGGTGCGGCCAAGGAAACCGTGCTTGCGGTCTATAGCCAGATCGGCGGGATCACAGTTGGCGTTGGTGTCGCGGTTATTGTGATCAGCCCGCTGATCAAGAAGCTGATGCATCTCGACACCCTGAAGGATGACGACTAACTGCTCGGCGGTGCCGAACTGGGCAAACCACAGGTTGGTGGCGTCTATCCGGCTTCGAACTAAACAAATTTAGCAAATCAGGGCCTCGGCACACGCTGGGACCCCGAAAATAAGGGGATACGCATGGCTAGCGTAATGCGCGTAATCGTGGGAATGGGAAGCGCCATGGCGCTGGCCGCCTGCGCAACCACTGACAGCCGGGAGGCTTTGGCCGATAATGGTGACAGCAGCAGCACAGCGGTTGAGACTTCTCCCGCATTCAACAAAGACCCTTACCCCAGCACCTATCAACCCTACCCGGGAATACCCACCGCCTTGGTTGGTGCGAAAGTTTTTGACGGCACAGGCCGCGAATTCGCTGACACCACCGTATTGTTCCGCGATGGCAAAGTTGAAGCGGTCGGAAGCGGACTCGACACGACCGGCTACACCGTGATTGATGGCTCAGGCAAATATGTGACGCCGGGCATCATCGATATTCACAGCCATTTGGGGGACTACCCATCTCCGTCGGTCCCCGCGCATTCGGACGGCAACGAAGCAACTTCGCCTACTACGCCTGATGTCTGGGCCGAGCATTCGGTCTGGCCACAGGACCCGGGTTTCAGTCGCGCACTTGCCAATGGTGGTGTTACATCGCTGCAAATCCTGCCGGGATCAGCCAATCTGGTCGGCGGGCGCAGTGTCACATTGAAGAATGTGTATTCGCGCACCGTTCAGGGCATGAAGTTTCCCGGCGCGCCTTACGGCATGAAGATGGCTTGTGGAGAGAACCCCAAGCGGGTCTATGGCGGTCGCAACCGCCAGCCTTCCACCCGCATGGGCAATTTCGCGGTCAATCGCCAGACCTGGCTTGATGTGATTGCCTGGGCGGACAAGGATGATCGCAAGCGTGATCTGGGCAAGGAAACCATGGCCGGCGTGCTTGATGGGGAAATTCTGGTTCACAATCACTGCTACCGCGCCGATGAAATGGCGCTGGTGATGAGCATGGCGAAGGAAATGGGATACCGCGTTTCCGCTTTTCACCACGCGGTCGAAAGCTACAAGATCGGCGATCTGCTGCGCGAGAACGGTGTGTGTAGTGCAATCTGGGCCGATTGGTACGGCTTCAAGATGGAAAGTTATGACGCGATCCCTGAAAACGGCGCATTGCTGTATCAAGCGGGCGCATGCGTGGTGATCCATTCTGACAGCGATCAGGATATCCAGCGTTTGAACCAGGAAGCCGCCAAGGCGCAGGCGGCTGGCGCGCGCATTGGGATTGAAATTCCCGATGGTGAAGTGATCCGCTGGATCACTCTGAATGCCGCCACCGCGATGGGCATTGAGGAAATGACCGGCAGCCTGGAACCGGGCAAGATGGCTGATGTCGTGCTATGGAATGGTGACCCGCTGAGCGTCTATTCACGGCCAGAAAAGGTCTGGATCGATGGCGCCTTGCTGTTCGATGCAAACGACCGCAAGCGTCGGCCGGTTAGCGATTTCGAGCTTGGTCAACCCGGCGAAGGAGATGTGAAATGATGATCCGAGCATCACTTCTTGGCGCGGTTGCCGCGCTGGTCTTTGCCGCTCCAGCCGCAGCGCAGGATTTCATCATCGTCAATGCCACGCTGGTATTAGGCGATAGCAGCGAACCCTTCGAAGACGGTGTCGTCGTGGTCGAACGCGGCCGCGTCACCTATGCCGGGCCTGCAGCCGGACAATCTTACGCAACCGGTCAGATCATAGATGTGAACGAGGCTTGGGTGACACCTGGCCTGGTCGCAGCCGTGACTGACCTTGGCCTGGTTGACGTCAGCGGCGTGCAGTCGAGCAATGATGTGAGCGCCGGCAGTTCGCGTTTCAACGCTGCGCTCGATGTAACCCCTGCGATCAATCCGACCTCTCAGCACATTCTGGTCGCGCGCACCAATGGTATTACCCGCGCGTTTGTTGCCCCTGATCCATCCAATTCGATCTTTGCCGGGCAGGGCGCGGTGATCGATACGTCTGGCAACAGCGATGTTGTGATGAAGCCGCGTGCATTCCAGATGGTGACTCTGGGCGAGGACGGTGCACGCCGTGCCGGGGGCAGCCGCACCGCTAGCCATGTCGAATTGCGCAACGCTTTGCGGGAAGCCCGCGATTTCGCGGCAGGGCGATGGAGCGGTGACGACAATCTGCTGACACGCGCCGATGCAGAGGCTCTGGGTTCGGTTATTTCGGGTCGCCAACCGCTGCTTGTCGCTGCTGATCGGGCTTCGGACATTCGAGCTGTGATCGCGCTTTCGAAAGAATTTCCGCGACTTGACCTTGTGCTTGTCAGCGCAACCGAGGGTTGGACCGTGGCATCCGAGATCGCAGCAGCGGGCATTCCAGTGATTGCTGAAAGCTTGCAGGATTTGCCAGAACGCTTCGAACAATTGGCTTCCACCCAAAGCAACATCGGCCGCATGCATGCCGCTGGCGTTGCGGTGGCGTTCAATGCGTCTTCTGCACGCTTCACCCACATGTACACGCAGTATGCCGGCAATTTGGTCGCGCTATCGCGCATGCCAGGAGCAAGCGGGTTGACCTGGGGCGAGGCGTTCGCTTCGATCAGCTCAGCTCCTGCGGAAGCGATGGGCATGGGCGGCCAGATGGGTGTGCTGAAGCCGGGTGCTGTGGGCGATGTCGTGGTGTGGGATGGTGATCCGCTGGAAGTTTCCAGCGCAGCCATTCGCGTATTCATCGATGGCGTCGAAGCTCCGCTTGAAAGCCATCAGACCCGCTTGCGCGAACGCTATCGCAATCTGGATGAAAGCGATTTACCCAAGGCCTACGACTGGTAGTTTTTCCCCGCGCCCGCTTGCCAATTCTGTCTTGTTGTGGCCAATTCCGTCACAGACGGTGGGGAGATAGGGCATGAGTGACGCACTGGTTCAATTGGTCGCGGCGAATATCGCATTTGTTGGCACGCATTTCGCGATGTCGCATCCGTTGCGCGGACCGCTTGTCGGGGTGCTCAAGGAAGGCGGCTTCAGCGCAGTCTATTCGCTAGTAAGCGTCGCCACCTTGTTCTGGGTCTACCTAGCCTACAAAGCCGCGCCGTCGGACGACCTTCCCGGATCGGGCGAAATCGGATGGATTGTCGCATCGGCCCTCGCCCTAATTGCATTGGTCTTTTGGGCGGGCTCATTCGCTGGAAACCCAGCCATGCCGACTCCCAAGGCCGCCGAACAGGCGCGCGCTAAGCCGAAGGGCATGTTCCGCGTTACCCGCCATCCAATGATGTGGGGCTTTGCCCTCTGGGCGCTCTCGCACATTATCCTTTGGGCGAACCTCCGAAGCGTCATCATTGCATTCGCAATTGGCATTCTCGCGCTGGTCGGCGCTAAACTACAGGACCGCAAGAAAGCAGCGCTGATGGGTGATGTCTGGGCCGAATGGTCCAGCCGAACAAGCTATTGGCCGTGCTGGGGCAATATCTTTTCCGTAGGTCTGATCTATTGGGCGATCGGGCTGGCGGCCTGGCTTGCGCTCAGTTGGGCACATATGCCCTTAGGCGGGATACCTGCAGGCATCTGGCGCTGGTTCTAGATCGGATCGTCGACACAAAGTCGCAATTGGTCCATTGCCGGTAAGCTTTTGTTTGTCTTGAAGCTTCACTTTGTGCCACAACACGGCCGCGGGGTAAGAAAGGTAAAGCATGGCGATATCGCTGGCATCTTCTGTATTCCTCGTTTCAAGCTCCCCAATTGCCGTAATGATGCAGCCGCAAGCAGTTGTTTTGGTACAAAGCTCGGCACCGCAAGAGACGCAGGTGTTGGAACAGGCCGAGGAAGCACCACCGACGGACAATCGCAACGTTATTGTCGTGACCGGAGAGGGTGCCGATCCGTTGAAGGACCCGCTCGAGAACGTCAATATTCAGGCTTATAAGCTGACACGCGATATCGACAGGGCTTTCGTCGAACCGATTGCGGATGTTTATGGAGAGGATTTGCCGAGCCCGATCCGCAAGGGCCTGAGAAATTTTCTGCGCAATCTGATGGAGCCGGTGAACGCGCTCAACTACTTGCTGCAACTGAAACCAGACAAGGCGCTGGAAACGGTCGGACGCTTCGCGATCAACACGACCGTGGGCGTGGCTGGGCTGTTCGACGTTGCCAAGAAGGAACCAATCAACCTGCCCTACCGTCGCAATGGTTTTGCCAACACTCTGGGTTATTACGGGGTTGGCCCGGGGCCGTTTCTGGTGCTGCCGCTGGTGGGCTCAACAACGCTGCGCGATCTGCTTGGCAGCGGGATCGACCAGTCAATCCTGCCGTTCGCGGTCGGCAAGCCGCTCAATACACCCTATTACGCAATCCCCGCGTATACAGTGAATTCGCTGGAATTCCGGATCGAGTTTGACGAGCGGATCGGCCAGATCAAAGATAGTGATGACCCTTACTATGCGCTGCGCGAAAGCTATCTGTGCAACCGGGAGGCGGATATTGCCACACTTAAGAATCAGCCCCCACCTCGCAATTGCAGCATCGAAGCGATCATGCGCGGCCCGGAACATGCGCAATCTCTGATACCGCAGGACACGCTTGAGGATGCATCGACTGGCGAGGCGATGGCGGTCGAACCGGAGCTCGAACGTCCTGCGATCATTTATGTCAGCGAGGAAGTGGTCCAGCCGCTGCCTGCCGACTACCGCTAGCGCTATTCGCCTTTGAAATTCGGCGCCCGCTTTTCGATCAAGGCATTAACACCTTCTATGTGATCTTGCGTCAAATGGACCATAGCCTGCGTATTCGCTGCCAATTCCAGCGCGGTGTCGTATGACACATCGCGACCTTGCCGCATCAGGTTCTTGGCATGGCGCAAGGCATGTGGCGGCATGGCGGCGATTTTGTCGGCAAGCGCATTTGCTTCATCGAGCAGAGCCTCGTGAGTCACTACGCGGCTGACCAAGCCCCATTCCCGCGCGGTTACCGCGTCGATCACGTCTCCGGTGTAGAACAACTCGGCCGCACGCGCTTCGCCGATGATGCGCGGCAGGATCCAAGTGCCACCGTCGCCCGGAATGATCCCGAGCTTCAGGAAAGTCACACCGAACTTCGCTTTCTCCGACGCGATACGGATATCGCCGAGGCACGCGACGTCACAACCCAAGCCAATCGCAGGGCCGTTGACGGCAGAGATCACCGGCACGCGCAAGCCATAGAGTGCGCGCAGCATGCGGTGGATATTGTCACGGTACCCGTCAGAAATAGCCGGCGCGCTACCGCCGAAGGTGCCACTGCGTGACTTCATCGCCTTGATATTGCCGCCAGCGCTAAACGCCCGGCCCGCGCCCGTCAGGATGACGCAGCGCACGTTCATATCGCGGTTGATGTCATCGCAAGCCTTGGCAAAGATGTCTCCATCACCCGGCGCCCCCAACGGGTTCATTGTCTCTGCGCGATCAATGGTGAGCGTCGCGATGTGATCGGTATTGTCAATTATCAGCATCAAGCGCCTCCAGAAATTGAACAGCTATGCGCACCTGCTGTCTTCGCGCTTACACCCGCGCTTCTTCAACGCCTGCTGAATTGTGCCGAAAAGCGCGCAGCACAGTCGCGACAATGTCAGGCGCATTGAGGCCAGCTTCATCATACTGCTTGTGCGGATCGTCGTGGTCCTGAAAAACATCGGGCAAGCGCATGGTGCGCACTTTCAGACCATTATCTGTCAGGCCTTCATCGCTGGCAAAGGTCAACACATGCGCGCCGAGCCCACCAATCGCGCCTTCCTCAATTGTCACGACCACTTCATGAGCGCGCATCAGTTTCTCGATCATGTCCTTGTCGAGCGGTTTTGCAAAGCGTAGGTCCGCGACAGTGGTCGAGAGACCTTTAGCCTCCAAAGTTTCCGCCGCTTTCTTTGCCTCAGCGAGGCGTGCGCCCAGGGACAAGATCGCGACCTTACTACCTTCGCGAACGATCCGGCCTTTGCCAATTTCCAGCTTCTGCGGGACCTCGGGCAACTCAACCCCCACGCCGTTGCCACGCGGATAGCGGAAGGCAATCGGGCCTTCATCATATTCCGCCGCGGTATAGGTCATATGGACCAGTTCGGCCTCGTCAGCAGCCGCCATCACGACGAAGTTCGGCAGCGTCGCAAGATAAGTGATGTCGAATGATCCTGCATGAGTACAGCCATCCGCCCCCACAAGCCCTGCGCGGTCAATCGCGAAACGGACCGGCAGGTTCTGGATCGCCACATCGTGGACCACCTGATCATAGGCGCGCTGCAGGAATGTTGAATAAATCGCCGCGAACGGTCGCATGCCTTGCGCGGCAAGCCCGGCTGCAAAGGTCACGCCATGCTGTTCCGCGATGCCAACATCAAAGGCGCGTTCGGGATGCGCCTCAGCAAAACGGTCAACGCCCGTACCGGAAGGCATTGCGGCAGTGATCGCGCAAATGCGCTTGTCAGTCTCAGCCAGCTTGGCGAGTGTATCACCGAAGACGTTCTGATAGGCTGGCGGACCGGCAGCAGACTTGGCTTTCTCACCCGTTACCACATCGAACTTGGGCACCCCATGATACTTGTCAGCGCTGTTTTCAGCCGGCGCATAACCCTTGCCCTTTTGCGTCACGACATGGATCAACACTGGCCCTTGGTCGCTATCGCGAACATTCTCGAGCACAGGGATCAGGTGATCCAGATTATGGCCATCAATCGGTCCGACGTAATAGAAGCCCAGCTCTTCGAACAGCGTCCCGCCAGTTACCATGCCACGGGTGAATTCCTCAGCCTTGTCGAGTGCTTTGTGCACACGGCGAGAAAACTTGCGTGTCACTTTGGATGCAAGCGAACGTAAGCCGAGATATTCGGAGGAAGACACCATCCGCGCAAGGTAAGCGGACAGACCGCCCACGGGCGGTGCGATCGACATGTCATTGTCATTCAGGATCACAACCAGGCGATTGCCCGCCTGCTCGGCATTGTTCATCGCTTCATAAGCCATGCCCGCGCTCATTGAGCCGTCACCAATCACTGCGATGCCGCGCCCGGTCTTGTCATTAAGCTTGTTCGCCATAGCAAAGCCCAATGCCGCCGAGATAGAAGTCGAGCTGTGCGCGGCGCCGAACGGGTCATATTCACTTTCAGCACGCTTGGTGAAGCCGGAAAGCCCGCCGCCCTGCCGCAGGGTGCGGATCCGGTCACGACGGCCGGTGATGATCTTGTGCGGATAGCATTGGTGGCCAACGTCCCACACCAGCCTGTCTTCGGGCGTGTTGAAGACATAGTGTATCGCGGTGGTAAGCTCTACCACACCCAAGCCCGATCCGAGGTGCCCGCCAGACGTGCTGACAGCATCAATCATTTCGGCGCGAAGCTCGTCGGAAAACTGGCGCAGCTCCGACTTGTCGAGCTTGCGCAGATCAGCCGGAGATTGAACCCTATCCAGCAACGGTGTTTGCGGTGCGTGACTCATAAGCCAAACACTTACACTCGAAAATCAGAACTGTCGATGAACGCTTTATCGCTGAAAATGCACGGATTGCCTCTATTCTGCATTGATTCAGCCTTTGCAGGCTTTGCAAAGGCCGCGAAGCTCGATCACCGGCCGGCGCGCGCTGAAGCCGCATCCAGCGGCAAGATCGCGAATACGGCGGGATGTCTGATCGTCATCGATGTGAGTCGCCTCGCCACACTCATCGCAAACCATGAAGATGCAATCATGCTGGCAGCCAGGGTGGGTGTTAGCGAGAAACGCGTTGGCGCTTTCAACTCGCAATGCAAGGTTGTTCGCCACGAACAGATCTAGGATTCGGTAGATGCTATTCGGTGCGACACGCTTGCCGCGCGCGCGCGACAGGTTGTCCGCGATATCATAGGCGGAAACCGGCCGTTCATGCTTTGCGAGCTCGGCAAAAACAGCTTCGCGCATTCCGGTCCATTGTTCGCCGGATGCGATCAGAGAGTCGCGTGCGGCCTCTATCAGACCTGTGCCTGAGTGTTCTTTGTGTGCGTGTGAATGGCTAGCCATGCGCGCACATATAGTGCGCTCAGCGCCGTTACGCCAGATCAGCTTCCATCGCGCAGAAATGTGCTGGTGTAGTGCTCGGGATACATGTCTGCCAGCGCACGGACCTTTGGCGCGTCCCAGCGGACAATGTACCCGTGACGCGGGTTTTTCGCTATGAAGTCCTGATGGTATTGCTCGGCCTCGTAGAACTTCTTGTAGCGTTCGATCCTGGTCACCACCGGCGCGCCCCAAACCCCTGAATCATCAAGCTGGGCAAGATAGGCGCGAGCAACGCGAGCTTGCTCATTGTTCATCGGCACAATCGCGCTACGGTAATGCGAACCAACGTCCGGGCCTTGACGGTTGAGCAAGGTAGGGTCCGTCACAACAGAAAACAGGATCTGCAACAACTCGTCATAGCGCACGACCTTAGGGTCATAGACCACGCGCACCGCCTCGGCGTGGTCGGTCAGACCGGTCACTATCTGGCCATAGGTTGCAGTACTTTCGCTTCCGCCGTGAAAGCCGGAAACGGATGATTTCACGCCTCTAACGTGACTGAAGACGCCTTCAACGCCCCAGAAGCAGCCGCCAGCAAATATCGCAACTTGCAAGCCTTCAGGCTCTTCGGCCTGCAAAGCAGCCACCGGTGCTTCTACAAACCTTTCGGCTGCACTCGCCGCAACACCGCAACCGCTAAGCGCAAAAGCACCTACCGCCGCCAGCAAAGCGTTGCGCGCTTGCATTATCGAGTGATAGAGGCTTCGGCGTCCGCTGTCGTGGCCATTGCCGGGCTGGCAATTTGCGTATCCCATGTCTGAACCGACATCGCACCCACCATGAACGCGCCGACAATGAAGCCAATGCCAAAATTGCGGGAGATGTCCGACTTCAGAATGCCCATGCGCAGTGTTCTCGTTGTTAGGCTCAATGTTTGTGTTCATGGCCTCATTAACCTTGTTTGGTTTCCAGACGGTGAACGATGCTGTCATCGATTATCTATCCGCACAGCGGCATAAAAAAGTTACGGACGGAGTTCAATGCTGGATGCAATCATCATAGGCGGTGGTCATAACGGGCTAACTTGCGCCTTCTATCTGGCGCGCGCAGGTATGAATGTGACTGTATGCGAAGCGCGGCACGTGGTGGGAGGCGCCGCGGTGACCGAAGAGTTTGCCCCCAGCTTTCGTAATTCGACCGCAAGCTACACCGTGAGCCTGCTGCAACCCAAAGTAATCGCAGACATGGGGCTGGTCGCGCGCGGCTATCGCGTGATTGAGCGGCCGGTGTCGAACTACCTGCCACTCGAAAGTGACTTCATAATGATGGGCGGTGGGCTCGAAGCGAGCCAGGCACAGTCGGCACGGTTTTCCAAAACCGATGCAGAACGCTTGCCTGAGTATTTCGACATGCTGGAAGATGCCGCCGAGGTGTTGCGCGGATTGGCGTTGAAAGTTCCGCCGGATCCCAAAGGCGGATTGCGCTCGCTTGTTGATGTCGCAATGCAGGGTCGCGGCTTGTGCAAGCTTTCAACCGAGCGGCAGCGGCAGGTGCTGCAAATCTTCACGCGTTCCGCGCGCGAAGTGCTCGACGACTGGTTCGAAAGCGATCCAGTCAAGGCTGCGTTCGGTTTCGACGCCTGCGTCGGCCACTATGCGTCGCCCGATGAACCGGGCAGCGCCTATGTGTTGCTACACCATGTCTTTGGAGAAGTGAACGGCAACAAGGGCGCATGGGGTCATGTCATTGGCGGGATGGGTGCAATCACGCAAATGATGGCCGAGGCGTGCAGCGAGCAAGACGTCGAGATCCGTACCAATGCCCGCATCACGCGCGTCATAGTTGATGACGAGGTGGCAGTAGGCGTGGAACTGGCGGACGGAGAGGTCCTGCGCGCAAAGCGGGTCATCTCCAATCTGGGGCCAAAGCCACTGTTCGATCGCCTCGTCCCGCGCGAGGCTATCCCGGATGATTTT
This sequence comes from uncultured Altererythrobacter sp., assembly GCF_913057185.1. NCBI lineage: Bacteria > Pseudomonadati > Pseudomonadota > Alphaproteobacteria > Sphingomonadales > Erythrobacteraceae > Altererythrobacter > uncultured Altererythrobacter sp. The sequence continues at coordinate 397,641 of NZ_CAJXNK010000001.1, forward strand.
GCCCGCGCCATGGATGGCTATCGCGGCGGCTCTGGCAGCTTGCGCATGAATGTCGCGCTATCGGATCTGCCGAAATTCCGCCATGCGCCGGAAAGTGATGCGCATTTGCGCAGCGGGATCATTATGGCACCATCGCTCGATTATATGGACCAAGCCTATCACAGCGCGCGCGCGAACGGATTCAGCGCCCAGCCAATCGTAGAGATGCTGATCCCGAGCATGGTGGATGATAGCCTCGCCCCGAAAGGGCAGCATGTCGCCAGCCTGTTTTGCCAGCATGTTGACCCTGATCTTCCCGAGGATCGCGAAGACGAAGCGGTCAATGCTGTATTCGATGTAATCGAGCATCATGCACCGGGCTTCCGGGAACTGGTACTGCACCGCCAAGTGCACACACCCCGTGCTCTCGAAGCAAAATTCGGCCTGTGGCGCGGGGATATCTTCCACGGCCGTATGAGCCTGGACCAGTTATGGGCCGCCCGGCCTGTGCTGGGTGCAGGAAGCCACAAGATGCCAATCAAGGGGCTCTGGCTATGCGGCTCAGGCGCGCATCCTGGCGGCGGAGTGACCGGCGCACCGGGCCACAACTGTGCGCACGAGATTTTGAGGCACAGGCGGTGGTGGCGGATTTAATGCCGGAAATGCCGCATTCCGGTGAATACCATCGCGAGGCCTGCCTCATCCGCGGCTGAAATCACCTCATCATCGCGGATTGAACCGCCCGGCTGGATCACCGCAGTCGCCCCAGCTTCAGCTGCGGCCAGCAATCCATCCGCGAACGGGAAGAATGCATCAGAGGCAACGGCGCTGCCTGTGGTTCGCGGCGTATCCCAGCCATAGGTTTCTGCTGCTTCTGCCGCCTTCATCGCAGCAATGCGCGAGCTATCACGGCGGTTCATCTGGCCAGCGCCAATCCCGGCTGTCGCGCCATCCTTGGCATAAACAATCGCGTTCGATTTCACATGCCGGGCGACGGTCCATGCGAACATGCAATCCTTCAGCTCTTGGCTTGTCGGCTCGCGCTTGGTGACAACTTTCAGATCATTTTCTGAGATCGCGCCACCGTCTCGGCTCTGCACCAGCAAGCCGCCAGTGATCAGCTTGACCATCAGACCGCCACGGCGCGGATCAGGCAAATCGCCAACCGTGAGCAAACGCAGGTTCTTCTTCGTCGCGAAGATTTCGCGCGCTTCATCGCTAACGCTGGGCGCGATCACAACTTCGGTAAATATCTTCGCGATCTGCTCGGCTGTGGCACCGTCCAGCTCCTGGTTGACTGCAACGATCCCGCCAAACGCCGAAACGCTATCGCATTGCAGCGCCGCTTCCCATGCATCGACCAGGCTGCCCGCCTGCGCCACACCGCAAGGATTGGCGTGCTTGACGATGACAACTGCAGGATCCTGGCCACCGAATTCAGCGCATAATTCCAGCGCCGCATCGGCATCATTGTAGTTGTTGTAGGACAGCTCCTTGCCCTGCAGCTGTTCGGCCTGCGCAATGCCTGAGCCATGCGGACCCGAAGGGGTATAAAGTGCCGCCTGCTGATGCGGGTTTTCGCCGTAGCGCAGGACGGTCGGCGCCTTGCCATTGACCGCCAGGAAATCGGGGAACTGCTGCTGCTGGTCAGCAAAGGCGAACCATTGGCTAATCATGCTGTCATAGGCAGCGGTGGCGGCAAAGGCCTTGGCGGCACACCTCTTTCGAAATGCAAGCGAGGTTGCCCCGTTACTTTCATCCAGTTCGCCCAGCAATTCTTCATAGTCCGCTGAGTCTGTCACGATCGTCACAAAGGCATGATTTTTCGCCGAGCTACGAACCATTGACGGACCGCCAATGTCGATATTCTCGATGATCTCGTCACGTTCGGCGCCGCGCAGGACAGTCGCTTCGAAGGGGTAGAGATTGACCACGACAAGATCGATCGCATCAATTGCATGCTCTTCCATTGCGTCGGCATGCTCCGGATTGTCGCGCACTGCCAGCAAGCCGCCGTGCACCTTGGGGTGCAGCGTCTTGACCCGCCCATCCATCATTTCAGGAAAGCCGGTGAGTTCAGAGATGTCGCGAACTTCAAGCCCCGCATCGCGCAGCGCCTTTGCCGTTCCCCCAGTCGAAACCAGCTCCACACCGCGCGCAGCCAAGGCCTGGCCCAGTTCAGCCAATCCGGTTTTGTCGGACACTGACAGCAGTGCCCGCTTGATTGTCACATCCGTCACTTAGGAAATCACCCCATTTTCTTTAGCAGCCAGGAGAATTGCCCCCCGCCGCGCGATATCATTCCCTGCACCACCAATTGGTCAACGCCATGCGGATGCCCGTCGCCATCGACCCACATGCTTTCTTCGAGCGCCAAGTCCGCACCCGCATCATTCCCCCCAAGACGGAATTGCCACAAGCCGCCGTCGGGCAACAACAGACTGGCGCCTAGCCTGTCTTCGGAGAGGCGCGCCTCTACTCCCCGACCCAGGTGGAACCGGATTGCGAATTTGATCTTGCCGCGCTGCCCCTTGCGGGTGGATGGCGCCAGCACATCCTCGCCGCGCAACTCGCAACCATCGCTGCGCAGCAACAGGATACGGCGGTGGATCAGGCCGAACCGTGCGGCATAACCATCGTGGCTCGCTTCGATGCGCTGCGCACTGGCCGTTCCGCGTGCAATCTCACTACGCTCAATCTCGACCTTCTCGACCCCCTTGCCCAGCTTTCCGCCAAGCAGCACCGAGGTCGAGTTTACATCGTCAAGTATCAGCGTGGAATGTGCCGCGGTGGCTCGCAGCCCCTGCTCGATCCGCGCCGGAACAAGCCCACCGGCCAGCGCCGCGCCGCCGCAATTGACGATCAGGCGACTGAGTCCGTCGGACATTTCGAAGGCCAGCGTCGATGCACAGCCCGAACGCGAATGCTTCGAGCGGGGCGGCGGGGCTGCATCCATCTGGATAATGGTCTTCCCACCGGTCAGACGATGGAAGCCCCAGTGCTTCACATCCTTCAGCGGGCGTGTGCGCACGGTACTAGCATCGATCAGCGCAGCAAGCCGATCCGCCCGCATGGCCCCTATGCCTTGCCAATTGCCCAAGGCACCATCGCCATGTCGCAACGCCAGAATGGGCGGCACAAGCAGCTCGCGCATCAGGCACAACGCTTGCGGCAGATCGCGGTCAACCGCTCTATAGCAAGCCTCCAGATCCACCAGCATGGCGATCACATCCATCTGTGCGATCGCGCTGCGTGACAAAGCGCCACCATCTTCGCCGACAAAATCGCCCAATGCCGCGACCAGCCCGGCTTCGGCATAGAGCCGCCGCGGCTTACCTTGTGGAAGCAACAAGCCCGCAGCGATCAAGGCACCCCAACCCAGGACTGCACCGAGCGGATCTGGCGTACGGCGCACTTCACGATCGAGCCAGCGCGCCGTTTCATCAATCGTAGCCAGCATTTGCGGACGCAAGGCTTCATCCTTGCCTGACAGCAAAAGCGGCGCATGGACGAGCCACGCCATCAGTCGCATTGAAACATAGTCGACGTACCAAGCCGCACATTTGCCCGGCTTTGGATTGGCTTTAAGCCAAAGCCCTGCAATCCGCTCAGCCGTTTCGACGCATTGTTCGCGCTGGCCAGCTGCGCTGAGATCGCGTAGCCAAGCAAAACCATGGATCATCCGCTCGAACGGCGGCGTTGCGCGCGACGAACTTTGATATTCAACTTCGGAAATCGGCGCCTTCATGCCGTTGATCATGAAGTGGCCCGCTCGCAGCGCCATCCCTGCCACCCGGTCGCCTGCCAGCGCCGGTTTGACCGTTGCCAGCAAGCGCGGGCGCGCGGGCTTGCGGAAGGGCGCGGTCAGCGTTGCGCCACTGATCCCAAGACGATAGGCAACCCGCACCAGCTTTTCGGTCAAATCGGCTTTGGGCGGTACAAAGTCGCTCAACACAAGCGTGCGCGCTTCAGTCAGCGGAATTTCGCTTTCGCCGTCAATGACAGGCTGCACATCGCCCGCCGCCGCCAGAGGCAGCGCAGAGCGATCTTCCTCGATCTCGCCAAACAGATCTTCACTCTGTTTGGTGTCGCTCGAGCCGGACAGCAACGCTTCCATCAGACTTCGCCCTTCAGCGCGGCAATATTGGCGGCATATTGGGACGGGCCGCCCTTGAAGGTTGCAGAACCTGCAACCAGCACGTCCGCGCCGGCATCAACGCAAAGCTTCGCGGTTTCAGGATTGACGCCGCCATCGACCTCCAGGTGGATATCTCGCCCTGCCCTTTCAATCATCCCGCGGATCGCGCGCACTTTGTCGAGCTGCGAATGGATGAAGCTCTGCCCCCCAAAGCCCGGATTGACGCTCATCACCAGGATCAGGTCAACCAGGTCCATCAGATTGTCGAGCACTTCGACGGGCGTGCCTGGATTCAGTACCACCCCGGCCTTCTTGCCCAAGGCACGGATCGCTTGCAGCGTGCGGTGTACATGGGGGCCCGCCTCTGGATGGACGGTGATGATATCCGCGCCGGCCTCTGCAAAAGCTTCCAGATACGGATCGACCGGTGAAATCATCAGATGCACGTCAAAGGTCTTGTCCGAATGGGGTCTCAGCGCTTTGACCACGTCAGGCCCGATCGTGAGGTTAGGCACAAAATGCCCATCCATCACATCGATATGGATCCAGTCCGCACCTGCTTGATCCACCGCGCGCACTTCTTCGCCCAGCCGCGCAAAGTCAGCTGACAAAATGGAAGGTGAAATGAGCGGTGTGGCCATGGTGTGCTTTCGCAAAAGTCCGCGTTTCCTCGCAGTAACGCCGGGGAAGACTCGCCGACAAGCAGGCGCGTGGCCTTTTCCACACACAGTAGCGCGAAGATTAAGGATATCCGTTCGTCAAATTCAGCCGCAATTCAGCCACTTTGCAGCATAAGGTTTTCGAATTAGGGCGAAATGCCCTATCGCGCTGCTACGCTTGCCCCTTTGGCGCAGCAGCGTTTTAACGACTGAAGGACACGCGAGAAGATGCGATCAAGACTGATCACAGCCGGATTTGCACTGACCGCAGCGACGCTTGCTCCGGTGGCTGCAGCCGCTTGGGCGCAAGGCGCTCCCTCCGTGACCTATCGTCAGGAAATTTCCAACAATATGCGCCAATGCGCGCCCGGCGGCGGGCCTGCGGTGCGCGTGACCGTTGCCGGTATCAAATCATCCGGGGGTCGGATCCGCGTGCAAAGCTATCGCGGGGTCAAATCGGATTGGCTAGAACGGGGCAAATGGATCAACCGGATCGAAACCTCTGCCCGCGAAGGGACGATGGTGTTTTGCATGCCGGTTCCGCGCGCGGGCACTTATGGCATCGCTGTTCGCCATGATGTTAACGGCAATGGACAAACCGAAGTCAGCGAGGATGGCGGCGCGATGTCCAACAATCCCTCGATCAATATTTTCAACCTCGGCAAGCCGAGCTACCGCAAGACAGCATTTGAAGTGGGCGAAGGTGTAACGTCGATCCGCATCAATATGCGCTACATGTAAGAGACAAGCAGGCTCAGCTCCGCTGCTTTTTCTGCTCTCGCCAGACTTTGAACAAGACACCCGGTGCCGCGAGCACAGGGTGTTTTTCGCGCCATGGCGTCACTTCAATCGGCACACCCGTGTGGCGCTGCACCTTCCACGCGGCATAGCGCGCCGCACCGTCAAACGTAGTGCTGGCTTTCAGCAGGCGGAGAATGTTGAGCGGCCTGCCTAGCCGTTGGCGGCGGCTCCACCACGATAGTGTTTCGCGTCGAGCATTGTCCGTCAGCTTGAGTGTCAGGCGACCGCCTGCTTCATCAAACGCAATGCCTTGTGCGTCGAGCGCCAGAGGCAATAGCCCGTCAAAATGCGCCACGTTGACTGACAAGATACTATCTTCCCTGCCTGCTTTCTCTACCCGAAACTCCGCCTTGTAGGTGGCGCGGAACAATGCGCGCCAATAGTCATCGGCGGTGCCGCTTGGCGGGCCGAGCGCCGCAGCCAGCCGCGCCGCAGTTTTTGCAGCATCACCAAGCGCATCAAGTGTCTGCGCCGTCGCATCGCCATCGCGGGCCCAAACCAAAGCAGACGGCTGCACGAACCGCGCCCAGATAGTGGTGTCGCGCGATTGGCCCGATGCGGCCTTGGCAAACTGCGCGAGCGACATAGTGGCGATCTTGGCGCGCAGCGTCTCGCCTTGATTGTCCCATTCGCGATAGCTGACACGCGGCCATATCTTCTCCTGCTCCTCGCCCGGAAGCAACACGTAATAGTCGAGCACGCCTTCAAGCAATCCGGTCCGCAGATTGGAGCCGTAGAATAGAACCGCCAGCGCCCCCGCTTCAATTGCAAGCCGCGCGGCAAATTCAGCAATGGCGGGATGCATTGCGACCGCAGATTTTGCTGAGATTCGTTCTGCCAAAGCGCTCATGGCGGCGTCATTCAGGGCGCAACGAAATCGATCTCGGGTCCGGTTTCGACCCTGTATCGGCCAGCAGGAAAAGCTTCGCCGTCGAGAATGAATTGGTCATCCAGCTCCATCTCGAAAGACTGCGCGACCAGTTGGTGAAAGCCGCGCTTACGCAAATTCTTGGGGCCAAATTCAAACAGGATCGCGGGCAGCATCAATGTCATCCAGCGGCTGATCTGATCAAGTGCAGCCAGCTTCAAACCCTTACCCAATGATCCGAAGGGCTTGATCCCCCCAGGAAAGCGCTCAAGCGTTGATGCCAGCAGGATAAGCCTGCGCTCTGGTTCGCCCAGCCCGCTATGCTCCAACGGCACTCCACTAGGCGCCAAACGCAAATCCATCTTTGCTCCGCGACGCCACGGATTGGCGCGCGTTCCGAAAACCGCCTGCAAAATGCCCCAGAAGGTCGTAACGCCTACTGCCAATGAGTTGAACGCACCGAGTTTGTGCGCGCTTTGGCCTGCCTTGGTGCCTAGCGTAAACGCGCCAGCACCCAGAATGAACCCCAGCACCCGCGCATCAGGCTGATCAAGCGGCGTAATCGCCATCGGGCTGCGCTTGACCCGCTTCCCATTTTCATACGCGTCAACCGCGCATTGCAATGTCCAGTCACTCGGGCCGCCAAGATCAACCGCCAGCGCATTGGTCTTGCCCTTGGGCAACACCGCCACAACAGGCCAGTCATCGCCAAAAATGGGCTCCCCACAAGTCAGCACATCGCGCACTGTACCGTCACCGCCATTGATGACCAACAAATCGATCCCGCGTTCGGCAAGGCGCGCGAGCGCCTCTGGCAATTGATCGCGGTTTCCCGGTTGCGCCACAAAGACATCCGGCGAAATTTTGCTGGTGAGGTCCTGCCCCCGATTGTGGTGGCTGCGCGGATTATAGATCAGTCCGACAATTGGAGGGTCACCCTCTGCACGCGCGTCGCGTCTCACACGCCAAGCCGATTTCACATTAGCTTTGGGTCGCGGCAAATGCGAAAATTCATGGATCGGGCCAGCCATAATCATCGTTCCTTAGTCGGAAACCATGTGCGTTCACTAGGTGATTTTGCAGTGCAACTCAAATTCGTGGCCAAACGTGGCTTGGTTACAATGCCGCTTCCTATGCGCAACATTTGCGCTAGATTGCATCCATGCTGACAGAAAACCTTATCGAATCCGCCCGCGAGCTGAGCGGGGATATCGTCTCTTTACGCCGCGCCATCCATGCCGAGCCAGAATTGGGGCTGCACACGCCCAAAACCATGGCCAAGGTGCGCGCAGCGCTCGCCGATCTACCGCTAACATGGCGCGAAGGCACCTCGACCACCGGCCAGGTGGCCACATTGGAAGGCGGCATACCGGCTAAAGGGCAAAGTCGGCGCGTGCTGCTGCGCGGCGATATGGACGCCTTGCCGATGGATGAGAAGACCGATCTGGAATTCGCCTCGACAGTTCCAGGCCGGATGCACGCATGCGGACATGACACGCATACTGCCATGCTGGCGGGCGCGGCGCGGCTGCTATGTGCCAAGCGCGAACAGATTGCCGGCACGATCGACTTCATGTTCCAGCCGGGCGAGGAAGGCTATCACGGCGCGCGTTTCATGCTGGAAGACCGCCTGATCGACCCACTGCCTGACGCCGCCTTCGCGCTGCATATCATGCCCAATGCGCCGTTTGGCGTGCTGGCGGGCAGACCCGGACCGCTGATGGCAGCTGCGGACGCATTTACAATCACCTTAACCGGGCAGGGCGGGCATGCCTCAATGCCGCATGATTGCGTCGATCCATTGCCCGGTACTGCTGCTCTGGTCAGCGCGATCCAGGCGATGGTGACGCGCCGCTTCAATGCCGCCAGCGCGGTGGTCGTGACAGTCACGCAGATCCACGCGGGAACTGCATTTAACGTCATACCCGATGAAGCCACAATCAACGGCACTATCCGGACGCTCAGCAAAGAGCATCGGCTGAAAGCGCGCGAATTGCTGACCGATATGGCCAGTCATGTCGCCGCAGCACATGGCCTGTCCGCCAATGTTGAGATCGTAGAGGGCTTTCCCGTCACGATTTGCGATCCGCGGGCGGTTGATCTGGGCCGGGCAGTTGCCACAGAGATTGGTGGTGCGGAGGGGTGGCGCGATCTCGCAGACCCGATCATGGGCGCCGAGGATTTTTCTTACCTGCTGGAAAAAGTGCCCGGTGCGATGTTTTTCCTGGGCGTGGCCAATGAAGGCGAGGACTGGCGCAGCTGCTGCGCGATCCACTCACCGCGCATGCATGTTGACGAGAACGCCTTGCCCAAAGGCACGGCGATGCTGGCTGGATGCGCGCTGAAGTTTCTGGCTGAGGGTTTCGCGGACCAATAAAAAACACCGGAGCCACCCCCCAGCGGCTCCGGTGTTAGATGGCTAGCGCTCCCCCCAGAGCGCCAGCTGGAAAATCCTTACCAGAGAATTACATAGAGTCCGATAAGAATTGCAACCGTCAACATTGCCAGCGTATTGAACAGCATGGTCGTGGCAAAGGCGATATCGCCCAGCTTGACGGTCTGCTCTTCTTCCGGCGGCGTTGTCATGCGTGAAACAACCGCGGCAGCGACAATCGAAAGCATGAACACGCCCCAGATGCGGATGATGAAGGGTACGTCAGGCATGCCGAACTTCAACATCACATTGACCGCCAACGAGCCGAGCAGCGCTGTGAATGCGCCCACCGCGTTCATCTTCTTGTCGAAGAAGCCGAGCAGGAAAACCACCACGATGCCCGGCGCGATGAAACCAGTGTATTCCTGAACCGTCTGGAAGCCGCTTTCAAAGCCGCCGATAAAAGGGCGCGCGAGGAAGAGCGCGACGATCATGGCGCTGAATGCTGAAACACGACCAACTGTCACATAGTGATGTTCGCCCATATCTGGCTTCCAGCTTCGATAAAGGTCCATCGTAAAGATGGTCGAGATCGAGTTCATCATGGATGCAAGCGAACTCACCACAGCGGCGATAAGCGCAGCAAACACCAGACCACGCAGACCAGCCGGGGCAAAGCTCATCAGTTCGCCATAGGTACGATCAGATTTTTCCGCCAATGCCGTGCCATCCAGCATGCCTTGCTGCGCCAGAATGACAGCGGCGATGCCGGGAATAACCACAATGAACGGTACGAGGATCTTGAGGAAAGCTGCAAAGGCCAAGCCCCTTTGCGCTTCGCCCAGATTCTCCGCACCGAGCGCACGCTGGATGATATACTGGTTGAAACCCCAATAGCTGAAGTGGAGTACCCACAAGCCGCCCAGCAGTGTCCAGATGCCCGGTAGGTCGGAATAGGCCGGATTGCTCTCATCAAGGATCATCTCGAAATGACCCGGCATTTCTTGCCAAAGCAGGCCAAGCCCGCCCAGCGCGCCTTTGGCTGGCAACGCGTCCAATGCGATCCAGGTGATCGCAAATCCGCCCAGGATCAGGATCACGACCTGAATAATGTCCGTCAGCGCAACCGCTTTCAGCCCGCCATAGAGCGAATAGAGCGCAGCAAAACCGGCCAGCGCCGCCATTGCTGTCATCACGCTCCAACCGGTGAGCGACGTGACCGCCAGACCGCCCAGCCACAGCACTGTGGTGAGGTTTACAGCCGTGTAGAGCGCAACCCAGAAGAAGCTCATCAGCGTCTTCACGCCATGTCCGTACCGCTGATCCAGAAACTGCGGCATGGTGTAGATCTTGCGCTTGAGGAAGATCGGCAGGAAGTATTTCGCCACGATGATCAGGACAATCGCAGCCTGCCATTCATAAGCCGCAATCGCGATGCCCACGGCATAGCCCTGGCCCGATTGGCCAATGATCTGTTCAGCTGAAATGTTCGACGCGATCAGCGAGGCACCGATGGCCCACCAGGGCAATGCACGCCCGGCGAGGAAGTAATCCTCTGTGTTTTTATCATGCCCCTTGGGTTCACGACTGACAAACAGCGCGATCCCCAGCAGTGCAATCGCATAGCCAGCGATAATAACGATATCGATCGTCTCTAACGTCACCGGATTTTCCTCCCCCTCGCGACCGGATTTTCCAGCCGCAGAACCCTTGTTTTTGCAGACTAGCGGCGCTTTATCGCCTGTCCAGCCGCATACGTTGTCATTCGCGCATTCCAATCAGAACGAGCATTCGGTTCCTTCCGCCACTTCCTCGCGTTTGACACTGGAAATGCGGAAAGTGACATCGCCATCGGATTCAAAAGCGATGCGTTTGCCAAGGCCCGCAAGGCAACTTTCAGTTACCACCATTTCGCGAAAACCCTTGGCCGTCGCGAGCTCAAATTGCGCGGTGACATCGAGCACCGCATTGCCTGAACGCAAGCGGATCGTACCCGCCGGGCGTGTAACCACTTCATAGGCGATGCGGTACACGCCGCCCGTATTGTTTGATTGTTCCAGGCCGAAATAGGACCCGGCACGCATTGTGATTTCGCGAGAATCCTCTTGTGCATCGCGGTCAAAACCGCGCACCAGCACGCCAGAGCCATTCATGTCTCCGCGCATTTGCGGCATCAGCTCTTCAAATCCAGCGCCGTCCAAACGACCGACGAATGCGCTGACCCCTGACCCTAACCGGCCCGAACCGAAGAGTTCTGACCCCTCGACCACTGACAGGGCGCCGCAGTCTTCGTTAAGCGTAGCAAGCGGTGAGTTGTCACTAAGTGTACGGCCATAGCCAAATGCAAAAAGGGCGCCTTCGGGCGAGTTGACCGGCTGCCCTTCGCAACTTGCAGGCCAAGAGAATGACAAGCGTCCGGTAGCCTCGCGCTTACCAGTTAGAACATCAGCGACGCCAGCGCCTTCACTACCTGGCAGCCATGATGCCACAAAAGCGTCAGCCGCGTTAATTTCACGGTTCATCCACATCGCGCGGCCTGAAAGGAACACGGCGACGGTCGGAATATCCTGCTCATCAAACTGGCGAAGCAGCGTCAACCCTTCTTCGTCACGGAAAACCAGATTGCGCTGATCGCCCGCGAATTCGGCATAGGGATGCTCGCCGAATACGACAATCGCAATGTCGGGGCGTGCCTCGAAGGATCCATCCTCTGACAACGTCGCGCTGCCACCTTCGGCGGTAACGTTCTCTTTGATGCCATCCCAGATTGAGGTTGCCTTGGGAAAGTAATCTCTGGGCAAGGTGTCCTTGCGGCCACCCTGCCATTCAAGGGTCCAACCGCCCGACTGTTGGCCCACATCATCGGCCGCAGAGCCAGCAACCAAGACATTTGCGCCTGCCTTCAGGGGGAGCACGCCGTCATTCTTGAGCAAGACTTGTGACTTCGCCACAGCTTCGCGCGCCAAAGCGCGATGCTCCGGCGATGCGAGAAGGTCATACTGCCCCGCGACACCGCGTTCAGATGGACGCTTGGCGTTTTCGCCTAGCAGCCCAGCGCGTTGCTTTACCCGAAGGACCCGTGTGACCGCTTCGTCCACCCGCGCCATGGGAATAGTTCCATCTTTGACCTGCGCGATGAGCGTTTCCATCAAAACCTTCCAGTCGTCAGGCACCATGTAGATATCGAGTCCCGCCATCAATGATTGCGGGCAATCTGTTACTGTGCAGCCCTTGATCTGGCCGTGGCCATTCCAGTCTCCGACTACGAGCCCATCAAAGCCCATTTGGCCGCGTAGGACATCGGTCAGTAGTTCTTTGTTGCCGTGCATCTTGCGGCCATTGATCGAGTTGAAGCTTGCCATCACGGCCTGTACGCCAGCGTCGATCGCCGCCGGATAAGGGCGGCCGTGCAGATCAAGCAGCGCGTTGATGTCGCCATTGACATCGCCTTGATCGACGCCTCGCTCGGTCCCGCCGTCGCCGAAGAAGTGCTTGGCCGTCACAAAAACACGGCCATCTCCCAGGAAGTCTTCGCTGCCGGGCGAGCCTTGCTGCCCGACAATCAATGCAGCACCCAGTTTCGCGACCAGATCAGGGTCTTCTGAATAACTCTCATACGTACGCCCCCAACGATCATCGCGCGCAACCGCAACCGTGGGCGAGAAGTTCCAGTCAATGCCCGTTACTTCGATTTCGATCGCCGTTGCGTGCCCGATCCTTTGCACAAGTTCGGCGTCTCCTGTCGCGCCAAGCGCGATATTGTGCGGGAATATGGTCGCACCAACTATGTTGGAATGCCCGTGTACCGCGTCGGTGCCCCACATAGTCGGTATTACCGGTTCGCCATCGGGAAGCGGTTTGACCGAGGCATCATACATTTCGTCCGCATAGCGCAGCCATTCGGAAGCCGGGGCAAATTCATCGCCATAAGGTCCGCCATTGCCGCCATTCAGGTAGCTGCCAAAACGATAACGCTCCATGTCTTCCGGTGTGAAGGAATTGATCTGCGGCTGAATCAGCTGTCCGATCTTGCGCTCCAACGACATGCGCGAAACAATATCCGCGATCTCGGCTTCGGCGAGATCTTCAGCTGAGGCAACAGGTGATGTCTGAGCAGGCACTGCTGACGGTACAGTTGCACACGCCGAAAGGCCCAAGCCGGTAGCTAGCGCAAGCGCAATATAACGCATCGGAATTCTTCTCCCCCGTCCAATGCGGAATTACGCGCATTGTGAACGTTCCCAATCTCAGAGGAGTGACATGTCCGACATCAAAAATCAAGCGCCTATCGGCGGTAACTCATCTGCGCAAGCAAGATAGCGGCGAGCGCAACCAAACCGGCCAGAACCAGGAACAGTCCGCTAAAACCAAATTTGGGGACCATCGCAAGGGTCATCCAAGGAATGATCAGTGATGGGACGGTGTTGGTGAGGTTGAAAAAGCCCATATCCCGGCCGCGATTTTGTGGCCTAGGCAGCACACGCAAGGCCTGCCCATTATGGAGCGACAGAAATGTCATCGAAGCCAATCCAAAGAAGGTATAGCCAGCAATCGCGGTCTGAACATTTTGCGCAAGCGACATAGTTATCAGGCCGAGTGCCGAAAGGCTGGCGCAGAGCGCCAACGGTAACATCGGCCGCCGTGCTTTGTCAGACCATCTTCCAGCAAATAACGCGATAGGCACAGCCACACATAGAACTAAGCTGAAAAGGTTTGCGACGCTGTTCTCGCCAATATCGGGTGAAAGTGTGCGGAGCCAGAATAACAGAAATGCGAACAATGCGGCTTCGGCAATTTGAACCAACAAGCGGGCACTCCACATTCGCACGATTGCGGGGCGTGACTTGAAGCTGCCAAGTTCGCTCGGGACCGGCCCTTCTACAGGCCGCATCAATTCTTCCATTTGTCGACCGCCGCCCAGAACCAGCGCCGGCGCAACCAGCAAGGCGACCAGGCCGGACACCAACCATAGTCGCTCTGCGCCGACCGCCAAACCGGGGAATGTCACCAAAGTGCCCGCCAGAGCGCCCAATGCGGGTGCCAAGGCAAACAAGCCGCCAAGCAGCCCTTTTTGCCTATCGGGCACACAATCGCCCGCCCATGCTATAAGCGGTGCCAGCATCATATTGAGAGCCAGCTGCCACGCGATTACCAGCACAATCAATCCGCTGACGCTGCGCGCCTCACCCATCACGATGAGAAGGAGGCACGAGAGCACCAGCCCCAGTGCGATCCAACTTCGCCGCCCGCCCCATCTGTCGCTCACCCAGCCGAAGCCGATGTTCGCCAGGCTAGCGAAAATCGCTCCGGCAAAAGTGATGTAAGATAGCGCTTCGATATTTTCAGATGCTGCCAGCTCATTGACCTTGAGCGGCAGCAGTACGGTTAGAAACGGGACGTATGCGACCGCGCCCCCAGCAGCGGCGAAGGCGAGCGCGACCAGAAACCAGAGCGGCTGTCGTTCCTCGCCTGATTCTTCAGAGATCATTGGCGCCGCGCGCCGGGCCGATCGAACCACGCATTTCCAATTTGCCTTCGATGTTGATCGGCTTGTTCGGCAACGGCACTTTGGCCGCATTAATCAGCAGCTCAACCGCACGCGAGATTGTTTGTGCAATTGGTTGGTCAACCGCGGTGAGCGGCGGGTTAGTGAAGCGAACAATGGGCGTGTTGTCGAAACTGATCACAGAAAGATCTTCCGGCACGGAGAGATTCATCTCCCGAGCCACCTCCAGTGTAGCCAGCGCCATCTGATCGCTAGAAGCGATGATTGCACTTGGCTGGTTAGGCAGCGACAGCAGCTTGTGCGCAGCTGCTTCTCCTGATTCATAACCGAAATCGCCTTGCTCACAGAGGCCTTCGGTCTGCAATCCGGCATTTGCCATAGCCGCTTGCCATCCGGCCACACGCCACCCGCTGAGGCTATATTCGCTCGAGCCTGCAATAAATCCGATCCGGCGATGGCCCAGCTCTATCAGTTTGTCGGTCGCCAGCCTGGCAGAACGTTCGTCATCCATTGTGAGGCAAATGCCCGGCCCTGGATCGCGTGATCCGATGCGTGCGAAGGGAATGTTATGCTGAGCCAACAAACCTGTGATAAGCGAATTTTCGGAATGGGGTGGTGTCAAGATCACGCCATCCGGTTGGAGAGCAGCGATCGCACCGCTCAGTTCGCGCTCAACGTGATCACTGCGCGTGTCCACTAGCTCAACCATCATTCGATAGCCGTGCTCCCCACATGTTAACATGCCGCCAAGGAGCATCTGATCAACCCAGTCTGTCCCCTGTCGCGATCGCCAGTCTTCAATCGTACGCTCACGGTCATTAAGTGCCAGGATTAGATATGAGCGCGAGCCGCTCATTTGCTGAGCTGCGATTGAGGGAACATATCCAAGTTTGTCTATTGACGCTTGGACCTTTTCTTTCATTTCTGGGCGTACGTTCGGCTGTTTGTTAATAACACGGCTTACGGTTTGCAGAGAAACTCCTGCGTCGTCCGCTACGTGACGAATTGTTACCGCTTGCCGCCGACGTCCCATCTTAATTCAGGTTCCGTATTTTGATAAAATTTCAATCAGTATCAAGAGCTCGGTCACTGACATTTTGATCTCGCCACGTCCATTTGGTTTTTATTTTTTAGGAGTAGCTGATGCCGAGAGCTAATCCAGCAGAAAGCGTAAGTTAGCTTCAATTCGTGGCGCCTGATCAAATGGAGGCCCTGGCCTACTGGCACAAAGGGCCCCTGCGCACGGAAAGCGCAGAGGCCCAATTGCAGCAGATCCCCAAGACTCTGACTAAAAGTCGAATCGCGCCATGAAGCTGAAGCGACGATCATTTCTGAACGCAGATCGAGTGATGCGATCACCCTCAAAGTTCACCACCTGCGATGTTTGAGTTACCTCGTCGAGTAGGTTCACTCCTTGAATACCGATTTTGATTTCATCGGTAACTGCATAGAAAATTGACGCATCAAGCTGCCCTGTCGATTCCTGCCAGATTGGCGAATAGGGCCATATGTCATCACGAGCGGTGATTAGGAAATCGTCTCTCCAGTTATAGGCTGCTCGCATTGCAAGTGGGCCTTTTTCATAAAAGACGGTTGCGTTGATGGTGTGCTCTGAAATGCCCGCCAAAGGCTGGAGAGCGGAGAAAATACCGTTGCTGCCGTTGATATCAGAGTTACCAAATGCTCCGCCATCCACATAGGTATAGGTAAACTGCGTACCAAGGCCGCTTAGAAGGCCAGGCAGAAAGTCATAAGTTTGCTGATAGGTGAGTTCGAAACCTTTCAGCGTTCCACTCGTGTTATCGTCAGGACCATTAACCTCAACCGGCGCTGTGATGCCAGTTGGGCTTGTATATTCAACGAGTTCGACGCCTGAATTTACAATTCCAGAGATATCTTTGACAAAAACGTTGCCCGTGAGCGACCCAACGTCAGCAAAGTACCATTCCAAGGAGAGATCGTAGTTCCAAGAGTCGATCGGGCGGAGGTTTCTATTTCCCGTAAAGAGCTGGAATAATGGCCCTGATCCGAGAGTGCCGCCCGCCAGCAGATCGGCTGTATTATCACCGATCGTGCCTCCAGCGCGATAAAGTGTGAGGTCTGGCCTAGAGATTCCCTTCGATACAGCCGCACGAAGAAGTAAGCCGTCACCGAAATCAAACTTCACGTTGAAACTTGGCAGTAAGTGATCGTACTTAATGTCCCGGTTGTCGACTAGAATTTCACCGGTGTGAGCGGCGACGAATTCCTGCTGACGAGCCGTGGACAAGTCACAGTAGCCCCGTACAACACCAGGCTGACCGGGCCCGACACATGCGGCCTGTAGTTCTGCGAGGGTCAGGACGCCATCTTGGTTGCCCTGCGGCCCCTGATCAATAAAATCAGGGCTCGGAAATGCGAGAAGTCCCTCTGTCTTTACAGTCGTGTGAATGTAGCGAAGGCCAAAGTTGCCCTCCATGATTGTGCCGCCGGGAAACTCGGTGCCAAAATCTACGCGGCCGTAGAGAGCCTTTGTTTCTTCGCCCACTGCATTGATTTCTGCGGGACAGAAGGGAGCGCACGCAACCGGGTCTGTTTGACCCAAGACTTGAGCTGTACGTCCGTTAACCCCGAAGAAAGGGTTTGGAGTTTGTGAGAAAGCGTTGATTTCAGCAGCTGCTTGCTCAGATATACCCGATAGATATTCACCAAGCAAATCATCGCTACCACCGAAGAAGTAGGCCGCGCCATCAGGGATTGGCTGGCCAACATTCCCACGCATGAAGCCATTTCCAAATATATCACGTTGGCGTGAATATTGCGGGAATTCGTCCGTAAATGCGCCACCGCCAGTCGCTTGGTCTTGACCCGGCAGGCCTGTGTAAAGACGCCCAGGTGTGAACCCAGCCCAATCTGGAACAAATGGGCCGTCGCCCGTGTAGCAACCTGGCTGCCCGCCCCATGGTGCGCAGCCCGCACGGCCCGCCCAAGGCGCCGACAAGTTGCCCCAAGTGCTAAAAGCAGTGTCGCGCGTTGTGCGATCACGATCCGACCAACGAGCACCGAAACGGGCCGACTTGAAGAAGCCATCGTCGCTGATGTCGTATTCGACATCAAAACGGGCGCTATCAAGCTCGCCATCGTTCTGCTCAGCACTATCGAGCAAGAACCAATAGTAGGTGTTCAAATCATAATAATTTGAAGGAGCGATTTCACCAGCGCGGGTGCCAGTCGCAGCACCGCCTGGAGCTAAGAATTGTACGCTCGGTACCTTGCCCGTAAGGTCGAGTGCCAAATCTGACCATGTGTTCATTGCCCCAATTACAGCATCGAGGCGCTTGTCAGATTTAATGTGCTGGTATTCAAAATTAAAGCGAAGACGGTCGGTCGCCGCGAAATCGATATCGATCGAAAAATCTTCCGTATCTGCTTCGGTATTGCGCTGAAAATTGAGCGTCTCTTGACGGAGACCGCCATATAAGCTCGCATAGCCACCAAAATTACTGAGAGTTAGAACGCCACTTTCAAAGACGCCATTCTCATCGAATGTCCAAGTAGACCCAGCCGCCGGCTCTGGGGTTTCCCCATCATTGTTCACCTGGGCGAGTAGAGCATATTCATCAGTGAAAAACTCTGTATCTGCTCGCAGATACTCGGCTGTAATCAATAGCCGCTCATCACTACTTTCGAACTGTGCGACAGCAGAAAACGCCTGACGCTCTCTATCGAGTGTAGTGGATCGGACTCCGGCGCCCTTTGGAATTAGGAGTGCGCCCTCGGGAGGAAAATTATCGGCGCTGAAGTTCGGCTCTCCATCAAAGCCGCCATCGATAACCGTCAGTGCGCGTAGGCACGCATCGTTTCCTGTTGTCCCCAACCGATAGCACGGATCCGTCACCTGAGACGCATCGGTTCGGCTTTTCAATTCGGAGTACGCATAGCCAAGCTGCAGACCGAATGTACCCGCACCAGTAACCCAAGAGTTGGAAATGAGGCCTGAAAACTCGGGCGTCCACTCCTCGCGAAGATCGCCATAGGTAGTGCCGACAGTGCCCGCTACTTTCAGGCCAACAGAATCGAGAGGTTTCCGCGTCACTAGGTTAACTGTACCAGCGACGCCGCCGTCAACCATGTCCGCGGTTACGTTCTTGAAAACCTCAACGCGACCGAGAAGCTCTGGCGATACATCGTTGAAACTGAGTACGCGCCCGCCAGTTGCTGAAAAAATATCTCTACCATTCAGCTCAGAACGCACGAAAGGCAGGCCGCGTACGATAACCCCAGTCCCCTCTACCGAAAACCGGTCGGGATCAGAAGGCTTCTCAAAACGCCCGATATTGACGCCAGGGACACGCTGAAGAGCCTCTGAAACGGATCGATCCGGCAGGGCACCGATATCCTCGGCAGTAATTGCATCGACAAATGTGTCCGCATCCCGCTTAATATTCTGCGCACTTTCTAGTGCTGCGCGAAAGCCAGTAACGACAATGGCGTTATCGGCTTCGACCACAGCCTCTTCATCATCCGATTCCACATCTTGCGCCATGGCGGGAGCCGCTATCATCGCTGATAGGGCGATGCTCGAAGCGGTGCTTAGAGCGAAAAAGCGCCTCGAAGAGACAGCGCGGACCTTTTTTTGTTGAGACAAGATTAATCTCCCCCGAAATTTATAAAATATACCCCATTTAACATCGAGCTTTTTAAACGAGTATGTGAGCGTTCACAAGGATTAAATGAACGTTCACATTTTACTCTTCCACTCATTGCCAAACCATGGCATTCTTGCAACAGCTGCTATAAGGCGGATGGCGCTAAATAAGGGAATTTAAAGCAGAATGAACTATGGCAATCCCATAAAGCACATCGTAATTGTTGGCGGCGGAACCGCTGGCTGGATGGCAGCGGCAGTCCTTTCCCGACTAAAAAAGGGGCGCACGCTGGACATTACGCTAATCGAATCGGAAGAGATAGGCACGGTCGGTGTGGGCGAAGCGACGATCCCTCCATTTGTTGAATTCAATCAGCTCTTGGAAATAGATGAGCGCGAGCTGCTTTCCGAAGTCCAAGGCAGCTTCAAGCTTGGCATTCAGTTCCAGAACTGGGGCCAATTAGGTGATAGTTATATACACCCGTTTGGCGCATATGGATATCACATGGGTGGAATTTCTTTTCATCAGATCTGGCGGCGAATGCAGCAGGCTGGCGATAAACGACCAATCCAAGCCTTCAACCTTGAGACCATGGCGGCATACTTTGGAAAGTTTGCCCGCACAGAAGATTATGCGCAAGAAGATTTACCTCCGGTCAATTATGCCTACCATTTAGATGCAGGCCGCTATGCTGCATTTTTGCGTAAATATGCCGAAGCTCGCGGGGTGATCCGACAGGAGGGCCGGATCAGTCATACAACACTTGCGGATGAAACCGGCTTCGTCGCTTCATTAAAACTAGAAAGCGGCAAGGCAATCTCGGGAGACCTCTTTGTCGACTGCTCTGGTTTTCGAGGCCTGCTGATAGAGCAGGCACTTGGCACAGGGTACGAAGACTGGACGCACTGGTTGCCCTGCAATCGCGCAGTCGCCTTGCCATGCGATCGTGATGACGGCAGTCCGCCACCGCCCTTCACGAAGGCCACCGCGCATTCAGCAGGATGGCAATGGCAAGTACCCCTGCAGCACCGCAACGGTAACGGGCACGTTTATTGCGACGCATATATGTCAGCCGACGAAGCACACGAAATCTTGGTCGACAATATTGCAGGAAAGCCAACCGCGGAACCGAACCATTTGCGCTTCGTGACCGGTCGCAGAAAGAAATTTTGGAACAAGAATGTGGTGGCACTAGGTTTGTCGGCAGGTTTTATGGAGCCGCTCGAATCAACCTCAATCCACTTGGTGAATACAGGCGTCAATAAACTTGTCGCACTGCTTACATTAGAGGGGATAAATCCTGCCCAAGTTGAGGCCTTCAATCGTCTGACCGCTAAGGAATACGCTCGGATCCGCGATTTTCTAATTCTGCATTACAACGCAACGGAGCGAACCGACTCAGACTTTTGGAATTATTGCCGAACAATGAGCGTTCCAGACACTCTCACCGAGAAAGTCGAGCTGTTCAAAACGAACGGACAAATATTCCGCGAGGAAGACGAACTGTTCACCGAAACAAGCTGGGCCGCTGTTATGATGGGGCAGCGAATTGTGATGGGCGGCCACAATCCGGTTGCAGACACTTTCGATCTGCCTGCAACCAAAAGCGAGATGGATGAGATGGAGAAATCAATCCGTTTCGTGGTTCAGCACATGCCGGGACATGAAGACTATCTGAAGCGCTACTGCCCGGCTCCCGCGATCTAGCCGCTGGCGCATGCAACAGTAGTTCCACCTACAAGCATCTTCAAAACATTGCGTTGGCAAACCTCACATTTAGCAACCCCAGTTTGCTCCCGGATGGCAAAAGTAATCACAAACCTTATGCCAGGCCCGCCGCTCGACGGCTAGAGGTGAGAAAATGCTGGCCGCCGGACTGGGGTGGCTAGACGCTCTGGCATTCAAGCAGCAACCAAATGCCAAAGGGGCCAGTCAAATTGGGAGGCCCTGTTCTCAAGGCAGAGGGGGCGACCAGCCGGGCAGGCGATAGCCTTTTATTTTTCGGCCAAAGTCTTGGGCGAGGCGCTACCACCATTTCTGATTTCTCTTGGTATAGCAAAGCTCTGGAGTGCAATTCAGCAATCTCCGGTTTCGCTCAGAAACGAATGCCTCCGATGACTTGGTCTATAGATCGTTTTCTTGGTACTGTTGGCGTTTAGCCTCTATGGAGCGGTGGTGCTGAGCGAGCCACAACCGACGCGGAATCGACCGTGGTTGACAGTGGATAGTCGGCCAGCGTTCCACCCTCCACGAATGGCCGTCGCCCAGAAAAAATTAAATGGCGCCCTCTTTCATAAAGCCGAGATCTGAAGAAGCAAAACGACCGATGTTGGGAGCTACTGATGTCATTTCGGATGACGAAACTCCAAACCAACGGGCAAGAGTGGCGGAGTACTGGTCTACTGATATGTCTGGTAGTAACCTTCCCTGACCCACCTGGTCATCGGTGTCGACCGAAATATGCGGCGCGCGCCCATAAAATCGTCCTCCATCAACATCGCCGCCCAAGATGAAATGATGGCTACCCCAACCGTGGTCTGAGCCATCGCCGTTAGAGGCAAGAGTTCGACCGAAATCGGAAGCTGTGAAAGTCGTTACTTTATCTGAGATCCCAATTTCCACCGTTGAGCGATAGAAGGCGTCCAATGCCTCATCAACTTGTTCGAGAAGTCCTTCGTGCTGCCCTATCAATCCGTCATGAGTGTCATAACCACCCATACCAACCATGAAGACCTGCCGCGTAACACCCAGCCGATTTCGTGCAGCTATAAGCCTTGCTACGACTTGCAGTTGTGCGGCCAGGAAATTGCCTTCGGGAAATTCAGTTCTTAAATTTGAGTTGTTCAGTGCGTTGTTTACGAAGTTGCCGTATTCAATAGAGCGAGCATTTACATGGGCGTAGTCAGCCTTGAAAAAATGTCCTGCTCCTGACCGCAATATCGTTTCGAGTGCTTGAACAGAGCTTTGAGGTAAAAACCCCGGATTGCCGCTAATCGGCTGAAAGAGAGTCGCTCCGTGAGGTGCGACTTGGTAGGGAACGGCATCTTGGCCACTTAAGAAAACTGAATTGCCAAAAGCATTGATCGCAGTGAACATCGAATTGGTGTTCGAAGAAAGTGCCAGATCGCTTATTCGCCCCCCCCAGCCGGTCGGAGCGCCCTCAGTTTGAGAGCTTTGCCAGACAGACTGCTGATCATTGTGCGAGAAGAGCTTAGGGGGCAATGGCACTGTCTCATTTTCGAACTGGGATAGGGTCGTTGGAGCAATTAATGGCCCCACATTGAGCAACGGTGCCAGTCTGCCCTCATCAAATCTCTGTTTGAGGCGGGGCATGGTTGGCGCCAAGGCCAAGGCTTGGTCGTCAGTTAGAACCTGGTCATCGCGGGGATTAAGCACAGTCTGCGCGAGAGAGGCACGGGGTAATGCTATACCTCCACCGCCTTCGCCATCACCACCTCGGATGGCAGAGTACCGAGCGTAATTTGTGGCATCAAAAGGGATTAATGTATTGCTATGGTCGTTGCCGCCATAAAGAAACAGGCAGACTAAAGCCTTGTAATCTCCGCTCGTTGAAAAGGCAGCAGCCTCTCCGATACTCGCCAAACCCAACGCATACGATGAGGCGGCGCCCATAACGGCTAATTGGCTCGAGCGACGAATAAAGGCACGCCGTGACAAATCTATGCTCTTACCGATGAACATTAGGCGCTCCTATCTCTGAACCAAGTAATCACTGGAAGTCATGATCAGCAATACCGCCGTTCTGACCTTAGTAATCCGCTGGTTCTGGCTACTTGTTGCTGAAATGGGCTGATCATCCAAGGCGCTAAGTATGGTGGCCCGAACGTCATCGGTCAGCTGGTTGGCCGTTAGCAACAATTCTAAGTGTGCCAGTAAACTGGCACTATCTTCTGCGAGAGCCATCTCAGTTGAGTAATCCAACTCCACGTCCTCGAAGGGCCAAAATTCTGCCTGAACTGCCGCATGCATGAAGTTAACATAGCCAGCCACCGAGGTTTCATTAACCAGCTGGAATTCAGGGGCGAGTAAATCTTGGTCGGCCGACTGCGAGCCAGCCCTAAAATATCCAGGGCGGAAAAAATTAAAAACTGAGGGCGCTCGCAGCGGCGACTGGGCTAACGCCCAAGATGGGTTTGATGCATCACCCAAGTCCCAATCTCCGCTAACCGACCGCATATTAAATGTACGGCCAAGCTGAACAAAACGAAGCATCGGTTCCCTCAACTTGCCAAAAGTAGGGTCCTCTAAGCTCTGAGATGATAGGGCCTCTTCATCTAGCAAAATTGCTTTGAAAACAGCCCGTAAATCACCCCTCACTCCTTCACCATTATTTTCAAAGACTTCAGCAACCCGCTGAACATAAGAAGGAGAGGGATTACTGGTGACTAAACGCTGGATCATTTGCTTACCAAAGAATGGCCCAACATTAGGGTGTGCAACCAGATGATCGAGGGCCATTGCCAGGCTATCTGCTGCATTAGTGCCCGCCGGAATTGTTAGACCCAAGAAACTCTTTTCTGTCTCAGAATGGAAAGCATCCCCAGTCGGATTCCAAGGCCAAGGCTTCCAACGCCAACGGGTCACATCCGAAGTCATGGGATTGCGGACCCAGTCCGGATCAGCAAGTTCAAAGTTTCCTTGGACTGTAGTGGTGCCGATATTAGTGAAATCGAACTCATAGCCAGTAAATACCTTAGCGATGCCGGTGACATCATCATTGGTGTAGGTTTCGATAGGCTCACCGCCAGAAAGTTTCAAAGAACCATCTATATTGAGCTCAAATAGACCTATAGACATGAGCTGCATAATCTCACGGCCATAGTTTTCATCGGGAACCCGGCCGCTATTGGGATCTGCCTTTTGGTTCCCCCTAGTGTTTAGGAAAACGCCCATGGCGGGGTTAAGGGTAATCTCCTCAATCAGCTCGCGGAAACTGCCAAAGGCGTTGCGATTGAGGATGTCCCAATATTCACCAATCGCGGGTCCGGGCCACTCAACCGCTAAATTGTTGATTGAGACAACGAAAAATTCTGAAAGGGCCAACGCCACCCTTTTGCGAACGCTACTCCCACCAGATAGGAGTTGAGACCAAATCATCTGATCGGCAATGCGATCGCTGTTAAAGTAGTCGTTTTCATCGACCCGATCGAAGCCACGATCCGCAAAAAAAGACTTTGCTGTCTGGCTGTTGGCCTGATCCATCTGACCGTCAAGCCAGGGCTCATAACCATCCCGTTTCAATTGCTCAATCGCACGCTGAGATGCTGCAAAGGAGGCTTGCAAAAGGAAACGTGCCGCTTCTGCATCGGAAGTAGGGGCCCTAACCTCAACGACCGGACCGGCACCAGGACCAGCGACCGCACTAGTAGAACTATCTCCGCCCCCGCAGGCAGCCGTGGCCAAGGCGAGAGCGCTCACCCCCGCAAAGTTGGTGAATTTAGTCTCTTCTATAGCGGGTTGAAGCAACGCCTCTGGATCATCGACTGGCTGACACAAAGGCTCCACCAAATCGGTATTTCTGATTGCGAGGTCTAGATCGGAGGCCACATTTTCATCCTTATAAATGCCAAACTTAAGCTAACCCGAAAAGTGAAACAGCACAAATCCCGACACATCAGAAATTATATCAAAATGGGAAGGGAGGGCCTGTCGATGATCCCGCTCAGGCTGTTGTGAGTCTGTTTCAACGCCGGTATCGAGATCTAGGCCTAATCGGTTGCTCATCGCTTCAGGCCGCCCAGCGGTACATCGAAGGCGGCAGCTAAGCGAGAAAGCGAGTTGTTGAGTTGGTTTGATTATTTCATGTTTCAAATTGTATTTACGGTCGTGCTCCAAAGGCTTGGTATCTGGAGCGACCCGAGGGGTTTTGTTTCACGCCAATCTCTTAGCGCACTGCCCAGCGCCTCTTGGCGCTTAGTATTTTGTTGCTAGATAAACGGCATGGAGGTATCCACAGAGTGATGCTTCGCTTAATCAATTTCATAACAAGCCTTAGACGTTTGCCGCCCTTGTCCGAGATATCCGGGGATGAAGAGCGCATGCTTTTTGAACTGCGGGCATTGTGGGAGGAGAAAGGCAGCTTGTCTGTAGCCGACGTCTATGATTTGGGCAGCAATCAATCTGCATCGACCTCATATCGCCAGCTTATTGCTTTGGGAGATAAGGGTCTTCTCGATGTGTCTGTTGCTGAAGGGGACAAGCGCCGACGTGACGTGAGCTTCACGAAGGTGTCGGAATCTCTTTTCGCAGCGATGCGTTGATTTATGGAAAAGTCTCTGCCGCACACTGCTTTAACCGGCGCAGCCCTCGTATTTCTCTACGTTGCTCTTTACGATCTGTCGGACTGGATCGTCGGCACCGAAGCATTCAGAGGCACGGCGGGCATAATTTTCTTGCCGGCGTTTATCCGATTACTGGGATTCTTGCTACTTGGATATTGGGTGATCCCCGCTTTGTTTGTGGCGGGCCTTTTTTGCGTTGATCTTGGGTTGGGTCTAGGCGGCAAAGTTGTAGTTTCTGCCTTCATTGCTGTTGGCGGTCCGCTGGGGGCCTTTATCGCCGCAAAACTGTCTGGTCTGCAGCCGTCTCTCTCCAATTTGACGCCTATGCGCCTTCTTTTGCTTTCTGCGTTCTGTTCAGCGGGCAATGCCGTCTTCTATCATCTGGGGCTTAATTATGCCGGAGTGGGTGGGCATTCGGACATCTTCATGCATCTGGTTGTTTTTGCTGGCGATATGGTCGGTACTTGGGCCGCCATTTATTTCATCAAGCTGTCACTAGAAATGTTTCTAAAGTAGCGTTCCAACTATTAAGGGCAAGGCCCTTGTAAAACTGCGCGCGATTGAGGCACTATCATTTGCATACGGGCTAATGCCAAAAGGAACTTCGCGCTGGCGGGGAAGGTCGCCGAAAAATCACTTTGAAACAAAGTCTAAGTGATTTCAGTAAGCGCAGATACGAATTTCTTCTCCTACCCAGCACGCCCGTTCATCAGCATCGCGCTCAACCGGCTCTACCGGTTCCTGTGTCCGTCCAGTCGGCGTCAACCAGCCGACACGCGCTCTACCAACCGCAAAAACGTCTACCACGATGTAAGGCGGGATCTCATAGTTGTCATAAGAATCGCTCGGCAGCGACAACTCGAAAGATCCACCTTCCCAGGACTCGAATTCGCAGGGACCTTGATATGAGGCGCCGAACCATGAAATGCTGCATTGAGCAGGCTTCGCTTGGGCCACAGCAGGGAATAATGAACTAGCCAGCGCGGCCATAATGATAGTAAAATTACGAACCACTTTTGGAATCCTCTAAAAATGAATTAACAGATTTCGATAAGGCCTGGGGGCGTCTTCTGGCACCAATCCATAAACCAAAGATCGGTGGCACCAACTCCCGCTTGGATAACTTGCCAGGAGCCCTGCGACCTTCGCAAGATCGCCTCAACATGGCAGCAATCAAACATTTCAATGGCCTCTTCACCTTCTCTTTGAACAAAGGGGGTCGAGTTGGGATCAATAGGACGTCCACCTGGACGTTGTGAATTTAAAGCTACGAAAGCCCAGTCTCCAGACACGTTAAATTCGGCAACCACAAATTCGACTGGCACGCCGAGATCTCTCTCGGCAATTGGCCTCACAGCATCTAAAATTGCTCTCCGCTCAGGATTACCTCTCTGGGGTGTGTACACCCCTGCCGGAGCTTGGGCCTGCGTGGCGGAAGTCGTTACTGTCATTGCCATTACGAATGATAGCACTAGACAAAAAGTGACAATAAATTTGATCCTAGAATTTTGTCCAAATTTGGTCACATTCCCACCCTACTATACTTGACAGAATAGTTCCTGCGTACAAAATAATCCGTTCTGGTCAAGATAGCTGCTAGACTGTGCTTGTGGATCGAAGCCAAAGACTTGCTCGCCGCTGCGAGATGATGATTTGATGATTACTAAAAATTTCTGAGAGTGTGGGGATTTCATAAGATGCAGAAAACAACTATTACGGCCATTCTATTCTTCCTAGTATTGGGTGTATCGTCACCCGCCCGAGCAGATATTTCGAAATCAATGTGTCAAGCGTATATGCCAGTGATTGAACAGGCTATTTCATTCAGAAACTCTGGGATCCCGCTTGAAAATGCAACAGACATGGCTGACTCAGCATTCGATACGAACCGGAGCCTATATCGCTTTTTAGTCAGCGCCATCCGCAGCGCGTATCGGGACCCCAAAAGCGCCCTAGAACAATTAAGATCTGGTCGAACTCAACAGCTCTGTGAACAAGCGGTAAGGGGATACTAGGGTTCACACCTTAGTACACTAGGCGGTGCTGTCAAAGCAAACGCACCTGATTGAAAACTAAGCTGGAGGGGGAGGGGCGAGTTCCGTCAATCGGAGACGAGTTCCTGCTAGACTGACAGCACCGTCGCAGAAGGTGCCTAATGCACGGATGGTGGTAACGGCAGTGCTGCTGTTGCTGGAGGAGAGCTAACGATCGCCGCGCCATTACCCCTTGATGACGATCATCTTCTCAATCGTCATTTCATGGCAAGTGTAGGGAATGCCGCCGGTTCCGTGCCCCGAAGTCTTAAGCCCGGTAAATGGCATCCAGTCGGTGCGGAAGGCGGTGTGGTCGTTTACCATGACAGCTGAGGCGTTGATGTTGCGATAGGTATGCATCGCGGCGTTCAGATCATTGGTGAAGACCGCCGCCTGAAACGATACGTCAAGCGAATTGGCACGAGCTATCGCATCATCAACATCATCATAGGAATAGACGCACACCACCGGTCCGAACACCTCTTTGCGCGAAATGGTGGCGTCAGCTGGCGGGTTCAGCAGCACTGTGGGCGCGTAAGTCGTCTCAGAGAGCCTTTCCCCACCGCACAGCACGGTTGCGCCGCCATCGCGCGCTTCTTCTACCCATTGAGCCACCCGGTCGACTTCAGCCGGCCGGATCAGCGGGCCGCATTCGACGTCTTCTTCAATCGCATTGCCGACTTTAAGGGCCTTGGCCGCATCGGCAAGCTTGCCCGCCAGTTCATCAACTATCGAGGAGTGCGCGAAAACTCTCTGAACCGACACACACACCTGGCCGGAATGATAAAATCCGCCTTTGGCCAGACTGGGTACAGCCGCTTCGAGATCGGCGGTTTGATCGACGATTACCGGAGCCACTCCGCCATGCTCCAAGGCGCAGCGCGTGCCGGGCGAAAGCTTGGACCGCAGCGACCACCCCACCCCGGCGGAACCAATAAAGGTGAAGAAAGCGACCCGCGGATCAGTCACCATCTTCTCAGACGCGTCGCGCGACGGAGCAACCGCCTTGGCCCATTCTTTCGGCAAGCCGGCCTCATGCAGAATGTCGATGAATTCAAAGCATGACAGCGGCGTATCGCTCGCCGGTTTGACAATCACCGGGCATCCTACGGCGACTGCTGGCGCAACCTGATGCACGATCAGGTTAAGCGGGTGGTTGAAGGCTGAGACCGCCACAACCGGTCCAATCGGCTCACGCGTGGTCCAGGCCAGCCGTCCGTCCCCTGCCGATGTCAGCCCCATGGGGATCTCAGTGCCTTTGAGCCCGCCGATCTCGTGGATGCACAGTTCCATCCCGTTGATCGCACGATCGGCTTCGACCCGCGCATCGATCAACGGTTTACCGCCTTCATTGGCAATCTGGAAGGCGAGGTGATCGCGCCGTTCCTTCATGATCTCCATTGCCCGGTGAAGGATTGCAGCGCGTTCATGCGCCTTCATCCAGGCCGAACGGTCCTCGGAAAGCTCATGCGCACGCGTCAGGAACGCATCGATCTCGTCCCATTCCGCGGTGGGCACGCTGCCGATTTCCGAAAGGTCGAACGGATTGACCACTGTCTTCATCGTCATTGTCCTTACCAGCTCAGCTACGATCAGAGTTCAGCGCTGAGCTTTTTGATGTCGATGTTCAGGATCTGGTCGTTCTCGCTGTAATCAACCGGGCAATCGATCAGGTGAACGCCCGGCGTGTCACGGCAGTGCGCGAGCAGCTCAGTCAGGTGTTCAGAGGATTCAACCCGGTGCCCGTGCGCGCCATAGCTTTCGGCGTATTTCACATAGTCCGGGTTGCCATAGGTCAGGCCAAAGTCCGCAAAGCCCATATTGGCCTGCTTCCAGCGGATCATGCCGTACGCATCATCGCGCAAGATCAGCACGGTGAGATTGAGGCCGAGGCGCACCGCGGTTTCCATCTCCTGGCTGTTCATCATGAACCCGCCATCGCCGCAGATCGCCATCACCTTGCGGTCAGGATATAGCATCGCGCTCATCATCGCCGATGGCAGCCCTGCACCCATCGTGGCGAGCGCATTGTCGAGCAGCACGGTGTTGGGCAGATAAGCGGTGTAGCCCCGCGCGAACCAGATCTTGTAAACCCCGTTATCCAGACAGATGATGCCATCGCGTGGCATGCATTCGCGCACTTGCTTCACCAGATGCGGCGGGAAGATCGGGAAACGTGCATCGTCTGCCAGCTTGCCCGTGTGTTCCAGTTCGGCCTGGTGATAGGCAAGGATATGGTCAAAGTTCCAGTCGCGGTTGGGCGAGAGGTCTTCCTTGATCTGCCAGATCGCATTGCCGATATCGCCGATCACTTCAATCTGCGGGAAATAGACCGGATCAACCTCAGCAGTCTTGGTAGAGACATGGATAACCGTGACGCCGTTATCCTGCATGAAGAAGGGCGGCTTTTCGATCACGTCATGACCCACATTGATAATGCAGTCGGACGCCTCAACCGCGCGGTGGACAAAGTCACCAGCGGACAGCGCCGCACAGCCTACGAACTTGGGGTGACGTTCATCGATAACGCCCTTGCCCATCTGCGTGGTGAGGAACGGGATACCGGTCTTTTCGACCAGTTGTTCAAGCATGCGACCAGCCATCTTGCGGTTTGCGCCCGCGCCGATGACGATGATCGGGCTCTTGGCTTTTTCGATTGCTTCGACCGCAGCGCGCACAGCTTTCGGCTCTGCCGACGGACGGCGTGCGACGCTTTTGGGTAGAGGCTTCCAATCGGTGGTCGGCTCTTCGGCGATATCTTCGGGCAATTCGATCAACGTTGCGCCGGGCTTCTCTTCCTCGGCCAGCCGATAGGCTTCGCGTACGCGGCTGGGGATGTTGTCACCCGCTGCAATCTGGATCGAATACTTCGTCACCGGCTCCATCAACGACACGATATCGACGATCTGAAAGCGGCCCTGCTTCGATTTCTTGATCGGTTTCTGGCCCGTGATCATCAGCATCGGCATTCCGCCAAGCTGTGCATAGGCTGCGGATGTAACGAAATTGGTCGCGCCCGGCCCAAGCGTTGCGACGCACACGCCAGTCTTGCCGGTATGGCGGCCATAGGTTGCCGCCATGAATCCCGCACCTTGTTCATGGCGGGTGAGGATCAGCTTGATCTTGTCCGACTTGCCAAGCGAATCGAGGAAATCCAGGTTTTCCTCTCCCGGTACGCCAAAGATGTACTCGCAGCCTTCAGCCTCAAGGCACTCGATAAAAACGTCCGACGCTTTTTTGGTATCGCTCACGTGAATTTCCCCCCTTGTTTGCACCCACCATGCAAGCCCGCCCCCAAGGGCGGTTGGCGCGGGTCTGTAGATGAACCGCTATTCGCAACTTCGCCGACAGACGTTACAGCCCCATTGCTTGAGCAGCGATGCCAGCCTTGCGGATGCGAGTATTGCAGGAATCCGTCAGAATCCAAGCGCGGAGCGCAATAGATCGAAATCAATAGCCCAGTTTCGGGTCGAAGATCGGAGCAACCGGCTCTCCGGCGCGATATCTGGCGAGATTTTCAAGGAACCGCGTCGCACTGCGGATGAACATCTTGTATTGTGCGCGGCCCGAAAGGTGCATGGTGATATGCGCGTTGTCGAGCGCCCAGCTCTCCTTGCTTTAGGCCGCCCGCTCCCGCCACACTTGCAAGCGTCGCTGATGGAAACCATCCGACCCAGCGTCATGCCGGCGCTGCGCGCATAGAATTCCGCCCAAAACACTATTTCATCTGAAAAACATAAACTTACTTCCCGAAATCGCGGGGTAGGGTGTGCTCGCCAGATTTCGAATTGCGCGTAGTTTGCCAATTGTCTGCAGATCCTTCGGTTGCGCCAATCTGGAAAACCTCAATGGTGAGGGAGCCGCGCGGCGATTGAGCGCGCAAATGTCCGTCTTGCGCCCCAATCCAAGACATAACCTTCCGAGATCTTAGGTCCCGAAAGCTGACATTCGACCCTAGAAGTTATAGCGGACGCTTACTCGCAGCTGGCGAGGCTCCACGGGGTGGATGTGCAAGTCCTCCATTCCTGCTGCCTCACCTGCAAGACGGGATTCGTAGAAATAAGTGATGTCGGCGTCTTTGGTGTCAAACACATTGAACAACTCCGCGCCCAAGGTCAGGGGGCCGATGTCCCAGTATCCGCCGAGGTTCACCAAAGTTGTTGCATTCGACGTGACCGATCCATCCTCGATCAGCGGAGCGCTGCAAGGCCAAATGCAAAGCGAGGGGTGGCCGATGCCGCAACCCAGCAGCCTACGGCATGACCGTGTGCAGGTACCACGGGGCTAGAAAGCCAGAGACGATCAGGAAGTGTGCAAGCCATCCGCAGTATAGACATGGACAAGAAACGCTCGAGGCCAAGGCTGAGCGGCACGCGATGTCTGTATTCTTCCATGAGGTGGAGGACCTGATGTTCGCACTGAATATGGTAGCGCCGGGATCCCCACGGACGAGGGGAAGAAAACCCAGAGTTTAATCTAAATTAAAGCTTATCTGACTGGAATAAGTGCCAGCTACTGGTTGACCTACAGAATCCTCAGCCGGGTAGAGTTCAGCTCGTCTCTTAAGCGCCTCACAAGTAGCTTCATCTAAAACATCACTTCCACTACTCGATGTTACGCGGCACCTAAATACCCGTCCTTGGCGGTCTATATCGAGTTGGAAGCCCACCGTACCTTCTGCACCGGCTCTACGAGCAGTCCTTGGATAGTCACGCGAGCGACAATCACGCAACGCAAAACAGGTCGCCCCGTTCAGTTTGAGATTGCAGCAGACGCGCGTGCAAGTCTTCTCGCCTGGCTGGAACTCAGAGGTGGTGACGTCGAGGACTTCGTTTTCCCAAGCCGTGTTGATCGCCATCGTCACTTGAGCACACGACAATACGCTCGGCTTGTTGATGAGTGGGTCGCGGCAATCGGTCTGCGACCGGAAGAATATGGGACACATTCGCTTCGACGGACGAAGGCCTCGATCATCTACAAAGCCACAGGCAACATCCGGGCAATCCAGATCCTACTTGGTCATACCAAGATCGAGAACACGGTGCGGTACCTCGGTGTGGACATAGAAGATGCTCTCACTCTTGCCGAGAAGACGGAGATCTGACTGCTGTGGGGCGCCAGCCACGAGATGGCCGGCGTCCGCTAGTGGGAATGAATACAGAAGTCGGCGATGTCTTTTTTCGCGCGGCAGACCTTCATCAATGATGTTGGATGCTGAAGGACGGACAACAGACTGACAGCTCAATTTTCGCATCTCGTTTGATGGGAGTTCCGTTGAGGGAAGACTACAGAGATCTCGCCGCGGTATGCCCTTCGAAGATCGCCTTTTGCAGATTACGCGGAGAGTTCGCATCCCCCACGATCGCAAGATGACCAACCTTACCGTTGAGCTCGTTGTAGAGCTCACGCAGCGGCTCGTTTGGAGTAACAAGTACGACCGTCTCACCAGCAATGGTCTGGTCCGGCCCAGCATAAGTTGGGCTGACCGTGACAGTGTCCTGATCGATCGACCGGATGCGATAGCGTGTCAGGTCAGAGAACTTGCCCTCGGCCGCAACAATCCTTTCAAGAGCGGGTTCCACCATCAGAGCGTTCTCGACCTTGAAGGCGGGCTGCTTGAAGGGGGTGACGAACGTCACATCGGCCCCGTCCTCGACAAGTTGCTCGGCAATACCAATTGCTTCGTAATGGCCATTGTCATCAAGCACCACTGCGCTTGTACCCCGCCAATTTCGGTTCTCGGCAAGGAAATCCTGGCTGGAAAGGACATGAGGCGCGTCGATGCCCGAGATCGGCTCGCCCGGATTGGAATTCTGAATTCCGTCCATTCGCGGCATTGAGCCCGTTGCGACGATCACCGCGTCCGGCTGCTCTGCCATCACGTCCTCCGCATCAACATAGGTTGAAAGCCGCACGTCTACACCGAGCCGGTAGATCTCTTGCTCTAACCAAGTCGCGATATCGGCAATCCCATAGCGCTTGGGCAATTTCGCCGCGAGATTGAGCGCACCACCGAGGTCTGGAGCTGCCTCAAACAAAACAACGGAATGTCCGCGCAAAGCTGCGACCCGAGCGGCTTCCATTCCAGCGAGACCGCCGCCGACCACAACCACCTTCCGAGCGGTATGGGCGGTACCAATCTGGTCCTGATCGAGATGCAGCTCGTTTCCGGTTTCGACGTTGACTGCGCACCCAAGCCGCTGATTGTCGAATAGGCCACCGACACAGCCCTGATTGCAAGCGATGCAGGGACGGATTTGCTCGATCTTGCCTGCTTTGGTCTTCCTGACGATGTCTGGGTCAGCAATATGCGCTCGGGTCATCCCGATCAGATCCGCTTCTCCATTTCGGATCGATTGGTCGACCTCCTCCAGAGTGCGGAACCGACCCGTGATGATGGTTGGGACCTTCACCCTTTCGGTAATCGGAACCGCAGTTGGTACTTCGTAGCCGACGGGTTCGTGCATCCCACCGATCATCTTGGGGAAGGAATTGTAGTTCCCGAGGCTAACATTGACGAAATCGACCAGACCCTGCGCTTCGAGTGCCTCCACGACTTTGATGTTGTCCTCGACTCCAACCCCACCCACCGTGAGATCGGGGGCCAAGCGAACACCCACTGCGAAGTCCTTGCTCGTTGCGTCTTGCGAAGCCTGCATGACTTCGATCAGGAATCTCATGCGGTTTTCAAAGCTGCCGCCGTATTCGTCTTCGCGCTTGTTGGTGTTGGGCGAGAGGAACTGTTGGATCAAATAGCCGTGTGCGCCGTGGATCTCGGCGCCATGCAGCCCAGCTTTTTCGCACCGCGCACAGGCTGCGGCATAGGCCTCAATGATCTCATCAATCATACCCTTGCTCATCGGCACTGGTACGTCAGCGCCGAGCGGATTGGGCACGGTGGAGGGCCCCCAGGGCGGACTGCCATCGAGCGTCCGGCCGTTGTGTCCCGCATGCCAGACCTGTTGGAAGACCGCCATTCCGTGCGGCTCAACCGCCTCCATTAGCTTGGCGTATCCTTCGTCGAGCGTCGGATCGATCATGTTGAGCGGCGCAAGGCTTGTTGCATGCACGCCGAGGATTTCCAGGATCGTCAGACCGCAGCCGCCTCGGGCACGGCGCTCGTGATAAGCGATCAGCTCATCATTCATAACTCCGCCGCCAATGCTGGTTGCATGCGCAGTTCGAACGACACGATTGGGAACAGTGCATCCCGCAATTTTGATCGGCTCGAAGACTTCTTTTAGGGCCATTTATCGTATCCATCCGTGCGAAAGGTCGTCCGAGCGGCGCGCGCCCCTCGGGTAGGCTGACAAATCCATACTCATGGTTGCAGGACTGTCGGAATCGATGATCACTTGGCGTTGATCGATCTTCCAATCACCATTCCGAAGCGCGAAACGATCAAGATAGCGGCCCGTGACAAACGCTCGGCCACCTTCATCCTGAGCATGAAATGCTATGAAGTAGCT
This sequence comes from uncultured Altererythrobacter sp., assembly GCF_913057185.1. NCBI lineage: Bacteria > Pseudomonadati > Pseudomonadota > Alphaproteobacteria > Sphingomonadales > Erythrobacteraceae > Altererythrobacter > uncultured Altererythrobacter sp. Next base: position 432,398 of record NZ_CAJXNK010000001.1, read on the forward strand.
TTCGACATGGGCCACATCGCCATCGCGATCGATCAGGATATTGGTGACGTGGTGGCCACTCGATTCCGGCGCAATGTCCATCAGCGGGACCAGATACTCCGCGAACTCCCGCCCGGTGCCTTTGAACGCGCCGTGGTTTTCGTCGGCATCATCGTGATAGGCGCTGGCGATCATATCGATATCGCCGCGATCGACCCCACGACAATAACGATAGATCGACCGACGTATCGATGACTCGGCAATCAAGTCGTCGAGCTCCATTGTCAAAGCCGAACCAGCATTTTGCCCGTGTTGGCGCCTGAAAGCATGTCGACGAAGCCTTGCGGCATCGCTTCGAGACCATCGATCACGGTTTCTTCGTAGATCAGCTTCCCAGTCGCCTCGAGCTCTGCATATTCGGCGATAATCTGCGGCGCCATCTCGTAATAGAACCCGGCGTTGAAGCCCGTGACGCTCACGTGCTTCTCGATAATGGCGAACAGATTGCGCGGGCCAGCGCGATAATTGTCCCCGTCATAAAGTGCGATAGCCCCACATAGTGCAGCTCGGCCTTTAGGCTTCATCGCATCAATCGCGATCTCGAACTGATCTCCGCCGACATTGTCGAAGAACAACTCGATCCCATCAGGCGCGACTTCAGCGAGACGCTCACGGACATCTTGGCTCTTGTAGTTGATGAAATGGTCTGCACCGAGAGTTTCGGTCAACCAATGCCCCTTCGTTTCTGATCCTGCGGAGGCGATGACCGTAGCGCCCGCATGCTTGGCCAGCTGCACAACCAGCGAACCCACGGCTCCTGCTGCTCCATTGACGTACAGAGTTTCGCCCGGCTTGGGCTTGAGCACCCCATTTATTCCACCCCAAGCGGTCACGCCTGTCAGGCCATAGAGTCCCAAGAACCGCTGTATGGGCCCAGCATCAGGGCTAATGGGCTGAACAGCCTCGGCCGGCGCAATGTAGTGATCACGCCAGCCATGTCCCATTGAGACAACCAGTGTCCCGACAGGAAGGCTCTCTGCATTGCTGGCAATTACCTCACCGACAGCGCCGCCCGGCATAGGGGCACCTACTGGGACAGATTCGTGCAGGCCATCCTGAGTGGTCATGAATAACCGCATATAGGGGTCGAGCGACAACCAGAGGTTGCGAACAAGCAGCTCGCCTTCGGAAGGCTCGCCGAGCGCAACCTCTTCAATGCGACAATCCGCAGCAACCGGCGCTCCTTCAGGCCGACGATCCATGACCACTTGGCGAGCAAGCACGCTCATGCGACGCCAGCCTTCTCGCGATTGGCGATGACAATGTGTTGCCCTGCCATGTTGTCATCGCGGACGATGGTAAGAACGGTTTCCGCGATCTCCTCTGGCGTCAGAACTTCGATGTTCTCGAGGATTGGGCCCAGCCAATCAGGCCTGACACCTCCTCCGGTCTTCTCCAAGATCGCGGTTTCGGTTACGCCAGGGCAAATCGAATTGACGCGTACGCCGTACTGTTCAGAGAAAGCCTCACAGCTCGAGCCAAAGTGCACCACGCCGGCTTTGGCGGCCGCATATTGTGCATCGCTTGGCAATGGATTGAGAGCACCTGTTGAGGCAGTGTTAATGATCACGCCACCGCCTCGTTCACGCATGTATCGAATGGCAAGCGCCGAAGACTGGATTACGGCGGTCAGATCAATATCGATGACCAGCTTGATCCGCGCGAGATCACTGTCGGGAAAGGGGGGTGGTCCTGATACAATCCCAGCGTTGTTGAAGACGATGTCAATCTGACCCCACTTCGCATCAACCTCGTCGTAGAGACGCTCAAGCTCGCTCGCCTCGGTAACATCGATCGAAAGAGAGAAGGCCCCAGCCCCTTCCATTTTGACCAGGTCAGCCGTTTCGCCGTTTCCGACCTCATCGATATCGATCAGAGCGACCCCTTTGGCACCTGCAGCAGCCAAAGCCACAGCCGTTGCGCGCCCAATACCTGCTGCCGATCCAGAAACGATCGCAACCTTACCTCGAATATCCATTGTCCTCTCCTTGTCCCTTCGATCTATGTCGCTTTCGGGATTAACTTCACTGGCAGTTTGTAAGGCCCATTGAGTGTTGGATAGGGGTAGGGTGTTTTCTCACCCGCTCGTTCCAAACCATCGAACCGCTTGAGAAATTCCTCGACCACGACCTTTGCTTCAAGCCTCGCAAGCGGGCCACCAATGCAAGTGTGCAATCCATGTCCGAAAGACAGGTGTTTCCTGAGTACCTTGGGCTCGCGTTCGATATTGAACGTAAGCGGGTCCTCGAAAACATCGGGGTCAAGGTTACCAGAAAACCACATCAGTCCGATCTTGGTGTCGCGCTCAAGGTCAAAACCTCCAAGCTCCATCTGATCATTGTTGGTCCGGAAAAGACCGTGGACCGGCGACTCAATCCTCAGCGTTTCTTCGAGTGCTTGATCCAGTAGAGCGGGATTGGCCTTCAACTTTGCCCACTGGTCAGGGTGATCCATCATCAGGTCGAAGAAGCTCCCGATAAAAACCGTGGTCGTTGCTGCGCCCGCGACCAGCAGAAACTGCGCGAAGCTGAGAATATGCATCGTGGGGATACGTTCGCCATCGATCCGGCCCTTCACCAGTAGCGAGACCATGTCATCGCCCAATTCTTCGCCCGCTTCGTCCTGCGCAATCTTGGCTTCGATCCGCGGAAGGAAATAGCCCATGATGAGCTGGATTTTCTCCATCCGCTCAGCTTCCATCGTTTGGGCTTTTTGGAGTGTCGAGCCAGCGAGGACGTCGACCCATCCTCGCAGCATCGGATAGTCTTCGAATGGTAAGTCCAGCAGTTCACAGATGACAAACATCGGCACCTGATCCGCCAGTTCTTCCATCATATCGAGATTGTCGAGCGTTGCCATTTCATCGAGGCGTCCGGCCACAAAGTCACGAATCGGACCATCCATCGCTGCGATAATCTTCGGGTTGAACGCAGGTGCGATGGCCTTCTTCTGCTTGGTATGAAGCGGTGGGTCGGCGGCCACGAGAACCGGCGCGGTATTCTCGTCCGCGTAGTTTGTTCCAGGTCCGGTGCGGACGGAGAACTGCTTGTTATCACGCACGATATCCATGATATCCGCGTGCTTAAAGACGGCATACCAACCCAGATCTGGCTCTTTATGGAAAGGACATTTGTCCTGCATCTCACGATACTTCTCGTGCGGAGCATTCTGGAAATCGTCCTCGTAAAAATCGAAATCGACCGTCACGTCGGTTCTCCTCTCATCCAATGAGCAAGCTGACAGAGAATCAATTTTACAACAAGTTCTATTTTTGATAGGCTAGAGACATGACAGCCCAACCCAAACGGATCGAGTATGCGAGTGAGCGCATGTCGGAACGCCATGAGACGATCCTGGCGACAGCTAGGCAGATGCTTAGTGAGGGCGGCGGAACTATCCGGATGCGCGAGCTGGCTGAGCGAAGCGGTGTTGCCCTGGGGACGCTCTATAATCGGTTCGGAGGGCAGGATGCCTTAGCAGCGGAGGCTGTTGCCGTTGTGTTTCGGGAGCGGTTGGTTGCGTGGGAAGAGACGAAGGGTAAATCCGTGCAGGATCGCCTCCATCATAGGCTTTCTTCAGTGGTAGAAGAGATTCTCCGGCTACCAGCCTTCGCGAAGAGCATGGTCGCGGTGATTTTCCGTCCAACTCCTCAGCGGGTCGACGGAATCGGACAGATACTACTCGATGAACCCCAACGGCAGTTTGCGAAGGCGCTGATTGAGCTCAAAAAGGGTGAGCAGTTAGCACCTGAGACCGACATAGAGCTGCTCGCAGAAGACATCGTATTAGCCCAGTATTCGATCGTGATGCGTTGGGCGCAGGGCGCTGTTGCGGATCATGACCTTCTCATGCGATTGACTCGATCGCTCGATGCCCACCTGGCTAGCGCTATTAAATGATATGCGGGACATCTGCCCCAATCCCGCGGAAACACTTTGCCTCACTCCTTCCTATCAGACATCAGCCTCCTCAGTTCACAGAACCGCAAGGGGGTCGGTGGGATGTCGGTTTCGGAAGCTGAGGAAACCAAACCGGACAGTCCGCAAACGGCCCAGTACTGGTCGTCCACATCGCATACGAGTTCAACCTGCAACTCAAATCCAGCTCATCGAACACGCAAAATAGTAAGTAAGAGGAAGCGTGGGTCCCATTTCTGAGATTCGGGGGGTACCCCCTTGCAATTAATACCCTGTCAGATCTTTAAGGGGGGTGGGGCTATAAAAAGCCACAGGGTGCCCCGGGGGTAAAAGGGGTGAGTTTACACCCCCAATAATTCATGGAAAGTTCATGGATTGAGAGAACTGTTTAGCTAAGTCATTGAAAACATGGCGCACCCGACAGGATTCGAACCTGTGACCTCTGCCTTCGGAGGGCAGCGCTCTATCCAGCTGAGCTACGGGTGCGTGGCGCTGTTCGCGACAGGCTAGCGCGCGCTTAGCAAAGCCACAAAGGCGTCGCCAGCGAAAATCGCCGCTAATCTTCAACCCCACAAGTCTGGGCTCAGGAGGTTAACGTTAGTGATTTGGCAAGGACCCGCTCTTAGCCTCGCGAATCATGGGGCTGATGACAACCACAAACCCAGAAGCACTTGGCAGTCCGGGCATTGAAGCCCGTTGGACTGCTATCAATGAGGCAGGTCAAGAGATCGGCCGGTTTGCAACGCTTGCCCCGGAAAAGCTTGATGGCAGTTTAATGGAGTTTCCGAACGCGATCGAGACAGCCGGGGGCACACGTCTCTTGCTGGCGCGCGAAACGATCGGCGACATTGATGCGATGCTGCAACCCGGCCTTGCCGCATTGCGCGCAATTGCAGCTCGCGGGCAGGACACAACTGCGCCCGCCATCGCCTTGTGGCGCGAGTTCCATGCTTCTCGCAATGCGTTGCTTGCGCTGGTGGGCAACACACAAACAGCATAGGTTGCTGTTCCAGCGTAACACCAACACGCGAATGCCCGCTTGACCTTGTTCGCATTATGTTCCAGCCAAGGGTCATGGCAACAGACGCAACCCAATCCACTGATTCGGCAAATGACGCGAGCTTAGAGGCAGCAAAGGTAAGTGCATCTGATGTCGCGCGCGGTGTCATGCGCCTGTTTGCCCGCAATGATATCTGGTGTCTGTCCGAAATGCCGCTGCGTAATAGCCGCCGTGCCGATCTGATGGGGGTTGATGCAAAGGGTCAGATCATCATCGTCGAGATCAAAGTGGCGCGCAGCGATCTGCTTGGTGATGGCAAATGGCCTGACTATCTGGATTTCTGCGACCGGTTCTATTGGGCTTTGGCGCCGGGGCTGGATCGCAGCCCGCTCGACAGCGCGGACTACCAACCCGAATGCTGCGGCGTTATTGTGGCGGACGGCTACGATGCAGAGATCGTGCGCCCCGCCCCACTACATCCGCTGGCCGCCCCGCGGCGCAAGAAAGAGATCGAGCGTCTCGCAAGAACCGCACTTCGCCGGCACACCGGGCTGATCGATCCGCGCTGCGCAGAGCTGTTCCCCGACCGCTAAACACCAGTTACCTGTCGCCAAGGGCTCTCTGCGCGGCTACGATGCCCGCATGCTTTGGGGTTTGCTGTTTGCCGCCACGTCGATGACATTGATCGTTGCGCTACGCAATCTGGCAAGCAGCGGTTTATTTGCATGGCTGACGCGCAGGCTTCGCCCCGGCCAGTATGACGGACTAGAGCCTCAGATCCTCCGCGAGATCAGATGGTCGCTGGCATCAGCTGCAATTTATGGAATACCAGCCGGGCTGGCCTTCTGGAGTTGGCGCCACTTGGGCTGGACGCAAATGTATCTCGATCCGCTCGAGTACCCCTTGTGGTATCTGCCCCTCTCGGCAATGATTTGTCTGTTTGTGCACGACACGTGGTTCTACTGGACGCATCGCGCAATGCATTGGCCGCCGCTGTTCCGACTGGCGCATTCTGTACATCATGACAGCCGGCCGCCAACCGCATGGACTGCCATGAGCTTCCACCCGATCGAAGCGGTCACTGGTGCCGTCGTTATTCCAACGCTGATCTTTCTGGTGCCTATCCACATGGGCATGCTTGGACTTGTTCTGGCGATCATGACAGTGATGGGTGTCACCAATCACATGGGGTGGGAAATGTTTCCGCGCTGGTTTGTTCACTCTAGGTTTGGCAATTGGGTGATAACTGCCAGTCATCACGAACGTCATCATGAAGAGTATCGATGCAATTACGGCCTTTATTTCCGGTTTTGGGACAAGTTGTGCGGCACAGACCGCGGACTGACTCAAAAGTTCGCATGAGCCGAGACGCTGCCCAGGCATTGCTTCTGGCCGCTAGCGCGATTGCGCTAAGCGGGATGAGTGCACCGCCCAAAGGCGACATAACCGTCAGCATCACCAATATGCGCTCATCCGAAGGCGTAGTGCGTGCATGCATCACAAAGGACCGCAACACCTTTCCCAACTGCCGCAAGGATCCGGCTGCGATGCGCAAGGTTGTCGATGCCGGTGAAAGTGTGCCCCTGACCTTTACCGGTGTAGAAGCCGGCGCATATGCGATCGCTCTGCTGCATGACGAGAACGACAACGGCAAAGCTGATCGTACACTGGGCATGATGCCGAAAGAAGGGTTCGGCTTCTCTCGCGATGCAAGGGTGCGCATGGGCCCACCCAGCTTTGACGATGCAGTGTTCGATTTTGACGGCACCGACGCTGCGCTAACAATTCGCATGCGCTACATGCTCTGACCCGATGTGGCGTCACTCCGCCATGATGGCCGCGGGCTAGCAAGGCCGGCAAAGATGTCGAGCCTTACATTGAATTTCGCAGTTCGCTGGCCAAGAAGCTGCGAAGCCTGGATCCGCAAGATCTGAGCGACATCGATAGCAATGTCGGCGAGTTCGGTTTGGTGATGATCCGCCGCACGGAAGATGGCGACGTCGTTGTGCTGGGCGAGATCGAGCAGGATATCCCGCTGATCGAACGCGCAGCGCGCAAACTGCTGGGCTAATCACAAGCCTGGATCGCGCCCGATCAGATCAAATCTCGCTGGCCTAACTAGGTAGAGCGCGTTAGAGCGCGCGCATGAACAATGATGTGCGCGTGCGAAGGCGGCCCAAATTGCTGACATTTCTTGGTGTTTCGATAGCGTTGCTGATTGCGGCAGGCTTGGCGCTGCAGATTGCGATATGGCGCAATGGCCCGGCCGTACTCGATGCGGTTGACCGGATTACCGGCGGCGCCCGCGGGGCGGTTCTGGCCGAGCGCGTGAGCTATGGACCAAGCGACAAACAGTATCTATCGGTTTACACGCCCAAGGATCCAGTGGCCGAGCCTTTGCCCGTCATCGTTTTCGTGCATGGAGGCAGCTGGAACAAAGGCGACCCTGAAAACTACGGCTTTATCGGGCGTGCATTCGCACCCGAAGGTTTTGTGGTTGTGCTGGCCGCCTATCGCCTGCATCCCGAAGCGGTCTATCCGGCTATGATCGAGGACACAGCGGCCGCGATTGCCTGGACACAGGCCAATATCGCCAAACACGGCGGTGACCCTTCACGCATTATCATCTCTGGTCATTCGGCGGGCGCGTATAACGTCGCCATGACAGCACTGGAGGCGCGCTGGCTGGCCGAGGCAGGCGGGAGCGCAGACCAGATCGCAGGGGTTGTAGGCCTTGCCGGCCCCTATGACTTCTATCCGTTCGATAGCGATTCCACCCGGGCATCATTCGGCCATGTCGCGCAAGGCGAAGTCACGCAGCCGGTCACGCATGTGCGCGATGACGCGCCACCAAAGCTGTTGGTCCACGGCGAGGCAGACACGCTCGTCAAACCGCGCAATTCGCGCGAACTGGCAAAGCGTTTGGAGAACGCAGGGGCCAAGGTCGAAACGCTCTACCTCAAAGATGCCGATCACAACCAGCCGCTATTGGCGCTGGCGAGCCCATGGAGGGGCAATTCCGAGGTTTTTCGCGCGTTTGTAGAATTTGCCCGCGATGCACACGCTTCAGTTCCAGTTCAGGACGAAATGCGTTAGCACGGCACGATGCGTTTATTCTGCCATTTTGCGGCCCTCATCGCCGCGCTTACCTGGGCAATCCAGCCGGTTTCGGCGCAATCCGTCCTGCGCGATGCCGAAACAGAGGCGTTGCTTAATGACATGGCTGCGCCGCTGGTTGACGCGGCCGGGCTTGCACCGGGCAATGTCGATATTGTCCTGATCAATGACCCGTCGATCAACGCTTTCGTAGCAGGCGGCCAAGCCGTCTACATACATACCGGGCTAATCAATGCGGCTGATACCGCCAATGAAGTGCAAGGCGTGATTGCGCACGAGCTGGGCCATATTACCGGCGGCCACATCAACCGTTTTGAAGAAGGCATGTCGGCGGCCGGGAATATCTCGATCCTGAGCCTGTTGCTGGGCGTTGGTGCGGCATTAGCGGGCGCCGGAGAAGCCGGCATCGGCATCATGCAAGCGGGTCAACGCGCGGCACTGGGCAAGTTTCTGGCCTTCAACCGTGTGCAAGAAGCATCCGCAGACGCTGCTGGTGCGCAATATCTGTCAGACGCAGGCCTTTCAGGGCGCGGGTCGCTCGCATTCTTTGGCAAGCTGCTTAATCAGGAATTTCGTTACTATCGACGTCAGGACGATGAGGCCGCTTTCACCCGCACTCACCCTTTGTCCGGCGATCGTATCGCTCGCCTGCGCGAGGTTTATCAGCGTGATCCGGCGTGGGACGCGCCCGACGACGAGGAAATTCAGCAGCGTTTCATGCGGGTCAAGGCAAAGCTATATGGCTATCTTTCGACGCCAGAGCGAACACTGCGATCGTTCCCCGAATACGATACCAGCGTGCCTGCGCGCTATGCTCGCGCCTATGCCTATCACAAGAGCGCGTTCGTCGACAAAGCGCTCGCGGAAACCAATGCTCTGCTGGAGAGTGATCCCCAGAACCCATATTTCTATGAACTGAAAGGGCAGGTCCTGCTTGAATCCGGCAAGCCAGATGAAGCGCTGACCTATCTGCGTAGCGCGACCAGTCTCAGCCGCAACGAGCCGCTCATTGCCTCGATATTCGGGCACGCGTTGATCGCGACCGAGAATCAGGAGAACTTCAACGAAGCCGAACGCGTGCTGCGCGCAGCCGTAGCGCGTGATCGGTTTAATCCATTCGCTTGGTATCAATTGGGCGTAGTTTATGCGGCGCGAGGAGATATGCCGCGCGCGCGCCTTGCAAGTGCAGAGCAACAAGTCATGCGCCGCAACTATCCGGAAGCGCTGCGAAGCGCGCAAGCAGCAGAAGCCGGGCTTGAGCCCGGAACGCCAGACTGGATTCGAGCGCAAGACATTTCGCTGCAAGCCAGGGCCGAGCTTGAGCGACTTCGGGATCGATAAGTCGCCAGGCCAAGGGCTCAATTTCGGGAAATGAAAATGGAATCGCGAACTTCCTCTTTTTTGATCACCGCGGCGATCGCATTGATATTCGGCTTTGCCGGATCGGCGGCCTTCAATGCCACTGGCCTGGGTGATGAGCGAACCAAGGAATACCTGCTTTCGAACCCGGAGATTCTCCCGCAGATGGCGGAGGCATATCAGCGGCAGGAGGCAGAGCGACGCTTGGCCGGCATCGCTGAACAGGTGATGGGCAACTTCCCCGGAGCGGTGCTTGGAAACCCGGAGGGGTCAAAGGTTCTGGTCAAATTCACAGACTACAATTGCGGGTTCTGCGGCGCCAGCCGGCCTGACATTGACCGACTGATTGCCGAAGATCCCGAGCTAAAAGTTGTCATCCGCGAATGGCCAATTTTCCGCGGCAGCGAGGTCGCTTCGCGAATGGGTCTGGCGGCAGCCAAGCAAGGCAAATTTGCAGAATTCCACGACGCCATGTTCGAGCTAGCGCCGGCGACACCGGAAAGCGTCGAACAAGCTGCCACCCAAGCCGGAATGGATATCGAGCGGGCGCGCGTGGACATGGCCGGCGAAGATATTTCAACCGAGATTGCCAAGAACAATGCGCTCGCTGCGCAGCTTGGCTTTGGCGGTACGCCCAGCTGGGTCACCAGCAACTCGGCTTTCGAAGGCGCAGTTGGCTATGCCGCGCTCAAAGATGCGGTCGATAACGCAGGTACATAAGCATTGGTTTCGCGCACTTGCCTTGGATTAACAGTCTTCGCCTGCGTATTTCTTCCGCAGCCCGCCATTGCCGATGATGCCGACGATGGCCCGCAAAGGCGCGCCGCCCAATCCGTTTTCCAGCAAAGGCTCGAGCAGGATCAAAAGCTGCAAGATATTGGCTGGAAGCTGGTTTCGGGTAATGCGAAATTTTGCGCCAATTCAATACCATCAATCGGCCTGCAGTTGCACGATATGGCCAGTTATGGACGGCCTGACGCAGTGCGGGAGCTGCTCGGCATCAGCGGCGATATCGCGGTTCTGACGGCAGCTGCAGGCTCGCCGTCTGCGCAAGCAGGTCTCACGGCCAATCAGCATGTCACAGCTATCGCCGGGGTTGATCCGCATACATGGCTAAGCGAGGCTAGAAGCGATTGGCAGCGGACCAAGCGGATGCACGATTGGATTGATCAGCGCGTTAAGGAAGATGGATCAGTCACTCTGACGCTTGCTGAGGGCAAAGATGTTACGCTTGAACCTGTGCTCGCCTGTGCGTCCCGGTTCGAGTTGAGCGGCGAAAACAAGGGCGCAATGGCCGAGGGAAGCCGCGTGATCCTGGGGTATCATTTCCCCGGCTTCGCCTATCCCGAAGAAGAGTTGGCAGCGGCCATAGCGCATGAATTGGCGCACAACGTTTTGCACCATCGCGATTGGCTGGACGCAAACGGCAGAAGCCGCAGCAATGTCCGGCTGACAGAACGCGAAGCTGACCGTTTGATGCCGTGGTTGCTAGCCAATGCAGGCTATGATCCCGCTGCTGCAACGCGTTTCATGAAGCGTTGGGGACCGATCCACGACGGCGGCATCTTCCGCAAACGCACGCATGATGGCTGGGATGAGCGGGTCGAGTTCATCGAAGCAGAACGCGCGCTAATTGAGGGGTTGCAGCAAGAAGAGGGTGTCGACTGGCGCAGGCATTTCACACGCGAGATCACGACGCTTTAACGAGCAGGACAAGCTCCTCGCTCAGCGCGCAATCCCGGCCAAACTGCACTCAATCGTCGATCACCTTGGCGTACATAGAGTTGATCGGCCTCTCCATGACCCGGCGGACCATTGGTTCAAAGAAGTCCAGCGGCGCGCTTTCATAATTCGCGTCAAACGCTGCCTGATCGTACTTCTCGCAAAACTCTGCGCATGCTTCAAAATGCGGATTCCCGCGATATTGCTCACGGATATTCTGATCCATGCCGACGTGGTGGAAATAGAAATAGCCCTGGAAGGCACCGTGCTTTTCGCAAATCCAGTGGTCCCGCTCGGAAACGAACGGTTTCAGAATCGCTGCGGCAACATCAGGATGGTTATAGGTGCCGAGTGTATCGCCAATGTCATGCAGCAATGCCATTACAACGTAGCGCTCATCCCGCCCGTCACGATGCGCGCGCGTCGCGGTCTGCAAGGAATGCTCCAGCCGGCAGATCGGAAATCCGCCAAAATCACCTTTGAGCAGTTTCAGATGATCGAGCACACGATCGGCCACGCCCTTCGCGAATTTGCGATACTCACCGCCGATAATCGCCCAGTCTTCAGTTGTACCTTGCTTCATCTCGCTGAATTTGGCGCGCTCGTGACTGGCTGCGTCCGGATGCTCAACAGTTGCCATGATTCCTCTCCTTGCCGTCCAGCAGTGTAGCGCGCGCGACGGCAAGCGGCAAAACAAATGGCACCTTGCCTATCAAATCGGCTAAGAGGGAGAGGTATGTCGGTGCTACCCTTCCAACCCACGCCGTTCTTTGCCAATAAGAACAAGGCGTTCTGGAACCTTCAGCTTGCAGGCTGGGGCGGCGCATTTTTGCTGCGCGCAGCCGCGGCAATTGCCAACGGCCAACCACTCGATCTTTTAGCCGTGATAATTGTGACCACGATCACCGGATTTTCGATCAGTCTGATCCTGTCCGTGGTCTACCGGCAATTGATCAGCAAGCAGCCCTTCGTCACATGGGGTTTGACGATGATCGCGCTGCTTTTGGGGGTTGCGCTTTACGCTTCGATGGAAACATGGGTGCACGGCATTTACAGTGCAGGCATTGTCGAAAGCACATTCGCGCAGCGGTTTATCGGCTTCGTCTACATTCCCGCAACGTTGCTGGGCGGTTGGACTGCGCTTTATTTCGCAATGAACTATTTTTTGACGGTCGAAGAACAAGCCGACCGTTTGGAGCGCCTGGAAGCGCAGGCCACCAGTGCGCAGCTAGCCATGCTGCGCTACCAGCTTAATCCGCACTTTCTGTTCAACACACTGAATTCGATCAGCACGCTGGTTCTTCTTAAACAAACCGAGCCTGCCAATGCGATGCTATCCCGCCTATCCGCATTTCTGCGGCACACGTTGATCATGGAACCGGGCAGCATTGTGACTCTGGCGCAAGAGATGGAAACCTTACAGCTCTACCTCGACATCGAACGCATGCGCTTCGAAGACAGGCTGCGTACGGAATTCACAATCGATGACGAAGCAAATGGCGCCCTTTTGCCTTCGATGTTGCTGCAGCCATTGGTAGAAAACGCCGTCAAATATGCCGTCTCTCCGCAAGAAGAAGGCGCGCGGATCGATCTGACTGCCAAGGTAAGTAACGGGCGGCTCAAGATCGAAGTCTCAGACACCGGGCCCGGCGTGAATGGGCCGCGCCAAGGCAGTCTGCTCGAGCTTGCAAAACAAAACGCCCAGCAAACCACGTCCACCGGGGTTGGGCTGGCGAACATCCGCAATCGCTTGATGCAGGCCTATGGCGACAATCACCAGTTCCGGACCAGCTCCGGTTCAGGTGGCGGATTTATTGTCACGATCGATATCCCGTTTGAAACCGCTGAAGAGGAGGCGGCCGAAACCGCTCAAGAATCAGCCCCCGCACAGCTGGCAAGTCCGGCACAGCAATCAACCACCGCGCCCTTTGCCCCCGGGCGCCCATTGGAATCCAACGCATGACTATTCGCACAATGCTTGTCGATGATGAGAAGCTTGCCATTCAAGGCCTCCGGCTGAGGCTGGAACCATTCGCGGACATCGAAGTGATCGCAACTTGCGCCAACGGGCGTGAAGCGATTCGCAGGATCAAGACCGAGAAGCCCGATCTTGTGTTTCTGGACATACAAATGCCCGGCTTTGACGGCTTCGGCGTGGTCAAGGGTGTGATGGAGATCGAGCCGCCATTGTTCGTGTTTGTCACAGCCTATGAAGAGCATGCTATTCGTGCATTCGAAGCCAATGCCGTCAACTATCTGATGAAGCCGGTCGATCCCGACAAGCTTGCGGACACGGTTGAGCGCGTGCGCCAGCGTTTAGCCGAGAAAAAATCTGCCGAGGAAGCTGACAAGCTCAAGAATGTCCTCGCACAGGTGGCTCCGGATCAGGCGCAAGCCATGGACGAAGGCGAGACTGAAACAAGCGACCGCTTCGAGAAGCTGATCAATGTGAAAGATCAGGGCCGCATTTTCCGCGTTGAAGTCGATACAATCGAGCGGATCGAGGCGGCTGGCGACTATATGGTGATCTATACCGCAGAGAATTCTCGGATCCTGCGCGAGACGATGAAGGATCTTGAGCGCCGGCTGGATCCCCGCACCTTCCAGCGCGTGCACCGCAGCTGGATCGTCAATCTCGATCAAGTGCGCCAGGTGAAGCCGCACACGAACGGTGAATGCTTCCTGGTGCTGGAATCCGGCGCCGAGGTGAAAGTCTCGCGTTCCTATCGCGACGTCGTGGCGCGTTTCGTTCACTGATGGCGTTTGAACTCGAGGGTTTTGATCTCGACGCATTCGTGCGCGAGACTTTGGCCGAAGACCTTGGCGAGGGCCTTCCTGACGGCGGGCGCGACGTCACTTCGGAAAGCGTGATCCCGGCAGACGCGCGCTTTTCCGGCGCGATGGATAGCCGCGATGCAATCATCGTTGCAGGCCTGCCGATTGCCGAGGCATTTTTCCTGGCACTGGATCCCGGGATGGAGATCGAGCTGTTGGTGCAGGATGGTGATGCGGTTGAACCCGGCACCGATCTGATGCGCCTTTCCGGTAATGCGCGTGCCATGCTGACTGCAGAGCGCAGCGCACTCAACACTGTGCAGCATTTGTCCGGCATCGCCACTATGGTGCACGAATATGTGGTCACAATGGACAACCCCGATTGCACTTTGCTGGATACTCGCAAGACAATCCCCGGCCTGCGTTACCTTGAGAAATACGCGGTGCGCATGGGTGGTGGCAGCAACCACCGCATGGGGCTGTGGGATGCAGCCATGATCAAGGACAACCATGTGCTGGTCGCTGGCAAGGTCGGCGAAGCGGTGCGCCGCGCAGTCGCAGCTGGCGTGAAAGAGATCATCTGCGAAGTTGATCGGATCGACCAGATCGAGCCCGCTTTGGAAGCTGGCGCCACCCGCCTTCTGCTCGACAATATGGAGCCATCTACACTACGCGAAGCAGTAGCGCTGGTTGCTGGCCGCGTTCCAACCGAGGCAAGCGGCGGGATTAATCTTGATACAATCAAGGCCAAGGCGGCAACGGGCGTGAACTATGTTTCTGTCGGCCGCCTAACCCAAAGTGCGCCTGCCGCCGATATCGGGCTCGATTTCACGCCGTTATGAAGAAGTGACTTTGGCCTGCCGTTGCATTGCTCGGCCTGCCCACACAAACAATCACTCAGGCCTATCAATGCCGCATGCCGCAATGGGTCAGCGTGCCTCAGATGCGCGCGGATGGGCCAACACGCACGGTCTCCGTCACTGGCTACACACTCGCGCTGAGCTGGAGCCCCGAGTTCTGCAAGGGGCGCAAGACGGATGCGCGCCAGCGCACGCAGTGTTCGGGTCGCAATGGCCGCTTTGGCCTTATCGTGCGCGGCTTGTGGCCCGATGGATGCAGCACCTGACCGCAGTGGTGCCCCACGCAGCGGGTCATCAGTCAGGCTGAGGCACGCAAGAATATGTGCATGACGCCCTCGGCCCAGCTGATCGCGCGGCAAGAGGGCTGACGATCACCGCCGCGCCTTGAAGAAATCGCGTAATATTTCAGCAGCTTCTGTTTCGCCCATACCCGAATAGACCTCTGGTCTATGTAGCGCTTGCGGATGTTCGAACACGCGCGCGCCGTGTTCCACGGCTCCACCTTTGGGATCGCTCGCAGCGTAGTAGAGCTTGCCAATGCGAGCATGGCTGATCGCACCCGCACACATCGCGCAAGGCTCCAGCGTGACATAAAGATCGCAGTCTGTCAGCCGTTCGCTGCCCAGCTTCACCGCGGCTTCGCGCAAGGCAACAATCTCTGCATGGCCAGTCGGGTCAGGCGGGGTGCGCGTGCGATTGGCAGCCACGCTGAGCACTTCATCGCCCTTCATAACTACCGCGCCAATAGGCACTTCGCCTTGCGCCCCGGCCGCACGCGCGGCATCCAGCGCGAGCTGCATTGGGTGAGGAATGGGCCACTTGGTCATATCAAGCGCGCTAGCCGTATGCGCGTCAGGCCGCAACTTTGCTTGACGATTCGGGAAGCCCCCGCTATGCGCCCGCCTTCGCGGGAAACCAGTGGTTTCAGACCGAATTTTTGATGGCCTGCCGATTCGCATCCAAGGCCAACCATAGAAAACGAACGAGAGATATCATGTCGCGCATTTGCGAACTGACCGGCAAAGGTCGCCAGGTAGGTAACAACGTTAGCCACGCTAACAACAAGACCAAGCGGGTGTTCCTGCCAAACCTGCAGAACGTTACGCTGCTGAGCGAGAAGCTGGGCCGCAGCTTCAAGTTCCGCGTATCAACCAACGGTCTGCGTTCGGTTGAGCACAATGGCGGTTTGGACAACTGGCTCTTGAAGACCAAGGACGAGAAGCTTTCTGCGCGCGCCGTCAAGGTGAAGCGCGAGCTCAAGAAGGCAGCTAAAGAAGCTGCATAATCCACTGGTCCCGCAAGGGGCGCAAGTTGGTCAAAGGGCGCGCAGAGAAATCTGCGCGCTTTTTTGTTGCCGGCTTTGGGCTATGCCTCGGGGGCTACAAACAGCAGTGGGTCTAGCCGCGCATCGTGCCATTTCAGGCTCCAATGCAGATGCGGGCCGGTTGCGCGACCTGACGCGCCGACATTTCCGATATGCTGGCCTTGTGTCACTTGGTCACCTTCGCGCACCATCAGGCGCGAGGCATGCAGAAACGCGCTGTTCAATCCGTGCCCGTGATCGATGATCAACAGATTGCCTTCCAGCGAGAAATTGTCCGCCGCCAGAACCACAACCCCATCAGCAGGTGCAACGAAGGGCGTGCCCGCGCCCGGGGCAATATCGAGGCCGGAATGATAGCTGCCCGGTTCGCCGCGATAGATGCGCTGCGAACCGAAACGCCCGGAGATACGGCCCTTGACCGGCCAGATAAAATCCTGCTGCCAGCCGGTTGCGCCGGTGACTTTCTCGCGCGCAACTTTGATTGCCAGCCATTCGGGCTCGCGCTTCTTCCACCACGCCTCGCTGCTGCCACCGCTGCGCTTGGCAACGTTGACATGCTCGATATTCCACGCCCGCGGAGCCACATCGATCTGGCGTTCGATCACGCGGCCGTCTTCAAGCGTGGCCCGAAGGATTGCCGGGCCGGTCGCATCGCGATCAAATGCTGCAAAGAAACGGCCATCCGTTTCAACGCTTAGCCGCGTATCGCCAAGCGTGGCCAATTCTGTCCCACGCGGCACCAGACCTTTGACCCAGCCGCCTTGAGTCAGTTCCCCGGCGAGTTCAATCGCGTCGCGGCCGGTCGAAATCTCGGCATTATCGTTGGGAACAGCCGATGCGACAGCCAAGGTCGGCAGCAGCGGATTCGGTGCATTGTCGCGCGGCGCATTCTCGCAGGCTGCAAGCGCCAGCAGTCCAACACCGGCGAGGGCAGACCTCATGGTTCGGCGGTCAACCGCTTGGTCGCGATTTCGCAGGTCGCATAGGCTTCCTGATACTCAGCGCTCCAATACCGCAGCTCTTCGAGCTGGATTGCTTCGCCGCTGACCGCGCAACGCACAAAATTGCCTCCGCGCACCACTCTAAAGGCGCTGGCACCGTAGTGAAGTTTGGCTTCGCCATTTCCGGAATTCATCAACATGACAGCTCCTTTAGCAAGCCAATGCCGAACCGACAATTAACCGAACAGGTCGTCTTGTTTCGGCGGCACTGATGGTTTCTTGCGTGCCGGCTTTGCCGGTCTCTTGAGCGACGAATCATCGCCTTGAGAGACTTCCAAACGGCCATCTGCGAACTGCAGCACCAACGCTGCCTCCTTGGCGGCCATCTCGCGCGAAGTCAGCGCTTTGTCCTTGCCATCGCGCACAATCGCATAACCGCGCTTCAACGGCTCTTCCGGGTGGAATTGCTGCGCCAGCCGCGCCAGCGCGATGAGCGCGTCCTGCTTTTGCATCATCGGACGCCGGACAAGATCGGGTGTCAAACGAACCCGTGCCAGCTGGCGACTTGCATCTTCCATGCTGCGTTTGAGCAGCGTCGGCGACAGCCGGGCTGAGGTGCCCGCCAGTCTCTCTCGCCCCTGCCCTGCCCGGTCACGCAATCCGCGCCGCAAACGTTCAGACAGCTCGTCCAGACGCTGGGCATGCGGCTGAAACAGCGCCTCCAGCTTAGGCATACGGCGCACCCGCGCCTCCAGCCGTTCACGCCCAAGTTCGACCGGGCGAAGCACTGCGCGGCGCTGACGATTGGCCAGATCGGCGACGGTCGCGATCAAGTCCGCGCGCACAGGAACCACCATCTCGGCTGCGGCAGTGGGCGTGGGTGCGCGGCGGTCCGCAGCATAGTCAGCCAGTGTTGTGTCGGTTTCATGGCCGACCGCAGAGATGACCGGGATCGGACAATCGGCGATGGCGCGCACCACCACTTCTTCGTTGAAGCTCCACAGGTCTTCGATCGAGCCACCCCCGCGCGCAACGATCACAACATCGGGGCGAGGAACCGGGCCATCCGCATCAAGCGCGGCGAATCCACGTATAGCGCCGGCAACTTGCTCGGCTGCGCCCTGCCCTTGCACCAATACCGGCCATACCAGCACCTGGCTGGGGAAGCGGTCCGCCAATCGGTGCAGGATATCGCGGATGACCGAACCCGTGGGCGACGTCACAACGCCAATCACTTTAGGCAGGAAGGGCAAAGCCTGCTTGCGTTCGCGCGCGAACAGCCCTTCGGCTTCTAGCTTCTGCCTGGTCTTCTCCAGCAGCGCGAGCAGTGCTCCCTCGCCTGCGATCTCCAGACTGTCGATCACGATCTGGTATTTGGAGCGCCCGGGATAAGTGGTAAGTTTTCCGCTGGCGGTCACTTCAATCCCGTCTTCCGGGACGAAAGCGAGACGCTGGGCATTGCCGCGCCACATCACGCCATCCAACACAGCATTCTCGTCTTTCAGCGCAAGGTAAAGGTGGCCAGACGCGGCGCGTTTCACGCCTGACAATTCCCCGCGCAAACGCACAAAACCGAAAAGATCCTCAACCGTTCGCTTGAGCGCAGCAGAAATCTCGGTGATCGAGAGAGGCTCGGCGTTGTCGCCTTGCCGCTCGCGCGCTACCAGCCCTTTATTGCCATCATCAGGGGACGAAGCGGCCATGAATATCCTTTTGCTCGGTTCAGGTGGGCGCGAACATGCGCTGGCGTGGAAGCTGGCGCAATCCCCCACATGCACCAAATTGTTCGCAGCACCTGGCAATCCCGGGATCGCCGAAGAGGCCGAGCTGGTTGGCCTCAACGCAAGCAGTCACGCCGCGGTCGTCGATTTTTGCGAAGCGCACAACGTCGGCCTGGTTGTGATCGGGCCGGAGGCACCACTGGTTGACGGTTTGGCAGACAGTCTGCGCGATTTCGACATTCCTGTATTCGGCCCCAGCAAAGCTGCCGCGCAGCTCGAAGGAAGCAAGGGCTTTACCAAGGATCTGTGCGAACGTGCCCGCATCCCTACCGCGGGATACGTGCGAACAACTTCATTGGATGACGCCAAGGCAGCGCTCGATCGTTTTGAACCGCCCTATGTCTTGAAGGCGGACGGGTTGGCCGCAGGCAAAGGCGTGGTCATCGCGGAGAACCGCTCGGACGCTGAAGCTGCGCTGGCTGACATGTTCGGCGGGCAGTTCGGTGAAGCAGGCGCAGGGGTGGTGATCGAAGAGTTCATGACCGGCGAGGAGGCAAGTTTCTTCGCACTCACTGATGGCACCGCGATCATCCCTTTCGGCACAGCGCAAGACCACAAGCGAGTGGGCGATGGCGATGTCGGCCCCAATACCGGCGGTATGGGCGCGTATTCGCCAGCGCCAGTTCTTACAGAGCAACTGCAAGCGCGCGTGATGGCTGAAATCATCGAGCCAACCGTGCGCACGATGCGTGAGGAAGGCATGCCCTATTCAGGGGTGCTCTATGCCGGGCTAATGTTGACAGAGGCTGGCCCCAAACTGATCGAATACAATTGCCGTTTCGGCGATCCGGAATGTCAGGTTTTGATGACGCGGCTCGAAAGCGATCTGGCGGCGATCATGCTTGCCTGTGCGAATGGCTCGCTGCAGGGCACGTCGGGCGAGTTCTCGTCGCAAACCGCGATGACCGTTGTGATGGCAGCGAGGGGCTATCCCGACACGCCGGCTAAGGGTGGCGCAATCAGCCTAGGTGATGCGGAGGCCAGCGGTGCGAAGGTGTTCCACGCGGGCACCGCAATGCGCGATGGTCAGCTGGTCGCAAATGGCGGGCGTGTGCTCAATGTGACAGCAACTGGCGCGAATGCAACCGAAGCGCAGGCAGCCGCCTATGCAGCGGTCGATGCAATCGATTTTCCCAGCGGGTTCTGCCGCCGCGACATTGGCTGGCGCGAAGTGGAGCGCGAGGCGCAAAATTGATCTAGATCATTGTGCGCGGGCGCTAGCCACGCTTTATTTAATACGTCTTGTTTGAAGGAAAGCGCTATGAAGAGATCCTGTTTCTCGATTGGCTTACCGATGCGCACAATTATCCTGAGATAATGGACTTCGATCTCGATCCACTACAAGTCGAGGATATCGCAGACTATATCCTCACACTGCGTAGTGACGATTATGCGGGGGCCATGGACTGGTAAGGCTTAGCCAAGTTGCTCAGCGATCAGGGCCTTCAGGTCCGCTTCGGGCCGCGGTCCATAGTGGCTGATAACCTCGGCAGCCGTGATTGCGCCGCGCTTGAGACATTTATCAAGTGGCTCGCCTTTGGCAAATCCTGAGAGGAATCCTGCCGCAAACTGGTCACCTGCCCCGGTTGTATCTATCACTTTGTCGACCGGTTCTGCCTTGACTTCAGCGCGTTCGCCGTGCGCGATGGCTATGGCGCCCTTCTCGCTGCGGGTTGCGACCAGAACCGGAACTTTAGCAGCAACCGCTGCCACTCCGGCTTCAAAGTCATTCAGACCAGTCAGCGTCGCGAGCTCATGCTCGTTTACGAACAGAATGTCGATCACGCCATCATCGAGCATCTGGCGGAAATCATCGCCGTGGCGTTCAATCACAAAGCTTTCGCTGGCAGTAAAGGCGACCTTGCGGCCTCCGCGTCGCGCAACTTCGATCGCGCGTCGCATAGCCTTGCGCGGTTCTTCCGGGTCCCACAGATAGCCTTCGAGATAGAGGATTGCGCTCGACGCGATCAAGTCTTCACTAAGCGATTCAGCTGGCAGGAATTGCCCGGCGCCAAGGAAGGTGTTCATCGTGCGCTCGCCATCAGGCGTCACGAAGATCAGACAACGCCCGGTTGCGGGTTCACCTTCGCGCATCGGCGTGTCGAAATCGATGCCAGTGGCGCGCATGTCATGCGCAAACACCTTGCCCAGCCGGTCATTGGCTACCTGGCCGATAAAGGCGCATTGCAAGCCAAGCGTCGAGAGACCGGCGAGCGTATTGGCCGCCGATCCGCCAGAGATTTCGCGTGCGGGCGGCATAGCCGCATACAATTCTTCTGCGCGCGCCTCATCAAGCAGCGTCATCCCACCACGATTGAGCTGGAGCTCATCGATCAGTTCTTCAGAGCACGATGCGATAATATCTACGATAGCATTGCCGATGGCGATCACGTCATAGCGGGGTTCAGTCACGGAAATTCCTAAAACTACAATGAGCAACTTACGACGCGCCGCCTAGCGTGCAAGTCAGCGCAGGCCAAGGACAGAATGGCTTGTCATTCTTCAGTCAGCGTTGACTTGGCGGCGCGAGCAATGGAAATGGCAGCAATGAGCGCTGTTGCAAAATCGATGGTCGTTGCGGTTGGAGAATTTTCGGATGGGGCGATCCTGAAGGTGCTCGCGAAAAGTCTCACAATCACGATTATAGTGCTCGTCGTTTTCGGATTTTCCTTGGCCGAAAGCCTGCCGCGGTTATTGAGTTATTATCTCGAGGCAGAGGGTGACACTTATGTCGTGCTGTCGTGGGTCATATCAGTAGCTGCCGTCTGGTTTCTTTTTCGCATAGTCGCACTGGCGGTGATACAGTTCTTTACTGGCGAAGTCGTTCTGGCGTTCGAGCAATGCCATTATCCCGAATGCGCTGCCACAGCGCTCGAGCTGCCGTTTCGTGAGGATTTGTCAAACAGCCTCCGCGGAGCCGGCCGCGCCCTGCTGTTCAACGCGCACGGGCTTCCTATCGCATTGATCCTGTTTTTCACGGCTATTGGGCCTGCGGTGGTGTTCTTGTTTATCAACGCTGTCCTGTTCGGCCGCGAGCTTAACGATATGAGGTGGTGGCTCGGGCACAAGCCAACACGGGATGCAGCCACGCCTGTTGGCAGCTTCGAGCACCTTCTGCTTCGGGGGCAATTGCCGGGCTGATGACTGTTTCGTTTGCAAATTTACTTGCCCCCGTAATCGACGCCGCGTCAGGAACCCATTTGGTGCAAAGTTTTATCAAAAGATTACCATAAAGGCTTTTCATGTCGCCAATTCGCACTTTTTTGACCTTCCTAGCTGCTGTGGCGCCGCTTTCAGCATGCGTCTCTACAGGAGGTGGCCCGATCATCGTGCACGATCGCACATCATCGCGGCCCGAACCTGCATCGCAAAGCCAGCGCAACCCGCCAGGCACGCCCGCTACCGAGGCCACAATTCCGAGTGCACCACAGGCCTTGAGTAGAGCGGGGCTGGAAGGTGTGATTGGCGCAGGCGCAGCGCAGTTGCAGCGTCAATTCGGCAACCCGCAGCTCGACGTGCGCGAAGGCGATTCGCGCAAGCTGCAGTTTGCTGGCGAAGCCTGTGTGCTCGACGTGTTTCTCTACCCTGACAGGCCTGGCGCCACGCCCACTGCGGCCCACGTGGAGGCGCGCCGCGCGAGTGATGGGCGCAATGTCGATCGTGCAGCCTGTGTACGTGCGCTGCGCAGACAATGAAGTGCGGGTCGGTCGTTTCATGGCAGAAATGGCCCGCGAAGCGCCGAACTTTCGCCGGAACCTCGTATTGGCGTTCGGCAAAAAACCCGCAGGCGTAGATTACACCGAAGCGGCCGCTGCGGGCAATCTAGTGGACGATTTCGAGCAGGTTTGGCTGGAAAAGATGGTCGATGCCGATGGCGAAGTCGATGATCTGGAACGTGCGCTGCTATCCCGGATCATCGAAGAGGGTTGAGGGACGCCATCTGGCGCAACTCAGACCATAAAACTTTCGCCGCAGCCGCATGCGCCCTTGGCATTGGGGTTTTCGAATACGAAGCCAGCGGTGAAATCGTCCTCGACCCAATCCATGATTGAGCCGACCAGATAGAGCACGCTTGCGCCATCGATGTAGAAAACGCCGCCGGGCGTTTCGATCTTCTCATCAAACCTGGCTTCTTCCGTGACGTAGTCGACGGAATAGGCGAGGCCAGAGCAGCCCCGCCGCGGGGTCGACAGCTTGACGCCAATGGCATCGTCAGGCGCCTTGCCCATCAGTTCGGCAATACGGGCCTCAGCGCCTTTTGTCAGGGTTACGGCGGCGGGGATCTGGCGTGTCTTAGTGTCTGTCATCTTACAGCATCCCCAGTTCAAGCCGCGCTTCGTCAGTCATCTTGTCCGGTCCCCACGGCGGGTCCCATACAAGCGACACTTCAGCGTCGCGTATGCCCGGCACACTGGCGGCGCGCAGCTCGACTTCACCTGGCATTGACTCAGCCACCGGACAATGCGGCGTGGTCAGCGTCATCGTAACCATCGCATCGGCATCTTCGGTGATCTCGACACCATAGATCAGGCCAAGATCATAAATGTTGACCGGGATTTCGGGATCGTAAATCTCTTTCAGCGCAGCGATCACCGCATCATGCAGTTCGCCGCCTGGCTCGGCAGGGGAAACATTCTCCGGCTTCTTCGCAAGGAACCCTTCGAGATAATCGCGCTTGCGCTCAAGCTTGTCGCTTGCGCTTTCAGAATCAGGGTCAACCGCATCCTCGACGCGCGCACGACGTGGCTTCACGACCTGCTCTGTCGGCGAAGGTGCCGCAATGAATTTCTTTTCCTCAGATGGCTTATTCATAGGCGCTTCCTAAGCGAAAATCTTTCTTGTTCTAACAATCCCGTCGAGCAGCGCTTCGACATCGCTTTCGTCCGAATACAATCCAAAGCTTGCGCGCGCAGTGGCAGGCACGCCGAGATAATCCATGAGTGGCTGTGCGCAATGATGCCCGGCACGGATCGCGACATTGGCTTCGTCCAATATAGTGCCCAGATCATGCGGATGAACCCCGTCGAGCATGAAACTGACGATGCCCGCGCTGTCTGCCGGGCCATAAATCGTCACATCGTTCATTGGGCTGAGCGCGTCGCGCAATTGGGCAACCAATGCAGTCTCACGTGCATGGATCACGTCCATGCCGATGGCATCGACATAGTCGATCGCTGCATGCAGCGCGACAGCTTCGGTAATCGCCGGCGTACCCGCTTCAAAGCGCTGCGGGGCAGGCGCGTAAGTGGTTTTGTCGAATGTGACGCGGTCGATCATCGCGCCGCCGCCTTGATATGGCGGCATTGCGTTCAGAATTTCGCTCCGCGCCCAAAGCGCGCCAATCGCGGTCGGGCCATAGAGTTTGTGCGCACTGAAGACGTAGAAATCGCAATCGAGCGGCGCGACATCAAGCTTCAGACGAGGTGCCGCCTGGCACCCATCGAGCAGCAGCTTTGCACCCACGCCATGCGCCAGGCCCGCCGCGCGTTTCGCATCGAGGACCGAGCCGAGTACATTCGAGACATGCGCGAGCGCGACAAGTTTGTGCCGCTCGGTCAGCATGACCTCGGCGGCATCCAGGTCGATCTGGTGATCACTGGTGAGCGGGCAGATATCGATATGCGCGCCAACCTTCTCTGCCAGCATCTGCCACGGCACAATATTTGAGTGATGCTCCAGCGCTGAAAGCAGAATGCGGTCGCCTTCGCCGATATTCGCTGCGCCCCATGTTGCCGCGACCAGATTGATCGCTTCGGTTGCGCCGCGTGCAAATACAATTTCTTCTTCCTTGCCGCCGATGAAGTCAGCTGTGCGGCGGCGCGCCGCTTCATAAGCAAGAGTCATCTCTGCCGAGCGCGAGTACACTCCGCGATGCACGGTGGCATAATCCTGGCCCAGCGCACGCGCCATCGCATCAATAACCGCCTGCGGCTTTTGCGCCGTCGCTGCGGTATCGAGATAGTGCCAGGCCTTCCCGTCAGCCGTCAGCAGGCCGGGAAAATCCGATTTGCTGTCGGCTAGACGGGCGGAGGCGAGCGTCAGGGACATACGCTCTTCGTCCATTGACCAGCGTCTTCGCCTCGCGCGCACTTGCGTCGCATGCCGGCTTCGACAGCTTGCCATTGCCCATTGGAAAACCTGACGCCAAGGCGCCATTGGACACCTGTAACGGAGTGGTTTTCCACCTCGTCGGCCGTCACAATCAGAATGCGCATCGAGCGATTGCCTGGATGGCGAACCTCGTGCACATCGGCATCGTTGCGATGGAGACCAAACTGTTCGAGATAGAATTCGGCAATGTCGCGCGGCTTGTCATAAGTGATGCCATAGCGCTCAATTGGCGTGAATGCGTCTTGAGGCGGGACCGCCCCCTCCTCTGGATTGCTGGCTGAAAGTGCAACTGCACCACCCACAAGAAACAAAGAGAACGCCAGCGCTGAAACTGACTTTGCTGAAATCTTCATAAATTCCCCTCCAGTTCATCAAGTGCTAGGGCGATCATACGCTCGGCTTCATCCTGGTTTCGCATTTCCACAAAAGCATCGCCAATAAACGCCTGCACTAACAGCTTGCGCGCTACATCCGGCGCGATGCCACGCGCCGCCATATAGTATCGCGCCATCTCGTCCATTTGGCCGATCGCAGCGCCATGCGCGCATTGAACATCGTCTGCGAAAATTTCGAGCTCCGGCTTGGTGTTGGCGGTGGCACCCTTTTCCAGCAACAAAGCGCGGAAATTCTGCGCCGCGTCGGTCTTTTGCGCACCCTTCACCACATCAATGCGGCCCAGGAAATTTCCGGTAGAACGGCCCCATTGCACAGCGCGCACAGTCTGGTTCGATGTGCCATTGGGCCTTGCGTGGATTGTGCGCGTGACAAATTCCTGGGTCGCATCGCCGCCGCCCACTGTCACGCCGCCGAACTCAAAATGCGCGCCGTCTTCCAGCGTCACTTCAAGCTCGAGCCGTGCGTAAGGACCCGCCGCGTTCAATGCGAACATCGCATAACGCGCGCCCTTGCCCAGATGCACACGCAAGCGTTCCACTCCAGCCGCGACAATGCGCGTGTCTTCGCGCTCTTCGCCCGCTGCGACGGTCAATTCCCGCCAGTCGGTCAGCGTGGATAGCTCTGCATCCCGAAGGTAACCCGCGTCGGCATAGCGCCATGCCTCTTGCGAGTTGGTAGGGCGTTCAAGGGTTGCCGCTTCAGGCATCGGCCATCACCACATCATAACCCTCTTCTTCAAGTCTGAGCGCCAGCTCAGGCCCGCCGGTCTGAACGATCCGGCCCTTGGCAAGAACAGACACCTTGTCCGGCTTCACAACGTCAAGCAGGCGTTGATAATGCGTTATCAGCAGCACGCCCTTGGCGGGATCGCGCATGATCGCGTTGATCCCTTCACCCACAACACGCAGTGCATCGATGTCCAAACCGCTGTCGGTTTCATCGAGCACCGCAAACTTGGGATCAAGGATGCCCATCTGCACCATTTCCGCGCGTTTCTTCTCTCCGCCGGAAAAGCCGACATTCACCTGCCGTTTCAGCATCTCCATATCCATGCGCAGCAGGCCTGCCTTCTCTTTGGCGAGCTTCAAGAATTCGCCGCCCGAGAGCGGTTCTTCGCCTCGCCCCTTGCGCTGCGAATTCAATGCCTCGCGCAGGAACTGGACATTAGATACGCCGGGTATCTCGACCGGATATTGGAAGCCCAGGAACATGCCGGCCGCCGCGCGCTCATGCGGTTCGAGCTCGAAGAGATCTTCCCCGTTGAAGGTGACGGACCCTTCGGTCACTTCATAGCCTGGCCGGCCGCCCAGCACATAGGCGAGCGTCGACTTGCCAGCGCCATTGGGCCCCATAATGGCGTGGATTTCACCGGCGGCAACTTCAAGCGTTAGCCCGTTCAATATCTGCGTGCCGTCAATCTCGGCGTGGAGGTTCTCAATTTTCAGCATTGGGTAACGAAACTTCCTGTTGAGCTTGCTGTTCAGGTTGATCAAGAGGCGCCTGGGATGGCGCATGGGTGGTGGTGTATCGTGCGAGCCTTTGTTCACGATGACGCAAACTGTCATCAACGAAGCGGCCGCGCTGCACGTGGATATAGCCAATCGTGTCGAATGCCCGGGTCACATCTTCGGGTGTGAACAGTTCTTCACGGCCACGACGCTCCATCATCCGGTTAGAGGCCTCGATCGATTCCTGGTAAACCTTCGTGCAACGCGGAAGATCGCTGCGGTGCTGCTGCTCGAAATCCGGGAGCCCGCGCGCAATACGATTGCCGTAGTTGAGGCAACGCCGATAGTCTTCGACAAATGGCGTGATCGCCACGTCATAGGCCAATTCCCAGGTCTCGCTGATCACCGCGTCCTGCGCTGGCACGGCGGTCGCCGCCTGCAATGACAGCGCAACAACGGCCGAAGACAAAAGCATCAGAAGACCTCCATGAACTGCGGAAAGAAATAGATCGAGATCGCTGCAAACAGCACCATCATGAACTTGCCCGGGATCGAAAATCCTCGTGTCAGATTCATCACCATCATCGAAAGTGCAGCCAATTCCGGGACCAGGAAGAACAAGATCTTCTGCATGTCCGGCGCAAACAGGTCATTAAGTCCAGGTATCATTCGTCGCCCCCATTTTGCTCGTTGGTGCGACCCGATGATTGCGTGTTCTCGTTGTGTCGATCTTGGCGCGGCGTAGAGCGCTCGAAATGTTCGCGGCGCGCATCACGCTTGTCCGCAATCCGCATGCGCATACCGGCGCTGATCCGCTCGAGCACAGCGTCCATATTCTCCAGGATATCCGAAGCCTTGATCCGCATCACGCGGATATTGACCACCTCCAGGCTTTTGTCGCGGCGCTTCGCGATGGCATCGTTCTGCCCCTCTTCGTCAATCGCGATCGCCATGCCGAGATTGTGGCAATTGAAATCGACAATCGCGCTGCCAACCACGGCAAAGCGTTTGAAGGTGTAGCGGCCAAGATCGGCCTTGGCGAAGCGCGCGGCGAGCGCCTTGTGCGCAGGCGAGGCAAACCGCTTCATCTCGCGCGCTTGATCGTGCAGCGCATCGAGACGCTTCTCCGAAATCTCCCAGCCGCGGCCCTTCTTCTTGAGATTGGGCGCGTCGGTGGCGGGTGCATCAGATAGCTTGAGGGTTCTTCGTTCAGTCACCCCACACTCCCCTCAAGCGAAATCGCAAGCAGCTTTTGCGCCTCGACGGCGAATTCCATCGGCAGCTCTTTCAGCACGTCCTTGGCAAAGCCGTTCACGATCAGTGCCACCGCCTCTTCTTCATCCAGCCCGCGCTGCATCGCGTAGAACAGCTGGTCGTCGCTGATCTTACTCGTAGTCGCCTCATGCTCGATCTGAGCTGAGGGGTTCTTCACTTCGATATAGGGCACGGTATGCGCGCCGCATTCCGATCCGAGCAGCAGGCTGTCGCATTGCGTGAAATTGCGCACCCCATCGGCATTGGGGCCAACCCGCACCGATCCGCGATAGGTGTTGTTAGACTTGCCCGCCGAGATGCCCTTCGAGATAATCGTCGAGCGCGATCCCGCGCCGTTATGTATCATCTTGGTGCCGGTATCGGCCTGCTGGTAATTGTTGGTCAACGCCACCGAGTAGAACTCGCCCACACTGTCTTTGCCATTCAATACGCAGGAAGGGTATTTCCACGTCACCGCGCTGCCGGTTTCAACCTGAGTCCAGCTGATCTTGGAACGATCGCCCTGGCACAGACCACGCTTGGTGACGAAATTATAGATGCCGCCCTTGCCCTCTGCATCGCCAGGATACCAGTTCTGGACGGTCGAATATTTGATCTCCGCATCTTCCATTGCGACCAGTTCTACGACGGCCGCGTGCAACTGGTTCTCATCGCGCATCGGCGCGGTGCAGCCTTCGAGATAGGACACGTAAGCGCCCTTCTCGGCGATGATCAGCGTACGCTCGAATTGGCCCGTGTTTTCGGCATTGATGCGAAAGTAAGTGGAGAGTTCCATCGGGCAGCGCACGCCCTCTGGAATGTAAACGAATGTGCCATCTGAAAAGACCGCGCAGTTCAATGTCGCGAAGAAATTATCGCGCTGCGGCACAACCTTGCCGAGCCACTTCTTCACCAGGTCTGGATATTCCTTGATCGCCTCGCTGATCGAAAGGAAGATTACGCCCGCCTTTTTCAGCTCTTCACGGAAAGTGGTCGCCACAGAGACACTGTCGAACACAGCATCAACCGCAACCTTCTTCGCACCCTTTACGCCGGCCAGAACCTCTTGTTCGCCGAGCGGGATACCAAGCTTGTCATAGACCGCCTTGATATCGGGATCGAGATCTTCGAGCGAATTCAGTTCCACCTTCTTGGTCGGTGCGGCGTAATAATAGGCGCCTTGATAATCGATCTTGGGATAGCCGACCTTGGCCCAATCGGGCTCTTCCATGGTCTGCCAGAGACGGAATGCCTTAAGGCGCCATTCGAGCATCCATTCAGGTTCACCCTTCTTGCCCGAGATAAACCGTACGGTATCTTCGGTCAGGCCTTTCTCGGCAAACTCGGTCTCGATGTCTGCCGACCAGCCGTGCTCATAGTCCGCCGCTTTCGCCGCAGCATCGCGAGCTTCGCGATCTTGAATGTCAAGTTCTTCGCTCATGCTATCTCTTCAATTCGGGTGAGGCTCGTCAGCGAAATGTCTGCCAGAGCGCCGCGCAAAGCATTGTTGATCTTCGGCCAATGGGGTTTGACCGAGCAATTGTGGTCCATCGCGCAATAGGGCCCTTCGATGCACGCGGTCAGCGCAATCGGGCCTTCGACCGCTTCGACTATGTCTGCCACACTGATCGCGGCGGCAGGGCGCGCCAACTGCAAACCGCCGCCGGCGCCGCGCACCGATCGCAGCAAGCTTGCGCCAGTCAGTTTACTGACGACTTTCTGCACTGTCGGCCCAGGGATTCCGGTTTCCGCAGCCAATTCTCCTGCGGACACGCGACCGCCGCCACAATGACGCGAAGCGGCGCACATGATGACCACGGCGTAATCAGCTAGATTGGACAGTCGCATACTAATCCTATGAAAATTGGACTGATTCGTTCCAATTTGGGAGATAGGGGAGGAATTCTGCAGATTCAACGCCAAAACCTTAGTTGCGAGTCATTAGCGCTTAGCGCTTGGCCTACAAGCGGGCTCTCGCAGCCAGACGACTAATGCTTCGGCCTCGACAGGCCTGACGCACCTTGTCATAGGCGCATCACCATGTTGTTTCGTCTTCTGCGCCCCGCCATTTTCGCTTTAGATTCCGAATCAGCTCATCGCATGGCAATCGAGGGGCTACGCCTGATGCCGCACCGCGCACCCGCAAGAGCCGGGCAACTGGCCGTGGAGCTTGCAGGGTTCGCCTTCCCTAACCCGGTGGGCGTCGCTGCAGGCTTCGATAAGGATGCCGAAGTCCCTGACGCGCTGTTGGGGCTGGGATTTGGCTTTGCAGAGGTTGGCTCCATCACGCCGCGGCCGCAGGCGGGTAATCCCAAACCGCGCCTGTTCAGACTGGTTGAAGACAGGGCTGTGATCAATCGGATGGGGTTTAACAATAGCGGTGCAGAAGCGGCACTGAAAAGGCTGAAAAGGCGCAGAGGGCGGTCGGGCGTTGTGGGAATCAACATCGGCGCGAACAAGGACTCTGATGATCGCATCGAAGATTATGCGATCATGACACGGATGATGACGCCGCACGCAAGCTATCTGGCGGTAAACATCTCCAGCCCCAACACGCCGGGACTGCGCGCGCTGCAGGATGAAGGCGCATTGACCGAATTGCTGGACGCCGTGATCGAAGCGCGCGGCGCGGTGTCTGAAGCGGAGCCGCCACCTATCTTTCTTAAAGTAGCGCCTGACCTGGAGCCGACCGATATTGACGCAATCGCGCGGATCGCTCTCGACAAGAAACTAAGCGCGCTGATCGTTTCGAACACGACGATATCGCGGCCAGAGCTGCGCTCGCACCACGCCGGCGAAGTCGGCGGGCTTTCTGGAGCACCTTTGAAACCGCTGGCGACTCAGCGCGTGCGCGATTTCCGTTCAGCGACCGGCGGCACGATTCCGCTGGTTGGCGTCGGCGGCATCGCCAGTGCAGAGGATGCGTGGGAGCGGATCAAAGCGGGCGCGAGCCTGGTCCAGCTGTATAGCGCCATGGTCTATGAAGGGCCGGGCCTGGGCGCGAAAATTGTTCGCGGGCTGGAGCGTCTGATGAAACGCGAAGGCTATTCCACCATTGCCGAAGCGGTCGGAAGCGAATAGCCAGCCCGTATGAGACCCAATCGACTGACAGCGCTGATCGCGCTTCCGCTAATGGCCTCTTGCACAGAGGCATACTCCTCGCCGCTGGAAATGACTTTCCACGCACCGGACGTGGCCGAACAAGGCGCTGTCAGTGCGGCTGATCCGCGCGCGCAAGCAGCAGGTGAAGAGATTCTCGCTAAGGGTGGAAGCGCGACCGATGCTGCAATCGCAGTGATGCTGGCACTTACAGTGGTTGAGCCGCAAAGCTCTGGAATAGGCGGTGGTGGATTTCTGCTGCGCGGAGCCCCTGATGGCAAGGTCATTTCCTACGACGGCCGCGAAACAGCTCCGGCGGGTGCATCGCCCGAATGGTTCTTGAACGAAGACGGTTCGCTGCCGGGATTTCGCGAGTCAGTTGAGAGTGGTTTGAGCGTCGGCGTGCCGGGCAATATCCGCATGGCCGCACTGGCGCATAACAATCATGGCAAGCTTTCTTGGGCTGAATTATTCGAGCCCGCGATAAAGCTGGCCCGCGACGGTTTCGGGATGAACGAGCGGATGTACAACTCGCTCAACCAGCGCCCTGAATTTGTAGCAGGAACGCAGGCGGGGCGGGACCTTTATTACGATTCCGATGGCAAAGTCTTGCCCGCAGGCTCCTGGATCAAGAATGAAGCGCTGGCGCAAGCTTTTGAACGGATTGCAAAGCAAGGCTTCCAGGCTTTCTACGGAGCTGAGCTTGGCGAAGAAATTGTGGCAACCGTCGCTTCCGCCACTCCGCGCGAAGGCGCAATGACAACCGAAGATCTGGCCGGTTACGAACCCAAAGTGCGCGATGCAGTATGTGGCAGCTATCGCCGCTACCGGGTGTGCAGCATGGGGCCGCCCAGTTCTGGCGGTGTCGCTGTGATCCAGATGCTGGGTCAGCTGGAGCGGTTTGATTTGGCCGCCTTGGGCGTTGAGAATCCTGTCACCTGGCACCTGTTCCTCGAATCCCAACGGCTCGCCTATGCCGACCGGGAAATCTATATGGCCGATTCCGACTTCGTGCCGGTGCCGGTCGCCGGGCTGATCGATCCAGCCTACATTGCGCAACGAAGCGCGCTGATCGATGCGTCAATGCGCGCCGAGAGCGTTAGCCCGGGCAAGCCCGAAGGCGCGGACATCGCCTGGGCGGATGGTGACGAACCTGAAGAGCGCGGCACATCTCACTTCTCCGTGGTTGATCGCGCCGGCCATATGGTCAGCTATACCTCAACCATTGAAAGCTCTTTCGGTTCGGGCCTGATTGCCCATGGCTTCTTCCTCAATAACGAGCTGACCGACTTCAGCCGCGCTCCAGAGGTGGACGGAAAGCCTGTCGCCAATCGGGTTGAAGGCGGCAAACGCCCGCGCAGTTCCATGTCGCCTACGATCGTTTGGGACCCGGATGGCGAACCTTTCATGATCGTTGGTGCAGCAGGCGGCCCAACAATGCCTGTGTCGACAACCCGGGCGATTATCGGCGCGATCGACTTTGGCCTGACAGCTGAGCAGGCGCTCGCCCTGCCCTTCACAATGGCCTTTGGCGACCGGATCATTTTTGAAAGCGGCACTTGGCTGGAAAATCAAGCCACGGCATTCGAAGCGCTTGGCCATAGCCAGTTGATCGCGCGACCCGCCCCGATCAAAGTCAACGCGATTCTGCGCGAGAATGGCAGTTGGGTTAGCGTGCGCGACCCCAGAATCGAAACCCTGTTGATCGTACCCTGATGCGGCTTGGACTTGCCGCTACATTTGCAGGACTTTAGAGCAGCAAAAACAGATATAACAAAACAACCTTCCCCTGGAGCAGGAGCAAATCAGTGGCGCTGGCCGAAATCGATAGTGCAAACACTCTGGTTGAACTCTTTCTGTCGCGAGCCGACGAGAAAGGCGATGCGCCGTTTCTGGCCGCGAAGAAAGATGGTGAATGGATAACCAGGAGCTGGCGCGAAACAGCTGAGCAAGTCTGCTTGATCGCCGAAGGCCTACGCAGGCTGGGCCTCAATGATGGTGACCGCGTCTGCATCGTCAGCGAGAACCGGCCGGAATGGTGCATAGCCGATCTGGCGATCATGGCTGCGGGCTGTGTGTCGGTTCCAACCTACATTACCAACACCCCGCGCGACCATGCGCATATCTTTGATAACTCGGGCGCGCGCGCTGTGTTTGTCTCGACCGAGAAGCTGCTCGCTCCGGTTCACAATGCAATCCAGTCCACCGGCCTGATCGAACATGTGATCGGGATTGAAGACCTTCGCCGCCATCAATCGGGGCCGTTCGACTATCACGGCTGGGACACATTGACTTCGGGCGATGCCGCTGAAGCGCGTGCCGTAGTGGATGCGCGCATGGCCGGTATCGGACGCGATACAACCGCGTGCATCATCTACACCAGCGGAACCGGCGGCGCACCGCGCGGTGTGTTGCAGCATCATGGCGCGATCCTGTGCAATGTGGCGGGCGCGGCTGAAATCCTGCTCGAAGATTTCGGAATCAAGGATGAGCGTTTCTTGAGCTTCCTTCCTGCAAGCCACGCCTACGAACACACAGGCGGCCAGTTCCTGCCGATCGGGGTGGGGGCGGAAATCTATTATTCCGAAGGGCTGGAGAAGCTCGCCAGCAATATCGAGGAAACCCGCCCCACGATAATGGTCGTGGTCCCGCGTCTGTTCGAGGTGCTGCGCACGCGCATCATGAAGACGGTCGAGAAGCAGGGCAAACTCGCAAATTACCTGATGGATAAGGCGCTGATGATCAGCGAGGGTGATCGCAAGCGCAAACGCGACAAGCCGATGGACTTCCTGATCGAGAAGACCCTGCGCCCCAAGATTCGCGCGCGGTTCGGCGGACGGATCAAGGCGATGGTGTCAGGTGGTGCGCCGCTGAACCCTGATGTCGGCAATTTCTTCGAAGCCATGGGGCTCACCATGCTTCAGGGCTATGGCCAGACCGAAGCCGGGCCGGTTATCAGCTGCAATCGCCCCAAGACAGGGCTCAAGATGGACACTGTCGGGCCGCCCATGCGCGGGGTCGAGGTGAAGATTGCCGATGATGGCGAGATCCTGGTGCGCGGTGAGCTGGTGATGCACGGTTACTGGCGCAATGAGGCCGAGACTGCCCGCACAATCGTGGATGGCTGGCTGCATACGGGCGACATCGGCCATTTGGACGAAGCTGGGCGGATCGTGATCACTGACCGCAAGAAGGACATGATCGTCAATGACAAGGGTGACAATGTCGCCCCGCAAAAGATTGAAGGCATGCTGACACTGCAGCCGGAGATCGCCCAAGCCATGGTGAACGGTGACAAGCGGCCCTATGTGGTTGGTCTGATTGTGCCGGATCCCGAATGGGCGGTCGAATGGTGCAAGGCAAATGATGAAAAGTTCGACATGGCCACGTTGCAAGACTTGCCCGCATTCAAGAACGCAGTCCGCGCCGCGGTTGATCGTGTAAACAAGGATCTGTCAGTCATCGAGAAGGTGCGGCAATTCGCGTTTGCGGATGAGGGCTTCACAATCGAAAACGAAGAAATGACGCCGAGCATGAAGATCCGCCGTCACAAGATCCGCGATCGCTATCAGGAGCGGATCGACGGGCTGTATCGGGGTTAGTCGCTAACGTCTGATATTGGGGTGAAAGGCGGACTTTTACCTTAAGCCGCCTCGGCTGCCTCGATATATTCGGGATAGAAAGCCGGTTCGCGGTCTGACCAGCCTGGCGCGGTGGCGGCCGCTTCGCTTAAGGACTGAAGCAATTGCTTGCGGCTCTCAGGTCTAATTTGCGGCAAAGCGGACGCGGCGCAGAATGCGCTCGGCAACCAAGGGCGCACATCTGCTCCTAGCAGACGTTCATATAGAAATCGGAATGCTGAGAAGCATGAGATCTTGTCTTGAGAAAGATCAAATACCGCCACACGCACCAACTTACCAATAAATGCTTCAATACCATGTATCGTCGCATCGTGCGGGATAATCTCCTGCAGTGTCTTCAATTCCTGATAAGCGATATACTGACTGCGGATCGCGGCGTTCTCGCCCTCGTTGCGCGCCCATAGCTTGAACGCATCTTGACGGCCAAGGCCTATATCAAGGCTACGCTTGATATAGCGTTGTTCCGCCGCAGAGAAGTTCGCGAATTCGCGCATCTCGTTGATGGTCATCGATGCAGTGCCAGTAACGGTCATGGGTCTTGCTCCTCAATTGCAAGGAGCAGTTTCGCCCAGTTTGGTTAATTATCGGTAACCATAGCCAGGCCGATTGTACGTAAGGCTAAATAAGCCCGGCGAGCGGGCTTGATGGATCGGCATACATGCGGCGGCCCATCCGGCCAGCCAAATAGGCTTCACGGCCAGCCTCCACTGAAAGTTTCATTGCGCGCGCCATACGGATCGGGTCTTTCGCCTCTGCGATCGCAGTATTCATCAGGATTCCCTCGCAGCCCAATTCCATACCAACCGCTGCGTCACTGGCGGTGCCAACCCCTGCATCGACCAGCACGGGCACACTCGCACCTTCGACAATCAGGCGGATTGTGACCTGGTTCTGAATGCCTAGCCCGGAGCCGATTGGCGCGCCTAAGGGCATCACTGCCACAGCGCCCGCGTCTTCCAACTGCTTCGCGGCGATCGGATCATCAACGCAGTAAACCATCGGCAGGAAACCCTCTTTGGCGAGCACCTCGGTCGCCTCTAGGGTTTCCTTCATATTGGGATAGAGCGTGCGCGCTTCGCCCAGAACTTCGAGTTTCACGAGATCCCAACCGCCCGCTTCGCGTGCCAGCCGCAAGGTGCGGATCGCATCATCTGCGGTAAAGCATCCGGCGGTGTTGGGCAGGTAAGTCACCTTCTTGGGGTCAATATAATCGGTCAGCATCGGCGCCTTCGGGTCGCTGACATTCACCCTGCGCACAGCCACGGTGACGATCTCTGCGCCCGCAGCTTCAACCGCTGCGGCGTTTTGTTCGAAATCCTTATACTTGCCAGTCCCAACGATCAGGCGAGACTTGAATGTGCGGCCCGCAACCGTCCATGTATCGTCCGCTGCCTGAGAGCCGCCACCCACGAAGTGGACGATCTCCAGCACATCTCCATCATTCAACGACGCCTGCTCCAGAGTTGATCGCGGCGCGATTTCGCGATTGCACTCGACCGCAACCTTGGCCGGCTCAAGTTCGAGCTCGCGCACGAGGTCCGCAATAGTGGCCGCTGTGGTCTGGCGTGGTTCGCCGTTCAAAGTGATTGTCTTCGTGTCGCTCATGTCTGCGCGACATAAGCGTCATTGCTGCGCTGGCAAGTGGCTTCGCATATTAAGAAAGTGGCCCGTGGCAACCAGGGCCACACCGATCATGGTGAAGATCACTTCACAGAAGCCGTGCGGCATCGCCAGGGCGCCGCCCATAAAGGTCAGGCCCACCATAGCCGTAACGAAGGGTGCAGCGCGGCGATGACGCAAGGCGCCCCAGCCAATCGCAACTGCCGCGATAATCAATGCAATCGCCAGACCTACGCGATGGATTTCCGGCGAAAGAAAGAAGTGGCTGCCGGCGCCCAACACCGAAACGACCAGAATCGTCAGCGCGCAATGAAGCAAGCACAGGCTGGAAAGCCAGATGCCAGCGCGGTCCATCCGCCGCCGAATCGAGATGCTGTACTCAGTCATACTGTGGAGTGCCTTCTATGTTATAGTGTATCATCTTTCAAGTCGCAGTTTTGGCAGGCATGCCGATTTCTCAATTGGTGTTGCATCGTTTGGACTTGCACTTTGATGCCGTGCTGCGCAGTTAGCGGGTATGGCGAACTCTGCTGCACCTGTTCCGGAAAGCGATTATTCTCGCGCCGTCAAAGGGCGGCCGCTGGTGCTG
Organism: uncultured Altererythrobacter sp.; assembly: GCF_913057185.1. Classification (NCBI taxonomy): domain Bacteria; kingdom Pseudomonadati; phylum Pseudomonadota; class Alphaproteobacteria; order Sphingomonadales; family Erythrobacteraceae; genus Altererythrobacter; species uncultured Altererythrobacter sp. Next base: position 469,391 of record NZ_CAJXNK010000001.1, read on the forward strand.
GCCAAATGGCTTTACGTAGTGGCCTTGATGGTCATCATCATTGTCATGGTAGGCGGGATCACGCGCCTCACGGAAAGCGGGCTATCCATCACGCATTGGAGCCTCGTCACGGGCATTTTGCCGCCGCTGACCGATCAAGCGTGGCAGGCAGAATTCGATCTCTACCGTCAAACCGGCGAGTATCGCTTCGAAAGCGGGCCTGCGGGAATGGATCTGGCTGCATTCAAGTTCATCTATTTCTGGGAATGGTTCCACCGCATTCTGGGGCGTCTGATCGGGCTCGCCTTTCTGCTGCCAATGGTGTGGTTCTGGATACGCCGGGCAATTCCTGCCGGTTACAAGGGGCGGCTGCTGGCATTGTTCGCGCTGATATGCGGACAGGGCGCGCTGGGTTGGTACATGGTTGCATCGGGCGTTGGCACTGATCTCACCGATGTCAGCCATTTCCGGCTATCGGCGCATCTGCTGACCGCGCTGTTCTTGTTGGGCGGTTTGGTCTGGACCGCGCGTGACTTGCAGATGCTCGGGCGCGATTCAACCGCGCAGCCTGCTGGTCTGACTGGTGCCTCGACGATCATAGCCGCCATACTGTTTATCCAGTTGCTGCTTGGCGCGTGGGTGGCGGGGCTCAATGCGGGACATGCCGCCTATGACTGGCCCCTGATGAACGGGCAGTTCCTGCCTCAGCCAGACCTGTCGCGCGGCTGGCTTTGGGCGCTGACACATGATCCATTCCTGCTGCATTTCCTCCATCGTTGGTGGGCCTGGGTGGCGGTGGCGGCGCTGGTGTGGCTCGCGCGGCGTATACGCAAGAGTGATCGCCCAGCTTCAATCGCGATCCACAGCGCATTCGGGACAATGTTCCTGCTCGGCATCGCAACCGTACTTACCGAAGTCTCTCTGTGGGTGGCAGTGTCGCACCAATTGGTCGGCGCCCTGGTGGTTGCGAGCGCTGCCTGGGGCATGCATTCGGACGGTCTGCGCAAAGCACACAAGGCATGAGCGCGCTTATTTACTGCCCCTTCCCTGATCGTATCAGCAGGTGAGGCTGAGTTAACATCCGACGTTGATCGCGCGATTGAAGTGGCGCAGCAGATGGCTGCAAGGAACGGCGCATCAACAACACAGCAACAGCAATTGCGCGCCGCGCTTGCACAAGTGCAGGCCGCCGGCAATTCCTTGCTTGATCGCCTGCCACGCGACCTTTTCTTTCCGCGCAACAACGGCTTTGCGGACAGGCGCCCGATCACTCTGCCTGACGGGCGCAGCGGAGTGTTCGAAGTAATCTATTCAGTCACGTCCCAGCCATTGAGTGGGCTGCTTGATCGGGCTGAAAGACAGGTTGTGACGCGGATTTGCGACACCGAACAAATCTCGTCCGAGCACTGGGAGTTGCGCGCAATCTGACACTTAGGGAGGTGGTGGTATTATTTTACCTCCCCCGAAAGGCGCGGTTTTGCTTGACTTGCGCGCCTTCACGCGACATTTGCGCCATGTTCTCGCAACCGCAGCATAAGTTGTCAGTGCGATTCGAAGCCGCGGCATTTGGTTGCGGCTTGTTTTATTTAGGAATGTGAACCCATGAAGGCGCTTAACAAGCAGACTCAGTCGGCAAAGCCGGCAGAGGTCGAAAAGAAATGGCACCTGATTGATGCAGACGGGCTGGTTGTTGGCCGCGTCGCTTCGATCATTGCCAATATCCTGCGCGGCAAACACAAGCCGAGCTACACTCCGCATGTTGATTGCGGTGACCATGTGATCGTCATCAATGCCGACAAGGTGAAATTCACCGGCAAGAAGATGTCTGATAAGGTCTATTACAAGCACACCGGCCACCCGGGCGGTATCAAGGAAACCACTCCGGCGAAGGTCCTGGAGGGCCGTTTCCCAGAGCGCGTGCTTGAAAAGGCTGTCGAACGCATGATTCCGCGCGGCCCGCTCGGCCGTCAGCAGATGCGTGCACTGCACCTCTACAATGGCACCGAGCACCCGCATGACGGGCAGCACCCTGAAGTGCTCGACGTTGCTTCCATGAACCGCAAGAACAAGGTCACCGCATAATGGCTGACGAAACCAAAAACGAAACCGTTTCGGATCTGTCGGATCTGAAGGAAATCGCTGGCGACGCACCAGCAGGTGATGCAGCCGAGATCGCAGCTGTTGCTGAGGTTCCATTGCGCGAGCAGGAACTCGATCAGTATGGCCGCGCATATGCAACTGGCCGTCGTAAGGATGCGGTTGCCCGCGTCTGGTTGAAGCCGGGCACTGGCAAGGTGACCGTCAACGGCCGCGATCAAGAAGTGTACTTTGCACGCCCTACGCTGCGCCTGATCATAAACCAGCCGTTCGCGATCACAGAGCGTGAAGGCCAGTACGACATCGTCGCTACCGTGCGTGGTGGCGGGCTTTCGGGCCAGGCCGGTGCGGTAAAGCACGGCATCAGCCAGGCTCTCGCCAAATATGAGCCTGCACTGCGTTCAACAGTGAAGGCCGCTGGCTTCCTGACCCGCGACAGCCGCGTGGTCGAGCGTAAGAAATTCGGCCGGGCGAAAGCACGCAAGAGCTTCCAGTTCTCGAAGCGCTGATTCCCAGCTCTTTGGCTCAAAGCAAGAGGGCGGCCTGTTCAGGTCGCCCTTTTTTGTTTCTGCGCTCAGAGAGCAAAATCGCGTTTTTCAACGTCGATCAAACCGGTCTGGTCGATCCGCAAGACATTGTAGGATGGCGGTGCGCCTTTGCGCAGACGCGTTGATAAGGTGCCAGCCCCGATCATCCGCATTGCGAAATTGTCACGCGAGCGGATCTGGTCAAACGGGAAATGAACGTGCCCCGTCAGCACAACCGTTGCGCCCGCTGCGGCCAGCTCCTTGAACGCCAGGTCTCCACGAATTGTCGGATTTTTCGCCCCGTCGCGCTCTGGCAAAAGCGGGTGATGGCACGCGATAATCTTGGGTCTGGGGTCATCGCGTAATTCTGCTAGCCGGTTGAGGGCTGCATCGAGTTTCTTGCGTGTGACAACCCCGTCGGACCATGGCCAGCGCATTTGTGCGGGCACATTGGTATCAAAAGGCACGATCAATGCGTGCTCAAGCTCTAGCTGGGCCCCTACCGCCTTGTCCAACGCGCCAAAGCGCGCAAATGGACTGCGGAAGCGCTCCCACAAATTGTAGTAGGGCATGTCATGGTTGCCCGGCTGCAGCATGATGGGGGTGTTGAGGCCAGCAAACCACTCAGCCGCCGCTGCATATTGCTGATGTGTGGCGCGCTGAGTGAGGTCACCGGTGCAAACAAGCGCGTCAGGTCGTTCTTCCCGCACTGCATTCTCGAACCAAGCCATAGCCGCGCGGTCCTCGACGCCGAAATGCGTGTCACTGACATGGAACAAAGTGGTGCTTGCGTGAATTGGCATAATCCCACGCCTAGCAGATCGGCGGCGCGGGTGAAGATGCTAAACGCGGTCCGTCAGGATCAGCCAGGCTGCAATCGCGTTGAGACCGGTATAGGCAAGATACGCCCAGGCGAGCCCAGGCCAGCCGTTCGCTGCGAGTAGCAAAGCTGCCAGCAGAACAAGGAATTCGGTCACCAAGGTTATCCGACCGCCGAGCTTGTGAACAATCCATGGCATTTGCCCAAGCAGTGGGTGGCCGCCCTCAAGCACCGCCTTATGCAACGCGAAATTGCCAATCCCCATTAGAAAGATGAACACTAAAGCCATTGTGACATTGTTACGTAATCACCCGTCGGTTGGAAATAGCTGTGCGTCGGTTGGTTTATGCAATCGGTCCGGCCACCCTCGCACCGATCGGACTGCTTGCTTCCATCGTCGAGCTTGCGCTGATGCCTCCTCAGCAGCTGGTATAACACAATCACACAGCGCGGGCTCACCCCCTTTTTATGCTCGGCTGTGAAAGGAGGATAGCATGAGACAAGGCATACTTGCAGCGGCAGGTGTTGGCGCGATGTTGATCGCAGCCCCTGCCTTGGCTGGCGCTGACAATCAGACCAGCCAGTCCAATGTCACCTACGAGGATTTGGATCTTTCGACCGAAGCTGGTCAGAAAGAGCTCGATCAACGGATCACAATCGCGGCACGCAAGACTTGCGGTTTGGGCAGACACACGACCGGAACCCGCACGGTATCGCGCGACCAACGCCGTTGCATCGCATCGGCCTAGCGCCAAGCGAAAAGCACCCTGGCGGCAGTAATTGAAGAACAAAGGCGGGGCGGCTGACCCTGCCAAACAGACCTGCACAATTCTGTGCAGACTAGCGGCCTGAACCCATACCAGTCCCAGGGTTCAGGCCGCTTCTTTTTTGAGGAACCGCAAGAAGAGCCTAGCGGCCGGCCATCGCCTTTACTTTCGGCAGATATGTTCGGCCGATCCGCAAGGCATCGCCGTTTTCCAGTTCAGCTGACCACACCCCCAAACCATCATGGCACAAGCCCCGAATACGGTCCTTGCGCAGAATCGTTGAACGGTGGATGCGGATGAATTCGGTTGGGTCGAGCCGTTGCTCCAACCCGGCGATAGTTTGCAGCAAGAGATAGCTGCGTTCGCCTACATGCAAGCGAACATAGTCTCGCTCGGCATCGATCCGGCTCACTTCGCTTACCGCGATACGCAACAATTCAGAGCGGTGCGGCACCCAAAGTTCTTCGAGCCATTCGCCCTTGCTTGCGCCGTTATTGCCACGACGCGAAGCCGCGCGTTCGATAGCCCGCGCAAGCCGATCCGATGCAACCGGTTTCAACACATAGTCGATTGCATCGAGATCGAACGCTTCGACGGCGAAGTGATCATGGGCGGTGACAAAGATTACTGCGGGGGGATTGCTGTATTTGGCAAGCTCCTTCGCTACTCCCAACCCGTCAAGTTCCGGCATGGTCATATCGAGCAAGACCAGATCGGGCGACAGCTTCTCGGCCAAGCGCAGCGCGGCGGCGCCATCGCTAGCGGTGCCAACAACATTGATAGTCTCGACCTCGGCGCAAATCACTTGGATGCGCTCCACCGCGAGTGGCTCGTCATCGACGATCAATGTGCGCAGCGGCGCTTCGGGGGGTTCAGTGTCTGCCATTGCGGGTCAACGGTATGCGCATTTCGGTGCGATAGCCGCCAGGAACAGGGCCGGATTCGAGCACAATGTCCGAACCAAAGCGAGCCTCCAGACGGTCACGGACATTGGCCAGACCAATACCGAAACCGTGTTTGGCGCTCTCGGGAACACCGGGCCCATCGTCGCGGACAACGATAACAAGCCGGTCAAATTCTTCGCGAGCTTCAACCGTGATCGTCACAGGGCGGTTCACTGGCGAGACCGCATATTTGACGGAATTCTCGATCAATGGCTGGAGGATCATGCCGGGCACTCGAGCGTCGGCAAGATCTGCCGGCAAATCGAAGATGCTCTTGAGGCGCTCGGGGAAGCGAACAGCCTCGATTTCAAGATAGAGCTGCTGCAAGTCGAACTCGTCATCGAGCGGAACGTCGCAGGTCGGATCGTCAGCCAGACTATGGCGATAGAAGCGCGACATGGTCTGGATCATTTGCTCGGCTGCTTGTGATTTGCCTGTCATCACCATGGATGACAGCGAGTTCAATGTATTGAACAGGAAGTGCGGGTTGACCTGATAGCGGAGTGATCGCAGCTCGGAAGCCTTCGCAACTTCGCGGAATTCGCTCGCGCGCCGTTCCGCCACGCGCACTTTCTCGCTGGTCAGCAGGGCCAGATATATCGAGCACCATGCCAGCATCAGAAAATAGCGGCTGAAGGCGATATCTGCGAGCGGTCCAATAAACGCGAACAACCCAAGAGACGCTTGCTGCCGCTCAAAATAGGCATCGCGTTCCTTGAGAAGGTTCGCTTCCACGTCAGCTCGTGCGATCGCCTCTGCTTCGCTTTCTTCGCTATATTCGCTTTCATCCAGCTCATCGTCGCCACCGATGATGTCGATGAACACTTCCTCCATCCGCTCATTCATGGTTGAGAAGACAAGATTGTTCATCTGCGCCAATACAAGCGCAGCAGGGAGCGAAAGAATCAGCGCCGCAGTCACTTTGGCCCAGAGCGGTTTCGCATCAAAGAAACGCAAGAACAGCCACAAAGCGATAGTTACAGCCACGCCGCCGATCACGACGATAGCGCGCAACACCATCATTTCGCCCGACATGCCGAAGCCAAGAATCTCCCAGCGAAGCGAAGCCAAGGCGTAATAAACCGCCCACAAGACGATGATGGAAATCAGGACCAGCTTGAATGTAACCCTCACGGGCTTGCTGTTTGCGACTTTACTCATTGGAATCGACATTACCCGCGCCCGTTCGGAAAGGCGAATCCGTCATCGGGCATGATATGCCGTTCATCGAAAGTTCATCGAGTCAGCAGGTTTTGCCGATCAGCTGTTTTCGAGCAATTTTCCCTTTGCGATCCGTGCCTTCCACTGCGCCGGTGCCAATTTGTGGACGTTAGTCCCATGACTATCGACAGCGACGGTCACAGGCATGTCTTTCACGGTGAACTCGTAAATCGCTTCCATGCCGAGGTCTTCAAATGCAACCACTTTGGCCTCTTTGATCGCGCGGCTGACGAGATAAGCCGCCCCACCAACCGCCATCAGATAGGACACTTTGTACCTGCTGATGACTTCAACCGCGTCATGTCCGCGCTCTGCCTTTCCGATCATGGCAAGCAGACCGAGATCGAGCATCATCTCGGTGAATTTGTCCATGCGGGTCGCGGTGGTCGGGCCAGCTGGGCCGACGACTTCGCCCATGACGGGGTCAACCGGGCCGACATAATAGATGGCGCGGCCCTTGAATTCGACCGGTAGCTCTTCGCCCTTGTCCAGCATGTCCTGAATGCGTTTGTGCGCCGCGTCGCGCCCGGTCAGCATCGCGCCGTTCAAGAGCAAGCGATCGCCGGCTTTCCAGCTCGCAACCTCTTCGGGGGTAAGATTATCGAGATCAACCCGTTTGGCTTCGCTATCAGGCGTCCATTCAACCTTGGGCCAAGCGTCCAGATCGGGTTGCGGCAGAAAGACCGGGCCAGAGCCATCCATAGTCACATGGGCATGGCGGGTGGCGGCGCAGTTCGGGATCATCGCCACAGGCTTGCCCGCTGCGTGACACGGCCAATCAAGAATCTTCACATCGAGAATAGTCGAAAGGCCGCCCAGGCCCTGTGCGCCCACGCCTTGCGCGTTGACCGCATCGAAGATGTCAATCCGCAGCTGTTCGATATCGTTCTGGGGCCCGCGCTGCTTCAGCTGCGCCATATCGATCGGGTCCATCAGGCTTTGTTTGGCCAGCTTGATGCAATGCTCTGCTGTGCCGCCGATCCCGATGCCCAGCATGCCCGGAGGACACCAGCCCGCGCCCATCGAGGGGATCTGTTCGACCACCCAATCGACGATATTGTCCGATGGGTTCATCATTTTGAACTTGGACTTGTTCTCGCTGCCGCCGCCCTTTGCAGCCACATCAATGCTGATAGTGCTGCCCGGGACCATCTCTACAGAGAGCACGCAGGGTGTGTTGTCGCGCGTATTGCGCCGCGTGAACGCCGGGTCAGCCAGAATCGAAGCGCGCAGCTTGTTTTCAGGGTGATTGTACGCGCGTTTTACGCCTTCATCGACGACATCCTGCAGGCTCTTGGCCGATTCGAGGCGGCAGTTCTGGCCCCATTTGATGAAAACATTGACGATGCCCGTATCCTGGCAAATCGGGCGATGCCCCTCTGCGCACATCCGGCTGTTCGTCAGAATTTGGGCGATCGCGTCTTTGGCGGCTCGCCCTTGTTCCACCTTGTAGGCTTCACCGAGCGCCTGAATGTAATCCATCGGATGATAGTAAGAGATATACTGCAGCGCGTCCGTGATCGTTTCAATCAGATCGTCTTCGCGGATAATTGTCATGTCGCTCATCGAAGCTGTGCTCCTGTCGGTCGATTCCCGTACCCTTTGGCTCCGTGGCACTTCTAAGTCCATCATCCAATTGCAAACAATAGCGCATGAGTTGCAAAGAACTTGGCTGACGAGCGCACAAAGGCTAGAGATGGTTGACGTAGTGTATTGTGTATGTAATACAGCCGGTGAATGCCATGACAAAGACTGATTCCTCCGCCGCCCGCAGGGCAATGATTGACAGCCAGCTGCGCACCAGCGGCGTGAACGAGCCATTCGTAATCGCGCGAATGGGCGGCGTTGCTCGCGAAGATTTCGTGCCAGCCGGCGCCAAGTCCATTGCCTATATGGACCGCGCGATTCCTCTGGGTGATGGCGCATTTCTCGCCGCACCTATAGTTCACGGCAAGATGCTGGCCGAAGCGCGTCCGGGCCTGGATGACAATGCGCTCGTGGTCACGAGTGGCTCGGCCTTTCTTGCTGAGTTGGTCAAGCCATTGGTCGGCAAGCTCGACACCAAATCGGTCAAAGAGATTGTCGACGGCAAGAAGGGTCGCAAGACCTATTCACTAATCCTGATCGATGGCGCGATCGAGGAACTGCCCGATACGCTGGCTAAGCGCCTCAAAGATAATGGCAGGATCGTAACCGGTGTGGTTGAGCGCGGCGTCACCCGCCTCGCAACAGGGCGCAAAGTGGCTGGAAACGTCGTGCTACAGCCGCTTGCCGATATCGGAATTCCCGTGCTGCACGCTTTCGACAAGCCCAAGGAATGGAGCTTCTAATCTGATGATGCGGAGCAAGACCTGCCGGCGCACAGCCGCGTTACTCGTTCTAAGCTCCGCAATGGTTCCGGCCACTGCGCAGGCTGATACGCTGCGCGAAGCATTGGCGGCAGCTTACGAAGCAAACCCTTCATTGGAAGCTGCGCGCGCGCAGCAGCGCGCAACCGATGAAGATGTCCCGATTCAAGCATCGCGGGGCGGCATTGATGTCAGCGCGGTCGCCAATCATATCGAGTTCACCAAGGTCTCGCCCAACAGCTTCACTGCGCCCGAGCGGCGTTTTTCGGCTGGATTGGATTTGACGGTCCCGATCTACTCTGGCGGCGCGGTCAATAATGGCATCAAAGCCGCCAAGGAACGCGTGGCTGCAGGTCAGGCTGATCTCCGTGGGACGGAAAGTTCGGTTTTCAGCCAGGTGGTCGCGGCCTATATGGATGTGCTGCGCACTGAAGCGCTGGCTATGCTTGCCGGCAACCAGGTCGAAGTGCTCACGATCAACCTTGAAGCGACCAATGACCGTTTCGAGATCGGCGAGCTTACGCGTACCGACATTGCGCAATCACAATCGCGGCTGGCCCTGGCGCAAAGCGATTTCCGCAATGCACAAGCAAATCTGATTTCTGCACGCGAGACATATATCCAGCTGATAGGTCGAGCGCCGCAGGATCTTCAGGCGCCGCCACCGCTGCCAGGCTTGCCCGATACTGTGGGTGAAGCTGTGGTCACCGCGCTCGACAACAACCCCGATCTGATCGCGGCAAAGGAACGTGCGGACGCGGCGGGCTATGATTCGGAAGTGGCGGGTGCTGGCCGCCTGCCGAAGATCGGCGGCTTTGTGAATTACGACTACACCGATTTCTATGGCACTTTGGGCGGCCCGATCTCAGCCAATTTTGCGCAGGATGAAACCACCGCCAACATCGGTGTTCAGGTGACTGTGCCAATTTTTCAGGGTGGTCGCCCCGCAGCTCAGCAACGTCAGGCCTTTGCACGCGAGACCGCTGCTCTTGAGAACGTGATCGCCACAGAGCGTAGCATCATCGCGCAAACTCGCGCCGCCTATGCCAGCTGGCAAGCGTCGCGGGCGGTGATCGAAAGTTCCGAGGCGGCGGTTTCCGCAGCCGAACTCAGTCTGGAAGGTGTGCGGGCCGAAAACTCGATAGGCAATCGTACGATTCTGGACGTTCTCAACGCCGAGCAGGAATTACTTTCTGCCCGCGCGCAATTGGTGACAGCCCGGCGCAATGCCTATGTCGCGGGATTCAGCGTGCTGGCGGCGATGGGCCGGGCTGAAGCACGCGACCTCAATCTCGATACTGGCGGCGTTCTCTATGATCCTCAGGTCAATTACGACCGGGTCAGGAGCAAGATCTTCGATTGGCAGCGCGACCCGGAGCCAGAGGCAAATTCAACCAGAACCGTTGACATCCCGGCTGCTGACGCGATGATTGGGCCGCCTGATGAATCGGGTGACGTGACAAATTATTGACGTCACAGAGACCTTGGGCCAACTCGGCAGTTGAAAAATCAGGGGTGTACGGCGCAATGGCGCACAGCAATAACGAAGCATCGGTCGAAGAAATTCTTGAATCAATCAAGAAGGTTATCGCGCGTGACAATCGCGAGATTCCACCTGCTGTGCGTATCCCGGAAGAAGGTGGCGCGATTGCGGACGAGGATGATGTCCTCGATCTGGGCGAAATGGAGTTCGCCGATGACGGCGAGATTGCTGACACTTCGCTGACGACGGACGCGGTCCAAAAATCGATGCGCGACAATTTCGAAGCGCTGGCGATGCTGGCAGAGCCCGGTGCAAGACCACAGATCGTCCGCTCGGGCGAAACATCGCTCGAAGGCATGGTCCGCGATATGCTGCGCCCGATGCTGGCCGAATGGCTCGACACAAACCTGCCTGGAATGGTCGAAAAGATGGTTCAGGCCGAAATCGCCCGGATTGCCGGCAAGCGCCGCTAGCCAATCCGGCAACGCATCAATGCCTGATCGCAGCCCTCTGGATGACGCCCGACTGGGCCTCGCAAAGCTAGGCGGCGAAACGATCGACCGTCATGTCTTTTTGTGTGCGATGAGCGAAAAGCAGAAATGTTGCGCGCGTGAAAAAGGTGTGGCCTCGTGGCAGTTTCTCAAGCGCCGATTGAACGAGCTGAAATTGGCCGGGCCCAAACGGATCAATCCCGAAGGCCGGCCTTGCGGTGGGGTTCAGCGCACCAAGGCAGATTGCCTGCAGGTTTGTGCCGCCGGGCCCATCGCTGTAGTCTATCCCGACCGCGTCTGGTACCACTCGGCAAGCCCTGACGTGCTGGAGCGCATTATCCAGGAACATCTGGTTGGCGGAACGCCAGTCGAAGAGTTCCGGCTTTCGAACGACTGACCGCAGTCGCCATCAACCTTCAACGTGGGCTAGTCTTCGTCATGTCTTGGCAGGTTGTTGTCGACCGATGCGTCATGCCCGGTGCCGTTTGACAGGAAAACCAACCCCATCAATGCACTGGTTAGCAGCATGGTGAAGCCGATCCCCAAAGCGACGGCGATGTAGAAATGGATCGAGACTGCACCGTTGAATTTGTAGAGTAGCGCGATTGCAATCAGCACCACACCCACGGTCAGCATGAACATGAATCGCATGATCCGGCGGTAGCGTGCCCAGGCGTATGCGGCGTTCTCGGGATCATCAAGCGGCGATTTACTGACCATGTGCTGCGACATGGGGCCTCGCAAGCCGCGATGCAATGTCCATTGTGAACCGATAGATTCGCCTTTTCGCAAAGAAGGTGGCATGTTTTGCAAGGAATCAGACAAGAGAGGAGAAAACCCATGACAATCGCGCGGATCATTGAGGGACGCCGCGGCGCCGAAGTCATCTCCTGCTACTCAAACGACACTATGCGAGAGGCCGTCGCCCTGCTCGCAAAAAAGCGGATTGGCGCTGTGCCTGTGATGCGCGGTGGTTCGGTTGTCGGGATATTTTCCGAACGTGATGTGATCTACAAGCTGGCGAACGAGGGTGAAGCCTGCCTCAATCGCCCACTCACAGATGTGATGACTGCGCCGCCCATCACCGTCGAAACAACAAGTCTGATCAACGAAGCATTGGCGCTGATGACAAGGCGCAGGATCCGTCACCTCCCCGTAATGGAGAACGGTGCCATGGTCGCGTTTATTTCGATCGGCGACCTAGTGAAATACCACACCGATGAGGTCGAGCACGAGGCAGAGGCCCTGCGCGAATATATCCAAACCGCCTGATCGGGCGCGCGGAGCTTGCTGTTTGGGCATTCGCACCCTAAATTTGCTCCATCATGGCTGAAACACTCACTCTGACACCGGCTGCGGCAAAGCGCGTATCCTGGATTGCCGAGAAGCAGTCCAAACCCGCAATCCTGCGCCTTTCAGTCGAGGGGGGTGGATGTTCAGGCTTTCAGTACAAATTCGATCTGGCTGATGCCGCCGAGGAAGACGATTCCATCAGCGAGACCGCTGGTGTGAAGTTAGTGGTTGATCCGATCAGTCTTGATCTGGTTTCCGGCAGTGTGGTCGACTTCGTAGAATCTCTCGGGGGTGCGGCCTTCAGAGTCGAAAACCCGCAAGCGGCGGCGGGTTGCGGCTGCGGGTCCAGCTTCGGGATATAGGGTTGGGGCCTTTGTGGTCAGCAGGATCACTCGCAATAAAGGTGTTTGATCGCGCGTGATCTTCGGGCACTAGTCGCCTCATGAAAATCGCGACCTACAATATTAATGGCATCAAAGCGCGGCTGCCGCGGTTGAAGGAATGGCTCACGGAAACCCGGCCAACCGTCGCATGCCTGCAGGAAATCAAAAGCATGGACGAGAATTTTCCGGCCCATGAATTTGAAGACGTTGGCTATCACGCAATCTGGCATGGTCAGAAGAGCTTCAACGGTGTCGCCATTCTGGTCGACAAAGAAGCTGGCCTTGGTCAACCCGCAGAGGTTCAGCGCGGCTTGAGGATCGACGGCCCGAACGATGGCGAGGGCGAACAGGCCCGCTATCTTGAGGTCGATGTTGGCGGTGTACGGATTGTTTGCATTTACCTGCCAAACGGCAATCCGCAGCCTGGGCCGAAATTTGACTATAAGATTGCCTGGATGGCGAAACTGCGCGAGCGCATGGCGCAAATCTGGGCTGAGGAGGTGCCAGCGGCTGTGCTGGGCGATTTCAACGTTATTCCGGAGGATAATGACGTCTGGGCAACCAAGGCGATGGCCGAAGATGCGCTGATGCAGCCGGAATCTCGTGGGGCCTATGCACGTCTACTAGCCGATGGCTGGACGGATGCGCTGCGCGCCCACAATCCGCGCGGTGGCGTTTGGACATATTGGGATTATCAAGCGGGCGCATGGCAGCGAGATCATGGATTCAGGATCGATCACATTCTGCTCAACCCGGAAACTGCAGACAGGTTGGAGGCTGTAGGAGTCGATAAGGACCATCGCGGGCGCGAAAAAGCCAGCGACCATGCACCTGTTTGGGCAGTGTTGCGGGACTAAAGCGCTCAAAAACCAAAAGGGCCCGCCTGTTCCCAGACGAGCCCTCTCAATATTATGAATGCGGGAATTCCTTACCGATAGAAGATATGCTGGTTGATTGTAGCGCGGGCCGTTTTCTTCCGGCTCCAGCTCGGACTCACATATTTCGCGTGGAAATAGAGCGCGTCTTCAGCCTCTGATTCCCACATACCTTCATGCGCGATGCGAGCGATTGCCTTCGCGCGTTTCCAAGCTTTCGAGCCTGTATTGATACGGGGCATAGCACCGCCACGAACGAATGAGAATTGGGCGCGCTGATAAACAACGCCGCAATAGCTTGATGGAAAGCGCGAACTGTCCGCGCGGTTGATCACAACTTGTGCCACAGCCAGCTGACCGGAAAGCGGCTCGCCGCGCGCTTCAAAGTAGATCGCGCCGGCGAGGCAGCGCATCTGCTCTGACAGTGTAAAATCGGTTTCAGTTTCGGAAACAAGTTCCCGCAGCGAAGTTGCGCGGGTTTCAGAGGAAACCTCTTCGCTCGGCTCGGCGAGTGGCTGAACCACTTCTTGTGCGACGAAAACAGGGAATGATGCCGGTTCGGCATCAGCAGCGACATCGATGGCCACCGCAGCCTCAGGATCCGTGTCCTGAGCTAAAGCGCTTGAAAGTTCAGCACTTGCGAATGTCAGGGCGAGAGCCACTGCCGCAGCAGCAATCCCGAGCCCATGGCTCCTTCGGGTCATATTGTCCGTTATTTTAAGCGGTGAGCTAGCTCCGTCGCAGGCTGGGACCGATACCTTTTGGTATTCAATAAGTGGTCCAATTTCATGGCCTGCCGGCCGCCCCCCGTCTGCGTGCTAGCGAGCTCGACCTCATTGCCGAGCATACGCCGCCTACGCGCCTAGAAGCTGGCGGGGCAAATAGGCGACTTTCCACGGAGGTCAAGTTAACGCGGCAAGGATGCGATGAACTGTGCGCCATCAGCGATATCTGCCTCCAAAACCCAGGTATCGGGGTCTTGTTGCTTGCGTCGCTCAATGTATTCGAAAATTTCTTCATGGTTTTTAGGGTTTTGCTGCTTTGCAGCAAGAAACGGTCGCGAACCATCCAATTGCGGCATCTTTTCGAAAAGAACTGCATTCTCACCGCGATAGAAAGTTAAGATAAGGATCGTTCCGGCATCTCTTTCGCCCTTGGCGGTAACCACTGCGAAACCTCCGGCGGCCTCGACCAGGCGAATAATGGCTGAAACTTCCAGATGTGCTGGTAGGCGCGCGTCCACAGTGCTTACTCCGCCCCTGCCGAATATCCTGGCAAGCCGGACAAGGCGATGCGTGATCGCATGAATGTGCCGGTTCCGCGGCCGATTTCCTCGCCCTCTGCATCGATCAACCGCGATTCAGCCACGAAAACGCGGCGTTTCCCACTGATCCAGAGCCCTTCGGCCACCACTTCGCCCGACCGCACAGGCTTGGTGAAGTGCAGGTTGAACGAGGTAGTCAGAAGAAAGCGATCAGTCGTGCGGGAATTGGCAGCGTAGAACGCCGCGTCATCGAGCATCTTGAAATAAATGGTGCCATGTGCAGCGCCAGCCGCATGAAAGACACTTTCGTCGATCTGGAATGTAATCCGTGAACGACCTTCACCGGGGATCTCGAGCCGAGAGTTGAATGTCTCGTTGATCGGTGCGGAAGCGTACAGGCGTTCCAATGCGCGATAATGCAAGTCGGCGCCTATGCCGACGCCCCCTGCTTTGGCGCGCCCCTCAGGCGGCATCACGCTCTAGATGGCTGGCCAGAAGCGCATACATGGCTTCCGTATTGGGCGCTTCGATCAAAGCCTCACGCGTATGTTCATCACGCGCCAGACGCGAAATCGCCGCCAATGCATGCAGGTGAGCAGCACCGGCATATTCTGGCGACAATAGTCCGAACACCAGCTCGACGGGCATGCCGTCTGCCGCTGCGAAATCAACAGGACTTTCCAAGCGCAACAAAACCGCCGCAGGGCGCTTCACCTTCAAAGAGCGAGCATGTGGAATCGCAACGCCATTGCCGAAACCGGTTGAGCCGAGTTTCTCGCGCTCTTCCAACCCTTCAAGCACATCGGATGCGTTCGCATTATAGCAAGCCGAAAAAAGCTCGCTCACGCGCTCAAGCACCAAATCTTTGGATTCCAGACAGGCAGCAGCAATCGCCTCTGGAAGTAATTGAAAATTCACATTCATTTTAAGCTGTTTTCAACCCGATATTCTATTTCAGCGACTTCAAAAGTCGGTACACATCCCATGCAGGATGAATATTTCCAAATGGTGTTCATCTTCTTCAGGCTGACCGCTGTAAACTAGCGGTTCACCCCTTAGCGCGGCTCAACCCACCCGATCGAACCGTCGGATCGGCGATAAACCATATTGTGACGCCCGGTTCCAGCATTTTTGAAGAATAGCGCGTTGGTGTCTCGCAAGTCGAGCATCATGACAGCATCAGCTGCACTGGCCTCGGGAATATCAACACTCGTCTCTGCAATGATCGGTGGAGCATGATGAAGGAGCTCCTCCTCACCCTCGTCACTGGCAAAGATGGTGTAGCCAGCCTCTTCGAACGTATAGGCTGCGGCTTCTTCGGCACGGGCGAAATCGGCTTGCTCATGGCGGTCATTCAAGCGCCTTTTGTAACGGCGCAATTGTTTGTCGATCTTGGCAGACGCCGCGTCCAGAGCCTGATGTGCATCAGCTGCATCGGCATGTGCTTTCAGAATCAGGCCCTGCATAACGTGCGTGACAATATCGCATGCGAACATGCCAGCAGGCGCTTTGCCAAAGGTGACATGCGAAGAGATAGCACGGTCAAAGTACTTCTCGACTATCCCGCCCAGCCGGCTATCCACATGCTCCCGCAAGGCATCGCCGGTTTCGATCTGATGGCCCGATACGCGAATATCCATGTGTGGGATCTCCTCAAGATTGGTAGGGGACATAACCCCCCGGTACTCAATTCAACCAGATCGGTTTTTCGATCCGTTCGAGAAACTTCTTGTGGCGTGCAACCTCGGCATCACTCGCCGCATGCGGCCTGGCCTCGCGCCGCGGTCCAGATGCTTTGGTCGGGTGGGTTGAATCTAGTGCGGCGACACGATCACACTGGCTATCAGCCGCCAGTTCCAAACCGATCTGGCGCCCACCCATCAGCTCTACGTAAACCTGAGCCAGCAATTCAGCGTCAAGCAGCGCGCCGTGCTTCACGCGGTGGCTGCGATCAACGCCATAACGCGTACACAGGGCATCAAGTGATACTTTTGCGCCCGGGTGGCGTTTGCGCGCGATGGCAACGGTGTCGACCATTCGGTCCATGTTGATAGGTTCGCGACCGATGAGCTTCAGCTCGTTATTAAGAAAGCCAAAATCAAAGCCCGCATTGTGCGCAACCAGCGGTGCATCCCCCAAAAACGCGATCAGTTCATCGATCTGCGCAGAGAAAAGCGGTTTTGTTTCGAGGAAGGAAATCGACAATCCGTGCACCGCTTCAGCGGCAGCAGGCATATCGCGTTCGGGATTGTAATAGGCGTGGTAGGTGGCCCCGGTCGGCACCCGGTTGATTATTTCTACACATCCCATTTCAACCATCCGGTCACCCGAATCAGGGTCCAGGCCGGTGGTCTCTGTGTCGAAAACGATTTCCCGCATTGGTGTTACTATCGGACTCGCATTCTGATTTGGCAAGCGATTCCGGAACACGGGCAGAGCTTTATCTCTCCGCACTCAATTGTGCGATCAGATCGGCAACCGCAGCTTCAGTTTCAGCCAGAGTAACGCCAGTATCGATCACATGGTCAGCGCGCTCGCGCTTCTCTATATCAGGGGTTTGCAGTGAAAGAATATGCGCGAACTTCTCAAGCGTCATCCCTTCACGGCCAAGCACTCGCTTTCGCTGGATTTCGGCCGGCGCCGACACAACAACAATCGTATCCACGCTTTCATGGCCGCCCTTTTCGAACAGCAAGGGAATGTCGAAGACCACCATCGGCGCACCGCCGTGTTCAATCATGAACTCTATGCGTTTGGCCGCGACAGCAGGATGGACGATCGCCTCCAGCCGGGAGAGGGCATCTGGGTCCCCAAAAACTAGCTGACCAAGGGTGTCACGCTTAACCCCCTTGGGACCGGTTGATCTGGGAAAAGCAGCTTCGATGGCCTCGAGCAACTCGCCATCCGGACCCTGCATGGAACGGACTTCTTTATCGGCGTCAAACACAGGCACACCGTGTCGCTCGAACATTTCTGCGACTGTCGATTTACCCATTCCGATCGAGCCGGTAAGACCTATGATGAGAGGCTTTGTCATCGCGTTAGAAGCTCCCGAAGCTGCGCATCGTGCTCGCGCGGCGCGGCTTGCCCGAAGAACTTCTCGAATGCAGCCGCTGCCTGCCCGATTAGCATATTGAGACCGTCCAATGTTTGATGTCCGGCGGCGCGGGCGTTCCTCAGGAGTGCAGTGTCGAGCGGATCGGTCACGATATCATAGGCAATCGCACCTGGTGGTGCGTGGCTCCAATCAAATGCGAGTTCGGATTGCCCGCGCATACCCAGTGCCGACGCGTTGACCACCAGATCCAGGCACCCATCACGATCATCGAAGGCAAAGTCGGTCGGCTCTGCAAAATGATCGAGATGTACTGCGTGATGCTGGCCCTTTGGAGCAACCTCTTCGAGAATAGACCTTGCCTTGTCGGGGTTGCGTCCTGCAAGAACTATCGTGAAGCCTTGTCCGGCAAGGCCGGCAACAATGGCCCGAGCCGCACCACCTGTGCCCAGAACACGAGCCATCCGAAAATAGTGTTCTTGCGATAATTCGCCACGGAGCGGTTCAAGGAATCCGACCGCATCGGTGTTGTAACCGATGAGCTGGTCACCTTCACGAACCAGAGTGTTGATTGCTCCGATTTGTGTAGCGACCGGGTCCAGCCGGTCAGCCAGATCAATCGCAGCCTGTTTATGTGGCATCGTAATGTTGCAACCCCGCCATTCAGGGTCACTGCGGCGCGATTTGATGTAATCGCCAAGTTTATCGCTCAACACATGCTGGGCACGATAGGTCGGTGCAGCCCCCAATTTTTCGAGCCAGAAATTGTGGATTGCAGGAGACTTTGAATGAGCGATTGGGTCGCCAATGACTTCAGCATAGGGCTTGATCATGAAACCAACCCACCCAGGTCGCGCAGTGCGCCAAGTACACCCAGCAGCGGCATTCCGAGTACCGTGAATTGATCACCGTCGATCCGTTCAAACAATTGCGGGCCCATGGCTTCAATCCGGAAAGCGCCTGCGCAATAGCCGATCTCTGGCCATTCAGCATCGAGATATTGCTCGATAAATTGCTCGCTTAATTCGCGCACATGAAGCTCGGCCAGAGATGTAGTGCTCCATTCACACGTATCATCGCGCACGATCGCAGCGCCGCTATGTAGCTCCATGACCTTACCTGAGAAGAAACGCAGATGCTCGGCTGCCTGTTCGCGACTTTGCGGCTTGTCGAAGCGCTGCCCGTCGCACACGACCAGGCTATCACTGCCCAACACCAGCCGTGCGGCATTGTCTGCCGCCACAGCTTGGGCCTTTGCAACACTAAGAGCCTCGGCAATCTCCTCCGGGGAACAGCCGGAAAGCGCCGCTTCGACGGCGCGCTCATCTATATGTGCCGGCATGGCTTCATACATGACCCCTGCTGCATCCAGCATCGCCCGCCGTGACGCACTTTTGGAGGCCAGGATGATCATATCGCGCCTTCACCACTTTCATCCGGCGCTACCGCTTTGTCTTTCCGCTCTTGCATGAACCGGATCACCGCCGCTGCTGTCTCCTCAATCGAACGCCGGGTTACATCAATCACGGGCCAACCATTGTCGGCAAACATCCGCCGCGCAAACTGCACCTCTTCGCGCACCCGCTCATCATCGACATAGGATGTCTCTGTTGCTTCGTTGAGTGACAAGAGCCGGTTGCGACGCACCTGGACCAGCCGTTCCGGAGCGGTCGTCAAACCCACCACCATGGGGTGACGAAGCCCGAACAAAACCTTTGGCGGCGGCGATTCAATTACCAAGGGGATGTTCGCAACCTTATACCCGCGATTGGCAAGGTAGATGCTTGTTGGCGTTTTCGAGCTGCGCGATACACCAGCCAGAACAATGTCCGCTTCTTCCCAATCTTCCCAGCCAATCCCGTCGTCATGGGCAATCGTATAGTGAATTGCATCGACACGGCCGAAATAAGCTTCGTCCATCAGGTGTTGGCGGCCAGGCCTGCCATGCGCCTCTTCACCCAGCTGCACTTCGAGTGCGGCGGTTACCGAATCCAACACGGGCACGGCGGGCAGACCGATCTGGCGACAGTGCTCCTCCAGACGCGCTCGTGTGTCTGGATTGACCAGGGTGAACAGGACTAGACCGGGGCTATCCACCAGCGAAGGCACAATCCGGTCCAGGTGCTGGCGCGAGCGCACCATCGGCCAGAAATGATGAACAACCTCGGGAGTGTCGAATTGCGCCAATGCCGCCTTGGCGATCATCTCCAGTGTTTCACCGGTCGAGTCAGAGACAAGATGTAGGTGCATGTTTGCTATTCCGGTTGAATACGATCTCTGTCGATTAGAGCTCTGTGGACGAGAACCGGCATAAACCACGGGAGAAGTCTGAGGACAAGTTCGTGGAGCCAATCCATGCCCGCCATCAAGTGTTTCACCAAGGGGTCTGTAAACATCTAGCTAGAGCTGTCCCCAGCCTGTTGATAGCAAGCAAAAGTTTGACTCGACTCCCGCAGAGCCGCGAGTCGAGGTCAATCACAACCTTTGCAATAACGGGAGAAATTGGGCAGGAGTCACTTGTTCCCGATATTCACAGGGCCAACAGATTCTACAATCTTTATATATAATATAATTATAGTTGATTGGACTTAGACCTATGCCTGGTTTGCTTCTCGATACTTTACGCGGTCATAAGGCTTCCCGACCACCTATGTGGCTGATGCGCCAGGCTGGGCGCTACCTTCCTGAGTATCGCGAATTGAGAGCGGAGAAGGGCGGTTTTCTCGATCTGGTGTATGACAGTGATGCGGCTGCGGAAATCACGATCCAACCATTGCGCCGGTTTGGGTTTGATGGTGCAATCCTGTTCTCCGATATCCTGATTGTGCCACATGCGATGGGCCAAGGGCTGGAGTTTCTGGCTGGCGAAGGACCCAAACTTTCGCCGCGCTTGCTTGATGCAAAGCTTGAGAGTTTCACGGCGCAACCCGAGCGTTTCGAGGCAATTTACGAGACGGTATGCAAGTGTCGCGCGATGATCGGTGATGATGTGACCATGCTGGGCTTCGCGGGAAGTCCGTGGACGGTCGCGACTTACATGGTGAATGGCGAAGGCAGCCGCGATCAGCACGCGACGCGCGAGCTGGCTTACACGGATCCGGCCCGTTTCCAGTCGATCATTGATGCGATAGTAGATGTCACCATCGGCTATCTGCGTGGTCAAATCGATGCAGGCGCTGAAGCAGTGCAATTGTTTGATAGCTGGGCTGGCAGTCTGGCGCCTGACCAGTTCGAACGCTGGGTAATTGCGCCCAATGCGACAATCACAGCAGCAATCAAACAATCGCATCCTGACGCGCCGATTATCGGTTTTCCAAAAGGCGCCGGTGCAAAGCTGGCGCAATATGCCAAGGAAACCGGTGTCGACGCGCTGGGTCTGGATGAAACGGTTGATCCGGTCTGGGCAAACAGGGAAGTTCCACAAGGCATGCCGGTGCAAGGCAATCTTGATCCCTTGATGCTGATGGCAGGCGGCAAAGCGATGACCGATCGGATCGAATTCATCATCGATACCTTTGCTGACCGCCCGCATATCTTCAATCTGGGTCATGGCATCGGCCAGTTTACACCGATCGAGCATGTTGAGCAGTTGGTTGCCGCGGTTCGCGGCGCTTGAACCAAATGCGGGGGTGACGGACCGATGAGGGATACCTACATATCCATGCGATGCAGGACATCATTGCTGTGACTTACCTTTGGCTCAAGGCCGGCCATATCATCTTCGTGGTGTTCTGGATGGCTGGCCTGTTCATGCTCCCGCGCCAGCTGATCTATGTGCATCCTTCAGCGCCGGGATCAGAGGAAGAAGCGCTATGGGTCAAACGCATGGACCTGCTACGCAAGATAATCCTGACGCCGAGTATGATCATTGTTTGGGCGTTTGGGTTGCTTATGAGCGTCCAGCTGGGCTTGTTTAACGGTTTACCCGGATTAGGGTGGTTACACGCCAAAATCCTCTTTGTTGTCCTTCTGACGGGCTTTCACGGGTATTTGATCGCGCAGACGAAGAAGGTTGCCAAGGGTCAGCGACCTTTGAGCGAAAAGCAGCTTCGCATGATTGGCGAGTTGCCAGGGCTGCTGCTGGTTATCATCGTAATTCTAGTGGTGGTTTTTCGTGCTATGTAAAATCGGTAACGATTCCTGATTGACGATAGCGTGGCGCAATTCTATCCCGAACTCATCTAACCGGCATCAAGGCATCGCGTTCAAGCGACGCCAAGGTCTGCTTTCTCCAAGCCCAAACGCCTCCGGACCCAAACGAGGCACTGACCTGTCGGCCAACATTTTCCAACACGGACAAGAATCGAAATGCATCTTAAAGACTTGAAAGAAAAAACCCCGGCCGAATTGGTCGCGATGGCGGAAGAATTGGGCGTTGAAAGCGCAAGCACTATGCGCCGTCAGGATCTGCTGTTCAGCATCCTGCGCGAGCTTGCTGAAGATGACGAATACGAAGAAAAAATCATGGGCATCGGCACGATCGAAGTGCTGCAAGATGGCTTTGGATTTTTGCGCTCGCCCGAGGCAAACTATCTAGCTGGGCCGGACGATATCTATGTCTCGCCTAACCAAATACGCAAATGGGGTTTGCGCACCGGGGACACTGTCGAAGGTGAAATTCGCGCACCCAGAGAAGGCGAACGCTATTTCGCGCTGACAAGTCTGACTACCGTCAACTTTGACACGCCGGACGCAGTGCGCATGCGCACCAATTTCGACAACCTTACTCCGCTCTATCCCGACAAGAAGCTCAACCTCGATCAGGTTGACCCGACAGTCAAAGACAAGTCTGCACGAGTGATCGATATTATCGCGCCCCAGGGCAAGGGCCAGCGTGCATTGATCGTGGCGCCGCCACGTACGGGTAAAACGGTGCTGCTGCAGAACATCGCAAAGGCGATCACGGACAACCACCCCGAGGTTTTCCTGCTGGTTTTGCTGGTTGATGAGCGACCCGAGGAAGTTACGGACATGCAGCGCAGCGTTAAGGGCGAGGTGATCTCCTCTACCTTTGACGAGCCTGCCAATCGCCACGTCCAGGTCGCTGAAATGGTGATCGAGAAGGCGAAACGGCTGGTTGAGCACAAGCACGATGTTGTCATCCTGCTCGATTCGATCACACGTCTGGGCCGTGCCTACAACACGGTGGTTCCAAGCTCAGGCAAGGTTCTGACTGGTGGTGTGGATGCTAACGCATTGCAGCGCCCGAAACGTTTCTTCGGCGCTGCGCGTAACATCGAAGAAGGTGGATCGCTGTCCATCATCGCAACCGCGCTGATCGATACCGGCAGCCGCATGGACGAAGTAATCTTCGAAGAATTCAAGGGCACCGGTAACTCGGAAATCGTGCTTGATCGCAAGGTTGCTGACAAGCGGATCTTTCCGGCGCTCGATGTCGGCAAGTCTGGCACCCGCAAGGAAGAGCTGCTGGTCGACAAGGACAACCTCTCGAAGATGTGGGTCCTGCGCCGTATTCTCATGCAGATGGGAACAGTCGACGCGATGGAATTCCTGCTCGACAAAATGAAGGATTCGAAGACCAACGAAGACTTCTTCGAAACCATGAACCAGTAATTTCTAGCAGATTCAGGGCGGGTTTTCAGCAGTGAGAGCTCGTTAACCCGCCTTCATAAGCTCCAACTGCGCGCCCATCATTTCCCAGACCTTGTTCACCGCTTTCAGTGGGCGCACCATCACCTTGAAATCGGTGATCAAACCCTCGTCGTCAAAGGTTATCATGTCGATGCCGTTGACCTGAATACCGTCCATCTCTGTCTGGAATTCGAGCACCGCGGTGTTCCCGTCCACAACTTCGCGCAGATATTGAAAACTGTCATTGCCGAGCGTTTGTCCGGCGGCGGTTAGATAGGCAACGACGATCGGGCGCCCTTTTTGCGGTGTGTGTACAACCGGAGAGTGAAACACAGCGTCTTCGCGCATGACGTTTGTTAGGGCGGCTGGTTCACTTCCACCTTCGATCACTTCATGCCAGCGTTTGAGGCCTTTGGCAGCCGGGCTCATGACAGATGCTCTGCAAAAAATGCTTTGGTGCGGCCATCAGCCAGCTGAGCGCCTAGTTCATCTCGCCGGTTTCCACTCTCGGTTGCGAAACCGTGGTCCAACCCTTCATAGTCGTACAAGGTCACGCGTGGATGGTCATCAAGACCTGCGTGCATTGCGGCCTGCGCTTCGGGGCCAACGAAATGGTCAGCGGTTGGAATGTGTAATAGCAATGGGTTGGCTATTGCGTGTTTTTCACCCAGCATCTGGTCGATCATCACACCGTAGTAGCCGACAGAAGCATCAATGTCCGTCCGTGCGGCGGTCATGTAGGCAAGCTTCCCTCCAAGGCAGTACCCCACACAACCAACCTTGTTCACGCCGGCATCTCTACGGATCCAATGTATTGTTGCCTCGATGTCCTTGACGCCATCGTCCGGATTATATTTTCCAAAATAATCAAGAGCTTCGTTAAACTCCGCCTCAACGTCAGGGTCGAGTTCGAGTCCGGGCTTCATACGAAAGAACAGATCAGGTGCAACCGCCAGGTATCCTTCCGCAGCCCAGCTATCGCATTTGCGACGAATGCCCTGGTTCACGCCAAAAATCTCCTGGATCACAATAACCGCAGCTTTAGCTGTGCCTTCAGGACGCGCGACATAGGCGTTGAAATCTGCATCGCCATCAAGGGTGGAAATTGTAGCCGTATCGGACATTTGGGCGCTGCTCCTTTGATTCTTGGTGAAAGCGGCTTATCGCTTGGCAAGCGGGTTTGCCAAACCCAAATTTGAGAGGATGCTCGCCTGATAAGCGCGAGGCAAAGGAGGAATCGCGATGAAGGTCAATATCGAGATCGACTGCACACCCGAGGAGGCGCGGGCATTCATGGGTCTGCCCGATGTGTCGGAGGCAAACAGCGTCTATGTCGACAGCCTGACGAAGGCGATGAAGGGTGTCTCGAGCCCGGACCAATTGCAGGATTTTGCCAAGCATCTTGCGCCGATGGGGCAGATGGGGATGCAGATGTTCCAGAATTTCATGAGCGGCGGAATGGGCTCTGCGGGTGACAGAAAGAAACCTAGCGACGACTAGGATCGGTGCAGCCGCAAATGACTGACACAATTTTTGCATTGTCTAGCGGTGCGCCGCCGGCCGCAATCGGCGTAATCCGCATCAGCGGCCCTGCAGCCGGAACCACCCTTGAATCGATGGTGGGTCGCGACATCCCGGCGCGCAAGGCAAGTTTGGCGAGGTTGCACGCTGTGGATGGCACTGTGTTGGATGAGGCCTTGGTATTGTGGTTTCCGGGTCCAAAAACAGCCACCGGCGAAGATCTGCTGGAATTGCATTGTCATGGCGGGCGCGCAGTAGTTGCTGCAATTGAGAGCGAGCTTTCCTCCTTCAAAGGTCTTCGTAAGGCTGAACCTGGAGAGTTCACTCGCCGCGCTTTTGCAAACGGACGGATAGATTTGGCCGAGGCGGAGGGCCTGGCTGATCTGCTAAGCGCGGAAACCGAGCTCCAGCGCAGCGCAGCTATGGCAATGGCAGGAGGAGGGTTGTCGCGGCAGGTTGAAGAATGGCGCGATGCGCTCCTGCGTTTGGCGGCTGAAGTCGAGGCTGCGCTCGATTTTTCCGACGAGGCTGATGTAGGCGGCCTTGCAGATGATTTTTCCGCGCGCGTACAGCTGCTTTCCGATCAATTGGATGATTTTCTGCAGCGTCCACGTTCTGAGCGGTTGAGTGAGGGGTTTCGTGTTGTGTTAGCGGGGCCGCCAAATACAGGGAAATCCACTCTTTTCAACGCGTTGGTTGAGAGTGAGGCCGCTATAACCTCGCCGATTGCGGGCACAACGCGTGATGTGATTGAACGGTCTGTGGCGATCAGCGGTGTACCCTTTACCTTTGTGGACACTGCGGGCCTTCAT
Source organism: uncultured Altererythrobacter sp. (assembly GCF_913057185.1). Taxonomy (NCBI): domain Bacteria; kingdom Pseudomonadati; phylum Pseudomonadota; class Alphaproteobacteria; order Sphingomonadales; family Erythrobacteraceae; genus Altererythrobacter; species uncultured Altererythrobacter sp. Next base: position 494,863 of record NZ_CAJXNK010000001.1, read on the forward strand.
GATGGTGGTGACGATGCAATCGAAGCAATTGGCATCGACCGTGCGCGCAGCCAGCTGAAAAGTGCCGATTTGGTGTTGTGGTTGGGGCCTGATCACGATGAGCCGAATGGTGCGTGGGGGATTGAAGCCCAGGTGGATAATCCAACGCATTTGGTTAAATCGGCGCCCATGTTTCGGGTCTCTGCTCTCACAGGAGAGGGGGTGGGTGAACTCAAGTCAGGATTGCTCGAACTCGCTCGAAATACATTGCCCAAACCGGGAGAGGCGGCTCTCAACGCGCGTCAGCATAACCTTCTTCAAGATAGCCACGGGGCTCTGTTAGAAGCGCATGACTCCACAGATCCGCTGCTGATTGCCGAGAGTTTGCGCCGTGCACGCCTCGCTTTTGACCGTTTGATCGGGCGGGCTACAACAGAGGATATGCTCGACGCGCTGTTTGGGCGCTTCTGCATCGGAAAATAATCGAAGCAAAGCCCAGTTGTTTCACGTGGAACATGTCGTGCGACCATACCGAGGATGGCTAGGGCCGAAAGGGCTTTGACCCCGAGGTATACCCGGAGTATCGGGCGTCTCATGCGAAACTATGATGTACTCGTTGTCGGCGGCGGTCACGCCGGTGTCGAGGCGGCCTGCGCGGCGGCCCGTATGGGCGCGAGCGTTGGTCTGGTGAGTTTTGATTTGAACGCGATTGGGGCGATGAGCTGCAACCCTGCGATCGGAGGGTTGGGTAAAGGCCATTTGGTTCGCGAAGTTGACGCGCTCGATGGTGTGATTGGTCGCGCTGCTGATGCGGGCGCTATCCACTATCGCATGCTCAATCGATCGAAGGGTAGCGCGGTTTGGGGCCCTCGTGTGCAGGCCGATCGCAAATTGTTCAAAGCCGCAGTCCAACGCGCGGTGAAGGCGCAGGCCGGGCTTGAGTTGATCGAAGGCGAGGCTGCATCGCTTGTGCTGCAGGGTGGCCGGGTTGGTGGTCTCAATCTGAGCGATGGAACCGTGCTCACGGCTCCAACAGTCATTCTCTGCACCGGGACATTCCTTGGTGGTACGCTGTTTCGCGGGGAAGAGCGGTTTGAAGGAGGCCGCATAGGCGAGAACTCAGCTCAGGAGCTTGCCAGACAGTTGCGCGCCGCCGATTTGCCGATGGCTCGGCTGAAAACCGGAACACCTCCGCGTTTGGATGGACGCACCATCGATTGGGCACGCCTGGAAGAACAGCCGTCGGATGCAGATCATTGGACAATGTCGCCGCTCGTTGAACGCCGCGCCAACCCCCAGATTTTCTGCGCGATCACACGGACGACCGAGGTCGCGCATGATGCCATCCGGGCCAATTTGCACAGATCGCCCATGTTCACAGGTGCTATCGGCGCAGCGGGCCCACGCTATTGCCCGTCCATCGAGGACAAGATTCACCGGTTTGGCGACCGTGACGGCCATCAGGTTTTTCTGGAACCCGAGGGGATCGACACACATCTCGTTTATCCCAACGGGATAAGCACATCTCTGCCGGTTGATGTGCAACTCACGATGCTGCGCGCGATGCCAGGCCTGGAGAAGGTCGTTATGGAAGTTCCTGGTTATGCAGTGGAATATGACCACATTGATCCCCGGGCTTTAACAGCGGACTTGCAGCTTCGGGCCATTCCCGGACTCTACTGTGCAGGGCAGATCAACGGTACGACGGGCTATGAAGAAGCGGCCGCACAGGGGTTGGTTGCCGGACTGAATGCGGCGGGTAGTATGCTTGGCAAGGAGCCCCCGCAACTGGATCGCGCGAACAGCTATATTGCGGTGATGGTTGATGATCTGACACTGCATGGCGTCACAGAGCCCTACCGTATGCTGACCGCTCGTGCGGAGTACCGGTTACGGTTGCGCGCTAATAATGCGTCGACGCGATTGACGCCGCTGGGCATTACTGCGGGTTGTATTGGAGATACGCGGCGCAAGTGGTTTGAGGATCGCGAGGCGCGCAGAACCGATCTGGCGCCGTATTTTGACGTGATGATCCCAGCTAAAGCGCTGAGCGACGCTGGTCTCAATGTCCGCCGTGATGGAGGGGACAAGCCGGTTAGTGAGTGGTTGAGGCATGATGGTGTTGGGTTGGGTGATCTGAGCACCTGGTTGACCGCTGATCTGGATCCAGAGGATGCGCTGATCGCCGAGATGGCGGAGGATGCGACCTATGCACCCTATCTGGCGCGGCAAGAGGCGGAACTGCGGGATTTGCGCGCAAGCGAGGCTTTGACTCTCGGTGGCGACTTCCCATTCGGAGATGTGCCAGGCCTTTCTAACGAAATGGTTGAGCGGTTGATGGCTGCCAAACCGCCAAATCTGGCGGCTGCCGGGCGTGTGCCTGGGATAACCCCTGCGGCGCTCTCTGCATTGCTCGTCCACGCGCGGCGCAGGCAGGTGGCGGCCTGATGGAACAGGTTTTGCGAGACGAGACTTCTGCCCGAGCTTTCGTCGAAGGCTTAACCGATGCGGCAGGAATGTTGCGTCTGGAAGCGTTAAGCGCTGCACTTATCAAAGAGAATCAGCGTCAAAACCTCATTTCGAGGCCATCAGAGGCCCAAATGTGGGTCAGGCACATAGCAGACAGTGCCCAGCTCCTGCGTCTTGTTCCACGTGAAACACCCTCCAGGCCGTGGCTCGACCTGGGCACAGGAGCGGGTTTTCCTGGCCTGGTGATCGCAGCACTGCGGCCGGAGTGGAAGATTGTGCTCGTCGAATCCCGTGCGCGCCGCGTTGAATGGCTCGAACACATGGTGCGCGAGCTTGATTTGGGTAATTGCCGCGTTGAGGGTCGACGTTTGGAGCTTGTCGAGCCCTTCAAAGCATCGGTTATTTCGGCGCGTGCCTTTGCGCCATTGGAAAAACTCCTCAACTTGTCCGCACCCTTTTCCACAAAGGCAACCACCTATCTGTTGCCGAAGGGGCGTTCGGCGGCGCAAGAACTTCAAGCGATGCCTCGAAAGATTCGCGGGATGTTTCACGTGGAACAGTCCTTGACCGATGAGGAAGCGGGGATCATCGTAAGCAAATAACTGCAGAAAGGCAGGCGAGGCGGATGATCACAATTGCGATAGCCAATCAAAAGGGCGGTGTGGGCAAGACCACGACGGCGATCAATATCGCGACGGCTATGGCCGCAATCGGCTGGCGCACGCTGTTGATTGACCTTGATCCCCAAGGAAATGCCTCAACCGGGCTGGGTGTGGGTGTCGAGGCCCGCAAGGCATCGAGCTATGATGTTTTGGTGGAAGGTCTTCCCCTGGCAGAAGCTATGGTGCCAACCAGCATTCCCGGGCTCGACATTGTTCCGGCGACTGTCGATTTGAGTGGTGCGGAGGTTGAGCTCGTCTCCATGGACGAACGTACGTCCCGTCTCTCCGCTGCACTGGCCAATCACCGCGGGCATGACATCTGCTTTGTCGATTGCCCTCCGTCGCTTGGTCTTTTGACATTGAACGCGCTTTCAGCCGCCAACACGCTGATGGTCCCGCTTCAGTGTGAATTCTTTGCTTTAGAAGGGCTTAGTCAGCTTTTGCAGACCGTTGAGCAGGTTCAACAGCGGTTCAATCCTGGCCTCGGAATTGTCGGTGTGACACTGACGATGTTTGACCGCCGTAACCGTCTGACCGATCAGGTGGCGGAAGATGTGCGTGAATGCCTGGGCAAACTGGTGTTTGAAACGGTCATCCCTCGAAATGTGCGCCTTTCCGAGGCACCCAGCCACGGTCTGCCAGCCTTGGTCTATGACCATGCCTGTGCGGGCAGCCGCGCCTATATCGCTTTGGCGCGAGAATTGATCGGCCGCCTGCCCGAAGAAAGGAAAGCCGCGTGAGCGATTCCACCGATCCTATCCGTTTTTCGGTGCCGCAGCGCAGCGCTGCGGACCGCAGGAAGAAACTGGGGCGTGGGCTTGGTGCGTTGATGGGGGAAGCCCAGCGCGAGGAGCCTCTGGCACAGCCGGCAAACACTGAATCCTCCGAAAATCCATCTAATTCAGAAGGTTATGCGAAGAATGGATTGAGCTCTATCCCGATCTCTTCGATCGAACCTTTGCCTGGTCAGCCGCGGAAGCGCTTCGATGAGGGGGCACTTGAAGAGCTGGCGGCTTCGATTGCCGCGCGCGGTGTTATCCAACCGATTATCGTTACCGCCAAAGGTGGAGGGCGCTTCCAGCTCGTGGCGGGTGAGCGTCGCTGGAGAGCCGCTCAGAAGGCGCGCTTGCACGAGATTCCCGCCTTGGTCCGCGAGCTGGACGAACGTGAAGTCATGGCGTTGGCCTTGATCGAGAATATTCAGCGCGAAGATCTCAATCCGGTCGAGGAAGCACGCGCTTATCACCGGCTGAGTGATGAAGAAGGTCTGACACAGGCTGAGATCGCGCAAATGGTTGAAAAATCACGCAGCCATGTAGCAAATTTGCAGCGTTTGCTTGCCTTGCCAGAGGGCGTGCTGGGCCTGGTAGAGGCAGGTGAGCTCTCCATGGGGCATGCCCGTGCATTGATCGGCCATGATGACGCGGCGAGACTGGCTAAACAGGCGGTTCGCGACAAGCTGAGTGTGCGCGAAGTTGAAGACCTGGTGCGCGGCGACATAGCGCCCAAGGCACGCAAATCGACCAAACGCACTACGCGCGATCCCGTCAAGGACGCGGACATTGCAGCTGTACAGGCGCATCTGGAAGAGTTCTTGGGGCTGACTGTGCGGATCAAGACCGATGCGGACCCGCGCAAGGGCGCAGTCACAATCAAATACCGCACACTCGATCAACTCGATCTGATCTGTCAGCGGCTAACCGGCGGTGATATCTGAAGTAATCCAAGTCGCGCCGCGCAACTTTGCCACATTGGCTGACTGATCGAAAGTTGCGCCGCGCAACTTGAGTGCCAGAAAACCCTTAAATATGAGCTATTTAGCGATTCTCGTTAAATGCGGTTGGCAAGCAGCCGCGCCAGTTGCTCGATCCCTGCGGCATCCTCAGGCTTGAACCTGGCTGGTTCAGGGGAATCCAGATCGATAACCGCGACAACTTGACCATTCCGGACAACCGGCACCACCACTTCGGACAGGCTGGCAGAATCACACGCAATATGTCCGGGGAATGCGTGCACATCCTCGACAAGCTGAGTCGCGCCTGTTTTCGCGGCGGTCCCGCACACGCCGGCGCCCATCGGAATGCGGATACAGGCGGGGCGGCCAACAAACGGGCCGAGGACGAGCTCGCCTTCACCATCATCGTTCTCCAACACCCGATAGAACCCAGCCCAGTTCAGTCCGGGCACAAACTCCCATATGAGGGCGGCTATATTCGCCATATTGGCAATGGGGTCACTCTCGGTCGCGGTTAGCGCATCCGCAGCGTTACATAGCTGTCGGTACCGCTCGTTGGCATCGAGGTTCTCGTCGAGTTTGAAATCATACATCGTGGGAAGCGATCTAAGCGGAGCCGGTCAAATAGCAAGGCCCGCGGCTGATCCGGGTGCCATGTCTGTTGAATGTAGCCTATTGCCGCTCGCATGGACCGGGCTTATGCCTGACACCCATGAGCATTCTCAAAAAGATCCTGATCGCCCTCCTTGTCATTCTTGTGCTTCTCGGCGCGGCCCTCTGGTGGGTATCACGCGGAAGCCCCGCCGAGCTTTCGATTGAGGCGGTTGCGGGAACCGACCCGACCCTGGAGGAACCCAATCCCGAACCCGTCCCTACGGTGCAGATCGCCAAACCGGTGGGATGGGATGATGGCGACGCGCCGAACGCAGCAGAAGGTCTGGCGGTTGGACGCTTTGCCGAAGGGCTTGATCATCCGCGCGTGCTTCAGGCGCTGCCGAATGGAGACGTTCTCGTCACGCTTACGCGATCACCCAAAAGCGAGGAAGATGGCGGCATCATGGCCTTGATCGCCGATTGGTTGATGACCCGTGCAGGGGCTACCGGAGATTCTGCCAATGAAATTGTGCTGCTGCGTGATGGGGATAATGACGGTATCGCGGAGATACGGCGCACAATTGCTAATGAAAGTAATGGTTTGGACTCACCATCGGGCATGGGGTGGCATGATGGTAAGCTCTATGTCGCCAACCACAATGCTTTGCTGGCGTATGACTATGAATTGGGCGCAGATAGCGTAACCGGTGAGCCGACCAAGCTGATGGATCTGGCACCTGGTGGCGGCCACTGGATGCGCAACCTCGAGCTAAGCGAAGATGGCACGCGGATTTATGTCGCGGTTGGTTCGGTATCCAATATCGGCGAGCAAGGCATGGAGGTCGAAGAAGGCCGTGCCATGATTTGGGAGTATAATCTCGAAACCAATCGCCAGCGCCAGTTTGCCGGTGGATTGCGCAATCCCAACGGCCTAGCGTTCAGCCCCTGGTCGGGCGAACTCTGGACCACAGTGAATGAGCGCGACATGCTCGGCGGAGATCTGGTGCCAGACTATCTGACCAATGTGCCGATTGGCGCCCAGTACGGCTGGCCGTGGGTTTATTGGCGCACCAATATCGACGAGCGCGTCAAAGCTCCGCGTCCAGCATATCTTGCTGAATATGCGCGCAAGCCCGAATACGCGCTCGGCCCCCACGTGGCTGCGTTGGGTCTGGTGTTTACGCAAGAGGGGCACAGGATGGGCGAGACATTCGCAAGCGGGGCATTCATTGCGCGCCACGGCTCGTGGAACCGCAAACCACCATCGGGATACGATCTGGTCTATGTCGCCTTTGATGAACTCGGCAATCCAGAAGGTCTGCCGGTTCCCGTGTTGGACGGGTTTCTGAACGAGGACGGCACCACCAAAGGCAGACCGACCTGGGTCGAATGGGCGGGCGACGGATCACTGCTGATGACTGATGACACCGCCGGGATTATCTGGCGAGTTCACGCACCCGGAGCGGAGCCAGGAGCAGGTATTGCGCGACTTCAATCAGACTCACTACCGCCCCGCCGCCAGTTGACGGGTGATGCCCGGGCATCCTTCAATGAGGAGGATTACGCGCGCGAAGTTCCCGCTCAGTAAGAGAGCGGGCTAAAGCTTCTTCCCGGCTCGACCCGCCAGTTCGACGACGAATTGCCAAGCGGCACGGCCGGACCGCTGCCCGCTCTGCATTGCCCATTCAAGCGCCTCTTCTTCGCTGAACTTCAACTCCAGCGGACCGGCATAGGCGCTGACCATCTCGATATAGGCACCTTTGCTGCATGGATGGAAACCCACGGTCAGTCCAAAACGATCAGCCAAAGCAAGCTTGTCATCGGTTGTATCGCGGCGGTTGAGCGGGCTTTCGTCAGAGCCGGAGTTTTGCTCGCTTGCCTGACGCGCGAGAATGGCGCGGCGATTGGATGTGACGGCGAGCCGGCAATTGCTCGGCCTTGCCTCTACGCCGCCTTCAAGCCAGCTTCGCAAACGGCGCGGACCAACAGTGTCTTCCTCGGCAAAACCAAGATCATCTATAAAGATCAGGAACTGGCGCTTTTCGCCGCCAAGTCGACTGAACAGTTCGGGCAATGAATCAAGCGCATCAGGTGCGACTTGTACAAGCCCCAGGGCCATGGACGCACCATCCTGCACCCGACGTGCAGCGGATCGGACCAGCGCGGATTTTCCCATTCCGCGCGTGCCCCATAGCAGCATGTCATGCGACGCCTTGCGCCAAGCCAATCGGTCGATGTTCTCGAGCACCAGCTCTTTCTGGCGGTCAATTCCACGAAGATCATCGAGATCGGGCGCAGTGATCTTCTCGAGCTCGCGCGCGTTCTTTCCGTCCCAGACATAGGCTGGCATTGTGCGCCAATTGATAGCTGCCGGGGCAGGCGGAGCTATTCGCTCTAACGCATTTGCAATGCGAAGCAGCGCGTCATGATCGGGGGCTTGGTCGTTGTCCACGCACTAACACTTAAACGGCGAAGGCATCGGCTGAAAGGCTGTAAAGCAATTCAGCGCCGCCTGTAGCGGCGGCCCCCTGACCCATTGCCTCCGGAACGATGCGATCGAGGAAGAATCGGGCTGTGACGGGCTTTGTCTTGGCAAGCGCTGGCGCTGCGCCGCCTGCAACGGCTTTCGCTTGCTTTGCAAGCTGCCATCCGGCGACCGCAACAGAGAGCATGGTACAAAACGGCACGCTGCCAGCCAGGCGATCATCCAGACTTGCCTCTTCACTCATCCAGCTGGCGACAGAGGTGCAATCTTGCGCTAGCGCGCGCAATTGCGGCTCGTCAGCCGATTCCGCGAGGATGTCGGCGATAAGTGACTGCACGACGCCGCCCCCCTCGAGCCCCAGCTTGCGCGTGACCAGGTCGGCCGCCTGAATACCGTTGGTGCCTTCGTATATCGGGGCAATCTTGGAATCGCGCCAGTGTTGTGCCGCGCCGGTTTCCTCGATGAAGCCCATTCCCCCGTGCACCTGCACGCCCATTCCGGCGACCTCGATGCCGATATCGGTGCCCCATGCCTTGACCAAAGGAACAAGCACTTCCGCGCGCAGCTTGGCTGCGTTGTCGCCGATCCTCCCGCGATCGACCTGACCCGCACAGTAATAGAGGAGTGCGCGTGCCCCCTCGGTCAGCGCTTTCATACGCAGCAGCATGCGGCGTACATCTGGATGCTCGATAATCGCCACAGGAGTTTTGTCGGGTGATCCGGCGCGTGCCGACTGGACGCGATCCGCCGCGTATGCAATCGCTTGCTGGGTCGCGCGCTCACCGATCTGCACACCCTGATTGCCAACATTGATGCGCGCATTGTTCATCATTGTGAACATTGCCATCAGCCCGCGGTTTTCCGCGCCGACAAGTTCGCCGATACATTCACCATTGTCGCCATAGCTCATCACACAGGTGGGTGAGGCATTGATACCGAGCTTGTGCTCCAGGCTGACGCAGCGCAGATCGTTCTTCGGGCCGAGACTTCCATCATCCTTCACATGGTATTTGGGCACAAGGAACAGCGAGATACCGCGCGAACCCTCGGGTGCGTCAGGCAGCCGCGCGAGCACCAGATGGATAATGTTCTCTGCCAGTTCGTGCTCACCCCAGGTGATGTAGATCTTCTGGCCCTGGATCAGATACTTTCCGGCATGTTCGCCGCTTTCGATGGGGGTGGCGGTGCTACGCAGTGCGCCAACATCACTGCCTGCCTGCGGCTCGGTCAGGTTCATTGTACCCGACCACTTGCCGCTGACGAGATCGGGCATGTATTTCGCTCGTTGCGCGTCAGATCCGTGATGCTCGATCGCTTCGATTGCTCCCACACTCAACATGGGCAGCAGGTTGAATGCCATATTGGCGGAACCTAGATTTTCCAGCACATTGCACGCCAATGTGAAGGGCAGGCCCTGGCCCCCGAATTCCTCTGGCGATGCGATCGCGTTCCAGCCTTGCGCGACATATTCGTCATAGGCCTGCTTGAATCCGTCGGGCAACCGGACCACACCATTCTCAAGCTTCGCCCCTTCCAGATCTCCGATCCGGTTGAGCGGCGCGAACTCGCCCGCGGCGAATTGGCCAACACCTTCGACAATTGCTTCGACCAGATCGGCCTCGGCGGAGGTAAAGCGTTCAGTCTTGGCGAGCTCTTCGATCCCGGCATTAACGCGGATTGCGAGCAGCTGGTCCTGGGTGGCGGGCTTGTAAGGAGTCACGTTGATTGCTTCCTTTTGTTCGGGAATCTCTTGGCAATTTGCAGTACCCCCTATAGCGGGCAGGCATGGCCGGTAACAAGAACGCTACGGAAGTGCTGCGTGCCGATGCGCAAGGCATCGCGCGTGCGGCTGCGATTCTGGAACGTGGCGGGCTTGTAGCGGTTCCCACCGAGACGGTTTACGGGCTGGCGGCGCGAGCAGACAGCCCTGATGCTGTGGCTAAGATTTACCAAGCCAAGGGGCGGCCCGGCTTCAATCCGCTGATTGTCCACGTGACCGGCGCTGAGCAAGCGGGGCGTTACGCGGCGGTCAATCCGAAAGCGCGCGAGCTTATAGATGCATACTGGCCGGGCCCGCTGACTTTGGTGTTGCCAATTCGCGCGGACTGCGGACTTGCACCTGCTGTTACGGCTGGACTGCCCACATTGGCGCTGCGCGCGCCAGCGCACCCCGTGATGTGTGAACTGCTGGGGGTGCTCGACTTTCCAATGGCAGCACCGTCAGCCAATCGCAGCGGATACATCAGCCCGACCAGCGCTCAACATGTGCTTGAAACGCTGGACGGGCGGATTGATGCGGTGATTGACGGGGGGGTATGCGAAGCAGGTTTGGAGTCGACAATTCTGGCGGTGCGAGCAGATGGTTCGCTAGACGAATTGCGTCCGGGCCCCATCCGGATCAATGGCCTGCATGGCACATTCAGTGAAAGGGCTGATGCGAGTATTGAGGCCCCGGGCCAACTCGCCAGCCACTATGCGCCGGGCAAGCCGCTGCGGTTGAACGCAGACGCCGCTGATGCAGGCGAATTCCTGATCGGGTTCGGCGGAATTTCGGGCGATTGCACGCTTTCGGCCTCGGGTGATCTCGATGAAGCCGCCACGCGGCTGTATGATTGCCTGCATCAGGCTGCAGCCAGCGAGCACCCCCGGATTGCCATAGTGCAAATACCCAATGAGGGCATTGGCGAAGCCATCAATGATCGATTGCGGCGCGCAGCCACCCCGGCCGGGTAGTCAATTTCCTACGGGCGTTGCAGCAGCTTCGCCCAGCGCCGGATTACTTTCCAGCAGCGCCTGAATTTCGGAATGGATGTCACGCGCTTCGCCACATGCGCGTTCGCTCCCGTCGCGGCAATCTTCCAATCGGTCTTCATAGCGCCGGTTAAGCTTGCCGAGCTCTTCTTCGGCCTTGCGAAGCTCGCGTCCGCGCTTTTCGTCGGCTTCGGATTGGCTGGTGGTCGCCAGATCGACGCCCTTGCTCGCGACACGCACAGGTGCCGTCACTACATCAGCCGCCGCTTTGACGAGGCATCCGCCAAGCAGAGATGAGGAAAGGGTTAGGGCCATAAGATAAAGACCACGCATGAGGGGGCGTCTCACACGCGCTCGATCGAATGTCTAGCAAAAGCTGGCCGCGCTTGCGGCTAAGCGCGCTGCATTCCGTATTACCGATGCAATACACGAAGGGACACAGTTCAACCGCACAACGGCAAAGGGCCACCCTTGCGAGCAGCCCTTTGTCGGTCCAGATATGCGATTGGTCGATGAACCTTGCGGATCAATCTTCCTCATCTGTCTCGTAATATTGCGGCGCATGGGTGCGTAGCACGTCGAGGATTTTCTCAAGCGCAGTCGGCTCGTCAGTTTCGTCCATCGCCGCCAGTTCGCGAGCGAGCCGGCTGGAGGCCGCTTCAAAGATCTGGCGCTCCGAATAACTTTGCTCGGGCTGATCTTCGGGGCGGAACAGATCGCGTGTTACCTCAGCGATCAATACGATCTCGCCGGAGTTGATCTTCGCTTCGTATTCCTGCGCGCGGCGTGACCACATTGTGCGCTTGACCTTGGGCTTGCCTTTCAGCGTTTCCATAGCCTCTTTCAAGGTCGTGTCAGACGACAGCTTGCGCATGCCGATTGATTCTACCTTGTTGGTAGGAACGCGCAGGGTCATGCGTTCCTTCTCGAAGCGCAGTACATAGAGTTCGAGCTGCATCCCGGCGATTTCTTCATTCTGAAGCTCGATAACACGGCCAACACCGTGCTTGGGATAAACAACATAGTCGCCTACACTAAAGGCGAGGGCCTCGTTTGCCATGCAAAATCCTTTCTACTGGCACGATCCAAACAGGCAGTCGAAGGAACCTGATCGGGCCTGCCGGGGCAGGCGCCGCGTTGGTGCCTATCGATGTTTGCTGTTGGCCGAGCCTTCCTATTTTCACCCGAGCGCCGGGACCAATCCGGCGTGGTTGATCAATTGTGTAACACAATTGGAACAAAATTACGAGTCGCAACCTATTCGGTGCGAAACACGCGCATATCTGGCCGGATTGTCAGGTTTTCAGCAGCCAGGGCACTGATCGCGAATCAGTCGCCCTCGCCGGGGGCTTCAGTGAAATATTTTTCAAACTTGCCCTCTTCACCCTTGTGATCATCGGCGTCAGCGGGCGGCTCTTTCTGACTGGTGATATTGGGCCATTCCGCAGAAAACTTGGTGTTGAGCTCGAGCCATTTTTCGAGGCCGTCTTCTGTGTCAGGCAGGATCGCTTCAGCGGGGCATTCCGGCTCACACACGCCGCAATCGATGCATTCGGAGGGATTGATGACGAGCATATTCTCGCCCTCATAGAAGCAATCGACAGGGCAAACTTCAACGCAATCGGTGTATTTGCATTTGATGCAGGCCTCGGTGACGACATAGGTCATGTGGCGGAATTCCCTTGCAGATTATGTTGCACTTTCGCTGCTAGTGGTTTTTCGCCGCTCCGGTCAAGCTCCCGATAATGAGAGCGGGCCTTTTCAGGCGAGCCGCGTTGTTCGGGCAGCTCGAGAACCTCGATTATCTTGACCTGAGTGCCAAGCATGAAGGTAAGCACGTCTCCGACGCGGATCTCCTCGCTGGTGCGGGTAATGTGCCGGCCATTGTGGCGCATGTGTCCGGCATCGACCATGACAGAGGCGCGGCTGCGTGTACGTGCAATGCGTAAATAGACCAGCAGGCGGTCGATTCGCATGCCTCTGCAGGCACCTTCGCCCATTAACCGAGCAAATCCCTCAGCGCATCGAACGCGCCGCTTGCCCGGGCAGGTTCATGAGCGGGCTTGCGCGGTGGTTGGGCGCTGCGGACTTGTGGCTTGCCCTGATTGCTGCTGCGCTTACCGCGCTTACCCTGCTCCCCGCGATTGTGCTGCGTCCGCCGTTGCGGATTTCCGCCCAGGCGTCTCGGGCGCCAATTCCAACTATCGGGCGTGGCCGGGCCTGATACCCCCTCGGCCAGCGCTGGTGCAGCAAAGCGCTTGAACCCTGCGCTTCCAAGCAAGCGCAGCACATTGTCTGCTTCAAGCCCGATCGAGATTGGCAATGCCGTGTCAAAGAAGAAACGCTTAGGCGGTTTGCCGCCTTCAGGCGTTGCCTTGGCGCGCGCATCGAACGCGGCGCGCACAATCTTCTCCGCCAGATCGACGCGGATCATCTGTGACCCGGCGGGGCGGTATCCGGCTGGTGCTTGTTTCACATCTTTGAGCACTGGCAACATCGCTTCGTTCAGCGGCTGCTTGTCTACCCCGAGCGCGTGCAGCAGCTGACGGGGTGCGGGTTTGAGCAAAGCATGTGCGAATATATCAAGCGCGCCGAATACCACACCCAGCTTGCGCAGAAAGGGGCGCATTTCCTTGGGCAGATGCTGCAAGCCCGCATCTTCGCGCGTCACCACCCCGTGGCCGGCAATAACGGTGTGCAATAAAGCGCGCGCCTCTGACCCGGCGGCCGGGTCCTGAGCGGCCGCAGCCAGCTTGCGCAAGGGCTCGAGTGGCTCAAGTCTTATGTCCAACCAGTTCTGCAAAGCCGCCTCAAAACTGAGCCGCGATGCCTCCGGCAGCGCGCTCAATTCGCGCACAAATGCAATTCGGGCGGTTCCGAAGTCGTCGCTCAGCTCGATAGTGGCCAGCTTGTGCTCGCCCCACAGAATCGCGCCATTGCCGATCGTCAACTCGCCTATGCCGTCACCGGCAAGCCATTGGGCACGCTGCGCCAACAGCGCCGGCAAAGCCTTTTCACCCGCAGCGAGCAACATCTTGCGATCGGCAACTGTCGCATCCGGTGCGACCGCAAACCGAAAGCCGTCCAGCCGACCAATCAGCTCACCGTCGACTGTAAGCGTGCCATCAGGGGCGAGTTCGACCGGCAATGCACTTCCATCCTGGCCCAGCGATTTCATCAAAAGCGACGTCCTTCGGTTTACAAATCTCTCTGTCAGCCGCGCATGCAGCGCATCCGACAGTTTGGCTTCGACTGCGCGCGCGCGAGCAAACATCTCGTCACGCGCCAATACCCAGTCCGGCCGCTGGCAGATATAGGCCCAAGTTCGGATCGCGGCTATCCTTCCTTGCAAAGTGTCGATGTCTCCCTGCATGCGATCAAGCTCTGCAATGCGTGCGGCGACAAAATCGGCGCCGAGATAGCCTTCGCGAAGATCCTGCCACAATCTTTTGACGAAACTGGCATGGACGCCCGCACCCACGGAGCGGAAATCGGGCAGCGAACAGGCTTCCCAGAACCGGCGGACAGATCCGGCACCCTTAACGCTGTCAGCAATCGGATCTTCAGACAGCCGTTTCAAGACGGCCAAGTCGATCGCTTCCGGTGCGGGCCGAAGCTCTGGCTCATCAGGCTTCATTTCCAGGTCGGCGATCAGGGTTGCGAGATTGTCGAATCGTGGCTCGGCCTCGCGCCAGAACAAATGCGTCAATGGCGCGAAGCGATGCTCTTCGATCGCATAGATCTCTTCATCGGTGAATTCGGCGGGCGTGCCCTTGCCATCGCGCATGCCCGAGAGCGCTCCGAAAGTGCCGTCGCGCTGATGCCGCCCGGCGCGGCCTGCAATTTGCCCCATTTCGGCAGGGGTCAGTCGGCGTTTGTGTTTGCCATCGAATTTTGAGAGGCCCGCAAAGGCAACATGGTGCAAATCGAGGTTCAATCCCATGCCGATTGCGTCGGTGGCGACGATGTAATCAACCTCACCATTCTGGAACAATTCAACCTGCTTGTTTCGGGTTTCCGGTGAAAGCGCTCCCATCACCACTGCGGCCCCGCCTCTGAACCTGCGCAAAGCCTCTGCCATGGCGTAAACCTGGTCGGTGCCGAATGCGACGACCGCGCTGCGTGGCGGTAGCCGCGACAATTTGCAGCTTCCGGCGTGGCTGAGCGTCGAAAAACGAGGTCGCTCGACCATTTCCGCGCGCGGAATAAGTTTTCTGACCAGGGGTTCGAGCGTTGTCGAGCCGAGAATCATGGTTTCCTCGCGGCCGCGCGCGTTGAGCAAGCGATCTGTAAAGATATGCCCGCGTTCCGGGTCAGCGCCGATCTGCGCTTCATCGAGTGCCACGAAGGCGTGCAGACCGTCTTTCCCCGCTCCCAGCCGATCCATGGCCTCCGCGGTGCAGCAGAAGTACCGCGCGTCGGGCGGTTCAATCCGTTCTTCACCGGTGATCAGGGCGACCGCCTTGTCACCTTTGATTGCACGAACCCGATCATAGACTTCGCGCGCCAGCAACCGCAGCGGAAATCCCATCATGCCCGAGGAATGTCCGCACATCCGTTCGATCGCCAAATGGGTTTTGCCGGTATTGGTGGGCCCGAGAACCGCCTTGATGGTGCTGTCGCTCACAATGCCTTTAGTGGCATCGCGCGCGGGCCGCGGCAACCGCCTGATGCCCACGCCGTGCCGCTTCTCAACACTTCGTCGCCTTGGGGACTCATCTGGTCGATGATTAAGGCGCAATTTACTTTGATCTGCGAGAAATCTTCGCCAATAAACCGAAAAGGGACGTTCGATTGGGATGTAGCGCTGTTTTGGCGCCAGCTGGGAGTTGAGATCAATTGGATCACATGCGCGACATGGGCAGCGGTGATGACAAGCCACTGGGCGATCCGTCCTTAGGCGCGTTCGATCCTGAAGAGCCGATGCTTGACTTCGGTGAAGCCGGTTCTGCTCGTGCGTCACGTAAGTCGTCAGACAATGCCAAAATCGTCTTGAAGCGTGTCAGTGGTTGGCGATCTCGCTATGAAGAATGGCGCGATGAAACTTCGCGCAAGCTAGAGCGGGTAGATCTTGCTCCCGACCTGGCGCAGAATATCGGAAGCGGAACCTGGTTTCGCGGTCTTGGCACGATGCTTGGCCTAGGCGCGGTCGCGCTATTGTTGTGGCCAGACTTCGCGCCGCTCGAGGCAAGGCCTGCCATGGAGCTGGACGAAGTGGCGCTGGACGAATTTCGCAGCCACATGATCATGCCGTTGGCGCTTGGCGCTGACAGCGGCCGCCAGATGGGCGCCGGGCCCAAGGTCCGCGCGCTTGAGGCCGCACCAGAACGCCCACAGATAGAGCTGGTCGCGACATTGGGCCGCGGAGACAGTTTTGACCGCATGCTTCAACGTGCCGGATTGAGCTCTGCCGATGCGTCACGCGTGCAGGAGCTGATCGGCGGCGCCATCGAGATGGAAGAGCTCACTGCCGGCACCCGCTTTGACATTGTGCTGGGTCGCCGCGTGGCAGAGGGCACACCTCGGCCACTCGATGAGTTGTCCTTTCGGGCCAAGTTCGATCTTGAGCTGCGGGTAGAGAACAACGATGGCCGGCTGTCTTTGCGTCGCAACACCATTCGAGTCGATGATACGCCGCTGCGCATTCGCGGCACTGTCGGGCAGAGCTTGTACCGTTCAGCGCGCGCCGCAGGCGCACCTGCTAGCGCGGTGCAGGATTTCATCAAGGCGCTGGATGGCCAGATTGACCTCAACCGCAGCGTCCGTTCGACCGACGAGTTCGACATGATTGTTGCTTACCGCCGCGCCGCAACGGGTGAGCGGCAGGCAGGCCAGGTGCTCTATGCCGGGATCGAGCGCGATGGTGAACCCAAGACGCAGCTGATGCGCTGGGGAGAGGATGGCATTTTTTATGAAGCATCCGGCGTTGGCGAGCAGCGAAACGGATTGATCGCGCCTGTACCGGGCGGGATCACATCCGGCTTCGGGATGCGTCGCCACCCGATACTGGGGTATCGCCGCATGCATTCGGGCATCGATTTCCGCGCCCGCCATGGCACGCCCATCGTTGCTGTCTCGGACGCGCGAGTGAGTGCGGCGGGGCGAATGGGTGGTTGCGGCAATGCGGTGCGGCTCGATCACGGCAATGGGCTGTCGACCCGCTACTGCCATATGAGCCGGATCGCCGCCAGCCGCGGGGAAAGTGTTCGCCGCGGTCAGGTTATCGGCTATGTCGGATCAACCGGCCTTTCGACCGGCCCGCATTTGCACTACGAGATGTATCGGGGGGGGCGCGCGATAGATCCGCGGGGAGTGCGTTTTGTCCGCCGCGCTCAGCTTGAGGGCCGTGAATTGGTCGATTTCCGGGCCGCCTTGGCGCGACTTAAAGAGGTTGAGCCGGGCGCCGCTCTGGCGGATCTTGAAATCCGCCCTGAAGAAGTGGCGGAACCGGAGCGTGAGATCGAAAAGCTCGATAATCCGCTTCAAGTCAGCTGAGGCAGGGCGTTGATAGATTGCTAAGCGATAGATAATGCGGCAACACTCTGGCCTATGAGTGGATCGTACCCGAATGTGCGCATGCGGCGCACCCGAGCCAGCGGCTGGGCCCGCAATATGTATCGCGAAACCGTGATGACACCTGCGGACCTGATCTGGCCGCTGTTCGTCACTGAAGGTAGCGGTGTGGAAGAGCCGATCGCAACGCTTCCCGGCGTATCGCGTTGGTCGATTGACGGTATCGCGGCCCGTGCGAGGGAGGCGGTCGAGCTGGGCATTCCGTGTGTTGCGCTGTTCCCTAACACGCCCGCGGACAAACGCAGCGATGATGGGGCAGAGGCGCTCAACCCGGACAATCTGATGTGCCGAGCGATCAAAGCAATCCGTGATGCTTGCGGCAGCGATATCGGCATCCTCACCGATGTCGCGCTCGATCCTTATACGGCGCACGGGCAAGACGGGCTAATCGATGCCGCAGGGTATGTCGTCAATGACGACACTGTAGCCGTGCTCGTCGATCAATCGCTCAATCAGGCAGAGGCAGGCGCGGACATCATCGCGCCATCAGACATGATGGATGGCCGGGTGCATGCGATTCGCTTGGCGCTGGAGATGAACGGGCACCCAAATGTCCAGATCATGAGCTATGCTGCCAAATACGCCAGCGCATTCTACGGCCCGTTTCGCGATGCGGTGGGTTCAAGTGGGCTGCTCAAAGGCGACAAGAAAACCTACCAGATGGATCCGGCCAATAGCGACGAAGCGCTGCGCGAAGTTGCGCTGGACATTGCGGAAGGCGCCGACAGTGTGATGGTGAAGCCCGGCCTTGCCTATCTGGATATTATCTACCGCGTGAAGCAGGAGTTTGGCATTCCCGTGTTCGCCTATCAGGTGAGCGGCGAATATGCGATGATCGAGGCCGCGCAGGCTGCCGGTATCGGGGACCGTGATGCGTTGCTGATGGAAAAACTGATCGCCTTCAAGCGCGCCGGTTGCAGCGGAGTGCTGACCTATCATGCGCCGGTGGCTGCGCGCATTCTCAATTGCTGACATGAACGAAGGATTCCAGCACGAAACCGAGCGGTTGATCCTACGCGATTGGCGCGAGGACGATTGGCTCCCGTTTTGGGAAGGCACCAATACGCCCAATGTGATGCGCTGGCTTGGCGGGGTGTGCGACGCGGAAAAGCGGCAGGCAGCGCAGGACCGGCTTTTGTCCTACACTCTGGACCACGGGCACACCTTCTGGTGTGTCGAGCGCAAGGATGACGGTGCCATTCTGGGTTTTTGCGGGCTCAAGCGCTGCAATCAGAATGGCGGCCCGATCGGTATGATGGAGGTCGGGTGGCGGTTGAGAGAAGACGCCTGGGGCAAAGGCTATGCCAAGGAAGCAGCGGTTGCGTCGCTTGATCTGGCTTTTGAACGTTTCGGCGCGGATGAAGTGATTGCGCTGACCGTTCAAGGTAATGCGCCAAGTTGGGGGCTGATGATCAAGCTCGGCATGGTGCGGCGCGAAGACCTTGATTTCGAGAACGCCGATTTCACGCCCGATACTCCCCTGATCATCGTCTACTCGATTGATCGTGCAAGCCGGGAAGCGCAGCATGCCTGATATCGTAATCGAAACCGAGCGGTTGATTCTGCGCAAGATCGAGGAAAGCGATGCGGCGCTTCAGTATGAATTGCTCAACACGCCAGCCGTGATGGAATGTTTGGGCGGCGTCAAAGAGCTCCACGAGATCGAAGCGAAGCACGCCAAATCAATGAGCTGGTTTGCACGTGAAGGCTTTGGTTTCATGATGTTGATCGAGAAGTCGACCGGAGAGCTGGTTGGCCATTGCGGGATGAAGCGGGTCGACAATCCGCTCGCGCCCAACGTGGGTGATCACGAGATCGGCTGGCTGGTGCGCGAGGACCGCTGGCGGCACGGTTATGCCAATGAATCCATGCGCGCGGTGATCAATTGGGCGTTTGACAGTATTGGCGTGCCATATCTCGTTGCGATCACGAGTGAGCGCAACGAGGCCAGCTGGCGTTTCATGGAGAAGCTGGGCATGGAGCGTCGCAAGGATCTCGACTTTGATGACCCTGCGTACGATCCGCGTGATAACCCGGCGATACAATATTCGCTTTCAAGAGAGCAGTGGGAGACAAAATAATGTTCCGGCCCGGCGTAAACATCATCCCGATCCACGGTAAAGTGCCGCATATTCATGACACCGCTTTTATCGCTCCAGGCTGCACCATCATCGGCGATGTCACGATCGGCGCGGAGAGCTCGATCTGGTACAATTGTGTGTTGCGCGCCGATGTCAGCCGGATCGAGATCGGGCAGCGGACCAATATCCAGGATGGCACGGTATGTCATTGCGACCCGCCGCGCCCTGGTGATGAAGAGGGCTCACCTCTGATCATAGGTGATGACGTACTGATCGGGCATATGGCGATGGTGCATGGGTGCACGATCAAAGACCGCGGCTTTGTGGGCCTTGGCGCAATCGCCATGAACAAGGCTGTGATCGGCCATGATGCCATGCTGGCGGCGGGCGCGATGCTGACCGAAGGCAAGGTGATGGAAGACCGTATGCTGTGGGCGGGGCGCCCGGCCAAGCCTATGAGAGAGCTATCCGATGCTGCGATTGCCGGCATGCGGATGGGCGTGGCGCACTATGCCGAGAATGCCAAGCACCACGCTATCGCGGTTTTTGAAGCCGGACTGAAATAGCCGCTTGGCTAGTCAGATTTTTCGTCTTTCCGGTACTTTTCAAACCATTTTATCACCGAATCGGTTTTCGTGGCCAGCTGGCTGGGTGACATTGTCAAATCGCCATGGCTCCCGCCCGGCGTCACCAGCAACGCAGTGTCGACGCCGAGAACTTGCAGCGCGCCGTAGAATTGTTCGGCTTCGCTGCGGGGGGTGCGGTAATCCTCTGCAGCAACCAGGACCAGTGTCGGCGTCTTGATGTTAGCGGCTGCGGCCAGTGGAGAACGGCGCCAATAGTCGTCAGCGCGTTCCCATGGCTGCCCCTTCATCCAGTACTTGCCGAAGAAGGCATAGCCATCGCTCATCAATGCCATGCTGGTCCAGTTGATAACCGGCTTGTTCGAAGCTGCCGCCGCAAAGCGATCGGTCTGGCCCACGATCCACGCGGTCAGGATGCCGCCGCCCGAACCGCCTGTAACAAACAGGTTCTCAGGATCGGCGTAACCCGCAGCGATTGCAGCATCGACTGCGGCCATCAGCTCATCATGGTTCGAGATTGGGTAATTACCTTCGATCCGGTCAGCGAAGGCGTGGCCGTATCCGGTCGAGCCACCGGGGTTGGTAAAGAGTGTTGCATACCCTGCGCTGCCATAAAGCTGATAGTCGGTGCTGAAATGCGCACCATATGCCGCGTAGGGACCACCATGAATTTCCAGCACCAGCGGCACGCGCGTGCCCGGCTCGTAATCGGGCGGCAGGGTGATCCAACTAGGGATTTTGGTTCCATCCGCGGCTGTGACATCCAACTCGATCGTCTGGCCCAGCGTCTTTCCTGAAAGCCAGGTTTCATTGAGCGCGGTCAGTTGGCGCGGATTGCGTCCGGCCAACACAGAGACATCGGTCGGCCGTGTCGCGCTGCCAGACGTAAAGGCCAGCGTGCCCCTGCTGGACACGCTCCATTCGCCGCCCACATAGGGCCGGGAATATCCCGGCGTTGCGACCCGTGCATTCAGGCGATCAACATTGCCTGTGAGCGATATCTTTGCGACGCGGTAAACACCCTCATCCTCGAAACCGGCGTAAAGCCCGCCATCGGTCCATTCCAGACTGTCAAACCCGCGATCAAAACCGGCCGCCACGCGACGCTTGCCGGAACCATCGCGGTTCATCACGTAAAGCTCGGCTTGCTGATACGCCATCGCGCGATCATCGAACCCTAGGTAAGCGATCTGGGTTCCGTCGGGGGAGATTTGCGGTGCGAAATCCGGACCATCGCGTGTGGTCAGGGCGTTGATATCGCCCGATGCCAGATCGATCGCGTAGATCTCGCTGTCGACCCCGGCCAACTCCCAATCGTCATCGCGATTTCCGCTGATCAGGATCGTCTTTCCATCTGGCGACCACTCCAAAGCACCCGAGTGGTGCCGGTCTCCACTTGTCAACTGGCGCGGTGCGCCGCCCTTTGCCGAAACAACGAAGATCTGCGTGAAGCCCGGTTTGAGATAGCCCCCGCCATCGATGCGGTACGTTACCGCGTCTGTGATGCTTGGTGGCGCCTTCCATTCCGCACCCTCGGGCTTGGCGGGTGCGCTGCCCAGGCTAAGCGGCTTTCCGGGCACGCGTGCGGTGTAAGCGATCTGGCTACCGTCGGGTGACCAACTGATGCCGCCGGGGCCCTCGGGCAAAGCCGTGATGTTCGCAGCAACACCGCTGTTCATCCACCGAACATGCAACTCGGGTCCGCCGCCGCTCTTGGTCGAGATATAGGCCAGGCGCAATCCGTCGGGTGACCAGCGCGGGCTGAAATGCGCGCCTGCGCCCGTTACCAATGGAGTCTCTGCGCCGCTTGCAAGTTCGATCAACCAGATCGAGCGCACAGCGCTGTCGGTCATAATATCATTCGCCATGCGGACATAGGCAATCTGGCGGCCATCAGGGCTGATCTGTGGGTCGGTTGCGATTGTCAGGTTGAACAGATCCGCACCGGTGAAGTGCGCAGGTGGTGCCTCGGCCTGATCGTCGGCTGCCAGCGTAATGGCGGGAATCGCCAGCAACGCTGCGGCAGCGAAAATTTTAAGTGAACGCATGATGAGGGGCCCCTTGGTCGCAAGAACTAAGGGGCGCACTCATGCACATCTGCGGACTTAATGCCAGCGAAGAAAGGTTACGATTTGTCGTCCTTGCCGCCGTCCGCGCCACTACCGGCATCGGCGTCAGGTTTCTTGCTTGGCGAAGCCTTCCTTGCAGCCGGCTTCTTCTTGGCAGCGGGCTTGCGCTTCGGCTTGGCTTTGGGCGGCGCGGGCGTCAGCTCGAAATTCGGTTTGCCGTCCTTTATCGTGACATGCACTTCGCCGCCTTCGACAAGTTTGCCGAACAACAGCTCTTCCGCCAGAGGTTGCTTGATCCGATCCTGCAACAAGCGGCCCATGGGGCGGGCGCCGTAGAGCTTGTCATAGCCCTTGTCGGCCAGCCAGCCGCGCGCATCTTTGTCAAACTGGATGTGCACGTTCTGCTCGGCAAGCTGCAATTCAAGCTGCAAGATGAACTTGTCGACCACGCGGGCGACCGTACTCTTGCCCAGATAGGCAAAGGGCACAATCGCATCGAGACGATTGCGGAATTCAGGGGTGAACATTTTCTTCACCGCTTCATCGCTCGCGTCTTCCTTCGACACATCGCCAAAGCCGATGCCCTGGGTTGCCATCATAGCTGCACCGGCATTGGTGGTCATGATCAGCACAACATTGCGGAAGTCGACAGTCTTGCCGTGGTGGTCGGTCAGACGGCCATTGTCCATCACCTGCAGCAGGATGTTGAACAGATCGGGGTGCGCCTTCTCGATCTCGTCGAGCAGCAGCACGCAATGCGGGTTCTGGTCGATCGCATCGGTCAGCAATCCGCCCTGATCGTATCCGACATAGCCCGGAGGCGCGCCGATCAAGCGCGAAACGCTGTGGCGCTCCATATATTCGGACATATCGAAGCGTTTCAGCTCGATGCCCATGATGCTGGCGAGCTGGCGCGCGACTTCGGTCTTGCCGACCCCGGTCGGGCCGGAGAACAGGAACGAACCAATCGGCTTGTCCGGATCGCGCAGGCCAGCGCGTGACAGCTTCATCGCAGTTGAAAGCCGATGGATCGCTTCATCCTGACCAAACACGACGTGCTTCAGATCACGCTCAAGGTTCTCGAGCGCTTTCTTGTCATCCTTGCTGACCGATTTCGGCGGGATGCGCGCCATTGTCGCAATGACGGACTCGATCTCTCGTGCGGTGATCTTCTTTTTGCGGCGGCTGGGAGGGACCAGCATCTGCATCGCGCCAACTTCATCGATCACATCGATCGCCTTGTCGGGCAATTTGCGATCGTTAATGTAGCGCGCCGACAGCTCGACCGCTGTCTTCAATGCGTCCGGTGTGTATTTGACCTTGTGGTGATCTTCGAATGCGGTCTTCAGACCTTTCAGGATCTTGATCGTCTCATCAATGGTCGGCTCGTTCACATCAATTTTCTGGAACCGACGCAGCAACGCGCGGTCCTTTTCAAAGTGATTGCGAAATTCCTTGTAGGTTGTGGAGCCCACGCAGCGGATCGCGCCTGAAGACAAAGCCGGCTTCAACAGGTTGGAAGCATCCATCGCACCGCCGCTGGTTGCACCAGCGCCGATGACCGTGTGGATTTCGTCAATGAACAGGATCGCGTCGGGCATCTGTTCAAGCTCTGCCACGACCTGCTTCAAGCGTTCTTCAAAATCACCGCGATAACGCGTGCCAGCGAGCAGCGCGCCCATATCGAGCGAGTAGATCACTGCATCCAGCAGCACTTCGGGAACGTCGCCTTCGACGATCTTGCGGGCCAGGCCTTCTGCAATCGCGGTTTTACCCACGCCCGGATCGCCGACGTAAAGCGGATTGTTCTTGCTGCGGCGGCACAGGATCTGGATCGTACGGTCCACTTCCGGTCCGCGACCGATCAGCGGATCTACCTTGCCGGCCTCAGCCTTGGCGTTAAGGTTAACGGTAAACTGGTCGAGCGCGGTTTCTTTCTTTGCACCGCCCTCTTTGGCTTCTGCTGCGCCATCCTGTTGTGGCTCTTCCGATCCAGCCACACCTTTGCTTTCAAGCTGCCGTCCGCCTTTGCCAATACCATGGCTGATATAGCTAACCGCATCCAGCCGGCTCATATCCTGCTGCTGCAGGAAGTAGACGGCGTAGGAATCGCGTTCACTGAACAGCGCCACCAGCACATTCGCGCCGGTTACAGTGTCTTTGCCAGATGATTGCACATGCAGGATCGCGCGCTGGATCACTCTCTGGAAACCCGCGGTTGGCTGTGGATCAGCGCCATCTTCGGTCTTCAGCGACTGGTATTCCTGGTCGAGATATTGCTTCACGACTTCGCCCAGCTCGGCCAGATCCACCCCGCAAGCGGCCATGACTTGCGCTGCATCTTCATCATCAATCAGCGCGAGCAGCAAATGCTCCAGCGTGGCATATTCATGCCGACGCTCGGATGCGTTTCCGAGGGCATTGTGCAGCGTTCTTTCGAGGTTCTGGGCAAAACTTGGCATGTGAGCACTCTATAGTGGGGGTGGGCACCTCTCCCTTGAAGGAGAGAGTGAATTGATGTGGTTAAGCAAACCTAGGCGATTGGCCGTAATATGGGCGCGATTTGCGAAATTGCGAATCCAGAACGCGCGCGACCGGCTCATGGGTCCGATTTCTTGAAAAGCGAGTCAGCCGCACTGCGGTGAGCTGCAGCCTTGCTGTGATGTTCGCGCACACGCACAATCTCCGCTTCGAGAATGGCGATCCGCTGTTCCAGCTCGTCTTGAGAATAAGGCGAGAGGTCTTCGCGCGCGAGCTTGCTCGCAGCATCGCCCTTGGGGCGCGGAAGATCATCCAAGTCCATCTAATGCTAACATCGCAATTTGACTGGCTTGCTGTCAATGGAGAGGGTCGCTACTTCCCGTCGCAAACAGGCGTTGCGTGGCGAAGTGTCGCTTTGCAGACACAGCGCCGGATGCGGCGCAAGACAAACAAGGGCTGATTGAGCGATGGCGGGTACCAAGGCGGGTGAGTTGCAGGTGACAATGCAAGCTGTCGGGTTCGATACGCCGGGCGGACCAGAGGTCTTGACGCCGCGTGAAATGCCTCTGCCTGACGTCAAGCCCACAGATGTGCTGATCCGCGTTGCCTATGCGGGGGTCAACCGGCCTGACTGCATACAACGCGCAGGCCACTATCCGGCACCTCCTGGCGCGTCGCCGCTGCCGGGGCTGGAAGTGGCTGGCGAAGTAGTGGCAATCGGCAGTGAAGTTCCTCAGGGAATGCTTGGCCAAACAGTCGCCGCACTGACACCAGGCGGCGGATATGCGGAATATTGTGCTGCGCCCTGGGGCCATTGTTTGCCGGTGCCGTACGGCATGCCACTTGTAGAGGCGGCCGTGCTGCCCGAAACTCTCTTCACCGTTTGGCATAATGTGTTCGAGCGCGGGTTTCTGCGCGATGGCGAGACGCTGCTGGTGCACGGCGGTACGTCGGGCATTGGCACGATGGCAATCATGCTGGCCAAAGCGTTCGATGCCAAAGTTGTCGTGACTTGCGGCGATGAGGCCAAATGTCAGGCGGCGCGAGAAATTGGAGCCGATTTGGCGATTAATTACCGCGAAACCGATTTTGTCGACGCCGTGAAAGAGTTCACAGGCGGCAAAGGCGTAAATGTCGTGCTCGACATGGTGTCAGGTGACTATGTGCCGCGCAATCTCAAATGCCTGGCCGAAGACGGCCGCCATGTAACCATTGCGGTTCTCGGTGGGCCCAAGGCAGAGCTCAACATGGCGTATGTGATGATGCGGCGCTTGACGCTGACGGGTTCGACATTGCGACCGCGCTCCGATGCATTCAAATCCGCGCTGTGTGACGAGATCGCGCAGACCGCGTGGCCGCTTTTCGCTTCGCGCGAGTTAAAGCCGGTGATGGATGAAGTTTTCCCGCTGTCTGACGCTGCTGCTGCGCATGCACGGATGGAAGCCGGCGAACACATCGGCAAGATCGTGCTAAAGGTAGCGCACGATCAATAAGCCGCCTTGAAATGGGTGAATATACCTGTCTTCCAGATGTCGCAGTTACCCCAAACAGTCATCAAAATGTGAATCGATTGTAACAATATACTGCCATAGCTCCTGAGCGAAAAGCCTTGTTTGGGCCAAGATCGAAGGAGTCCCCATGAACGATCTCGCATCCTCAGCATTCCCCTTGCCTTCAGTTGACAGCGACTTGGGCTCCATTGCCAAACTTCCCACGCGCCGACTGCAAACGCCCGAGCCGGAAGGGATCAAGCGGCGCAAGTATCGGGCCATCTGGATCAGCGATGTGCATCTTGGCACCAAAGGCTGCAATGCAGAGCTGCTGATCGACTTCCTCGACCATACTGACAGCGAAACGATGTACCTGGTCGGAGACATCATCGACGGCTGGCGATTGAAGAAAAAGTTCTATTGGCCAGCAGAACACAACGATATCTTCTGGCGCATCCTCAAGCGCGCGCGTCGCGGCACACGGATCGTCTATATTCCAGGCAATCATGACGAGATGTTCCGTCAGTTTACCGGACTGAACTTTGGTGGGGTCGAGATCCGCCGTGCGGCGTTCCACGATACTGCTGATGGCCGCCGCCTGATCGTGTTGCATGGTGACGAGTTCGATGCGGTAATGCTCGCACACCGTTGGCTCGCCTTTGTCGGGGACACGCTTTACCATGTGATGATGGGCCTGAACCATTGGGTCAACAAGGCGCGCCGCGCCTTGGGTTTGCCTTACTGGTCGCTCTCAAAAATGGCCAAGCACAAGGTCAAGAATGCGGTCGAGTTTATTGGCCGCTACGAAGAAGTGGTGGCCAAAGCTGCGGCTGAACGCGGCGTTGATGGCGTGATTTGCGGCCACATCCACACAGCCGAATTTCGTGAATTCACCCACAGTGGCAAGACTATCGAATACTGGAACGATGGCGACTGGGTCGAGGGCTGCAACGCCTTGGTCGAGCACTTCGACGGACGGATGGAGATTCTCAACTGGCCTCAAGAGATCGCGGCGCGCGACGGCCAGAGCGACCCCCGTGTTCACAGTGAGCAAACAGAGCTGGAGGCAGCATGAACGCATTTGGTGCCTTAACCGGAGACAGCTTTGTCGCCGCCTCCCACTCACCGCACACGATCACGATTGTCACTGACGCATGGCATCCGCAGACGAACGGTGTTGTTCGTACGCTTTCGACCACTTGTGACATCCTGCGCGGCTGGGGACATGATGTTACGGTAATCTCGCCTGACAATTATACTTCAGTACCATGCCCGACTTACCCTGAAATCCGCTTGGCAATCACCTTGCCGGGCGCAGTCGGACGCCGGTTGGCGTGGCTCAACCCCGACGCAGTGCACATTGCAACCGAAGGTCCACTTGGCCTTGCTGCGCGCAATTATTGTGTCAGGCGCGGTATTCCCTTCACCACCGCGTATCACACGCAGTTCCCCGAATATGTCGCTCGGCGCACGGGCATGGATCCTGATCGAATCTGGCCGTTCATCCGCTGGTTTCACAAGCCGGCGCAACGTGTGATGGTGGCGACCCGCAGTATACGCGCCCAGTTGCGAGAACGCGGGCTACACCAGCTGCATCACTGGAGCCGCGGCGTTGACCTGGAGTGTTTTACACCCGATGCGCCGCCACCGCCCGAGTTTCGCGATCTCGAGGGGCCGATCCTGCTCTACGTCGGGCGGGTAGCCGTAGAAAAGAATATAGAGGCATTCTTGTCTTGCGACTATCCGGGAAGCAAAGTTGTGGTCGGAGACGGCCCCGCGCGGGCTGAATTGGAAGCGAAGTTTCCGAAAGCGACATTCCTGGGAAAACGAACGGGGCGCGAATTGGCTGGATGCTATGCCGGTGCTGATGTGTTTGTCTTTCCCAGCAAGACAGACACATTTGGCCTGGTCATGATCGAAGCGCTGGCTTGCGGTACGCCGGTGGCAGCATTCCCCGTTGCCGGACCGGTTGACATTTTGACCGAAGAAGTTGGCGCGATGTGCAATGAACTCGCGCGAGCTATTGATGTTGCCCGATATTCTGACCGCGATGCCTGTGCGCGTCTTGGCGCCAGCTACAGCTGGGAAACCGCCGCGCACCAGTTCGTATCTGGCCTCGTGCCGTTGGAAGAGGAGGGATCGGCTAGCGCCGAAGTTCTGCTTGCCTGAAGGGCCCGCCTAATTGGCTTGCCGAATCCGCCGATTGCCCCTATCTACCCTCATGCAACGGCCGCTCCGAAAGGGGCGGCCCTTCTATTTTTACGCCCGATTTGTTCGGTGCGGGAATTCTTGAGGAACATTTATCATGGCCCAACCGAAACCGTTGATGCCGCATGCGACTGCCACTTGGCTGATTGACCACACCGGCCTGTCTTTTGAGCAAATCTCAGAGTTTTGCGGCCTTCATATCCTCGAAGTTCAGGCGATGGCCGATGATCTTGCGGGCAGCAAATACACTGGTCGCGATCCGGTCCACTCCGGCGAGCTGACCCATGAGGAAATCGCACTCGGCGAGAAAGATCCGACATACGAATTGCAGATGCAGAAAGCACCGGTAGAAGTGACCCGCACCAAGGGCCCGCGCTACACTCCAGTGTCGAAGCGTCAGGACAAGCCGGACGGTATCGCATGGATCCTGCGCAGCCACCCGGAAATGTCCGATGCACAGATTTCAAGGCTGATCGGCACCACGCGTAACACGATCAATGCGATCCGTGACCGTACCCACTGGAACATCCAGAACATTCAGCCGAAAGATCCCGTGACGCTCGGCCTATGTTCGCAGCGCGAGCTCGACGCAGTGGTTGCCAAGGCCGCTAAGCGCGCTGGGATCGAGGCGCCCGAAATCACCGAGGGCGACAATCGCAGCGACAAGGAAAAGCTGATCGAGGAATTGCGTGCTGAACGTGTGGCGTCTGAAAAAGCCGCCAACGAAGCTGCGCAGGAAGCCGAAGCTGAAGCATGGCTTGAAGCCAAACGCGCCGCTGAAGAAGGCGAAAACGCGGATGGCGCTGAATAAGGGCAATCCTGCCTGAAATCGGGGGCGATTTTCCTTGTGCCTTAGGGTGGCTTACATCATTCTATTGACATGAGTGTTAGTAACCCCGCGGCCTATAATCACCCTACGCCGTGGGACACTGTTTTTGAACCGGTAACTCTGCCGGCCATGTTTGTGCGCACGGCAAGGCAGCGCGGGGATGCGCCGTTTCTGCATTTCCTTGGCCGTACCTATTCCTACAAATCTGTTCTCGCCGAAGCGGATGTGTTCGCTTGCCGCCTGCGCGCGCTTGGGATCAAGAAGGGTGACCGTGTAGGGCTGTTTCTCCCCAATGTGCCGATCTATGCGAGCGCCTATTACGGAGCGATGATGGCCGGTACTGAGTTGATGTTCCTCGACAAAGAAGATTACACCAAGCTTGCCCCCGAGGGCGAACCAGGCGAGCTTGCAGTGCATGGGCCGCAAATCATGCGCGGTTACTGGAATCGCGAAGAAGCCTCGGCCGAAGTGTTGATTGAGCGCGAAGGCAAAGTCTGGTTGCGAACCGGCGATGTTGCGGTGATCGACCAGGATGGGTTCCTGCAAATCGTTGACCGCATCAAAGACATGATCGCAGTGGGCGGGTTCAAAGTGTTCCCGAGCCAGGTCGAACATGTAATCGTTCAAAACGAAGCGATCAAAGAAGCGCTCGTGATCGGTGTGCCGAATGATTACCTGGGCGAAATGCCGCGCGCGTTTGTGACGCTGAACAAGGGTGCGATGGCGACGGCAGAGGAGCTCGCCAGCTGGGTCAACGATCGCGTAGGCAAGCATGAGCGGGTCGATCTCGTGGTGATCCGGGACGAACTGCCCAAGACTCTGATCGGTAAGCTGGATCGCAAGGCCCTGCGCGCCGAAGTCCTCTGAGGCCGCCCACCCCCAACACACGCCGAAGTCCTTCAGGACTGCTTGAAATCAAGAATCAAATGAAAAGGGCGCCCGAAATGGACGCCCTCAATCTTTCCCAAACTTGGATGGCCTTAGTTGACCAGGCCGAGCTTTGGTTCGCCATCCTCAGCCTTGGGTTGGTCACCCGTAGGTTGGTGCGCCGGCTTTTGCGAAGCGGCAACCGCATCGTTCGCCTTTGTGCCATGTGCGAAACGGCCATCGACTTGCGCGCCCTGTTCAATGGTCAAGGCCTCATACTGCACATCACCGTGAATCTGCGCGCTACGGAGCACGACCAATTCGCGGGCGCGGATCGAGCCATTGACCTTGCCAGCCAGGCGCGCGGTTTCGGCCACGACTCCGCCGGTGATCTGGCTCGTTTCGCCCTGAACCAGCGAAGAGCATTTGATGTCGCCTTCGATCGAACCATCGACATGCAGGTCTGCCGATGCTTCGACATCACCTTTGATTCTGACGTCTGATCCGATCACGGAAAAGGTCGAACTGGAGCTGCTGCCGGCCATCGAACTACTCGTTGCTGCCGGCCGCGTCGGGTTCGCGGGCTTCTTTGAGAACATCTTGCGCGGTCTCCAGGAAGGGGCGCGGATTGACCGCGCGATCATTGATGCGCACCTCGAAATGCAAGTGCGGGCCGGTGGAACGGCCAGTTTTGCCGAGCTTGGCGATCGGATCGCCAGCCTTGACTTCATCGCCAACACGCGAAGTGAAAGCGGAAAGGTGGGCGTAGCGTGTCATAACGCCGTTACCGTGGCTGACTTCCACAACATTGCCATATCCCGACTTGCGACCGACGAAACTAACCCGTCCATCGGCTGCGGCATAGATTGGTGAGCCCCGCGGACCCTTGAAGTCCAGGCCGCGATGCATCGCGCCGCGACGAGTGAAGGGATCGCGGCGATAGCCAAAGCCAGACGACATACGGGTCTGGCTCATATTGGTTGGGCTGACTTGGGGGATAGCGTCCAAACTGGCCTCGAGCGCAGCCATCCGCGCAAGGCTCAGGCCCAAGCGTTCAAAACGCGGGTCAACTTCACCGCTGGCCGAAGTCGCGAGAATTTCAAGCGGACCACCCAATGCCTCGCGTTCCGCGCGGCGCAACGTTGCCTGTGGATCTAGGCCGAGCTTCTGCATTGCATTTGCGGTGCGTTCTGCACGGCGGTCAGCAAATCGGGTCAAGCGTTCAACAAAAGCGAGCTGGCGCGCTTCGATCTCTGCAAGGCCGCGCGCTTCCGGGATCAGGGCGCCAACTTTCTCGATAGTTTCAGCCGCCTCGCTTGAGGAATCGGATACGGTTTCGCCTTCGCGAATGTCTTCTGGCAGCATCGGCTCAATGGCTTCAAGGAACTCCTGCCGGGCCTTCAGATCTTCAACCACGCCTTCCAGATCACCGCCGTAGGCGGCCATTCGCTCTTCCTGTGTGGCGACATGCGCTTCGCGTGCGAGGAGCGATGCCCGATCCGCAGAGGCGCGATATTGTGTCCACGCCATGCTTGCCATCGAGATACCCCATCCGACCAGCAAGGCGAGCGCGACTGATGCTGCGGCCATCTGCACGCGCGATGATATCTTGATAAAGCGGACTTGACCCTCTGACCGCATGAAGAATTCACGGTCCGGAAACCATCGACGCAAGCGGTTGCCCCACCCGCTAGCGGATTGTTCGTGTTGCAATGCGACCCCTCTTCGTGGTGCTGCTTTAATTACCCTGTGCGATGCCTAAGGTCGCTAGACACAAAGGTCGAATCATTTCTTTACGTGCGGGTCGAGTCGAAATGAAGCTGCGATGAATCGACCCCATAAGGGGATTCCTTAAAATCCCTGCGTCGCAAGTTTACCAAAAAGCCGCAGAATTCTGTCTTTATAGCCCCCTAGGATTCGCTGACTGACAGCGTGGTGTCACGCTGCTATTGCAAGCAGGATGGCTACTAAGATTGACCCTGGAACGGCGGATTTTGCCAGCCTTGTCGAAGGCCTCGCGCTCAAAGGGCGCGCGGCCCAGCGCAAACTTGCGGCGCTTTCGAGTGCGGCAAAGGCTGACGCGCTGATGCAATCAGCCGCCGCCATTCGAGAAGACTCTGCTGCGATCCTCTCCGCCAATGCTCAGGACGTGGCTGATGGCGAGGCGCGAGGACTAACTGGTGCCATGCTGGACCGCCTCACCCTTGATCCAAATCGGTCAGAATCGATGGCCTCCGCCCTCGAGGCCGTGGCCAGCTTACCCGATCCGGTGGGCGATATTATCGACAGTTCAACTCGGCCGAATGGTCTCGAGATCAGCCGGGTTCGTGTTCCGATCGGGCTGATTGGCATCATTTATGAAAGCCGCCCGAATGTGACCGCTGACGCGGCTGCACTCTGCCTGCGATCCGGCAACGCAGCGTTGCTACGCGGAGGCAGCGAAGCGGCGCATTCGAACAGAGCCATTCACGCCGCCTTCGTCCGCGGGCTGACCGCATCGGGTCTGGCTCCGGAAATCGTGCAGCTGATGCCAACCCAGGATCGCGAAGCTGTTGGCGCGATGCTCAGGGCGGCTGGCCTGATTGACATGATTGTGCCCCGCGGGGGCAAAAGCCTTGTCGAGCGGGTACAGAACGATGCGCGGGTACCAGTGCTGGCGCATCTGGACGGCATTTGTCACACTTACGTTCACTCGGCAGCTGATCCGGCGATGGCGCGCGAGATCGTAGTCAATGCCAAGATGCGCCGAACGGGCATTTGCGGGGCGATGGAGACATTGTTGATTGATGTCAGATTCACAGCAGCGGCCGACCTCGTGCGGGCCTTGCTTGATGCGGGCTGCGAAGTCCGGGGTGACTTGCGTGCTCAGTCGCTGAATACTCAAGTTGTCTCGGCGAACGACAGTGACTGGGGCACGGAATATCTTGGCGCGGTTGTCTCGGTCGCAATTGTTGACGGGCTTGACGCTGCAATGGCGCATATCGCGCGTCACTCTTCCAACCACACCGAAGCGATCATCACAGATGACCCGGACGCGGCCGAACGCTTCCTCGCCGAAGTCGACAGTGCGATCGTAATGCACAATGCATCGACCCAATTCGCTGATGGCGGCGAATTCGGACTTGGCGCGGAGATCGGCATTGCCACCGGGCGTCTTCATGCGCGCGGTCCGGTCGCGCTAGAGGGCCTCACCACCTACAAATGGCAAGTCCGTGGTAGCGGACAGGCAAGGCCATAAGTCCTGCGCAGCATGACCCCCATCCGAACAGGCTTGCTGGGCGGCAGTTTCAATCCCGCACATGGCGGGCATCGCCGGATCACGCGCTATGCGATGGATGCGCTGGGGCTGGATGAAGTTTGGTGGCTGGTCTCGCCTGGCAATCCGCTCAAGCCGAAGAAAGGCATGGCGCCGCTTCCGGCACGGCTCAAATCGGCGGCGGATCAGGCGCGAGGCGTCCCTATTGTACCGACAGCGATCGAGCGGGATCTTGGAACACGATATACCGTCGATACACTCAGGGCGCTGACCCTGCGCTACCCCAAGCGGCAGTTCGTGTGGTTGATGGGATCAGACAATCTTGCGCAGTTTCACCTGTGGCGCAAATGGCGCACCATTGCCCGAACAATGCCGATTGCGGTCATCGCAAGGCCTGGCTATAACGGTGCTGCTTTGGCGAGCCCCGCCATGGCCTGGCTCAGGCGCTATCAGGTTCCGAACGCCAGCTTCTTCAACGGGGGCAATGGGAGCGCACCGGCACTGGTGTTATTGCGTTTTGATCCCGATCCACGTTCAGCCACGGCGATCCGCCGCGCTGATCCGGACTGGGCTTTGCGCTATGCCGGAGCTCCTCCTCGCGATCCACTGACTCATCGCCTGGTGCACGCCGGGCCAGAGGCTTGGGAAGAGGGGGGCTCATGATAGAGCGCATCAGCGTTCCATCTGATCCAGTGCGCATCTTCGCACCTGTTTCCATCAACCAATTGACATTGGGGAGTATCGCAAACGCCTATGAATCAGGCGCAAATATCCACGGCTTCTGCCGAAACCGCCAGCCAGGGATTGCAATCCATGGCTAAGTCCGATCTGTCTTCTGACGCACTGCACAAACTCGTGCTTGGCCAGCTTGATGATGACCAGGCACAGGAATTGGTCTCGATCCCGCTTGAGGGGAAGAGCTCGATAGCTGACCATATGGTGATCGCGTCGGGTCGCTCGACCCGTCAGGTCGCCGCGATGGCGCAAAAACTGGCAGAGAAAATCAAGCAGCAGGGCTTTGGCTCCGCGCGCGTTGAAGGGCTCCCGGCGGCTGACTGGGTGCTGATCGATGCGGGTGATGTGGTCGTGCATCTGTTCCGTCCGGAGGTCCGCAGCTTCTACAATCTGGAGCGCATGTGGGGCTTTGACGAAGCAAAACCGGCCGCAGGCAACGCCTAACGTTTGAACTGCGTGGGCGTGGGAAGTCATCCCGGCGCAGCGCATTCGCGAATTTCTGATCATGCTTCTTCACGTCATTGCACGCGGCAAAATTGCTCGGTCCCCGGAGGCAGAACTTGTGGCCCGATACGAGAAGCGATTGCAATGGCCGGTCAAGCTGACCGAACTGCCCGAAACTGGCGGGCGAATTCCTGAACCTCAAACACCCTGCAAAACCGTGCTGTTGGATGAGCGCGGCAAGAATCTGACGTCAGAAGAATTGGCGTCGATCATGGGTGGCTGGCGCGATGACGGCATGCGCGAAGCGCGCTTTGTCCTGGGCGCTGCCGATGGCCACAACAAGCAGGAGCGCACCGAGGCCGATCTGCTTCTCGCCTTTGGCAAGGCCACATGGCCGCACCTGATGGCGCGGGCAATGCTGATGGAGCAACTCTATCGCGCTACGACAATTCTTGCAGGGCACCCCTATCATCGGGCAGGGTGAGGGCATGCCTGCTGATAGCCCCAACCTTACGAAGCTGCTGCTCGTTGGAGCAGGCGCAATCACCATCGGCTGGGGCGCATTGGCGGCACAAGAATCGCTGAATATCAGCTCGGCCACGGCATCGGTCGCGGGATTCGGCAGTACAGAGGATGCGCGACAGGCACTTGAACGCGCTCAAGCCACCGCAGAGTTCGCTCAGCAACGGGCCGTGAAATTCAGTCAGGAAGCAAGCCTTGCGACCGCAGAAATTGACCGGCTGGCGAAGGAAAGCGCGGCGCTGGCTGCGCAGATACAGCAAAGTGAAGCGGATATTCTCGCAGCGTCTGCGCAACTTGCGATTCTCGCGGATCAGCGCGCTGTGCTCGATGCGCGGTTGGCCAAGCGGCAACAGCCGCTGGTTAGATTGACCGCAGCGATCCAGAACATGGCACGCAGGCCCATTGTGTTGTCGGCGCTGCAACCAGGGTCACTGCGCGACACAGTCTACGTACGCGCTGTTCTCGAGACAACCTTGCCACAGATCCGCGAGCAAACCGCCAGCCTACACAGTGAAGTGGAACAAGGCCGCGCTCTCGAGAGTGAAGCTGCTCGCTCGCTCGCCGAGCTTCAGGCAAGCGAGACCGATCTGCAGAACCGCCGCAACGAGCTCGCGGCACTAATGCGGCAACAGCAAGAGGCTTCGCGCAGCAACAGCGCGCTGGCGCGCCGAGAAGCGCAACGCGCCTTGGCTTTGGCAGAGCAAGCGCGAGACCTGGGTCAACTGGTCGGCGAGCTCGATCGCGCTGGATTGGTCAGAGAAGAACTCGCAACGCTTGCCGGGCCGATCATGCGGCCCGCACGTCCCGGGGCCTCTCGTGTGATGCCCACCACTAACGCGACGCCGCGCGCGCAGGAAACGTCACCACCTGCTCAATTCCAGCTTCCGGTTCACGGACGGACGATCACAGGCTTCGGTGAAGAAGGTGACGCGGGAATACGAAGCAATGGCATTACCATTGCGCCCGCAAGCGGCGCACAAATAGTTGCGCCGGCATTAGGGCGGGTGTCCTTTGCCGGCGTATATCGTGGATTCGGGCGAATCGTGATTATCGAGCACGAAAATGGCTGGACCAGCCTGATAACCGGACTGGCACAAACCAGTGTAAACACCGGTGTGCAGGTGATTGGCGGCGCGCCAATCGGCACTGCGGCACTTAGGCAGCCAGAGATTTCTTTTGAACTGCGCGAGCGCGGAGAGCCGATTAACCCTCTGAGTTTGCTATAAGAAATTCCTGGAGGACCGGCGTTGTACGCCCGCTTTCAGAATAGTTTTGGCCATTGGAACGAACCATTGCGGGACGGATCGATATCATCATCTGGCGTTCAGCTGCGCTGCGCGATAGAACAGAGCGATAATATTGGAGTCAATACCGATGAGAATTGCTGATCTGCTGCGCAGCGCCGCTCTGGTTACAGCTGTGGCATTGATCCCGGCTACCACTGCCGGAATGGCGCAGATTGACGGGCGTGCAGGCCCGCAGTTTGCCAAGCTTTTTGCAGCATATCAGCAGGTCAAAGCCAACTATGTCGAAGAAGTTGAGGATGACCAGCTTATCCGCGGCGCAATCAACGGCATGCTCGGTTCGCTTGATCCGCATTCGGCCTATGTCGATGGCAGCGCGCTGCAACGCCTGACAACCATGATCGACGGAAACTATTCGGGGCTTGGCCTTTCGGTCGTACTTGATGAAGGCGCGGTCAAAGTCGTTTCGCCGTTCAAGGGCAGCCCGGCTGACAAGGCGGGCATCAAGGCAGGTGACTTCATCACCCATCTCGATGGCGAGCTGATCTACGGCAATGATCTTGATACATCGGTTGCGCGGATGCGCGGCGCAGAGGGCACGTCGATTGAACTCACTATCTTCCGCCCAGGACGCGACGAGCCGATCGAGGTTTCCGTGACGCGCGGCGTTATCGAGTTGGAGCCTGTGACCTACGAGCTCCAGAGCGGCAATATCGGCGTGATATCTGTCAATGAATTCAGCACAAATGTGGGCCGTGATGTCTATGCCGCATGGGAAGCTTTGCAAAGCGAGGCCACGGGCAAGATGTCAGGTCTGATCCTTGACTTGCGCTCCAACCCCGGGGGGTCGCTTGATGAAGCCGTGGGATTGTCAGACCTGTTCCTGTCCGAAGGCCGGATCGTGTCCCAACGTGGTCGCGCTCGCGGTGAGAGCGTCCATTACGATGCGGACGAGCTGATCAACTATCGCCACCTGCCGCGCCGCGAAGCGCAGAAGTATATGGGCGAGATCGCTTCCGACATGCCCTTGATCGTACTGATCGATGCAGGTTCTGCATCAGCTTCAGAGATTGTAGCGGGCGCGCTGCAGGATCATCGCCGCGCTTTGGTGATGGGTGAGCGCAGTTTCGGCAAAGGCAGCGTGCAATCGCTTTTGCCGCTGGGTCGTGATTCCGCCATCAAGCTGACAACGGCGCGCTATTACACGCCGGCCGGAAAGTCGGTTCAGGAAGGCGGCATCACGCCTGACATCAAGGTTCCGCAACTGTCCGATCCGGATCTGGAAAAACGCAATAAATATCTCTTGCGCGAGAGCGATTTGCGCGGGCACCTCGTCAATGATCTGGGCGTTGAAGATGCCAAGGTTGAAGTCGATACAATCGATGATCCGCGTTTCCAGCTGACCGCAGCAGAGCTTGAAGAGCAAGGCGTGGAAGACTTCCAGCTGCATTATGCGCTGGAAACCTTGCGTCGCACGACGCGCGCGACGGTGGCTTTGCGCAACACTGTGGCGTTGCGCAATTAATTGAGCTAGCGCGCTCTTCATGAACCATCTGGAAGCGGAAAAGCCGGGCGAGATTTTTGCGCAGCACTTGGCGTTAAGTGTGCCTGCGCTTCTTTTGGGCGGTGCGTATCTGTCGCAATATGGATTCGGGCTTTATCCGTGCGAAATGTGCTGGTGGCAGCGCTATCCGCATTTTGTAGCACTGGGCCTTGCGTTTTTTTCATTCCTTGCGCCGCCGCGTCGGCTGTGGATCGCATTGGCGGGACTTGCGATTTTCGGTTCTGGCGCGATCGGGGGTTTCCATGCCGGAGTCGAGTATGGCTGGTGGGAAGGGTTGAGTGCTTGCTCGAGCGCAGTCCCGACCGATGTTGATCCGATGGAAGCGATCATGAATGCGCCCATCATCCGGTGTGATGCGGCGCCATGGGATCTGTTCGGCATCTCGCTTG
Organism: uncultured Altererythrobacter sp.; assembly: GCF_913057185.1. Taxonomy (NCBI): domain Bacteria; kingdom Pseudomonadati; phylum Pseudomonadota; class Alphaproteobacteria; order Sphingomonadales; family Erythrobacteraceae; genus Altererythrobacter; species uncultured Altererythrobacter sp. Next base: position 532,874 of record NZ_CAJXNK010000001.1, read on the forward strand.
CTGGCTGGAATTTTATCGTGTCGTGCGGAACCGCAGTGCTGATCTGGTCGCTTATGGCAAAGAGCAACAAGAAGGCCTAAATAGAGCGTATGACCAAGGATGAACTCAATCGCATGATCCGCGTTGACCAGGCCGGCGAGTTCGGCGCGACGCGGATCTATGAAGGGCAGCTGGCGGTAATGGGCGAGCGTGGGCCGCATGCTCAGGAAATCGTCCATATGGCCGAGCAGGAAAAAGTTCATCGCGAGAAGTTTGACGCGCTGATGGCAGAGCGAGGTGTCCGCCCGACTGCCTTGCAGCCGTTTTGGTCGGTGGCGGGCTATGCATTGGGCGCGGGCACGGCACTGCTCGGTCCCGAAGCGGCCATGGCCTGTACAGCTGCGGTCGAAGAAGAGATCGACAAGCATTATTCGGAACAGCTCGATCGGCTGGTGGAAAGCGGCAAAGATCCCGAGCTTGCGGAAATGATCCATCAGTTCCGCGAAGAAGAGCGCGAGCATCGCGACACCGCACTGAAATATGGCGCGGAGAAAGCACCGGCCTATCCATTGCTTTCCGGCGCAATAAGGCTGGGCTGCCGGGCTGCGATAAAGTTGGCTGAGCGTATTTGATCGTGATCAAGGCGCGCGCACGCGCTTCATATGCTATTCAACTGAACCGAGCTGTAACTCTCGGTACGAATACGATGAAGGACTGAGCGATATGAAACGTCTGGCTACTCTATGTAAAATCGGCTTTGCGGGCATGGCTTTCGCCACCAGCCCAGCTGCCGCGCAGGATGAAGCGGGCGACCGGGTTAATATGGTCATCGCTTATGACGAGAATGAATGCCCCGAGCCATCCAATGATGAAGAGATAGTCGTCTGCCAGATTTTGGTTGAGGCCGAGCGCTATCGTATCCCCTCCAATCTGCGCACCAGCTCCAGTCCCGAAAATACACCTTGGGCTGAACGTGTCGAACGGTTCAAGATGATCGGCGCCTTTGGCGCCATGTCTTGCAGCCCCGCCGGCGCGGGAGGGTTCACCGGGTGCACGCAGCAAATGATCGATGCAGCCTACGCCGATAAAGAGGCGAGCACGCGGGTGCGATTCAGCCAGCTGATTGAACAGGCGCGCCAGGACCGGCTCTCGAACATCGATGTTGACGCCGCCGCCGAGCAGGATCGCGTCGAGCAAATCGAGCGCGAATATCTTGAGCGGCTTGAGCATGAAAGGCAGCAGGCCCTACCAGGCGAAGAAAACGAGGCGCCTTTGCCAGGGTTAGTTCCTGAGAATTTAGAGGGCGCGCCTGAGGAGCCAAATAACGGCTGATCTCCTCTAAACAAAGCAAGGTTTCGCTGCCGCATAAAATTCTGGCCGTGCTTCAGCACGAAAAATTATAGCCCGGCCGATAGGGTGAATGGCCTAGGCGGCGGCTGATTATACACGCCATGTTTTTCTGCGAGATGGACAAGGGGGGCTCGGGAACCATCCGACGATCTTGTCATTTTGGATATAGACTTTTCTTTGACGGCCTTGGTAACCTTGAATTCTACCGCCAAGACGGCCGAGCCCAAAAGAAATTAAAAGGATGGAGGTAAGGGTGACAAAGGGTAACAAGGGACGCCTTTTCATTAGTTTAATCGGTCTTGGCGGTCTTGCTGCCTGCTCTGGCGGAGAGCCTGCCATCGACGGTCGATACGAGAATCGCGACGATTTGCCTTCAGTTTTGGTTCGCGACCTGGATGTCTACAAACTGGTTGGGGGTGAAGAATATGTTCGCGTCCCCGTGGCAGACTCCTCAAGCTGGGGCGAGACAGAAAAGATTTATCAAGGCTCGACTGATAAAATCGCATTCGACATTATCATCTACTACCGGGGTAATAATCTTTTTTATAAGGCTCTGGGCGCTCTGGCCCGCGATGAGGAAGGCAAATTGAAGCCCGCAGATTTCGACGTTCTAAAATCCGCGGTAGACAAGACTTCCAGCATCTTCTTTGAGTTTGGTTACTCTGGCGAGCTGGGTGGCGCAGAGCAATTCCTGCCGCTGCGCAATGTTTATGTAGAGCCCTCATCTTACTCTCGAATTCTGCGGGGTAAGGATAACCTAGGCAAGGATTTGGTCATATTCGAATATACTGGTGTCGTCGGCGAGGTCGTTCCAAGCGTCTTTGAGAAAATAGATACCGTCGACGTTAAGTGGAATGACGCAGATCCAGAGTATGGCTACAATTATTGAGGCGGAACGCTGATGCCGCAATCCAACACCTGGGCGAGCCCGATCAAAAAGCTACTGTTCGCGTGGAGACCTTTAGGCGCTGGTATTCTTCTTGGCGCCTCAATTTTTCTCGCCTCGTGTACTGAACAATCGGCCCAGGAACCCGCCACGAAGACATGTGGCTCCGAAGCGGGCCGCGATGCTTTTCGCGGCTTTGTAACTCAAACTGCGCTTGCGCGGGATACCACCCCTGATGGCGTTGCGCGCCTGATCGATATTACCCGCTATGCCTCCTCGATTGCAGATGAAGACCTTAGACCTCAGTTTAGTGATGCGCTTTCCGCGCTCACGAACTTGTCAGGCCGTGCAAACTTCTCTGACAACAACGTAGAGATAATTATCAAAGAGGTCACGGAGCGGGGCGTATCGGAAAATGGTGAAATCTTATGCTGGGCCTCAATTGACGTGCGGCCCGCGGGGCCTGGAACGGAGGCCCTTGAAAGTTTAGCGGATGCTTTGTCGCTAGAATATGATCTTTCACCTCCGGCTGTGTCCCAAATTACTTCACTGCCGGTTTTCTATACTATCTCTAACAGCGAACCAGTGCGGGTTATTGATGCCGATCTTTCTGCCCGGGATGCGGGGCGTATTGGGGGTTTGATTAGATTGGTTGAGGGTGCGCCAATTGTGCTCGCACCCGTTGAAGCTCAGAAGGCGCGGCGCGAGGCCTATGAGAAAGAGGTGCTCGACGCGCGCGGCGCTGTATTGAGTGCAACCTTGGCCGAGGAAAGGTATCGCTTGGCCGTTTCCAAGAATGCCTTGAACGACCTTTGGGCGGAATTGGATGAGGCTGCTCGCGATAAGTTATCGGCCCAACAAACCTTGTGGGTTAGGCAGCGCGATGCCCGGTGTGACTTGAGCTCGAAGGAGGCCGAGACCGATCCAAATCAGAGGGAGATGATCAAGGTGCGTTGCTTGGCTAATGAGAATGAGAGGCGGATTGGCGTCTTGCAGCGATATTCCAATTGGTGATCTATAAATCTGCTCGCTGTTAGGCTCTTTTGCCTCTGAGCTCTATTGCGGCCATATCCGTGCACTCCAAATAATATTTTCGTCCTATGCGCTTATCCTACGATCGCCCAAATAGTGTGCCGCGTGATACTGGCTGGCAGTGGTCTTTACCGGGTGACTACCTAGTCGTACCGACCCGAGCCTAGACTGAATAATACTCGCGATACCAATCGACAAACTTCTGTACGCCTTCTCGCACATCGGTTTGAGGGGCATAGCCGGTTAAGGTGCGAAGAAGCGAATTATCCGCCCAGGTCGCTGGTACGTCACCCTTTTGCATGGGCATGAAATTCTTGATGGCCGTGCGCCCACAAGCCGTCTCGATCGCTTCAATGAAATCGACCAGCCTGACTTTGTTGCCATTGCCGATATTTACCACACGGTGGGGCGCATTAGGGGATAGGCTGTCGCCTTCAATTGCTCGGCTGCGTGCGTCAGGGGCCTCGGGCGGCTGATCGATCAGCAATTCTATGCCGCGAACCAGATCGGTTACGTAAGTGAAGTCACGATACATATCGCCTTTGTTGTAGACTTCTATAGGTGCGCCCTCGAGAACCCCTTTGGTGAATTTGAATAAAGCCATATCTGGCCTGCCCCACGGCCCGTAGACTGTAAAGAAGCGAAACATTGTGGTCGGGATGCCATGCAAATGCGCGTAGCTATGTGCCATCGCTTCGTTTGCTTTCTTGGTCGCCGCATAAAGCGTCATCGGGGCATCTGCTTTGTCGGTTTCCGCGAAAGGGATTTTCTCGTTGGCGCCGTAGACCGAGCTGGTTGAGGCCATGAGCAGGTGTTTAACTTCCAGCTCTCGCGCCACCTCCATCACGTTGAATGCGCCGAGCAAATTAGCGTCCACATAGGCTCGCGGGTTCTCTAGACTATATCTGACCCCAGCTTGAGCAGCGAGGTGTACGATGACATCTGGCTTTTCCTCAAGCGCGATGGCACGTAAACGGTCATAGTCTTCGAGCATATTCTCTTCACGGCGAAAATGCTCGTGCTGCGATAGCAATTGGTGGCGGCGCTTTTTGAGCGCCACGTCGTAATACGACGTCATGCCGTCATATCCAACGACACGGTGGCCCGCCTGCAGCAGGGCCTCGCTCAGATGGAAGCCGATGAACCCAGCGGAGCCGGTGACTAAGATCCTCATAACCGTATCGTATAGGTAATCTGAGCGGGATGAAAGGCCGGCTAATTTCGTGTCACGGCTTGAAGTTGAGCCCGCCCAAAGGGCTTCAGTTTCTTAGCTAGGAGCTTGGTCCCACTTGCCTGTTCGCGCTGATTTAACGAGCTTGGCACCGCAGTCCTTGCACGGAGCAACCCAGGACAAACCATCATGCTTGGCCCTATTTCTATCCGGCCTGTGCCTCCCAGCCGGGCAATACAAAAGCTTTCTAAGCAGCATCCCCGCAACGTAAAAAAACCTTTTCAAATATGCAATGAAAATCATTCTACATTAAAAAAGATGAGGCCTGCATTCTTACAATTTGAGTGCGTTACCTTTGGCGCTTGTATGAGGCCCAGGTAAGCCCAATCTTAATGATATAAATCACAACCCAAGCCCCTAAAGTGTCGCCAACAATGGTGGCAAATAGGCTGGGAGCAAGATCTTGATTGGCGCCAGAGATTAAAAGCGCACTTCTTATGGCAAGCGCGTTAAAGAAGGCGGCGGCTAGAGAAAGCATCAAAAGGCGCGATCCGTTCAAATTTGCTAAATCACCGCTTAGCGAAACCGCGCGAGCCATAATAGAGACCCCCACCGGCGCGGCAATAGCTGTGAATGAAGCGAGCAGAAAGTGATCGATCCAGCCTAAATCGAATGGATTAATCACTATTTGCGCTAAAAAAATGAAGGGCACAGACCAAAAGCCCAATACCAAGAAGGCAGCCAGTCTTACGAACGCAGGAGGGTAAAAGAACCAGGTATTCCCACTAATCGCGAACTCGTAACTATCGATCGTCTTTAGCGAAACGACCATGGCTAGGTGCATCAGAAAAAACGCGAAACCGAATGAGACTATTTGCTTGTAGCTCAGGGGGTGATGGTCATTGGGAACCCAAAAAAAGCGCTTAACAAAATGCAAATTAGATCCTCTTCAATCACTAATGATCTGAGTAATCTACTTTGCCTATAGAGCCAAGTTCAATGAACGGTCATGGACTACCCAAGGCCCTGAAGACAGATTCTGCACTCGGAGTAAAGGAAAAGAATCGCTTGCGACCGTCGTTTGGATCACTCGAAATGGAGACTAGCCCTTTTTCCTTAAGGCTCGCTAGGATGCGATACGAAGTGGACCCAGACTTGTCTTCGAGCAAGTCGTAAACATGCGAGACAGTCAAAGTCTCTTCGCTATCCTCCAGCGCTTTTAGTTCAAAAAGCAGACGCTCCTCATCTCCGGTCAAAGTTCCTAAAGGCGGCAGGCGGCGTAACGCCACAAGTAAATTAACCAAATTCATAAAAACGCTCGCGGGACAAATCTTTGTGGAAGGCTAGCTTGCGAAGCTGATCTCGTCAAATTTGGCGTAAACATTCTGCTGCCCATCTGCGCCATTTCCCTCCAGGCTTATAGCTAGAATGCTACAATCTTCCGGTATGTTTAAGGATGACCGGTAAGTCGTCATCCGCGCAGCGGACGGCAGTGTTTGCTCCCACACCCTGCTTGATGCGGTGGTGGTTACACAATCCCCGCGCCAAGCAAGGCGTGCGCCGCTTGCGCCATCAAAATTCACCCGCTGCGTCAATGTATAGGTTTGACCGCCCTTCACTGGAATGTGCCGCCGTACGACTGTCCCGCGCGCCAGTGGACGAATTGTGACCTGTACGCCGCCGTTCATGTCGAGTGAGGCTTGTATGCCATTATCCTCAAACAACTCCCAGGCAAGAAGACCAAGCCGCTTGTCTAAGGTGGTCTTATTCGGCGCGCTTTCAGAAAAGGCGCCTGCGTCAAAGTCAGCCCACACTGCCTCGGCATAATCCATAGCCCCCTCCCAGTCTCCATCCTGAGCAGCACGGTATATGATGCGGGCAATGCTTTTTTCATATTCTTCGCCAGACAGCGCAACTGCGATTGGAGCCGTGAGGTCAATGACATCCTCCAGGGCCGCTTCGCGCGAGGCTAGATTGAGAAAGCCTGGCATCCAGCGCGCCTGGCGATTGACGTAACCCACCATGGCGTCTCGGACATCTTGATATTGTAAAGCATCAACCATTACCGGCTGTAGTACGGGGCCAAGCTCAGGCGTGACCGACATGGCTGCATCATAGTGACGAAGAATGGCTTCGAAATCATTGTCAGCCGCCGCGCGCTCTAGCAGCCAAACTTGAGCCGTTGTGTCGCGCCGCGACACCTTGCTAGCGAGCGACATCGCTGCAAATGCCTTCTGCGCATCACCCGCCGAACTCTCATTCATGCCGATGATCCTCAAGGAGGAGCGGCTTAAAGGGTTGCCGATCAGGCTTTGTATTGCGCGGCTCGTATCCGCTGCGTCAGAGACATACTCTTCAGCTTCCCGACTTTTATTTTTTACAACTTTTGCAAGAGCGATGGCGTCATCTGGATCGCGCTGAAGAGCTAACTCTGGATCAGACACCCTCAGGTTGGCTGAGAGTGCAAACTGGTAGGATTGCCACGCAGCAAAAAGCGAAATCAGCCCAAGTAGCTGAATTTTTGCTAGGCGAGACAGCCCCATCAGCACTATCCGCGCGCCTCTGCGTGCTCTTCACCGTAGCGCTTGCCATAGCCATAGCCATAGCCGTAGCCGTAGCCGTAGCCGTAGCCACTCGATCCACTGCCTACCTTGCTGAGGACAACGCCAAAGATATGTGCGTTGACCATTTTAATCCGCTTGACCGAAGCCCTGATGCCACGGACAGCAGCGCCCGCAGACTGGACGACATATACAACGCCCTCTACCGCGCTTGCGATGAGGGGAGCATCCGTCATGCCAAGAACGGGCGGACTATCGATTACGATATGATCAAACTGCGCGAGGCCTTCTGTAACAAATTGCGCTAGCCTGTCGCCGCTTAGTAATTCAGCTGCGCTTGGCGGCACGGGTCCCGCTGCGATGATAGATAGGTTAGGGCTGCTAGTTTCCTGCACCAGCGTCGACCAGTCCCCATCTCCTGCCAGATAATTGCTGAAGCCCTTCTCATTTGTCTTCTCAAAAAAGGCGTGAATGGACGGGGACCTCAAATCTGCATCTACCAGCAAAACCCGCTTGCCGGTGCGCCCCAGGACAGTCGCCAGGGCCATCGCGCTTGATGACTTGCCCTCACCCGGCCTCGTACTTGTCACCGCCAGCGATTTGGGGAAGCCGTGATTGGTTGAGAAAGCTAGGCTCGACCTAATTGAGAAATAGGCATCGTAGTAATTGGACTTGATGTCCTGCAGCTCCTCAAAGACGTCATCTTGTTCCACCTGGGGCGTGATACCAAGTAGCGGCAATTTAAGCAGGGCCTCAACTTGCCCCGGCTCTCGCACGCCTTCGTCAATCTGCTCCAGCGCGAAGGCTGTCGCGCCTGCAAGGCCAAAGCCAAGCAGTAAAGATATGGCGAGATTGATAATGAGGACAGGCGACGATGGCTTGTCAGGTGCAATTGCGGGCTCGACGACCGCGATATTATTAATACCAACCGTCCCCGCAACACCGATTTCCTTATAGCGCTGCAGCAGCGCGTCATAGAGCTCGCGGTTCGTATCCGCCTCACGCTGGAAGTTGGCGTACTGAATATTCGCTCTGTTTTGCGTATCTAGCTCTTGTTTTAGACCCGCGACTTCAGCCTTGAGTTTTTGCTCGCGCTCCAAGGCCTCTCGATACTGCTGCGTACGCGTTGAAGAAATGCGCGCCGTCTCTTCGGCAATCGCGCTATCGATTGCATCGACTTGCTCTTTGAGTTCGATGACTGCCGGAAATTCAGGTGCGAACTGGACGGAGAGACGCGCATATTCTGCCGCAGCCTGCGTGCGCTGCTGCTTGAGATTGGAGAGCGTCTGGCTGCCCACCGCCTCCGCAGTATTTTCGCCTGTAGAGTTAAGGCGAGACTGCGCCGCAATTCTTGCCGTTGTCGCCTCGTTAAGCTCGCGAGCCAACTGCTCAAGGCTCGCGCCTGTCAAAGTGCGATTGGCTATTGCTCTGCCATTAGGGTCGCGGATTTGGTCAAGCGTGACAATGCCTGTCTGAGACCCGTAGACAACCACTTGCTTCTCTGAATCTTCCAGGCGCTCCTTAAGCGTTGCTAGCCGTTCTTCAAGAAAATCGCGCGCGTCAGCTGTTGAGGCAAACTCTCTTTCCATGCTGAGATCAACAAAGGCCGAGGCCCATTTATTGGCTATCCGCGAGGATAGCTCAGGATCGCGGCTTGTGTAATTGATATCAACGAGCTTCGACATTCTAATGGGCGCGATCTCGATATTGTCGCGCAGGACTTCGACGACTAAGCGCCGGCGCTCCTCGTCCATTTGCGCTGCGCTTTTGCCTTCGTCTTCCTCTTCGAGAATGTCGGGATTAATGCCGTGCGCCTCAAGAAAGGCTGCATTGTCATATAAATTTAGCTCTGATGCGACGCGCTCGGCGAGCGGCCTTGCTTCTAGGAGCTCATATTGCGTCGCATAAAACTCCATGTCCTGGCCCGGCAATTCTGCCTCGAGCCCATCGACATTGGTGATCTGTTTTTGCTGCCTGTCTATCTGAAGCTGCGTTGAAGCAGTATAAAGTGGGGCCATCAGCAAGGTGACAGTCACGCCGAGAATGACGCAAGCCGCAACGATACCAGCCATCAGCCAGCGCCACCGCACAACCGTGTGCCAATACTGTATTAGTATCGGCGGAAGCTGGAAGCCCTCGTCTTCGTCATGCCCCTGCAAATCACTCCCGCGCGGGTCGCGGTAGCCGTCGCTTTCAAATTCATTCATTACCTGAGAAGCCATGTCTTTTGCCGCCTAACGGTTGCTGTCGAGGAGCAGAACGGCCGGCGCCAGGAGCGGCGTCGCTGCCAGGAAGTCACGGAAAATCCGCCTGCTGTTTGAATCGCCTACAATAACGATGTCACTCGCGAAAATTTCCGGGTCGCCATACTGGCCCTTCTCAATCGCGCGCACGTCGTAAAGTGCGGCATAGTCCTGGTCGCCCACTGTGCGTAAGACCACGACCTCACCCTTCTTGGAAAATTCTGTCCAGCCTTCCGCGGACGCAATCGCTGTCATAAGCGTCATCCGGCCAACGATTGGATAGACGCCCGCCTTCTTAACTTCCCCGCTGATGGTGACGGTCTGACTGAAAATCTCTTTCAGATTGACGGTTATTTGCGGGTCTTTGATGAACCGTCCGCGGAAGCGGTCAGCCATCATCTCGCCCACTTCGCCTGGCGTTTTGCCTGCCACCTCGAGTGTGCCAATAAGGGGGAAGGTAAGCCGCCCGCTTGCGTCAACCTGTATTTCCTTTTTGGAAAGTTCCTCGCTGCCAAAGACGTCGATATTAAGAATGTCAAAGGGTCCCACTCTATAGGCCCTCTCATTGGCAGAAAGATCCGCCACTGTGGGCTCAGGCAAGGCATTGCCTTCAACCACTTCCAGTCCCGGCGCGCCACCAATATCCGTAGACGTCGACGCGCAGCCGCTAAGGGCAATAGCAAGCGGCGCCAGCGCAAATTTGAGGAAAATAGTCAGCTTCATGAAGCTTCTGGCTTTCTTTTGTGAGTGTTGTCCGTTTCCGAGCTCCAAGCCCATACCGCAGCAATGGCGAATAGGGCTGAAAGGATTGGGGTGCGCAAGGGATAGTCGCTGAGACTGGCAAAGGCCAGCACAAGAATGACGATGATGCCGCACTTGCGCAAATGGCCTGCGACGCCGCGTGCCGCAAGGGCAGACTTGGCGCCAAGCGCGAACATAATGAGCGCAGCCAACGCCAGCACAGCGCCCGGTATGCCTGACGTCAGCGCAATATCTATCCAGTCATTATGCGCCTGATTGAAATAGCCTGGGATAAGAAGTGTGGGCGGCTCGTGTATTTGATAGATTGGCACAAAAGAGCCTATCCCCGAACCCCAGGGCATATATTGAGGGATAAATTCAAGCATACTCTCCCACACCGGCATGCGCAGCTCATTTTCGGTGCCCGCAGCCATCCTGTCTAAAGCCTTGTCGCGTGCCAAAAAGACCGATCCTGCCGCCATGCCAGCTGCAATAAGCGCGCCTGCGCCCGCCTGCATTGCGCCGCTAAGCGCAAAACCCTTGCCGCCTGCATCCCTCGAGAAACGCATAAAGATAAGGCAAGAGAACCCTATAAGGCCAACGACAAGGCCCATCCTTGAGCCTGTCACCATAATGAGCGGAACGAGCGCTATCATTCCTGTGGCCGCGACTAGGCGGACAGGCCTTGTATGCTTGGTATAAGCGCTGGCGCACAGCGCGAGAGCTGCGATCATAGGGAACATTGCCCCTAGCATCGCTGCCTGATGATTGCGATTGGCAAATAGCCCCGCCGAGACTGATGACACTCTATAAAAGCGCACATCTGTGCCTGCCGCCTGCAATACCCCAACCATACCGCTGACAAGGCAAAGCAAAATAACGAGCGCGAGAAGTCGCACCCGATCCTTCTCATTAAGCTGCGCGGCAAGAAGCAGTGCAGCTAATGGGACGCTCATCGCGTAAAGCGCATTCCATGTCCCCTCAGGAAACATGCTTAAGGGACGCCACTGGCCTTCAAGCCCCGCAACCTGATCTATCTCGGCGATAATCTCGCGGCCAGGAAGCGACTGCCAAACCCCAGGAGGCAGGGGCATAAGGTGAAGCGCTGTAAGTGCCAGCGAGGCGAGCGCTAAAAGCAGAAGGGGGCGATAGGCGCGCCAATGCTCTGAGGTAAAGTTTATTAGCGCAAAGCCCGCCGCCAGAATTGCGGCGGGGCGCAAAAGCATAATGTGCGGCGTGTCATAGCGAGACGTTCCGCCCGTAGCGAAAATGAGCACTAAGAGTACCGTGAGCACGCCAAGGGGGATGCTCCAATCTCTCAGATTGAGAAGCGAATAGGTGCGCCTGACACTACGAGATCCTGAGTTCGACACTTAAAATTTAGTCGCCCAATATATCAGCCCATAAATCATCTGAAAAACGCATTTCTAAGGGCATGTATCCCCTCTGCATGCTCGAGATTTTTTGGCAGCCGCGCCGGCGAAGGTCAACCTGCTCTGACGCGAATTTCTATCAGAGCTCCTCACCTTTAAGGCGTCGGTTCGAAGACTGGCTTCGAGGCGCGGGTTCAAAGAAAAGGGGCGACGCCTCGCAAGGCCCGCCCCTCTTTCTGCAAAGTCTGTAAGGCTTACGGACTTACTGGCTCATCATCATCTGTTACGGCAATGATGATGCCTGCAACAGCGGCTGCTCCCACGAGAATAAGGACCGTGGAGATGCCAGCCAGTTCGTTTTCATCTTCTGCAGGTGCTATCGTCCGAGCAGTAGAGATTTCTGCCATCGCTGGCGTAATAGCGAGCGAAAGAACCGCCGCTGCTGCAAAAAATTTCTTTACCATTTTCAAATCCCTCAAAAAGCGACTCGTTTCACAAATGAAACAGTACAGCCCTTTTGCTGCAATGCAAGCACATTCGGGGGCGGCACCCCCGTTAATGGCTTGCTGGCCGCAAAAAGTTTTACATCGTCAGTTGTCATAGACTTAGGTTATGACGATTTAATTAATAAACCGCTCAATCAGGCTAAAAAGGGGGCAGGCTAAAAAAGGGGGGCAGCCTTTAAGCCGGCCAGCCCCCTTGTTTTGCGATCAAGACCAAGAGCCTTAAGAGCTTACGGGGTCGTCATCGTCATCATAATCGTCGTCATCATCGTCATCGTCGCCATCAAGGGCGATAAAGATGGTGGCTGCTAGACCCACAGCGCCTGCAATGGGAAGCAGCAGGTCACGAAATCCGCTTTCGCCCTCCTCTTGCACAGCTGCCTCGGGTGCAGCTGGCTCATTAGCCACCTGCGCTAGAACCGGGCCCACCGCTAAAGAGAGGACTGCCGCTGTCGCAAAAAGGCGTGATATCATTAGGTAAACTCCAAAAATCTCGAAAAAAGAATGCGCTAGCTAAGTGCGTAAGCGCAATCAGTCAAGGACCACCCAAGCTCCCCCTCATATTAGCTGCGGCTTGAGGGCGAGGTTGTTTTTGCGCGAGCCGCTAGCAGGCACTCGTGCAAAAAATGTGCGCATGGGGTCTGGACCTGTGCCTCTTCCACTTCTAACTGCAGCCAAGCAAAAATGATCACCAACGCCCTATTTGAAGACATAGCTAACTGACGCGATGATAAACTTTCTTGTCAAAATTTGGGGCCTGATAGCGCTCTGCCCGAGGGGTATACACAAGCGCAGCGGCTCAAAAATTAGGAAGCATAAAGACACCTACACGTCTGCTTGCCGCTCCTGCGGCAGGCCCATGATCCGTGTCGCTAAACGCCGCTGGAAACTGATCGACGAGGCCTAAGTCGCGAGCGCCTTGAGAGCCAGGCGATTGCAGTGACTGCGCCTTGGCAAAAATTTGGCTTTCGTAAAATTAAAGGCTGCGCAGGGCCAGATTTAATGGCGCCTCACTTCGCCCCGATCCCGCCTAAAACCACTCTGATTGTCTTAAGCGCGATGAGCAGGTCCAGCCAAAGGGACAGGTTTTTGATATAATAGAAGTCAAACCGGAGCTTGGCGCGCACTTCATCGACATCAGCTACATGCCCCTGATTGACCTGTGCCCAGCCCGTAATTCCTGGGCGCACGATATGCCGATAGGCATAAAAGGGTATTTGATCTTCGTACCAATTCGCAAGCTCAGAGGCCTCAGGGCGCGGGCCAATCCAGCTCATCTCGCCCTTGAGGATATTCCACGCCTGCGGCAATTCATCGAGGCGGGTCTTTCTTAAAAAACGCCCCACGCGCGTGATCCTGTCATCACCATCGCGCGTCACTGCATCTAATCGGCGAGCGTCATCACTGTCTTCTACAGACCTCTCGTGCATGGTTCTGAACTTAACCATCTTAAAATATTCGCCGCGATGACCAAGCCGCTTCTGATAAAATAAAATTGGCCCCCGCCCGTCCAATTTAACCAGCAAGGCGATCAGGCTAAGGGCTGGCAATAAGAATGGCGCGAGCGCAATCACAGACGCGACATCGATGACCCTCTTTGCCATCCGGTAGGGTATGTTGGGTATGAGCGAGCCTAATTCATTTTCACGCAAATGACTGATCCGCACCTCTCCTGTAATTGCCTCTTCAATCAGGCGGTAGTGGTAGACGGGGACGCCTCTAAGGGCTGCCTTGGCGAGGAGGCGCGCCCACTCATCGCCTTGCTCGTGGTGCAGGTCTGCGACGATGGACCCGCTGATGAGTTTGCGCTCGATCAGATCGTCGAGTTCCCTGGGCGACCCCAAACTCAAAAAGCCGGCTTGCTTTAGGAGGCGGCCAACATTGCCTCCTGGCACGACAAAGTGCCTCATTTTTGGATTGGCGTGGCGTATTCTTGCTGTCACGAGATAGCTGATGGCCAGTGAGCTTGCCGCGCAAATAAGGAGCAGGCTCCAAGGAATACTTGTCCTCAAGAAGGCATTCGCGCTTATCACTGCGCCAAAGGCGATTGAGTTGACGGGCAAGACATAGGATAGAACTCGTGCGCGAGAATAGCTGCGCAATTTTGCGATCACGAACCAGGCCGCCAGATTGGCAAGTAGGATCTGGGAAAGCCACAGCAGGTTTGCCGAAGTATCAAGTGGTATGCCGCGAGTAGCAGACCACGACACTGCAGGTATCGCAACTCCTGCAGAGACGTAAAATGCCACCTGTTCTATATTGGATAAGGCAGGCCCAGTTTGGGCTGTTGCTAAATTGAGCGGGGTTCTCCTCATGAGCCCTTGGCCCTTCCAGACTTGAGCGACAATATCGCGTCAATTAAAATGACGCCTATCGTGGCCGCAATAACATCGACAGCCAAGTCCTGTAGGCTCGCATCGCGCCCAAGCAAGGGCCAGGCCTGCGCGCACTCGATGCCTGCGCCAAGTGCTACGAGGGCGAGGATAATTGTTGCGGCGCGCGCGTAGGGAAATGCCAGGCGCGAGGCTAAGGCAAGACTAATAAACGCCGCAGCATGGAGTAAGACGTCACTTGGATTTCCCGGCAGGAGAGGGGGCTTGGGCATAAGCGCCAGCGTCACGCAGACGCTTACCGCGCCAACAAGGGCAAGGCGCCACAGCAATGCCCCTGGGCGCAGTGGAGCAAGTCTGCTCATAGGCTGCTCGCCCGCCTCACGCCATCAAGCGGCATTTTGACGCGCGTTGCTTGCCCCATGATGTCAAGCAGAAGCCATGCCCTTTCATTGGGGGCCAGTCCCTCAAATCTTCCGATAAAGCCCGCAAAGGCGCCTTGTGCTACTCTTACAGCCTCGCCTACCTTATATGAGACGCTCGGCGATGTGACGACGCCCTCCACACAACTTGACTGTATCTCTTGAATTAAACGCGCATCGACCTGCTGAGGCGTACCCCCAAAGCTCACCAACTGCGCCACGCCATGCGTCGACCTAATCGCGCGCCAAGGGCTTGAGGATGCATCTGCGCCAACAAAGAAGTATCCCGCAAAATAGGGTCTGAGTGCCTCGACGAAGCGCCCGCCTCTTCTCTGCGTATATCGCTCCATCGGCATGAAGATATGAAAGCCCTGCGCCTGAAGATTGCGCGCCGCAATGCGCGCCGCATTGGGCTTTGCCTTTGCAGCAAACCAATTTGGGTGCCTTGGGCCTTCCATTGCCTAACCGTGTCCTTTAATTTCTCGCCATTAAGAGCCGGCCTAAACCTCAAAGAACTCTCGCCTGCAAGCACTATCATTTCATTTTTGAAAAAATTGTTGCAATTGCTCAGGCCGAGCTTATTGCTCAAAATTGAGCAATGCAAATGCGATTGCAAAAGTCCTACCAAAACCTGCGTCAGGGGCAATGCGCTTCTTATGCCGTGCGGCAGCCTGCCTTAATTGCGCGCCAAACCGATAAATTGAAGGGTATGATGCCGTGACAAACTCGCGGCAACTGATGCACGAGGACGCCAAAACGCGTGTCCTGCGCTTGCTTGCAGAAAATCCTGAGGTCACGCAGCGCGAGCTGTCGCAAGCTGTGGGGATTAGTACAGGCAGTGTGCACTACCTCCTTAATGCCCTATTGGAGATGGGTCTCATAAAATTCGGTAATTTTAGCGCCAGCAAAGACAAGCGGCGCTACGCCTATATTTTAACGCCTCAAGGCATGGCTCAAAAGGCCGAGCTTACGCGCCGCTTCTTAGCGCGCAAACTTGAAGAATACGAAGTCTTGTCCCAAGAAATAGCAGCCCTCGAAGACGAGCTCGCGGATAGCAGTGCAGGGCGCAAGGCTAAGGGCCTATCCAAGTGACTGAACTTATAACGCCTCTCATACTCTCTGGCGGTTCGGGCACGCGCCTGTGGCCCCTCTCAACGCCAGAGCGACCCAAGCAATTCCTCAATCTTTACGGCGAAGGCACAATGATCGCTCAGACGATCCAGCGCGTTAACGATGAGAACATGTTCACTTCGCCGATTGTGCTTGGCTCTGCCTCGCACGAGGGCCACTTGAGGACAGCCTTCTCTAAGGCTGGCGAAAAAACTGCCTCGATTATTTTAGAGCCCTGCGCGCGCAATACCGCGCCTGCCATTGCCTTAGGCGCTTTTTATGCAGGAGAAGATGCGCTTCTTCTCGTAATGCCAAGCGACCATGTCATCCGAGACAATGACGCCTTTCTTGCAGCCTTAAAGCGCGCGCTGCCAGCGGCGATGAGCGGGCACTTGGTCACCTTCGGCATTGAGCCAACAGGCCCTGACACAGGCTTTGGCTACATTCGCGCAGGCGAAGCATTAGGCAGCGCACCTGGCGCATTTGATGTAGAGGCCTTTATTGAAAAGCCCGACGAGGCGCGCGCCCGCGCTATGCTTAACGAGGGCGGGCATTGCTGGAATGCCGGCATCTTCCTTTTTAAGTCTGGCGTCTTTTTGGAGGAGCTTGAGCGGCATCAGCCGCAAGTTTTTGCCGCCGCAAAGGCCGCCATTGAGCGCGCCTCGTCTTGGCGCAACATTACCTCGCCTCAGGCTGAAAAATTCGAAACCTCACCCTCCATCTCCGTCGACTACGCCGTCATGGAATTATCAGAACAGGTTGCTGTCGTGCCGATGTCTTGCGGTTGGTCTGATCTTGGCAGCTGGGATGCCTTGGCTGAGATTGGCGAGAAGGACGAGGCCGGCAATGTTATTATTGGCGAAGTGCGCGTGAAGGATGGCTTTGGCAATCTCATTAAGACAACCGGTCCGCGCGTGAGCACCATTGGCATGCGCGATACGATTGTAGTTGTATCAGATGCGGAAGTTTTGATTATGCCTCGCGGCTCCTCGCAGCGCGTGAAGGATTTTGCCTCGTGATGCGCGCCTTCATCCCGGCTCAGATAACTGAGAGCAGTTGGCATTTGGTCATGATCAGTCTCGTGTTTCTGGCGCTATTGGCGAGGGCGCTTTGGTGAGACAATCCGCGCAGCTTTTAAGCGCCAAGCAGGTTATTAAGCCGTGGGGGCGCCGCGACCTGCCTGCGCCTTTTGAATTGAGCGGCGGGTCAAGCATTGGCGAGATTTGGTTTGAGCACGAGCGCGCGCCATTGGACTTGCTCGTCAAATATCTTTTTACTAGCGAAAAGCTCTCGATCCAGGTGCACCCCAGCGATGAGCTCGGCGCAGAAAAGGGGCTGCCTTCGGGCAAGGAGGAGTGCTGGCTGGTGCTCCATGCAGAGCCCGGCGCCGCCCTTGGGATTGGCACACGCGAGCCATTAACCTCTGACCAATTGCGCGCCGCCGCCCTCGATGGCTCGCTTGAGCAGCTGATGGACTGGAAGCCCGTATCTCGCGGCGATTTCTATTACATTCCGGCCGGCACGGTGCACGCGATCGGCGCAGGCGTGACACTGGTGGAGATCCAGCAGAACGCTGATATTACCTACCGCCTGTTTGATTATGGCCGTCCTCGCGAACTGCACCTTGACGAAGGGCTTGAGGCGGCGGCGGCCGGGCCATATCCAGATGATCTTGGAGGCAAGGTAAATTTCGCAGTCGACCAGCAGCTTGTGGCGGGGCCAAAGTTTGACCTGTGGCTGGGCTCCTCTTGGCCTGCTGAGGGTCTATCAAGCGAGCTTGCACATATTATTCCTCTGGTGGGCAGCGTTAGTGCCGAGGGCGTGAGCGCTAAGGCTGGCGAATGCCTGGTCTGTGCGCCGCGCGTACCTTTGGAAGTTGCGCCCGGCGCTCGTTTGCTTTTTGCGCAGGCGCGCAAATGATGGCGCGCGTCAAAGTCCCCAGAGTTTAAGTTATCGGGGTTTTGGTATCTAAAAGAGGGGTGCCGCTGAGTTCTTGTGTTAAAGGCAGTTTGAGCAGGCGCGTGCAATCAGAGGTTTTTCAGAAAGCTTTATTTTAGGCATTTTCATTAGAGATAAGAACATTAACATAATTGAGTCCAATCCATATGTGTGGAATATTTGTCAGTAACGATCCATTTTTGCCGAAAAACGCTAAGTCCATCCTTGAGAATCGGCTTAGGTTTCGCGGGCCCGACGGCACCAGCGGTCTTGTCGTAAGAAGTGAATGGTCAACCTACCATTCTCGGTTAGCCATCATTGAATTACACTCAGGCGCAAATCAGCCCTTCGTAAATGACGATGGAAGCCAACTTATTTATAATGGAGAAATAGTAAATTTTGAGCATTTAGGATTTCGTTATTTTGGAAAAAAATACACAAGTGACGTTGCGCTCCTTAATGACTTAATCGTCGGAGATAAGCTAAAAATATCTGAACTTGATGGCTTCTTCGCTTTTATATTTATAGATGGAAATGGAATTTTACGCCATGCGTGCCGGGACAGGTTCGGAGTAAAGCCTTTATTTTACTATGAAACACCGAGAGGACACTATTCTTTCAGCTCAGAGCCTAGCGCTCTTATTGAATTGTACGATCTCAGCGTCAACCAAGATGCGATTTCAGAGTATCGCGCCTTTCGATATCCTTTGTTCTCTAAATCATTCTACAGTGGTATATTAGAGGTAAAGCCAGGTACTTGCCTGGTGGCTGGCCGCTATTTCGATTTAGAAACCTCCCTAGCTAATTCATCACAGTCTGTCGACCAATCGGAATTAGCCCTTGCCTTACAGAGGGGAGTGGCAAGCCGTTGTGTGTCAGATGCTCCTGTTGGCCTTCTTCTGAGTAAAGGAATCGATAGCAACCTAATCAAACATCAACATAAGTTTGATCGATTCTATACCGTTGGGTTCCCGGGAGACGAGGACCTACAGTTCCTCCAAGGGTGCGGCATTAAGAACCTTACGACTAAGATCACATGTCCGGACGAATTTAGAGAGGCATTCTATCATTTGCTCAAACTGAAGAATGAGCCGATGTCAGTTCCAAACGAGGTGCTTCTCTACCTCGTTGGAAGGGAGGCCGCTGCAGATGGTGTTAAAGTGCTGCTTTCGGGCGAGGGGGCCGACGAATTTTTCGCAGGGTATGATAGAATTTTCAGCTGGGCAGCACAGGCTTCGAAATTCGATATTGACACATTCACGTCACTCTATTGTTATTCTGCGGTCGATCGCACCTCGGCCCTTTACTCCCGCCTCGAAAATGCATTTAATGAATTTGAAAGCGACAATGTTTTCCAGAAAGTCCGATGGTTCTTTATAAAATACCACCTGCCTGTTCTTTTTCGCAGGCTCGACTTCTCACTCATGGCCGCTGGAATTGAGGGGCGTGAACCTATCGCAAACAGCCATCTGTTCGACGTAGCGATAAAGCTTACTGCAGCCGATCTGATGAGGGATTCGCTAGGTAAATTGCCGCTTCGCCTTTTGGCTGAACAGGCAATGGGTAAAGAGTTCGCTTTCGCCAAGAAGGTTGGTTTTCCTGTTGACCTGACACAGATATTCCGAAACCCTAAGAACCTAAGTAGTTACGATTTGTGGTTCGAAAAAAACCTAGAGATATTATGATGATTGGTTACACTACTGGCGTTTTCGACCTATTTCATATCGGCCATGTAAACATGATCCGCAATGCGAAGGGCATGTGCGACAGGCTCATTGTGGGCGTTACGGTTGATGAGCTAGTCTCCTATAAGAATAAAAAAGCTGTCATCCCCTTCGAGGAACGCATTGAGATCGTCCGGGCCTGCAGATATGTAGATCTAGCTGTGCCACAGGAATCGATGGACAAGCTGGACGCGCTTAGGCGTTACAAGTTCGACATCATGTTCGTCGGAGATGACTGGTACAAGAGCGACCGGTGGGAAGATCTCGACCGCGATTTCTCCGCTCGAGGTGTCAAAATTCAGTATTTTCCCTATACGGTAACAACCTCATCAAGTTTAATAAATCAGACTTTGGAACAACTTCGTAAGTGATTCCTTTGAAAACATCCTGCTTGATAGATAGAGCGGGTCCGACCTCCTTATTGGTCGGGATTTTTGCGTCCTACAGTGAATAAACCAAAACTAGAACAGCGCGCATTCACACGACTATTCGCGGGCGTTTCTGCTCTCTATTTTGTCGGAATTCCGTTGACCATTATGGTCTCGATTGTTCTAGCCCGCACATTGAGTGTGGAAGAATTCGGTATGTTTGGCTTCATCATTTCGCTTGCCACAGTTTTAGCCATCCCAGTTACTGCAGGACTTCCAACTTTGTTGACACGCGAGGTTGCGGGCTACTCTTTGCGTAAAAATTGGGGATCATATCGCGGGTTATTTGTGTGGGCCCACGTTTGGGTTGTGACATTTTCAGCCGTTGTTGCTTTGGGAATTTTGGTATGGCTTCTGCTGGCGCGCGAGCCCAACAAGCTCGCGCTCATGGCGTGTGCTGCTATCATGCCATTTCTTGGTTTCACCGCGGTTCGGACAGGGATCCTCAAAGGCTTACAGCGCCCCATTCTCGCTGAGGCACCTTCTCAAATCATCCAGCCAGTTTTGCTCATAGCTGGTTACCTAGCGCTGGCATATTTCGGCCTGTCCTCAGTTGAGAGTGTGCTTGTTTGGTATGTTTCAACAGCCGTCATCGTCTTTTTGATTGCATTAACGCTGCTGCTGCGCGCTCGGCCCGCTGCCGTGGCGACAGCATCTGTATCGTACACAGAAATGCCACGATGGTTCCGGTCGCTACCGGCCTTTGCCATGATCGGTGCTGTTGTTGCTCTTAATGCGCAGATCGCCATATTATTGCTGGGTTCCGCCGGCTTGAACGAACAGGTTGCCTTCATGAGGGTTGCAGAAAGGGGCGCCCATCTTGTAGTATTTCCGCTCTATTTCGCTGGTGCTGTACTTGCCCCCTATTTGGTTGCAGCAATAAAAGCGGAAGACCGTGCAGAACTACAGAGAATCAACCGGTTTTCATCAAGACTCGCGTTCTCCCTTTCGCTCTCTATCACTGTATTGCTTGCCGGGTTTGGCACTGAGATCATTGCCTTAACTTTTGGTGCCACCTATTCCGACGCCGCTCTGGCACCCATGTTGATCCTTGTTGCTGCTCAGACAGTGGCAGCTGCGTTGGGTGCATCCAATCTTCTCCTCACCATGAGTGAAAACGAGAATTTGGCGCTTCTCAGCCAAGCGGCCGGCTTGCTCATAATCTTCATTGTGACGCTCATGCTAATCAGTCGTTTTGGAGCAGTTGGTGCCGCAACGGGTGCTGCATCTGGGATCATCGTAAATCGAGGAGTTGATTTCATAGCCGTGAGAGTAAGGCTTGGCTTTTGGCCTGGAATATTTTGATGCAGTGTAGCCCAATAACGTTTGTTCAACATCCGGCACTGACTGATCTAGCGCTGCGCCTCCCACGTAGGCGCTGGATCGTATTTGTCTTTTGGTAAACCCAAACTACCTGAAGAGTCTGATTTGTGAAGGAGAAGAGGTTCTCTTCGCTGGAGATCGACAATACACCTACATAGAACTTGGGCTTCGGATTGGCGCACTAACCCTTCTTGTAAATTATTGAACGAAAAATGCACCCAGCGCTGTGCTGCAAAGTGGTGCGCAAATTTTTGAAACTCCAAATGTCGTGCTGATTGACTACTTAGGGGATGGAGATGACAATGACCGATGATTACCAGGCTTCGAGAGCGGTTTCGAAATTACTACAAGTAGGAGCGCAAAGTCTTTGGGCGAATGCGGAGCCATATCCATTCATAATTGTGGATGATTGGTTGGACTCAAATTGGGCGGATGAGGTCCATAATGAGATTCTTCAGGCCCCGACCAACCTTCAATCTAACGATTTTGTTTTCGCTAAGGCAAAGTTTGAGAATCCCGATTTTGCTCTTTTTGGGCCGGGTTGCTCAGCTTTACACTCTCTCTTAATAGGAACTGCATTTTCCGATGCGCTGTCAAAAATTACTGGACAGGATCTTATTATCGACCCTACCTTTTTAGGGGGCGGTGTTCATAGGGGCGGGCGGGGCTCCTATCTCGATATGCACACAGACTTCTTGGAGCACCCAAATAAGCCTAATCTCCATAGAAGGCTCAATATTTTGCTTTACCTGAATAAGAACTGGGAAAAGGGATGGGGTGGCGACCTCCGCTTACGCCACATTGAGGAAGGGGAAACTTTTTCTATTCCACCGATATTTAATCGCTTGGTCATCATGGAATCATCTGAGGTAACACTGCATGGATACACTAAAATAAACATCCCTGAGGGGCGATTCCGGACATCTGTGGCTGCTTATGCGTATTCATCCGAGCTTTCGTCCGGAGGAAGGTCGTTTACGACCTGGTACCCCGAAAAATCTTCCATAAGAAGATTGATAGCGCAATTTTTACCAATGGCCATTAGCCTAAAGCGCAGGTTCTTCGGTAGTAGGACCGCTTCTAGATCGGCAGAAGAAAAACAAAAGATCGATGAGTGATAATACGGTACACATTTTTGTCGAAGGGCACGCCTTAGATGGGAGCAGTCAAGGCGTCACCACATATATTGCTAATCTGTACAAGAATTTTGAGGCACGGCAATTTAATATCTTCGTAGGATTGGAACCGGGAAGTGATTTATCCGAGTATGAATTGAACGGCGATAACATTCATCCAATTTACTACTCTACCCAAAATAAATTTTGGCGCTACACCTATGAGATACCCTTACTGATCAAACGGCACAGTATTTCCGTTGCTCATTTCCAATACATTACCCCTTTATGGAAGAATTGCAGTTGGATTACTACGATTCATGATATTCTTCCATTAGATTTTAGGAATCAATTTCCGTTATCCTTTCAAGTCACGCGCACTTTTTTCTACTGGGTGGCAGCGAAACGGTCAGATATTTGTTTGACAGTTTCCAACTATACAGCTGAAAGAATTCGGGCCCGTTTCGGAGCGGTGAAACATCTGGAGATCATAGAAAATGGCATTGATCAAAACGCGCTTGGATCTGACAGATTAGGTAGGCTATCCGGCGGGTCTAAAAAGCCCTATATATTATGCGTAAGCCGTTTCGAGAATAGAAAGCGACAACATTTACTGTTAGAGCTAATAGCACAGGGCATTATCGATACTTCTAAATTTGACATGATCTTTGTCGGCGCCGCCACACACGAGCGCACAGAGTTTGATACTCGACTGCCTGCTATGCCTTCTAGGGATAGGAAAGCTATTTTTCGGTTTGAGCACGTGTCTACTGCTGAATTAACCAGCCTATACGAAGACGCAGTTTTGACAATTTACCCCAGTTTAGCCGAGGGGTTTGGCCTGCCCGTCATTGAGTCGTTTGCAAATGGAACACCCTGTTTCTTTGCAAATAATACTGCCATGACTGATTTTCGTGATATCGCCCCCGAATTTGCTTTTGACAACCCGGATGATTTGAACCGAAAAATTGAACAATTTTTGCGCGAACCTAAATATTTTAGTCGCAGTTTAGAAAATGCCAAACAAAAACTTCTCGAGCGTTATGATTGGAGTAGGAGTGCAGTAAGGCTACAAAAACTTATCTTTGAACTCGATGGCGGACTGAATAAGTGATGCGCGACACATTGATGAAAATCTAGCTTATACCGCAGGATATAGAGCACTCTAAGGCTTGCGTGAAAACAAAATGATTCAAAATTCCCGTCTCTTTGCTCCCATTTTGGAATATGGGTTTCGCCTAGCCTACACCACACTGCACTTAATCTTATCTATTCTCCTCAAAAATGTATCCAGAAAAAAACCATGGGTTATATTTGGATCAGAATTCGGAGAAGAAAGTAGCCACATTAAAGGCGTGCTTCCCAAATTTATTGAGAGCTGTGATGCCGATGTCTTTTTTTACGACAAGAAGCTGAGGAGGCTCCGGCGCTTAGGAGCTCAAGAGCAGATTTACGGGCGTTTTGCTTCGTTGAGAATGCGTTTAGAAGCATCAGTTTATGTGGTTACGCACAATATTCGCGATATTTTCGTTATGAAGCCCCCGCACACTACTTTGATAAACCTTTGGCATGGCATCCCCATTAAACCGATAGGTTTCGACTCCCAAATCGAGAGGGCTATGCTTGCCAGGGTTAAGCGTAGGACTGGTTATTATCCTTATGAACAATGGGATCATTTGATCTGTTATTCTGAGCACCACAAAGCTTTGATGGTGTCGGCCACGAGGGGCATGTGTAAAAATTACTCTATTCTAGGTAATCCTATGGTCGCTGCGCCGCGGGTAAAAGCCAACAAAAAAAAGTATGTCGTATACTTGCCGACGTTTCGGAATAAACCCGTCAACGATTTTCTTCTTCTAAAAAATTATGCCGAACTATCACTCGAAATCACATCGGGGAAGGCGGCGGATTGTACTCAAATTCTTAAGAAACACCCCTCGAGCCCTTCAGAAGGCCTGCCAAGCGGCTTATCAAAAATAATTTCAAACGAAACAGTTAGTAGCCTCCTGAATAAGGCAAGTATTTTAGTAACTGATTATTCGAGCGTAATCTTCGAAGCGATAGCGCTTAAAATTCCCGTGATATTGTATCGGCCCGATGCCCGAGAGTACCTTGAAACCTACGGTGAACTTTATGATTTGCCATATAATCCAAACGTAAAAGAGACCACCGCTTGCAGAGAGGCTGCAGGCTTAATAAACCAACTTCTTATGAAAGATCAGGCTTTTGAAATAAGCGAGCTGACAACTGTAGAAACTTTTAGAGCCGATAAGTTCGTGGATTTGGTTAAAGATTGTTTATTGCAGCGTTGATATTCGAGTTCATGTTTAATCATACTGTACAGGTTATATATTAAGTCGATGCTCACCAGAGACCATTTTCATCAATGCCTTAAGTATTTGGCTTTGTTCGTGTCTGCGTTCGCAGTCGTATTTATTTTTTTACCCGCTACTTTTGATTTACATGGCATAAATTATCGTTTCGATTTTACGACTATTTTAGTGGGAAACTCGGTGCTGTTGGCAGTTCTCTGGTCTGCTTACGTGCTTTCTGCGTTAAACAAAAGCCAGCAGCGCGTAAGGGCTACGGTCATCCAAACAAATTCCACAATCAATGCTTACGAAATAAATGCAAAATTCGCTATATCTGCATTTTTGTCTTTAACTTCACTGTTCTTGTTTTATGCTATTTCTGGCGTTGCGATGCTTAATGCGGGGGCCGAGTTTGAAAGGGTGGCGCTAAAGGCAGGTAATGGTGAATATCTTATATTGGGCACAGCGTTTGCATATGTCACCATTGGGTACGTTGAAGAAAGCTATACTATCATTAAAAAGGCGGTTTCCCTCACCCTTTTAACCTTGTTGGCCTTCTCTGGTTTCAAGACACCCTTTCTTATTGGATTAATCATTTTGTTTGCCCCTCGCGAAATGCGCAATATTTTTGCTTGGCGATACTTATTTCTGACATCCGGGATATTCGTTTTAGTGGCGTTTTACGATTCTTGGCGGCTGGATTCTACTACTCTCAATTTAATCGATACTTGGATGTGGAAGCTCGCGATACCGCTATATAATTCGTCTTATGTTTTGGAATTTGTCGCAGCATATCAAAGCGGCATAGGCAGCTTAATTGCTCGCGATGTATCAGCCTTCGTTGGCGACGGCCCTTTTTCCGGGGCTTGGATCCACAGTCAAATGCCTGGCTTGGGGGCTGTAGAGAGCATTAGCGTCCCGATTGCAGCAGAAGGATTTGCTAACTTTCGTGCGCCGGGCTTCATCATCTATCCTATTTGTCTCATTATTGTTGCGGCGGCTCTCTCTTACCTTCCAGAGATCACGAAAGTAGACGGTCGGGCATGGGCTTTTCTAGTGAGCTTCATTTTGGCAAAATGTACTATTTCTGGGTTTTTCTTATCGATGATCTTCACCCTTGGCCCTGTTGTCTTGGCGTTATTAATAGTTAACGCAACTTGGACCCTCTTCAGCAGGTCTAAGTTCTTACACCGCGGTCATAGATAGGCGAATTATGTCAAAAATTGCAATAATTGGCTCTGTTGGAATCCCAGCGAGATACGGTGGATTTGAAACTCTTGTAGAAAATTTGGTCCAATCAAAAACTGCCGAGGGTTTGCCAATAACTGTCTATTGCTCCTCCAAAGCTTATCACGTTAAGCGTAAGTGTTACAAAGGAGTAAGGTTAAAATACATCAATTTTCATGCTAACGGTCTAGCATCTATTATTTACGACACCTTGAGCATTGTCGATGCCATTATGTGCCAGCATAGACGATTGCTAATTCTGGGGGTTTCCGGAGCTCCGGTCCTTCCGCTCGTTAGATTATTTTGCAAGACTCAAATTATCGTTAACTTAGATGGCGTAGAGTGGAAAAGACAGAAATGGTCTTTCCTAGCCAAACTTTATCTCCGCATTGCCGAATGGTTCGCAGTAAAGTTCTCACACGTGGTAATCGCTGACAATCGAGCCATCGCCGATTACCTCAGCGAAAGTTTCGGCTGTGACGCCAAGGTCATCCCATACGGAGGTGATCATGCAATCGAGGCGGTGCCGGATCCCGAAGCAGCGGCACATCTGCCAGAGGGCTATGCACTTGGGTTATGTCGCATTGAGCCGGAGAACAATATAGGTATGATCCTAGAAGCCTTTGATAGAATTAGTATGCCGCTTGTCTTCATTGGCAATTGGGACAAGAGCGCATATGGCCAGTCTCTTAAGGCGAAATATGCCAACCACCCGACCATTACCATCCACGGCCCGATTTATGATCCGCGGGGTCTGCGCGCCGTTCGCGACAGAGCTCAGCTTTACCTCCATGGTCATTCAGCGGGGGGGACCAACCCGGCGCTGGTCGAGATGATGCATTTTGGAATCCCGATTGCCGCTTACGACTGTAGCTTCAACCGTCATACGACTGAAAATAAGGCGCTATATTTTAAAACCGCGGACGAACTGCGCACTTTAGTCAGCTTGCTTGCACTCGAGAGCTCTGCAAGCGGTGCTCGTGAGATGGTTGAGATCGCGCAGCGTCGCTACACTTGGGACGTTATTGGCAAAGCCTATTTCGCGTTGCTGGAGGGCTGACTGCATGGACATTGCTCCCACGGCCATTCCCGATGTTCTGGTCATCACACCGCAACGTTTTGGAGACCCACGTGGTTGGTTCTCTGAAACCTGGAATGCCGCGCTCTTTCAGGCTGCTGGGATTGACCTCGAATTCGTACAAGACAACCACTCAGCCTCAGTCTACGCCGGCACGGTGCGCGGGATGCACTATCAGGCGCCGCCGCGAGCTCAGGATAAGCTGATTCGCTGCACTAAAGGCGCGATCCTTGATGTCGTGTTCGACGCGCGCAAAGGCTCGCCAACTTATGGTGAATGGCTTGCGGAGGAGCTAACGGCACAGAATGGCAGGCAATTGTTGGTGCCTAAGGGGTTCCTTCACGGATTCTTGACGTTGGCGCCTGAAAGCGAGGTCCAATACAAGGTTACCAATTTCTACGATGCTGAATGCGATGGCTCGGTCCGCTGGGACAGTCTTGGTGTTGACTGGGGCCTCAGCGGTTCACCGATCCTGTCCGACAAGGATATGAGCGCTCCGCTTTTCGCTGACTGGGTCTCACCTTTTACCTACGAGAGACCTTCATGAAAATTCTCGTGACCGGCGGCGCCGGCTTTATCGGTTCTGCGGTAATCCGCCTCGCGATTTCGCGTGGCCATAGCGTGATCAACCTCGATGCGCTGACCTATGCCGCCTGCCTTGAAAACCTCGCCGCGGTTGCGGATAATCCGACTTATGCATTTGAACACGCTGATATTCGCAACCGTCCCGAGATCGACCGCATATTTGGCAAGCACCAACCGGATATGGTGATGCACCTTGCCGCGGAAAGCCATGTTGACCGTTCGATCGACGGCCCGGGCACCTTTATGGAAACCAATATTCTGGGCACGTTCAACATGCTGGAGGCCGCGCGTAAATATTGGGCTGAGGGCGGAAAGCCTGACGGCTTCCGTTTTCACCATATCAGCACAGACGAAGTCTACGGATCGCTGCCGCCTGATCCGGAGGTGCAATTCACTGAAGACACACCTTATGATCCGCGCAGCCCCTATTCTGCATCAAAGGCCAGTTCTGACCATCTCGTTCGGGCCTGGGCCGAAACCTACGGTCTACCAGTGCTGGTCACCAATTGCTCGAACAACTACGGCCCCTACCACTTCCCGGAAAAGCTTATCCCTGTGGTCACGCTCAACGCGCTGCACGGAAAGCCGCTGCCGATCTATGGAGATGGCTCAAATGTGCGCGATTGGCTCTATGTCGAGGATCATGCCGAAGCGTTGCTGCTGGTGATCGAGCGCGGCGAGGTTGGGCGCACTTACAATATCGGCGGCGAAAACGAGCGCAGTAACCTGCAGTTGGTGGAGACGATCTGCGGCATCCTTGATCGGCTGCGGCCGCGCGGTGACGGATCATCCTATAGCGAGCTCATCACCTTCGTCGCCGATCGGCCCGGCCATGATGCGCGCTATGCTATCGATCCCAGCCGGATCCGCGAGGAGCTCGGATGGCGCCCCTCTGTTACGGTCGAAGAGGGGCTGGAGCGGACAGTGCGATGGTATCTCGACAATGAGGATTGGTGGCGTCCACTGTTGAGCCGACAGGGCGTCGGCCAGCGGCTCGGTACAGGACGGTAAGCAACGCGTGACAATTCTGGTCTTCGGGAAAACGGGGCAGGTGGCGCAGGAATTGCAGGTGCTTGCGCCGGCAATGGCGCCCTTGATCGCATTGGGCCGCGATGAGGCCGATCTTGCTGTGCCAGGAGCTTGCACCGCAGCAATCGAGGATTATGCGCCCACAGCCGTTATCAATGCCGCCGCTTACACGGCGGTTGATCGCGCCGAAGAGGAAGAAGAACTGGCGGCGCGCGTCAATGGCGCGGCGCCTGCTGAAATGGCGAGAGCCTGCGCTGCGCGCGATATTCCCTTCGTCCATCTCTCGACCGACTACGTCTTGGACGGCAGCGGGGACGCGCCATGGCGCCCTGACAGTCCAGTTGCGCCTATCTCTTCTTATGGCCGCAGCAAGCTAGTGGGCGAGCGGGGTGTGGTAGAGGCAGGCGGGTGCTATGCCATCCTGCGCACGTCATGGGTGTTCTCGGCCCATGGACAGAATTTCGTGAAGACTATGCTGCGCCTTGGGCCAGAGCGCGATCAGTTGCGCGTTGTGGCAGACCAGATCGGCGGCCCAACCCCGGCTGCAGCGATCACGCGGGCCTGTCTGTCAATCGCGGAGCAACTCGCCGATGATCCAGCCAAGCGCGGAACTTATCATTTCGCCGGAGCACCCGATACATCGTGGGCCGATTTCGCGCGCGCGATCTTTGTGCAGGCGGGGCTGGCATGCGAAGTGCAAGACATCGGCACATCGGATTATCCAACGCCAGCACGGCGTCCGGCTAATTCGCGGCTCGATTGCAGCGCAACCGAGGCCGTGTTTGGGATTAAAAGGCCAAATTGGCAGGATGGGCTGGCCGCGGTCCTGCAAGACCTAAAGCAGAAGGATACAGTGCAATAATGCAGCGCAAGGGCATCATCTTGGCCGGCGGTTCTGGCACGCGTCTCTACCCAGTGACGATCGGGCTCTCCAAGCAACTCCTGCCGATCTATGATAAACCGATGATTTATTATCCCCTCAGCGTGTTGATGTTGGCGGGAATTCGCGAGATCGCAGTGATCACCACACCAGAGGATCAGGCGCAGTTTATCCGTACGTTGGGTGATGGCAGCCAGTGGGGCATCAGCCTTACCTACATCGAGCAGCCCAGTCCGGATGGGCTGGCGCAAGCATACCTGTTGGCGGAGGAGTTCCTGGCTGGCGCCCCTTCAGCGATGGTGCTGGGCGACAATCTGTTTTTCGGCCACGGCCTACCCGACCTTCTGGTCGAAGCGGCGGCGCAAAACGATGGTGGTACCGTTTTCGGCTATCGCGTGGCCGATCCGGAACGCTACGGTGTCGTCGATTTTGCCGAAGACGGTTCGGTGCGTTCGATCGTCGAAAAGCCCGAAAAGCCAGCATCGAATTTTGCTGTGACTGGGCTCTATTTCCTTGACGGTTCGGCTCCGCAGCGCGCGGCGCAGGTCAAGCCATCGCCGCGCGGCGAATTGGAGATCACCACGCTGCTCGAAAGCTATCTGACGGATGGAACCCTGCAGGTCAGCCTGATGGGGCGCGGTTTTGCCTGGCTTGACACCGGCACGCATGCAAGCCTGCTCGACGCCGGCAATTTCGTCCGTACGCTTGAAGAGCGTCAAGGCTTGCAGACCGGCAGCCCCGATGAGATCGCCTATGCGCAGGGCTGGATTTCCAGCGAGCAATTGGCCGAGCGCGCGCGGGTGTTCGGCAAGAACGCCTACGGGCGTTATCTGGAGCAATTGCTTGAGCAGCGTTAAGCGGCACCATCACGCCCAAACGTTCTGCTCTGCCTTTTCGAGATAGCGCGCAAGCACATTCACAGACTTCCAGCCGCCAGCGCGCATAATCGCCGCTGTATCAAACCCCCGCTTCAACAAATCCTGTGCAGCGCCGACGCGCATTGAGTGCCCGCTGAAGGACGCAACTTGGTCTGCGCGTAGACCACAGCGTTGCGCTGCCTCCTTAATAACCCGCTTCACAGTGGTCGTCTCGAGGCAGCGGTCGATGACCTTGCCCTGATAGATTGGGCAGAACAGCCACTCGATGTCCTGCCCGCGGTAGTCAAGCCACTGCCGGACAAGCTCAGCCGTCCGCACTGACGTGAACGCGACCCGGCCGACACCAAAGGGGTCAGCCTTGCCCCTGCGGATAAGCACGCGCAATGTGCCATCATCGCGCAGAGTGATATCTGAGTTGCGCAGCGCGATGAGTTCCGAGCGCCGCGTCAGTAATTCGTAGCCAAGCGATAGCATGGCGCGATTGCGCAGGCCCCAAGGGCTGTTGGGCTCACTCTCCAAAAATCGGTCAAGATATGGACGCGTGAGGCCCTTGGCCTGGCGCGGCCTCACTGCGTTTGCGCGCCGTACGCGGCGGAAGGTCAGATTGATCTCTTCGTCATAAGTCGGGTCTGGCAGGCGCAACAGCCTGTGCACCTTGCGAATGGCGTAAAGGCGACGCTGGACAGTTGAGGGGGCCTTGCATGCGCCCTCATTTTCGAGAAACTGGCATACGGTTTCAACGCTGGCGGGGAAGGGCCGATCGATCCCTCGCGCAACACACCAATTCTCAAAAGCCTCGACATCTGCACGGTAACTGAGCATTGTTGCAGGAGCATAGGCGCCCTCAAGGCGCTTGAATTCGGAGCGCCAATCTATTTCGCGGTCTGCGAGTTGCATATGGATAA
Source organism: uncultured Altererythrobacter sp. (assembly GCF_913057185.1). Classification (NCBI taxonomy): domain Bacteria; kingdom Pseudomonadati; phylum Pseudomonadota; class Alphaproteobacteria; order Sphingomonadales; family Erythrobacteraceae; genus Altererythrobacter; species uncultured Altererythrobacter sp. The sequence goes on from NZ_CAJXNK010000001.1 coordinate 563,997, forward strand.
TATGATACCAAAAGGATCATAAATCAAGTGTCGGATATCACTTCTGAGCAAATTAAGGCAGCGCGTGCCGCACTTGGTTGGACACTCATTGAGATTGCCGCGGCAACGGGAATTGGATCCGCTACCCTTAAGCGTTACGAGGCGACTTCAGGCGTACCTAAATCGCGCAAGGGCCATCTGGTAAGATTGCGTACGCACTTTGAATTGGCGGGCATCGAGTTTATCGGCACGCCAGACGACGCGCCAGGCATCCGCATCCATCAGCCCGCGCCAGAACGGGCGCGAGATCGCTGACGCAGCCTGCGTATCGCGTTGTCGCGCTCGGCCCTGAACCTGGCCGCGTAGTATGACAGCTTTTGGGCTTCCTGAAGGGGCGACATGCCAAGAGTATTTGACGCGCGGGCGCTAAACTCAGTGAGGCATACCCTTGCCGTAACCTTGCCGTACCCTCCCCGTAACCTCCCCGTCCTTCAAATGCTCGATAACGTGCATGATCGACCTTGGAATTCTAGCCGAGGCAATCCTTTCACATATGAAAATTTTTAGCTGGTAATTCTCGGCAGCTTGCAGATGACAGACACTATAATGCCAAAAATTGGCTCAATGAGATCCTCTAAATCAGCCGTTCAACGATTTGCGGGATAGCGCCCTGCCGGAGGAAGTTCATCGCCTTGCGCCCCAGACATAGAGGACTGCGGGCTTGGCGCTTCGTTTGCAACCGCCGCATTCTGGATCCGCCTAAAAGCAAATTCATACATTTGCCTGTCATTGACGATCAGTTCGGCTGTTGAAGAGCCAAAAGCACCTCTGCGAATAACCTGAACAATTTTAATCCCTAGCTCGCTACCATCTCTTCTGGGCACCACTAAAGCATAAAATTTTAGGTCTTTATCGGTGGTCGATCCTTTGTCACCGCTGGATCCTCGCCTACCACTAATTTGCCCTGTTGCTCTGTCAATTACGTCAAGTTTATAGCCCGCGTCTCTGAAGACAGAAACCGCTTGCTCGAATGTGGTTTCAATGGGCAGATCGTAAAACTGGCGCTGATAGTTGTTATCGAGACTGAATATTGAGCGGTCTGGCTGAAGGGCTGATCCGCTCGCGCAGGCAGCAAGTGTAAGGGATAAACAGGCACCCAGCAGTAAGTTTTTGCACTTGCTCATGGTCAGGAATCCTACAGTATCTTTCTACAGTCTGAGATTGGAGCACTCAATACATCAGGCCCAACATTCCACTGCTCAGCTAGAGAAAAATCTAGTCTAACGCAATATCAGGCGCATCTTCCTGCTTCATGCCGACGACATGGTAGCCGGCATCGACATGATGCGTCTCGCCGGTCACACCGGAGGACAGGTTAGACAGGAAGTAAAGCCCTGCGCCGCCCACATCATCGATCGTGACATTCCGCCGGAGCGGTGAATTAAGTTCGTTCCATTTGAGTATATAGCGGAAATCACCGATCCCGCTCGCGGCCAGAGTCTTGATCGGCCCCGCGCTGATCGCATTTACGCGAATGTTTCTGGGGCCAAGATCATTGGCAAGATATTTGACGCTTGTTTCAAGCGCCGCTTTGGCGACGCCCATCACATTGTAATGCGGCATGACCTTTTCGGCCCCGTAATAAGTCAGCGTTACAATCGATCCGCCTCCATTGCCCTCTTCATCGACCGGCGGCATCATTTCGGATGCACGCTGGGCAACTGCAACCAGCGAATAGGCCGAGATATTCATGGTCAAAAGGAAGTTGTCGAGCGAAGTGTCGAGATATTTCCCGCGCAGCTCGTTCTTGTCGGAATATCCGATGGCATGAACGACAAAGTCGATCGTATCCCAGCGGCTTTTCAGCGTATCAAACGCCGCATCCAGCGCCGCCATATCGGACACATCGCAATCGATCAGAAAATCGCTGCCAAGCTCATCAGCCAGTGGCGCCACGCGCTTCTTCAGCGCGTCGCCTTGGTAGGAGAACGCCAGTTCCGCGCCATGTTCGTGCAGCTTCTTGGCGATGCCCCATGCAAGCGATTTATTGTTCGCAAGCCCCATGATGAGACCGCGTTTACCCTGCATCAATCCGTCCATGATTGGTCCCTTCTGTCAGTCTTCCTGCGCTTCGTCTGCCGCCTCTTCCTCTTCGGGCGTCGCGACAAGCGCAGCATTGAACTCTGCGCCGATAACCATTCCCAGCCCGATGAGCCAGAAAAAGAACAAGGCAATCATAATCCCGGCAAGACTGCCATAAGTCAGGTTATAAGTGAAAACGCTGCTCAGGACGTGCAGCAAACCTCTCGTTATAATTAGCCATCACCCCGTAACAAAGGCAACGTTCGGCCATTTGGGATAGCGGCGGCTGCGATGGACCATCGGTATAAGAGTTTAGAACAGCAGATAGAGCGAACCGAACAGGCCTAGCGTGTTGACCGTGCGTGACAGACGCAATTCGGCCATTGATCAGGCCAGTTCGGGAAAGCGAACTTCAATGATGTGCTCTGCTGTACCGATGTCCACTTGCGCAAACAACGATAGGACCAGCAACACGACCGCACCAAGCGTAAATCCGGCAGAGATCAGGCGGTATTTCCAGAAGGTGCGCGTAGCTTGTGTCCCAGCCGCTCCATCACTGGTCCTCTCAGGGTCTGTGCTTCGCGTCGTCGGGTCTCCGGCGAAACGAGTGGATTTCGCGCTCTTTGGGATCGGGTAGATGACCCAGGCTCACCTGTTAAAGACCTAGTTTGGTGCGTGGATTGCTATCGTCTTTCCAGCCTTCGAGCCGCTTGGAAAGTTCGTCTGCATCGTCTGGCATTTGAATCTCCAGTGTGACCAGCTGATCTCCGCGCCCGCCGCTCTTGGTTGACCAGCCCTTGCCTTTCAGGCGCATTACCGTGCCGCCATTGGTGCGCGGTTTGATCGTCAGCATCACAGGGCCGTCTGCCGTAGGGCATTTGATCTTTGCGCCGTTCAGCGCCTCATCAAGCGTGATCGGTAAATCCATCCGGATGTGGTCGCCATCGCGGTGATAGAATGGATGCGAGCCGATTTCGACAATAACCAGCCCGTCTCCATTGCCGCCCGGACCGGGCTTGCCTTTGCCTTTCAGGCGCATCTGCGTGCCATCATCGACACCCGCTGGCAATTTCACACTAATTGTCTTGCCGTCTGCCAGAGTGATCCGTTGATCTTCAAGCGACGCGGCGCTGACGAACGGCACAGTCAGGCGATAATGCGCGTCCGGGCCCTTTTGCGGAGGCGGTCGCTGCTGGCTGCCGAATCCGCCGCCCAGTCCCGAACTGCGGCGCTGGCCCCCACCACCGAACAGTCCGTCAAACAGATCGCTCAGATCCACTCCTTCGGTGCCGAACCCTTCGAAATCCTTAGGCCGGAAGCCCTGTGCGCCACCGCCACCGCCACCGGGCCGTCCGCCGAATCCGCCTGCAAAAGGGTTTGTGGGATTGCCTTCTGCATCGATCTCACCGCGATCGAACCGCGCCCGCTTTTCCTTGTCGGACAACAGATCGTAAGCCTTTGTAACGTCCGAGAAGCGCTCGGATGCATCGGGCTTGCCCTTGTTGCGATCAGGGTGCAGTTCCTTGGCGAGCTTGCGGTACGCGCTCTTGATATCTGCTTCAGAGGCAGAGCGCGCCACGCCGAGGGTGGAGTAAGGATCAGACATAGCCATGGCGTGTTAGCTAGGTGCAACAGTGCTTGCGTGCAAGCGCGAAGCTTTCCTACCCAATCGCAATTTCCCAAACGGGCCAGGCCATGACTTCCGACAATCCATTGCGCGCCTTTCTTGATATGATGCGATCTCAAGGGGTGAACAGCCCGATTTTTCGGCTATAGGACTGCGTTCCAAGTGTTCCATGCTGTAGGAAATCATCGTGCCACAACCGACTGAAGAACAAATAGCGCGGCTTGCCTTGAGCGAGATCGCTGACAAGGATCCGATGGGTCTGTTCCAGGCCTGGTTCGAGGACGCGAAGGGGTCGGAACCTAACGATCCCAATGCGATGGCGCTGGCTACCGCCACGCCTGACGGTGCGCCTTCGGTGCGTATGGTGCTGTTGAAAGGACATGGCCCGGATGGTTTTACCTTCTACACTAATGCACACAGCCGCAAGGGCGGCGAAATCCGCTCCAACATGCAGGCCTCCCTGCTGTTTCACTGGAAAAGCCTGCGTCGCCAAATTCGCATCGAAGGCCCGTTGACCGAGGTCTCGCCCGAAATGGCGGACGCCTATTTCCACTCGCGCCCTTTCGTGAGCCAGGTTGGCTCTGCCGCCAGTGATCAATCGCGTCCGCTTGAAAGCCGAGCCACATATATCCGCCGGATCGAACAGCTCGAAGAGGCATGCAAGGAGGCCGACGAAGTTCCGCGCCCACCGCATTGGACCGGCTTTACGCTCGCGCCGCAGCGGATCGAATTCTGGCGCGATCGGGCGAATCGCTTGCATGATCGCCGCCAATTTGACCGTACAGTCGATGGCGGCTGGACCAACACGTTGCTGTATCCATGAGCCGTTCCTCGCTGACCCGCAGTGCGGCTTTCGCTTCGATCGGGACAGCTCTGTTTCTGGTCGGGTTGAAGCTTTGGGCGGCATGGAAAACCGATTCCACGGCAATGCTGGGCAGCCTCGCTGATACGGCGCTGGATCTTATTGCCAGCATTGCGACGCTTGTCGGTGTGTGGATTGCTTCCCAGCCCGCTGACCGGAACCACCGTTTTGGGCATGGCAAGGCAGAGGCGCTGGCTGCTGTCTTCCAAGTGATGCTGATCACTCTGTCTGCTGGCGGGATCGCCTTGCGTGCGATCACACGCTTGATCGAGGGCGGAGAGACCGCTGCGGCGGAGGAAGGGATTGCGGTATCTGTTATCGCAATCCTTGCGACCTTTGCCCTGCTGGCTTGGCAGCGGCATGTAATCCGCAAGACAGAATCGATCGCGATCCGGACTGACCATCTGCATTATCAGAGTGATCTGTTCCTCAACATGGCGGTTATCGTGGCGCTGGTGCTTGACCAATACCTCGGCCTAAGTCTGGCGGATCCGTTATTCGGGCTGGCTATAGCTGCATGGCTTGCTTGGGGGGCTTTTCGCGCAGGTGGCGAAGCAATTGACCATTTGATGGACCATGAATGGCCTGAAGAACGGCGCGACGAGTTTCTCGCGGTGCTTGCGCGGCATCCTGACATCCGCGGCGTGCATGACTTGCGCACGCGGACCAGCGGCGCAGATGACTTTGTCCAGTTTCACATGGCCGTGGATCCGCATCTCTCGATCGTTGAAGTGCATGACATGATGGATGAGGTCGAAGCGCGGATCGAAAAGGAATTTCCCGGTGTTGAAGTGTTGATTCACCCCGATCCGAACGGGCTGGTCAACGAACAGGGGCCCGCCGCAGAAGAGCTATTGCCCGAACGCAACTGACCATGCACCAAACGATTGTTTTCATCGATGCCTTCGCAGGCGAGGATGCGCGCGGAAATCTCGCCGCTGTCATAGAGCTGGACAGTTATCCCGACGACGCGGTGTTACAGGCCCAGGCGACTGAGATCGGCGCCCCTGCAACCGTATTTCTGCGCCCGCGGGATTCGCAAGACGCATTTGATGTGCGCTGGTTCAGTCCGGAACAGGAGATCGTTCTGTGCGGCCATGGTGCATTGGCCGCAGGGCATGCGGCGCTTTCGCAAACGCAGACCCACAGCGTGAACCTGCATACGGCAACCGGCAAAGTGCTGGGCATTACGAGCAATGGGCCTGACGCGTCTTATGAGCTGTCATTGCCTGCTCTGCCGACAATGCCGCACGAATGGCACCAACTGGTTGCGGCGTTGGGGGCAGAGCCGCGCGAGCTGCGCTGGAATCCCGCTGGCTATGCATTGGCGATTTACGACCGGCCTGAACAGGTTGCGGGGTTGAAGCCGGGCATGAGCGGCCTGGAAACACGCGGCAAAGTGCAGATTACGGCCAGCGCCGCGGGATCTCTTCCGGGCAGGAAATCCGACATTACCAGTCGCGTTTTTTCAAATGCCGGGCGCGAGGACGCGGCAACCGGGTCTGCCCATGCGGTGTTGACCCCATATTGGACTGAAAGATTTGGCAAGTCGCAACTGCATGCCTTTCAGGCGAGCGCGCGTGGCGGTGTGTTTGTTTGCCGGATGGATGCCGACCATGTGGTGCTGAGCGGCCGATGTATAGAGGTGCCTGACGCTATCTGACGGGGTAGAGCTTCATCACGTCAGCCACTTCCTGCAGCATGGCGATGCGTTCTTCGCGATTGGAGTGGCCCAATCTCACGACTGTCAGGTGCTGCTCGGGTGAGACAATCACATATTGGCCCATGTGGCCAATCAGTGAGAACATGGAGTGCGGAGCACGATCTGGGAATAGCGGGTGCTCCGCCTCCGGATCATCGAGAGGATGATTGAGCCAGGTCTGAAAGCCATAATGCGGGCTGCGCGGGCTTGATGTGATCATGGCATGCACCCAGCGGCTTGGGACCAATTGCTCTCCGCCGGGTGACGAGCCCTTGCGCCGCAGGAATTCGCCCAGCTTCGCCCAATCACGCGCATTGCCATGGATCAGCGATCCACCAATCAATGTGCCTGAGGCGTCAAATTCCGGCACCATGCTATCCATGCCCAGCGGGCCAAACAGCCGGGCTTCCAGGAAATCCGCAACAGCCTGCCGCCGCGCATCGGGATGCTCACTGGTCGTAAGTGCACGGGCAGCAATATCGGCCAGGATGACGCTGGTGTTGGACGAATATTCAAACTTTGCTCCGGGCTCTTCTTCAAGCGGTTGCTCCTTGGCCCAACGCGCCATGTCGTCCCGGCCATCCAGAAACAACATGCGCACCTCGCTCGACTGGTACGGGGGATCGCCCGCCTCGGTGTGGCGCAAGCCGCTGCGCATTTGCAGCAGCTGACGCAATGTGATCTCTCCGCGCGGATCGCCGGGTCGCTGCCACATCGCCACCCGCGCGCTTTCATCCAAGCTCAGACGGCCGTCTGCCACCAGCATGCCGATCATGATTGCAGAGACAGTCTTGGCCATCGACCAGCTGATCATGCGGGTGTCTGGGCCGTACCCCTCACCATATCGCTCAGCCGCGATCTCACCGTTTTGCATGACAATAAGAGCGCGGGTTTCGCCAAGCCCATCTCGAGAGAACAGATCGTCGACTTCGCGCGCAAGCTCTTGAGTGGGCGCGCCAGCGTTTTGCGTAACCGCTGCAAGCGCGGCTTCGTCGAGCGGGGCGGGTTTTTGTGGCACATCCGCGCACGAAGTGAGGGCTGGCAGCAAAGCGAGAGTGGCGATAGGGAGAAGCGACCGCTTGATATTCATCGCGCCTAATTCGCGCACCGCAATAGGATTGGCAATGGCAAAATCTTCCGCACGAACTGCCTCACGATCATCTGGCCGTGGTTGGATCGTATTGCTTCTGCTTGCGGCGGTATTAGCAGCCGCCGGATGGTATTTCCGCGAACCAGCGCAGGGTTATGCGCAAACAGCGACCGCCTATTCCGCGCGTGTGGCATGCTCGTGCAGATTTGTGGCCGGGCGCGATCTGGAAGATTGCGAGAAAGACAAGCTGGCCGGTATGGAGCTTGTTACGCTGACCGAAGATGTCGCTGCGCAATCGGTTACCGCGCGTTTCCCGCTGATTTCCCATGACACAGCCTCGTTCCGCGAAGGATATGGCTGTGTGCTGGAGAAATGGGAGAGCTAAGCGCGCCTACGCCGCGCTAGTTGTGCTTTCGATCCAGCCGCCGCCGACCACGCGCTCTCCGGCGTAGATCACCGCAGCTTGACCAGGCGCAACACCAAATTCGGGATTGGCAAAGCGGATCGTCGTGGTGGCGCCGTCTCCCAGTGGCCCGTCCAGAGTAATCGGCACAGGTTTGGCCAGACTGCGCACTTTAGCCGTCAGCGGCGCATCTGGCAGCGGCCCGATGCGATTTGTCTCGATCACTGTCGCCGAAGATACCGCCAGCATGATCTTAGGGCCGACTTTGACGGCACGATTGGCCGCATCAAGCCCTACCACATAAAGCGGTTCGGGCTGTCCGCCAATGTCCAGACCGCGGCGCTGGCCAACTGTGTAATGAACAATGCCCTTGTGTTCGCCCAGCGTCTCGCCGGTTTGCGCGTGGACGATCGGACCGGAAGCGCCGCCCTCTGGCCGCATCTTCTTCACGATCTTGGCATAGTCACCGTCCGGCACAAAACAGATGTCCTGGCTGTCTGGCTTGTTGGCATTGCGCAGCCCAGCCTGTTCAGCCAGTTCGCGGACCTGCGATTTAGGCAAGCCGCCCAATGGGAAGCGCAGATAGTCGAGCTGGTCTTCGGTCGTTGCGAACAAGAAGTATGACTGATCGCGCGCCGGATCGAGTGCGCGATGCAATTCCGGCCCTGCTGCACCGATATGTCGCCGCACGTAGTGGCCGGTGGCGAGGCAATCGGCCCCCAGCTCACGTGCCATCTTGAAAAGATCGGTGAACTTGGGCCCCATATTACAGCGTATGCACGGCACAGGGGTGCGCCCGGCAAGATATTCATCGGCAAACTGTTCGACCACGTCTTCGCGAAATGCGCTTTCGTGATCGAATACATAATGCGCAATGCCCAGACGATCAGCGACATTGCGCGCGTCGGAAATGTCATCGCCAGCACAGCAAGCGCCCTTGCGCCCGGTTGCCGCGCCATAATCATACAACTGCAATGTGATGCCGATGACTTCTGCACCGCTCGCAGCGCCAAGCGCGGCCACAACAGACGAATCAACACCGCCCGACATAGCAACAACTATGCGGCTTTCGCTCGCCGGTTTTGGCAAGTCGAACAAAGCTTCGGGCGTCAACCCTGCTGAAAGATCCATAGTGATGGTCATGATTGGCAGCGCCCCTACACGTGTTGGTGGCTCAATTCCAGTGATCTGACATTACACTGCCGGGCGCGGCCTAATCCTAAACACAGGGTAAACCGCGGCTTTACCTAATCTTGAGAAGCTTGGGTTTAAAGCGCTGATCATGATGTTCGATTCTCGAATCACACCCATTGCCACCAAAGGCGCATCGCAGAGCACAGCCCTGCGCGCATTCGGCTGGCACGAGCTGACTGCTCGGATCAATGCCGCGCGTGATCTGCGCCATGAACTGTCTGGCGAAGCAACCTTGATGACTTCCAGCTTTGCAGATGCCGCCGCCGGCTATTTTGCTTTCGGCAAGCAAGGCAAACGGGACGTTAGCGCTAATGCTTTAGAGGCGGGAAAAGCTTGTCATGGCAAAGACATCGTTGACGGTTGTGATGCGAGAACAAGCGAAGCAAGAGAGATAAATGATTGAGAACCAAGACATTCGCCCGGTTCAGGTGATTGGCCCCCTCGGGGAGCCGCTGACCACAGATGATCTGCCGTCGCCAGAGACCAAGCGATGGGTCGCTCGCCGCAAGGCGGAAGTGGTCGCGGCCGTCAACGGTGGCCTTCTGACAATCGATGAAGTTCTTGATCGCTATGATCTGACGCTGGAAGAGTTTGCTTCATGGCAACGTGCCGTAGACCGCTCTGGCATGCAGGGCCTCCGGGTGACTCGTGTCCAGCACTACCGCGCTCTGTACGAGCGTCAGCTCAAATACTGACCACGCAAATCACTGGAAATACGCACACGGCCTAAACAGCCTTCTCGCGCTGTTTGTGATTCTGTCGCTGATCAGCGAACCCACATAGCTCGCCTTGCTTGGACGAGCCTCTCCGGTCCATTGCTCGACATCTCCGAGAGCGTGCTGGAATTCTCGATTACTGGCCTTGTTGCGGCCCTGGCAGGCGCCGTCGTGCCAATGGGCATCATCAACCTGATTCAGTGTGCACGCTTGCGCTAAGCCGCATTCTAGCACTAAATTGTTGATTTTGATGAACGTGGCCGTTCAATTAGCCTAGCATTTTTCGTGTGCGCGGGAACGAATCTAGAAGCCCCTCGTCGTAACACTATGTCGCTTGTCGAGGGGCACATTGCGACACAGGATAGACACGTTTATTGGAAATTGCGCAGGGTGAGTTATACGTATAACACACTTTGCGCAAGGGAAGTGCCATGAATTATGAATCCAATTTCAAGTCTGAGACGATCGATTCTATCCAGTCAGACTATGATCTCTCTGGTCAAACCGAGCATCCCTCGCGTTTGAAGTGGATCATTGCGGCTACCGTATTGATCGTTGCGCTCTTGGCCGCGCTGTATGTTTTCCTGACAAGCGGAGATGCGGCTCGCGAAGGGGCGGGCGATGACAGATCGCAGGCCCCTAGTGTGACTGTAATCGCGCCGGGCCGCACAGAAATGACCGGCTCGCTTGTGGCAACGGGAACTCTGGCTGCACGCCGGGAAATGCCGGTTGGTGTGGTTGGCGAAGGCGGTCGCGTTGTCTCAGTTCCTGTCGAACAGGGCCAGTGGGTGAAGGCCGGTCAGGTGCTTGCTTCGATTGACCGTTCGGTTCAGTCTCAACAAGCGCGCAGCGCGGAGGCGCAAATCGAAGTTGCCACAGCTGATGCCGATCTGGCGCAGGCAAATCTCGATCGTTCGCTACAACTGGTCGAGCGCGGGTTTGTTTCGAAAGCTCAGGTAGACCAGCTGACCGCGACACGTGATGCAGCGCGGGCCCGCGTTGCGGTGACGCGCGCGCAGTACAATGAATTGCTTGCCCGAAATGCGCGGCTGAACATCATTGCGCCAGCCGCGGGCCTCTTGCTTGAGCGTAATGTCGAGCCTGGCCAGACTGTTAGTGCCGGTTCGGGCACACTGTTCCGTATCGCCAAGGGCGGCGAGCTGGAACTCAATGCCCAGGTTGGCGACAGCGAACTTGTGCGTCTCTCGGTTGGGCGCCCGGCTAAGGTTCAGCCCGTCGGTTCGGACGATGTATTCGAGGGCCAGATCTGGCAGATTGAGCCATTCATCGATGAGCGCACGCGTCAGGGGACCGTTCGTATCGCGCTGCCCTATTCGCCAGAATTACGTCCGGGTGGTTTCGCGACAGCTGAAATCAGCAGCGGTGTCGTAAATGCGCCGATGCTGCCGGAATCCGCAATACTCTCCGATCAGGAAGGCAGCTTTGTCTATATAGTGGACAAAGACAACAAGGCGCGTCGCCGCCGTGTCGAAACCGGTCTTGTAACAGACATTGGTATTGCGATAGCATCCGGGCTCGACGGCACCGAGCAGGTCGTTTTGCGGGCTGGCGGTTTCTTATCCGATGGTGAATCGGTCTCACCGCAATTGCAACAAAAATAAAGCGAAAGGCTCCTCGTGAATTTTCGCAACATCTCAGCATGGTCAATCCGTAACCCGACCATTCCTCTCGTCCTGTTTGCATCATTGCTACTGGCAGGAATGCTTAGCTTCTACCGCCTGGATATTGTGAACAATCCTGACGTCGAATTTCCCGGCGTCCGTGTAAACATCTCGCAGCCTGGTGCTGCGCCCACCGAAATTGAAAACCAGATTACCCAGCAGGTCGAATCAGCAGTTCGTTCGCTCAACGGCGTCCGCAATATCAGTTCGACCGCCAGCGAAGGAAACTCGAGCACATTTGTCGAGTTCGAAATCGGCGTAGACCCAAATGTCGCTGTGGCGGATGTGAAGAACGCGCTCGACACAATACGCGGCAGTTTGCCAGACGGCATTCTTGAACCGCGCGTCAGCCGTGTTGATATCGCTGGCGGCTTCTTGGGCATTTTTGCCGTTGAAGCCAATGACATGACGATCGAGCAGCTAAGCTGGTTTATCGATGATACTGTCGCCAAGCGTTTGCTCGCCATACCGGGCATGGCAGAGGTGGGCCGGTTTGGCGGCGTGAACCGCGAAATTGAAGTCACGCTCGACCTCCAAAAGATGCAATCCCTGGGCGTCACCGCAAGCCAGATCAACCAGGTACTTCGCGTTGACAATATCGACGCAGCGGGCGGCATGGCAGAGGTTGGCGGAACGCGGCAATCGGTTCGCGTCTTAGGCAATGACGCAACCGCATTCGAACTTTCGCAACGCCAGATCCGCCTAACAAGCGGTGTCACAGTCAAGCTATCTGAGGTAGCGCGTGTGCGCGACGGCTTCTCCGAGCGCACTTCGATCAGCAAGGTACGCGGTAAGGAAGTGGTGAATTTTTTCATGTCCCGCGCAAAGGGTGCTTCAGACGTCACCGTTTTCGATCAGGCCAAAGTTGTGATCGAGGAGGTTCAGGCCGAAAATCCGAATGTGAAGTTCATTCCGCTTTTCAACACGGTCAAATACACTGAAAGCCAATACGAGAGCTCGATTGCAGCGATGGTCGAAGGCGCGATCCTGGCCGTAATCGTAGTGTTCTTCTTCCTGCGCGATTGGCGCGCGACGATGATTTCCGCGGTTGCTATCCCGCTTTCGGCCATCCCGACATTCTGGTTCATGGATTTGATTGGGTTCAACCTCAATTTCCTCTCGCTGTTGGCGCTCGGCCTGGTCGCCGGCGTGCTGGTTGATGATGCGATTGTGGAGATTGAGAATATCGTGCGGCATATGCGGATGGGCAAGTCTGCTTATCAGGCTTCGATTGATGCGGCGGATGAAATCGGGCTGCCGGTTGTGGCCACCAGTTTCTGTATCGTGGCGGTGTTCCTGCCGGTTGGCCTTATGCCGGGCGTGACCGGACAGTTCTTCAAAAACTTCGGCCTGACGGTTGTGATCGCGGTGCTGATGAGCCTGGCCGTTGCGCGTATGATCACGCCGATGCTGGCGGCCTATTTCCTGGAGGCAAAGGGCCATGCCGCGCATGGTGAAGGCAAGTGGATGGACCGCTATATGCAGGTCCTGCGCTGGTCGCTGAACCGTGGTACGATGCATGCGCGGCGTGAGGGATTGCCAGGACCAAAGCGTCGTTGGCTCTATGTAATCGCGTTTCTTTTGCTGATTCCAGTTCTCTTGGTGACGTCGGGCATAGCGGTCTTTGCCTCGTTTGGTGCGATGGATGGTTTGCAAGTCGCCTCGACAATTGCCGGTGGACTTACCGGAGGCGAACATTCATTTTTCTACGGCTGGATCCAGCGACCAATTCTCATCCTACAACTTGCTATCGCGACCGCCGTTGGCTTCGTTGCGTTGCTCCTTATATTTGGTTTGCTTGGTGTTGCGACGCGCCTGTTCGGAACTCGCTTAGCTAAGACATGGCAATATCTTTACGCCCGCTTCTTCGATCACCGCGTCTGGATGTTGGGCCTCGGCTACTTCTCTTTCTTGCTTACCGTTTTGCTGTTTGGGCAGACACCTTTCCAACTTGAACCGGAAATTGATGACGAGAATGCGCAGATCGAAATCGAAATGGTGCCAGGCACCACTCTAGAGACCACCGAGCAAGTAGCCGAGCAAGTTGCTGATCTGCTTTACGAACAACAGGAAGTGCTTCGCGCTTTGGAGCGTGTGCAACAAGGCCAGGCGACGATCTACATCACTTTGAAGGATGACCGTGAGCGCAGTTCGATCGAGTTTGAGCGCGAAATGTCACCTATTTTAGCGCGCATTCCCGATGCGCGCGTTCGCTTCCAGAACCAGAATGGCCCCGGCCGCGGCAACGACAGCGGCCGTGCCTTGACCATCATGCTGGCCGGTTCGGATCCGGTCTTGCTGAACGAAACAGCTGCACGCTTGGTCGAGGAGATGAAGGGCCTTGACGAGATTGTTGCACCCCGGATCAGCGCGGATATTCCGCGCCCTGAAATAATCATTCGGCCACGAACCGAATTGCTATCCGAGCTCGGCATTTCGACAGTTGCGTTGAGCCAGACGATCCGGATCGCGACAATGGGAGAAATCGAGCAAAATTCTGCCAAATTTTCGCTATCTGATCGCCAGATTCCGATTCGCGTGCGTTTGCCCGAGGGGGACCGCCGTGACCTTACCACGCTGCAGAACATGCCAGTGCCCACCAATGCAGGTACGTCTGTACCGCTTGGGACAGTGGCCGACATCACTTTCGGCGCAGGACCAACCCGTATTCAACGTTACAACCAGAATCGCCGTGTTTTCGTTGGCGCCGATTTGGCGAGCGGCGTCCTCCGGGGCGATGCGATGCAACTGGTCAACGCGCTGCCAACATTGCAGGATTTGCCGCAAGGGGTGATCCGCGATGCTGTTGGCCAGGATGAGCTTCAAGCTGAGCTGCTCGAAAATTTCGCAGCTGCGCTTGTCGCAGGGATATTGCTGGTCTTCGGCGTCTTGGTGCTGCTTTATAAACGTTTGATGAGCCCGCTCGTCAACATGACCTCGCTGGCGCTGGCGCCGTTGGGCGGCATCTTCCTGGTGTGGCTGGTGGGACAACCGCTCTCCATGCCGGTGTTGATCGGCACCTTGCTGTTGCTCGGCATCGTCTCGAAGAACTCGATCCTGCTGATCGATTTCGCGATCGAAGAGATGGCGAATGGTACGCGTAAACTCGATGCAATCATGGAGGCTGGGCACAAGCGTGCGCAGCCGATTGTGATGACGACCGTCGCCATGACCGCTGGTATGGTGCCGACTGCCATCTCGCTTACAGGTGACGGCGCGTGGCGCGCACCGATGGGCACCGTGGTGATCGGCGGCCTGATCCTGTCGACGCTGCTGACCCTGCTGATTGTGCCTGCGGGTTTCAGTCTGGCGGATGGTTTGGAAAAACGGATCGGCCCGTGGATGCGCCAGCGGTTCCTGACCTATCGTCCGGACGAGCATGGCGAGGGTACCGGCGGCGACGCTGTTCCAGGGGTGCAACCTGCAGAGTAATTTGCGAATAGTTGTGCTAGGCGGCTGATCATGGCGACCAGCGCTCTACCTCACGCATACAAGTTCGGCGGCGAACCGCTGACGGCGGATCGCGCACGGCGCATGCGCTGGACGGCCACAGGCCTGCTCGGCGTTATGGCGGTGCTGTTCTTCACCACGCATGGTCTGGTGGGCGATCACTGGGCCTGGGGCTATGTCAATGCCTTTGCGGAAGCGGCCATGGTCGGCGGACTGGCAGACTGGTTCGCGGTGACCGCACTGTTCCGCCATCCGCTGGGCATTTCTATTCCGCACACTGCGATTATTCCGGAAAACAAAGACCGGATCGCGGACACCATGGCACAATTCCTGCGCGAGAACTTCCTCACGCCCGCCGTTGTTGCGCGGCGCATGGCGGGCATGAATATGGCCAAGGCGGTTGGCGAATACCTCACCAATCCCCCGTCAAGTCTTGAAGAGGGCGATGGCCCCTCACGACTGACGGGCGGCGTGTCTGAACTTCTCGCCGAAGTACTTGAATCGCTCGATCCGGATCGCTTGGGCAATCAGGTTCGCGCGGGGCTTGGCAATCAATTTGCTAAGATCGATGTATCACCGCTCGTCGGGCGCATGCTCGAGGGTGCGATTGCCGATGGGCGCCATATGCCGCTGATGGATGGTTTTATCCGCTGGGCAGGGCTGACGCTTGAAGACAATGAAGGCACGGTCCGTGATATCATCGAATCGCGCGCGAATGCCGTGATGCGCTGGACTGGGCTGGATGAGCGGATTTCCATCTCTGTTCTCGATGGGCTTTACAAACTGCTGGCCGAAGTTCTGGTCGATCCCGAGCATCCAATTCGCAGCAAGATTGAAGAGGGCTTGGAAAAACTCGCAAACGATCTTCAGCATGATCCCAAAACGCGCGAGCGGGTGGAATCGATGAAGCGTGACCTGATCGAGAATCCCGCGCTGGCCGATTGGTGGATGGGTGTTTGGGAGCGTATCCGGCAATCGCTGATCCGCGGCGCGCGTGATCCAAAAAATGTTTTGGGCGAGGAGATGCGCAAGCTGCTCGGCGAGATGGGCAGCGCGATGCAGCAGGACCTTCGTTTGCAGCTTCAGATCAACAGGCTTGCGCGCCGTACAATGGTCGGCGTTGCTACCCGATATGGCGGGCAAATCGTGCAGCTGGTGTCAGAAACGGTCAAGCGTTGGGACGCTGTTACCATTACCGGCCGTATCGAAAGCGCGGTCGGTCGCGATCTGCAGTTCATCCGCATAAACGGCACGATCGTAGGTGGCCTCGTGGGGATGACGCTGCACTTTATTATTGGGTGGATGTGAGCGGAGCTGCGCTTTAGCTAACGCGATAGATGATATTGGTCTGATAGAAAGATCGCATCGGATTGCCTCCCTTGTCCAAAGCTGGTTCAAACTCGGCGCGTCGCATTTCTCTACAAGCAGGGGGGTCAAGCGATTCCGCGATAGTTGCCTTGTTCAAGATACAATCCGAGATGGAGCCGTCTTCTTCCACTGTCACCCGGAGACGGATGATGCCGCCCTCACCGCGCCGTAGCGCTTGCGACGGGTAGGTTGCTTTAATGCGCCGCACAACGGCCTGCTCATTCGTCCATCTGGGCAATCGACTCATGGTTTCATGCGCCGCACGGTCAAGACCCCAAGCTTCGACGAAATTGAGTGCACATTCGTTCATAACCGTGACTGCTTCACCGAGGTCGCCGGTATTGAATACGACATTTCGCTTGCCATAGCTCACCGAAATCGAGTCGATCTGATTGGCTGCTTCGACATCAAGTCGGGGCAAGGGTGCCTTGCGCCGTTCTTCTTCCGCGTCGCCTTCGGTTTCGGGCCTGACCCTAAAGTTCATGTTGGAAAAGATCAGAGATGCACCCACACCCTCAGTGTTCCCAAGCATCGGCATTTGATCAGTCATTGGTTCGAATCCACCAAACTGGATTTCTATGCGATCCGGCCGCCTGAATCGTTCGAATGCCGGTCCAATCGCCATGAATCCAAAGCTCGATTTTGGGCCACCCTGTTCAATGAAAAGCAGATGTCTGTCTTCACCTTCGCCAAATGCCCTTGCCAGGCGACACTTCTCTTCGCCGAAATCCACACTCCAATAGCTGCTTGGTTCAAGGATCACCGTGTCGTCATCAGCCGTCGCAGGCGCAGCGATGCCGATTGATCCTGCTACCAAGACAAGTCCCAAAGCGCGCATAAAACAAAACCTCCGACGTGCTTCCTAGCCCGCCGAAGGTTCCATTCAACCCTAAGGTTTTCTGTAGTTCTAAAGTTTTTCAGTCAGTTCCGGCACAGCCATGAACAGGTCAGCGACAAGGCCGATGTCCGCCACCTGAAAGATCGGGGCGTCTTCATCCTTGTTGATGGCGATGATGGTCTTTGAATCCTTCATGCCAGCGAGGTGCTGAATCGCGCCGGAGATACCGATCGCGACGTAGACCTCCGGTGCCACGATCTTGCCGGTCTGGCCGACCTGGTAATCATTCGGGACATAACCTGCGTCCACCGCAGCGCGCGACGCGCCGATGCCAGCGCCCAGCTTGTCAGCAAGCGGCGTGATCGTTGCTTCGAAGGTTTCCGAGTCCTTGAGTGCGCGGCCGCCCGATACGATCACCTTTGCGCTGGTCAGTTCAGGACGCTCGCTCTTGGCGATCTCGGAGCTGACGAAGCTGGATGTGCCTGCATCGCCTGTGCTTCCAACCGCTTCGACATTG
Organism: uncultured Altererythrobacter sp.; assembly: GCF_913057185.1. Lineage (NCBI taxonomy): Bacteria > Pseudomonadati > Pseudomonadota > Alphaproteobacteria > Sphingomonadales > Erythrobacteraceae > Altererythrobacter > uncultured Altererythrobacter sp. The sequence continues at coordinate 581,507 of NZ_CAJXNK010000001.1, forward strand.
GCTGAGCCGCCTTCAGGCGCGGCCTTGTCAAACGCTGTGCCGCGAACCGTGATGACGAGCTTTGGATCGCTCGATTCCACAGTGGCAATCGCATTACCTGCGTAGATCGGACGGGTGAATGTCTTCTCGCCCTCGACCGACAGAATGTCCGAGATTTGCATCACGTCGAGCAATGCGGCGACCCGCGGCGCGATGTTCTTACCCGTCGTAGTTGCGGGCGCGAGGAACGCGTCATGGCTATCCATCAGGCCAGCGACCAATGGCGCAACATTCTCTGCCAGCGCGTGCTCGTAAGCTGCGTCGTCTGCCAGATGCACCGTGCCAACGCCTGCGATCTTGGCGGCTTCGTCTGCCACGCTTGCGCAGCCTGAACCCGCGACCAGCAGATGCACGTCGCCCAGCTTTGCCGCAGCGGTGACCACCGCCAGCGTTGCGTCCTTAACGCTTGAATTGTCGTGTTCGACCCAAACGAGAGTTTTCATGGTTCTTTCTACCTTTCCTGTCCGGGTTTCTTACGCGATGCCGAGCGCTTTGATTTTGGCGACCAGAGCATCAACATCTTCGACCTTTTCACCGGCCTGGCGAACCGGCGGCTCGGAGACATTGGTGGTGGTGAGGCGCGGGGTGATGTCCACGCCGTAGTCAGCCGGGCTCTTCGTATCGAGCGGCTTCTTCTTCGCCTTCATGATGTTCGGCAGCGAAGCATAGCGCGGCTCGTTGAGGCGCAAGTCAGTGGTAACAATCGCTGGCAGCGAGAGCTTTACGGTTTCCAGACCGCCGTCGATCTCGCGCTTCACAATCACGCTGTTGCCATCCACCTCAACGGTATTGGCGAAGGTGCCTTGCGGGCGGCCCATCAGGGCGGCGAGCATCTGACCGGTCTGGTTGCTGTCGTCAGAGATTGACTGCTTGCCGAGCATCACGATGCCTGGGCCTACTTCCTCAGCAATGGCTTTGAGGATTTTCGCAACCGCGAGCGGCTCTACATCAACGCCGTCTTCCACCTCGACCAGAATCGCGCGGTCTGCACCCATGGCGAGCGCGGTACGCAGCGTTTCCTGCGCCTTGGCCGGGCCGACAGAGACTGCAATGATCTCTTCTGCCTTGCCAGCTTCCTTGATACGAATCGCCTCTTCAACGGCGATTTCATCGAAGGGGTTCATGCTCATCTTGACGTTGGCCAGGTCTACGCCTGAACCATCCGCCTTGACGCGCGGCTTCACGTTGTAGTCGATCACCCGCTTGACGGGGACGAGGATTTTCATGGGATTTCCTTCCTCTTGAATAGCGCGGTGCTCACCTAGCTTGCGTTTACGTAAACGTCAAGTCAGGCAAGGCCTCGAGAATCTCTAAAAATGCGCGACTGTCACTCGCCGTCTCAGCGCTTCAGGTCAAGGATTCGTTCCGCCGAGCTGGACTAGCCATTTGGTCAGGGATAGCCTGCGGAATGATCGGGAGAAGGCGATGAAACTGAGCAAGCGTATGATGCTGGTTATGGCTGCGGCGCTTTCGGCCGCACCTGTAGCGAGCGAAGAACCGCAGATGGAAACGCGAATAGGCGAGAAGGATTTCGTTTCACCGCCTGCCACAATCGGCCAGCTGGACTGGCTCGTGGGTCAATGGGCAGGCGAAGGCATTCAAGGCGCGCCCGCTATGGAAAGCTGGCTACCGCCGATTGGCGGCACGATGGTGGGCACCTTTGTGCAGGAGACAACCGAAGGCGCGATCATGTTCTCTGAGCACATGTACATTCTGCCTCAGGACGGCAGCCTTGCGCTCAAGCTAAAGCACTTCAATGCCGACTTGACGGGCTGGGAAGAGAAGGATGATATGCTCACCTTTCGCCTCGTCGCTATCGAGCCTTGTGCAGCCTATTTCAACGCGCTGACACTGCGCTGTGCCGATCCGGATAATCCGGGCGAAGGGCTGGTGGCTGCTGTACGGATGCAATCCGGTGGGGAGCTGAGTTTTCGGTTTGACCGAATGGCGGGGCCGGGTGCGTCGTCCATTGAGCGCTGTCTCGATGCTGTTTCCACCGTAGAAATAAACGAATGCCTTGCGGCGACTCTAACGCGTGCAGACGGCCATCTCGCTCGTTACCTCGCCGCGGCGATTGAGCGGGCAAAAGACGAATCGGTTCTCGTGGCTAAGATCAAGGCAAGCGACGACACCTTTGTCGCGTATCGTGAAAGTGAATGCGATGCAGTTTATGAGAATTGGAAAGGTGGAACAATAAGGGGCGCGATGGCTCTTGATTGTAAGATCGCTATGACCGACCGGCGCACGTACACAATCTGGCAAAACTGGCTGACATACATGGACGGAGCTCCACCAATTTTGCCTGAACCCGGGCCGACGCGGTAGCGCCGCCCAAAAGAAAGGCCCCGCCAGCGAATGCCGGCAGGGCCTTTCAAATACTTCGCGAATTTGACGCTTAAGCCGCTTGCTTCACCTCAGCCACGATCTTCTTCGCGGCATCGCCCAGATCATCGGCCGGAACGATCGGCAGGCCGGAATTGGCGAGGATCTCCTTGCCTTGCTCGACATTGGTGCCCTCGAGGCGAACAACCAGAGGTACACTTAGGTCGACTTCCTTGGCCGCAATCACGATACCTTCCGCAATCGTGTCGCAGCGCATGATCCCGCCGAAGATATTGACCAGGATGCCTTCGACTGCCGGGTCTTTCAGGATGATCTTGAACGCCGCAGTGACCTTTTCGGTTGTCGCACCGCCGCCCACGTCAAGGAAGTTCGCCGGGAAGGCGCCGTTCAACTTGATGATGTCCATCGTCGCCATGGCAAGTCCTGCGCCATTGACCATGCAGCCGATGTTGCCGTCCAGCTTGATGTAAGCGAGGTCATACTCGCTCGCTTCGACTTCAGCGGGATCTTCCTCGGTTACGTCGCGCAGTTCTTCGACATCCTTGTGACGGAACAGCGCATTGCCATCGAAGCTCATCTTGGTGTCGAGCACCAGCAGCTGGCCATCCTCGGTCTCGACCAGCGGGTTGATCTCCAGCATTTCCATGTCGAGATCCATAAAGGCTGTGTAGAGCTGCTTGGTCAGCTTCTGGCACTGCTTGTTGAGATCGCCGGTCAGTTTGAGTGCGAAGGCAGCCGCGCGGCCATGATGCGGCATGAAGCCTTGGGCCGGGTCGATAGTGATCGTGGTGATCTTTTCCGGCGTATTGTGCGCTACATCTTCAATGTCCATCCCGCCTTCGGTCGAGACAATCATCGCAACGTGACCCGATGCTCGGTCGACCAGCATCGACAGGTAGTATTCCTTAGCAATATCAACACCATCGGTAACGTACAGGCGGTTGACCTGCTTGCCGGCGTCGCCCGTCTGGATGGTCACCAGCGTGTTGCCGAGCATTTCCTTGGCATGCGATTCGACTTCTTCAATGCTTTTTGCCAGACGAACACCGCCGCCTGCGTCCGGGCCCAACTCCGAAAACTTGCCCTTGCCGCGGCCACCCGCGTGGATTTGCGCCTTCACGACATAAAGCGGTCCGGGCAGTTTCTTTGCGCCTTCAACAGCTTCTTCAACTGTGAGCGCAGCGTGGCCGGCAGGGATGCCAATGCCATATTTCGCGAGAAGTTCTTTTGCCTGGTATTCGTGGATATTCATAGGGAGGCCGTTTCCTTTGCTTGAGGCTTTCCGCTGGAATGTTTCGCAAAGCGCCTAAGCATGGTTTCGCCGCCTTGAAAAGCAGACTTTGGACGTGCAGTGCCAAGACTGACAATTTAAGGGGTAATTCATAGTCTTGATCGATAGCGACCGCCTCGAAACCATTGTCCGTGAAGCTGGCCGGATCGCTTGTGATCTGTGGCCGGGTAATGGACATGCGCTGGACAGTTGGGAGAAGGAACCCGGATCGCCCGTTTGCGAGGCGGATCTGGCGGTTGATGCATTCCTGAAGCGCGAACTGGGCGCGTTGCTGCCTTCCGCCGGTTGGCTGTCGGAGGAGACCGGAGATGCGCCCGAGCGCCTGAATCGTGGCTTGATCTGGTTGGTTGATCCGATCGACGGCACGCGTGATTTTGTGCGCGGGCGCACCGGCTGGTGTGTGTCGGTAGCGTTGGTCAGCTCAGGCAAACCGCTTATCGGCATGTTGTGCGCACCTGCCCGCAAAGAAGAGTGGCTAAGCGTCGCAGGCAAAGGCGCGTGGTGCAACGGAGCGGCACTGCGCGCATCGCGGCGCGCCATTTTTTCGGGTGCGCGCGTTCCAATTGACCAATTGCCGCAAGCAGACAGCGATCTTGTTATGGTCGACAAGCCAAACTCGATTGCCTTGCGGATTGCGATGGTTGCGGCGGACGAGGCGGATCTGGTCGCAACGCTGCGCTGGGGCTATGAGTGGGACATTGCCGCGGCAACCTTGATCGCGCGTGAGGCCGGTGCAGAAGTCACAGACGCTTTCGGCGGGCCGCTCGCCTACAACAAACGCGATCCGCGCGCCTTTGGCGTTCTGGTTTGTGCCCCTGAGATTCATGGCGATGCAGTCGCGCGACTAGCGGATCGCGCAGCGGAACTGGCCCCAACAACAAAGGGCCAGCGCTAAGGCCGGCCCTTCGCTTGTTTCAAAAGCTGTAGGCTTAGTAACTCTGCTGGGGTTGCGCCTCCCGCACATCCTGTTCGTCGAACGGAATGATCTTGATCTCGACCCGGCGATTGCGCGCGCGGCCTTCTGCAGTGTCATTCGATGCGACCGGCAAAGTCTCGCCAAAGCCCTGCCAGCGGATTCGCGCTTGCGAGACGCCGCGCGACTGAAGGTAGTTGGCAACGGTTTGCGCGCGGCGCTCTGACAATGTCTGGTTGAATGCATCCGAACCGGTCGAGTCGGTGTGGCCATACACATCGATCAGACTGTTGGGATACTGCACCAGATTTTCCGCTACGCCGTCTAGCGTGCTACGGAAGCCGGGGTTCAGCGTCGCGCTGCCAACATCGAATGTCACATTGTCAGGCAGGTTGAGCAAGATCGCCTCGCCATTGTCGACTTCAGTGACTTCAACGCCAGAGCCTTCGGTCTCTTCTTTCAGCTCCTTGATCTGCTGATCCATTGTGTAGCCGGCGTAACCGCCCGCTGCGCCGCCAGCCACCGCGCCGACAATACGTCCGGTCTTGCCGCCAATTGCGCCGCCAAGCAGCCCGCCCAGAACTGCACCCCCGACACCGCCAATGGCTGTGCGTGAGACTTTGCGCTCGCCGGTGTTGGGGTCCGTGACACAGGCACTGGTGCCCAACAGCGATGCCGCCGCCAGGCTCGAAAGCATAATTCGTGATGTTTTCATCAAGATTCTCCTCTGCATCAAATCGGCGGATTGCCGAATCGGCCCCCAGCGACCGAACTTCCCCCAAAGCAGAGATCGCTAATGCCACAGTTTCTAGGCGCTTAAGGCTTGCTGCGCAATGAAGCTGGCAAGCGCGCTGATTTGTGCTAGCGGTTTATGCGTGACACCGTTTCCTTGGCCTGAAGCCCTCATTATTGCTTGCCTGATCGTGCTCAATGGCGTGTTTGCCATGTCCGAGCTGGCGATTGTATCGGCTAAGCCTGCGCGCCTGAAGGGCAAGCGAGACAAAGGCTCGGCCGGTGCGAAGGTTGCGCTGCAGTTGGCGGCTGATCCCGGCAAGTTTCTCTCGACCGTGCAGATCGGGATCACACTGGTGGGCATTATCGCCGGTGCCTATTCTGGGGCGAGTCTGGGCGGGCCAGTGGGCGAGCGGATGTTGGCCTTGGGCGTCCCGCCTGAATGGGCCGGTGATGCCGGGTTTGCGCTTGTGATCGCGCTGACGACATATTTCAGCCTCGTGGTAGGCGAGCTTGTGCCCAAGCAGCTGGCCTTGCGGCATGCCGTACCGATCGCGGTAGCAATGTCGCGCCCTATGGCGCTTGTGGCCAGAATTGCCGCGCCGCTCGTCTGGGTGTTGGATACATCGTCTGGTTTGCTGATTCGTTTGCTGGGCGTGCGTCCGGGTGGGCAGTCGTCTGTGACCGCTGAAGAACTGCATATGATCTTCGCTGATGCAACGCGTTCAGGCACGATCGAGGAAGATCAGCATCAGATCCTGACCGGTGTTGTGCGTTTGGCAGAACGGCCAGTACGCGAATTGATGACGCCGCGTACTGAGCTCGACTGGATCGATGTCAGCGCGGACGAAGCAGCGATCCGCCAGGCAATCGAAGACAGCCCGCATTCTTTGCTGCCAATCGCGGACGGATCGCCCGACAATGTTCTGGGCGTTGTGAAAGTGCGCGAAGTTCTTGGCGCGCTGGTGGCGGGAGAGAAGGTGTCCTTGAAGCGGCTGATGCGCAAAGCGGAAGTCGTCCCCGATCAGCTTGATGCCATGGACGCGCTGCGCGTGCTCCAACAATCTGAAGTCGCAATGGCGATGGTTCATGATGAATATGGCCATCTGGATGGTATCATCACACCGGTCGATCTGCTCACCGCAATGGCCGGCGAATTTGCCAGCGATCAGGATGAAGGTGATACGCCGCTGCTGGTCGAGCGCGAGGATGGATCGCTATTGGTGTCGGGATCGCTATCGGCCGATGCGCTCGCGGACCGTTTGGGCATCGAATATGACGTGAACCGGGAGTTCGGCACTGCGGCCGGTTACGTATTGTCAGTCCTGAAACAGCTACCTGTCGCAGGAGATCATTTCCACGATCAGGGCTGGCGCTTTGAGGTTGTCGATATGGACGGTCGCCGGATCGACAAACTCTTGATTAGCCAGGAATAACGGCAGTCGCTGATGCGCCTGCACCTGAAGGTGCAGCGATGATGTCGCGCGTAACAGAGCCCTTGGCGACCGTATTGGTCTGCGGGTCACCCACTGAAGAGCGGATGCCGGGCGCCGCTGTGCCCGCGCGGTCCAGCGCGCTGGTTTCTACCTGACTGCGCGGGGCAGGGCCACCAAACAGGGCTTCCAACGCCTGTTCTTGCGTCGAGCCATCGCCAGGGCGCGGTGCACCCGGAGCTGGCGGAACAAGATTGAAGTCTGGCGGAACCACCAAAGGTGCCTGACGTTGCACAGCAAACTCGTCTGGTCGTTCGCGGTTCAAAAAGCCGCCACCGCCGCATCCGGCCAGCATGGCGCTGGTCGCGATCAGGAGAATTGGTGTCTTTAGGCTAGGCATTGTGTTCACTCCACGGGCCGCGCACGCGGCCCTTCTTCAGCAATTTGTTCAGCTTGACGTTCCTTGTCGCTTACGAAGAAGCTTCGCACAAGGATTATCACTACGCCGATGGTGATAGCGGCATCAGCGACATTGAAAATGAGGAATGGGCGGAAATCCCCGATATGAAAATCGGCATAGTCGAGCACATAGCCGAACCGCGTGCGGTCCACGATATTGCCCAGCGCGCCGCCCAGGATCATGCCTAGGCCGATAATGTCACCCAGCAATCGTTCGCGGAACATCCATACAGCAACGACGATGGCGATCAGCGCAGTCACGCCCACAAGGATCCAGCGCATTTCTTCGCTGGTTGCTTCGAACAGGCCCAGCGAAACGCCGCGGTTATGAACCCGTGTGAGGTCAAAGAACGGCAGCAAATCCATCTTGTCGAGTTCGCGCGATAGGCCAAGCGGGCCATCTACCAGCCATTTGATGAACTGGTCGCTGACAAAGATCAGCGCGGCAATGCCAAGCCCGATCATGCGGTTGCGGGTGAGGAATTCGTTCATTCCGCTGCGTCCATTTGGCTGACAGCATCGTCGCACCGCCCGCATAGCTCGCCATCTTCCGAAACTTCGGGAAGCAAGCGCCAGCAACGGCCGCATTTGTGATGATTGGTCTTGGTGACAGTCACACTGTCGCTATCGCTGCACGTGACTGACGCTGTGATGAACAATTCGGCCAAATCTGCATCGCTGAAGCCTTCTGGCACCGCATTGGCAGGCACCCTCACTTCGGCCTCCAGACTGGAACGGATCACTTTCTCGCGGCGCAGTGGCTCGATCGCTTCGTTCACGCGCTCACGCAGATCGCGAAGCTTCTCCCAACGCTCACCATCAGCGGTCACGCCCGGCACCGCTGGCCATTCGAGCAAATGCACGCTGCCGCCATCGGGATAGCGCGTGCTCCAGACTTCCTCTGTGGTGTAAACCAGCACCGGCGCTGCATAGCGCACCAGCGCATGGAACAGCAGGTCCAGCACGGTGCGATAGGCATTGCGCGTCGTCGAGTCAGGCCCGTCGCAATAGAGCGTGTCTTTGCGGATATCGAAGAAGAACGCGCTCAAGTCTTCATTGCAGAAATCGACCAGCAGCCGCGTGTAGGCGTTGAAGTCGTAATCATCGACCGCCTTGCGCAGCTTGCCGTCGAGATCCGCCAGCAGCGCCAGCACATAGAGCTCCAGCTCCGGCACTTCTCCGGCATCGCCCATATCGCCAACAAAGCCGTCAAGCGCGCCGAGCAGATAGCGGAACGTATTGCGCAGCTTGCGGTACTGGTCGCCCACACCTTTCAGGATTTCATCGCCGATGCGGTGATCCTCGGTGAAATCGACCGACAGCGCCCACAGGCGAATGATATCCGCGCCATATTGCTCCATCACCTTTAGCGGGTCGATGGTGTTGCCGAGCGACTTCGACATCTTCTTGCCCTTGGCATCCATGGTGAAGCCGTGGGTAAGGATTTGGTCGTAAGGTGCACGGCCGCGGGTCGCGCAGCTTTCGAGTAGCGAAGACTGGAACCAGCCGCGGTGTTGGTCACTGCCTTCGAGATAGAGATTGGCGGGCCACTGCAGGTCGGGCCATTTGCCACTTTCCAGCACAAAGCTGTGCGTGCAGCCCGAGTCAAACCACACGTCCAAGATGTCGGTGACCATCTCGAAGTCGTCGGCGTTGTAATCGGCTCCGAGGAATTCCTGCGCGCGCGCCTCTTCCCACGCGTCGACGCCTTCCTTGTGCACGGCGGCGACGATGCGTGCATTCACGGCTTCATCGCGCAGGTAATCGCCGCTCTCGCGATTGACGAACAGCGTGATCGGGACACCCCAGGCACGCTGGCGAGACAGCACCCAGTCAGGGCGGCCCTCCACCATGCTGCCGATGCGGTTGCGGCCTTTCTCTGGAACGAAGCGGACGCGGGCGATTTCCTCCATCGCGCGTTCGCGCAATGTGGGGGCAGCACAGATTGTCTCTTCAGACGGATCGATGGCGCCGCCTTCGCCTTCCCAGCTCTTGTCTTCGGCGCTCTTGGGCTCGAGCCAAGGCAAGTCCTTGTCCATCGGCACGAACCACTGAGGCGTGCAGCGATAGATGACCTTGGCCTTGGAGCGCCAGGAATGCGGATAGCTGTGCGCGTAATCGGCGGAGGCGGAAAGCAGCGCGCCCACTTCGCGCAAATCGCTGCAGATCGGGCCTTCGGGCGAATTGAACGGCTTGTTGATCACGCTGCGGCGGCGATCATCATTGCCGCCCAGCCACAGCCAGTCATCGCGATAACGCCCGTCATTCATCACCGCGAACACGGGCTCGATGCCGTGCGCTTTGCACAGCGCGAAATCGTCCTCGCCATGGTCGGGCGACATATGGACAAGGCCTGTGCCGCTATCGGTGGTGACGAAATCTCCGGGCAGGAACGGGCGCGGCGTCGCGTAAAATCCGCCGAGTTTGTGCATCGGGTGGCGGGCTTTGGTTCCGGCTAGTTCTGAGCCTTTGATCCCGATTTCCTGATCAATATCGTAGCAGGATGTCGCGCCTGTATCATTCTGGAGACGACGAATTTCTTCGAGCTTTCGGTCCAAGAACTGCTGCTTTAGCGCACGAGCAACAAGGTAGAAGCGATAGCCGGAATCTTCATCATCTCGAGCCTGCTCTTCTGGCATAAAGCAGGCATTCAAGAGAACATACTCAACATCCGGCCCATAGGCCAAAGCCTGGTTGACCGGGATCGTCCAGGGCGTGGTCGTCCAGATCACCGCATGCGCGCCGATCAGTTCCTTGATCGGGCTCTCGATAATCTCGAACGCCACATCGATCTGCGGGCTGTCGGTCAGATCTTCATATTCAACTTCGGCTTCGGCCAACGCGGTCTCTTCCACCGGGCTCCACATCACCGGCTTTGACCCGCGATAGAGATTGCCGCTCTCCGCAAATTTCAGCAGCTCGGACACAATCGTGCCTTCGGCCGCGAAATCCATGGTGAGGTAGGGATTGTCCCAATCGCCCATGATACCCAGCCGCTTCAGCTGCTCACGCTGCGTATCGACCCAATGCTGCGCATAGGCGCGGCATTCCGCGCGGAATTCCTTGGGATCGACCGCGTTCTTGTCGAGCTTCTTCTTGCGGTATTGCTCTTCGATCTTCCATTCGATCGGCAAGCCGTGGCAATCCCAGCCCGGCACATAGGGCGCATCCTTGCCCGCCAAGTTCTGCGTGCGGCAGACCATGTCTTTGAGGATATGATTGAGCGCGTGGCCGATATGCATATCGCCGTTCGCGTAAGGCGGGCCATCGTGCAGGATGAACTTCTCACGACCCGCGCGGCTCTCGCGCATCTGATTGTACAGATCCTCTGAATGCCAGCGCGCCTGAATGCCCGGCTCCTTTTGAGGTAAGCCGGCTTTCATCGGGAAATCAGTCTTCGGCAGGAAGACAGTGTCTTTATAGTCGCGCTTTTCAGTCATCGTTGCGCGCGCTTAGAAGCCTCTTCGCCTCGGCGCAATCCTTCTCCATCTGCGCGGTCAATTCATCAAGGCTGTCGAACTTGGCCTCACCGCGCAGGAAGTGGTGAAATGCCACTTCGATCTTTTGCCCGTAGAGGTCTCCCGAGAAGTCAAAGAAATAGGGCTCGAGCAGCTCCTTGGGCGGCTCAAACTGCGGGCGAATGCCCACGCTTGCCGCGCCTTCGAGCATCTCCCCGGTGCTCAAAATACGACCGGTCACCGCATAGATGCCGTATTTTGGGCGCAGGTAATTGTCGATCACCAGATTGGCGGTCGGATAGCCCAGTTCGCGCCCGCGCTTGTCCCCGTGTTCCACGATGCCCCTGATTGCGAACGGGCGGGTGAGCAATTTGGCCGCCAGTTGCGGGTCACCATCGCGCAAAGCTTCGCGGATGCGGCTGGAAGAAACAGTTTCGCTGTCGTCCTCAACCACATCGACGACGCGGCTTTGCAGGCCGTTGGCGCCGCCAAAGCTGCGCAATAGCTCTACATTGCCCTTCGCACCCTGACCGAAAGTGAAATCGCCCCCGGTCACTACGCCATGCGCGCCGAACCGATCTATCAGGATCTCTGTTATGAAGTCTTCCGCGCTGGTGCCAGCCAGCTCGCTATCGAAATGGAACACCAGCATCGCGGTTGCGCCTGCGGCCAGATACAGTTCCTGCCTTTGTTCCAGCGTGGTTAGCCGGAAGGGCGGAACATCGGGCTTGAAGAAACGCACCGGGTGCGGGTCAAAGGTCGCGATGATCGAAGGACGGCCCTCTGCATGCGCCCAGCTGATCGCCTCTCCGGCAACAGCTTGGTGCCCCTTGTGAAAACCATCGAAATTGCCCAGCGCGATGATAGCGCCGCGCAGCGCATCCGGCACAGTCTCGCGGTGATCGAGCCAGCGCATCAACCCTCCTCCTCGCGGCGGTGGTAGGTCACGAATGAATAGGCTGGCAAATCGCCGTCAGCTGGAAAGTCTTCGCGTGCGACGACTTCCCATTCTGAGCCGATTGGTTTCATGAAGGTATCGCCTTGGAATTCGGCGTGAATCTGCGTCAGTTCGATCCGTTCGGCGATCGGACGGAACACGTCGTAGATCGCTGCGCCACCGACGACAGCAATCTCCCCGGTTTCGTTGTTCTCGCGCGCCATCGCCAACGCCTGCTCGACATTGCGCGCCACCTCAGCACTTTCGCTGCCCCACCGTTCGCGACGAGTCAGCACAATATGCCGGCGACCGGGAAGCAAGCCCGGCAAGCTTTCGAAGGTCTTGCGCCCCATGATCATCGGCTTGTTCATCGTGCGCGCTTTGAACCGTTTGAGGTCAGCTGGCAGGTGCCATGGCAGTGTATTGTCCTTGCCAATCGTGCCGTTTGCGGCGCGCGCATAGATCAGGAACAGCCCTTCTTCCACGGATCAGCCTCGCGAACCGCTCACGCGAGTCACATGGCCCATCTTGCGCCCTTCGCGTGCTTCGGCCTTGCCATAGAGATGCAGATGCGCCTCGGTATCCTCGCCAAGGATGTCGTAGGCGGTGAGCGCATCCTCGCCTACGATATTGCGCATCTCGATATTCGCGAAGCGTGTTTCGGTTGATCCCAAGGGCAAACCGCAAACCGCGCGGATATGGTTTTCAAACTGGCTGGTGGCCGCACCTTCGATCGTCCAATGGCCGGAATTGTGCACACGCGGGGCCATCTCGTTGAACACAGGGCCTGATTTCGTGGCGAAGAATTCCAGCGTCAATACGCCGACATAGTTCAACGCTTCGGCGGTCTGCCGGGCGATCTCGCGGGCTTGCTGGACCTGTGCTTCGACAGCTTCCCCTGCTGGCAGTGTCGAAGTTTCCAGCATGCCGCCAGAATGCACATTCGCGGTCGAATCCCAAAAGCGCACTTCGCCGTCAGCATCACGCACGAGAATCACGGAAAATTCCGCGTCGAACTCGACCATGCCTTCGTAAACGTATGGCTTGCCGGGAAAGCGGAAACTTTCCGCATCGCGCGCGGAGGCGATGCGCCACTGCCCTTTGCCATCATAGCCGTCACGTGCTGTCTTAAGGATCCCGGGCGCACCAATCCGCTCCACTGCCGCCGCCAGATCGCTTTCGGAATCGACCGGCGCATATGGTGCAGGCTTGCCGCCCAGCCCTTCGACAAAGCGTTTTTCCTTCAAGCGGTCTTGCGCGGTCTCTAGCGCGCGCGGATGCGGGACAAGCAGGTTATCCGGGATCGCGGCCACCGCGCTCAACGGCACATTCTCGAACTCCCAGGTCACGACATCGCATTTGGACGCAAATGCCGCGAGTGCTGCCTTGTCGCCCCACCCGTTCTCGAAGAAGTCATGGCACACCTCAGCGGCGACATTGTCCCCTGGTGGGGAATAGCCGATTACACGGCAGCCCAATTGTGCGGCTGACATGGCCATCATGCGGCCCAGCTGTCCGCCGCCCAAGATACCGATAGTGCCGCCGGGCCTGATCATTGTCGCACTTGGCATCAGTTCGTCGGACGTTCCGCCACCGCCGCGCTGCGCGCCGCGCGCCAATCCTGCAGGCGTTCGGACAAATCTTCATCCTGTAGTGCGAGGATCGCCGCCGCCATCAGCCCGGCATTGGTTGCGCCCGCTTCGCCAATCGCGAGCGTGCCGACGGGGATGCCGGCCGGCATTTGTACGATCGAAAGCAAGCTGTCTTGCCCGCTCAAAGCTTTGGATTGCACCGGCACACCCAACACCGGCAGATGCGTCATCGCCGCTACCATGCCAGGCAGATGTGCAGCGCCGCCTGCGCCCGCGATGATGACATCGAACCCTTCGCCCTCTGCGCCCTTGGCAAAGGCGCTCATCCGGTCGGGCGTGCGGTGTGCGGAAACAATGCGCGCCTCGTGCTCGACTTCAAGCTCTTCCAGTACCTCTGCAGCACGCTTCATCGTCGGCCAGTCTGACTGGCTGCCCATAATGATTGCGACCTTGCCCCCCATCATATGTCTCGCTTTTCTCAGCTGTCTTTCAGATAGTACCGCTCGCTCGGCACCATGTTGTCGTCAAAGTCATAGATGATCGGCTGGCCGGTGGGAATCTCCAGCCCGGTGATGTCCTCATCCGAGATTTGCGAGAGATGCTTTACCAATGCGCGCAAGCTGTTGCCATGTGCGGAAATGATCATAGTTTCACCACTCGCCAGCACCGGCAGAATATCGCTTTCCCAATAAGGCAATACACGTTCGATGGTGTGCTTCAGGCTTTCGGTGTAAGGTACATCGATGCCTTCGTAGCGCGGATCGGCACCGGGATCATACTTGCTGCCCGGCTCCATTGGCGGTGGCGGCACATCAAAGCTGCGGCGCCAGATATGCACTTGCTCATCGCCATGCTTCTCGCGCGTTTCCTGCTTGTTGAGACCTGTCAGCCCGCCATAGTGGCGCTCGTTCAGGCGCCAGTCCTTGGTCTCAGGGATCCATAACCGGTTGCACACGCCCAGCGCCAGATGCAGCGTCTTGATCGCGCGGGTCTGTAACGAGGTGAAGGCGCGTGTGGGCAATACGCCCTTGTCCTGCATCAACGCACCTGCCGCCATCGCCTCTTCAACGCCTTTGTCGGTCAGGTCGACGTCCCACCAACCGGTGAAACGATTTTCGAGGTTCCACTGGCTTTGGCCATGGCGAACAAGGATCAATTTTAGCATGATTGCTCCGCAAGGTCTCAGGAGCACGCCTCGTTAGCTTCCCTGTTCGCCTTTGGGAAGCGTTTCCCCGCGTGATTCGGTCATTTTGCGGGCCTGAGATTTCCTGCGGCGCAGGTTCTCGCGCAATTTTTCCGCCAATCGCTCCTCACGCGACATATTCTTGTCTGCATCTTCACTCATACGAAACGCATTGCATCTAAGTGATGCCCACATCAAGCATGGCTTGACAATGGGCGCGCACGAGACAATAGGCGCGCGTCTTGAACAGGCGCCGCGGTAGCTCAGTGGTAGAGCGCACCCTTGGTAAGGGTGAGGTCGAGAGTTCAATTCTCTCTCGTGGCACCATTCACCCCCCAATCACAGACATCGACCTAGGAAGCGAGTGCTATATGCCGCTTCATGTGATGGTCGATATTCCCGAATTCGGAATCGAAAATCGTAAGGCGCTTGAAATAGTGACCTATGGCGTATTCATCGGTCATACCATTACCACCGTGAATCTGGATCGCTTCCTGCCCGATATGATGCGCGGCCTGTCCGACGCGCACCTTGGCGGCGGATACAGTCCGTTTGCGTTCTTTTTCGGGCGCGTCGAGTTTGAGTGTTGCCAGATAGCTCATCGAAACTGACTGCTCATACTCCGTAAACATGTCCGCCATGCGGTGCTGAAGCACCTGGAACTTGCCGATGGGCACGCCGAATTGCTTGCGCTGCTTCGAATATTCCAGCGTCATGGCATTTGCGACTTTCATTGCGCCGCATGCCTCCGCGCATTGCGCGGCGATGGCTTCATCCGTGATCCGTTCAATCAGTGGCAAAGCGCCGCCCTCTTCGCCAATCAGCGCGTCAGCGGGCACGCTTGCATTTTCGAAATATACTTCCGACGCGCGGCGACCGTCGACAGTTTCGTAATCGCGAGTGACCACGCCATCGGTTGACTTGTCGAGCACGAATACAGAGATGCCGTCCTTGTCGCGGCGTTCCCCGCTGGTGCGCGCAGTGACAATCAGATGGCTCGCCCAAGGTGCCGCTATCACGACTGCTTTGTGCCCATTGAGGACATAGCCGTCGCTGTCTTTCTTCGCAGTCGTCTGCAGATCCGCCAGATCATAGCGCCCGCGCGGTTCAGCATAGGCGAAGGCGTAAATCCGTTCGCCAGAGACGATGGCACCGATATGTTCTTCCTTCTGCGCCGCTGTACCCGCATGTTTGAAGAATCCGCCAGCACACACAACAGTGGGCACGAATGGCTCGACCACCAGGCCTTTGCCGAACTCTTCCATCACGATCATCGAATCGATCGCGCCGCCGCCGAAGCCGCCATCTTCCTCTGAAAACGGCATGCCTAGGATACCCAACTCAGCAAGCTGCGCCCAGATTTCGGGGCGCCAGCCGGTTTCGCTTGCGATCACTTCGCGGCGCGTCTCTGCGCCATATTGTTCGCGCATCAGTCGCGACAATCCGTCGCGCACCATTTCCTGTTCTTCGGTGAAATTGAAATCCACGTGTTTCTCTCCGCGTATCGCTATGGTATTAAAGGCCGAGGATCATTTTCGTGATGATGTTGCGCTGAATCTCGTTTGATCCGCCGTAGATCGATGTCTTGCGCATGTTGAAATAGGTCGCGGCTGAATGCTGCGCATAGTCGGGCCCGATCGGATATTCATTCGATCCGGTATCGGCAATGCTGCCATACATCGGCGTGCCATAGCTGCCGACGGCTTCCAATGTCAGCTCGGTCAGGCGCTGCTGGATTTCTGTCCCCTTGATCTTGAGGATCGAGCTTTCCGGGCCAGGGCCCTTGCCCGCTTGTTCGCCGGCCAGCGTGCGCAGCTCTGTGATTTCCAGTGCGGCCAGATCGATCTCCAACTGGCTTACCTTGCGTGCAAAATTGAAATCGCTGATCAGCGGTTCGCCATCGATTGTTTCATTCGCTGCGATTTCGCGCAGCTTCTCAACCCCGCGCTTCGAACGCGCAACACCGGCGATACCGCTGCGTTCGTGCGCAAGCAGGAATTTGGCATAGGTCCAGCCCTTGTTCTCTACACCGACCAGATTCTCGACCGGCACACGCACATCGGTCAGCCAGGTTTCATTGACCTCATAGCCGCCATCGATCAGTTTGATCGGCTTGACTTCAACGCCCGGTGTTTTCATGTCGATCAGGATGAAGCTGATGCCTTCCTGCGGCTTGGTGGCATCCGGATCAGTGCGGCAAAGGAAAAAGCCCCAATCGGCATATTGCGCCAGCGTGGTCCACGTCTTCTGCCCGTTGATCACATAGTGATCGCCATCGCGCACCGCGGTTGTCTTGAGTGAAGCCAAGTCCGAACCAGCACCTGGCTCTGAATAGCCCTGGCACCACCATACATCGCCGCTGCGAATGCCGGGCAGATGACGCGCCTTCTGCTCTTCATTGCCAAAGGTGTAGATCACCGGACCGACCATTGAGACACCGAATGGCAGCGGCATCAAGGCGTTGACGCGCGCGTTCTCTTCTGACCAGATGTAGCGCTGCGTCGGGGTCCAGCCGGTGCCGCCATATTCCACCGGCCACGCTGGGACGGACCAGCCCTTTTCACCCAGAACCTTGTGCCAGGCGACGAAGTCTTCCGGCGCGAGATCTTCGCGCAATCCGGTATCACCCAGATGCTTGGGATAGTTCTCCGCGATAAAGCTACGCACTTCTTCGCGGAATGCGATTTCTTCTGCTGTGAATTCCAGATTCATCAGAACCCTCTCTCAAAACGAGTCGTTGTTGCACCTCAATTGTGGCACGTGAATGTGCATGCTTAAAGGCCAAATGGCAGTTATTTGATCCTGAGCACGCGCGATCTAGGATGCCCTAGCGGCAATTGTTGCGACATTGCGGCCCCGCCCCCAACACTTTTGACGATTACTGCGCTTGGCGGCCTTCGCTATCGCATTCTCAACAATCAATCAGTTGGGAGAATTAAGCGATGGATCTCGGACTAAAGGGCAAGAAAGTCATCATGAATGGCGGTGCACATGGGCTGGGCCTCGCATCGCTCAAATTGTTTGCTGCTGAAGGCGCGGACGTTGCTTTCATGAGCCGCAAGGAAGACAAGATTGAAGCTGCGACGAAAGAGATTGATGCGGCTGGCTCCGGCAAAGTGCATGGTTCAGTTGTCGATATGGCTGACGGCGCGGACAATTATAAGAAATGGGTTGCCGACGCGGCAGAGGCGCTGGGCGGCTGCGATATCTTCGTGCACATGGCCAGTTCTTCCGGAACAGGCGGCACCGGAGATTGGCAGAACGGCCTTGATATGGACATTCTGGGCGCGGTCCACGCCATCGAAGTGCTGACCCCACATCTGGCTGAATCAGACAGCGGCTCGATTGTTCTGATGTCATCGACCGCCGCGCTAGAGACTTTTGTCGCGCCACAAGCGTTCAACGCGCTGAAGGCCGCGCTGATCACACATGGATCTCAACTGTCACAAGCTCTCGCGCCGCAGGGCATCAGAGTAAACTGCGTCAGCCCGGGTGCGATATATTACCCCGGCGGCAATTGGGAAGTGATCGAAGGCGTGATGCCAGAGCTGTTCAATGCGACACTCGCCAAAATGCCAATGGGTCGGTTCGGCAATGACGAAGAAGTGGCCAAAGCGGTCGTCTTCGTTGCCAGCCCGGCGGTGCCGTACATGACCGGGGCAAACATCGTCGTCGATGGCGGCTTTACGCAGCGCGTCCAGTTTTAATCCAATCACCGCACAGGAAGGGCCAAATTATGGCTGAGATAGACCGCGACAAGCTGCTCGATGTTTACACCCGCACCATGAAGGTGAACCGCACGGATGAAAAATTCCGCCAGCTGCTGATGCAAGGCAAGGTTGCCGTGATGTATTACTGTGTGCGCGGGCAGGAACTTGTGTCCGCCGCCGCCATGGCTGCGCTGGAGAAAGACGATTACGTCGTCTGCACCTATCGCGGACAGGGCGAGCAGACCGCCAAAGGCATCCCGATCGAGAAATGGTGGGGAGAATGCCTTGGCAAGGCAACGGGCACTTGCAAAGGCAAGGGCGGCACCATGCATATCACCGATCCCGACACCGGGATCATGGTGACGACCGGTGTTGTCGGCTCCGGCCTGCCGATTGCCAATGGCCTTGCAATGGCGAGCCAGAATAATGGTGACGGGCGTGTAACTCTGGTCAGCTTCGGTGATGGCGCCGCCAATATCGGCGGCTTTCACGAGGCTATGAACATGGCGCAGCTCTACAAGCTGCCTGTCATCTTCCTGTGCCAGAACAACCGGTATGGCGAGCATACTGCCTATGCCGATCACACCGACAGCCCCGACATTTCCAGCCGCGCCGCCGGCTATGGCATGAAAGGGATCAAGGTTGACGGCAATGATGTGAACCAGATCTACCCTGCGATGGAAGAGGCGGTTGCGCATGCCCGCTCGGGCAAGGGGCCAGTGCTGGTGGAGGCCATGTGTTACCGCATGATGGGTCACTTCTTCGGCTCGGATTTTTCTTACATGCCGCCAGAGCATATCGAGGAAATGAAGCGCGAAGATCCGTTGCCCAAACTGCGTGCAGTCATGCTTGAGCGGCAGTTCACCGAGGAAGAGCTCGACAAGATCGTGGCTGATATCGATGCGGAAATTGACGCAGCGGTCCAGCACGCGCTTGATGCGCCGCTGCCGGACACTGATGAAATCTACAAAGACGTGCTTGAGGAGACGGCGTAATGGCTGAGATTACCATGACGCAGGCTCTGAACCTCGCGATTGACGAGGCGATGGCCGAAGATGACGGCGTGTTCTGCCTGGGTGAAGATGTGGCCGCCAAGCAAGGAGGCGGTGTGTTCAAGATCACCTCTGGCCTGACCGAAAAATACGGCGAGCACCGCATCCGTGCGACGCCGATTTCCGAAACCGCGATTATTGGCGCCGCGGTGGGTGCCGCTCTCGCCGGGCAACGCCCGATCGCAGAGATCATGCTGATGAACTTTGTCGGCGTGTGCATGGACCAGATCGTCAATCACGCCGCGAAATTGCGCTTCATGTCAGGCGGCCAGACGCCATGTCCGATTGTGATTCGCACTACCACTGGCGTGGGTGTGGGCTTTGGCGGACAGCACTCGGACATGCTTGAGGCATGGTTCGCCCATGTCGCCGGTATTCATGTGGTCACCCCGTCGAACGCAGCCGATGCACGCGGTCTGATGCGTTCGGCCATCGACGCCAATGACCCTGTGGTCTTTATCGAGAATATCCTTTGCTATGGCCTGACTTCGGAAGACCCTGGCCCCGGCTACCGTGTGCCTTTGGGCAAGGCGGCTGTGGCTAAGGAAGGCAGCGATATCAGCCTCATCACCTATGGCCGTACCGTGTTGGATGCGCTGGAAGTGGCTGGCGAGCTCGACAAAGAAGGCATCAGCGTAGAGGTCATCGATCTGCGCACTATCGCGCCCTATGATGAGGCCACGGTGCTTGCATCGGTTAACAAAACCGGCCGCGCGCTGATCCTGCACGAAGCGGTTCGCCCCTTCGGAACCGGCGCGGAAATCGCTGCGAACATCCAGGAAAAATGCTGGGACAAGCTAAAAGGTCCGGTGCGCCGGATCGGCGGGACGTTCTCTGCCGTGCCATTCGCATCGCATCTGGAGCAGGCCTGGATCCCGCAAAAGAGCGATATCGTGAACCAGATCAAAGTGAGCGTAGGGAAGGCGTAAATGGCTGAAGAAATTCGCATTCCCAAGCTAGGCATGAGCGCGACAGAAGTAATTCTGGCCGAATGGATGTTCGGTGATGGCGAAGCTGTGACCAAGGGGGACATCATCTACACTGCTGAAACCGACAAGACGACGGTCGAGATTGAAGCGCAAGCTACTGGCATTATCAGGCCAACCGGCGAAGAGGGTGTCAAATACAAGGTCGGCGAAGTTATTGGCACCATTGAGTAGCGCTGATGGCTAGTCCTCGCGAGATACAGGCCGCTGTTTACGCCGCTGCTGGCGCGCGTGACTGGGACAAGGTGGAGTCGCTGCTGCATCCCGACTTCGTGCTTTACGAGGCTGATTGCCTGCCCTTTGCCGGCGAATGGCGGGGGAAAGACGCGCTGCAACGCTGCGCGGCGGCCATGTATGGCACATGGGCAGAGGCCAAGGTCGACATTCACGACATCACCGGCGGCGATACTCATGCGGTAACGGTGCTGACCCTGACCATGACGCCCAAGGGCGGCGGCGAAACGTTTAGCCAGACCGTGTGCGAAATGGGTGAGTTTGAAGACGGGCTGATGAAGTCGCTACGCATCCATTATTTCGACGCAGACGAAGTCGCGCGGAAAGCTGCAAGCTGATGACAATTACAAGAGTGTGCGTGCTCGGCGCGCCGGCCGATCAGGGGCAGCCACTTGTCGCGGAACTGCTGGGCGCTGGGTTCGAAGTGACGGCGGGCGTTCGGCGTGCGGATGCGATGAAAGACACGCCATGGCCTGACTTGCCGACGGTACACGCCGACATCACTGATGCGGATGCGATGGCTAAGGCATTTGAAGGCCAGGATGCCGCCGCGTTCCACCTACCTTTCGAGTTTGACCGGGCCAAAGCTGCGCATTTCGGGAAATGCATTGCCGAAGGGGCAAAGCGCGCAGGGCTGAAGAAGATCGTCTTCAACACCGCCTGCTATGTTGCGGATCACGATCTTGACCTGTCGGCGCATGATGGCAGGCGCGATATAGAGCGCGCGCTGGAAGAAACCGGCATCACGTGTGTGTTCATTGAGCCGACCGTGTTCATGGACAATCAGTACCGCATCTGGACGCGGCCCTTGATCATGCGCGACGGGATCTTTGCCTATCCTGCCAAGCCTGACTTGCTGATCAACTGGGTGTGCCTGGAGGACGTGGCGCAGGCGATGCGCCGCGCGCTGCAAACCGATGCGGCGGACGGCCTGCATGTGCCGCTGGGCGGGCCGGAGGCGCTGACGGGCGACCAGGTTGCGGCCAATTTGACCGAGGCGATCGGGCGACCGGTGCGGTTTCAGAGCCTCGCGCCGGAAGAATTCGCCGCCCGTATGAGCGAGCTTGTCACCGGCTCGCGCGAAGTGCAGCCGCTATCGATCTATGACGGGATGGCGAAGTTCTATTCATTCTATAACACGCAGCCCACGTCGCCTCTGCTGGTCGATCCGCAAGGTGCGCGCGACTTGCTGGGAATGGAGCACACCTCGCATCTGGACTGGGCGAAGTCGAAGGACTGGACGGCCGGGCTGGGTTAGAACCCGTCTATCACCACCACTCAGTCTTTTTCTTTGAGCGTTTCGAGATAGGCGAGCAAATTGGCGATATCGCCGTCTTCGAATACGAAGGCTGGCATTTCCATCGAATGCCCGATTTGAACTCCACGCTCGAACGATGCCTCTATTGCCCAATCCGGCAATCTTTTGGCCGCTCGGCGAAGGCTGGGCGCATTCGGGTTTGGCGAAACTCCGTCTTCCAGCGCATGGCAGCTGGCGCAATTCGCCTGAGCAAAAGCCCGGCCATCAGCCGCACTTTCCGAAAGAGCGTTCGCATCGCGATCGGTCACGCACGACGCGATGAGCAGCATATGGCCCCCTTACCCGCAGGTTATCGCAGTGTTGCAACCAAACACAAGCGTCTCCTACCTTGGGCTTTATGACGATCGCGGGATTCCCAAGGCCTGAAGCCCTTTAGAGCGTTTGTCCGTCGTCAAGCACAAAATCTGTGCCGGTGATGTATTCGGCGGCGTCAGAGCACAGCATCAACAGAGCCGCGTCGAGCCCCTCTTCGCCCATCAAACGCTTGCGCGGGAAACGTGCCATCTGGCGTTTGCCCGGCTCAGTATCAAACCAATCAGCATTGATATCAGTCCGGATATAGCCCGGCGAAATCGTGTTTACAGAAATGCCTGTGCGCGCCCATTCGCGCGCCATGCTGCGCGCCGCCTGTATCACCCCGGCCTTGCTGGCGGAGTAAGCGACCAGGCCGGGCGAGGGCTCAAAAGCTGTGATCGAGGCGATCATCACAATCCGTCCGTTCGGCACCTTGTTTGCGATCATCCGCTTCGCGCCTTCGCGCGCAGTCAGGATCGCACCCTTCAGGTTCACGCTGAGAGTGCGCTCGATCTCTTCCTCAGGCATTGATGTTGCCATGCCCGCACCGTCAATCCCGGCGTTGGCGACCACGGTATCGACCACGCCGCCGAAGGCTTCTTCTGCGGCATCGAAACCAGCTATAATGTCGGCCTCGCGCATGATATCCATCTGCACCGCGCGCGCGCGATCCCCGATTTCGTCGGCCAGTGATTGCAAACGATCTGCGCGCCTTGCTCCCAAAGCGACCTGCGCACCGGCCTCAGCGAGCAAGCGCCCGAAGCGCGCACCAAGGCCGGATGATGCGCCGGTGATCAGCGCGTTGCGCCCGCTCAGATCGAACGAGAAACCGCCCACTTAAGCAGGCAGTTCGCCGTTGATATACTTCATCAGCGTGGTCTGGAAATGGCGCACGCGGCTGTCCTGATAATGGCCCAACTCCATCATGCCGTCCTTCATCGCCTTCATCCCGGTCTGGACATGTGGCAGGTTCGCCATGTCCTGATCGAACACGCCGGCTAATGCTTCACCCATCGTGTCTTTCGCCCAGGCAAAGGGTTCGTCATCAGGGATGTAAAGACGCTCGACCGATTTAGGCCGTTTCTCGCCTTTGGGTGTCGGGAACAACAGCCGGATCTCCATGATGCACCAATCGGGTGTGTCGCCTGGCAGCCAGCGATAGCACAGCGTCGGCAAATAACCGATCCAGGGGCTGAAATTGGGGAAGATATTATACGTGAAATTGTCCAGAATCTCCGCGTCAGAAGCATCGGAATAGTCATAACCATACTGCTCGGCAAAGCCCTTACGCCCCGCATCGGCGAGCACTTTGCGCGCCATCAACGGATCGTTCTCGTCAAAATCACCGCCTTCCTCACTAGCTGCGAAACGGCGATTGGTATCGGCATCCGATCCGCCGGAGAACTGGTTCATCTTGTCGAGCACATAGCGCTGATCCTTGCCCGCGAGGTGCGGTGACAGAACCCCCGATGGCGTGATCGCGCGGTTGAAGTGATCGCCGATGTGGTCATAGCGGCTGTTCGCATCGCCGAGGAACGGCAGCAGCTGCGGGTGCGTGGTGACCGAATGCCAGGCTTCCATGAAAGCCTCGGCAGTCGCTTTCCAATTGGCGGGGATCTTCTTCGCCACCCACATTCCGGTGTAGCGGTTTTCCATGTCATAGCGATCATAATGCGCTGCCGCCGGGCCGAGCCAGGTCTTGAAGTCTGGCAGATCGTAATTCTCTGTGATCATCACAAAGCCTTGCCACAGTTCAACCCGGGCTTCAGGCAGGCTCATGTCCTTGTTCTTGAGGTGCTCGAAATCCCATTCACACGGGATTTCCTTCAAGCTGCCGTCGGTCTTCCATGTAAAGCCGTGGAACGGGCAGCGGAATTGTGTTGTTGTTCCGCTTTCGGTGCGCAGCTTGCGGCCGCGGTGCAGGCAAACGTTATACAGCGCTTTGACGCTGCCATCGCGTTGACGCGTGATCAGGAAGCTCTTCTGATTGATCTCGAAAACAACTGTATCGCCGGGTTCGGGCAATTCGTCTTCCCGCGCCGCAAACAGCCAGACGTTGGGCCATAGTTTCTCACGCTCAAGCCTGGCGAACTCCTCGCTGATATAGGGATCGACCGAAATCGGATCGTCCCCCATATCTGCCACGGTTTCCTCGAACAGATAGTCTGGCGGAGTGCGGGTATCCGCTTCGAGCATATTGGTATAGCTCATGCCCGGGCAGCGCGGTTCGTTAGCGATGTTCTTGATCTCGTTCATGGCGTTTTGACCCTCCTGCAGGCCATCTCCCTCGCAATTTACGCAGTGTTAGTTGGCATTTTTATCGCACAACCTGTGCTCAACGCATCCTATCGGATTGAAGAGGAGTACCAAGCCATGGCGCGCAGCGAAACGATTTCAGCCTTGGGCGATGTGATGCAGCTGGCCTTTGTGCCGGATGATTTCGACGCAGCGATAAAGCATTGGACCGAAACCATGGGGGTGGGGCCGTTCTACCTTATAGAAAACATCCATCTTGACGGGATGAAGTACAAGGGCGAGCCAACCGATGCGGTATTCACTTTGGCGCTTGCTTATTGGGGCGACATCCAGATCGAGTTGATCAAGCCGGAGAATGACGCGCCTTCAATCTATTCGGGTGAATATGCCGCAACCGAAGGGCTGCACCACGTTTGCATGCTGGTTGATGACATTGCCGAAGCGCGCCGCGTTTGCGCCCGGCAAGGCGCCGAAGTCGTGATCGAAGGCAAGTTTGGCACAAGCGAAGTGATCTATGTCGATCCCGGCAAAGGCACCGGCCATCTGGTCGAGATATTGCAGCAGGCGACCGACGGGCCCGATCTCTTTGGCATCATCAAGGCCGCCAGCGTCGACTGGGATGGCGGCGAGCCGGTGCGACGGTTCGGGTAACGTAGGCTATTCCGGCTTGCAACCAACCGGCGCGTAGCGCCGCAAGAGCGGAAGCGAAGTCGAAGACGCAGCTGACCGAAAGTCACCTGCAAGCCCGCCCGCAGCGACGGGGCCTCTAGGCCGTGTGAGCGAGGATGCCGCACGCCGGATGGCGTGCGGAATTCAAGATGAAGCGCCGAGATACCCCAGTTGGCCCGCCTTGAATATGGTCTGCGCGCGATTGACGCTGTCCAGTTTCTCGCCGGCGCGGTGGATGTGATAGCGGATCGTTGCGTGAGACCGCTCAAGGATCATGCTGATTTCCTTGTCAGTCTTGCCAATCGCTGCCCAGCGCAGGCATTCCACCTCGCGTTTCGACAGAACGCAGTCCGACGGGATCCGGCGTTTAGTTCGATGAGCTTGAACATAGCCGGCGATAAAGCGGCGCGTGATCTGTGAAAATAAAGAGCCGTGCAGCGCAAACTCTTCCGACAAATCGGTTTTCTCGCGATCAAGACTGATGAAGCTGTTCGCGGAGATTTGCCCAAAGGGGAGGTGGACCGGAATAACGATCGCAGCCTTGCACATGGAGCGCTTCTCAAAGTCCGAAAGGTCGATCTCTTCGAGGTAGGAATTCTTCCAGCGTGTGTGGAATCCTTGCTCGTTGACCCAGAAAGGCTCGCTTTCGTAGCGGCAGGCGCGGGGTAGCGGCGAGCTCAAAGCCAGACGGTGATCTTCCCACCATCGTTCCCCATTATCGACCCATCCGAACACGTCCGCATTCAGGATGGTGCCATCGGTATCAAGCATCGTCTCTTTCGATGAAATGTCATCGCACATGGAAACCTGCATGCCGTATTCTTCGGCAATCCTCGCAATGGCCAGCGCAGCGTCATGAATGTCTTCATCACAACGGATCGTAACCAGTTCGAGCAATTGATTGAGGCTTTCACGCCCTTGGGGCGTGCGCAATTCGACGATTTCTGCAGCCATGAGACTTGAGTCCTTTCATCTCCACGTCAGCCAACGCACCTTGGTGGTGCAGGTTGGCTTTATCCTCTTTTTGGGCAGGCACTCTTTGCGGTGCCACTTGTTAGGTAGGGGACGCTATCAAAGAGTCGGAGTAATGGCGAGTCATGGTTTGGCAGGGTGATAATTTTGGCATTGCTTTGAAAGCGTTAGCCCGGGCCATTGAACCGGATCGGCCAGCTTTGGTGCAGGGGGGGCGGATCGTTGGCTGGTCGCAGCTCGATTCGCTGACTGACCGGATCGCGGCTGGGCTAACTGCGCGCGGCTTGAAGCCGGGCGATGTGGCCGGGCAAATGCTGCGCAATACGCCCGATTACATCCTGGCCTATTTCGGATGCATCAAAGCCGGTGTCACTCCGGTCAATGTGAATTACCATTACAAGGACCGCGAACTGGCGGATATTTTCAGTCGTTTTGGATTGAAAGCCCTGTTTGTAGAGAGCGATTTTGCGAACAGCGCGGGCGCGGCCATGCCTGATGGTGCTTTGACTATTGATGTCGGAAGCACGGGTTGGGCGGACTTGCAGTCCAGCGTCGCTCCCCCCGATTTCGCGCCACACGATCACAAGCAAGCGCTGTTCTTCACCGCAACTGGCGGCACAACCGGCATGCCCAAAGCCGTGATGTGGCCATTCGAAGCGGCGTGGCAGGCCTTCGGCATTTCAGTGTGGCAGCGCGGAATGGGGGAGCCGCCTCTCGTGGCGACATCACTGGAAGAACAAGCCGCCGAAGCAGCAAAGATCGGCCCCGATCATCCCGCATCCACCTCGCCGCTCTTGCTGCTTAGCCCGCTAATGCACGGGGCGGGGCAGTTCTCGGCTGTGATCCATTTGCTGAAAGGTGGAACGCTGGCGATGCTGCCATCGGAGAAATTCGATGCCGATCTGACGATTGACGAGGTTAAACGTTTGGGCGCGCGAAACCTGTTCATGGTTGGCGATGCCTTCGCTCTGCCGCTGGCCGATGCGCTTGACGCGCGCGACGATGCTGTCGATGCGATGAAGAGCCTGCGTATGGTAACCTCGTCTGGCGCGGTGTTCTCCGAGAGCAATAAGATGCGGCTGATCAAACACAATCCGCAGCTGATGGTGTTTGATGCCTTGGGCTCTTCCGAAAGTTCGGGAACGGCGATTGTCATTACCACTGCCGCTGGTTCGAGCGGGGGCGGCAAGTTTCAGGCGCTGCCTGGCCGCTCAACCAAGCTTTTCGATGCGGATCTCAATGAAATCAAACCGGGCGAAGATGGCATTGGCATTGTCGCGCGCTCTGGCCCCTTGCCGCTCGGCTATCTCGGCGAAGACGAGAAAAACGCGAAGACTTTCCCGGAAATCGATGGCCAGCGCTATTTGATGACGGGCGATCAGGCGCGCTGGGGCGCGGACGGCACGATGGAATTCATCGGGCGGGACAATATGTGCATCAACACCGGCGGGGAGAAGGTCTTTCCGGAGGAAGTCGAGGCAGTGCTGCAAGAGCACGCCGGTGTGAAGGATGTGCGCATCGTGAGCCTGCCAGACCCGCGCTTTGGCCGGAAAGTTGTGGCGGTGGTGCAGCCAGACGGCGATGCGGATGGGCTGCAAGAGGCACTGGACACTGCCGCGCGTGAAGGGCTCGCCGGCTACAAAATACCGCGCACCTATTTCTTCACGGACACATCGCTGCGATTGAACAATGGCAAGCCTGATTACAAGGCCGCACAAGCCATCGCGAATGAGGGGTAAAACTTACCCCGTCGCCCGATCCGCTTTGTCCGCCGCGTTGGTGCCTTTGATCATCGCGCGCAGCTGTTCCCACTCGGCATCACCAAGCCCTTGCAGCGTGGACCAGAACGTGCCGCCGGTCGCCTGATAACCAGCCCCATCGATCGCGATGGTCTGCCCGTTCACATATTCCGCGCCCGGTCCCATCAGGAACACCGCGAGATTGGCCAGCTCGTGCATTTCGCCGTGGCGGCCCATCGGGTTGATCTCATTATTTGAATTGCCGCCGCGCCCGCCGGGGGAGAGCCGCGCGCTCATCCCCTTGGTCGGGAAGAGGCCCGGCGCGATGGCGTTGAAGCGCATGTTGTGACGGCCCCATTCGACTGCCAGACTTTGCGTCATGGTGTTGATCGCGCTTTTCGACATGGCAGACGGCACGACAAAGGCCGATCCGTTCCATACCCAAGTGGTCAGGATCGAAAGGACATTGCAGCGCCCCTTCTCGGCAATGATCCGCTTGCCGACATTGTGCGTGACATAGAACGTGCCGCGGAAAACGATGTCGGCAATAGCGTTGAAGCCATTGACTGACAGGTCTTCGGTGCGGCTGATGAAATTGCCTGCTGCATTGTTGACGAGGCCGGTCAGCGGCCCGTCCGCCCAGATCTGGTCGATCATCGCGTTGATCGCATCGGCATCGCGGATATCGCAAGCAATGCCCACGACTTTGCCGCCGTGTTCGGCCATCAATTCCTGCGCAGTCTCATCAAGCTTGTTCTGCCGCCGCCCGCAAATATAGACGGTCGCGCCCAACTTCAGGAACGCCTCGGTCATCTCGCGGCCCAATCCAGTACCGCCTCCGGTCACGAGAATTCGCTCGCTCTCCATCAGGCCGGGGCGAAACATCAACTGCGATACATCCATGAATGGGTCTTTCTATTGAGAAGGGGGCTCAGAGACCGAGAACGGTCTTTGCGATGATGTTCTTCTGCACTTCGTCCGATCCGCCAAAAATCGTAGATGCACGATTGTTCAGATACTTGCCCATCGCAATCTGCGCGACTTGGCTGCCAACCGGCTCCGGCACTTCATTGCCATAGAGCGGCCGATCAACCGGCAGTTGCAGCGCATCATAACCGAGCAGTTCCAGACGCATTGTGTCCACGGCCTGGCCGATGTTGGAGCCAAGTAATTTGACGAGCGAGGTTTGCGGCCCTGGCGCGCGGCCCTTGGCAAGGTCTGCCAGAATACGCAGCTCGGTGACTTCAAGCGCTTCGGCATCCAGCCTTGTCCGCGCGAGCTTGTCACGGAAGCGCGGATCATGCGCAACTGCGCCATTGACACCCGACGGCTGCGTCTTCGCCAATTCTTGCAAGCGATCAATGCTTTGCAGTAAGCGCGGGGCGTAGCACGATCCGCCGCGCTCGTTCTCCAGCAGGAATTTGGCAATTGTCCAGCCTGCGCCTTCTTCGCCGATGCGGTTCTCGACTGAAGTCACGGCATCGGTGAAAAAGACCTGATTGACTTCATGATCACCCGACATCGAATGGATCGGCGTCACTTCAACGCCCGGCTGATCCATCGGGATTAGCAAGAAAGTGATACCTTGCTGCTTCTTGCCGCTGTTGTCTGTCCTAACCAGCGCGAAAATCCAGTCCGCGTGATGGGCATGCGTCGTCCAGATTTTTGATCCGTTGACGACATATTGGTCACCCTCCAGCCGTGCTGCGGTTTTGAGCGAAGCCAGATCCGAGCCGGAGCCCGGTTCCGAGTACCCCTGGCACCAGTAATGCTCGCCTTTAAGCAGAGGCGGCAGGAACCGGTCCTTCTGTTCCTGTGTGCCGAATTCGCAAATCACCGGACCTACCAGGCGCAGACCCAGAATCGAGATCGCAGGTGCGCCGGCCAGCGCGCATTCCTTTTCAAAGATGAAGCGCTGCGTCGGGGTCCAACCGGTGCCGCCATCTGCCTCAGGCCAGTGATAGGCAAGCCACCCTTTCTCATTCAGGATGCGGTGCCATTCCATCCCGATGTCCGGCTCCACAAACACGCCTGGTGTGCGGCGCGCACCATCTTTGAGATGTTCGGGCAGGCTTTCCTTCAGGAACGCGCGCACTTCGTCGCGAAATGCCAGGTCTTCGGGTGAGAAATCCATGTCCATGGCTTATTCCCCTTCTCTCATGGCCCATGCGATTCCCCGTCGCAGCAGGTCATAATAAACGTCGTAGTTCCAGGCGCACATTTCCTTGTGCGGGTAAAAATCCGCCATTCCGGGCAGGTCATAATGCCCGCGGCAATGGCCCAGCGCATTGTAGACGATGCGTCCCTTGCCGATGTCGCGCGTGTACAGGATCGGAACGGTCGTCTTGTCCCAATGTTCCTTGGTGAAGCCGGTCGCTTCGCCTTCGAACGTGGTCTGCATCAGCGTGTCGATCGGCGCGGTGGTTTCTGACAGGTAAAGTTCGTCGACAATCTCGAAATCGTCGATCCCGCGGGTCAATTCATGGTCCTTGTTGACCACCTCCACGGGGAATGGGCCAATCGGCGGGTGCGCCTTGAACTGCGTGCCGAGCATTTCCATCAAGCCGGTTGTATCGTCGGGCGCATCGACCAGCCCGCTCTCGGTAAAGACCAGAATCGAATTGGTCCCATGCAGCGCCAGCCATTTGCCGCCCGCCTCCAACCAGCTACGCAATTGCTGCGCCTGTTCCTTGGTCGGGAGCAGGTCGCAAGTATAGGTGACGAGGAAACGGCATTGGTCGAGCCGCTCGAGTCCGGAATAGTCCGCCGCCACGGTGGTGCGGATATGCGGGTGCTCCATTAGCAGTTTGAGCACCTCCAGCCGCGCATAATCGATATCGTGATACTTGCCCGCGGCAATGAAATGCGCGTCGATCCGGGTTGCTGGTTTTTCTGCCATACTAGCTCCTGATGCTGCCTCCGCCATCGACCGTAATGTCGCAGCCGGTGGTGAAGCTGGCTTCGTCGCTGGCGAGCCAGACAACCGCGCGTGCGACTTCCTCGGGCTCGCCGATACGGTTCATGGGATGGGTCGCGGCGAAATCGCGTTCGATGTTTTCCGGCTCATCTGCGCCTGAATATTTGTAGCGATTGTACATCGGCGTGCGGATTGCACCGGGGTGTACCATGTTTGCACGGATCGGCACCCCGCGTTCAGCGCAATCAAGCGCGACCGAACGGGTCAGGCCAAGCAGGCCTGCTTTGGATGCGCTGTAGGCGGCGACAAAGGCGGCGGCACGAATTGCGATCATCGATCCGATATTCACGATAGCGCCCGGCTCGCCGCTTGCTTCCATCGCGGGCAGTGCCGCGCGCATGCCGTAATATGGTCCGTTGAGATTGATGTCGATTGTGCGTTCCCACGTGTCGAGCGTGCCGTCGACCACGTTCCCGGGTTCGGAGATTCCGGCGATATTGCACAGCACCGTCAGCTTGCCGAAGCGTTCTTGCGTCGCCTTTACTGCTTCATGCCACTGATCGAGATTTCGTACATCGAGTTCGAAGGCCTCGGTATTCTCGCCCAGTTCCTCGGCCAGCTCGCGCGCCTTGTCGATCTGGACATCGCACAGCATCACGCTGCCGCCTTCTTCCACGATCATCCGGCCAACCGTGGCGCCGATCCCTTCCGCGCCGCCGGTGACCAGCGCAACCTTTCCGCTCATGCGTCCCAAATGCGTGTCTCCCCTCAGCTTTGCAGAATTGCCACGGCGCTAAGCCCCGGCGCGCCATAAACATGGCTGTATCCGGTCTTCGCGCCTTCAACCTGT
The DNA here is from genome assembly GCF_913057185.1 of uncultured Altererythrobacter sp. NCBI lineage: Bacteria > Pseudomonadati > Pseudomonadota > Alphaproteobacteria > Sphingomonadales > Erythrobacteraceae > Altererythrobacter > uncultured Altererythrobacter sp. Next base: position 612,884 of record NZ_CAJXNK010000001.1, read on the forward strand.
CGCTCGCCTGCGCGCCCACGCAATTGCTGGACGTTTTCATAGACTTGACGAAGGCCAGACGCGCCGATCGGCTCGCCGCAGGCCAGGCATCCACCATCGGTGTTCACCGGCAGCTTGCCGCCAATCTCGGACCAGCCATTGGCAAGCCATTCTTCCTGCTCGCCATCCTTGCAAAATCCGTTTTCGGCCATGTGCATGATTTCCGCGCCGCTTTCGGTGTCTTGCAATTGAGCAACGTCGATGTCTTCCGGGCCGATCCCTGCGCCTTCAAACGCAGCCTGACTGGCAAGCACTGTGGGCTTGCCGCCTTCCTTGATGCTGACGCCGGCCTGGAACACTTCGAAACTGTCCGGCGGGCGGGTCTTCACCGCGACCTTGGCTATTTTCACCCCGTGTGCGCCCAGTTCCTTCATCTTCTTTTCAGATGCCAGGATCAGCGCGACACCGCCTTCTGCCGGGGCGCAGAACATGTATTTGGTCAGCGGATCATTGATCATCGGCGCGTTCATGATCGTGTCGAGATCGATCGGGCTGCGCCGCCACGCATGCGGCGTGATGGTGCCGTTCTTGAACGCCTTTTCCGCCACCCGGCCCAGTGTCGTGCGGCTGATCCCGTGCAACTGCATATAACGCTGGATCTTCAATGCGAAGAATTGCGTGGTCAGCATCATGCCCGTTTGGCCGTACCATTCGGGCAGGCCATAATCGGATGGCTTAGCATTGAACGCACCGCGCGGGTGCTTATCGAAACCGACCGCCAGCGCGAGATCGTAAAACCCGCTGGCGATTGCCATTTGCGCTGAAACCAGCGCGCTGCCGCCGGTCGCGCAACCATTCGCGACATTGGTGAAGGGCAGGCTGGTCAGCCCCAGCTCGTTGACCATGATATCGGCGCTGCCTGCGGCGGCTGATCCGCCATAGGCGCATTCGATATCGGTCCACTCAAGGCCGGCATCTGCCATTGCTTCACGTACTGCAAAGACACCCTGTTCGCGGCCTGATCGACCGTCTGTGCGCCCGAAGGGATGGATGCCTGCGCCGATGATATATACGTCTTCACTCACGAGCTTTTCTCCGGCCGATAGGCAAAGGTGCAATGCGTGTCGCTGAACGGCGCGAGGCAGAATTCCATCGGCATGCCCAGCTCCAGCTTTTCAAGCGTGGCATCGACAATGCGGCTTTCGACGATCACTTCGCCCGGCAGTTCGATATAACCCAGGAGGAACGGCTTGAAGTCCGGCGGCCCCTCATTCTCACCGCTACCCCAGCCTTCGTATGGTTCCTTGGGCAGGAAGCCCTGACTGGTCCAGCTCCACAGCTTGCCATGGCGCGATAGCTTGACCGGTTCGACATCTTTCGCAGCGTCGCCTTGCGGCATGGGAAACACAATCTCGCCAGATGGCAAGCGGCCACCCATCAGGTGGGGTTCGCCATCATTGCTCCACAGATCGGGATCAACCGGTGCGAGCGCGCCCATCACGCGGCCTCCGCGTAGTGAACAAGATTGGTGTCCACATCGCCAAACAGTTTGGACAACAGCAGCACGCGTTTCATCGCGTGGCCGATCGCCAGTTCATCGGTAATGCCCATGCCGCCGTGCATCTGCACCGCTTCGCGCGCGATGTGATCGACGTTCTCTGTGATGTAAGCTTTTGCGCCCGCAGCCTGATGTTGCCAGGCTGCACTGTCGGACGTGTCCGTCAGCGCCGCGCGGTATAGCATTGATCGAGCTTGCTCGATCCGCGCATAGCAATCCACCAGGCGGTGCTGCAGCGCCTGGAAACTGCCGATTGGTACGCCGAATTGCTCGCGCTCCTTGACGTAAACGAGCGTATCCTCAAGCAATCTCTGGCCCAGACCGACCATTTCGGCGGCGGCCAGCAACCGTACTTCGGCGATCGCCTGATCAAGCAAGCCCGGGGCCAGATCAAGCTTCTCTCCCGTCACACGTGTAAAGCGTAATTCGCCAGCCATGCTGCCATCAGCCATGCGATATGCGCGGGTTTCGAGTCCCGGCGCATTGGCAGCCACGATAAAGAACTCAGTCGCGCCACCGTCTTGCGCAGACACGATAAACTGGTCTGCCAATGCAGCGCCTAAAACAAAGGTTTTCTCACCGGTAATTGTGCCGCTATCACTCTTGGTCTGTTTCGCTTCCAGACTGTAACGCTGATTGCGTTCAGCCCATGCAAGAGCGGTGAAGCTTTCGCCGGACAGCACGCCATCCAGGGCTGTCTCCGCACTTGCCGCTGCGAGCAGTTTTGCCGGAAGAACCCCGTTCTCCAGCCATGGGTCAGGGGAATTGGCCCTCCCGATCGCTTCACCGACCAGAGCCAGGTCAAGGATCGAACCTCCCATACCGCCCGCCTCTTCGCTTGCAGCCAGCGCTATCAGTCCCAACTCTGCCAACTCCTGCCAACGCGCAGGATCATACCCGCCATCATTCATGCGCAGCTTGCGCCGCGCCTCGACATCGATGGGGGCGGTGAAGCGCTCTACAGTCGCGCGAAACAGCTCCTGCTCTTCGGACAGATCGAAGTTCATTTGGCCACCTCATATGTGATCGGCAGCTTGGTTACCCCGCGCAGCATGATGTTGGGCAGGACTGTGATCCCGCCTTCATCTGCTAGCTGGAAATTGTCGAGCCGCTCCAGAAGCTCGTCAAAGGCGACGAACATTTCCTTGCGGCTCAGCATATTGCCCACACACATATGTGGGCCTTTCCCAAATGCCAGATGCGCGCGCGCGTTCTTGCGATCAATCAGGAATGCGTCCGGGTCTTCGAACTTGGCAGGATCGCGGTTTGCAGCGGCGTAGCGCACTTGCAGCATCGACCCGGCTGCGATCTTCTCGCCGCCCAGTTCAACGTCTTTCTTGACCACGCGCCAGATGCCCGCGCTGGGCGATTCATATCGCAGCATTTCTTCGACCATATTCTGGATCAGTTTGGGATCGCGCCCCCCGGCCGCAGCTTTTGCTTTGGCCATCTGGTCTGGATTGCGGATCAGCTGAAGCAATCCGCCCGCGATGGTAGATGTGGTGGTCTCGTTTCCGGCGACCATGAATTGCTGCATGATCGACATGATTTCCTCGTCGGTCAGCGGGGTCTCGCCTTCGACCCGTGCTTCAACGAGGTCGGTCAAAAGGTCATCACCGCCATTGGCACGGCGATCATCGATCAGCCCTTTCATGTAACGCTGGTAATCGACGAAGCTGCGCGCGCATTCCAACTCGCGCTCGCGGCTGATCAGTTGGCTGAAGCGGTCGACCGCTGCATCGGACCAGTCCTTCACTTGCTTGGGGTCGTTATCCAGCCCGATTTGCTGTGCGATCATGGCGACGGGCAAGGGAATCGCGAAGTCCTCCACAAAGTCACCGCTGCCCTTTTCCGCCATCTTGGCGATCAGTTCGATCGACTTCTTGCGCATGTCGGCTTCGATCGCGTTCACGCGCGGGGCAGAGAATGCGAGGTTCACCAGCTTGCGGTTGCGGGTATGGATCGGGTGATCGGCGGTCAGCAGCGTAGGCGGGTTGTCCCACCCTTCCGCAAGAATTGCATCAATCTCATCATCGGCGGCGCCCATCAACGACGCAAAATCATTGGAGTAGATTTCCGGTTTGGCGGTTACTTCCGACACCAGTTCATAGGAATAGACCACCCAGGCATTGGCTTCAGCCACAAACTCGAGCTTGACCCCGGCTTCGTGTGCCTCACGATAATAGTCGAACGGATCGACCAGTGTTTCCGGTGCGAACAGATTGCCGGCAGGCTTGTTCATTGTTGCTGCTCCATTGGTCCCAAACTCAGCTAAGCAAACTAGCCCTGCAGGCCGTATGGGCGCACTGCGTGAAAGTGTTAGGAACGGCGCGCTTCCAGGGTCGGGACCCTATCCAAATGAGCAGCTTTTCGGGTGTTTAACCGCCGCCAAACTCGCGCTGAAATGTTGCCATGTCGAAATAGTCGCGCCACTCGGCTATCTTGCCATCGCCATTGATCTCGAACGTGCCCATCACAGGCAGCGCGGCACGGCGTCCATCGCTCAGGATAAATGCGTCGGTACGCTCGGTAAGGACCGAGTTGCCGTTTGTGGCGATCGTATGGATTTCCCACTCGCAGCGATCAACCGGCCCCATAAAGCCGCTCACGGCATCGCGCACTGCGGAAACACCGGTTACCGGTTCCATCGGCATGTTGTGCCAGGTGATGTCATCTGCGCACATGTCATACATTGCTTCCATGTCACCGCTGTTCCAATGGTCGACAAAGGTTTGAACGGTCTCGCTTGGGGTCATAGTGTATCTCCTCCAGTAAAACGCAGCGCATTCACCAAGATACGCTGAACATGCGGATCGGCGTAAGTCTCAGGCCCGTCACCGAATTGGCAATAAACCAGCGGGGCATTGCCGATTTGCCGCCACCACGCGACAAGATCACTGCCATTGGGATGTTCCCAACCTTCATTGCTGAACATCTCGCCTTTGACCGCCAGCGCCGCGGAATAGAAGTTCTCGCGGGTGAAATCATGACGCGCGCGGATCAAGGGATGCACCGCGCTTTCGTCGATTTGGCAAAGATATAGTTCGTCGGTGAAAGGGAATGTGTCAGGCAGTGCGGCGGTCACCGCATGCTGGGCCACTACCTGGGCATCGTAAGCGACATCGTGGCGATAGCCAGAGTCGGGCACTGACTGCCCCTGCCATTGCCCCGGCTGGTACAGGAAACGCCCACCCAGCATTTCCGCCCATTCCGGCCAGTCAGCCCAGCCTGCCAGTGCATGGTGCATCGCGACTGCGCCTTTGCCGGATGCAAATCGGCGGGCGATTGCTTGCCTGAAGCCTTCGGACGGTGGGCGGCTCGTTACAACTCCGTCGCCAAATGTGTATCCGCCCATGTCGTAGAAAAGCAGCGCATCGGCCTCGTCCGCCGCGCCTTCAGCGACAGCTTGCTCCGCGTCCGGATGAACGAGGTGGGATACATCCCATTCGCCCAGTTCGCGGCCCAGTAGCTGGATCAGCGCGTCAAACGGCGCTTCCTCGTAAGGGTGCCCGCCAGACAGGACGAGCAACTTTCCCATCAGGCGATCTTCAGGATCATCTTGCCCTGGTTCGTCCCCGCGAACAGGCGCATGAAACTGTCGAATGTGTTTTCCAGCCCTTCGTCGATGTGCTCTTCAATGGCCAGCTTTCCCTCGGCCGCCCATTGACCCATTTGCGCTGCACCCTCGCCAAAGCGTTCGACATAGTCCGCCACCAGCAGGCCGCGGATTTGTGCACGCTTGACGATGAGCTGCCACAGATTGCGAATGCCACGGGGCTCGGTGTTGTATTCGCTGATGAGGCCGCACAGACCCACGCGAGCATAGAGGTTGAGGTTCATGAGCCCGGCATCAAGGATAATCCTGCCGACATTCTCGAAGATCACATCGACGCCATCGGGCGCGGCTTCGGCGATCGCTTTCGTCAGCGCAGCTTCGTCTTTGCCCTTGTAATCGATTGCAGCATCGAAGCCGTATTTTTCTGTCAGCTTGGCGCATTTCTCAGGCCCGCCCGCGATACCAATCGCTCGGCAGCCTTTGATCTTGGCAAGTTGTCCGACAAGCGAGCCGACGGCGCCAGCTGCGCCTGTTATCAGAACCGTTTCGCCTTCCTTCGGCTCGCAAACCTCCAGAAAACCGAAATAGGCGGTCATGCCCACTGCGCCGAAGATCGAGAGATAGTTCGTGACGCTAGGTACGAGTGTCGGGTCAATCGGCTGGGTAAAACCACCGACTTCGCCGACTGAATAATCTTCCAGCGCATTCAATCCCATCACCCATTGGCCGGGTGCAAACCCTTCCGCGCGGCTTTCCTCGACCACACCGATTGTGCTGGCGCGCATGGCCGTGCCCAGCGGAACCGGCGGCATGTAATTGCCGCCAGCGTCCATCCAGCCGCGCATGGCCGGATCGAGCGAGGCATAGTGATTGCGGATCAGGAACTGGCCTTCTGCCAATTCCGGCGTGGGCTCGGTGACAAGCTCGAAGTCTTCGCGCACCGGCTCGCCATCTGGCCGCCGCTGGAGGAGAAAGCGCCGGTTTTCAGGCATAGGTTTCCTTTTTCGTTTGCTCGGTCAGGCGGCTGCGATCCGCACGGGGATCGCGCTTTGCAGCGCTTGTCCGGTGATCGGATCATAGTCGACTTCATCACTGGTCAAGCGGTTGGTTGATCCGCCCATTTCGCGCACATTGTGCTTGCCCGCTTCGCTGTCGCCAAAAGCATGCGCCATCGAAATTAGCCCGCGCCGCACCCGATCACTGCTTTTAACAATGCCATGGATCGAAGCGTGCGGTGAACTGATTTCGATGACATCGCCATCTTTCAATCCGCGCTCTGCCAGATCATCCGGGTGTATATAGGCCGGGTTCGTGGTGATCTTGCGGCCAAGATTCTTAAGCGGCTGCCCAATCGAATTGAATCGCGCTTTCGAACGGCGTGAAATCAAGCGGAAATCGAAGCCCGCGGCGCGCGCATCCTCTGCGCCATATTTCTCCAGTTGTTTGGGCATATCGCCCGCCGCTAATTGGAAGCGGTGATGCTGGTCAGGATCAGCTGGTTCGATAACCGGATGGAGATCATCATATATCACCGCCGCACCGCCAGCCTTGCGCGCATCTTCGCGCACCTTGCTCGGCGGAACCAGGCATCCCGCCGCCATCAAATCCAGAAATTCCTGTTTGGTCGGGCATTCATCCATCGGCACATCGCCGCCTGGAAGCTTCATTTGCACGCCAAGGTTCTTTCCGATGGTCCAGAGCATTTCATACTCGTCAATCGTGTCTCCCGGCGCGTCAGCCAGCGCTTCGGTGTAGCGCGCATAGGCATTCTCGTGCCACCATTCAGACAGATTGGTTATGTCCTCGCGCTCAAGACATTGCTTGGGTGCAAGCACGACATCCGCACGCTTGGCGCTGGCGCTCATCCATGGGTCAATCTGAACGAACAGTTCCAGATCATCCAGTGCGCGGCGCATCTTGAGCTGGTTGGGGAAACCGACTTCGGGGTTGCCACCAACCGATACAAGCGCCCGGATCTGGCCTTCGCCCGGTGTCAGGATTTCATCCGCCATCACATTGCACGGCATTTCGAACAGCAATTGGCCAAGCCCGCGGAAGCGCGATTTGGCCATCCCTTCGACGCCGAACATCGGGGCTGGCGGCGCGACTTGAGCGCGCTTCTCACCCATCTGGATGGTAAAGACGCCGGGAACGCTGCACTTTTCGCCTTCTTGCTTGAAGCGCGCGCAAACGGTGTTGAGGCATGTCACCAGATACTCTGTCAGCGTGCCATTGCCCGCCATCTCAGGGCCGGTGCCAGTGACAGCGCAGCCTTTGGAGCCGTTTGCAAACATGCGAGCTGCGGCGACCAATTGATCGGTCTCAACCCCGGCCCGCTCTGCCGCCACTTCCGGCGTGAAGGCGGCAACTGCGTCTTTTAGTTCATCCAGTCCGTCGACATGCGCGGAGACGAAGTTGCGATCGTAAAGCTCTTCAGTGAAAATCACATTCAGCATGCCTGCCAGCAGTGCCGGGTCTTCGCCCGGCTTTACCGGCAGATAGATATCTGCCAGCTGGCCGACCTCGGCCAGACGCGGGTCCGCCACGATCAGCTTCATACCTTCTTTCTGGCGATCACGAATGCGTTTGGAAGGGCTGAACGGCGGCACCCCGCCAACAGGCGAGTAATGCGACACAATCGGATTATTTCCGATGAAGAACGCAACGTCAGCTTGAGAGAAGTTGTTCGCGCCGCCCATCCATTTGCCATAGCGTTCGGTCGTGAAGACCTTGGCTGGCTGGTCCAGAGTGACCGACGTAAAGAAGTGTTTAGTGCCGATGGCCTGCGCCAGGCTCATCGTAGCCATCATCGCAGAGCTGTTCTGGTAGCCGCCCGAACCCATGAAGAGTGCGATCGAGTCGGGGCCGTATTTGTCGATTATCCGGCGGAATTCATCGCTGACATGGGCCAGCGCATCCTGCATCGGGGTTTCCTGAAACTCGCCATTTTCATCGCGCACCAGCGAATGGTGCAGACGATCTTCCGAATTGTGCGAATCCGGCAGTTCGCGGCCTTTCTTGCAGGTATAGCCGCCATATTCGGGATCATCCGGATCGCCGCGGACGGCCTTAACTTTTCCATCTTCCACATCGACCAACATCGCGCAATTTGCGTGGCAAAAGCGGCAGAATGTCTTGTGCGTTTGAACGCCCATCACTCTCTCCTTTGACACGCAACATAACAGATGCCGTAGGGGCAGCGACTGACACTTTTGCGCGTGGTGAGTTGCGGCGTGGGCCACCATTAGGCTGAATCGACAGAAACAGCAGGAGAAACATCATGCCCACCACCGCTCGCCAATGGCTTTTGAACGGACATCCGCGTGGACGGGGGATCGAGGATGGTGATTTCAAGCTGTCCGAAACACAGCTGCCTGATCCAGCCGAAGGTGAGATGCTGCTCGCAACGCGCTATCTTGGCTTCGATCCGGCGCAAAAAGGCTGGATGGAGAATATTGCGGACTATGTCGCGCCCATGGCGATCGGCGATGTCATGCGCGGCAGCGGCATTTGCGAAGTGATCGAAAGCAATGGCGGGCGCTTCCAGAAGGGCGACTGGGTGTTCGGCACAATCGGCTGGACCGATCACCTTGTCACCGACGGCAAGGATCTGACCAAAGTAGAGACAGGGCTTTCACCAACCGCTGTTCTGTCAGTGCTCGGCACGACCGGGGTTACTGCCTATTGCGGGCTGTTCAAAGTGGGCAAGCCTGTGGCTGGCGACACGGTGCTGGTGTCGGGTGCAGCAGGCGCAACCGGATCTGTCGTTGGGCAATTAGCGAAGATTGCCGGATGCCGCGCAGTTGGAATTGCTGGCGGTCCGGAGAAATGCAAATGGCTGGTCGAAGAAGCCGGCTACGATGCGGCGATTGATTACAAGGCGGGCGATGTAAAGCGCCAGATCAGGGAACTTTGCCCTGGCGGTGTCGATGTGATCTTTGACAATGTCGGCGGCGCAATCCTTGATGACATGCTTGCCAATATCGCCACCGGAGCGCGTGTGGTGGTTTGTGGAGGTATCAGCCGGTATGAGTCTGGCGGAACACCCACTGGCCCGGGCAATTATTTCAATCTGATTTTCCGCCGCGCCAGTATGGCGGGCTTCATCGTGCTGGATTGGGCGGCGGAATTCCCCGGCATCCGCAAGCGTTTGGAAGGCTTCGTCAATGATGGCAGATTGCGCTATCAGGAAGACATCCAGGAAGGGTTTGAAAACGCGCCTGAAACGCTGAAGCGGCTGTTTGTGGGCAAGAACCGCGGCAAGCAGATGCTCAAGCTCTAGCTTTCAAGATCGCTTGGCCGGTTCACATTCATCAGCGGCGGATCGATAGCAATCTGCCGCGCGTTGACGCTCTCGGTAAAGCCATAAAGTGCGCGCCCCCCGTCGCGTATGAAGATATCAAGTCGCGGCGCTAGCGATGCAGGCCACAGCCCCACTATTGGCTGGTCTTGCACGATCGCGGGGCCTTCGCCGGCAAGCGCCTGAGCAAGATTGTCGGGCAGGTTGGGAGTGTCACAGCCGGAACTGAGAACCCGGTCAAAGCCATTGATTCGAGCAAAATGCAGAGCCGCGTTCAGCCCCCCGAGCGGACCAAGCCCGTCTTCCGGCAGGTCCGCAATGCAATCGAAGCCTTCCTCCGCCCGCCCGCATACAACCAACCCGCTGCATTGCGCGGCCAGCGCCGCCCCGACATGATCGATAAGGCGCCTTCCCTTGTGACGCGCATAGGCCTTGTCGCTGCCAAATCGCGTGGCTTTTCCACCCGCGACAATGGCGCCGAGCAGCTTCAGCCGAACTTCTCTGTCGGTACGCCTTCCTCGTTGTAAACCGGGCCTTCGGCGTCGACGCGGTACTTCCGGCTCACGGCGTTCTCGATCCCGAATGAACCCAGATGGCCCAGCATTCCGGCATAGTGTTTGTTCGCGAAATGGCTCGCGAGGGCTTCTTCGCTGGTCCATTCTTCGAAGACATTGATGCGGGTCGGATTATTCAGGTCCGCGCTCCAGTCATAATGCAGGCACCCCTCTTGAGAGAGTGCGCCATCGATAAACGGCTGTGCGGTTTTCAATGCTTCTTCGCGTTTGTCTGCCGGCAGGTCGATCTGTGCCGAGATAACGATTTTCGCCATGTCTTATCCTTCTTGCGGATTGTATTCTGCAACGATGCCGAACTTGCGATGGGTAAAGACCCATGCGCCGTCGATCTTCGCCAATTCGTCTTCGTAGAGCCCACCAACAACGCGGGTCTTGCCATCTTTCATATGCAGGATTTCTTGCGTCTGGACCCGGCTGGTGGCCGTATCTCTGGTGACATCGACCATGCAGGGGACACAGTGGAAGCTGACCGCTTCGATCCCGCTAATCGCCTGGCTCCAGAATCCGACGATGGCCTCTTTGCCTTCGAACAGATTGCCGAAGAAATCCCACGTGGCATTCTCGGCCCAAACGCTACCCCAAGTCGCGGGATCTTTGCGCACGACTCCATCGGCATAGGTGCCATTGAGTTCGGCAATCATCTGGCGATCTTCTGCGGGTCCTCGGAACACGGCGCTCTCCTTATCTCTCGGTGTGGCTATCGGCGTGCGCAGCCGATCCTTCAATGAGCACTTTTGGGAAGGGCGCTCAGCCGCTGGACCGCTTAGAGACGCGGGTGAGAACACATTTGGTTGGGAGCGAGACATGGGCCTTTTGGAAGGAAAGAAAGCCGTCATTCTGGGTGCGGCGAGCAAGGACAATATGGGCCAGGTGACTGCCCGGCTGTGCGCTGCCGAAGGGGCAGAGGTTCTGGTGGCTGGCCGCAAGGAAGGCCCGTTGTCGGAGCTCGCAAGCGAAATCGGCGGGCACTATGCCTTGTGCGACATTACAGACCACGCGCAAGTGCACGGCTTGGCCGCGACCGCGGCTGAAAAGATGGGCCGGGTCGACGCGGCAATTAATTGCACAGGCTGGGGGCTGCTCGCAAATATCCTAGAGACGACCGAGGAACAGCTCGACCAGATTTGCGCGCTGCAATTCAAGGGTGTGCATCATTTCCTGCAGGCCTTTGTTCAGCAGATGAAGGATCAGGACCCGCAAGGCGGATCGCTGATTTCTCTATCTTCTGCGACCACGAAGGCCCTGATCAACAATCACGCGGCCTACATCGGTACGAAGACTGCAGGTGAAGCGATGATCCGCTGCGTCGCCAATGACTTCGGGCAATACGGGATCAAGGCCAACACGGTCTCACCCGCGTTCACGGAAAGCCCGATGACTTCAGACAGTTTTCAAGTGCCGGGACTGGTGGATGCATTCATGCCCAAATATCCGCTGGGCCGCTTGAACACGAGCGAGGATGTGGCCGAGGCGTGCGCTTGGCTGTGCAGTGATCGTGCCTTTGTGACCGGCCAGAATATCCAGCCCAACGGCGGGCTGACCTTGCGCGGCAATCCGCAGGCGGTCGATATCGAAGCGGCTGTTGGCGCGGCGATGGCGAAGATGCAGCAGGACGGTTAGCCTGGCACCGCGCTAGTATTGCGCGGTCCCGCCATCGACGCTGATCGCTGCGCCTGTAATCCCGCCGCCTTCCTTGCTGGCGAGCAGCAGGGCGACCGCTGCAATTTCCTCGACTGTGTTGGGGCGTTTGATCGCGGCTTCGCTGGCGAACATGTTGATCATCTCGTCAAATTCCATGCCCATCGCTTTCGCAGTCGCGGGGCCATTGTTCTTGATGATGTCGGTCACAACCAGGCCGGGGCAGATGCAATTCGCGGTAATGCCCAGCTCGCCCACTTCGCGCGCAAGGCTCTTGGTCATGCCGGTTACCGCGTGCTTGGCCGCAGTGTAGGCGGTAAACACCGGCTTGCCGTGCTTGCCCTCCATTGAGGACATATTGATGATGCGCCCGGTCTTGTTCGGGATCATGGTCTTCAGCGCGCGGCGGCTGGCCCAAAAGGTGGAATAGACGTTCCATTTCATCGCCTCGTCAAAGGCTTCATCTGACAGATCAACCATCGGCTGCAGATCGCCCGCGCCGCCGGCATTGTTGACCAGAATGTCGATCGTGCCGAAGTTGGCGGCTGTGTGGTCGATGAAGCCTTCAACGTCGGACTGCTTCATTACATCGCCAGCGACAAAGATCGCCCTGTCACCGACGTTGAGTTCTTCCAGCACCTTCGCGCCCTTTTCCGGATTGCGCGCGAACAGCGCGACCTTCGCGCCCTCGGCCAGAAACGCTTCGGCAATCCCGCGCCCCAAACCCGCGGTTCCGCCTGTGATTGCTGCGACTTTGCCTTCCAGTTTCATGCGTTTCTCCTTGTCCCAAGCCATGCGACATTTGTGAGGGTTCCAACATTGGCATTTTCGCTGGGGTTTCCGCGCCGCCCGCACCCTCCACCCTACCACCCGGATAGTTTCCGGTAGGCTCCGGGTGGTAGGGTGGAGGGTGCGGGCTGGCTTGGCTCACAGATGCCTAAACCCACACCTTGCTAAAATGAGGAATTGCCGCGCGTGGCCCGAACGCGTCTTGTCGAGCCATGGAAAAAACAGATGTGATCATCCTGGGGTGCGGCGCGGCCGGAATGGCTGCGGCGCTGGCTGCCTACGAAGCGGGCGCGAAAGTTGCCCTGATTGAGCGGTTTGACCGGATCGGCGGGACAGCGGCGATTTCGGGCGGCGTCATCTGGGTGGCGGACAATCCGCGCCAGCGCGCCGCAGGTATGAGCGACAGCCGCGAAGAAGCGCTCGCCTATTTCAAGGCGCTCGACCACGGCGACCTGGTGGATGACACGCTTGAAGCGTTTGTGGATCGCGGGCCGGAAGCGCTGGAGTTCTTGGAAAACATTGGCGCGCTCAGCGTGTCGCTGCTTGATGGCTATCCGGACTATTATCTTGATCGTCCGGGAGCGAAGCCTGAAGGCGGCCGTGCACTGGATCATGATTTGTTTGCACTGGGTGAACTGGGCGAATGGGCAAGCCGTATCACTGCGATTGAAGAGATGAAGCCGATGATGCTGCGCGAAACGCCCTTGGGCGGCGGCACAGGAGTGGTCGAGCCTGAAGAAATGCAGCGCCGCGTCGGCAATAATGAGCGCGGCTTTGGACAGGCCATGGTCGGGCGGTTGCTCAAGGCGTGTTTGGAGCGCGGGATCGAGCCAATGCTGGGCGTGGAGACGCGCGAGCTTATCCGCGACGGCGATCGCATCACCGGAATCAAGGCGACGCGGGACGGAGCTGATTTCGAATTGCACACGAACCAAGGCGTAATCATCGCCACCGGCGGATTTGAGTGGGATGAAGACAAGCGTCAGGCCTTTCTGCGCGGTCCAATGGATGCGCCCGCCAGCCCTCCAACGGCACGCGGCGATGGCCTAAGTCTGGCGATGGCAAATGGTGCAAAGCTCGGCAATATGACGCAGGCGTGGTGGGCGCCAACGTTGGTCACGCCCGATATACCGTGGCCGGGCGGTGAGCAGCGCGCGCAGCCTGTGCTGATCGAACGGACTGTTCCGCATTCGATCATGGTCAATCGCAAGGGTGAACGTTTCTGCAATGAAGCGGCGAATTATTCCGCGCTGGCGGGCGCGTTCCACGCCTTCGACCCGCAGAGCTATGACTATCTCAACCTACCGGCCTGGCTGATCTTTGATGAGGATTATGTCGAGCGTTACCCGATTGGCCCGCGCTTGCCGGGGCAGCCGGTGCCCGAGTGGGTGATCCGTGCAGAATCACTGGAAGAACTGGCCTGCAAGATCGGGATCGAAGGGTCTGTGCTCGACGCCACGGTTGCTCGGTTCAACGGCTTTGCACGCGCCGGACACGATCCCGATTTTCAGCGCGGCACCTCTGCCTATGACCACTTCTATGGCGACCGCAGCCGCGAAGGAACCGCGGTGACGCTGGGCCCGATTGCCCGTGCACCCTTTTATGCGGTCGAGATTCGCATGGGCCTGCTCGGAACCAATGGCGGGCCGCGAACCGATGGTGCGGCGCGGATGTTGGGCCATGATGGTACGCCAATCGCCGGGCTGTATGGTGCTGGCAATGCCATCGCTTGCCCCACCGGCGGGATATATGCTGGTGCGGGCGGAACGCTCGGTCCGGCGCTGACCTTTGGCTATATTGCAGGGCGGAGTGCGGCCCAAGCCAACACTTAAGGCCGGACGCCTAGGCTTTCTTCGGTTCGAACTCGATGTGTAGCTCTTTCAAGCTGCGCAGCAGGAAGTGCGGGTGATAGGCGAAGTCGTTCTTGCCTTCTGCAAACCACATGTCTTCAAACCGGTCGACCACTGCTGTGAAACCCCACGTCAGCTCACGCCGGGCCAATGGCGCGCCAAGGCAATGATGCGTCCCTGAGCCAAAGCCCATGTGGCTGCCCGCCTTGGGCCGCTCCAAGTCAAGCTTTTCAGGGCATTCGAACGCCCGCTCGTCGCGATTGGCCGCGGCGAAGCGCACGTTGATCATTGCGCCGCCGGGAATGGTAACGCCTTCCAGCTCGGTATCATCGGCGACAAAGCGCATCAGGCTTTGCACCGGGCTTTCCAGCCGCACCACTTCCTCGACAAAGGTGCGCATGTATTTGTCGGGATCAGACTTCAGCTGATGCCATACATCCTTGTTTTCGATCAGCAGCTTCATACCGGCTGCCAGCGCATTGGTGGTGGTTTCGCTGCCGCCCACAAATGTATCCGCCATCATCTCGGCATGCAGCTCATTGTCGGTCAGGGTCCGACCCCAGTCTTCGATCACAGTGTTGACGAGCACGCTGATCAAGCTGTCATCAGGGTTTTCGCGCAGCCGTTCGAAAATCGGCTGGAAATAGTGCTGCGCTTCGATTTCCTTGTCGACCATCTCCATGTGGCGATCTTCAGGCAGCATGAAGGAAATGCGATGGAAGAATGCCTCGGTCCAGCTCTTGATGCGCCAGATGTCTTTCTTCTTCGCGCCCATCTGCTCGCCGATGATGTAGAGTGGCAACGGCACACAGAACTGACTGACCCACTCGCATTTGCCCTCTTCCAGAAAGCCGTCGATCAGCTCGTAGGCCAGCGTTTCGACCTTGCCATCGATTTCCTTGATACGGCTGGGCTTGAACGCTTCGTTGAACATCGCGCGCATCTGCTTGTGATTGGGATCATCGCGCCCGTTAAGTGTTGCGGCCGGAACCCAGCCCTTTTCCTCAAACCGTTTGGCGACCATTGCGCCACGTTCCATATCGGCCGCCGATGCGCGAAAGCGGCCTTGCGGTGCAGAGCTGGGAAAACGTTGCGGGTCCATCAGCACTTCGCGAACAGTGTCGTACCGTGTCACGACCCACATATCGGTGCCTGCAATATTGTAGACGGGCGCTTCGTCACGAAGCTGCTTATAGGCCGGATAGGGACACTTCTGTGTCTCCAGATCGAACAGATTGACTTGTGGTTCGCTTCCCAATGCGGCCTCCCGAAAATGCGGATGGAATTTTCGCCACAGTGAGCGGATAGTGCGGGCGCGGCAACTCGCGGAAATGGGGAGAGTGGCAATGGATCGCGCGCTACAGGAACTGATCGACAGGCAGGCGATTTGCGATGTGATCCAGCGATATTCTCGCACCCTCGACTGGCTTGATGATGCGGGGCAAGCGAGCTGTTACTGGCCCGATGCCGAGATCGACTATGGCTTCTTCAAGGGCTGCGCCGAAGAGTTCCTACCGATCGTTATGGATATCGAGCGTGGCTCTGACCGGCGCTGGCACATGCTGTCACAGCCGCTGATTGATTTCCACTCATCTTCCAATGCCAGCAGCGAGTGCTACGGCGTTTTCGCCGGTGCAAGCCGCCAGGATGACGGAACGCTGGCAGGCAATCTCTATGGCGGACGCTATCTTGATGAGTGGGAGAAACGAGAGGCAGGATCAGGGCAGGAATGGCGCATCTCCCAACGTCTCTACATTGTCGATTGGCAGAGCGACCTCGTGAACCAGCCAAGGTTTACGCCCAACCCTGACTTTCCGCTTCCTACGGCTCGGATCGATAAGAGCAATCACCCGCTTTATCGGGAACTGTAATCACCCCTCGGCCGGCGGGTCCATATAGTCGCGGTAATAGGTCAACTGCCCATTGGCGACTTTGTATATGCCCACGCCGCCGCGGGATCCCTCTGGTGAATGCATGGTCCAACGTGCCCAGACCGCGTGATCATCGCCGCAGATTTCATCCACTGTGAAGTTGATTTGGCGTGTCCCCATTTCCTTCACCATAGTGGTCATGAAACCAAGGATCGCGTCGCGTCCCTTGTGCGTGCCCCAAACCGGATCTTCCAGCAGAGCATCTTCCGAAAACAGCGGTGCAAGCTTGGTGTAGTCACCTTCATCCTGGATGCGCCAGAACTCCTCGATCACGCGTTGGGCTTCGCCGGGCATTGCCATTTCTCCTCAGTTCAATTTGCGGATCGGATCGCTGCCGTCCCAATCTTTGGCGGCATTGCGCACCATGTCGTAGAATCCGGTCAGCTGTTCGCTGGGCTCGTAGAGCTCAAGCATATGGCCGAGCGAAGCGGTCGCATCGACGAAGGCATAGCGCGTGCCGCTGGTTACCTCGGACAGCTGCGCGAGCGGCATGTCTTGCGCGCCGAAATCAGCAATCGCTGTGTCCAGATCGTCAACCCAGATTGCCATATGGTGCAGCCCTTGCGCGCTGCTGCCCGCAGGAAACATGTCATGAAACGCACTGGGGTTATCACCGTGCTGGGTGACGAATTCCACCATCACATCGCCCCATTGGCCATAAACGCTGGAATGATCGTGGGTCACGCGCTGGCCGCGGTGCTCGCTCCAATTGAGCGGCACGTGATGAAAGGTGAAGAAAGGGCCAGACCCAAAACTTGCACTATGCGCGCGCGCCGAGCTTTCAATGTCAGGCACGAACCAGGCGATCTGCCGAACGGGAAGGTCGCCAAAGCGCCTAGTTGACGGCACGATCCTTGCCTTCCCAATAGGGCGCGCGCAGATCCTTGCGCAGGATCTTGCCAGAGGGATTGCGTGGCAAGGCGTCGATGAAGTCGACCGACTTGGGGCATTTGTAGCCAGCGATATGTTCGCGGGCATGCGCGATGACTTCGGCTTCGGACAATTCCTCGCCATCCTTCACCACGACACAGGCTTTCACCGCTTCGCCCCACTTAGTGTCAGGCACGCCGATCACTGCCACGTCCGCAACTTTGGAGTGTGCGTAGATCGCATTTTCAACTTCCGCCGGATAGACATTCTCGCCGCCGGAAATAATCATGTCTTTCACCCGGTCCTGAATATAGAGATAGCCATCCTCATCGAGGTATCCGGCGTCACCTGTGCGCAGCCAGCCATCGGCATCAATCGTCTCTGCGGTGGCTTCGGGCCGGTTCCAGTAACCTTTCATGTTCTTCGGGCTGCGCGTTGCGATCTCGCCGATTGTATCGGCTGGCACCTCTGCTCCGTCATTGTCGATAATCTTGATTTCGACATCTTGTAGCGGTGTTCCGACGCTGCGCATGCGCGGGCTGCCTTCGGGCACATGATCTTCGGGGTTGAGCGTCACTATAGTGCCTGACGTTTCCGTCATGCCGTACATCTGCACAAAGCCGCACCCCATCACATCCATCGCCTGTTTCATCAATTCGAGCGGAATGGGCGAAGCGCCATAGGTGATGTACTTGAGATTGGAGAAGTCCACCTCGCTGATACGCGGATGGTTCAGCAGGATCTGGATCGCGGCGGGCACCATGAACATCTTGGAGATGTTGTAATTCTCGATCAGGTCGAGCGCCTGCGTCGGGTCATATTCAGGCAGCACGATCGCTTTGGAACCGTTGAACATTGTGCCAAGCCCGGTGCCGGTTCCGCTGATGTGGAAGCATGGCATGGCGAGCAGCGTGATCTCGCCCGGGACGGTTTTCTGCCAGTCCATTTTTTCGCTCTCGTCGACATCGTTCATGCGCGAGGAAAAGATCGAGCCGTGCGTCAAAATCGCACCCTTGGGATGACCGGTTGTGCCCGAAGTGTACAGCTGGATCGCGTCATCTTCTACGGTGCATTCGGTCATCGGGTCGATTTGGGGGAATGTCCCGCGCCATTCGGGATATCCGGGGTAAGGGCCTTCTGTGCCTTCGGAGCCGTAGATGCGCGTGACGTGTTCGAGCTGGCCTTCGATGTCGCGGACGAAGTCTGCAAATCCGGGCCCGACAAACAGGACCTTGGCCTGACAATCATTGACCACATAGGTGACTTCAGGGCGGGCCAACCGCCAATTGACCGGAGTCATCACCGCGCCCAGCTTGGCCGCGCCTGCCAATATCTCGAAATAGATATGCGAATTCTTGCCAAGGTAAGCGATGCGGTCACCCTTACCGACACCCAGCGAGGCCAGCGCATTGGCACAGCGATTACTGCGCCGGTCGAGCCGGCCGAATGTCATCTGATCGCCTGCGAATTCAAAAGCGACATCCTGTTCGTGCTCGCGGCCGTGATGCCGGATGATGTCACCAATCACTTGCGGGTTGTCGATGCTCGACATGATTTTCCCTTTCGCTCTCCGTGGTCCGGTCTAGTCGGAGCGCGCGCGCGGGCCATTGGCACAATTCATAGCGGCGCTGGCGCACGCATAGGCTAGGGTCGACAGAATGAATGATGCCAACCCGCCCGACGGCTTTGAACCTGCCAATTTCTCGCCCGGATTTCTTGATCATGGCGGGCCTTACTTCCTGCGCGCCAATGCGGACGGCCCCCGCATAGTCGGCCTGCGGATCATGCCGCATCACATCAATTATCAGGACGCTGCGCATGGCGGTGTGCTGACGACCCTAGCCGATGTGGCGCTGAGCCACGCGGTCTACGACAGCGAGCGACCGCATCCAGGCGTTGCGACGGTCTCGTTGACGACAAACTTTCTTAGCGGTGCAAAGCTGGGAGATTGGCTGGAGTGCGCTGTCAACATAGATCGGATGGGCGGCCGCACAGCCTATACCAGCGGTTATATCATGCGCGATGGACAGCCGATTGTATCGATGAGCGGCGTGTTCTCGGTAAAGCGTGCGCGCTAACCGCGCCAGCGCGCAACCGCCGGTGTCGACGGGTCACGGTCATCGTGAAAGCCAGCCATGCCTTCTGGCAGCTCGGAAAGGCCCACGCCTTCGACTTCGCGAAATTCGCGCCAGTCATAAAGGCCGGTGCGCTGTGCAATGCGCCATTGCCCCGAACGCTGCTCGAAACGATCGACATAGCGCCCTGCAATCACCGCTGAATACACTTTGCCCTTATCCGGAAATACATCCGGCACCGGATAGCCCGCTGGGATAGTGTGCATCGCGGTGAAGTAGGTTTCGGTGTGGCAGGTGTCGTCTTCAAAGCCGAATTGTATCTGGCCTAACTGGTGCTGAGTGGCGAGGCAGGGATCGATGATGGCTTGGGCTTGCCCGACAAATTCTTCCCAATTGCCTTGCACCGGGCCGAAACCGAATGTCGCATCTGCATGGAACAGTTGCGGCATCATGTCCCAGCGCCGTCGGTCAATCGCATGGGCATAGGCCCCGATCACATCGCGAATGGCTTCGCGGTCTTCCAGCCTGATACTCATGCATCCAACTCCACAATGACCTTGCCGATGTTGCCGCCTGTAAAGAGCTTCTGGTAGGCGGTTAGGGTATTCTCAAGTCCCTTTGTGACATCATAGGGCATTGTCAGTTCGCCCGTATCGACCCATTGTTTGAGCCGCGCCGTCAGACGTTCGCCCTGGCCCATGAAGTCAGGTGAAAAGAAGCCTTCGATTCGCAATCGCCGCATCAGGACTTGATCGAATTCCTGCGGGCTTGTGCGGGTGCCGGAAGAATAATCGGACACCAGCCCGCACACTGCGATCCGGCCATAATGGTTCATACGCGTCAGAACATGATCCAGTATAGGCCCGCCGACATTGTCAAAATAGACATCTACTCCGCCAATCGCGTCAAGCTGCGTGCCCAGGCCATCAGCCTTATAGTCTACCGCACCGTCGATCCCGATCGCGTCAGTCAGGAAGCGACATTTGTCAGCTCCCCCGGCGATACCCCAGGCTGTGCAGCCCAGCAGCTTGGCCATCTGGACAGCCAGAATGCCCGTCGCACCTGCTGCTGCTGATACCAGCACCTTCTCGCCAGCCTTCGCGGCGCCAGTCTGCTCAATCCCCCACAGTGCAGTCCACCCGTTCATGCCCAGCGGGCCGAACCATGCGCGCTTGTCTTTGACCGCTGGATCAAGCTTCACCGCGCCAGCCATGATGGGATCGACTACGCTGTAATCTGCCCATTGACCGAACGCGCGCACTAGTGTCCCTTCAGGGAACTCCGGCTGGCGCGAAGCGGTGATTTCACCGATCACCAGACCCGTCATCGGCGTGCCAGTTTCCAGCGGCGGTTGATATCCATCCGTGCGATCGGTCAGCCACATCCGCGTGCCCGCATCCATCGACAGCATGGCATTACGGATAACGATCTCGCCTTCGCTGGGTTCAGGCTCGGGCGCCTCCATCAGCCGCAAGGATTCGCTAAAATCCGTGCCCTGAGGCCGTACGTCGATGCGCCAAAAACGGTTTGTCATACCTGCCTTGTCCGCGCAGTCCAAAGCTACGGCAACGGATGCTTTTGCTAGTCAATTTAGGAGGGCTATCAAATTGGCGCGGTGCGCCGGTGCGGCGCAAATCCTAGTCTGCCTACATCAGATTGGGAGAGTGGAAATGGCATTGATCACGGTTATCGGCGCGTCAGGCCGGCAGGGAATGGCACAGGTCAAACAGGCATTGGCCGCTGGCTATGACGTCCGCGCAATTTCGCGCCAGCCAGAACCCTTTGCAGGCGCAAAGATCGAAGGGATCGAACATATCGAGGTCCGCCCGATGGACTTGTATGATACTGCAACTTTCAAGCCTGCGCTCGAAGGCTCGGACTACATCTTTTACACCCACCCGCTTCAAGCGCGCGCAGACCGTGCTGTTTTGATCGGGGATCTGGGCAAGGTGGCGGCTGAGCTTGATGTAAAGCGGGTGGTCTGGAACACCTCCAGCTGGATACCGGACAAGCCGGGCGATCCATTTACTTATGGTGAGAACACAAAGGGTATCAATGCGTTGTGGCGCTCTGGCGCACCGGGCACTGTATTCGGCTCGGTATTGTTCATGGACAATCTGCTGACCAATTGGGCGCGGCCATTTATCGTCAATGAAGGACGCTATGTGTATCCGCACGCGCCGCATCTGGAGGCGAATTGGATCAGCTTGGACGATGTGGCGAAGTTCATGCTCGCTAGCCTTGAGCGGCCTGACATGGAAGGCGCTTGGCTCAATATCGGCGGGCCCAAGAGAATGCGCGGACCCGAAGTCGCTGAAGTGCTTACCGACACTCTAGGCAAGCCGATAACATATGATCCATGTACCCCGCAGGAATTTGGCGATTATCTCGTACGTGCCGCCGGTGACAGCATGCCGGAGGAAATGCGCACCGAATTCGCCGCCGGTATCGCGGCATTCTATGAATACAACAACACCGCGCCTACAACGCCGTTTGCTGTCGATATGGACCATGTTTACGAGCGCTTCCCGGAGCTGGACGGAAAGCTGGAAGATATGGCAGAGTGGGCGCCGAAACAGGATTGGGGCGATTCCAATTTCCGGCCTGCGTTTGGCTGATATGTCTGAAAGACGCGTTGCAAACATTGCGCTGGCCGAAACATATTATCGTGCGCTCGAAGCTGGAGATTTCGAGGCGCTGGCTGATCTTCACGCGGACGATGTGATATTCAATCTGGTCGGTTCGACTCCGGTATCGGGGCGGTGGATCGGCAAAGCAGAGTGCTTCGGCCCCCTTGTTGAAGAGGGGGTGGTAGGACAGCTGGTTCCGGAAACAGTTCAGTTCTCACGCAAGTGGCGTATTATGTGTGCCGATGACGACCGTGTTGTTGGGCTAATGTACGGCGGAGGGGATACGAAGAACGGCGAGCAGTATCTTCAAACCTACTGCCAGATAATGACCATTCGCGATGGCAAGATCAGCGAACTGCACGAATTCTTCGACACTGCCCTTGTGGAATTAGCTCTCAATGACAATCCGACCCGCAAGGGCCCGACTGACATCGCGCGGCCTTTCGAGTTTTAGCCTACTCTGCTGCTTCGCGTTGCTCAGCGGCAAATATCTGCAGCAGCTCCGCATCGCTCGCATTAGTGAGCTTCTCCACCCATTGGTGGAAGACTTGTCCGCCGCGCTCGTTCTTGCCGAATAGCACTTCTTTCAAGAGCCCTGATTGCAGTGCTTCGTGCTGGCGCTTGCCAGTCTTGTAGTCTTCATCGCGCACCACGACCTCAAGGAAATCGAACTGCTCATGCGCTGACTTCACGTCGGCATCCGTCTCCGGCTTGTTCTCCATCACGTAGAACTGCGTTGTGTAGCTTTCACCTACGCCATTACCGGGGAATAGCTGGCTGATCATCGCGCCGCGCTGCCCGCCTCCATAAAAGCTGGCGATCGAGATATGTGGGAAGATCGTCCACACGCCTTGGACCAGCACTTCCTGCGGGATTTCGTCATCTGAGAGATGTTCCAGATCCAGTTTCTGATCGTCGTCACCTGACACTTTGATCGCGAATTTCGAGGGGGTCGACAGCCGCTGGTGTGGGCCGAAGGCGAAGTAGTTCGCGCGGTTGTAGAAATCTGCGCCGAACGTGTCTTTGTGCAGTACAGGCAAGTGGTAGAAATCGAGATAGCCGTCATAGGCCGTCTTCCAGTTAGGCCCCGGCAAGGTGCGCTGCGCGAACAAGGTCCAGCCATCGAATTCAAACGCCTTCAGCAGATCATCATAGCCGTTCAGATAATCTGCAATATCGAGCTTCGAAGCGGGGTCTAGCGTTGCCCAGATCAAACCGGCGTTTTCGTAGACCGGGAAGCGTGTGAGGCAGAATTCCGACTTGTCGATGGCGCCGAAATCCTGCGGACTGGCCACGCCCACCAAATCACCGTCGTTCTTGTATGTCCAGCCATGATAGCCGCACACCAAGCGCGTCGCGTTCCCGGTACCTTCCGCCAGGGGATTGCCGCGGTGTTTGCACATGTTGAGGAATGCACCAACGGTGCCGTCCTTCTTGCGCGTCAGCAACAGAGGTACACCGCAAATGTCCATTGCTTTGTAATCACCCGCATTCGGGATCTCACAGCTAGGCGCGACCATTAGTGGAAGACGGCGGAAGATGTGCCGCTTCTCGCGCTCGAACAACGCTTCATCGGTATAGGCCGATGCGGGCACACGCACGACATCGTCGGCGTATTCCATAGTGTCTGCCGCGCCATGCGCGATGAGATTGCGGGTCATTTCTATCAATTGCTCGCGCGACACTGCGTAATCCCTCCAGCTATATATGCATTTGATTGGCATTGTGTCGGGCGTAGCGCATTCAGGCAATTCGCGTTTTTGGATAGGGGTGGCACCTTGCGGTACTTGCAAATGGAAAGGGCGGACCAATCGGCCCGCCCCTCAATTTAAGACTATGGTACTTATTTAGAAGCGAATGCTGCCTTCGACAAAGATCTGGCGACCGCGGTTTTGCGTGACAACAAGATCGTCACCAACACCCGGCTCCAGGAATGGGCGCCCGCCGGATGTATTGACCCAGATCTCGTCGGCTAGGTTTGTGCCGATTAGCGACAGTTTCCATTTGCCATCCGCATCGCCGATCGAAATTTGCGCGTCGAAAGTGACATAGCTATCCTGACGCAAATCGGTCAGCGTGTCTTCATTGGTAAAATAGCTACCTGAATATATGGCATTACCCGACACGTTAAGCTCAAGCGAATTGCTAACCGGCGTTGACCAATCTACGGCAAAATTCCCTGACACTTCGGGCGCTCGAGCAACTTCACGGCCATCCAGATCTTGGCCTAAGCCAGCCACGAATGTGTCTGAGAATGCAGCGTCGAGATACGCAAGGTTAGAAGATATCGAAAGGCCCTCTACTGGTGTATTCCAGCGAAATTCGAGATCGAGACCTTTAGATGTCACTTCGCCCGCATTCAGAGTTTGGAACTGGATGTTAACGGCGTCGAAGTTTTGGACCTGAAGGTCATCGAAGACATAATAAAATGCGGTGGCGTTAAGTGTGACGCTACGATCGTTGAATTGCGATTTTACGCCAATTTCGCCGCCGATTGCTGTTTCTGAGTCATAGATTAAGGCGCTGAAATCTCCGCTCAGCACTGCTTGGCTCAAACTAGCCGAAGGCAGAGCTGAGTTGTCGATTCCGCCAGACTTGAAGCCAGTCTTGAACGAGGCAAAAACATTTACATCCTCAGACGCTCTATATTTAATCGTTGCCTCGGGAGACCAGTTGCTGTCCGAAAATTCGATGGGTCCCGAATTAAAGCCAGGACTTACAAAACCCGGCCCTTGCAAAAATGTGTGCAGGTAGGGAACGGTAATTGTCTGAGTTTTGCTTTCGTCCGTGTAACGGATACCGCCAGCAAGCTCTAAGTCATCGGTAAGATCAAAGATGGCGCTACCAAAGAATGACCAGGCTTCTGTCTTCGTTACGTGCCTTTTGTCCCAGTCGTAAGTAAACCCGGTAACTGGATCTGGTGCAACGAATGAGATGTTGACGGCTTGTTGAGCAGTGTCGAATACGAAAGTTCGGTCTTCATAGAAGGCGCCGAACATGAAATTCGCTCCACCATCAAAATCGGTTGTGACCCGAAGCTCTTGTGTGAACTGCTCCAGCTCATTGATCGGATCTGAAGCACCTGCACCGCCGGGGACCCCTGGTCCGAGAAGACCGACGTACGAATAGCTGTCAAAGTCGACAGAGGACATATCCACATAGCCGGTTGTGGAGGTCAGGGTTAGAGTATCGGACAATCGCAAATTGGATATTAACCGCGTAAACCAGATATCAGTTTCACTAAAAGGGACGCCATTTCGACCAGCAGCTTTCGATGGTGTTGGAACACCTCCTGCTAGAGGCGGGGCCGCGTCCGGTAGATAATATTTGCTATCGCTATCGTTGCAATCATTGCCTGCCGGAATGATTAAACCACCTGCAAGCAGGTAGACGCCGTCGGCTACGCCATTTGGACCGCAGTTTATGTCCGAATGCTGTACTGCGCCATCCCCTTCATTCTTGACATATTGAACCTTCAGATTGGCGTCAAAGGTATCGTCTGGTTCCCATGCAAGAGTAGCACGCCCAACAAAGTTTGTTTGCCCGCGAAATTGATTGACCGCGGGGGTCCCGGGCTGCAACTCTACATACTCGTCGATATCGTTGTATTGTGCAGCCAAACGAATACCAAGAGTATCACTTACAGGCCCTGATATGTAGCCGCCGATCACGTAGCCTTTTTCTTCGAATTCATACGACGCTTTGGCGCCTATTTCCCAAGTTGAAGTCGGTTGAGCTGACCTAATTGAAAATACGCCGGCTGACGCTGATTTCCCGAAGAAAAGTGATTGCGGACCCTTAAGGACGTCAATCTGAGCTGTGTCGAAGAAACCCGCCTGTACAAGACGCATCGTCGAGACCTGTACACCATCGAAGTCAAACGCCACGGCCGAATCGAATGCGGCTGAAATGTTGGATGATCCAACGCCGCGCAAACTGATTTGACCGCCTGAACCCGAGCCGCCGACCTGAACGTTCAGCGTTGGCACTCGCCCTACAACGTCCGCGATTTGATCGACCCCGTACTTTTCCAATACTTCTCCGCTAATAACCGAAACGGTAACCGGCACTTCTTGCAATGTTTCCGCCTGGCGACGTGCTCGCACGATGATAACATTGTCTTCCAAATCAGCTTCTTCGGCCGAAGTATCCGCCTCTTGAGCATGCGCAGCCGCAGGTAGTCCGGCAACTGCAAACACCGCCACTCCGCCCAGCAACGCCGCACGCATTGCTGACGGATTCCGATTCATAAGCTTGGTCATAATCGCTCTCTCCCATAATGGCCCGGCTCGATCTGCCGTTACCAATTGTCCCTGAATTCGAGGCTTTTCACCTTCGTATCCGATCAAGAAGTCTATGGCGCACCCCCCAGCGAAACACTTGGCAAAAGGAATAGGCGGAAATTGCTAGTGCGTCCTTTGCGTCACATTACAATTCCGTAACGTCACACGGATGTTGGGGTGCCCTCCGCTGCGTCGGCATCCAACTGCGCTCGACGTGGATCATTGGGCCAAATCCATTCTTCACCTATGACCTGTTCGACCCGCAAATCCTGCGGCACATTGTCGATCCCTATCATCCGGTCACAGGATTGGTGGAAGCTGTAAATTCGCGCCTCTTGATAAGACAGCGGGATACTTCGGAATGCGGCGCTCTGCATCGACTTTTGGATCGCTTCGCCGAACTGCGTGTCTTCGAGGATAATCGGCGACATATCGCGGCCATTGGGTTTGGTATCGTCCGGGACTGTCCAAAGATCGGGGGCGGGCTCATCACCCCAATCGAGCGCCATTGTGACCAGCTCCAGCCGGGTGGTGTTCAGCCCGGTGGGCCAGAATACGAGCGGCGGCACGAAATAGTTCGACAGCGGCGAAACCCAGTTGGGGAACAGAGTGTAGCTCTGCGTACATGTCCGCCCCAATTCGCCCACGCTTTCGATCTGTTTCCACCCCGGTGGGCTGTCGATTGCGCGCACATGCTCGCGGTCGGTTTGCTCAGGGGCAGGGGCCAGCATGCGTGCGTGACCGTTGGGGTAAATCGTGTTGTAATTGCGCTTGCTGTCGACCAGCGGAGCTACGGTTGTGGGGTGGATAAAGGGTACATGGTAAACTTCCATGTTGGCTTCCATCGCCACCTTCCAATTGCAATTAAGCTCGAAGCTGTGCCGCGCCGCCAATCTGATGCGGTCGAAAGCGAACTCGTCCCATTCGTTCATCAGTGGGCCAAGCCATTCGGTCAGCGGCATGGCGTTTTGATCGAAATTCACGAAGATCGCATTGCCCAGCATTTCGCAGCGAACCGGGATCAATCCGCGGCAGCTCATATCGAAATCGGCCGGAAAATCCTGTCTCTCAGGCACGCCCACCAGCGTGCCATCAGTCTTGTAGGTCCAATTGTGATAGCCGCACATGAGGCGCGATGATTTGCCGCGTTCTTCGGTTACGACCGGTGCGCCCCTGTGCCGGCACGTGTTGTAGAACGCGCGGACCACGCCATCCATGCCGTGCACGATCACAATCGGATCGCCCGCATTGTGCCAACGCATGTAACAACCGGGCTCCGGAATCTCGTCAATATGCCCGGCGAACAGCCAGCTCTTGCGGAAGATATGCTCTTGCTCGAGCGCGAAATACTCTGGCGAAGTGTAGCGAGCCGCCGGCATATCAGGCAGCCTGGGAAAACCGTCTGGCGGCGCGCTGCGCTGGCCTTCCCACTCCATCAACGCTTTCAGGCGCCGTACTTCCGCGTCGCTGATCATTCACGCTCTCCCTGAGAGGCAACTTAGCGTGTAGCGTCGGCCGGGCGACTGGCACTTTGATCGAAAACTAAGCGCTTCTGACAGTGGTGTGCGCAATCGCTGCCGATAGTTTGGCGTGCAGAAAACAGTGTTGGGAGAGCAGGATGGCAGGCAGAGTCGCAGGGAAGGTGGCGCTGGTAACCGGAGGCGCGATGGGGCTGGGCAAGGCTGATTGCATGCGGCTGGCCGAGGAAGGCGCGCATGTAATTGTGACTGATCGGGAGATCGATCTCGCGCACGAAGTGGCGCATGAAATCCATGGCGATGCCTATGAGTTAGACGTTACCGATCCTGATCAGTGGCAGCATATGATGGATGCAGTGGAACAACGTCACGGCGGGCTCGATATCCTGGTCAACAATGCCGGTAACGTGATCTTTGAGAGCATCGAGGAATGCTCGCTCGAACATTTCCGGCTGCATATGGCGATCCATGTTGAGGGTACATTTCTGGGCTGCAAGACCGCACTACCATTGATGAAGAACCGGCATGAAAAGAACGGCGGAGCCGGCGCTTCGATCATCAATATGGCGTCGACTGCTGCCTTGATGGGCTACGGCAATATTCCGGCTTACACCGCTGCGAAGGGGGCAATCCGCGCGATGACGCGGTCTATCGCGATGGATTGTCAGGACAAGGGGTATGGCATCCGCTGCAATGCGATCGCGCCTGGTGGGATCGAAACCCCGATGGTGCGCGATATTTCCGGCCGCGCAGGCGAGGAATTGATGCAGATCCCGGACGGGCCGCTGCCAGTTGATGGCTTGGGTGCGCCAAAGGATGTCGCGAATGCTGTGCTTTACCTTGCCAGTGACGATTCGCGCTTCGTAAACGGGATCGTACTTCCGGTGGACAATGGCCTCGACGCCCGACCCCATCACTGAGGATTCAAACCCGCAAGCTGAGCAAGACGCACCTGGCAAATATCGCTGGTACGTATTGTTCTTGCTGATCCTCACGCTGTTGTTCAGCGTGGCGGACCGGCTGGTGTTCTCGATCCTGCTGGAAGACATTAAAGCGGAGTTCGACTTCAGCGATACGCAGCTCGGCCTTCTGGGCGGCTTCGCTTTCACCGCGACCTATGTCATCATCGGGTTTCCGGCAGCGCGGCTGGCCGATCGTTCTGTGCGCAAGAACATCGTGGCTGGCGCGATCAGCTTCTGGAGCCTCATGACCGCGCTGTGCGGCATAGCGATCGGGTTCTGGTCACTGTTTTTCGCACGCACCGGAGTTGGCGTTGGCGAAGGATGTTCTGGCCCAGCCTCGCAATCGATGCTGGCAGACTATTTCCCGCGAAAAGAGCTGGCCCGAGCCATGGGTTTCCTGACGCTCGGCTCGACGCTGGGAACTGTAACCGGGCTGATGGCGGGCGGGTTGCTGGCGGAAGCGTTCGGTTGGCGCAACGCCTTCATCCTGATGGCAATCCCGGGCTTTGTCATCGGCGGATTCTTGTACTTTACCGTGCGCGAGCCGCAACGCGGGCGCTATGCGCCCAAGGGTGCGCGGATTGAGCAGCGGCCACTGGGCGAAACCATTCGCAGTTTGCTTGCTAACAAGGTTTTTCTGGGCCTCGCTTTAGGCTGGGCGGTCCAGATCATGATCGGATACGGCATGGCCTTCTGGCTTGCTCCGGCAATGATCCGCCTGTTCGAAGTGTCAGTGGGCGATGTCGCTATATATCTTGGCCTTGCCTTTCTGATCGGCGGCGTTCCCGGCCCGATAGTGGGGGGTTTTCTCACTGACTGGTTGGCGAAGCATGACGAGCGCTGGCGCGCCTGGCTGCCCGGGATTGTCAGCCTTGGAGCAGTTCTTCCCCTCTGGATTGCGTTTGAAAGCGGCAGTTTTGCTCTGTTTTTGGGCATCTTTGCACTGGCATACGGAATCTACGTTGCGAGCCAGGCGCCCATCATGTCCGGCATTCAATCGGCGGTGGAGCCATCGCAGCGCGGCTTCGCCGTTGCCATCGCACTCTTCTTCAACAATCTGATCGGGCAGGCATTCGGGTTAGGCGTGATCGGCTGGTTGAGCGATACGCTGGAGCCCACGCGCGGCAACGCGGCCTTGAGCGATGCGGTGCTCTTTGTGAGTTTTGCGGCGGGGTTAGTGGCGCTGGCGATCTTTGCCTGGACCGCGCGCCAGATGCGCGTGACCGGTTATCTTGAGCACGTAGCTAACACTTAGAATCCGGGGTGTATGCTCAGCGCGCCGCCATCAACCAGCATGTCTGCACCGGTCATAAAGGGGCATTCGTCACTGGCGAGAAAGGCAATCGCAGCCGCGGTTTCCGCCGGATAGGCCAGGCGGTTCATGGGCGATGTGGCGGCGACAGCTGCCTTCAGGCCCGGCGTTACTTCTTCAGCTGCATTGAGAATGCCAGTCTCGGTCGCGCCGGGGATCACTGCGTTACACCTGATCGCAAGCCCTTGCTTTGCACACCACGTTGCCACCGATTTTGTCAGCGCGCGGACACCGGCTTTGCTGGCAGAATAGCCGACGTCTGTTGGCAGCGGAGTGATCGCCGTCGTGGACGCAATATTGATGATCGAGCCGGTTGCGCCGGGATTGTTCTTCATCGCCGCAACTGCCGCTCGGCAACCCATCATGGTGCCTGTCAGATTGACCGCGATCACTTGATCCCATGCGGCGAACAGCTCTTCATCTGACCCATCGCCAATGCTTGCGCCGGACACATTGCCGGCATTGTTCACAAGGATATCTAGCCGCCCGAATTTTGTGACAGCAGCAACAATCACTTCGCTCCAGCGCGCGCGGTCAGATACATCCTGCGGCAGGAATGTCGCGCCAAGTTCGTCGCATAATGCCTGTCCGGCATCCGCATTGATATCAGTGCCCAGCACTTGCGCGCCATCAGATAAAAAGCGCCGGACAGTTGCTGCACCGATGCCGCTCGCGCAACCCGTGACGATTGCGATTTTGCCGGAAAGGTCGGGCACTATTCCGCCTGTTGCCAGATGGCGGCGCACTCACGTTGGTTGTGGGTCTCAACGAAGCGCGCGAGGTTGTCTGTTCCCTCGGGCAGCTTCCAACCGATGGTGAAGCCGAAATTGGCAAAGGAAAACATCAGTAGGTCAGCGAAGGTGAAGCGGCCCAACGCCAGATTGTTGCTGTTGCCCAACTTCGCATCGAACCAGCGCCATTTGGCATCGGACATTGCGGCGAGCTCGGCCCCGGCTTCAGGCGAGACAACCGGCATACGCGGTTCGAACATTGGTCTGCCGCCAGTCGCGCGGAAACCCATTGTCATCGGGACAACAACTTCCTGATCGAACAGTCGCGCCCATTTGCGCACCTCGGCGCGCTCAAGCGAAGTCTCGCCGAACAGATTAGGGGTTGGATGCTCCTCCTCGATGAATTCGCAGATAGGCCAGCTTTCGGTCAAGCATGTGCCATCGTCCAGTTCGAGCACAGGCAACGTTTGCAATTCGTTTTTGTCAGTCAGGCTGCCGCTTTGGCGGTTTTCGCCAGCGATTATGTCATAGTGAATTCGCTCGAAGTCCTCCCCCTCTTTCAGGCCCTTCTCGACCAGAAACATGCGCACCAGGCGGGGGTTAGGGCCGAGACTGGAATGAAGCTTGGTCATGGGAGTTCTCCTTCGCGAATGTCTGATTGAACTAATCCTATGCGAGCGGGCGAATTCTGCCACCCTCACAAATGCGCTAGGCAAACAGCCCTCAAGATGCGCTAGGGGTAGCGCGACAATCAAACGACAGGATCAGCACCAATGGATTTCCGCCTAACCGACGAACAGCGCGAATTGCAGGATGCGGCGCGAAAATTCGCTCGCGCCGAATTGCCAGACCTGGCGCGCGATATGGAAGAGAAAGACTATTCCGTCCCGCGCGACATGATGCGCAAATATGGCGAGTTGGGTTTTCTCGGCGTCAATCTGCCAACCGAATATGGCGGTCTTGGGCTGGGTCATGTCGAAGCGCTTCTGGTGCTCGAAGAATTTGCGCAAATTTCCAACGCAGTTGCTTTTCCCGTGTTCGAAGCTCTGGTCGGCCCGGTGCGCACGATCGAGCGTTTCGGATCGGACGAGATGAAAGCGCGCATCCTGCCGGAAGTGATACAGGGTGAAAAAGTTGTCGCGGTTTCGATGTCAGAGCCCGATGCAGGTACGGCTTTGACGGACCTCAAAACCCGCGCAGTGGCTGAGGGTGATGATTATGTGGTCAATGGTTACAAGCGCTGGACATCGGGCGGCGGGCACTCGGACTATTATGTCACCTATTGCCGATACAATGATGAGCCGGGCGCCAAGGGCATCGGCGCCATCCTGCTTGAGAAAGATGCGCCCGGAATGCAATTCGGAAAGCGTGAA
Organism: uncultured Altererythrobacter sp.; assembly: GCF_913057185.1. Taxonomy (NCBI): domain Bacteria; kingdom Pseudomonadati; phylum Pseudomonadota; class Alphaproteobacteria; order Sphingomonadales; family Erythrobacteraceae; genus Altererythrobacter; species uncultured Altererythrobacter sp. The sequence continues at coordinate 644,774 of NZ_CAJXNK010000001.1, forward strand.
CAGCTGATGGGTTTTCGCGGGATCGACACGGCAGACTATGCGATTGAAGATGTACGCGTGCCGAAAGAGAATGTGATCGTGGGCGCAGGCGGTTTCGGAAAACTGATGAGCGCGTTCGGATTGGAGCGCTGCGGAAACGCCACGCAATCGCTGGGTCTTGCCGCCGCTGCGCTGGAGCAGGCAACCGCATATGTGCAGGAGCGGGAAGCCTTCGGCAAACCCATCGTCGAATTTCAGGCGGTGCAGCTGAAGCTTGCCGAGATGGCAATGAAGGTAGAGGCGTCGCGCTTATTGATCCATCGCGCGGCCGCCAACGCCGCACATCAGGCGGATGGCCTGCCGACGGTCTACGAAAGCTCGGTCGCTAAATGCTATGCCAACGAAATCGTGCGCGAAGTCACCGCGATGGGGCTGCAAGTGATGGGCGGATATGGCTATCACAAGGACTACGGTATGGAGCAGCGCGTTCGCGACGGCTTTGCCTGGGGGATCGCGGGCGGCACAACTGATGTTCAGAAGACCAATATCGCCGCAGCACTGATCGGGCGCAGGTTCAACCAGCGGCGCTAAAAGATTGACGCTGAACGCCGTATTGCCCATCTAAAGCACTATGGATCAAAACACTGACGCGGCGCCTCCTGTGGTCGCTCCTGAAACTGATCAGACACCCGTGGTCGAAGGCCATGGCGACGATCAGGCGCTAACCGAGCTTCACCCGAATTATAAATCGGCTTTGCGGGTTCAAGCCACCTTGACTTCAATCCCGTTCATAGTTGCTGCCTTCGTTCTGGAGGGCCAAGCCATCTTGCCGACCGCATCAATCATGATCCCCGTTGTGCTGATCGCATTAGCATTCATTATCCGCCTTCCGTCGCGGCGGTTTTACGCGCGCGGCTATGCGATGAGCACAGACCGCCTGCGGGTCGTGCGCGGGATTCTGTTCCGCCATGACACCGTGGTGCCATTCGGCCGGGTTCAGCATATCGATGTCAATCAAGGACCAATCGACCGCTTTTTCGGGATTGCGACGCTAACGCTTCACACTGCGGGCTCGCACAATGCCTCGGTGCTTTTGCCAGGTCTGGGCGAGCCTTTGGCACGCGATATGCGCGAGGAAATCCGTAGCCATATCAAGCGTGAGGCGCTTTGACGCAGATGTCTGACGAAGTTGCTAACCATTCCGCTGAGGAGGCGCAGCCGCAACGCACGGCCCCCATCGGCCTGCTGGTCAGCGCAATCACAACCATCCGCCAACTTGTCGTGCCGCTTGTCGTTGCCGGCGTTGCCTTGCGCGACAATCCGTTCGGCGTAGGCGGCCTGGCCTTAGCTATACTGGCGATATTAGTGGCCAATGTCGGTGCGGCATATCTGCGCTGGCTTCGCTTGACCTACACCACGGGGGCTGAAGACATCCGCGTTGAAAGCGGGATTATCAGCCGTGCGGCGCGCTCTGTTCCCTACGAACGCATTCAGGACGTAAGCCTGGAACAGAAACTGCTACCAAGGCTGTTCGGGCTGGTCGAAGCCAAGTTTGAAACCGGCGCCGGCGGGGGTGACGATCTCAAGCTTGCCTATCTGACTGAAGATCAGGGCGAGGCATTGCGCCGGTTGATCCGTGAACGCCGCGAGGAAGTAGCGGCGAGCATAGCCCAGGCAGATGGGGAAGCAGCAGCACACGAAGCCGTGGACGATGATGCGCAGACCATCTTTGCGATGGACACCAAACGCCTGACCACATTCGGCCTCTTCGAATTTTCGCTGGCGGTCTTCGCTGTGCTTGGCGGCCTCATGCAATATGCCGATACCTTTATCGGGATCGAGCTCTGGGATGTGTATCTGTGGCAAGGCTGGATCGAAAGCCAGAGTGGGCTACTGTCTAGCTTTGGCTTCATGGCGCAGATTGCGGGTTTTATTGCAGGGTTGATCGCCTTGATCGTGATTGGTTCAGCAACGGGCCTGGTTCGCACTTTTCTGCGTGATTGGGGCTTTGTGCTTGAGAAAACAGCACGCGGGTTCCGCCGCCGCCGCGGGCTGTTCACCAAGACCGATGTGGTCATGCCGGTTCACCGCGTGCAAGCGCTGGTTTTGGGCACTGGCTGGCTACGCTATCGCTTCGGCTGGCATGATCTTAAGTTTGTCAGCCTGGCGCAAGATGCAGGTTCATCCAGCCATGTGGTTGCACCCTTCGCGCAGATGGAAGAGCTTGAACCGATCATTCGCGCAGCCAAGTTTGAGCCGCCATCCGAGGATCTCGATTGGTATCATGCGAGCCGCAAGTACCGCGTTGACAGTGCCGCGATCGAAGGAGGGGTATTCGCGCTCATCGCAGTGATTTTGGCGGTTCTGATCGGCACGGGAGCGATTGGAACAGGGTTTGTTTACGCTCCTTTTGTGCCGCTTGTGCCGTTGGCGTTGTCCATCTTTTTCGTCGCTGCGAACCTCTATGCTTGGCAGTTCCATCGTCACGCCTTGAGTGCATCGCAAATCTTTGGGCGCAAGGGGCTGCTTTCGCCTGCTACGCGGATTGCATCGCGGGTGAAGCTGCATTCAGTGGAGATCGTGCAAGGCCCAATTGCGCAGCGGCGGGGCTATGCGACTTTGCATCTGGGCCTGGCCGGCGGAACGTTTTCGATTCCGGGCTTGCCGATCAAGCGATCTCGCGAGCTGAAGTCTGCAATATTGCACAGCATCGCGTCGCGCGATTTCTCCGCATTGGCTTGATCTCGCCGCCAGCCGCTTTACAGGCGATGGCGATGAGCACACGCAAACCCTTCCTGTCTGATAATGCAGCAACAGTGCATCCCAAGCTGTGGGAAGCGATGCGCGCAGCAGATGCACCCGACAATCCCTATGACAACGATGCACTAAGTCAGGCGCTTGATGATCGCTTCTCGGAAGTGTTCGGGCGCGAGTGCGCGGCGAGCTGGATTGCGACCGGGACGGCAGCGAATTGCCTTGCGCTAGCCACGCTGGTGCGACCACATGGCGGAGTTATTTGCCACGAGGAAGCGCATATCGAAGTCGATGAAGGCGGCGCACCGGGGTTCTACCTGCATGGTGCAAAGCTGATGCTGGCGCAGGGCGCAAGTGCCAAACTGACGCCGGCGGATATCGCTGCGGTGCTCGATCCGATCCGCGATGATGTGCATCAGGTCCAAGCGCATGCGATTTCGATCACGCAGGCTAGCGAATATGGCTGTTCCTATCAGCCCGATGAGTTGGTGGCGCTGGGCGAGTTTGCGCAGGCGCGCAAACTGGGCCTGCATATGGACGGTGCGCGCTTTGCCAATGCCGTGGCGTATCTGGGGAGATCGCCGGCCGATGCGGTCGGCCCGTGCGACACCTTGGCCTTCGGCTGCATCAAGAATGGCGGGATGAGCGCAGAAGCGCTGGTAATGTTTGACCCGGCACAAGCTGACTTGGTGAAATTTCGCCGCAAGCGCGCCGGACATTTGCAATGCAAGGGCCGTTATCAGGCGGCGCAGATCCTCGCGATGCTCGATGGCGATCTGTGGCTTGAAAATGCAAGAGCAGCGAATGCGGCGGCAGCCGAAATTGCCGGCGCTTGCAGCGATCGCTTGCTGCATCCGGTTGAAGCCAATGAGCTGTTCGTGCGCCTTTCTGCGGTCGAGCGCGAGGCGCTGCGCAAACAGGGATTCGACTTCTATGACTGGGGTCAAAATTTGGCCCGTTTCGTGACCGCTTGGAACACACCGCAAGAAGACGCGATGGCTCTGGCAAAAGCGATCGCATCTTTATGAGCGGGACTGAAGCGCAGAGCATGCTGCGCCCTGGTGTCATACTGCCATTCCTGATCACCGGCACTATCTGGGGCTCAACCTGGTTTGTGATCACGGGGCAGATCGACGGCGTGCCAGCGGCGTGGTCGGTTTTCTATCGCTTTGCGCTGGCGACACCGGCCCTGTTCCTGGTCGCGTTCCTGATGAAGCGCCGCCTCAAGCTGACGCGGCCTGAACATCTGCTTGCCGCGGCTGTCGGTATATTCCAGTTCAGCGGTAATTTTCTGTTCGTCTACCATTCAGAGCTTTACGTGACGTCCGGAATTGTGGCGATGATGTTCGCGCTGCTGATGGTGCCGAATGCGATGTTTGCGCGGATCTTTCTGGGGGAGCGCGTGCAAGGCGGGTTCATGCTGGGCAGCGCGGTCGCGATTATTGGCGTGTCGTTCTTGCTGGCACACGAATGGCTCGCGAATCCCGATGCGGGGGTTGTTGGCGGCAATGTGGGGCTCGGGATTGTGCTAGCGATGCTTGGCATTCTATCAGCCTCCGTCGCCAATGTCATTCAGGCGAACCCGACTGGCCGTGCAGTTCCAATGGTCAGCCTGCTGGCATGGGCCATGTTCTATGGCACAGTGTTCGACGGAATCTTTGCTCTGCTGACTGCTGGTGCGCCGCCGTTGCCGACCAGTATGGAATACTGGTCAGGCATCATCTATCTTGCGCTGATCGGCTCCGTCATAACATTTCCGCTACATTATAATCTGGTGCGAGAGATTGGCGCAGGGCGCACTGCCTATAATTCGATCGTTACAATCTGCGTTGCGATGCTGATTTCGACGCTGCTTGAGGGCTATCGCTGGACACCGCTGACAGCAGGCGGGATGGCGCTGGCAATACTGGGCATGGTGCTCGCGCTGAAGGCGCGCAAGCAGAATACCATCAAGGTGGGGCAGGCTACAGCCTTCCGGCATGATGTCGATTAGAGCAGGCCAAGCAGCCCTTCCTTGTAAGTCGGATACTGGGGCTCCCAACCGAGAACACGCTTGGCTTTGCCGTTCGCGACGCGGCGGTTCTCTGCGTAAAAACCGCGCGCCATTTCACTGAGGTTCGCTTCCTCCAGCGTCTGCAGCGGAGGCGGAGTGATACCCAGCAATCGGCAGGCTTCCTCGGTCACGGCGTTGCCGCTGGCCGGCAGATCGTCACCCAGATTGTACGCGCCTGCTGCGGCGCCGGTTTCAATGGCTGCGACCACGCCGGACACGATATCAACGACATGCACGCGGCTGAACACTTGCCCTGGAATGTCGATCCGGCGTGCCTTGCCCTCTCTTACGCGATCAAGCGCGCTGCGGTCCGGCCCATAAATACCGGGCAAGCGAAACACGCGCGCGCTCAGCTGCATCCACGCCGCATCTGCTTCGGCGCGGGCATTGCGCCTTCCCGCGCCGGTCTCAGCCACTGTTGGCGTGCTTTCATCGACCCATGCACCTTGCTGGTCGCCGTAGACACCCGTTGAGGAGAGATAGCCGATCCAATGGTTCGACAATGCTTGGCCGTAGCGGGCCAGAACGGGGTCTTCACCAGATTGTCGATCCGGCGGGACAGATGACAGAACATGACTGGCATCGTGCAAGGCGGCCCGTACTGCATTCTCGTTTTTGAAGTCGATATTGCCTGCGCTGCCGGTCGCATCGACGGCCCAGCCTTGCACTTTCAACGCATCAGCCAGTCGGCTTGCCGTGTATCCCAGGCCAAAGATCAGAATATGTTTGGTCATTGTCATATCTAAGCGTTGGACACCGGCGCAAAGCAACCTAAATCGGGCTGCGATGGATATCCAAAGTAACCCAGAGATGGCGGACGCCGCCCCGACACCACACGATCCCCCCGTTATCCGGCGAGAGGATTACAAGCCGTTTCCCTGGCTTGTTCCCGAAATCGAGATGCATTTCGATTTGGGGCTGGAGGCAACGCGCGTCACATCGAAACTGACCGTCGCGCGCAATGCAAAGGCTGATCCTGCGGGTTCGATCCGGCTGGATGGTGATCACCTTGAACTGCTCAGCGTCAAAGTTGATGGCGAAGTGCGTAATGACTTTTCGTGCGATGGCGGCGATCTGATCATCCCATTGAGCAGTGATGCGCATGAGATAGAGATTACGACATCGATTGCACCGGCGGCTAACACACGGCTTGAAGGGCTCTATGCCTCCAACGGCATGCTGTGCACGCAATGCGAAGCCGAGGGGTTCCGCAGCATCACCTTCTTCCCGGATCGCCCGGATGTGCTGAGCACATACCGCGTCAAAATGAGCGGCTCGAAGGAACAATTCCCGATCCTGCTGTGCAACGGCAATGTGGAAGCAGCGGGCGAAGGAGAAGACGGTACACATTGGGCCGAGTGGTTTGATCCGTGGCCCAAGCCGAGTTACCTATTTGCGCTGGTAGCAGGCGATCTGGTCGCCAATTCCAGTACCTTCACCACCATCAACGGCCGCGAAGTCGAACTGAATGTGTGGGTGCGCGAAGAGGATTTACCGCGCACAGACCATGCGGTGGAATCGCTCAAGAAATCGATGAAATGGGACGAGGAGACTTTCGGGCGCGAATATGATCTCGACCTCTACAACATTGTGGCGGTCAGCGATTTCAACATGGGAGCGATGGAGAACAAGGGGCTCAACGTTTTCAACACCAAGTATGTGCTGGCAGACACTGACACAGCGACTGATGCGGATTTTGACGGCGTGGAGGGGGTGATCGCGCATGAATATTTCCACAATTGGTCTGGCAATCGGATCACTTGCCGTGACTGGTTCCAGCTGTCGTTGAAGGAAGGCTTTACTGTCCTGCGCGATCAGCTGTTCAGCCAGGATATGCAGGGCGAAGCGGTCAAACGGATCGAAGATGTGCGCATCTTACGCGCTGCGCAGTTCCCGGAAGATTCAGGCCCCCTGGCGCATCCGATCCGGCCTGACAGCTATCGCGAAATCAGCAATTTCTACACCGCGACTGTCTACAACAAAGGCGCTGAAGTCATCCGCATGATGCGCACAATAGCCGGCCCCGAGCGGTTCCGCAAAGGTACAGATCTCTACTTTGATCGTCACGATGGCGAAGCCGCGACGTGCGAAGATTTCATTCGTGCGATCGAAGAGGGCGCTGAGCTGGACCTCGACCAGTTCCGCCTGTGGTATCGTCAGGCTGGCACGCCGCGGGTGAAGGTTGCCGTCAATCACGAGGGAGACATTGTGACGCTTTCGCTGGCGCAAACTGTGCCCGCAACGCCTGGCCAGCCGGATAAGCAGCCGATGGTGATACCCCTGCGCATTGCCATGCTTGATGCAGAGACGGGCCTGCACAAAGGCGAACAGCTGATCATCCTGGACGCAGCGGAAAAGAGCTTCACTTTCCAAGGCTTCGTAGTGCGACCTGCGCTGTCGATCAACCGTGGCTACACAGCGCCGGTGAAGATCGAACGCGAAGCTTCACTGCAGGAATTGATGCTGCTGGCGGCGCATGATGATGACAGCTTCGCACGCTATGAGGCGATGCAGGAATTGATGGTTGGCCATCTGGTCGCAGCCGCAAATGGCAATTTGTCCGAAGATGCGCGGGCAGCGGGCGCGAACGCCATTGCAACCGCGATGCGGGCAATCGTGACCGATGATCAGCTTGATGACTCAATGCGCGGCGAATTGATGGTTTTGCCAACGACAACCTATCTGTTCGAGCAATTCGACAAGGCTGATCCGGATGCAATCCATCGCGAGCGCGAAGGCTTGAAGGCGATGCTGGCGCGCACATTGGCGGGCGAACTTGCGGCGCTTTACGATCGCGCCGAGAAAGTACCGTTCGATGGGGACGACGCCCGCGGCGCGCGGAAGGTCAAGTCGCTTGCGCTTGGCTTTATAGCGGCCAGCAATCCTTCCAGGGCAGCCGAACTCGCCGCCGCGCAATATGATGCTGCGGACAATATGACTGATCGACAGGGGGCTCTCGGAGTGCTCGCAGGGCTGGAGAACCCCTTGCGCGAAGCGAAGCTGGCTGACTTCTACGAGCGCTACAAAGGCAACGCGCTGGTGATCGACAAATGGTTCACGCTGCAGGCATGGTCGTTGCACCCGCAAGTGCTTGAGCACGTGGAAGCATTGGCAGAGCATCCGGACTTCACGCTGCACAATCCGAATCGTGTGCGTTCGCTCTATATGGCTCTTGCGGGCAATCCTCCTGCGTTTCACGCGGCAAGTGGAAAGGGCTATCGGATGATTGCGGATCTTATCCTCGCGCTTGATCCGATCAATCCGCAAACTGCGGCACGATTTGTGCCAGCGCTTGGGCGATGGAGGCGGCTGGAAGATGGCCGTGCGGCGTTGATGCGGGCCGAGCTGGAGCGGATAAAAGCGGCGGCAAACCTCTCTCGCGATACTTTCGAACAGGTCACGCGCAGTCTGGATGGCTAACGCAGCCAACTTCGACATAGTCCGTTCGGAAGCGCTGGAAGGCGTTGCGCACGGCTTCTTTGGCCATAGCGGCTGCTTGCACCAGTTTGGCTATGGCGGCGAGGGTGATGAGCAAGTCATCCGCGATGCGCGCGCCTCGGCCGCTGATTCGGTGCTGCCAGGCGGAGTGCTGGTATCGCCACATCAGGTCCATTCGCCTGACGTGATTATGGTGACTGAAGCGTGGAACGATTCCGCAACCGGACGACCGGAAGGCGATGCGCTGGTCACAGCGGCCTCAGGCTTGGTGTTGGGCATCGTCACAGCGGACTGCGCGCCAGTGCTGTTTGCCGACGTAGAGGCGGGAGTCATCGGTGCAGCACATGCCGGATGGCGCGGGGCGCGTGGAAATGAGCAGGGCGGTGTTTTGGAGAATACTCTTGAAGCCATGGTTTCGCTGGGCGCTTCGCTCGATCGGATTGCAGCGGCTATCGGGCCGACTATCGCGCAAGCCAGCTACGAAGTGGACGATCCTTTTCGGCAGCAATTCGGTGCTGACGATGCGCCCTTCTTTGCATACGGTGAAGTGGGAAAATGGCAATTCGATCTACCCGCCTATATTTCCAAGCGTCTGATGCGGCATGGGGTCAGGCATGTCGAAGATCTGGTGTTCGACACTTATGCATCTGAAAAGTCGTATTATTCCTATCGCCGAGCGACACATAGGGGCGAGCCCAACTATGGCCGCCAGATAAGCATGATTGCTCTTTCCTAGCTGGCATCACGCTTGCTTGCACGAAACCGAACATTTGATGCCCAAAACACGGTTGGCATAGCCCGCCTTTGCGTCTATCAGCGCCGCCAAATAGGTGTATCCCGTCAACAGCGGGAATTCGCCAGGGGTTTTACGCGCACATCATGTGCGCTCGAGATAACAAGAGCAGGGTTAAGGCTAATGGCTGATACGACTGGCACCGCGACACCTGATGCCGCCACCATGGCGGGCGAAGACGGGGTTCGTCGGCGCGACTTTATTAACATCGCAGCGGTAAGCTTCGCCGGGGTTGGCGGCGCGTCTGTGCTGTATCCGCTGGTTAGCCAAATGGCTCCTTCTGCCGATGTTCTTGCTGCCAGCAGCACCGAGATTGATGTTTCGGCGATTGAGCCTGGCCAGGCGATCAAGGGCGAGTTTCGCAAGCAGCCGCTGTTCGTGCGCCGCTTGACGCAAGCCGAGATTGACGAAGCGAACGCTGTAGATGTGGCTTCTCTGCGCGATGCCGAAACGCTTGCGGATCGCACCAAGGCAGGCCGTGAAGACATGCTGGTCACCTTGGGCCTTTGCACGCACTTGGGCTGCGTTCCCTTGGGTGCTGCCGAAGGCGAAAACAAGGGTGAGTATGGCGGCTATTTCTGCCCGTGCCACGGTTCGCACTACGATACGGCCGGCCGTATCCGCAAAGGTCCGGCGCCGACGAACCTTGCCGTTCCCGATTATGAATTCACGTCCGACACTGTCATCCGCGTCGGTTAATTGTTGAGAGATTTGCGATGAGCTTTGCCTGGGCACGCCAGTACGAACCCAAGACGGGACTGACTAAATGGCTGGATGAGCGGCTACCGCTGCCACGCCTGGTCTACAATGCAGTCGGCGCCGGATATCCGGTTCCGCGCAACCTCAACTACATGTGGAATTTCGGCGTTCTGGCCGGTTTTTTCCTCGTGTTCCAGATTGTCACCGGTGTTGTGCTCGCGATGCACTACGCCGCGAACCAGCTGGTCGCGTTCGAGACGGTTGAGCACATTATGCGCAACGTCAACTGGGGCTGGCTGATGCGATACGCGCATGCCAACGGCGCCAGCTTCTTCTTTCTGGTGATCTATCTGCACATCTTCCGCGGCTTCTTCTACAGCTCGTATAAGGCTCCGCGAGAGATGATCTGGTTGCTTGGCGTGGTCATCTTCCTGCTGATGATGGCGACCGCGTTCATGGGCTATGTCCTGCCTTGGGGCCAAATGAGCTTCTGGGGCGCACAGGTAATTACCGGCCTGTTCGGAGCAATCCCGCTTGTGGGCGAATCAATCCAGGTGTGGATCTTGGGTGGTTACGCGCCGGATAACTCCGCGCTTAACCGCTTCTTTTCGCTCCACTTCCTGCTGCCGTTCGTGATTGCAGGCGTTGTGATCCTGCACATCTGGGCGCTGCACATTCCGGGTTCTTCGAACCCGACCGGGGTTGAAGTGAAAAGCGAAAGCGACACCGTGCCATTCCACCCGTACTATACGGCGAAGGACGGTTTCGGATTGGGCGCTATTCTGATCCTGTTCGCCATCGTGGTGTTCTACTTCCCGACCACGCTTGGTCACGCGGAAAACTACATCGAAGCGAACCCGCTTTCGACCCCGGCGCTGATCGTTCCGGAATGGTATTTCTATCCGTTCTACGCGATCTTGCGCGCCTTTACCTTTGACCTGACCATTCCGTTTACCGGAGTGGTTCTGATCCCGGCAAAGCTGCTGGGTGTGATGGCGATGTTCGGCTCGATCCTGATCTGGTTCTTCCTGCCTTGGCTGGACAAAGGACCGGTACGTTCAGGCCACTATCGCCCGACATTCCGCAAGTTCTTCTGGTTCGGCCTGATCCCTGCGATGGCACTGTTGTTCTATCTCGGTGGTCGCCCGGCTGAAGAACCCTACGTGATGCTAAGCCAGCTCGCGACGGCATATTACTTCCTGCACTTCCTGGTGATCCTGCCGCTGCTCAGTTCGATCGAGAAGACCGAGCCGCTGCCTTATTCGATCACGGAAGCGGTGCTGAGTGACAACAAACCTGCTGCAGCCACTGCAGCTGAGCCGGCCGAATAAGCCGCGACGACTGGATAGAGAGAGACACGAACCATGATCCGCATCGGCGCAATCCTGATCGGCCTGTTTTTCGCAGGGATCGCACTCTGGTCATTCGGCAAAGGGGCCTACAACCAAATCACCGAACCTGGCGAAAAGCCAGCCTACTATGCGTTCAAAGAGAAGCCGCATGGCCCGGACGGCGGTTTCAGCTTCGAAGGCCCGCTTGGCGCCTGGGACTATGCGCAGCTGCAGCGCGGCTACCAGGTTTACAAGGAAGTGTGCGCAGCTTGCCACTCGATCCAGTATGTCGCGTTCCGCAATCTGGCAGAGCTGGGTTACAACGAAGCCGAGGTGAAGCAGGAAGCATCGACCTATAACATCCCGGTCTATGATGCTTCTTTGGCTGAAGTGGAAACCCGCCCGGGTCTGCCAACCGATCACTTCCCGGCTGTACCTTACTTCGGTGCTGGCGAACCGCCTGATCTTTCGCTGATGACCAAGGCACGCGCCAATGGTGTGGACTATGTCTATTCGCTGCTGACCGGCTATGGCGAACCAGATCCGGAATTGCTTGCGGCAAATCCTGATTTCGAGGTGCCTGCGGGCCTCTATTTCAACCCCTATTTTGCCAATGTTAATCTGTCGATGGCACCGCCGCTGATGGCTGATGGGCAAGTAACATATAGTGACGGGACCGAAGCGACAGTTAGCCAGATGGCAAGGGACGTCACAGCGTTTCTGACTTGGACCGCTGAGCCGCGCCTGATTGATCGCAAGCAAACCGGTTTGCCGGTTCTGATCTTCCTGCTGATCGCAACCATTCTGGCATATCTTTCCAAGAAGCAGATCTGGGCTTCCGTGAAGCCGCGCAAAGACTGAATTTTGCGAGACACCGCATTTCAAGGCGCCCTGCCATCCTCGTGATGGCGGGGCGTTTTCATTTGAGGACCCCGAATGACACCTAACGAGCTCAAATCTCTGATCCGCACTGTGCCGGATTTCCCCGAAGCCGGGATCCAGTTCCGTGATATCACCACGCTGATCGGTCATCCCTTGGGTTTGGCGGCAACTGTCCGCCACTTGGCTGAACGGGCTAAGGCGTGCGGTGCAGAAGCGATTGCAGGAATGGAGGCACGCGGGTTTATCTTTGGCGCGGCGGTAGCTGTCGAGCTTGAGCTGGGTTTCATTCCGGTTCGCAAGCCGGGAAAGCTGCCGATTGAAATTATCGGGATCGATTACGCGCTTGAATACGGTACTGACCGGTTGGAGATTGACCCTGGCGCCATTCAGCATGGCCAGACTGTTGTTATCGTAGATGATCTGATCGCCACGGGCGGCACCGCTCTGGCAGCGGCGCAATTGCTGCGTCAGGCAGGGGCGACAATCGATGATGCGCTGTTTGTCATAGATCTGCCGGATCTTGGCGGGGCACAGAGGCTGCGCGATGCCAGCGTGGAAGTCAGCACCTTGATGGAATTTGAAGGCGACTGAACAGCTTTAGCTGAGCCTCGCGACTTCATTAAGTACCCGTTCCGCCCATTCGGGGCGGCAAATCAGCAAATCCGGCAGGTAAGTGTCCTCGCAGTTGTAGATCAGCGGTGTTCCATCGATCCGGCTGCAATGCAGCCCATGCGCTTTCGCCACGGCCACGGGCGCGCAGCTGTCCCATTCAAACTGTCCGCCGGAATGCAGGTAAATTTCGGCTTCTCCGCGCACCACAGCCATCGCCTTTGCCCCGGCGCTGCCCATGGGGACGAGTTGCCCGCCGATTGCCTTGCAGACCTCGACCGCTTCTTTTGCGGGGCGCGTGCGGCTGACCACCAGGCGGGGCACAGGCGCTGCTTCCGGCAAAGGCACGGGATGATCGGTTCGCAGCACGATGCCGCCATCGAGCCCCGGCAACGCAACCGCGCCAGTGTGGGCTTCACCATCGATCGACAGGCCGACGTGGACCGCCCAGTCGCTCCTCTGCTCACCATACTCGCGCGTTCCATCAACCGGATCGATGATCCACACGCGGCGCTTGCTGCACCGCGCCGTGTCGTCCTTTTCCTCTTCGGAGAGCAGGCCGTCGTCTGGTCGGGCCGCGCGCAGTGTGTGACACAAAAACTGATTGGCTGTGGCGTCTCCGGCATCGCCAAGAGCCTTGCCTTCCAGCATTCGCGTGTCACGAACTTCCAGCAGAATCTTCCCGGCCTCAATCGCCAGTTCCGCAGCGAGCTCTGCGTCGGTCATTCGCGCAATCTCACTCATTTCAACGGCATGATCTGTTCAATGATGTAATCAGCGGCTTCAGCAGGCGTGATGTCGACTGTGTTGACGCGGATTTCGGCATTCTCGGGCGCTTCATAGGGGCTGTCGATACCGGTAAAGTTCTTGAGCTGACCTTCGCGTGCCTTTTTGTAGAGACCCTTCACATCGCGCTGCTCTGCCACTTCCAACGGGGTGTCGACGAAGATCTCGATAAATTCACCTTCGGGCAGCATTTCGCGCACCATCCGCCGCTCGGCCCTGAAGGGGCTGATAAAGGCCGTCAGCACGATCAGACCGGCATCGGTCATCAACTTCGCGACTTCGCCAATACGGCGGATATTCTCGATCCGGTCGGTTTCGGTAAAGCCCAGATCCTTGTTCAGGCCGTGCCGCACATTGTCGCCATCAAGCAGGAAGGTGTGGCGGTTCATCAAATTGAGCCGCTTCTCGACCTCATTGGCAATGGTCGATTTGCCTGAACCGGAAAGCCCGGTGAACCAGAGCACGCGCGGCTTCTGATTCTTCAGCGCGGCGTGATGATCGCGGCCAATCTCCGTCGCTTGCCAGTGCACATTCTGTGCGCGGCGCAGGCTGAAATGAATCATCCCGGCGGCAACCGTCGCATTGGTGTATTTGTCGATCAGGATGAACCCGCCAAGCTGGCGGCTGTTGGCATAGGGTTCGAACGTGATCGGGCGATCGGTGCGCAGCTCGGCCACGCCAATCCCGTTCAACTTCAGCGTCTTGGCCGCCAGATGTTCGAATGTGTTGACGCAAATCTCGTATTTGGGTGCTTGCACATTAGCGGTAACTGTCTGGCTGCCAAGCTTCAGCCAATAACCGCGCCCGGGCTTCATCGCTTGCTCATCCATCCACACAATGGTGGCTTCGAATTGGTCAGATGCCTCGGGCGGATCATCTGCGGCCGCGATCACATCGCCACGGCTGCAATCAACTTCGTCCTTCAGCGTCAGCGTGACTGATTGTCCGGCGACGGCTTCGTCCTGATCGCCATCGAAACTGACAATGCGCTTTACCTTGCTGGTCTTGCCTGACGGGACGATTCGCACCGGATCGCCGGGCTTTACGCTTCCGCCGGATATCAGGCCGGCAAAGCCGCGAAAGTCGAGATTGGGCCGGTTGACCCATTGCACCGGCATACGAAAAGCGCGCTCTTGCGCGCGAGTGTTTGCAAGCTCGACCGTTTCCAGATGATCGATCAGGCTTGAACCTGCATACCAAGGCGTGTTGGCCGATGGCGCGGTTGTAATGTTGTCGCCCTTGAACCCCGAGATGGGAATGGGGGTGAATGCCTCAGCGCCAATCTCCTTGGCGAAGATCTGATAATCGGCAACGATGCGATCGAAGATTGCCTGATCGTAGCCGACCAGGTCCATCTTGTTCACCGCCAACACCAGATGCCTGATGCCAAGTAGATGGACGAGGAAACTGTGCCGCTTGGTCTGTTCGAGCACGCCCTTGCGTGCATCGACCAGGATCACGGCCAGATCAGCTGTCGAGGCGCCGGTCACCATATTGCGTGTATATTGTTCGTGGCCCGGTGTATCCGCGACGATGAACTTGCGTTTCTCGGTCGCGAAGAAGCGGTACGCGACATCAATGGTGATGCCTTGCTCGCGTTCCGCCGCCAGCCCGTCAACCAGCAAGGCAAAGTCGATCGCATCGCCTTGCGTGCCGTGCTTTGCGCTGTCGCCCTCCAATGCGGTGAGTTGATCTTCGAAGATCATCTTCGAATCGTACAGCAGCCGCCCGATCAGCGTGCTTTTGCCGTCATCGACCGATCCGCATGTGATGAACCGCAGCATCTCCTTGTGCTGCTGCGCATCGAGATAGGCGGCGATATCGTCCGCAATCAAAGCTTCAGGGGCGTATGCCTGGTTCTCTCCAGAATAGGGCATCAGAAATACCCCTCCTGCTTCTTGGCTTCCATCGAGGCGCTTTCACCTTTGTCGATCGCGCGTCCCTGTCGCTCGGAGCCGGTCGCGAGCAGCATTTCCTGTATGATATCGGTTAGCTCGATCGCATCGCTTTCGGTCGCGCCGGTCAGCGGATAGCAACCCAGGGTACGGAACCGGACAGAACGCTCGACAGGTACTTCACCATCCTCGAAGCGGAAGCGTTCGTCATCGACCACCAGCGTCAACCCGTCCCGCTCAACAGTGGGGCGTTTCGCCGAATAATAGAGCGGTACGATGTCGATCTTCTCGGCCAGAATATATTGCCAGATGTCGAGCTCGGTCCAGTTGGAGATAGGGAAGACACGAATGCTCTCGCCGTCCTTCTTGCGGGCATTGTACAGATTCCAAAGCTCCGGCCTCTGGTTCTTCGGGTCCCAGCGATGCGATGCATTGCGGAAGCTGAATACCCGTTCCTTCGCGCGGGCCTTTTCCTCGTCGCGTCGACCACCGCCGAACGCTGCGTCAAATCCGTGTTCGGTCAGCGCGCGTTTGAGCGGATCGGTTAGCTGAGCCTGCGAATAGAGCGCGCTACCCGTGTCGAACGGGTTGATGCCTTGCGTATCGGCATCCTCGTTCTGGGCAATGATCAGTTCAAGTCCGTATTCCTTCACGGTCTTGTCGCGATGGGCAATCAGGTCCTTAAAATCCCAGCCGCTGGCGACATGCAGCATCGGGAAGGGCGGCGGCGCTGGATAAAAGGCCTTTCGCGCCAAGTGCAGCATAACCGAAGAGTCCTTGCCGACCGAGTACAGCATGACCGGGTTTGTGGCTTCGGCCACAACCTCCCGCATGATGTGGATCGCTTCGGCTTCGAGCCGCTGAAGATGGGTCAGGCTTTGCATAACGGGTCAGTTAGTTGTTCGTGTGCCGGTGGTTAAGCCCCAAAATTGGCTGCGCAAGAATAGAATTGGTTTGCCGCTAACAAGCAGTTCGCAAACTCGTCAGTCTTTCATTGACGAACCAGACCATATCGTGGCAATTGCGCGCCGCGCTTCGTAAGAGCGTCACAACGGGCGGGTATAGCTTAG
Source organism: uncultured Altererythrobacter sp. (assembly GCF_913057185.1). Lineage (NCBI taxonomy): Bacteria > Pseudomonadati > Pseudomonadota > Alphaproteobacteria > Sphingomonadales > Erythrobacteraceae > Altererythrobacter > uncultured Altererythrobacter sp. The sequence goes on from NZ_CAJXNK010000001.1 coordinate 661,063, forward strand.
TGGTAAAGCCCTAGCCTTCCAAGCTAGTTATGCGGGTTCGATTCCCGCTACCCGCTCCAACTTCCCGTTCATCGCTGTTCATTCCTGTCTAGACGTCGGCTGTAAATCCCCGGTATTCTGGTGCTAACTGTCCGCACGCATTCACCCGAGTTCAATGCCATCCGCACTCTAGTGGGGGGTATGTTTAGGAGGTATGCAATGGCAGTCTGGTCGATACCCCCAATGATAGGGGTGTTTTGCAGGTTGAGCCTTTGCGCAACTGCGGCGTGTTGGAGAATAGCAACAACTGGGTGGCTGCTATTCTTACGAATTGGCAAACGCTGGCTAACGCAAGTACTTAGAAGGACGCGGTTCAAACAGCCGGTCGCACCGCCATATTGTCGATCAGCCGTGTTTTCCCGATCCGCGCCGCTACCAGAAGACGCGCCGGGGCATGGGGTGTGGAATGGAGCAATTCCAGAGAGCTTGCGTCTGCCAAGGCTGCGTAGTCGACCGAATCGAAGCCGCTTTCTATCAGCACTCTCTTCAAAGTATCGAGGGCGGCATCCGGGGCTTGGCCGGCTTCGATTTCCGCAATCGCGAGTTTCATGCCGTTAGGGAGTGCGGTTGCCGCTGCGCGATGTTCAGGCGACAAATAGCGATTGCGACTGCTCATCGCCAAGCCATCGGCTTCGCGCACCGTTGGCACGCCGACGATGTTATCGACATGCGGACGGGTCAGATCGAGATCGCGCGCCAGCGCACGAATCACAGCCAGCTGCTGGAAATCCTTTTCGCCAAAAAATGCCATATCCGGCATCACCTGATTGAGCAGCTTGCACACAACCGTTGCCACGCCATCGAAATGGCCGGGGCGTGAGGCATCGCAAAACCCCTCACTCACTGTGCTGACAGAAATGTTGGTGACGAAGCCTGGCGGGTACATCGCATCCACTGTCGGCGCCCATAACAAAGCGACGCCTTCGGCTTCCAGCATCGCTGAATCTTCAGCCAGCTGGCGCGGATACGCATCAAGATCTTCGTTGGGGCCGAACTGGGTCGGGTTGACGAAGATCGAAGCGACCACGTGATCACATTTGGCCTTGGCTTGGCGCATCAGGGTCAAATGCCCTTCATGCAGCGCGCCCATTGTCGGGACCAGCCCTATGCTGCCGCCGTCAGCACGAAGCTCTGCGAGCGATTTTCTCAACATGTCGAGTGATCTGACGGTTTGCACGGTGGTGCCCCCTCAAGTATGATTTAAACCGCTTCCCTAGCGCGCTCGATATGCGCGAGACAAGAAATTCGAGAAGGCCACTTACCCCTATGTCTGCACCCGCTCCGCACCGGATTGTCTTCGCCAATGAAAAAGGCGGGACGGGAAAGTCCACCACCGCGGTGCATATAGCGATTGCGCTGGCCTATCGCGGGGCGCGAGTGGTGGCGATAGATCTGGATCAGCGACAACGGACGATGGCGCGCTATCTGGAGAATCGGACTACCACCGCCGAACGACGCGGTATCAAACTGCCGACTGCGGAGTGCCGCGTATTCGAAGGTGATATCGAGGGGCTGGAGGCGCTCAGCCGAGAGCTTGGCGCGAATGCGGACTACATCGTCTATGATACACCAGGCCGCGATGACGAGCTTGCGCGGCATGCGGCAACCGAGGCAGACACGCTGGTTACACCCATGAATGACAGTTTTGTCGATTTCGATCTGATCGGCCAGGTCGAAGGCGAGACATTCAAGGTCAAGAAACTGTCATTCTATGCCGAGCTGATCTGGGAGGCGCGTATCAAGCGCAGCCGGGCGACGATTGACCAGCACCGCCGTGAAATGGACTGGGTAGTCGTGCGCAACCGCACAGGCCATGTCGAAGCCCGCAATATGGTGCGGATCGAACAGGCGCTGACAGAGCTGTCGAAGCGCGTTGGTTTTCGCGTGGCGCAGGGCCTTTCAGAGCGCGTGATCTATCGCGAGCTTTTCCCGTCGGGTCTGACACTGCTCGACAAGGGGCATTTAGGCGAGTTGGGCACCAGCCATCTGGTTGCCCGTCAAGAATTGCGCGAACTCGTGCGCTCGCTTGCCTTGCCCGAATTCATGCCGCCTCAGCCCAAGCTGGTGCTTGTCTGACCGATGATCCGCTTGCTGATCATCGCGCTGATCCTGTCGCTGGGCGTAAAGCTCGTTTTCGGGCGCTGGCCGTGGGAATATCTGCGTGGTCGAACAACCCGCCAGCAAGCTGTTTTTAAAGCGCGCAAACTGCTGGCGGTGCAATCGAACGCCAGCCACAAAGACATTATGGAGGCGCATAAGCGATTGATCGCTATGGTGCATCCGGACCGCGGCGGCACGAATGAACAAGTGCACGAAGCCAATGCGGCGCGCGATTTGTTGCTCGACGAGCTGTCTCAAGACGGATTGTCGCAAGAGTGACATCCGCACATCGCATCGACTACGGTGCGAGCGATAACATTACGAATACGGACCTTTTCCCATGAGCCATACTTTCGATTCCACTGTCCTGCGCGAATATGACATTCGCGGTATCATTGGGGAAACACTGGGCGCTGATGATGCGCGCGCGATCGGGCGCAGCTTTGGCAGCATGCTGCGTGAAGCAGGTGGGCGCAAAGTCGCAGTGGGGTATGACGGACGAGTCAGCTCGCCCATGCTCGAACATGCTTTGATCGAAGGATTGACAGCTAGCGGCTGTGACGTGGTCCGTATCGGCATGAGCGCAACCCCCATGCTCTATTACGCGGAGGCTTCACGCGAAGATGTGGACGGCGGCATTCAGATAACCGGCAGCCATAACCCCGCCAATTACAATGGCTTCAAGATGGTGTTTCAAGGTCGTCCATTTTTTGGCGCAGACATTCAGAAACTGGGTGACATCTCTGCCGAAGGCGCCTGGATCGATGGTACCGGCAGCGTTGAGGCGCATGATATCCTTGATGAGTATGTCAATCACATGCTTGAGGGGCTGGACGGCGTTGATGCCGCCACCCTTTCCGGCCTGAAGGTCGGATGGGATGCAGGGAACGGCGCAGCCGGCCCTGCGCTTGAGCTGCTCGCTGCGCGTCTGCCGGGAGAGCATCATCTGCTCTACACCGATGTCGACGGGAATTTTCCTAATCATCATCCTGACCCCACGGTTGAAGCCAATCTGGCTGACTTGAAGGCGCTCGTCGCTGAGAAGAAGCTCGAGTTTGGCATAGCTTTTGATGGCGACGGCGACCGGATCGGCGCGATTGACGGCCAAGGCCGAGTCATCTGGGGTGATCAGCTGCTGATGATTTATGCTGAAGATGTGCTCAAATCGCATCAAGGCGCGACTGTGATCGCTGATGTGAAGGCCAGCCGGGCACTGTTTGACCATGTTGAAAAATGCGGCGGCAAACCACTGATGTGGAAAACCGGCCACTCGCTGATTAAGTCCAAAATGAAAGAAACAGGCTCTCCGCTGGCTGGCGAAATGAGCGGACACGTATTTTTCGCGGACACCTATTACGGGTTTGATGACGCGCTTTACGCCGGGCTTCGCTTGATTGCGGCATCTGCGCGGCTGGGCAAATCGGTGACCGAGTTGCGCAGTGCAATGCCTGAAATGCTCAACACGCCGGAAATGCGTTTCCAGGTTGATGAAAGCCGCAAATTTGCTGCGATTGAGGAAGTCAGCGCCCGTTTGGCGGACAGCCCAGCGGAAGTGAACGCCACTGATGGTGTACGGGTCACGACGCAAGACGGTTGGTGGCTGCTACGTGCATCGAACACGCAGGATGTGCTGGTCGCGCGCGCGGAAAGCGATACTCAGGAAGGGCTTGAGCGTCTACTCGGACAGATTGATGAGCAACTGGCGCTATCTGGCCTTGAACGCGGGACAAGCGTGGGGCACTAAGACTATTGTGAGAGGTATCGCAGCTATGAAATTTTGGAAGAAAGCAATCTTGGCCTCCGCGCCCCTGGCACTGACGTTTGGCACGCCCGCCGCAGCGCAAGATGCCGAATCCGAAGAAGACGTCATGGCTATGATGGCTCAGATGTTTCCGGTTGAGCCGCTGACACCAGAGGAGGAAGCGCGACTGCCGATTAGCCAGGAAATCATCGACAAGATGATCCCGCCAGGCACTTTGGGCGAAATGATGGGCTCAATGTTCGACGGCATGATGGGGCCGATTATGGAGATGGCCTCGAAAGCCAGCTCTGGCGATGTGGCGAAATCGCTTGGCGTCAGTGCTTACGAATTGGACCTGAATGAAAAACAGCTGGCAGAAGTTGCGACGATCCTTGATCCGGTGCGGGAAGAGCGCAACGCGGCTATTGGCGCGGTAATGCCGGCAATCATGGGCCGCATGATGGATGCCATGGAACCAAGTATGCGCAAGGCCATGACGGAGGCCTATGCAATCACTTTTACCGATGCCGAACTCCAAGATATCAATGCCTTCTTCTCTACCGAGAGCGGCTTGAGCTACGCACGTAAGAGCTTCACTTTGGCAAGCGACCCGCGTGTTATCGGAGCGACGATGGAAGCCATGCCCGCGATGATGGAAGCGATGGCCAATATGGAAAGCGAAATGGAAGCAGCCACAGCTGACCTGCCACCTTTGCGAGCCTATGAAGAGCTTTCGCCGGGCGAGCTGTCGCGCATTTCCGAGCTGACGGGGCTTGGCCTTGAAGACATCAAGACGGGAATGATGGCGGCAAGTGAGGTTTCCGAATAGCCGCTATCCGCGCCATAGTGGGCAGATAATGTCCGCAAGCGATCCGCCCATTCAGGTTCCGCCTGAGATCACAGTCTGGTTCACCGGGCGCGGTTGGTGCGTGCGGCGGCATCAGGCGGAAATGCTCGCAGCTTCGGATGCGGGCAAGCACGCGCTGCTGGTGGCGGATACCGGTGCAGGCAAGACGCTGGCAGGGTTTCTGCCAACACTGGCGGATTTTGCGCCCTCCCGGTTTGCGGACAGCGCGCCGCATCAAGGCCTGCACACACTCTATGTCTCTCCGCTCAAGGCGCTGGCGCATGATGTCCAGCGCAATTTGCTGACACCAATTGAAGAAATCGGGCTGCCGATCCGGGTCGAGACGCGCAGCGGCGATACACCGTCTGATCGAAAGAAACGCCAGCGAGTGAAGCCGCCGCACGTACTGCTGACCACGCCCGAAAGCCTCTCGCTCTTGCTGTCCTATCCCGATAGTTTCGAGATGTTCGAAGGATTGAAGCGTGTAGTGGTGGACGAGGTCCACGCATTTGCGACCGGCAAGCGCGGCGATCTGCTCGTGCTCTCGCTAAGCCGGTTGCAGGCTATTGCACCCGATATGCAACGGGTTGCGTTGTCCGCGACAGTCGCTGACCCTGCTGGGATTTGCGGGTGGCTCGCTCCGTGGGGCGATGTTGACTCCATCCAGCTGGTCGAAGGCGAACAGGGCGCCGAACCCGAGGTCGATATCCTCTTGCCGTTCGAAGAGCGCGTGCCGTGGGGCGGGCATGCCGGGCGCTGGGCGATTCCTCAGCTCATGGAGGAGATTGGGCGCAACAAGACAACTCTCGTCTTCACCAATACGCGCTTTCTGGCCGAATTCATCTTCCAGTTGTTGTGGGATGTGAACGAAGACAATCTGCCGATCGGCATCCATCATGGCAGTCTTTCGGTCGAAGCGCGGCGCAAGGTCGAAGGCGCGATGGCGCGCGGCGAGCTGCGCGCGCTGGTGTGCACTGCCAGTCTCGATTTGGGTATCGACTGGGGGGATATCGACTGCGTAGTTCAGATGGGCGCGCCCAAGGGTTCCTCGCGACTGTTGCAGCGGATCGGCCGCGCCAATCACCGCTTGGACATGCCCAGCCGTGCGATCCTGGTGCCGGGCAACCGCTTCGAATTCCTCGAAGCAACCGCAGCGAAAGATGCGGTTGATGCGGGTCAACGCGATGGTGAGGAGTTCCGGCCCGGCGGGCTCGACGTGTTGGCGCAGCATGTGATGGCATGTGCCTGTGCGGGGGCTTTCCAAGAGGATGCGCTGCTTGGCGAAGTGCGCTCTACGCTCGCATACAGCTGGGTCACACCGGAAGATTGGCAGCGCGTACTCGGCTTTGTCGAGAATGGCGGCTACGCCTTGCGCGCTTATGACAAGTTCAAGCGGATCGTGCGCGACGAAACAGGCGTCTGGCGGCTGACCCATCCCGAGCATGCGCAGCGCCATCGCATGAATGCGGGCATCATTATCGACAGCGAGATGCTGACCGTGCGGTTCAAGAACGGGCGCAATCTAGGCCGCGTGGAGGAACGCTTTGCCGCCAAGCTATCTCCCGGTGACACTTTTTTCTTCGCTGGCCTCAGCCTGGAGGTCGAACAGCTCAAGGATATGGACGTGATCGTGCGCGCGGCGAAAAGAAGCGCGACGATCCCGAGCTATGGCGGGGCGCGTATGCCGCTAACCACGCATTTGTCGGCGCGCGTGCGGGAAATGCTGGTCGACCGCGCGGGCTGGGCGCGGTTCCCAGATGACGTGCGCGAATGGCTGGAAGTGCAGGACTGGCGCAGCGAGATGCCCGGGCCGGGCATGCTTTTGGTTGAAAGCTTCCCGCATCACAAGAAGCACTACAGCGTCTATTACACCTTCGAGGGCTGGAACGCGAACCAGAGCCTCGGCATGCTCATCACGCGGAGGATGGAGGATCGCGGGTTGCAACCGGGCGGCTTCGTCGCGAACGATTATTCGCTGGCGGTGTGGGGCCTTAAGCCAGTTGCCGATCCAGCACCGCTATTGTCGCCCGACATCCTCGAGCATGAATTTGTTGAATGGATTCAGGAATCGCATCTGCTGCGCCGCGCCTTTCGCGAGGTCGCGGTGATCAGTGGGCTGGTTGAGCGCCAGCATCCCGGAAAACGCAAGACCGGTAAACAAGTCACCTTCTCGACCGACCTGATCTATGACGTGCTGCGCAAGTATGAGCCTGACCATCTGCTGCTGGAAGCCGCGTGGGCCGATGCGCGCGAGCGGATGACCGATGTCGGGCGTCTGGGCGATCTGCTCGAACGGTCAGAGCGCGAATTGCGCCATGTCGAATTGGAGCGAGTGAGCCCGCTCGCAGTCCCGGTAATGACGATGATCGGCCGCGAAGCCGTGCCTCAAGGCGCGATCGACGAGGAACTTTTGCTGGAGGTGGAAACGCTGGCGGGAGAAGCTATGCGATTGGATGCCGATCGAGGTGAATAGCTGATAGGCTTGATCGGGCCCGGTCTATGCGGCCTTTTCGCGTACCAGAACGATATTGCCGTCTTCAATGAAGATCGACATTCTAGGCTCCACCCGTGCTTGCTCTGCGTCAAGGTGCAGTGAGATCGATTTCACGATCCGTCTCGTTAAGTGGATCAACTATGAGTGAATGAGAACGCGTTATCTTTGACCGAGAACAAATTTGGTGGAACGCATGCTGCCCTAGTTTAGACGCAGACTGGCATCAGGTGTCAACATCGTCTTGAGCCAACAAAAAAGGGGCGGATTGCTCCGCCCCTTGATAGTGTTTGGTTGTAGCTGACGTTTACTGTTGGCCGCCAGCGAAACTGCGATACTTCTCATTGCCGACGAAGCCGAACTTCGTCACGCCCGAGGCTTTGATGACGTTCAAAACGCGCGCTGAAAGCTCATAGCTTGCAAGCGCTTCGGGCTCGAACTGCAGTTCGGGTTCCGGATCGATCGTCAGCGATTGCTGAAGATTGGTTGCCAGCTCGCTCATGGTGATCGGCTGTGCATTCCACAAGATCTCGTTGGTCTGTGTGAGAACCAGCTTGTTCTTGATCGGATCAATCGGTGGTGGATTGTCATTCGGGCTCGGCTGCGGAAGGTCGATATCGACCGAGTGTGTAGCCACCGGAATGGTGATGATGAACATGATGAGAAGAACGAGCAAGACGTCGATCAACGGCGTCATGTTCATTTCCATCATTGGCGATCCATCGTCTTTACCGCCTGACATTGCCATAGGTGCGTACTCCTAAATTCTTGTTTCGGCGGATCAGATGCCCGGAGGAATCGGGTTCGAGATGAAGCCAACCGTTGGATAGCCCGAGGCCTGCACGTTGTAGATCGCGCCTGCGACACAACGCCATGGTGCGTTCACGTCACCACGGATGTGAACCTGCGGGATACGCTCTGGATCTTTCATGATCGCTTCGGGGCCGCCAGCAGCTGTCACAATCGCGTCAAGGCGAGCAAATGCCATGTCGTAAAGTTCTTCCGAACTCACCGGTGTGATGTTGTTGAAATACACCCGACATTTTCCGTTGCGCGATGCGCCTTCAAAGCCCGGTTCGCCTGCGCTTCGGCCGCCTGCATCGGTTGTGCTCACAGTCAGCAGCAGGTTCTCGACCTTATCCTTCGATTCGATCGATTCCAGAACCGGAATCTCGAGCTTCTCGATAGTCTGGATAGCCACCGGAACCGCGATGAGGAAGATGATCAGAAGCACCAGCATCACGTCCACCAATGGCGTGGTGTTGATGTCTGACATCGGGGTCTCTGCCCCACCGCTCATCGAAATAGCCATTGCTAATTCCTATTCGTAATTTTCGCCAAGGGTTGTTGTCGGCGGGAGCCAGCGGCCCCCGCCTAACATCAGGCGATTAGGCCTTCGGTGCAGTCTGTGCGCCACCAGCAGTTGTTGCTGGTTTCGCAGCAGCACGTGCCGGAGCCTTGACCGCAGGGCGAACCGCACCATTCGAGCTGATGTTAGCCAGTATGTCGGTCGAGAAGCTTGAGAGCGCTTCAGCGATGCGGCGGTTACGGCTCTGGAGCCAGTTGTATGCGAACACCGCAGGCACAGCCACGAACAGACCGATGGCGGTCATGATCAGCGCTTCACCAACCGGTCCAGCAACTTTGTCGATCGATGCCGAACCCGCGATACCGATGTTGATCAGCGCGCGGTAGATACCGATAACCGTACCGAGCAGGCCGACGAACGGTGCAGTCGCGCCAACCGTTGCGAGGAACGGAAGGCCGCCAGCCAGCTTTGCGTTGATGGCGTCTTCTGAACGCTGCAGCGAACCGTGCATCCAGTCATGTGCTTCAAGCTTGTCGGTCATCTTGCCGTGCTCGTCTTCTGCACGAAGAGCATCGTCGGCGACCTGGCGCCATGCGCTGTTCTTCTCAAGCTTGGTTGCGCCATCCTTGATCGAGCCGGCTTGCCAGAACTTGCCCTGCACGTCGCGCTTGTACTGCTTCATCACTTTGCTCTGCTCAAGCAACTTTGTGATGAGGATGTAGAATGAGCCAACGCTCATGATGATCATGATGGCAAGGATGAACCAGGCAACAGGGCCACCCTGTTCCATTGCTTCCATGAAACCGAAGCTGTTTTTGACGTCAGCTGCGTCTGCCGCTGCTAGAAGGTTGATAATCATAGCGAATAGTCCTTTTAATAATTGTCCCCGGAGGGCGCGGGCTCTCTCTGTTCTGCCCGACCCTTAGTTCAGTCGATAAACAATGCTGGTGTTGTACGATCCGGTCGTCGGATTGCCGGCTGCGTCAAGTGCGGGGTTAAAGCGCGCATAACGCTCCATTCCGCGACACGCCGCATCGTCGAGTACGCTAGAGCCGCTAGACCGCGACACACGACAGGATGCGACTCGCCCCTCCGGACTGACGACCACGCTTACGCCAACCGTACCTTCCACTTCCTCTCGCAAAGCGCGCGAGGGATAGTTTTCCTGGATGCGGGCAGCCCAACGCCCTTCACCGCGGGTGGTTGCTCCGCGAGCCTGTGAAGGCGGCGCGGGCGGTGCCGGTGGCGGTATGACCAATGCCGGCGGAGCAGGCGGCGGAATCGTCGGCTGGGTCCGGATTGGCGGCGGCGCCGGTGCGATATTGATCGGCGGTGGCGGAGCCACAGGCGGAGGTGGTGCCGTTTCTTGAGGTTCAGGCGGAGGCGGTTCATCCTCCGGCTCAGGCGGTGGCGGTTCCTCGATGTCGATGGTGGTCACTCGTTCGACCACATTCTTCACCGCTGAAACTGCCAAACCACTAATGAAAAGGTAACCGACGAAAACATGGATCAGGGCAACAATTACTATTGCCGTGATTCGGTTACCGCTCGTTTGTTGGTCAGCGTAGGCCATCCAGTCGCTTCTCTCCATTCACTTTGCCGAGGTTGGGCTCGACAATTTTTGCCCCGCAAACCAAATTTGTTTGCGAAGCGAAAACTCCAATTTTCTCCCTGACCGGGCTGCGCGCCGGCGACCCGGAAGTTTGCAGGTAGTCCCGCAAGGGAGCCTGCAAAGGAACAAAGCTTAACAACTCCCCAACTTAGCCAAGTCCTTAGCTTTTCGCTTTAACGGCCAAGCTTGTGCCGCGCAAACGCTTTATCGGTTAATTGCCGATTCACACGTAATTGTCTGCTATCTATAGAATGTTTGCAAGGGTGCTGTTGTGAGCATTCGAATATTCCCACATTGCTCGAAGCAATCTGACTTGAGACTGAAATTATGCTACAAATCAAAAACTTGACTCTCTTGGTCGCTAGCGCTTCCGCTCTGGTGGCGGTGCCCATTTCCGCTCAAGAACAGGGTGCTTCTGCTCTTCCGACCTATGCGGAATTTGTCGATCTGGCGGACAACGCCGAGCTGGTAGTGCGGGCCAAGATTCGCCGCGCAATCGCGCTCGAGCCAGAGCGCGCGCCTGATGTCGCGCTCGGATTCGCGCGACTTTATGTAGAGGCCGAGACTATGGCGCTCTTGTCCGGTTCGGCACCGTTGGGAGAGAGTTTGCGCTATCTGGTCGATGTACCGCTCGATTCGCGTGGCAAGGTGCCCAATCTAAAGAAGCAAGAGGTGCTTCTTTTCGCGCGCAGTGTGCCGGGCCGCCCGTCCGAGCTGCAATTGTCCGGCGATTCGGCGCAGCAATTCTATTCTCCAGAATTTGAAGCGCGCCTGCGCCCGGTTTTGACTGATCTGGCCGCACCCGATTCGCCTCCGGTGATAGTCGGGGTGCGCGATGCCTTGTCCGTGCCCGGAAATCTGACGGGCGAATCGGAGACGCAAATATTCCTGGAAACGGAGAATGGCGCGCCGGTCTCTGTTGCGATCCTGCGTCGCCCGGGCCGGCCGCCAACCTGGGGTGTGTCCTGGGGAGAAATCATCGACCAGTCCGCGCGGCCGCCCGAGCCCGAATCGCTCGAATGGTACCGTCTTGCCTGCGCCTTGCCCGCGCGGCTACCCGCTGAAGCCAATCTATCGAATGACAGCGCCGCCCGAACGCAGGCAGAACGCGACTATCAGCTGATGATGGGCGCTCTGGGGCCTTGCACCCGCAGTTAGGGCGAGCATGGCAAAGCTGGCCTAATCCACTGCCAAGACAAAGTGATCGCGAACCCTCTTCCCTATGGGCGGCACCTCGCGCTAGGGGCTGAAAGTGATGAGCCAAACTTTCAAACACATTTTTCGCGTGCGCTATGCCGAGGTTGATCCGCAATCGGTGGTCTTCAATTCGCGTTACCTAGAATATGCAGACATTCTGGTGACAGAGTACTTTCGTGATGCGCGCACTCGCGGCATGCCAGATGAGCTGGAATTCCATGTACGCCGCGCCGAAGTGGATTATCTTGCACCAATGCGAGTGGATGAATTGATCGAAGGGCGCATGACTGTGCCGAAGATCGGCAATTCCAGCATGGAACAGTTAATCACTCTGCACGGTGCAAAGGACGGTTCACTGCGCGCGGAAATCCGGCTGGTTGCGGTGATGGTTGATCTGGCCAGCGGCAAACCGCTGCGTATTCCAGATACAGTTCGCCGCTCCTTTGGCCACCCGGTTCAGGAGAGCGTGGATGGCTGATACATTACGCATCGGCCTGGCCGGGCTGGGCACGGTTGGTGTTGGCGTAATTCGCCTTCTGGAAACCAATCGGGACCTTTTGACCGCCCGCGCGGGCACGCAGTTGAAAGTAACCGCTGTCAGCGCGCAAAGCCGGACCAAGGATCGCGGCGTGGATCTGTCACCCTTTGCGTGGGTAGATGATCCCGTGGCTCTTGCAACGCGCGACGACGTGGATGTTGTGGTGGAGCTGATTGGCGGGTCCGATGGACCTGCCTTGGAACTGGCCAAAGCCGCGCTCGCCAATGGCAAGGCAGTGATTACCGCCAACAAAGCGATGATCGCGCACCACGGGCTGTCGCTGGCAACCAGTGCAGAGGCAAAAGACGTCGCGCTGAAATTCGAGGCGGCGGTCGCAGGCGGAATTCCGGTGATCAAGGGGTTGCGGGAAGGCACATCGGCCAACCAGCTCACCAGCATTTACGGAATTCTCAACGGCACCTGCAATTACATCCTGTCGACGATGGAAGACACCGGCGCGGACTTCGCCGATGTTCTGGCTGAGGCACAAGACAAGGGCTATGCAGAGGCAGACCCGACCTTCGACATCGAAGGGGTAGATGCCGCGCACAAGCTGGCGATTCTGGCGGCGATCGGTTTTGGCGCAGAGCTGGATTTTGATGCTGTGCGCGTGACAGGCATCACCCGCGTTGGCGCGGCAGATATTGCGCAGGCTGACACTCTTGGCTTTGTGATTCGCTTGATTGCGCAGGCCGATGTCGAACACACGCCAGGTGGGGATCGCCTGTTGCAGCGCGTGCGGCCTTGTCTGGTCTCGAAAGCGCACCCTCTTAGCGGTGTTGACGGGCCGACAAACGCGGTTGTCGCGGAAGGCAATTTTTCCGGCCGCCTGTTGTTTCAAGGTGCCGGCGCAGGCGAAGGCCCGACAGCCAGCGCCGTGGTCGCGGATGTAATCGATATCGCGCGTGATGAAGTGGGCGCGCCGTTCTCCATTCCCGTCGCCAACCTGTCGCCAATGCTGCCCGCCGAATCTGGCGAACGGACCGAGCGTACATATTTGCGGTTTACCGTAACAGACCGCCCCGGCGTGCTGGCAGGAATTACTGCAGCGATGCGCGACGCGGGTGTTTCGATTGAAAGCCTGATCCAGAAAGGTAGGGCGGATGATGGCGGCGGTGATGTGCTGGTCGCCATGGTCACCCATGAAGGGCCGGAACGCTGCGTGCGCGGCGCGATTGACCTGTTGGAAGGGTCGGACAGCCTTACTGCCCCCCCGCTGGTTCTTCCGATTCTGCCGGACTAGTTTCGTCGCGTTTCGACTCAAGCTCGGTCGGGATCCGGTCGCCGGTGTCATTGCCAATCGGCGGTAGCCCACGCGCAATTCTGTCCGCGTCTGATCCTGCCGGCGCCTCTGGCAAGGCCTCTATATCAATGATCAGAGCCGGCGGTGGAGGGCATGGAGGGATGATGCAGCCAGTAATTGTCACACCTGCCCCCATTAGCGCTTTAGGCCCAGTGATGCCTTCGCCCGCAACATCGGGCGTAGGAATGGGGGTCAGCGTATTGCGTTTGCCGAGCATAGCGATCACGCGCATCCTCACGGCTACCGCTGTAGTAGTTGGAATTGTCTTCCACGATCTCGCGGCAAACCACGATAGTGCGCGAGATTGTCGAGGCATCCTGTTCCTCCTCGCATTGCTCTATACGGCGCTGATCTGCCGGGCCGTCAGGCATTTCGACCAGCAGGTCGACCGTGTCTGTCCGCTCGATCGGTTCGATATCCATTGGCTGGCGAAGGGGGGGAGGCGGAGGCGTGTATTCAGGCGCAACTTCTTGTGCGACTGCCGGAGTTACATAGGCCCAAACTAGCAGCAATGGGGCGCTTTTCCCGGTCCACCATACGGGTCTGCTCGACAAGCGCCGCTCCTTCTGTTTAGGGCAATTCACCAACACACTCGAGGGACTGAATTTCACATGAACACCGACCTCCTTGCTCAAAAATCCTCTGACGGAAACGCGCTCGACCGCGTTCTGGTTCTGGAGATGGTGCGCGTAACCGAGGCTGCGGCCGTCGCGGCATCGCAATTGATTGGGCGCGGGGACGAGAAAGCGGCCGACGCTGCGGCGGTCGAAGCGATGCGGCGGGCGTTCGATACGCTTTATATGGATGGCACGGTGGTGATTGGTGAAGGGGAGCGTGACGAAGCACCCATGCTCTATATTGGAGAGAAAGTGGGCGGCGCGCCGGGCAAGGGGCCGAAGATCGATATCGCGCTTGATCCGCTGGAAGGCACAACCATCACAGCCAAGGCAGGCCCCAATGCGCTGGCCGTGCTCGCCGCGGCTGAAGAAGGCAATCTGCTGAACGCACCTGACACCTATATGGATAAAATCGCGGTTGGCCCTGGCTATCCGCCAGATGTGATCGATCTCGCCAAATCAGCGACCGAAAATGTGCAGTCTGTAGCGGCTGCCAAAGGGGTCGAACCTCGTGAGATTATCGTGTGCGTGCTGGATCGGCCGCGCCATGCAGACCTGATTGCGGAATTGCGCGGCATCGGTTGCGGGGTAGTGTTGATCGGTGATGGCGATGTTGCTGGCGTGATTGCAGTAACGGACGAAGACACCACAATCGATATGTATATGGGGCAAGGCGGCGCGCCTGAAGGTGTTCTCGCAGCCGCTGCACTGCGCTGTGTCGGTGGGCAATTCAATGGCCGACTGGTGTTCCGCAATGAAGATGAAAAGGCCCGCGCCCGCAAATGGGGCATTGAAGATTTGGACCGGATCTACAAGCTGGAAGATCTGGCTAAAGGCGACTGTATTTTCGCCGCGACCGGTGTGACCTCAGGCTCGCTTCTCGAAGGCGTGAAACGCAAGCGCGGCGGATTGATGACAACGCATAGCGTAGTGATGCGCGCCAGCTCTGGCACTGTACGCTGGATCAAAGGCGAACATCGGATTAAGTAAACACCAGCGCTGGGTAAAACCCATCACTTCACTCTGTTGCGTTTCTATGACTCTCCGCTAGGCCGGAGAAATCAGCTGCTTTCGGGGATTCGCTACTCATGAAGATTATGTCCGGCAATTCGAACTTGCCGCTTGCCCGGGCGATCGCCGCCTATCTGGAATTGCCGCTTACAGACGCGAGTGTTCGCCGCTTTGCCGATGAAGAGGTCTTCATCGAAATCAACGAGAATGTGCGCGGCGAAGATGTGTTTATCGTTCAGTCGACCAGCTTTCCAGCCAATGACAATCTGATGGAATTGCTGATCGGGATCGATGCCCTGCGTCGTGCATCGGCACGCCGGATCACCGCTGTAATCCCCTATTTCGGCTATGCCCGTCAGGACCGGAAGCCCGGCCCGCGAACGCCAATCTCTGCCAAGCTTGTTGCCAATCTGATCACCGAAGCCGGCGCAGACCGCGTGCTGGCGGTGGACCTTCACGCCGGGCAGATCCAGGGCTTTTTCGATATTCCAACAGACAATCTTTATGCCGCGCCGACCATGGCGGCCGATATCCAGGCACGCTATGGCGACCAGGATCTAATGGTGGTCAGCCCCGATGTTGGCGGTGTGGTGCGCGCGCGCGCGCTGGCCAAGCGGCTCGACAACGCCCCGCTCGCGATCGTTGACAAACGCCGCGACCGTCCCGGCGAAAGTGAGGTCATGAACATCATCGGTGATGTGAAGGGGCGCCACTGCGTTTTGATCGATGACATCGTGGATTCGGGCGGCACGCTGTGCAATGCGGCACAGGCCTTGCTCGATCAGGGCGCAAACAGCGTGGCTGCCTATATCACGCATGGCGTGCTGTCGGGCGGAGCTGTTGCGCGCGTCAACGGCTCTGCGCTCAAAGAACTGGTCATCACGGACACAATCCGCCCAACCGAAGCGGCAGAGGCATCCGATCGCATTCGCGTGCTGACAATCGCGCCGCTGATTGGTGAGGCTGTGCGCCGGATCGCTGACGAAAGCTCCGTCAGCTCGTTGTTCGACTAAGCCGGATTTTGCTCCAGATCGGCCAGCCAGGGCCGGTGTTCACCGGGTCTCAACCGCTTGAGCTCTTCTAGCCGGCGGGCTTGGCGTTGCTCCAGAGTTATGGTCAGGAGCGGGCGTGGTTGCGCACGGAATTTATGCGGCGTCACGCCAAAGAATGACGTGAAGTCACGGATGAAGTGCGATTGGTCAAAGTAACGCAGCGCAATCTCTTCCGCTTCCGAAGAATCTGCCACGCCGATAAGATTTGCGGCAATGTCCAGAGCGCGCGCGCCGCAGAACTTGTTTGGGGGTTTGGCCATAGGCCTTCTTCACTAGCCGCTCGAGCCGTCGGCGCTCTACCGCATGATCGCTGGCGAAATCTGCAAGATTAAGATTGGGATCAGCGAACGCTGCCTTGTCGAAAGCTTCGATGATCGGATCAGGCATTTTGGCACCGGCCCTTTCGATCAGTTGTACCAGCAGCTTTTCCGCCACGCGCAACCGCCGTTCCGGCGCTCCATCAGGATCGAAACATTCATTTCATCAACTGTTCGCTGGTGCCCCACGTGTGATCTCCGAAGATATCATCGTAATAGATGATCCGGTCCAGCGTGTCGGCCACGTCAGGTCCTTTGAGCATGCTGACCGCGCCAGGCTTCAGAGCAACGCCTAAAGTCGCAAAGCCACCGCGAATCCGTAAGGGCATCAGTCTTGATTGTGGGCCAAAGAATGCCGCCGCGCGTTCATAGGCTCACACACCATGGCGTGTTTTTGCGGTCCATCTTCCGCGGAATAACATGCGCAGTATCGGTGTATCCGCGCATAGCCCGCAGTCGATCAAATGATCATCGGGCGCATCCACGTCGACAGCGAAGATCCGCGCCACCCATGGTGTCAGCTCGTCGCATGGCGCGCGATTTAGTGACAGCGGTTCCCCCACTTCCGTCATCCCAAATCGTGAACGCATTGCTGTATCATCGCTGCGGCGATTGTTATCAGCTGTCATTGCTTTAACGGTATCCCCGGTTTGGACTTTACTCCAATGTGCGACCCGGTTGCACGGTCTTCTATCGAGTTTTAAAGGGTTTGTCATGAAGTCGTCTGATATTGCGCTTGCTGCCCGTTTGGCTGATGCGGCTGGCGCAGCGATCCGTCCGCTTTTTCGCGGCGATTGGAATGAAGAAACGAAGGATGATCACACTGCCGTGACAGAGGCGGATCGGGCAGCCGAAGCGGCCATGCGCGCGATCATCGAAGCGGAACTGCCCGATGATGGGATCATTGGCGAAGAATACGGCACGCGCAATGAAGGTGCAGGCAGGCAATGGGTGCTTGACCCGATTGACGGCACGCAAAGCTTTGTCGCTGGTCGCCCGATCTTCGGTACGCTGATCGCGTTGATGCAGGACGGCTGGCCGGTTTTGGGGGTTATTGATCAGCCGATCCTTGGCGAACGCTGGGTCGGTGTGGTCGGTCAGGGCACTACTCTAAATGGCAAGCCTGCAACAACGCGCCGCTGCCGGTCATTGGAAGGGGCACGTGTCGCCACCACCAGCCCGCATGCCTTCGCGGAAGAAGAGGTCGATGCTTATCTGCGCGTCGTTGCCAAGGCATATCCTAAACACCCGTTCCCGGTTTATGGCGGTGATTGCTACAATTACGGCCTGCTCGCCTCGGGGCATTTGGATATCGTGATCGAAAGCGGGCTGAAGCTTCATGATTATGCCGCGCTGGTTCCCATCGTTGAGGGCGCAAGCGGACAGATGAGCGATTGGCAAGGCAATCCGCTTGATGCCGATAGTGACGGTTCAGTGCTGGCGCTGGGCGAACCCGCACGGCTGGAGGAAGTGCTGGAAGCGTTGGGCGGCGGGTAGCCTAATCGGTTGCACGCTGGCCACTATAGAATCACGTGCGCTCATGTGGGCGCTTTGCCTGCCAGACTCTCCTTGCATTACCTGCGAGAATCGCTATTGCGCTCGCCTTCACTGACACGTGAATCATCTGCCGGTCTGGCCGTTAGGGCTGCCAGGGCTGGTTGGACGTGTCCCGGAAACGATATCGAACGATATCTGATTAGGAGATAAAAATGCCCAAGCTGAAGACCAAAAGCGGTGTGAAGAAACGCTTCAAAATCACCGCCACTGGCAAGATCAAACACGGCGTCGCGGGTAAGCGCCACCGTCTGATCAGCCACAATGCGAAGTATATCCGCCAGAACCGCGGCACGTCTGTCCTGTCGGAAGCCGACACGAAGACAGTCAAGAAATGGGCCCCTTACGGGCTCGATTGAGCGCGCTGGTTTTAAGGAGAATTTGAAATGCCTCGCATTAAACGCGGCGTAACCACACGCCAGAAACACAAGCGCCTACTCGATCAAGCCAAGGGCTATCGCGGTCGTCGCAAGAACACCATCCGCATTGCACGCCAGGCCGTCGAAAAGGCTGGCCAATATGCATATCGCGACCGCAAGATCAAAAAGCGTAACTTCCGCGCTTTGTGGATCCAGCGCATCAACGCGGCTGTCCGCGCTGAAGGCCTCACATATTCGCAGTTCATGCACGGCGTTAAGCTGGCTGGCATCGAGCTGGACCGCAAGGCTATGGCGGATCTCGCTATGAACGAAGCAGCGGCGTTCAAAACTGTGATCGCTCAGGCGAAATCAGCGCTTCCTGCTTAAACAGCGGATAAGCTAGCTAATTTGAGGGCGCTGGAAGGTAACTTCCGGCGCCTTTCCATTTGTAAGTTTGCGACACTTGCGCCAAACAGCGACGCATGGTGGGGTCGCAAAAGAATCTAGGGCGCTCGCCCTAGCATGAGATGCCCGAATATAAAGTGCGAAGTCGATTCTTCGCGCCGCCGCCTGAATTCGACGGGTGCTTCACCAGCTTCTACCATCTGGACCTGACAGTCGAAGTCGGTGGCACAATCTGTGATCACTTGCAGCCCGAGTGGGCTGGCATCCGCTTCATGGCAGGTTCTCGGCCCTTGGCGCAACTAGGCGAGACATCTGTCGAACGCCCACGCTTTGCCGCGAGCGGCCCCAGTTCCTTGCCCACCTATTTCGAGATCGGCTCCACCCGGCTGTGGGGCGTTGGATTCATGCCGCTTGGCTGGTGCAGATTTATCGATGTCGAAGCGAAGATCCTTGCGAACCAAACATGTGACGGAGAACGGCACCCGGCCTTTGCGAAGTTTGCGCCGCTGGCGGATATCTTGTGTGATCCGGAGATAGACGATCAGGCGCAATTCGAAGCTATCTGTGACACTATGCGTGGATTGATGCAGCCAACCCGCAATGACGAGAAAATCAGGCGCGTACACCGCGCGTTGGTGGACGAAAATCTCAGCAGCGTGTCGGAGTTTGCGAAGGAAGCCGGGCTCAGCACCCGCAGCCTGGAGCGGATTTGCAGCCGCTATTTCGGCTTTGCACCCAAGCTGCTGATGCGGCGTCAGCGCTTTATGCGTAGCCTCACCACATTCATGCTGCGTGAGGGCAGCAAGTGGACGGATGCGATGGACGAGCACTACCACTATCAGGCACAATTAACGCGCGAGTTTCAGACCTTCATGGGTATGTCACCCAGCGCCTATGCTTCGAAGGAACACCCGATCCTGACCGCATTTGTCGAAGCGCGCGCGCGGATTTGGGGTCCGCCGGCGCAAACATTGGACAAACCCGCCTGATTGCGCTTTGCGTTGAAGCCCATTTCCCGCTAGCGGAGCGCCCTTCAACCGCGAAGAATTAGCAATGACAGATTTGACACAACAGAAAGAGGCAGCGCTGGCTGCCGTTTATGGGGCGGAAACGCTGGATGCGCTCGAAGAGCAACGCGTAGCTGCGCTCGGAAAGAAGGGCTGGGTTAGTGCAGCGTTGAAGACGCTCGGCCAGATGGCACCGGACAAGCGTTCCGCTGCCGCGCCAGCTATTCAGGCTGTGCGTGGCGAGATTGCCGACGCAATATCAGCGAAGAAGGACGCGCTCGAGAGCGCTGCGCTCGAAGCGCAGCTCGCCAGCGAGAAGCTCGACCTGACGCTACCTGCACCCGATGCACCGAATGGCTCGGTCCATCCGGTCAGCCAGGTGATGGACGAGCTGGCGGAGATTTTCGCGGACATGGGTTTTGCGGTGGCAACCGGGCCCGAGATCGAAGACGACTGGCACAATTTCACTGCGCTCAATATGGATGAAAGCCATCCTGCGCGCGCTATGCATGACACCTTCTATTTCCAGGACAAAGATGTGGAGGGCAATTCCATGCTGCTGCGCACGCATACTTCGCCTGTCCAAATTCGCAGTATGAAAGAACAAGGTGCGCCGATCCGCATCATCGCGCCGGGCCGTGTCTACCGCTCCGACAGCGATGCCACGCACACACCGATGTTTCACCAGGTCGAAGGTCTGGTGATCGATCGTGACATTCACTTGGGGCATCTCAAGTGGACGCTTGAAACCTTTTTAAAGGCATTTTTCGAACGCGACGACATCGTGTTGCGCCTGCGCCCCAGCTACTTCCCGTTCACTGAACCGAGCGTCGAGGTGGATGTTGGTTATTCGAAAGAGAGCGGCCGCTGGGTTGTCGGCGGCAATGGCGATAATGACGGGCATGACTGGATGGAGCTGCTGGGCAGCGGCATGGTCAACCGCCGCGTGATCGAGATGGCAGGGCTTGATGCGGACCAGTGGCAGGGCTTTGCCTTTGGCGTCGGGGTCGACCGTCTGGCTATGCTCAAATACGGCATGACCGATCTGCGCGCTTTCTTCGACGGCGATGTCCGCTGGTTGCAGCATTATGGGTTCAGCCCGTTTGACCAGCCGACGCTGTCGGCAGGTGTAGGAGCGAAAGCATGATGTTCTCGCTCACTTGGCTGAAAGATCACCTCAATACCGAAGCTTCGGTGAAGGAGATCGTCGATACGCTCAACGCCATCGGCTTGGAAGTGGAAGGGGTGGAAGATCCCGCCGTTCGGCTGGCAGGCTTCACTGTTGCCAAAGTGCTGACGGCTGAGAAGCATCCTGATGCCGACAAGCTTCAGGTGCTGACTGTCGACACTGGGTCGGGAGATCCGCTTCAGGTAGTGTGCGGTGCGCCGAATGCGCGTGCTGGCATGAAGGGCGTGCTGGGGCAGCCCGGTGCGATCGTCCCGTCAAACGGCATGGAATTGCGCAAGAGTGCGATCCGCGGTGTCGAATCAAACGGCATGATGTGCTCTGTGCGCGAGCTGGAGCTGGGCGACGAGCATGACGGTATCATCGAACTGCCTGAAAACGCGCCGGTGGGTCAGAGCTTTGCCGATTATCACGGCACCTCGCCAATCATTGACGTTGCCATCACGCCCAACCGCCCCGATTGCATGGGCGTTTACGGGATTGCGCGCGATCTGGCGGCGGCCGGGCTTGGGACGCTGAAGCCCATCGCAATGCCGGAGTTCGAAACGTCCGGTGCTTGCCCGGTTGAAATCCGCACCGACGACACTGAAGGTTGTCCGGCGTTTTATGGCCGCGTGATCACAGGCGTGAAAAACGGGCCTTCACCAGACTGGCTGCAGCAACGGCTGACTAGTGCGGGCCAACGTCCGATTTCGCTGCTGGTCGACCTGACCAACTATCTCATGCTGGCATATGGCCGTCCGGCGCACGCCTATGATCTGGCCAAGCTGACAGGCGCAGTAGTCGCACGCCGGGCAAAGAATGGCGAGCAAGTGCTGGCGCTCAATGAGAAGACCTACACGCTCGACGACAGCATGACCGTGATTGCTGACGATGCAGGTGTGCATGACGTCGCAGGCATCATGGGTGGCGAAGACTCTGGCTGCTCGGACCACACGACAGACGTGCTGCTGGAGATTGCCTATTTCGATCCGGCGCGCATCGGCGTGACGGGCCGCAAGCTTGGCTTGGCGTCTGATGCGCGCACGCGCTTCGAACGCGGTGTCGATCCGACGTTTCTTGATTACGGCCTGGACCTGCTGACCGGTTTGATCGTTGAATTGGCTGGCGGAACCGCGAGCGAGAAAGTGCACGCAGGCGTACCTCCAAGCGAGCCGAAAGTCATTGCGTTCGATACCGGCCTGACCGCGCGTCTGGGCGGCATTAACGTGCCGGTCGAAGAACAGAAGCGCATTCTGGAGAGCCTCGATTTCGCAATCGATGGAGACTGGAACGTGACCTGTCCGCTCCGCCGCCACGATATCGAAGGGCCGGCGGACTTGGTGGAAGAAGTTGTGCGTATCCACGGCCTCGACAAGGTAGAAAGCGTTGCTCTGCCGCGGGCAGATGGCGTTGCCAAACCTACCGCAACCGCAGTGCAGTTGACCGAACGCAGGCTACGCCGTGCCGCGGCTGCTAGCGGGCTCAACGAAGCGATCACATGGTCATTCATTTCGGAAGATCAGGCAGAAAGCGTTGGCGGCGGTAAATGGGTACTCGACAACCCGATCAGCGAAGACATGAAGGTCATGCGGCCGTCCTTGCTGCCTGGCTTGCTGTCAGCAGTTCAGCGCAATCTCGATCGCGGCGCTTCAAGCATACGCCTGTTCGAAATTGGGCGGCGCTATCTTGAGGATGGCGAACACCCGACACTGGTTTGCGTGCTGGCGGGTGACAAGGAGCGTCGCGGTTGGGCTTCAGGCAAGGCAACCACCTTTGATGCTTATGACGCGAAGGCTATCTGCCTCGAACTGCTTGAGGCGGCTGGCGCACCGGTCAGCAATCTGATGGTCATGGGTGAGGCAGGCGATGCTTATCATCCCGGTCAATCCGCCACCTTGCGTTTGGGGCCAAAGAACGTGATTGCAGGCTTCGGCATGATCCATCCGTCTATGCTCAAGGCCTATGACATTGACGTGCCCGTGGCAGCAATGGGTATCCATCTGGATGCTATCCCTGCGAAGAAGAATGCCAGCTTCGCTCGTTCGTCTTTTGCGCCACCTGCCTTGCAGGCTGTGACGCGTGACTTCGCATTCCTTGTTCCGACAGAGCTCGCCGCAAGTGATCTGGTGCGCGCGGTTAAAGGCGCGGACAAGATAAACATCGTCGATGCGCGTGTATTCGATGTTTTTGCTGGGCAAGGTGTGCCCGAAGGCAAGAAATCGGTCGCGGTTGAAGTTACACTTCAGCCGACCGAGAAAAGCTATAAGGACGCGGACCTCAAGGCGATTTCGGATGCAGTCGTGGCATCCGCCGCGAAGCAGGGAGCGGAGCTCCGCGGATAAGTCCCGCGCTGCCTATGACTATGTCCAATCGCCGCACATTCGCGATCATTTCGCACCCTGACGCCGGTAAGACCACGCTCACGGAAAAGCTGCTTTTACAAGGTGGTGCGATCCATCTGGCGGGCGAAGTCAAGGCGCGTGGACAGGCGCGGCGGGCTCGCTCAGACTGGATGAAGATCGAGCAGCAACGCGGCATTTCCGTCACTTCCTCGGTCATGACCTTCGAGAAGGAATTCGATGGTGAGACCATCACCTTCAACCTGCTTGATACACCGGGACACGAAGACTTCTCGGAAGATACCTATCGGACGCTGACCGCCGTCGATAGCGCAATCATGGTGATCGATGCCGCGAAGGGTATCGAGCCACAGACTCGAAAACTGTTCGAGGTCTGCCGCCTTCGGAGCGTTCCGATCATCACCTTCGTCAACAAGGTCGACCGTGAAGGCCGTCCGGTTTTCGAGCTGCTCGACGAAATCGCGGATATGCTTGCGCTTGATGTGTCACCGCAAATGTATCCGGTGGGAATGGGTGGCCAGTTCGAAGGCATCCTCGACTTCGCCACTGGTACAGTGGCGCGGCCCGAAGGCCCTTCCAAGGAATTTCACGGCAAGCGTGACGAGAATGCTCAGCTGCCCGAAGAGGTTGCAGAAAATGCCGAGCTCGCACAGATCGGTTATCCTGAATTTGATCTTGAGGCGTATCGCAATGGCGACCTAACCCCGGTCTACTTCGGATCGGCGCTGAAGAATTTTGGGGTCGAGGAGCTGATCGACGCGATTGCGAAGTTCGCGCCGCCCCCTCGCCCTCAGCCGGCTGGAGAAGAGCAGATTCCGCCATCGCGCGATGAAGTCACCGGCTTCATCTTCAAGGTCCAGGCGAATATGGACCCCAACCATCGTGACCGTATTGCCTTCATGCGGCAGGTTTCCGGCACGTTCAAACGTGGGATGAAGCTGACCCCCTCGGGACTGGGCAAGCCCATCGCTGTGCATTCGCCGATCCTTTTTTTCGCACAGGATCGCGAAATCGCCGACACGGCGGAAGCGGGTGACATTATTGGGATTCCCAACCACGGCACTTTGCGTGTCGGTGACACGTTGAGCGAGAAGAACACAATCCGCTTTACCGGACTGCCCAACTTTGCGCCGGAAATCCTGCGTCGGGTGCAATTGAAGGATCCGACTAAGACCAAACAGCTGCGCAAGGCGCTCGACGATCTTTCCGAGGAAGGGGTAATCCAGGTCTTTTACCCGGAGATCGGTGCGCAGCATATTGTCGGCGTGGTTGGTCAGCTGCAGCTCGAAGTGCTGGTTTCGCGGCTGTCGGCCGAATATAAAGTCGAAGCCGGGCTCGAAGCCTCACCCTTTGCCACTGCACGTTGGGTCAAGGGGCCAGCAGCCGCGATTAAGCAGTTTGAGGATTTCAATCGCGCCAATCTGGCAAAGGACCGCGATGGTGATCTGGTGTTCATGGCGAAAAGCCCGTGGGACGTGAACTACCAGGCAGAAAACAATCCCGAGCTGACCTTTTCGGCGACGAAGGAACGTTAGAGGCGAGGCTGGGCTTGCAAGCTGCGCAAGCATCGCTCAAAGCTTGAGCCATGAACGGCTCAGGACCTACATCCCAGACATTCATCTCGCAGCGGCTCCGCCTTAATTACGAGGATTGGGGCAATGAAGGCAAACCGCCCCTTGTTCTGGTTCACGGCGGGCGCGACCATGCACGTAGTTGGGATTGGACGGCGCAGGCCTTGCGCGATGACTACCATGTTGTGGCGATGGATCACCGCGGTCATGGCGATAGCGATTGGGTGTCGGATGGCAATTACCGGGCGAACGACATGGTCTATGACCTCGCGCAGTTGATCCATCAACTTGGTGCAGGTCCGGTGACTATCGTCAGCCATTCGATGGGCGGAAACGTTGCCCTTAGGTACGCCGGAGTGTTTCCTGACATGGTGAAGAAGATCGTTGCGATCGAAGGCCTCGGCCCTTCGCCAGAACGACAGGCAGAGATGCGCGCGACGCCATATCCTGAACGTTTTGCGGAATGGATTGGCAAGAAGCGCGCGGCATCGGGCCGCATCCCGCGCAACTATGAAAGTATAGAAGCGGCTTTTGCGCGGATGATTGAGGAAAACAGCTATCTAACCGAGGAACAGGCGCGGCACCTCACGATCCACGGGGTCAATCGCAATGAGGATGGCACGTACAGCTGGAAATTCGATCCGCATCTCAATGTCTGGGGCGTTGAGGACATTGCTGACGAATTCCTTCAGCAGATTTGGGGTGCGATTACTGCGCCTACGCTGCTGCTCTATGGCGCGGACAGCTGGGCTTCGAATCCGGAGAAGGATGGCCGGATCAAATATTTCAACAACGCCGAAGTGATTGAGTTCGAGCAAGCAGGGCACTGGCTGCACCATGACCAGTTCGACCGGTTCATGCAGGTACTTAAGGATTTTCTCTGATGGCAGATTTCACCGACAGTCTGCTCGACAAGCATATCGAAATGATCGGCAAACAGCCGGTCTTCTTTGTAGCGACTGCGGCAGAAGGCGCACGGATCAATTTAAGCCCCAAGGGCTATCACGCGTTTCGGGTGTTGTCGCCGACGCGCGTTGCCTATCTCGATCTTGGCGGATCAGGCAATGAGACGAATGCACATCTGGCCGCTGACGGTCGGATTACCGTGATGTTCTGCAATTTCCAGCAGCCGGCGCTCATCTTGCGAATCTACGGGCGCGGGCGAGCTGTATTACCACAGGACGATGAATGGAGCGGTCTTGCTGCGCATTTCACTTTGATGCCCGGCACGCGCCAGATTTTCGTGATTGACGTTGAAAGCGTCCAGACCAGCTGCGGCTGGGGCGTGCCGTTCATGGAGTTTCAGGATGAGCGACAAACGCTCAAGAAAGCTCATGCCCAGGCTGATCCAGATGAATGGGCGGCCAAGCATTCCTTGCGTATATCGAGTATTGACGGTCTGCCTACCCGTGCCACTGACCGCTACATTGCAGGTGAAACGTAATAGCGCACATGGGGAGTGGATCCCGCGTGGAACTGACATTCGCCAGCTACAACATCCACAAGGCGGTCGGGCTTGATGGACGCCGCGATCCTGACCGGATCATATCAGTCCTGCGCGAAGTCGATGCGGACATCATCGCTCTACAGGAGGCAGATCGACGCTTTGGTGCGCGCGCAAGTGTGTTGCCGCGTGCTCTGCTGGACGATACGCGCTGGCGGCCCTTGCCGGTGGCCAAACGACCGCGAAGCCTTGGATGGCATGGCAATGCTCTTTTGGTCAGGCGGGACATAAAGTGTCTTCATGCAGAACCGCTTGATCTTCCGACACTCGAGCCGCGCGGCGCCGTTCTGGCGGAACTAGACTTGCGGGGGGAGCACATCCGGGTGCTGGGCGCGCATCTGGATCTTTCCGGGCTGCGCAGGCGTGATCAGATCAAGGCAATCCTCAAGCAGTGCACACGTCGCGGGAAGATGCCAACTGTAATCATGGGCGACTTCAATCAATGGGGCCGGTTAACCGGTGCAATGCAGGCCTTCGGGATGGGATGGCAACAGATCACACCTGGTGCGAGCTACCCATCGGCGCGACCTATTGCGCGTTTTGACCGGATTATTGCTACCCCTGATTGGAGCTATGAGACCAGCGGGGTGCATCACAGCGCCACTTCGGCTGCCGCATCAGACCATTTGCCGGTCTGGGCCTCTCTACGAACCGCCTAACATTTCATCGTATGCCTAATAGATAGGCAACTTAAGTCGAGTGCCTAAGGGCATTGTGCCTTCGCATCGGGGCCAAACGGCTGAATCCATGGTTTTCCAGATTCTGGCACGAGAATTGCTGCGTCTGCGAAGTCGGGATGGGCCCGGCAAGCAGTAGGGGGCAAAGATGAAGTTCATCATCGCCGTAATAAAACCGTATAAGCTCGATGAAGTCCGCGAAGCGCTGGGCGCCATCGGGGTCGCTGGCATGACAGTGTCTGAAGTCAAAGGCTTCGGCAGACAAAAGGGCCAGACCGAGATTTATCGTGGAGCCGAGTATTCGACTAATATGCTTCCCAAGGTGAAGCTAGAGATTGCCGCGAGCGACGAAATCGCCGCTCAAGTGGTCGAGACTATTCAGCAAACAGCGAGCACAGATGCCATCGGAGATGGCAAGATCTTCGTGCTCGATCTCGCTTCCGCCACGCGCATCCGTACCGGTGAGACCGGTGACACTGCGCTGTGATCAAGGGGAAAAATAAGATGAATCGTAAAATCCTAACCCTTTCAACGCTTGGGCTTGGCGCACTTGCCATGGCACAGCCGGCTTTCGCCGCGCCTGCGGCTGAAGCAGTGGCGGCAGTTCCAAAGCCCGGCAACAATGCATGGATGATGACATCGACCGTCTTGGTCTTGCTCATGATCCTGCCCGGCCTCGCGCTGTTCTATGGCGGTCTGACGCGGTCAAAGAACATGCTGTCGACAATGACGCAGATCGGCGCGACCGCCGCCTTGGCTATGCTGGTCTGGGTGATGTGGGGCTTCTCGCTTGCATTCGGATCGACGCAAATCGAAGGCTGGCTCGGCAGCTTCTACAGCACGGGTAGCTACTTCCTTGCGGGAATGAGCGCGGAAACAACCGCAGCGACATTCACGGATGAAGTCATCTCTGAGTACGTCTTCGTGAGTTTTCAGATGACTTTTGCAGCCATCACAGCCGCGCTCATCCTGGGCGCCACCGCGGAGCGTATGAAATTCAACGCTGTCATGCTGTTCGTTCCGATCTGGCTGACAATTGTCTATTTCCCGATCGCGCACATGGTGTGGGCCGGTGACGGGCTCTTGTTCGAGAAAGGCGCGCTCGATTTCGCGGGCGGCACAGTGGTGCACATCAATGCCGGTGTCTCAGGTCTCGTTCTTGCTTACCTATTGGGCAAGCGTCGCGGCTACCCGTCAGAGCCAATGCCTCCACACAGCTTGACGCTGACCATGGTGGGCACAGGCCTGCTCTGGGTTGGTTGGTTCGGTTTCAATGCCGGTTCAGCACTCGAAGCTGATGGCTTCGCTGGTCTCGCGATGATCAACACCTTTGTGGCAACCGCAGCCGGTGCGCTAACCTGGATGGTGATCGAGCGCATGGCAGGCCACAAGGGCAGTGCCTTGGGCTTCTGCTCTGGCGTGATCGCTGGCCTGGTTGCTGTAACGCCTGCGGCTGGCAATAGCGGTCCGTTCGGCGCGATTCTGCTCGGCATCGCTTCCTCGGTTGTTTGTTACTTCTTTGTAGCCAAGGTGAAGGCCAAGTTCGGCTATGACGATAGCTTGGACGCATTCGGCATCCATGGCATCGGCGGTATTGTCGGCGCGATCGGGACAGGTCTGGTCTACCAGCCGTTCCTAGGCGGCCCTGGCGACGGCTCGACCGGCCTGGGTGCGCAGCTCTGGATCCAGACTGAGGGCGTTCTCATAACCGTCGCTTGGGCAGGTATCGGTACGCTGATTGCGGCCTATGCTGTCAAACTTCTGATCGGCCTGCGGGTTGATAAAGAAACCGAAGTCGATGGGCTCGATATCTCTGAGCACGGAGAACGTGCTTACAACTGATCAAAAAGTTTGGCGGGGCGGGGAAACCTCTCCTCTCCCTCCTCGACCCGCCTCACCTCGTTCCTCCTGCGAACGAACAAACTGATAAGGGCCGGAGCCAAGCGCTTCGGCCCTTTTTTTGTGTGTTGTATCCCCGCGACAGCGCGCGATTCGCGAGTTGCATCTGAAGCAATAAGCTTGCGCTGGCACGGGTATCTGCAACATCTTAAGAGTATAAAACAAATGGAGAGCTTGTCGGCTGCGGCGGCTGGCCCCGGCGCGCAACCCTCTATGGCGGCAACCATTCAGCTGGCCGCGATCCGCGCTTGCTCGATCCAGCCAGCGAACGTGCCCGGATCAGGGCGATGTACACCCATCCCGATCACACCAGAAAAGGCATAGGGAGGCTTATTCTCGACACAGCAGAAGCCGCCGCGCGGGCAGAAGGGTTCACAGCGATAGAGATGGCCGCCACCATGTCAGGCAAGCCGCTATACAGCGCGTGTGGTTATCAGGTCGAAAGCGAATGGCTTGACGAGAATGGCGCTGTGCCCGTGCCACTTGCGACGATGTGGAAATGCTTGGTCTAGGACGTCGCAGCCTTCACAAAGTCTGCGCACCGCTCGCCGATCATGATGCTTGGCGCATTGGTGTTGCCGCTGACGATCTTGGGCATGATTGAAGCGTCCGCAATCCATAGCCCTTCAACGCCGCGCGCTTTCAATGTTGACTCCACCACCGCGCCTTCGTCCGATCCCATGCGACACGTTCCCACGGGATGATAGACTGTGTCCGCACGGCTGCGGATTAGCTCATCCAGCTCAGCGTCATTGTTGAGGTCGATGGGGTAACGATCGGTTGGTTTGTAGTCGGCGAGCGGCGGCGCATCAACGATCCGGTGCGATAGGCGAACCCCTGCGCGCATCACCGCCATATCGCGTTCATCATCCAGGAAATTGGGATCAATCCGCGGCGCGTCTGCGGCGTTCGGAGAGTTCAGTCTCACCGTGCCGCGGCTCTCAGGCCGCAATACGCAGGCATGGAGCGAGAAACCGTGCCCGTTCACTTTCTCTCGCCCGTGGTCTTCCAGCACAGCAGGAACGAAATGCCATTGCACATCGGGGGCCGGGCTGTCTGGCATGACTTTCCAGAACCCGCCGCTTTCAGCATAGCATGTCGTCATGATCCCGGTGCGCTTGCGGCGATGCTCGATTATCGCTTTTGCCATACGCCATGTACCCGCAAGCGAATTGCCGATCGGATCAGTGGACTGGGTCGCCCAGCCGGATACGTAATCGATATGATCCTGAAGCTCGCTCCCAACTGCCGCTTTGTCGATCACAACATCGATACCATGCTGCTGCAAATGTTCGGCCGGCCCGATTCCAGAGAGCATCAGTATCTGAGGAGAATTGAATGCGCCAGCAGACAGGATCACTCCGCGCCTCGCCTTCACCAATTCGCGTTTACGCCCCCGCTTAATGGCAACACCGGTTACACGGCCGTCTTCGATCACCAGCTTCTCGACCAGTGTGCCGGTACGGATTTCGAGATTGGGCTTGCCGCGCAGTGGCTCAACATAGGCGCGCGCCGCAGACCAGCGTTCGCCGTCCTTTTGCGTGACTTGATAAAGGCCGAAACCTTCCTGGCTATCGTCGTTGAAGTCTGTATTGCGCGGCAATTGCAGCTGCGCCGCGCTCTCAACGAAAGCCGTGCTGGTTGGATTGGGCCATTTCTGGTCAGAAACGGAAAGTGGCCCATCGCCACCGTGATATTCATCACCGCCGCGAATATTGCCTTCGCTACGTTTGAAGTAGGGCAAGACATCCTGATAGGCCCATCCGGCACATCCCATGGCGGCCCAATTGTCATAGTCCCACGCATTGCCGCGGATATAGACCATGGCATTGATTGCTGATGACCCGCCGAGGCCCTTGCCGCGTGGTTGATACCCGATGCGGTCATTCAGGCCCTTTTGCGGCACGGTCTCGTAGCGGTAATTGGCGTTCTTCAAAAGGAAGGGCATCATGCCCGGCGTTTTGACCAGGAAGTTATCATTCTTGCCGCCCGCTTCGATTAGGCAGACGGTCTTGCTGTCGTCTTCGGCAAGCCTGCCGGTAACTGCGCTGCCGGCGCTACCGCCGCCAATTACGATGTAATCGAAGGTATCCATTCTCTCTCCTTTTGCGGGAGAGTGTTAGGCAGGCTCTTGCTCGCCTGCAATCGCGTTTTCAGATGCAACTGAAGTTTTTACGATTTGTCTTTCCTGCCAGCGCGCGCGAATTGTATCGGATGTGTCGCGGCTGCCATCGTGAGACCAGCCGGGCTCACGCAACAGGTATGATAGCTTATGCTTCCAGGGGCTGCGCCACATATCGCTCAGCATGCCGATCCATTCGTGGAACACTGCCCATAACAGATTGAAGCTGCCCAGCTGTTTGATGATCCCATAGCGGATCTTCTCGTCATCGCTTTCAGGCTCGAATGTTCCAAACATCTTGTCCCAGATGATGAAAACGCCGGCATAGTTCCGGTCCAGATAACGCGGATTGGTGGCATGATGGACGCGGTGATGGCTAGGGGTATTCATTACCCCCTCGAACCAGCGCGGCATCCTGTCGATCGCCTCAGTGTGGATCCAGAACTGGTAGATCAGATTGAAGCCGCCACAGATGGCGATCATCAGAGGGTGAAAGCCGAGCAGCACCAGCGGCAATGCGAACAGGAACCCGAAGGTAAACGGCCCGGTCCAAGTTTGCCTGAGCGCGGTCGAGAGATTGTAGTGCTGGCTTGAGTGGTGGTTCACATGTGCGGCCCACATCCAGCGAATGCGATGACCTGCGCGGTGCACCCAGTAATATTTGAGATCGTCGAGCACAAAACACAGCGGCCAGGCCCACCAAACCGCCCACCATTCAGGACCGAAATCAATGAGCCGGTACTCCCACACGCCAAGGAAAAGCAGGAAGAAAAACCCGCCAAACAGCAAGCCGGACACCGTGCTGCCGAGGCCGAATGCGAGGCTGGTCAGCGTGTCACGCGGTTCATAGGCATCCGGCCGGTTGCACCACGCCCAGATCATCTCGATCAGGATAAGCAACACAAAGCCGGGAACGGCATATTCGGTGGGCGAAAAATCAGGCATCGCGTTCGGACCTTACTCCATTGATGCGATCGGCCCAAGACTGCGCGTGATCGATGGTAAGAATTACAAGGCCAAATCGCCGCTCTCCTGAATCGACAACCAGTTGCCCTTTGTCGATCCGGCCTGTTGCGGAATGCGTCAGCAATCGTCCGGCAAGTTTGTTTCCATGCCGCTTGAGGAGCAGGAGGCAGCCGGAGCGGTCACGTAAAATGGCGCCATTTCCATTCGCATCGACAGCAGTCTCGACCGATTCAAAGCCATCAATGGCCTCACTTGCGGCCGCCTGTGCTTCTCTATCGCTTGAAAGCTGAGGAGTGCTGCCCAGTTTCAGCCACCAGGCAAGCCCCGCCACCGCGAGAATTGCGACAAGCGAACCAAGAAATTGCATGAGTTCAGGCGAAACTTTCATTGAATTTGCAATTGGCACGGAGACCGCTTTGCGGCAAGCAGGCAATCGAGAGAGGAAACATCCATGAAGCCATATCTAAGTCTGATTGCCTTTGCAGTTTTGAGCGCCGCTCCGTTGTCCGCACAGCAAGCGGATCCCATTGCGAATGTCGAAGCTGAAGCAGAGCGCACGCATCGTGTCGCGCAACAGCTGTGGGATTGGGCCGAGCTTGGCTATCTGGAAGAACGCTCCAGCGCGCTGATGGTTGAAGAGCTGACTGCAGAAGGCTTCACCATCGAAGGCGGCATTGCCGAAATCCCGACAGCCTTCGTTGCTGAATGGGGCGAAGGCGGCCCGGTGATCGCGATCCTTGCTGAAATGGACGCGCTGCCTGGCATCAATCAGTCGGCTAAGCCGACCCGCGATCCGATTGAAGGAAAGGGCGCAGGCCATGCTTGCGGGCACAATTTGTTCGGCGCTGGATCGCTGACTGCGGCCATAGCGGTAAAGAATTGGCTCGAGGCAACTGGAACTCCCGGCCGAATTCGCCTCTACGGAACCCCCGCGGAAGAGGGCGGATCGGGTAAGGTCTATATGACCCGCGCGGGCATGTTCGACGATGTCGATATCGCGATCCACTGGCATGCGGACGACGAAAACAGTGCTGCTGCCCGGACTAGCCTCGCTAACCGCTCCGCGAAGTTTCGCTTTACCGGTGTTTCTGCGCATGCGGCCGGTGCTCCGGAACGGGGGCGATCCGCGCTGGATGGTGTTGAAGCAATGAACATGATGGCGAACATGATGCACGAGCACATCCCGCAGGATGCTCGGATGCATTACGTTGTAACGGCAGGCGGCAATGCGCCAAACGTCGTCCCTGATTTTGCGGAGAACTTTTACTATGTTCGTCATCCTGAACCACATGGGGTTCAGGAAATCTGGACGCGCCTCGAGGATGCAGCGCGCGGCGCTGCACTAGGCACAGGCACGCAGGTCGAATGGGAGATCATTCACGGCAATAATCCGCTTCTGGTCAATGAAACGCTGGCGAAAGTTATGGACGCCAAGCTTCGCCAAGTCGGCGGGGTTGAGTATTCTGATGAAGAGCGCGCATGGGCTGAAGCGATTCAGGAATCGCTGGGTGACGCTGCCAAACCACTAGAGAGTGCCGCCGAAATAGGGGCCTACAACAAGAGTCTGGGCTATGGCTCTACCGATGTTGGCGACGTGTCCTGGGCCACGCCAACTGTGGGCATACGCACGGCCACTTGGGTGCCGGGAACAAGCGCGCATAGCTGGCAAGCGGTTGCCGCAAGCGGGCACTCGATCGGCTATAAGGGGACTATGGTGGCGGCCAAAGCCATGACGCTAATGGCGGTTGAGCTTTATACCAATTCCGACCTGCGGGCGGCCGCGAGAGCAGAATTCGATCGCTCACGTGGGCCGGACTATCAATACAAGTCCCTACTTGGAGATCGCGCACCGCCCTTGGACTATCGCAAGTAAGGGTAAAGACTGGGCCTCAGCTTTTGGACTGTGCGGACAGCGCGTCCATCGCCGCTCTAACCGGCGATACGTCATAACCTGCTTGGCGGGCAGTGGCCGCAATCGCGTCAATGTCCTCGCCCGCGCGCGCTTGTGCGAGCGACCAAAGCAAAGTCGAGCGAGTTCCGCTGCGGCAATAGGCAAGAACCTTTCCATTCGCATTGCCAATGGCCTGCTGCATAGCTTCGACTTGAGGCTCGCCAAAGCCGGCGCTGCCGATCGGAATCGCCAGATAGTCCAGCCCCGCCTTCCGTGCAGCCGCTTCAATCTCCGGGCCTTGCGGTTCACCGGGAGACTCGCCATCTGGCCGGTTGTTGATGATCAGTGACACGCCTTGACCGGCTGCTTCGACAACGTCGGCTGGCCCGATCTGCGGGCTGGCTAGCATGGTTGGCGACAAAACGCGGAAATCGCTCATGACTCTCTCTTCTTGAATTCTCATGTCGGCGCAGGATGGTTCCTCGCGCCATTTGCGGTACACCAGCAAGGAATTTTCGAACACGCTACAATGCGAAAATGTCACATTTGCGCGCCTATGCTGGTACTCGCACTAAAATATTCGCACAAATGATCTTTGTGCGCTATGTTTCATATCAGTGAGGTGGGGTTCAGCAAAATCGCTGTGCTGCCTACTGCGTCGACAAAGCTGTCCGTCCACAGCGTTTGCGCGAGGTTTTTCGGGCGGAGTTACAAGGTACGAAGTAGGTTATG
This sequence comes from uncultured Altererythrobacter sp., assembly GCF_913057185.1. Classification (NCBI taxonomy): domain Bacteria; kingdom Pseudomonadati; phylum Pseudomonadota; class Alphaproteobacteria; order Sphingomonadales; family Erythrobacteraceae; genus Altererythrobacter; species uncultured Altererythrobacter sp. The sequence continues at coordinate 695,452 of NZ_CAJXNK010000001.1, forward strand.
GGTTACGATAGAGGGCGCCGCCGCGGACGGGACAAGCGCGACGGGTTCGGTGAAGATAGCTTCGATCCATTTGGCGGCGGCGGTGATTCTTTTCCCCCACGCGACAATTTTGGTCAGCAAGATCGGTTTGGCGGCGGTGGCCGCCGGTTTGGCGATGATCGCGGCTCTGGCGGCGGTGATCGATTCGGCGGCGGACGCGGCCCAGGCGGCGGCGGTGGCGGTGGCGGTTTCAGCCGTATGCCCGCCCAGGTTGTCGGCACCGGCAAGGGAACTGTGAAGTTCTTTAATAGTCAAAAAGGCTTTGGCTTCATTCAGCAGGAAACTGGCGGCGAAGATATCTTCGTGCATATCAGCGCTGTCGAGCGTGCTGGGCTAGAAGGTCTCGCGGAAGGTCAGGAGCTCGAATTCAATCTGGTCGATCGTGGCGGCAAGGTGTCCGCGCAAGATCTTCAGGTTGTTGGTGATGTGATTGCGGTTGAGCAGAAAACTGTGGCTCCGCAACGCGAACTAACTGGTGAGAAAGCTACTGGAACGGTCAAGTTTTTCAACTCGATGAAGGGCTTTGGCTTCCTGACTCGTGACGATGGTCAGCCAGATGCATTTGTACACATCAGTGCGGTAGAGCGTTCTGGCCTACAGGAAATCAATGAAGGTGAGCGTTTCGAGTTTGATCTCGAAGTTGATCGACGAGGCAAGCACTCTGCGGTCAATCTCGTTCCCGTCCAGGATTGATACGCGCTGACGGCGGCATGTTTGACCGCTGACCAGCACATGATTAGATGACGTGGAGATGGCGGTCCGATGGGCCGCCATTTCTCTTTCTAGAGCGCGCATATAAATTGAGGGTTTTGCGATGTCGATCACACCATTGATGCCTGTCTATCCCCGTTGCGGCGTACGTCCTGTACGCGGCGAGCATTGTCACCTCATCGATGAGGACGGCACTCGCTATCTCGATTTTGCCAGCGGGATTGCCGTGAACCTGCTTGGTCATTCACATGAGGGGCTGATCTCCGCTATTCAGAAACAGGCCGCCACATTAATGCATGTGTCGAACCTATATGGCAGCCCGCAAGGGGAGAAGCTGGCTCAACAGCTTGTCGACAAAACCTTCGCTGATACAGTTTTCTTCACTAATTCAGGCGCCGAGGCAGTTGAAACCGCAATCAAGACCGCGCGCGCCTATCATCAGCACGAGGACGATAGCACTCGCTTTGAGTTGATCACATTTGCCAACGCGTTTCATGGCCGCACGATGGCGACGATCAGCGCATCGAACCAGGAAAAGATGCACCACGGTTTCTCGCCGCTTCTTGCAGGCTTCAAATATGCCGAGTTTGATAATCTGGAGTCGGCCAAGGCGCTGATGGGACCAAACACAGCTGGTTTTCTGGTTGAACCTATTCAGGGCGAAGGCGGTATTCGCCCTGCATCCGACGAGTTCATGAAAGGCCTGCGTGCGCTCGCAGACGAGCATGATCTGATGCTGGTTCTGGACGAAGTGCAATGCGGCGTAGCGCGCACCGGTACTCTTTATGCCTATGAACAATACGGCATTGTGCCTGACATTGTGGCAACGGCGAAAGGTATAGGCGGCGGTTTCCCACTTGGCGCATGCTTGGCGACTGAGAAGGCTGCGCGCGGAATGACCTTCGGTACGCATGGCTCGACCTATGGTGGCAACGCTCTCGCGATGGCGGCTGGATCAGCCGTGATGGAGGCCGTAGCTAACGACGAATTTCTTGGCGAAGTGCGCGAGAAGGGTGAGCGCCTGCGCAGCCGGCTCGAACAGTTTATCGGCAACTATCCTGAGCTCTTCGAGCTCGTCCGTGGCAAGGGGCTGATGCTGGGCATGAAGATGAAGGTCGAAAGCCGTCCGTTCTTTGTGCATTTGCGTGACAATCATCAGCTTCTGACCGTTGCTGCGGGCGACAACACATTGCGTGTGTTGCCTCCCTTGGTCGTCGGCGACGCCGAGATCGAGGAGTTCTTCGAGAAGCTGTCGGCTGGCGCAGCCAGCTACGAAAATCCGTAGGGCTGCTGATGCCGGAACCACTCGATCTTGCGCCTGAGGTGCGCAGCTTTCTCGATCTGTCCGATGCTGGAGGCGATGCAATCGCGGCGATGATTGCAGATGCAATCGATCGCAAAGCAGCGCGTCTAGGCTGGCCGAAGGGTAGGCCTGACGAAGATCAACCATTGGCAGGTCATGTCCTGGGTATGGTTTTTGAAAAGAATTCGACACGCACGCGCGTCAGCTTTGACATCGCGATGCGGCAATTGGGGGGCTCGTCATTGATCCTCGATTCCGCTTCAAGTCAGCTTGGGCGCGGAGAATCGATTGCGGATACCGCGCGCGTGCTGAGCCGTATGGTTGACGTCATCATGATGCGGACAGACGATCATGCCAAGGTCGAAGAGATGGCACATTATGCGCATGTGCCGGTCATTAACGGTCTGACCGATCGCTCTCACCCCTGCCAGATCGTGGCCGACCTCCTTACGATAATCGAGCATGGCAAGACACTGCCCGGCCTTGAATTGGCGTGGTTTGGCGATGGCAACAATGTGCTTCATTCGATACTGGAAGCTGCCGGATTGATGAAGTTCAATGTGCGCGTGGCAACACCAGCCGGCTATCAGCCGGAAAGTGAGTTCGTGGACCTGGTAAAGGCAGGCGGTAGCAAGGTCATGCTAACTCAGGATGCCGCGCTTGCGGCAACTGGTGCTGACATCATTGTCACCGACACCTGGGTTTCGATGGGTCAGGATCACGCGCATAACAAGCTTGCCGCGATGGCGCCCTATCAGGTCAATGAGGCATTGATGGCAATGGCGAAGGACGATGCGAAATTCCTGCACTGTCTGCCGGCGCATGTCGATGAAGAGGTCAGCAAGGCTGTGTTCGAAAGCGATCAGTCAGTTGTATTCGATGAGGCTGAGAACCGAATCCATGCGCAGAAATCGATATTGCGCTGGTGCTTTGGTCAGCTTTAGGAATGCAGAGGAAGCGGGCTTTCAATTGATCCGATAGGCCCCATATTGTCGCCAATGACCAAGCACGTCGAAACCTATCAGGACCAATTGCTGAATTTTAGCATCCCTGCACGTGATGCGCGCGGGAGAATTGCGCGTCTGGATGATGTGGTTGCAGGAGTGCTAAGCGCGCACGACTATCCAGCTCCTGTGAAGCACTTGTTGGCTGAGGCGTTATTGCTGGGCGCATTGATGGGCGGGCTCCAGAAGGAAGAGGGCGCACAGCTCACCTTGCAGGCGCAGACTCAGACCGGCCCGGTTCGACTGCTTGTGGCTGACTTCAAGGAAGGTGCCCTTCGCGGTTATGCCGATTTTGATCGCGCTGCATTGGGCGACGTTGGCGCAAACCCCTCACTGATGCGCCTATTCCGCAGCGGCTATCTTGCGATCACTTTCGAAACGGGGAAGGGTCAGCGGTATCAGGGGATTGTCCCCCTCGAAGGCGCGTCGTTGGCAGAAGCCTGCGAGCACTACTTCTTGCAATCAGAGCAGATACCAACTCTTGTGCGGCTGGGCATTCGCTTTCACAAAGGGCAGTGCGTCGCTGGGGGAATGTTGCTCCAGCATTTGCCGCAAGGCGAAGTAGGGCGCCAACGGCTCGACGCGCAGGTTGACCACCCCGACTGGGAGCATATCGAAGCGCTGGGCGGCAGTCTTAGCCACGCAGAGTTGGTGGATCCAAAGCTTTCGATGGAAGCTCTGATTTGGCGGCTATTTCACGAAGAAGAGAAAATTCTCGTCGAAAAAGGCGCAGCTCTGTCAAAGGGCTGCCGTTGCACTGTCGAGCATTATGATGAGGTTGTGTCGCGTTTCCCCGAAGGTGAGCGGGATGCGATGCGAAACGGGCAAGGGCACATCGTGGTCGATTGTGCATTCTGCTCACGAGACTTCGTACTGAACCTATAATTTCAGTCTGTCGATGTTCAGCAACGGTTTATCGCATGCAAGCTACCCCTTTTTTGTGTAATTCCTGCCTGCAAGGCGATAAGGAAAAGATGAAGAAACTGACCAACGCATTGATAGTGACTGTTAGCAGCGCTGCCGGATTGTTTGCGCTCGCAATGGTGGTGCCTGGATCTGCGCAAACGTCAGCGCTCGCGATGATGTCTGGACTAAACAAGGGCGAATGGACAATAACGTTTCGGGATGGAACTCCTAGCCGCCAGATCTGCGTTCGGGATGGAACTGAGTTTATCCAGCTCCAGCATACGGTTCAAACCTGCAGCCGTTTTGTCATTGAGGACAATGCAACAGAAGTAACTGTGCAATACACGTGCCGTGGCAACGGATATGGGCGCACAACGATACGACGCGAGACCGGTGCCTTGGTTCAGATCGATACGCAAGGCATTGTGGATGGGCGTCCGTTTGATTTGAGTGCAGAGGCGCGTCGCACAGGTAGCTGCTGAGGCCAATTCTTTCGATAGGAATCCCGTTGCAAGCAGGGCTAAATCTTCTAAGTCGGCCGCATGGCAGATATCCAACAACCTAAACAATCACCTGCTGTCGTTCTGCTTTCCGGCGGACTGGATTCTATGGTCACTGCTGCCCTTGCTATTGAACAAGGTTTCACGGTGCACGCAGTTACGATCGATTACGGGCAGCGGCACAGGCGAGAGCTTGCAGCCGCCTCCGCCATTGCCGAGAAACTTGGCGTTGAACGCCACCTTCGACTTGAGCTCGACATGCGCTCTATCGGAGGCTCGGCTCTCACTGATGAAATCGATGTCCCGAAGTCTGGAGTGGGGGGCGCCATCCCTGTTACATATGTGCCCGCTCGCAACCTTGTGTTTCTATCACTCTGTGTCGCGGCAGCCGAAGCTGCTGGTTCGACCGACGTATTTATCGGCGTGAATGCGCTCGACTATTCGGGGTATCCCGATTGCCGACCAGAATTCATTGCAAGCTTTATGAAAACCGCTCAGCTTGGAACAAAGTCAGGTGTGGAGGGCGGGGCTTTCACTGTGCACGCGCCGCTGCAACACATGACCAAGGCAGATATCGCGCGCGAGTGTGATCGACTGGGTCTCGACCCGTCGATGAGTTGGTCTTGCTATGATCCTGGTGAAGCAGGCCAAGCGTGCGGACTTTGCGATTCTTGTCGCCTGCGAAAAAAGGGCTTTGCCGAGGCCAGACTAGTCGATAGCACCCCCTACGTGGCCTGATCCCTACTGGAAGAGAAGCAGACAATATGGGCGAACCCGCGGCGCAAGCCGAGAAGTCGATCGATACTGAGCAAGCCGTTCCTGCCTATAGCTGGTATGCGCTTAGCGTTTTGGTTCTACTCTATGTTCTGAACTTCATTGACCGGCAGATTCTTTCGATTCTTGCCAATGATATCAAGGCCGATCTGGGCGTCGACGACGCATATCTTGGATTTCTATACGGAACGGCTTTCGCGATCTTTTATGCGCTTTTCGGCATTCCACTGGGGAAGCTTGCCGATAGCTGGAAGCGTATTCGGCTCATTACGCTTGGACTGACATTATGGTCCGCAATGACAGCGGCATCCGGGTTTGCGCGTGATGCCGCACAGCTAACGGTTGCGCGTATTGGTGTTGGAGTGGGTGAAGCCACGGCCAGCCCTTCGGCTTATTCGCTCATCTCGGATTGGTTTCCGGCGAGGCTGCGGGCAACCGCGCTCGCAATTTATAGCTCTGGACTATATATTGGCGGCGGTGTCTCGCTGGCCATTGGCGGCGTCATTGTTGACCGCTGGAACGCGGCCTATCCCGGCGGAGATCCTTGGTTTGGCCTGGCTGGTTGGCAGGCCGCTTTCATAGCGGTCGGGGTACCCGGCCTGCTGCTGGCAGTCTGGGTGGCGACGCTGCGCGAACCTGTTCGCGGTGCGATCGACGGGCTGCCAACGCCCGAAGATCCCAAGCCGTTTCAGGGCTTCGTCCGTGAGCTTTACACCGTCATCCCGCCGTTTACTTTCGTAGGTGCGGCATCGCGGGGGGCTGCTGCCCTGGGACTGAATATTCTTGTGTTCGCCGCATCTTTTGTGATTGCACATCTCATCACAGTGGCATTGGCCTCTGGCAATGGCGTCATTGTTGAAGCGCTCGGAGGGCTCCTGGCGCTCAGTTTACCAGCGATCACCGATCAATGGTTTCTTTTGGCTATCGGATATTACTCAGTTTTCTGCTGGGCAACGGCGCTTAAGCACCGTGACTATCCCACGTTTGCGCTGACATGGGGATCACCAGCATTTCTATGTACCATTCTCGGGTACGGCACGGTGGCGTTCATGGCATACTCTGCATCCTATTGGGGAGCTCCCTATGCCGAGCGCGTATTCGATGTTTCCAAGGCCGAGCTTGGGTTCTGGCTAGGCGGTGGCGGCGCAGCTGGCGGTTTCTTGGGAGTGATCCTTGGCGGCCGGATGGCAGATTTTCTCTACACCCGCATGTCCTCGGGGCGTGTTTGGGTAATATTGTTCGGACTGCTTTCCCCGATCCCGTTTGCGATCATTCAGTATACGACAGATAGTTTTACGCTTTTCCTGATACTCAATGTTGTTGTCGGAGCGCTGGCAGCGTCAGCATTGGGAGCGGCTGCAGCTAGCAGCCAGGCTCTTGTCCTGCCGCGCATGCGAGGGACTGCTACAGCGACCTTCTTCCTCGCAACTACCTTGGTTGGGTTGGCGTTGGGGCCCTATATGGCTGGCTATGTCTCTGCGCAAAACGATGGGGACCTAAGCACAGGTGTGTTGTCGACCCTGTGGATTACACCTATCGGATTAGTGCTTCTGCTTTCGGCACTGAAGCTCGTTCCCAAGGCAAATGAAACTGTTCTCCAGCGTGCGATTGCGGCCGGTGAGCCAACCTCGGCTTAATTGGCTGGTTTGACTACTCCGCACGCGATCCTTGGACCGGCAGCGCCGGCTGGGTCGCTGATATAGTCGTCCGGACCAGCGTGGATCATCACTGCTGTTCCGTCCGCGTCAAATATTTCCTGGATGAGATGGTCAGGGTCGTCGGAGAATGTGAAGGTGAGTGTGGCTTGGCCATTATCGTCCGTGGTAATGTTGGGCATGTCCCCAAGGTGCTGACCATCCGGATTTAGGCTGCCGTGCGCCCGCTCGAAAGGATTCAAGTGGCCTCCAGCGCTTGTGAAGTCTGGTGCATCGCAGGCCCCAGTTGAATGTAGATGAAGCGCGCGCTCGCCGGCTTCAAACCCGTTGACCTTGACCGAAATCGAGATGGCGCCCTTCGCGCGGATGATCTCGGCTGTGCCGATCTCCGTCCCGCTCGCTGTAGCTATCAATGCAGAGCCAATTACCGCGGGAGCCGATCCCATCTCGCCTTTGTCTTTCGAAGAGCAGGCGCAAAGCGCTGTGGGCAAGGTAGCAAGTGCAAGTATTATAGAGCGCAAAGCCAGTGTCTCCAGTAAAAACAAAAAGGGCCGGATTTCTCCGGCCCTTTTCTATCAATTCACCTGAAGAGGCAACTTACATACCGGAACCCGGGCCGTAGGTTACTTCAACACGGCGGTTCTGAAGCTCACGAACGCCATCTTCAGTGGCTACACGTGGCTGCGATTCGCCGAAGGCTTCACTGCCGATACGATCATCAGGAATTCCGCGACCATTCAGATAGTCACGAACTGATGAGTTACGACGTTCAGCAAGACCCATATTGTAGGTCGTCGTGCCTGAACGGTCGGTGTGACCTGCAAGCATTACGCTGGCCGTGCCGCAATCTGCGTACGCCGTTACCGCGTTGTCCAGCACTGTCGCAGCTTCTGGCGTAATATCCGACTCGTCCCAGTTAAAGAAGACGATGTACGGGCCAGTGTTGCACACCGGAGCCGGTGGAGGCGGCGGTGGAGGCGGTGGAGGCGGTGGCGGTGGTGGCGGTGGCGGTGGCGGTGGAGGCGGAGGTGGCGGTGGAGCCGGCTCTTCACCAAAATTGTAGGTCAATGTGCCAAGCAACGAGTGCGTTGACACATCGGTCTCAAGGCCGGTGCCATCACGTGCCACGATATTGATGCCAGGTGCGTTGAAATAGCGATATTTCAAACCAACGTCCCAACGATCAGTCAACGGTGCGCGCGCACCTGCAAGCAGCTGCCATGCAATGCCGGTGTCGGAATCATCGTAAAGCCCCGTAGCACCACCTTGAGCAATCAACCCGTTTTCAAGCTGGGAACGTGCGATACCGAAGCCGCCACCGAAGAAGCCTTGGAGGCCGTCATCTTTACCGAAATCGAAAAGGCCATTCAGCATAAAGCTCAAGAAATTGCCTTCGCCATTGGCGGCGACTTCTGTGATACCGAAATTGATCGCCTCAAGGTTAGCCTGCTTATATGCGACTTCAGTTTCGAGGCGGAAGGCCCCAAAATCGTGGCCAACTACAGCGCCAAAATCACTACCTTCATTGTGATCGACCGAAATATCGGCTCCGTCCACAGATGCACTATCAACAATCATCGCGCCAGCATCGACACCAATGTACCATTGGCCCTCTTTAGCTAGCGCAGGTGAGGCGAGAGCAGTTGATGCCAACGCCAATCCCATTGCGAGTTTACGCATAGGTATAGTCCCTTTCAGTTAACCGAATTAATTAATTGACTGGGTTTTTATCCGTTCGCGCGCCATGAAGCAAGCGGACATTGCCGCTTAACTGTTGCAATTTCGTCGCTACGTTGATCAACGCGTGCCTGGACGCCGGAGCGAAACTTCTCGACGTGCTGAATACACGAAGATAGACAATCTTCTCCCGTGCGAAGACCGCGCTCACTTGCTAATCGTGTATATTTGAGAGATTGCCCCGCTTCCTAACGTAAATTCTCAGTAGTCCCTTGAAGGTGTGGCTCCGAAATGATGCATTTGCTGCGCGGTCTTTATGACTGGACAATGGATAAGGCTGCTCATCCATATGCCGCATGGTGGCTGGCCTTTTTCTGTTTCATAGAATCGAGCTTTTTCCCGATACCGCCGCATCCATTGCTTGGCCTGATGTGCCTTGCCGAACCGAAAAAAGCGATTCGGCTGGCACTGGTTGCGACGCTCGCTTCGGTTGCGGGCGCGCTGCTCGGATATGCAATTGGCTGGGGTCTTTACGATACCGTTGGTGCCTGGCTCATCGGCGCGCTAGGCCTGACGGAAAGTTTCCCCGTCGCCGCTTGTTATCTGCGCGAATACGATTGGGAAGCCATAGTCATAGCAGGCGCGACCCCTATACCGTTCAAGCTCCTGACGATCACCGCTGGCTTCATCGGGATGAACCTGATCACATTTGTTCTGGCAAGCCTCGCGGCGCGCGCGCTCATCTTCATGACGGTCGGTTTCTTGTTCCGACTGTTTGGCGCTCCGATAAAGGCAATCATCGACAAATATCTCGGTACTGTCACAACGCTCTTCGTCGTTTTGGTGGTTGGCGGATTTTTGATCCTGACACAATTCTCAAGCAGTGATGAAGCCGTTGCGGATAAATGCGAGAACGCCACACTGGTTCAGGTGAACTGAAGCTAGGTCAGTGATGCGAGATCGAGCGTAGCTTTGTCCAGCACTTCGATCTGCCCATAGCGCCTGGCAATGGCGCCAGCTGCCTCCAGCTCCTTGAGCGCGGCGTTGATCGTAACGCGCGTCAGGCCAAGCAATTCGCCCAGCTCTTGCTGCGTCAGGCGGACTTTGGCAGGCAAAGGGGATGCTCCGGCCAGCGCATCCAGCAGCCCTGCAACGCGGGCGTGGGCTGTGCCCCGACGGATCCCCGCCATCACGTCAATCATGTCCTGAAACTGAACGGACATTGCGCCAAGCAGCATCCGCATTTCTTCCGCCCTGCCTGCAATTGCTGCCTCGAAATCTGCGCTACTAATGAAACGAACTTCGCAAGGGCCACGCGCGATTGCGTCGACAACACGTGGACGGTTCGCGAACATGGCCAGCTCACCCCAGGAATCCCCGGGGCCAAGTACCGCCACGGCACGAAATTCGCCCTTGGAGAGGAACTGCCCAATCGAAACTGAGCCACTTGCGATGAGGTAGAAGCCATGCGCTGTCTCACCGCGCTGCTGGATGATCTGGTCTTCCGAATATTGTTTTGCCAGCGCGCTGGAGATCAGCTGCCCACGCAGTTCTGCTGACAACGCAGAGAACAACATCGGCGCAACAAGAGAGCGCGCAGAAGAATGTAAAATATCTGACATTCTGGCAGTGGACTACGCTGTATAGGGTCGACTATCAAGCGGAGAGAATCATGCCAACATCAACGATTGCTGTCCTTGGAATCTTCCTCGGTTTCGCTGTGCTCGAACTATGGCGCACCAAGCTATTCGCTAAGGGCGGACAGACCCGCGATGACGGGATTGTTGAAGGCATCAGCATGACGATGCTGCTCGCGGTCACTCAGCCTGGCATCGTTTTCCTGTCAGCGGCGATCATGAGCGTAGTGGCGCCCAGTCTTGAGGGTGCGCTTTCAGACATCAACATCTTCGCGGCGACTGCCTTGTTCTTGGTGCTTGAAGACATGACGCAATACTGGTGGCACCGCGCCAGCCACACTTTTCCGTGGCTCTACAATCTGCACCGCGCGCACCACAATGCGAAGTATATGAGCGTGCGCCTCGTCTATCGGAACAACATCATATACTACATGTTGATGCCCGGTCTGTGGACCGCAGGCGCCTTGCTCTACATGGGGCTGGGATGGGTCTATGCCGGTTATCTGGTGGTCAAAATGGCTGTCATCATCGGTGCACACTCAGACGTCGCTTGGGACAAACCGCTGTACCAGATCAAATGGCTTTCACCGGTCATGTGGGTGGTAGAACGGACCATCTCAACGCCTTCTACGCACCATGCGCACCACGGCCGCCATGCGGATGATCCGGCGGTCAACTACAAAGGCAATTACGGCAATTTGCTGTTCTTCTGGGATGTCCTGTTCGGCACAGCCAAAATCACACGCTCGTATCCGGAAAGCTACGGCGTAGAGAACCTCGCGCCTGCGACGCTGGGCCAGCAGCTGCTGTGGCCAATCTTTCCGGAGAACAAGGAAGCTGATCCAGGGGTTAGGAAGAAGGTGGCGGCTAAAGTCACCTGAAAAAGGGCTGGCGGCCGGGAAGGAGAGGACCTAGCGGCCGCCTGATCTAACCCAAAGAGGTTAGATTATTCCTTTAGCCTTACCTGCGCGTTCGAACATTCCGAGTATCGTGGCGACTTCTTCTTCGCTGTGCTCCGCGCATAGCGAGCAGCGCAGCAAAGTCATGTTTGCGGGCGTCGCAGGTGGCCGCGCAAGGTTCACATAAAGCCCCTCTTTGAGCAAGGCTTCCCACATCATCGCGCCTTGTTGGAGATCGGGCATGATCACCGCAATGATTGCGCTTTGCGGCTCCTCCGTTCCAAGCTCAAAGCCTAGATCCTTCAGCCCGCGATGCAGTTTCTTGGAATTTTCCCAGAGATGCGCGCGCTTGTTCGAACCATGCATGAGCTTGCGGATAGACGTAGCCGCCGTGGCCACAACGCTGGGCGGCAGCGAAGCCGTGAACACGTAAGGACGGCATACGAGCCGCATTACTTCAAATTTGGGATGGTTGGAGACGCAGAACCCGCCGACTGTTCCGACGCTCTTAGAAAAGGTGCCGATGATGAAATCGACATCATCCATAATGCCTGCTTGCTCGGCCACGCCACGGCCATTCTCTCCGATGAAGCCCATGGAATGCGCTTCGTCGACTAGAACCATGGCGCCATATTTCTTGGCGATAGCGACCATCTCCTTAAGCGGCGCCACGTCGCCCAGCATCGAATAGACGCCCTCGAGAACCACCAGTTTGCCGGCATCCTCGGGAATACGGCGAAGGCGCTTTTCCATCGCTTCGATGTCGTTATGCCGGAATGGCACGATTTCCGCATTGCCCATGGCGCAGCCATCATAGATGCTGGCGTGGCTATCGATATCGAGCACTACATAATCGCCCTTGCCGGCAATCGTGGCGATGATGCCGAGGTTGGCCTGATACCCAGTTGAGAACACCATGGCATGATCCATGCCGTAGAATTCCTTCAGCGCGTCCTCGCATTCCTTATGGCCCTGATACGTGCCATTGAGAACTCGGCTGCCGGTAGTGCCGGTACCAAAATTTTCCAGTGCGTCCTTGCCGGCTTCAATCACATCGGGATCGAAAGTCATGCCCATGTAATTGTATGTGCCGAGAAGGATCGTGTCGCGTCCGTTGCAAATCGCGCGGGTCGGTGAGAGCACCTTTTCCATCACGAGATTGTAGGGATCCTCAACGCCGGTCGCGAGAAGCCCCTCGCGCATCGTGATAAGCTCGTCGAATTTGGAGAATAGGTCTTTGGGCGCAGTGTCGCTCATGGGTCCGCTCTTACAAGTCCTGAAGTTTGGTAACGGCATCAATCAACTGCCCGAAATTCTCGATTTCGGCCTGCTGGTTCATGCTGATGATGATATCGAAAGCGTCTTCGATCTCTGCCACGAAATCCATGACAGTCAGACTGTCAAACTCCAGATCATTGGCAAACGTCGTCTCGTCAGCAATCTCGACACCTTTCTTGTTGAAAGGTTCAATCAACGAGCGGATCTTCGTATCGACTTCAGCGCGGTCCATTAGGATAAATAACCTTCCTTCGATGCATTCTCGCGCAGAGTATTCCGTGCGAGGTGGGGAAAGTTCAGTCCTTACCCGCGATTTTCAACCATCGCCACTCCCTAAGGTAAAACCTTACTCAGGCAGGAGTTCCTTAACAGCTGCCATAAATGGACCAATCGATACGGGCTTGGACAGATAACCGGCCGCGCCGGCTGCACGGATGCGTTCTTCATCGCCTTTGGCAGCATAAGCGGTAACGGCAAGGATAGGGATCGCCTGAAGGTTCAAATCTTGCTTGGCTTGCTCGATCAAATCGACGCCGGATACCTCGGAAAGCTGGATATCCATCAGGATCAGATCAGGGGAAGTCTGACGCGCAGTATCGAGTGCAGCCGTGCCATCGGCAAGCGGTTCCACTTCAAAGCCATTGGCTTTGAGCACGTCGCAGAACAATTTCCGGTTTAGGTCGTTATCCTCGACAACAAGGATTCTCTTTGCCACTTGGCTCTGGCACTCCCATGTGTTGATCCCCAGATAGTCCAGCGGAAAGGCGGCTGACAATTCAAAATCACCTAACATCCCCCGATGAAGCAGGGATAGACCCGCAAACGCTCACACTTGCAGCGCTTGGCTGGATCCTGGAAGACGAAGCACGAGCACAACGGTTTCTGACTTTGACGGGCCTTGATCCGGACACGCTTCGTGCCGGCTTGACCAATCCTTCGGTGCTAGCCGCAGTGGTCGAATTCCTCGGAAATCACGAACCAGATCTCATTTGCGCATCAGAAGCATTGGCCGTTGCGCCAGATGAACTGGTCAGAGCAGGACAGGAGCTGGGCCGATGAGTCGTCCCTTGGTAATTAGCGATTGCGACGAGGTGCTGTTGCACATGGTTGCACCCTTCAAGCAATGGCTGGAAGAGAGCCAGGGGGTGCGGTTCGAGCTGAAGGGCAACAACTTCGCTACAGCCATGAAATGGGCAGATAGCGGGGAAACGCTGGCGCAAGAGGATATCTGGAAATTCCTTGGCGGGTTCTTCGATACGGAAATGCATCGTCAAATGCCGATTGACGGCGCGGTAAATGGCATCAACCGGGTGGCAGAAGCGGCCGATGTGGTCATTCTTACGAATCTCAACGATGACCGCCAAGCCAAACGCACCAGTCAGCTGGCCGAAGTTGGCATAAATGCGCGGGTGTTCACGAACCAGGGGCCCAAAGGGCCAGCGCTTCAGGCTATTCTTGATGAATTCCGGCCGAGCAAAGCGATCTTTATCGATGATTTGCCGCAGCATCATCATTCAGCATCAGAGACTGTGCCAGGCATCTCGCGCTTACATATGTGCGGCGAACCGATGATCGCAGATCATATCGATTGCGCGCACAAGGCCGGTCATGCACATGCGCGGATCGACCGCTGGGACGAGGCCTTGCCCTGGCTATTGGAAGAATTGGAAAGGGACCCGCGATGAGTATCGAAGCGCGTTTGCAGGAATTGGGAATTGTTCTGCCAGAAGCGGCAGCGCCGGTAGCAAGCTATGTACCTGTCGTGGTGCAAGGCGGATTTGCGCATGTCTCTGGCCAGCTACCATTTATCGATGGAGAGCTGGTGACCGGGCGGCTTGGCGAGGACATCTCGGTAGAGGCAGGCACGGCAGCAGCGCGTGCTTGCGGGCTCATGATCCTGGCACAATTGAAGGCCGCTGGGGTGCTTGAAAAGGTTGAGCGTGTGGTGAAATTGGGCGGATTTGTAAGCTCAACTGCAGAGTTCACCGACCAGCCAAAGGTTATCAATGGCGCCTCTGATCTGATGCTGGACGTATTCGGGGAAATCGGAAAGCACGCGCGCGCGGCTGTTGGCGTTCCTGCACTGCCTCTGGGTGCCGCCGTCGAAGTCGATGCGATCATCGCGCTTGCTGATTAAAGGCGCTGAATGAGGCGGCGCGCTGTACCTGACTGGTTGACGCGGTGGGAATATGCCCATCGCGGCCTGCACGGGAACGGCGTGCCAGAAAACTCGCTGATGGGTGCGTGGCTCGCGATTGACGCGGGGTTCGGCATCGAATGCGATATCCAACGCAGCGCAGATGGAACGGCGATGGTGTTCCATGATTGGACGTTGGATCGCTTGACCGAAGCGGAGGGGCAAACTGAAGCGCGCAGGTCGGATGAGCTTGAAGCGATCAGCTATCGCGAAAGTGACGAGCATATCGCAACGCTGGCCGATCTGCTCGCACTGGTCGCAGGTCGTGCCCCGATGCTGATCGAGATCAAATCGAAGACGGGCTACGACATAGAGAAATCTTGCGAGGCGGTCGTGGCCGCGTTGGCGAGCTACTCCGGCGAGCATGCCATCATGAGTTTTGATCCACGCGTCGCCCGTTGGTTCCGCAAGCATTCACCGCTTACATGCGTTGGACTTGTGATGCGTGAAGATGAGCACGGATACACGCAATCGGCGTGGCAACGGAGAATGGCTTATTGGATCGCGCTGCCAGACTTCATTGCCTACCACATTGCTGCCTTGCCCAGCCACTGGGTCGAGCGGTTGCGGAAAAAAGGCCTGCCAGTGCTAACCTGGACCGTCAATTCACCTGAGACGCGTCGGCGCGCGCTGAGCCGAGCGGATGCCTTGATCAGCGAAGGGGCAGGTTTGGCGTGAGTAATCGCGAACTGACTGTGCGAATGGTTCCGTCCGTTGGACATGTTTCCGCGGATCAATGGAATGCGCTGGGCGGGGATCGCAACCCGTTTGTCAGTCACGAGTTTCTGACTGCGTTGGAGGATTCAGGCAGTGTAGGCGAGGGGACTGGCTGGGAGCCAGCGCCGGTCATCATTACGGACGGCGCCGGTGATTTGTTGGGTGCACTGCCAAGCTATGCCAAGGGCCACAGTCAGGGCGAATATGTGTTCGACCACAGCTGGGCCGACGCTTTGGAGCGTGCCGGTGGACGCTATTATCCCAAGCTTCAGATCGCCGCACCATTCACCCCAGCAACAGGGCCGCGTTTGTTGATGAAGGACGCAAGCTTGGCCCCGCATCTCTTACGGGCAGCAGAAGCCGTTTGCTTGCAAAGCCAGCTATCTTCGGCCCACGCGACATTCATCGAGCCTGAGCAATTGCAGTACTTCGAAGATGCTGACTGGCTGCTGCGTAGCGACCTTCAGTTCCATTGGAAAAACCGCGAATACGCCAGTTTCGAAGAGTTCTTGGAGCAACTTGCTTCACGCAAACGCAGAGCGCTCAGAAAGGAACGCAAAGGTGCACAAGAGGGCTTGAAGATTGTCACTCTGACAGGCGATGACATCAAGCCGCAACATTGGGACATATTCTGGATTTTCTATCAGGATACCGGCGCGCGCAAATGGGGCACGCCATACCTCACGCGCGAAGCGTTTAATCTGCTGAGCGAGCGTATGGCCGATCGGATGGTGCTGGGCCTGGCCTATCAGGACGATACGCCAATCGCGGGCGCGCTGCATTTCATCGGGCAGGATACGCTGTACGGGCGCTATTGGGGGTGCACTCAGGAGAAGCGCTTCCTGCATTTCGAAATGTGCTATTATCAAGCGATCGATATCGCAATCGAGCGTGGTCTCAAGCGGGTTGAGGCTGGCGCGCAAGGCGGCCACAAACTGTCTCGCGGATATGAACCCGTCCAGACATGGTCCGCCCACTGGATCGCCGATCCTGGCTTTCGCGCCGCCGTCGCAGACTTTCTAGAGCGCGAGCGAAGGGGCGTTGCAACCGACCAGATGTTTCTGGATCAGCGGACGCCCTTCAAAAGAACTTAAGCTGCTTTCCGGCGCTCTGCAGGCAACCATTCACGAGCCAGACACTTCGCAATCATCATCTCGCCTTCACGAGAAATGACTGGCTTGGCTTCTACTCCATCAATTACTTTCAGTTCCATTATTCGGTCCCCCAGTTTGCCTGAGCGGGCATTTCCTCTTTTGGCATCACTGAATTCGCCAGAACAGTTTCATTAAATGGTTAACGCGACGGCAAACTTTATTCACCATAATCGGCAATCCCCTCGGAAACCGGTCACAATTCATTCATTCAAAAGCATTATTTCAACAGTCTGCGAAACGCCTTGTGCGGCAAACTTCACGAGCCTATAGGCCCGCTTACAAATGTCATTCTTTGTCACCGCAAAGCGGGACAGCAGGATAGGAACGGCTGGGCGGAAAATGACTGGGTTGAGAGGAATACATGGCCACTGCGGCGTCTGAAGAAATCGATGTTCTCGAAAAAGCCAAGCGTGTGATTGGCCCGGATTATGTTCCGAGCGAGGACGAACCCTACATGAACGAGAAGCAGCGGAACTATTTCCGCATGTTGTTGCTCGAATGGAAGCGCTCGATTCACGACGCTGCCGGTCAGACTCTGCAATCGCTGCAGGATGGCCCAATCCGCGAACCGGATCTGAACGACCGCGCATCCAGTGAAACTGATTGGGGCATTGAGCTGCGCACGCGCGATCGCCAGCGTAAACTCACCGGCAAGATCAATGCGGCGCTTCGCCGGATTGATGAAGGTGAGTATGGCTATTGCGAAGTGAGCGGCGAACCAATCGGCCTGAAACGTCTTATCGCACGGCCAGTTGCGACCATGACTGTCGAAGCACAAGAAGCGCACGAACGCCGCGAGAAGATATCCCGCGACGACTAAGCTTGGGCCGAAATACCCGCTTTAACTTTTCGTTAGCCGTACTGGCCTATTTTTTGCCCTTCGCCGCCGTAGAATCGGTGTGGACTAACGGGTGAAGCATGGCCGAACTAACGCAACGCAGAGCAGAAACGCGCGTGGACACAGTCCAGCACGCGCAATTGCGCGTAGGCCGCGAGCCGATGCCGCATCCGATAAAGGTCCGGAATCTTTCGCGCAATGGCATGATGGGTGAAGGCCCGTTCCCCCTCCGATCCGGGACCAGATTGACGATCAGTCTGCCCGAACAAGGCGACGTGGCCGGAACGGTGGTCTGGGTGCAGGAGCCACGCTTTGGCGTCGCTTTTGATAATGAGGTTGATCCGACCCTTGCTTGATTTCCGAGCACCAAATCGATTTATTCGCGCAAACTCAATTTTCTCCTGACCTCGATTGCCTGACCTGCTAGCTCAACCGCTTATGCGGATTGCGCTTGCTCTTCTCTCGGCCATGACAATGGTATCGTGTGGCCCTTCGACACCGGAGGGGCCGGTCAATGTTGCCATCATCGGAGACGCTGACAGCTTGATCTCAAGCGGGATGCGCTTGTCACCGGCTGGCCAGCACTATCGCGCCGCAACGGCCGAAGGCCTCGTGACCATCGACGAAGCCGGCAATGTGGTCCCGGCATTGGCCGAGCGCTGGATCGTGACCGACGATGGCCTGAGCTATATCTTTCGCCTGCGCAATTCCGATTGGCCAAACGGTGCCGAGATGACCGCTGACGATATCCGCACCGCGCTTCGACGAAACATGCGCGATTTGCGCGGCACGTCATTGGGGCTGGACCTGTCGAAAGTCGACGAGATCCGCGATATGACCGGGCGTGTCATCGAAATCACTTTGACGAGTCCGATGCCCGATTTTCTTCGCCTGCTTGCTCAACCGGAGATGGGTATTGTTCTAGAAGGCGGCGGCTCCGGACCTATGGTTCGATCTGACCAGACTGACCCCTTGCCGGTTGTGCTCGAACCCATCCCACCCGAAGCACGCGGCTTTCCGGCACGCGAGGAATGGCAATCCCGTACGCGACCAGTGGCGGTCTCCGTCATGTCAGCGAGAGAAGCGGTGGATGCATTCTCTGATGGCGAGATTGATCTTGTCCTGAACGGTACACTGGCGGATTTGCCACTCGCGGATACCGGCCCGTTGACGCGTGGTACAATCAGGCTTGATGCCGCGCTTGGTCTGTTCGGCCTGATCGTTCGGAGCGATAGCGGGTTCCTGGCAGATCCGGCGCGCAGGCAGGCCCTGAGTCTGGCGATTGATCGTGGAGGCCTGTTGCAGCCGTTCAATGTCGGCGGCTGGCAATCGACCAGTTGGATCATTCCGCAAGAGCTGGCAGTGGGTGTGGCTGCTCTTGGCGACCGTTGGGCCAATCTTTCGCTGCAACAAAGGCGAGAGATAGCGAGCCGACGGGTTGCCGCTTGGGAAGGGGCACAAGGGGAAGAGCTTGTGCTTCGTATCGGCCTACCAGAAGGGCCGGGCAGCGATACATTGTTCGAACAGCTGAGCAACGGTCTAGGGCAAATCGGTATCACCGCAGTCCGAACGGGCATGGGCGAAGGTGCAGAATTGGAATTGCACGATCGGCTGGCAAGATTCTACTCGCCGCGATGGTTCTTGAACCAGTTTCATTGCCGCCTTGAACTGGGCCTCTGTTCTGAAGAGGTGGATGATCTGGTCGAGCAATCAATTGTAGAAAGAGATGCAGCTGTGAAGGCGCAACTGCTCGCCGCCGCACACATGCAGCTTATTGGATCAGAAGTTTTTATCCCGCTGGGCGCGCCCGTACGTTGGTCACTTGTTCGCGGCAACATAACGGGTTTCGAAGAGAACCGTTGGGGGCTGCACCCCTCGTTCCCGCTTTCACAACCTCCCACATAAGCGAGGAAGGAGACGCATTTGAACAATCCGGACGAACCGCAAATCGTTGGTATATCGCTGCCAACCGGAACTGACGTTCAATCGATCAGCCAGCGTGTGGAAGCAATGGAGATGCTCCTCGAGCGCAGTTTCAAAGTCCCGGGTACCAACTTTCCGATTGGTCTGGATTCAATCATAGGCCTCATACCCGTGCTGGGCGATATCGTGACGACAGCGTTGGGTGCCTACATTGTCTGGGCAGCGCGCAACCTTCGCATCATCAAGAAGCATCTGGACAAGCATCATCCCGAGGCGCGGATTATAGAGGGATAGTTTCCATTGTGACTGTTGCGGGTTAAAGCGTTCGCCATGGCGAAAAGCGACGTAACTTACACCGGCTATCTCGATCTTGAGCGCATTATCGGCTTCAAGAAGGGGACCGGCGGCACACCCGGCGTGCCCTATCTGGCAGGCGTCCTGAAGCAGGCATTCTTCCCGGAACTGCTTAGCGTGCGGACCGCGATCTGATGTCGCCCAGAAAACGTCAACGCATCTGGGACATTTCCCAAAAGCTGCACGCCGATGTGCCGGTTTGGCCCGGCGATACCGCGTTCGGGCAAGTTGACACCTGGCAGATCGGGGATGGTTCGCCGGTCAATGTATCCGCTCTTACCATGTCGACCCATACCGGCGCGCACGCAGACGCGCCGCTGCACTATGATGCCGCGTCACCGGATATCGCATCGGTCGATCTGGACGCGTATCTGGGTGAGTGCCTGGTGGTCGATGCGCGCGATTGCGGGGCCGCGATCCAGCCTGAGATTTTGCCTGACTTGGGCGAAGCGCAGCGCATCTTGTTTCGGACCTATGACGCATTCCCGCATGATGCATGGCGCGAGGATTTTACCGCGATCGCGGCAGAGACAGTAACCGAGCTCGCATCGCGCGGCGTCAGATTGGTCGGGATCGACAGCCCTTCGATTGATCCGCAGAACTCCAAGACAATGGATGCGCACAAGGCTGTGCTCACAGCGGATATGCGCATCCTTGAAGGTTTGGTGCTCGATAGCGTGCCGGCCGGGCGTTACGAGCTGATCGCACTGCCTCTGCCCATCGCGGGCGGCGATGCGTCGCCGGTGCGGGCGATATTAAGGGAGCTGGCAGATGCTGGATAGGGCGCGTGAGCTAGATGGTGCCGACCCGCTTGACGGTTTCCGTGATCGCTTCACGCTGCCAGATGGGGTGATCTACCTTGATGGCAACTCGCTTGGGGCGCTCCCGAAGGCGGCCGTTGAGCGGGTTCATCAGGTCGTAACGGGTGAATGGGGCGAAGGCCTGATCCGAAGCTGGAACGCCTCTGATCTTGGGGTGGGCTGGATAAATCTGCCGCAGCGGATCGGGGCAAAGATCGCCCCGATGATCGGCGCGCGCGCGAGCGAAGTGATCGTAGCGGACAGCGTCTCCGCAAACCTGTTCAAGCTCATCAGCGCGGCGCTCACAATGCGTCCCGGCCGCAAGGTTATCCTGTCCGAACTGGGCAATTTCCCGACTGACCTCTACATGATCCAGGGTTTGCAGGAGCAGGGATTGGCCGAGCAACGGCTGGCCGCGCGCGAGCAGATCGCTGACGCATTTGACGATGATGTAGCGCTGCTTTTGCTGACTCATGTTCACTACAAGAGCGGCGCAATGCATGACATGGCGGCGCTGACCAATGCCGCGCACGAAGCTGGCGCGCTGGTGCTTTGGGATCTGTCGCACACAGGCGGCGCGATGCCGGTCGATCTTAATGCTGTCGGCGCGGATTTCGCGGTTGGCTGCGGGTACAAATATCTGTGCGGGGGGCCCGGCGCGCCCGCCTATGCTTTCGTTGCTGGGCGGCACCATGAAACGCTGAGCCAGCCTTTGTCCGGCTGGATGGGGCATGCGCGGCCCTTTGCATTTGACGATGCTTACATTCCTGCGCCCGGTGTCGACCGATTGCTTTGCGGCACGCCGCAAGTTCTCTCCATGTCCGCGCTGGAAGTGGGCGTCGATCTGATCGCGGAGATTGGCGTTGATCGGCTTTATGCCAAGTCTCAGGCGCTGTCCGAATTCTTTCTCGAATGCTTGTCAGACCGCGATATCGCGCTTGAGCTGGTTAGCCCATCAGACAGCATTAGGCGTGGCAGCCAGCTCAGTTTCCGGCATGAGAATGCCTACGCCATTTGTCAGGCACTGATCGCCCGCGGCGTGATCGGCGATTTCCGTGATCCGGATATTTTGCGGTTGGGCTTTGCGCCGGCATACTTGCGGTTCGAGGATATGGCCGAGGCCGTGCGTCATCTGGCCGAGGTGCTGCAAACCGGCGAATGGCAACGCGACGAATTCAATCAAAGAGCGGCGGTGACTTGAGTATTCGATCTCGAGGCGGAAAAGATGCATGCCAACTGTACGAGATTGGCGCTACGCGCGTCTTATTGGTAGATATCAATCACAGACCGCAGTTCTAGGGAGGATCGCATGGAAATCGTCATCGATGGGCTGCTATGGTTCACCGCCATTTCGGTGGGTATCATGGCGGGTGTTTACTTTACCTTCTCGGCATTTGTGATGCGATCGAGGCCCCGGCGGGGATGCTTGCCATGCAGTCGATCAATCGGATCATCCTCAAATCGGTATTCTTGCCGATCTTCTTTGGCAGCTCGCTCGCCGCAGCGGCCCTTGTGGTACTGATGCTGTTTGAGCCATCCTTGCCTGGCGCGCAGTGGGCGCTTGCGGGAAGCGGCCTATACTTCCTGGGCATGTTCGTTGTTACGGTGGTCGGGAATGTTCCGCTGAACAATCGCCTGGAATCGACCGATGCAAATGGATCTGGTGGCAGCGAGATGTGAGCTGTTTATCTCGCGAAATGGACCGTTTGGAACCATGTGCGCACCATCGCCTGCACCCTATCGCTCGCATTGCTGATCGCAGCGATTGCCGTTCGCATCTTGTACTGCTGGGGTGTTTGGCGATGTCCGCAACTGACTGATTGGCAGGCGCCACCAATCACTCTTCCAGTTCGATGTCCCAATAGAGGTAATCGCGCCAGGTCTCATGCAAATGGTTGGGCGGGAATAGCCGTCCGCGCTGCTGCAATTGCCAGCTGGTCGGGCGGATCGGCCGCTCGCGCAGATGCATATGCGCCTGTTGCGGTGTTCGCCCGCCCTTCTTCAAATTGCACGGCGCGCAGGCGCTGCTGATGTTTTCCCAAGTGGTCTTCCCGCCCAAGCGGCGCGGGATCACATGGTCAAAGGTCAGATTGTCGCCGCTGCCACAATATTGGCATTCAAAGCTGTCACGCAGAAACACGTTAAAACGTGTGAAGGCGGGGAATTCGTTTTGCCTGACATATTGTCGCAGGGCGATAACGCTTGGAATCTTCATGTCGAGCGAGGGCGAGTGCACTTCGCGTTCATAGCTGGCGACAATGTCTACCCGGTCAAGGAACACTGCTTTGATCGCGGTTTGCCAGGGCCACAGGCTAAGCGGGTAATAGGATAGCGGGGTGTAGTCCGCATTCAGCACCAGCGCGGGGCATGCCGACAGATTGCGTGTCGGATCCTCCTCCGCCCGTCGGAAGTGAGCCGCAGTTTCGATCAGTTCGGTTTTGAACACGGTTTGCGTGCCTCCCTGATTGATTGCAAAGAATCATTTGCTGACAAAAGCGTCAACCCCGTGACAAATGCGCTTTCCACAAGCATGATTTGACGCACACGCGGGCAGGCAGGGAATTTGAGTCAACAATGGTCGTCACCAGATTCGCTCCAAGCCCTAATGGCATGCTGCATCTGGGCCATGCATGGTCCGCGATTATTGCGCATGATCTGGCGAAGGAAAGAGGCGGCCGGTTTCTTCTGCGCATCGAGGATATCGACGGCGTGCGAAGCAAGCCCGAGCTGGCCGACGAATTTCGCCGTGATCTGGAATGGTTGGGGCTGGAGTGGGAAGAAGTCCCGGCGCAATCGACGCGGCTGGACAGCTATCAAGTAGCTGCAAAGCAATTGCAGGATGCGGGCCTGCTCTATCCCTGCGCCTGCACCCGGTCAGAGATTGCCGCTTTGCAGCCGCGCATTGGGCCAGAGGGCTTGGTGTATCCCGGAACTTGCAAGGGCAAGCGCGTAGATGAAGGTAAGCAAACGGTGTTGCGGCTCGATGTCGAAGAGGCGATGGCGCGCGTTGGAGAGATTGTCTGGGAAGACGAGATCGCTGGTATCGCAGTGGCTGACCCGCGCCCATTTGGCGATGTGGTGCTGGTGCGCAAGGAAGGCCCGGCAAGCTATCATCTGGCCGCGACGCTGGACGATGCGGCAGATAGTGTGACGCTGGTCACGCGCGGCGCGGATCTGTTCACTTCCACGCATATCCACCGCGTACTGCAAGAACTGCTACAGTTGCCCGTGCCCATTTGGCATCACCACCAGCTGTTGCTTGATGACACTGGAGAGAAACTTGCGAAACGCCGCGACAGCCGCTCTCTCGCGGACCTGCGCGGTGCCGGAGTAGATGGGCGTCAACTCGCAGATAATCTTCTTTGCGGGAACCTTCCTGCTGGCATTTCGCTGTCTGAGTAGTAGGTAGGTGATATGCACGTTATTCTGATTATTGCGCTTGTCATATTGATGGCATTGGTGGTGTTCTCGCTGGTTCGCGGCGTTGTGGCGTTTCTCAAGACGACCAAGATTGATCTGGAATCGGGCGAAGGCGAAACCGTCAAGGAAATGCAGTTGATGCAGAACAAGGCGATGTTCGCGCGTATAAAATATCAAGCGCTTGCTGTGGCATTGGTCGCCATTCTGCTAGCCGTTTCGCAATAGCGACAAAGTTCAGCGATCCGCATGGTCAAGCTCAACAAGATATACACACGAACTGGCGATGATGGCACGACCGGCCTGGTCGATGGGTCACGCGTTGCCAAAGCTTCCTCGCGGATCGAAGCGATCGGCAAAGTGGACGAGGCGAATAGCGCGATCGGCTTGGCTGCTGCCTCTCTAGAATCAGGCGCGCATGCTGATGCTTTGTTCCGGATCCAGAATGACATGTTCGATCTGGGTGCCGACCTTGCCACGCCGGCTCCTGATGCGGATTTTGCGCCATCGGAAATGGTCCTGCGCGTAACGCAGGAACAGGTCGATTGGATCGAGCAGGCAATTGACAGATTGAATGAATCTCTGGAACCGCTGTCGAGCTTTGTCTTGCCGGGCGGAAGCGAAGCGGCTGCGCGCACGCATGTGGCACGGGCTTCGGTTCGCGCCGGAGAGCGTGCTGTGACCGCCTTGGCGGCTGAGGAACCGATAAACCCGGCGGCCGTCGCCTACATCAACCGGCTGTCAGACTATCTTTTCGTGTTGGCGCGCGTGTTGAATGCCAATGGCGCGGATGACGTGAAATGGGTGCCAGGCGCGAACCGTTAGAATTTGTCCGCTGACATCTCGGCGCTAGCCAAGCCGGAAAACCGCCGCTAACAGCCTTCGCATAGCAAATGCTGCAGTTGCGAAGGGATTGATCATCATGCGGACAGTTGGCGTAATCGGCGCAGGCCAAATGGGCACCGGGATTGCCCAGACCGTGGCTCAGCACGGGATGCAAGTCATGCTGGCCGATGTTGATCTCGCACGGGCAGAAGCGGGCAAAGCGACAATCGAGAAGGCGCTGGGCAAGCTGGTTGGGCGCGGCAAGGTCGAGATCGACCAGGCAGAAGCCACTCTCGCCCGGATCACGCCTATTGCCGATTATGCACCAATGGCTGATGCCGGTTTGATCATTGAAGCCGCGACTGAGCGCGAAGAAATCAAGAAAGCTATCTTCGAATCTGCCGGTGTCGTTCTTGATCCGCAAGCGATCATGGCCAGCAACACCAGTTCGATTCCAATTACCCGTATGGCGAACTTCTTGCCCGACCCAGCTCGTTTTATCGGGTTGCACTTCTTCAATCCGGTGCCGGTGATGGGCCTAATCGAAGTCATTCCGGGCCTGGCAACGGCAGCGGAAACCACTGCGACAATCTCCGCCTTTGCAGAAGGGCTGGGCAAGCAAGTCGTCCTCAGTCAGGATGAACCAGGATTTGTTGTGAACCGCATCCTGCTGCCTATGATTAACGAAGCGGTGTTTGTTCTGGGCCAGTCAACTGCAAGCATTGCCGATATCGACAAAGGGTGTCGCTTGGGCCTGAATCACCCGATGGGGCCGCTGGAGCTCGCTGATTTTGTCGGGCTGGATACCTGCTTCGAGATTATCAAGGTGCTCTACGAAACGACCGGTGACAGCAAATATCGCCCGGCTCCCTTACTGGTGAAATATGTCGAGGCGGGCTGGCTGGGCCGCAAGACGGGCCGCGGTTTCTACGACTACACAGGCGAGGCGCCTGTTCCGACGCGCTAGCTAAAATTCATCTTCCAGATAATATTCGTCGCCATCAGCCGGATCAAATTCGTCCGGGGTCGGATCAAAACCGGATGTGTCGTCAATCAAGTCGGTATCCTCTGCCCAGCCATCAATTTCAATGACTTCGCTGGACCGTTGCACTTGCCGCATGGGCTGAGGGTTTGCATTGAACTCCTGTCGCGCCGATGCCTTGGCCGCGTTGTTCTCGACGCTCGCCGCCGCATGCACCAATGCGCCCTCCCGGTCTTCAGAACCGACCAGGATCACGGTACCAAACATGGTCGCGCCAACCATCATCAACGCCTTTTTCGGACTTTGAAAAATGCTCTTCGACATAATACGAAGACATAGCCGATTGGGCGTTAACTTTTCGTAGCCCTGGCTTCGGATGATAATTCATACAGAATATCAAGAGCTTCACGAGGGGAAAGCGAGTCGATGTCGATCTCTGCCAACCGGTCTACGAGCGTTTCCTGATGTTCCGGCTCACTCTCTTCCAGCGCGGCGAAAAGAGGCAACTCGCCTAATCCAGCCGCCGAACCGCCCGTTTCCGTCCGGTTTTTCTCCAACTGCTTGAGCACTTGCTTTGCGCGGCTGACGACTTGGTCAGGCACCCCGGCAAGCCGCGCGACAGCCAGGCCGTAGCTGCGGTCGGCCGGACCTTCGGACAACTCATGCAGCAGAACAAGGTCGCCCTTGTATTCGCGCGCGCGGACATGATGCAGCGAGAGTGCTTCACATCGTTCCGCCAGCCTTGCCAGCTCATGATAGTGTGTCGCGAACAGACAGCGGCATTTGATATTTGTGTGGACCGCTTCAACCACCGCCCACGCCAGTGCAAGGCCATCATAGGTAGAGGTTCCGCGCCCGACCTCGTCCAGAATAACGAAGCTGCGATCCGATGCTTGGCTCAATATAGCCGCAGTCTCGACCATTTCGACCATGAAGGTTGAGCGACCGCGCGCAAGATTATCCGACGCACCGACACGGCTGAACAATCGATCCACCAAGCCAATTCTTGCCGCGTTGGCTGGCACAAATCCACCCGCCTGCGCGAGTAGCACGATCAGTGCGTTCTGCCGCAGGAACGTCGATTTACCGCCCATGTTGGGGCCGCCGATCAGCCACAACCGGTCACTCGGCGCCAGCGCGCAATCATTGGCAACAAAGCGATCACCTGCCTTGGAGAGCGCGGCCTCCACTACCGGGTGTCGCCCGCCTTTGATATCAAGCACCGGATCCTCTTCGATGTCGGGCTTGCACCAACCGCCTTCGGCTGCGCGTTCAGCCTGGCTTGCGCTCACATCGATCCGCGCAAGGGCTGCGGCGGTTTGAGCGATCGCTTCTCGCGCCGCGTTCACTTCGCCGACCAAATCTTCGAAATGTGCCTCTTCAGCGGCCAAAGAATGGCCACCAGCCTCGGCAATGCGGCTCGCCTCTTCGTGCAGGTCGACTGAATTGAAACGGACGGCACCGGCCATGGTCTGGCGATGTGTAAAGCCGCTGTCTGGCGCCATCAAAGCGTCGCCGTGCTTGGCTGGCACTTCGATGAAATAGCCTAGCACACCGTTGTGCTTGATCTTGAGCGATGAAATGCCAGTGTCATCACGATAGCGCGCTTCCATCGCCGCGATGGCCTTGCGTGCATTACCTGATACCGCACGCAATTCATCGAGGGATGCGTCATAGCCTTCTGCGATGAAGCCGCCATTGCTGCGTTCGGTTGGCGGAGAATGCACGAGCGCGCGGGTCAGCAAATCCACCAGCGCGCCGTGGCCGCGCAATTGCGGCAGCAGGTTTGCCAGCAGCTTTGGAACATCTGGCTGGCTTCCCAGAAACAGTTCAATGCGCCGTGCATCGTTTAGCCCGTTACGGATCTGTCCCATATCACGCGGGCTGCCGCGACCTGCGACTATCCGGCCCAGCGCACGCCCCAGGTCTGGCAGATTACGCATCATCTCGCGAAGTTCTGCTCGATTGAGCGGATCAATATGGAGCCACTGCACCAGTGCCAGACGCGCTTCGATGGCACCGCGATCAAGCAATGGCGCTGCCAGATCTTCAGCTAGCAATCGCGCTCCGGCTCCAGTCACACAGCGATCTATCGCGCCAATCAAGCTTCCCTCGCGCTGCCCGGATTGGCTGGAGAGTATCTCGAGGCTTGAACGCGTGGCTTCGTCCATGGCCATGGTCTGTCCCGCATCGCGCTTTTGCGGGGGCAATAGCAGGGGCAGCGTGCCGCGCCCGACATGTTCGAGATATTCAATCAGTCCGCCTGCAGCTGCCAGCATGGCGCGAGAAAAATCACCGAAGCCATCAAGCGTCGCAACCGCGTGTACCCGCTGGAGGCTCGCTTTGCCGTTCTCACTTTCGAATTCGGATTTTGCGCGCGGGATGGCATCATTCGGACTGAATTCGGTGCCCTCAGGCACAACACATTCGCTGAAGGTTAGTCTTGCCAGCGCTGCATCCAGGGCTTCGAGCGGGCACTCATCCAGCACCATTTGCCCGGTCGAAATGTCGCAGCTTGCAATGCCAATGGTGCCGCGCACATCTGCCAAAGCGACCAGCAGGTTAGCCCGCCGCGGCTCAAGCAAAGCCTCTTCGGTCAGCGTCCCTGCCGTCACAAACCGTACGATGTCGCGCTTCACCAAAGCTTTGCTGACAGGCCTGCCTTCGGCCTTGGCGCGTGCCTTCGATTCTTCAGGCGTTTCTACTTGTTCTGCTATCGCGACGCGGCACCCGGCCTTGATCAACCGCGCAAGATATCCTTCTGCAGAATGCACAGGCACGCCGCACATCGGGATAGGATCGCCGCCATGTTCACCCCGGCTGGTGAGCGCGATATCAAGCACTTCTGCGGCAACCTTTGCATCTTCGAAGAACAGCTCGAAGAAATCCCCCATGCGGTAGAATAGCAGAGATCCACCTGCTTCGCGTTTTAGTGCAAGATATTGCTCCATCATGGGAGTAACCTTGCCCGATCCGGGAGAAGTGGTTCTGGTTGCGGCCATTGCCATGGCCTAACGCGGAGCCATCCGATTCGATACGGGTGATACGCAGCTTTCCCCTATCGCTCTTGATCTGGCTGGTTTACAGGACGCGGCAGATACGGAGGTTGGCCTTGGCCGATAAAGAAAAACTGAGTTTTACGACCCGCGAAGCGCTGTTCTATCACGAGACAATTCGTCCGGGGAAAATCGAAATCATCGCGTCCAAGCCGATGGCGACGCAGCGCGATCTCAGCCTGGCCTATTCACCCGGTGTGGCAGCACCAGTGGAAGCGATTGCTGCAGACCCCCGGCTGGCGGCCAAATACACTGCGCGTTCGAACCTTGTGGCGGTAATTTCAAACGGCACGGCGATCCTTGGTCTCGGCAATCTGGGCGCGCTCGCCTCCAAGCCGGTGATGGAAGGCAAGGCGGTGTTGTTCAAACGCTTTGCCGACGTCGATTCTATCGACATCGAACTCGACACCGAAGATCCGCAGAAATTCATCGAAGCGGTGGCTCTGATGGAGCCAAGCTTTGGCGGCATCAACCTGGAAGATATTGCCGCGCCCGAATGCTTCATTATCGAGC
Source organism: uncultured Altererythrobacter sp. (assembly GCF_913057185.1). NCBI lineage: Bacteria > Pseudomonadati > Pseudomonadota > Alphaproteobacteria > Sphingomonadales > Erythrobacteraceae > Altererythrobacter > uncultured Altererythrobacter sp. Next base: position 724,611 of record NZ_CAJXNK010000001.1, read on the forward strand.
AAGCCTTGCGGGAACGGATGAATATTCCCGTCATGCATGATGACCAGCACGGAACGGCGATCATCTCAGCCGCCGGCCTTATCAATGCGTGCCATCTGACCGGTCGCGAACTGAAAGATGTGAAGATGGTTGTGAACGGGGCGGGAGCCTCGGCACTGGCGTGCACATCGCTCGCAAAATCTCTGGGAATCCGTCACGAAAATGTCATCGTGTGTGACCGTGCCGGACCGATTTATCCCGGGCGCGAAAATGTCGACCAATGGAAAAGTGCGCATGCGGTGGAAACCGAAGCGCGCAGCCTGGAAGAAGCTCTGGGCGGAGCGGACATCTTCCTTGGACTTTCCGCGGCGGGTGCTTTGAAGCCGGAATGGGTGAAGAAGATGGCGGACAGGCCAATCATCTTTGCCATGGCCAACCCGACGCCAGAGATCATGCCGGATGAGGCGAAGGCTGTCCGTCCTGATGCGATCATTGCCACTGGCCGATCGGATTTCCCGAACCAGGTCAACAATGTGCTGGGATTCCCGTTCATCTTCCGCGGCGCGCTCGATGTGCAAGCGACCACGATCAATGATGAGATGAAGATTGCCGCGGCGCGTGCCATTGCTCAGCTGGCGCGTGAAACTGTGCCGGAGGAAGTCGCTGCCGCCTATGGCGAAACGCATGCTTTTGGCGAGGACTACATTATTCCCGCGCCATTCGATCCGCGTTTGATGGAAGTTGTATCTTCGGCCGTTGCCAAGGCGGCAATGGATTCAGGCGTAGCACTCGCGCCGATTGAGGATCTTGACGCCTACCGTCATTCACTCAAAGCGCGCCTCAACCCCACGACCTCGGTTCTGACGCAGGTCTATGAAACCGCAAAAGCCAATCCGAAACGTGTGGTCTTCGCTGAAGCGGAAGAGGATGTGGTGCTGCGCGCCGCGATCCAGTTCCGCGATTTCGGTTATGGCACGCCAGTGCTGGTTGGCCGCACGGAAAAGGTCAAAGAAAAGCTGGCAGAGCTGGCGGTGGACGACATTGACAGTTTCGAAATCCAGAACTCGAAAACGTCAGAGCACGTACCGGCGATGAACGAGTATCTCTATGATCGCTTGATGCGCCGGGGCTATACAGAACGTGACGTGGGACGCTTGGTAAACCAGGAGCGCAATGTGTTCGCGGCACTGCTCGTAGCGCTGGGCCATGGCGATGCAATGATTTCGGGTCTTACGCGGACCTTTGCTCAGACGGCACGCGAAGTGAACCTGGTGCTTGATCCCAAGCCAGATGAGATCCCCTACGGCATTCATCTGATGATCGGCAAGAATTACACCGTATTCCTTGCTGATACCACGATCAACGAACGCCCGAGTGCAGAACAATTGGCCCATATCGCCAGGAAAACCGCAAAAGTGGCGCAACGGTTGGGGCATGAGCCACGCGTAGCATTCCTGAGCTATTCGACCTTTGGCAACCCCTCCGGCAAATGGCTCGACAGCATTCGCGGCGCGGTCTCAATTCTCGATGAAGAGAAGCCGAACTTCGAATATGAAGGCGAGATGGCGCCAGACGCCGCGCTCAATCCCAAGGTCATGGAGCTTTATCCGTTCAGCCGTTTGTCGGCGCCCGCCAATGTGTTGGTGATGCCGGGCCTTCAGTCGGCAAACCTTTCTGCAAAGCTGCTGCGTGAACTGGCGGGTGCCTCTACGATCGGGCCGATGCTGGTAGGCATGCAGAAACCGGTCCAGATCGCGCCGATGACTGCAATCGCCCCGGATGTGCTGACGCTGGCGGTGCTGGCTGCGGCTGGCGTAGTGGATTGAGCCAATAGCCGGCAACTTCACAAGATCCCGCGACAGGATCGTGCGAAAGCATCCAGCCGCATAGAGATTGCTACCGACCCGCGCCTATGCGAATTCGTCTTCGCTGACCGACTGGCTCAGGTCGACGTGACAGTGTTTGGGGTTCGAAGGATCGATCAGCACTGGGACTTCTTTATTCTCGAGAGTTGAGGTGAGGTTGATCCAGATCGGCGGGCTCTTGAAGCTTGTGATTTTACCTGTGGCAGGATGCGTTGCTTGTGCGAACACATGATACGGGCTGCGTCCGTTTATTTTAGTACGGTAGTCGCGCTCGCATTGTTGGAAGCTTGCTTGCAGCGGCACCCCTAACTGCTTCAGGCTGGCAATGATCCGCGTATGCGTGATGCGGAGATAGATTAGCCAGCCACCAATCGCGGCAAAAAGTGATCCAAAGCTCGCGATCACCAATGGAAACAGAAATCGGGTGGAAAAGCTGTCGATCATGGCATCAGATGGATCCCATGGGTCATAGATAACCTTGACCCGTTCGCCGCGAGAGAATGCGGCAGGATTGCTGCCGTGCTTGCTGACAAATTCGTATCGAACCCCGCTATTGTCGCGAAACTCGACGACGGGACGGTAGATGAACTTCCCGTCGTTGTTCCTCCTTCGCTCAATTTCCACGACCTGCCCTTGAGCTTGCTGGCCGTTCGCTGACAGTTGGGATGAATGCCAAAAATTCCACGCTCCGACACCGGCGAAAAGCAGACCGACCAGAAGAAATATGCTGCCGATCGAGCGGACAACCTTGGGCATAACGTGCACTCCAAAGAATTTGCCGGCTGCCGGGACAACAATGTCGCAGCCCTTCCGGTTCTCGGGTTAATTCCTAATAATTTACAGCCTGTTACCCGTTTGGCTTTGGGCGCGATTTTGCGACGACAGTTCGCAAACTAGGGCAGCCGACGATAGCGGAAGTACCAAACTTCGTGCCCGTAAACTGTACGCGCCTTGTGTTCATAGCGGGTCTCGCACCAGCCCGACGGGCGGTTTTCCCAGCTGTCACGCCCTTTGACCTGCCATTCGAATTTGTCGGTGTGGCGCTGCATCACCATCAGCGCGTGACGCAGATAGACATCGTGGTCTGTCCCGAAGCGGAATTCACCGCCGGGTTTCAGTTTGTCAGCAAACAGTTTCACCGGGCCGTCGTTCATCATCCGGCGCTTGGCATGCTTGTTCTTGGGCCAGGGGTCTGGATGCAACAGATAGATCATCGTCAGCGCACCGTCCGGAATGCGTTGCAGCACGTCCAGCGCATCGCCCCAATGCAAGCGCACGTTCGCAAGTGTTTGCTCTTCGACATGGGTCAATGCTTGCGCGACACCGTTCACAAACGGTTCTGCACCGATAAACCCGTGATCAGGCAACAGGTCAGCGCGATAGGCCAGATGTTCACCGCCGCCAAATCCGATTTCGAAATGTAGCGGCCGATCATGTCCGAACAGGATCTCGCTAGTCACAGGGCCTTCAGCTGGCACTGCGATCTGCGGCAGCAGGTTGTCGACCAACCCTTGCTGGCGCGCGCGCAGCGGCTTGCCCTGACTCCTTCCATAGAGCCGGTTAAGCGTCGTCGGATCACCTTCTTTGAATGCAGACACAGCGCAGCCGATTGGCGAAGCGCGAGCCAATTGTCCAGTCAGGCTTTGCGATCCGGGCGCTGGGCTAGGGGTTGAGGTGCCTTCGCAAGTCCCTATATCCGGCGCGTGTTCGAACAAATCACTACATATCTGTCGGGGCTCGCCCCATGGGCGCAGTCAGCGGTTGGTCTTGTAGCGCTCGCGCTGCTTTCATTGACCGTCAATTATATTCTCAAAGACGTGATCCTCAGAATCGCCGAGCCCTATCTCGACGGAAAAACCAAAACGATAGACAAAGCGGCGGCCTGGCTCGCAACAGTGGCGCCATTGCTGATCATATCGCGCGGCATTGCCTACGTGCCCAACTTGCCGGCCGAGATCTACGATGGCGTCAGGAATATCGCACAGGCGCTGATTGTGGTGTCTGTCGCTATGGCGATCGTTCTTGCTCTTGCTTACGCAAACGAGCTCTACGAGCGGCTTCCACGGTCCAAGAATCGCCCGATCAAAGGCTTTATCCAGGTCATAAAGATCCTTGTCCTGTGCGGCGCAGCGATCATCATGATCTCGGTACTGATCGATCAGTCGCCTTTGCTTTTGTTGTCCGGCCTTGGGGCTGTCACTGCCGTTCTGTTGTTAGTGTTCAAGGACACGATCCTCTCGCTCGTTGCATCGGTCCAACTCACGACTAATGACATGCTGCGCGTGGGCGACTGGATCGAAATGCCCAGCATGCAGGCTGATGGCGATGTGATCGATATCTCGCTCCACACAGTGAAGGTGCAGAACTTCGACAAGACCATCACGACTATACCAACGCACAGGCTGGTCTCTGATGCCTATCGCAATTGGCGCGGGATGAGCGATGCCGGGGGCCGCAGGATCAAGCGCGCGCTTACCATCGACCAGAATTCGGTGCGTTTCATGGACGATGACGAAGTGGCCGCGCTTAAGCGTTTCCGCGTGTTGCGCGACTATCTGGACAAGAAAAAGCAAGAGATCGCCGATTGGAACGAAAGCGAATTGGCGGGCGAGGACGCGGTAAATGCGCGTCGGATCACCAATATCGGGACTCTGCGCGCCTACATTATCGGCTATTTGAAAAGCCATCCCGAGATCAATGATGAAGGCTTCACTTTGCTTGTTCGGCAATTACCGCCAGGGCCGGAAGGGCTGCCGATCGAGATCTATTGCTTCACCTCGACTACGAATTGGGGCGAGTATGAAAGAATTCAGGCGGATATCTTCGATCACCTCTTGGCGATCCTGCCAGAGTTTGATCTGAAGATATTCCAGGAGCCGAGCGGCGCCGATTTCCAGCGCGTGCTCACTAACTAAGACCCGAATAGCAAACGGCCCGCTCTCCCTCAGGGACAGCGAGCCGCTCAAGTTCCGTCTTGTTGGAAACTTAGGCTGCTTCAGCAGCTTCTTCCGGGTCACGCAGCACATAGCCGCGGCCCCATACCGTTTCGATATAGTTCTCGCCGCCACCTGCCAGGCTGAGCTTCTTGCGGAGCTTGCAGATGAAGACGTCGATGATCTTCAATTCCGGCTCGTCCATTCCGCCATACAGGTGGTTGAGGAACATTTCCTTGGTCAGCGTAGTGCCCTTGCGCAGCGAAAGCAGCTCAAGCATCGCATATTCCTTGCCTGTCAGGTGAACGCGAGCGCCGTCGACTTCAACGGTCTTGGCATCGAGGTTCACTGCCAGCTTGCCAGTGCGGATGATCGATTGGCTGTGGCCCTTCGAACGACGCACAACAGCGTGGATGCGAGCGACCAGCTCTTCGCGATGGAACGGCTTGGTAACGTAATCGTCAGCGCCGAAGCCGAAGCTGTGGATCTTGCTGTCCATTTCCGCGATACCCGAAAGGATCAGAACCGGTGTCTGCACCTTGGCAACGCGCAGCTTCTTCAGCACGTCATAGCCGTGCATATCCGGCAGGTTCAGGTCGAGCAGAATGATATCGTAATCATACAGCTTGCCCAGATCCAAGCCTTCTTCGCCCAGATCAGTCGAGTAAACATTAAAACCTTCAGTCGTCAGCATCAGCTCAATAGCCTTTGCTGTTGTCGGTTCGTCCTCAATCAATAGCACGCGCATGGGTGGTTTCCCCCTTTGCCCCAGACTTGTGGCAACCCTTCCTAAAGAGTGGTTGCCGTGAATTAACCACACGAGGTCTCAACGAAAAAGGTTAATTTCCCGTAAAGCCCTTCAGCGAACGACTTCGCGCGAGTAGTGAGTCTTTTGAGTCACAGAGGGTGGTGAATGTGAAAATCACAAGTTTTCCAGCTTCTTCTGCCTTCTGCGCTGGACGGAAGAGCCAATCCCCATGGCTTCGCGATATTTGGCAACTGTTCGGCGCGCGAGTTCGAAGCCCTCGGCCTTAAGCATTGTTACCAGAGTGTCATCGCTTAAAATCTTTCTGGGATCTTCTGCATCGGTCAATGCCTTGATACGCGCCTTGACCGCTTCGGAGGATGCGCCTTCGCCGTCGCTGGAGCCCACACCGCTGGTGAAGAAATACTTCAGTTCAAACGTTCCGCGTTCACAGTTCAGGAACTTGTTGCTGGTCACACGGCTAACCGTGCTTTCGTGCATGTCGATCTCGTCGGCGACCATCTTCAGCGTAAGCGGCTTAAGCTCTGACACACCCCGCAAAAAGAAACCTTCCTGACGTTTCACGATCTCTGCGGCAGTCTTGAGGATCGTTTTCTGGCGCTGGTCCAGCGCCTTGATCAACCAGTTCGCATCCGCCAGCTTTTCGTCGAGCCAGCGGCTGGCTTCCTTGTTGGTCCCGCCGCCCTGCAGCTCAAGCATATATGCACGGTTGACGATCAAGCGCGGCAAAGTCTCCTCATTAAGCCTGATGTCCCAGCCTTCCCCTTCTTTGGAGCTGACCAGAACGTCAGGAATGATAGCTTCTGTTGCACTCGAACCATATGCAAGCCCGGGCTTGGGGTCGTAGTTTCGCAGTTCGGACAGCATGTCTGCAAAGTCTTCATCGTCGACATCACACATCCGCCTGAGGCGCGGGATTTCGCCGCGCGCAAGCAGATCGAGATTGTCGATCAAACGCTGCATACAGGGGTCGTACCGGTCTGCTTCTTGTGCTTGGATTGCCAGGCATTCGCTTAATGACCGTGCGCCAACGCCGCTCGGCTCCAGCTGCTGCACACGCGCAAGAGCCCGTTCAGTTTCCTGAATGGTGACGCCCAGATCGCCTGCGATTTCGCTCAACTCGAAAGACAAATAGCCAGCATCATCCAGCAACCCGATGATGTGACGGGCGATGAACTCGGTCTTGGGGTCATCGTAGTAAGCCCCGATCTGAAGCTGTAGATGCTCTTCCAGGCTGACATCGGCGGAGCTACACTCCTCAATGCTGGGCAGATCGGATTCGAGCCCCCCACTCACATGGGCCGCGCCCCATTCGGCATCTCCGGTATCATAGTCGCGATCAAGCGCGCTGGCATCAAGATCTGTCGGCGCCTCGGCTTCGCCTTGCCCTTGTGCAATCAGGACATCCGATGTGACCTCTTCGCGCGGAATATCATCTGGTTCAGGGTCGCCAACATCTTCGCTCGACACTTCTCCGGCTTTGAGGAGCGGGTTGTTTTCCAGCTCTTCTCCGATGAAAGCTTCGATTTCGAGGTTGGAGAGGGCCAGGAGCTTGATCGCCTGCTGCAATTGCGGCGTCATCACCAGCGATTGTGATTGCCTAAGGTCTAGGCGAGGACCCAAAGCCATCGGAGCTACAGCGTAAAGCCCTCACCGAGATACAGGCGACGCACATTCTCATCCGCGACCAGATCTTGCGGAGAGCCCGCGAAAAGCACCTGGCCGCCATAGATGATGCAGGCGCGGTCCACGATGTCGAGTGTTTCGCGCACATTGTGGTCCGTGATCAAAACGCCGATCCCGCGCTCTTTCAGATCTTTCACAAGATCGCGAATGTCGTTGATCGAAAGCGGGTCGATCCCTGCAAACGGTTCATCCAGCAGCATGATCGAGGGCTTGGCCGCTAGCGCTCGCGCAATCTCGCACCTCCGCCGCTCGCCGCCCGAAAGCGCCATAGCCGGGCTTTCGCGTAGTCGCGTCAGGCCGAATTCATCGAGCAGCCGCTCCAGCTCTGCGGCACGGGTATCCGCATCGGGCTCGACCATTTCGAGCACGCAATTGATGTTCTGCTCCACAGTCATGCCGCGAAAAATGCTGGTTTCCTGCGGTAGATACCCCAGGCCCAGGATTGCGCGGCGATACATCGGCAGATTGGTGACATCTTCGCCGTCCATCAGGATACGGCCGGAGTCAGGCCGGACCAGACCCATGATTGAATAGAAGCAGGTGGTTTTGCCTGCGCCGTTTGGTCCGAGCAGCCCCAGCACTTCACCCTTGGCGACATGCAACGAGATATCGGTCAGGACCGCGCGCTTGTCATAGCTTTTCGCGATGGAGATGACTTCGAGTCCGCCGTTGGGCATATCGACTCGTTCAATTGCACCCGCCGCATCGGCGTGACTGTCTGTGGCTAGAGTTTCCATATCGTCCATCACCAACAGCTTTAGCATCCCAGCATCTGCAGAAAACCCCCGTTTTCGCCAAATTGGCAAGATTTATGCATGGCAAAGCTTTGGGGCTAAATATCATTGCATGGTTAGCAGTCTTGCCTTGGGCGCGACTCTCTGTGATACTCTGCGCCGTGAGAGGAACTTTGGGGAGAGCCTTTCGATGAGCGACACGTTCTCGAATAACAATGCAGCGCCTGCGGGTGCACGCGAATACGCGCACGACTGGCGCAAGAAAATGAGCGATCATGTCGCCTATGCACTGTTGGTTTATACCGGCCTGCAGATCTTCGCGACGATGGGTGCGATGAAAGAAACGGGCATGAAGATGATGGCGTTGTTCGCTCTCGTCGTTCTCGTTGGCGCAATCATACCGGCCTGTCGAAAGTTTGAACGGCGCTGGCGCAACCTAACCGACGAGCAAGCATCGGATATGGCTTATGAAAGCGCGTTCAAGCGCGATCTGATTGGGCTTTGGTTGCTCGCGATCGGCTTGCCGTTTGTGCTGACCATGCTCTTCAAGGGCATTGCCGCAATAATGTAGAACCTGCCGCAATCAGCCTTGAGCTGATTTCGCGCGTTCAATCGCTTCCACGACTACTTGTCGGGCTTCGTTAGCGTCGCCCCAATTGCCAACGCGCACCCACTTTTCTGCCTCCAGATCCTTGTAATGTGTGAAGAAGTGCTCGATCTGCTGGAAGATGATTGAGGGCAAGTCTTTGGTTTCGCCAACATCCGAATAATACGGGAAAGTCGTGTCCACAGGCACGCAGATCAGCTTTTCATCGCCGCCATGCTCGTCCTCAAGGTTCAAGACACCGATCGGGCGCGAACGCACAACACAGCCTGGAATGAACGGGCTGCGGGCGATCACCAATGCATCCAGCGGATCGCCATCGGGCGACAGCGTATGCGGGATAAAGCCGTAGTTCGCCGGATAGCGCATCGGCGTGTGTAGGATACGATCAACGAATAGCGCACCCGATTCCTTGTCGAACTCGTACTTCACCGGTTCGCCGCCGGTCGGGACTTCGATGATGACATTGAGTTCTTCTGGCGGGTTCTTGCCGGCGGGGATCATATCAATACGCATTGTGGTCTCGTCTTTACAGCGCTGCCCCACTCCCCCGACGGAGCTGCGCTAGTTTTTATTTGACGCGGCCTTTAGCGATACATGCGCCATTGCGAAAGGCCTTCCTTGGTCCTAATCGCGCATCTCATGAGCAAGAACACGCCAAATGCCATTCGCGGCACTCAGGATATTTTCGGCGCCGATGCCGAAGCTTTCGCTTTCGTGGTCGAAACATTCGAGCGCGTGCGCAAACTCTATCTCTTTCGCCGCGTCGAGATGCCGGTCTTCGAAAAGACCGAAGTTTTCAGGCGCGCGATTGGCGAGACGACCGATGTCGTATCGAAGGAAATGTATTCGTTCGATGATCGCGGCGGAGAATCGCTCACGCTGCGGCCTGAATTCACTGCAGGGATCGCTCGCGCATACCTCACCAATGGCTGGCAGCAGCACGCGCCGCTGAAAGTCGCAACCCACGGCCCGCTGTTCCGTTACGAGCGTCCGCAAAAGGGGCGCTATCGCCAGTTTCACCAGATCGATGCAGAGATTATCGGTGCGGCGGAACCGCAGGCCGATGTCGAGCTGTTGGCGATGGCGGATCAGATCATTCGCGAGCTGGGCATTGAGGGCGTGACGCTGCACCTCAACACGCTGGGCGACGCGGAAAGCCGCGATGCCTGGCGCGCGGCGTTGGTCGAGTATTTCCGTGCGGTGAAGGATGAGCTCTCCGAAGATTCGCAGGAACGTCTGGAGAAGAATCCGCTGCGTATTCTCGATTCAAAGGACCCGCGCGACCGCAAGTTCGTGGCGGATGCGCCCAAGATCGATGCCTTCCTGTCAGACGAGGCGAAGGCGTTTTTCGAGGCGTTGACCAGCGGCTTGGATGCGGCTGGAGTCAAATGGACACGCGCGGAAAGCCTCGTGCGCGGTCTCGACTATTATCGTCACACGGCGTTTGAGTTCATTCCTGATGAAGGCAGCGAAGCGGCTGGCAAGCTTGGCAGCCAGAGTACGATCCTGGGCGGCGGGCGCTATGACGGGCTGATGGAAAGTCTCGGCGGCGCACCGACGCCTGCAGTGGGCTGGGCAGCCGGGATCGAGCGGCTGGCGATGCTGGTTGGGGAGAAGGGTGAACCCATTGCCGATGTAGCGCTTGTCGTTGAAGACAATGACCGGATCGCCGAAGCGATCAGTGCGGCTCGCCAGGCTCGTGAGGATGGGCTCGTGGTTGAGATATTCGCCAATGGGTCGCCACGCAAGCGCTATGACAAGGCCACAAAGAGTGGAGCGGCGGCAATCGTGTCACTGCAAAAGGACATGGGTCACAGCTTCACAAGTGCCGGAGAGCCCAACCCCCTGGTTTTGGAAAGCTTTAGGCCCTACGTCTAGCCATTCGTCATCCCCGCGAAGGCGGGGATCCAGAACGAAGCCACCGTTCGTGTCAAACCGGATTCCCGTGTTCAGCCTTCGGCTGTGTTTCACAACCACGGGAATGACGATAAGAGAAGTCCCACATGCAAATACCCGCTGAACGCCTTGACCAGATTACGCATCGCTTTGCCGAGCTTGAAGCGCGCATGGCTTCGGGCACGCTTGAGGGCGAAGCCTTTGTGCAGGCCAGCCGCGACTATGCCGAGCTGGAACCCGTCGCCAAGACCGCTGCCCAGGTGAAATCCATGCGCGAAGAGATTGCGGGACTCGAAGAAATGCTCGGCGATCCCGAAATGAAGGCTATGGCCGAGGAGGAGCTCAGCGAGATCCGCGAGAAGCTGCCTGAGGCCGAGCGGAAGCTCGCGATCGCCATGCTTCCCAAGGATAGCGCCGACAGCAAGCCTGCCATGCTGGAAATACGCGCGGGGACCGGCGGCGATGAAGCCGCGCTGTTCGCGGGCGATCTCTACCGCATGTACGAACGCTTTGCGGCGGAACAGGGCTGGAAGGTTGAGCCGGTCAGCATGAACGCATCCGAAGTTGGCGGCTTCAAGGAAATCGTTGCCAATGTCACCGGCACAGGCGTGTTCGCGAAGATGAAGTTCGAAAGCGGCGTTCATCGCGTTCAGCGCGTTCCCGTAACCGAAAGCGGCGGGCGCATTCACACTTCGGCGGCAACCGTAGCGGTGCTGCCCGAACCCGATGAGGTCGATGTCCAGATCGAAGACAAGGACCTCAAGATCGATATCTATCGCGCGTCGGGTGCGGGCGGTCAGCACGTCAATACGACTGACTCTGCGGTGCGGATCACGCACTTGCCAACCGGAATCGTTGTGCAGCAGCAAGACGAGCGCAGCCAGCACAAGAACAAGGCCAAGGCGATGCAGGTGCTGCGTACGCGGGTTTATGATCATCTGCGCGAGCAGACGCAGGGCGAAGAGGCGGCGGCGCGCAAGGCGATGGTCGGCAGTGGCGATCGTTCAGAACGCATCCGCACCTACAATTTCCCGCAAGGCCGCGTGACCGATCACCGGATCGGGCTGACGCTGCACAAGCTGGATGAAGTGCTGGCGGGCACTGGCCTCAGGGAATTGATCGATGCGCTGATTGCAGAGGACGAGGCCAAACGTCTCGCCGCGATGAACGAGTGACTGTTGCAGTCGCTCTGCGCGAAGCAACGGCACGGCTGACAGAAACCAGTGATACCGCGCGGCTAGATGCAGAGCTTTTGATGGCACATGCCTTAGGCGTAAGTCGTTCGGACATGCTCCTAAGACATATGTCAGATGATGCGCCTGCTGGTTTCGCATCGCTTGTTGATCGCCGTGTTCATCGGGAACCGATTGCTTACATCCTGGGTGATGCCGAGTTTTATGGCCGCCGATTCATTGTCACTCCCCATGTCCTGATCCCGCGCAGCGATAGCGAATGTGTTGTCGAAGCCGCGCTCGCGGTTGCACCGGACAGCGGGCGCGCACTCGATATGGGAACGGGATCAGGCGCACTGTTGATCACATTGCTGGCCGAGCGGCCTTCGCTAGTGGGTGTCGGGATTGATGCCTCGCTTTCTGCCCTGTCGGTTGCGGCAGCGAACGCAGCCAGGCTTGGCGTTGTCGAACGCACGCATATGTTGCGTGCCGACTGGCACGAGCATGGTTGGAGCGATGATGTGGGCCAATTCGATCTCATCATTGCCAACCCGCCCTATGTTGAAACCACGGCTCAGCTCGATCCGGACGTGCGCAACTTTGAGCCTGCCAGCGCCTTGTTCGCCGGCGAAGAAGGGCTTGACGACTACCGGGCGATTATCCCGCAGCTGCGTCAACTGTTGACAGAAGGAGGAGCGGCTGTGCTCGAAATCGGAGCCTCTCAGGCGGCGCAGGTAACGAATATTGCAGAGAAAAACGGGTTCTCGGCCGAATTGCGCTGTGACTTGTCCGGGCGCCCGCGCGCGCTGATTCTGCGATAAAGGCTTGGCAAACTCGATCTGCGAGTCTACCCACGAATCAGTTCCCGGATAGCATGAGTGCTCACCGAGGACCTAAGCTCCACATTTTCAAAGAGATAGGCAGAGCGAAAACGCTTTCTGGATCATGTGGATAGGACTGCTCCGTCCCATGGACAGGGCGCACATAAAGGGGTGAGATGACCCTGCGTTACATTTTTAGACGCGTAGGGGCCTCCAAACAGGATGGAATTCCTTGAATAACAACCGCAATAATCGACGTCGCGGCCGCGGCAGTAACCGTAACCAGGGCGGTAGCAATAGCGCCAATCGCATTGACAACCGGGCGCGTGGTAATGCGCCGCAGCTTCTCGACAAGTACAAGAAACTGGCACAGGACGCGCAGCATAATGGCGACCGCGTATTGATGGAGCAGTATCTTCAGTTCGCTGACCACTATTTCCGTGTGATAGCCGATAACAAGGCGCGTCAGGGCGAGGCCAAGGCGAAACGTCAGGATGAGCGCGGCCAGTCCGACGATGACAATGACGATGATGATGGCGACGATCATCGCCGTAACAACCGCCGCTCGCGTGGCAATCGCGATAGTCGCGACGACAGCACCAGCGAAGGCAGCCGGGGCTACGAAGGCGAACCCATCGATCAGTCAGGTGACGAGGACGAAAAGAAGCCGCGCCGCAAACCGCGCGAAGACACCAGTGGCAGCGCAGATGGCGAGATTGACGCAGCGGTTCTTCCGCCAGCGATTGTAGCCTTGGACGACGATAGCGAAGCCGCGCCCAAGCCACGCCGCCGCCGTAAACAGCCAAGCGAAGATAGCGAAGAAGCCGTAGGCTAAAACCGTTCAGGCTTTGGTTGAGGCGAAAGGGGCAGCATTCGGATCATGACCGAAAAAGTCCTCCGGATGTGGCAGGTGCTGCTTCAGTGGCCTCGCGTGTTCGCACTTGTTCTCGGCGCATTGTCTGCCACCGCATATCCCCCGCTGGGGCTATGGCCGGCTGGTCTGGTTGGTGTCGCTGCCTTTATCGCTCTGCTTCGGGCCGCTGAATCAGGGAAAGCAGCGGTATTATTGGGCTGGTGCTTTGGCTTTGGGCATCTAACCCTAGCCAACAACTGGATCGCTACGGCGTTCACATTCCAATCTGAAATGCCGGTGTTCCTTGGGTCGCTCGCAGTTCCGCTGCTCTGCATTTACCTTGCCATTTATCCCGCACTTGCGGCGCTGGCCGTACACGTCATCGCGCGTAGGGGCACGATGACGGTCTTCACTTGTGTGTTCGCGGGTACGTGGATTGTGGCTGAATGGCTGCGTAGCTGGGTTTTCACCGGATATCCCTGGCCCCCGTTGGGGTTGATGCTGTTGGGCGACTTTGACAGCCCGGGTATCGCCTTGCTGCTACCGTGGCTGGGCACCTACGCGCTCTCCGGCGCCGTCATTTTGATAGCAGGGCTGCCGATCGCTTTTTGGAGCATGGGTCGCGTACGCATGCTCTCGTTCGTCGTCGCGCTTAGCGTAGCGGCAGCAATGCTTTTCCCTGCCGCGCGATACGTCAACGATGAAGGCACGGTTCCATTCATGCTGGTCCAGCCGCTGATCCCGCAGGAGGAGCGTGACGACCCGACCAAATACGAGGAACAATTTGCAAGGCTGACTGAGAATACACTGCCTGGCCGCGATGAACCCCGCTTGGTACTTTGGCCTGAAGCTGCGATTCCGGACTATCTCGAAGATGGCTATCCTGATCGATACTATCGCGCGCGTACAGCCGGTCGTGATCCGCAGTTTGCGCGCCAACGGATTGCCGCAGTCATCGGTGAGAAGTCGATTCTTCTCTCTGGTCTCGTTCATTTGTCCATGGGGCAACCCGATGGGCGGTTGCGCGCGGTCAGCGCTCGCAATGCGGTGAGCGCAATTGATGGTCGCGGTGACATTTTTGCGAATTATTCCAAGGCGCATCTTGTGCCCTATGGCGAATATCTGCCGATGCGTTCCATCCTTGAACCGATCGGGCTTTCCAGACTTGTTGCCGGCTCTATTGACTACGAGCCGGGCGCTGGCCCTGCGACGTTGGAGCTGAGGCGTTTTGGCCGTGCAGGCATCCAGATATGCTACGAGATTGTGTTCTCTGGTCAGGTTGTCGATCGCGCAAACCGGCCGCAATTCATTTTCAACCCGTCCAATGATGGCTGGTTCGGGAGCTGGGGGCCGCCGCAGCATCTGGCGCATGCACGGCTGCGCGCGATCGAGGAAGGCCTGCCTGTACTGCGTTCAACCACCACGGGTATCAGCGCAGTAATCGATGCAAACGGAATCGTCCGGTCCTACATTCCCAGCGGTGTCGATGGCTGGCTCGATGGAGTGATCCCGCCTGCAAAAGGCGCAACGCTTTTCGCGAAACTAGGCAATAACCTGCCATTAGGGTGGGCTTTTCTCTTGATCACCGCTTCTCTGGTTGCCTTGCGATTGCGCAGGAGCTAGGGAACGCGCACACATAAAGAACTCTTTATATCAAGGTATCATGCGCAGCGATTTTCTCTTCACCTCCGAAAGCGTTTCAGAAGGTCATCCGGACAAAGTCTCTGACCAGATCTCCGATGCTATTGTTGATCTCATGCTCGCCAAAGATCCGGAAGCGCGTGTCGCCTGCGAGACGATGACCACGACGCAGCGCGTCATTCTGTCGGGCGAAATTCGCTGCGCACCAATGTATGACGAAAATAACGAGGAATGGGCGGTCAACGGCGGCTGGGCACCCGGTGCCAAGGAAGAGATCGAGCGGGCGGTCCGCAGCACCGTGCGTGATATCGGCTATGAGCAAGACGGCTTCCACTGGAAGACGCTGACGTTTGAAAACCATTTGCACGGCCAATCGGCTCACATCGCGCAAGGCGTCGACGCAGGTGCCGAAGGCTCGAACAAGAACGAGGGCGCCGGCGATCAGGGCATCATGTTCGGTTTTGCTTGCGATGAAACGCCTGACCTGATGCCTGCGACGCTCGATTACAGCCACAAGATCTTGGAGCGGCTCGCTGCTGATCGTCATTCTGGTGTGGCACCTTTCCTGGAGCCAGATGCCAAGAGCCAGGTCACGCTGCGCTACAAGGATGGAAAGCCGGTTGCTTGCACGGCCCTGGTGGTCAGCACTCAGCATGCGGAGGGCTATGACCAAGGTGCGAAAGAAGCCGAGCTCAAGTCCTATGTGAAGGGAGTAGTGGCGGATATCCTACCCGACGGCTTCCTGTCCGATGAGACACAATGGCACATCAATCCGACCGGTAGCTTTGTGATCGGCGGGCCTGATGGTGACGCTGGCCTGACGGGCCGCAAGATCATCGTCGACACCTATGGTGGTGCCGCGCCGCACGGTGGCGGTGCCTTCAGCGGCAAGGACCCGACCAAGGTGGACCGTTCGGCGGCCTATATCACGCGATACCTTGCAAAGAATGTTGTTGCGGCAGGCCTTGCCAAACGCTGCACGATCCAGATCGCCTATGCGATTGGCGTTTCGGAGCCGCTATCGCTCTATGTCGATACGCACGGTACTGGCACCGTTGATGATGCGAAGCTTGAAGCGGCGATCAATTCGATCGGCAAGCTGGGCGGGCTGACCCCGCTCGCGATCCGCACGCATCTGGGTCTTAATAAGCCGATCTATAGCAAGAGCGCGGCCTATGGCCACTTTGGCCGTACCCCTGAAGGCGATCTGTTTCCTTGGGAACGGACCGATTTGATCGATGATCTGAAAGCTGCGGTCGCTTAACTGTCCTCGCCCAATGTTGGCGAAGGCTTGTCCAGCGCCAACTCTGCGTCGGAGAATCTAAACGGGCTGCGCACGCCGGGCATTCCGTCTAGCTTCACCTGCATGCCGCGGGCTTGAATCTGGGGGTCTGCGAAGACTTCATCCAGATTGTTGATCGGGCCGGCAGGTACGCCAGCTTCTGCGCAGTGGCGCAGCAAAACATCGCGTTCCCAAAGAACGGTTTCTCGAGCGATCATGGTGTCGACTTCTTCGCGATTGGCGACACGGGCTTCGTTGGAAGAAAAGCGGGCGTCATCGAGCAGATCATCCCGGCCCAGCACGTTCAGCAGCTTGCGAAACAGATTGTCGTTTGCAGGTGCCAGCACGACCGGGCCGTCCTTGCTCGGGAATACGCCATAGGCGCTGACTTGCGCATGCGCATTGCCCATACGCGGCGGATTTGTGCCGGTCGCGAAATAGCTCGAAGCTTGGTTTGCGAGCAGTGAGACCGAGCAATCGAGCAAGCTCATATCGATCCATTGTCCCCTTCCGGTGCGCTCGCGCATCAGCAGCGCCGCCTGAATGGCATTGGCGGCATATAGGCCGCAGGAAAGGTCAGAAATCGAGACGCCGAACTTCATGGGATCGCCGCCGGGCTCACCGTTCAAAGACATGAATCCGCTCATGCCCTGGATCACGAAGTCGTAACCGGGTTCGTTGCGCCGTGGGCCATCCTGTCCGAAGCCTGTGACCGAGCAATAGATAAGCTGAGGGTTTGCCCTCGACAGCGTCGGATAATCCAGGCCGAATTTAACGAGCTTTCCCGGAAGGAAATTTTCGAGCACTACATCCGCCCCGGAAGCGAGCCCGATAACATTGGCGATATCTTCCTGCTGGCGGAAATCCGCTACGAACGAACGTTTTCCGCGATTGCAGGCGTGATAGTAGGCCGAGGTCTTTTCGCCATGATGCTCGACCCAGGGTGGCCCCCAGATACGCGTATTGTCCCCCTCCGGCGCTTCGACCTTGATCACATCCGCGCCCAGATCGGCGAGGATTTGCCCTGCCCATGGCCCAGCCAGCACTCGCGCCAGCTCAAGCACTTTGAGCCCGGCCAGCGGGGCGTTCGGGTTGCGAGGCTTTTCGAGCCACATGGGCTATGCGCTCAGCGCGACTTCATATTTCGCCGTTGTCTGGGCGGCGATATCATCTTCCGTCACACCCGGTGCCAGCTCGATCAGGCGGAACGGGCTTTCGTGATCCTTGCGGTGAAATACACCCAGATTGGTGATGATCATGTCGACCACATTGGTGCCTGTCAGCGGCAAGATGCATTCGGGAATGAACTTTGGCTCGCCCGCCTTGCTGGCGTGATCCATCACCACGATGATCTTCTTCACGCCAGCAACAAGGTCCATCGCGCCGCCCATGCCCTTGATCATCTTGCCCGGGATCATCCAGTTGGCGATGTCACCGTTTTCGGCAACTTCCATCGCGCCCAGCACAGTCAGGTCGATATGCCCGCCGCGGATCATGGCAAAGCTGGTTGCGCTGTCGAAATAAGCGCTGTGCGGCAGCTCGCTGATGGTTTGCTTGCCAGCGTTGATCAGATCCGGATCGACTTCGTCGTCATAGGGGAATGGGCCGATGCCCAGCATGCCGTTTTCGCTTTGCAGCGTGACATGCATGCCATCGGGAATATGGTTGGCAACCAGCGTCGGGATACCAATGCCAAGGTTGACGTAATAACCGTCTTCCAGCTCTTGCGCCGCACGCGCGGCCATCTGGTTGCGGTCCCAGCCTTTTGCTTCAGCGCTCATCATTCGGCCTCCGTCTCGGCAAGGTCAGCAGGAACCGGCAGCTTGTCATTAGCGGCCTGCCACAGGATCGAGAAAACCTTCCAGCCATTTTCGGTTTTTACCAGCTGGAAGCTGTTGATGCCGGTCACGAAGACAGGGCCATCCGCACTACTGGTGCGGCCTTCATAGGCGGACCAGACTTGGGCGAGATTGCCATAGACTTCCATCCGGTTGCCAGTTTCGATCTCGAAGAACCCTTGGCTCATCAGAAACTCCTCTGACCGCGCAACATAGCCATCCACGTCATACGAGCTGTGGCCGTCGGTCCCGATTGGCGTGAGACGCGCATCTTCGGTCATCAGAGCTCGCATCTTGTCCCAGTCGCGCGCCGCGCCGACCGGGCCTGAGATCACATCATAGACGCCATCAATAGTGGTTTGAATGGCGGCTTGTTCATTGACCACGAGCTCTACTCCTTCGGGATGACTTGCGAATGCCGGGTAGGCGGGTATGGCAGCGAGCGCGAGCGCAACTGCGAATGCGATCGGATTCATACGGCTTCTCTTTCGCGCACCGTACGGAACTCGATCTTCTTGTCGTATGGCGCGCCCACAATCATGCGGTTCACGAAGACACCGGGCAAATGGATGCAATCCGGGTCTAGCTCGCCGACGGGCACGATCTCCTCGACTTCGACGACGCAGACTTTGCCGCATGTCGCCGCGGGCTGATTGAAATTGCGTGCGGTCTTCCGGAACATCAGATTGCCGGTCTCATCCGCTTTCCACGCTTTGATGATCGACAAATCGGCAAAAATTCCGTGTTCCAAGACGTAGGTTTCGCCGTTGAAGTCTTTGTGTTCCTTGCCTTCGGCGACCTGTGTTCCAACCCCGGTCTTGGTGTAGAATCCGGGGATGCCTGCGCCGCCGGCGCGCATGCGTTCGGCCAGGGTACCTTGCGGGCAGAATTCAACCTCCAGTTCGCCGGACAGGAACTGGCGCTCGAACTCCTTGTTCTCGCCCACGTAGGAACTGATCATCTTCCTGACTTGCTTGGTGCGCAACAGCTTGCCGATCCCCTCGTTATCGATTCCGGCATTGTTGCTTGCAAAGGTCAGGCCCGAGACGCCACTGTCACGGATCGCGTCAAGAAACCGCTCTGGAATTCCACAAAGGCCAAAGCCTCCGGCGGCGATCAACATGTTATCTGATAGCAGCCCTTCCAGGGCGGCCGCGGCATCGGGAAAAATCTTTTGCATCAATGACTCGGAGGAGTTCGTATGAAGAGGGTTACGTAGCGGCAGCGCTTAGCGTCTTGAAAGCCGGCTGTCATCCGCTCTCTTGATCGAAAACCGTCGCGCCTTGGTCGGTGCGGGATTGCGAAATCGCTTGAATGGTACACTCCTGCGCTTGCAACCAAGGGGTAGTGAAATGCGAAGAAAATCAATGCTGGCTGCATTGGCCAGTGTCGTAATTGCTTGGGGCACGCCAGCATTGGCCGATCCGGCAAGCGATGCAGTGGCAGACCAAAGCCGAAGCGAAGCAGATCGGGCGCTGGATGAAGGGCGCAACCCGGTTGAAGTTTTGCGTTTCTCAGGACCAAAAGAAGGCGATGTTATTGCCGATTTCATGGCCGGAGATGGCTACTACAGTGCATTGCTAGCAGAAATTGTAGGCCCAAGGGGCGCTGTCTATGCGCTCAATCCTGCTGCATTCCACAACCCGGAAATCTGGGAAGCGAGAACTGATAAGCATAGCAATATCCGGCCAATCGGAACTCGCAATCGTGCCATGGTTTTGGCGCCCGATAGTGTCCACATGATCTTCACCAATCAGACCTTTCATGACATCTACTGGACATCCGAGCGCTTCCAGATGGAGCGGATCGACGAACGCGCGATGCTTGCCAACTGGTTTGCGGCGTTGAAGCCGGGAGGGCACGTAATTGTAATCGATCATGTCGGACAGTCCGGGGATACCCGGGAAGTGGTGGATGCGGTCCACCGGATTGATCCCGCCACAGTGCTCGCGGCAATGCAGGCGGCAGGGTTTGTGCTTGTCGGCCAGTCGGATATGTTGCGCCGCAGCGATGACGAGATGACGAAATCCATCTTCGATGAGAGTGTGCGCGGCAAAACCGACCGCTTTATGATGAAATTTCAGAAACCTACGGAGTGATAGCGCTAAGGTTGTTGCGCATTTTGCAACACAGGATGTTCTTTTCGCACTTGCGAAAAACAATGCTGCACTGCAAATAGTCGGTGCCTTTTAGGCATCCTCTCCCAAAGACTTTCAAGCCCGGTCATTATTGACCGGGCTTTTTTCTTGCCTGGCCTGCATTGCTTCGCGAAGGGAGTGAGGTGAAGGAAGTCGCGAATGTCGACTTTGACGAAACGCTGAAGGACTCACGCGCAACCGTCACGCCGCGGATGGAAGCCGAGTATCGCAAGATGAGCGGCGAGCTGAAGAAACGTGCGCACGAAGTTCAGCAGATCGGCTTTGTACACGAGGGGATGCTTGAATCGACCCGGGTCGCGAAGCATGGCAGCTCGCCTGAAGAGAGCGGGATCGAATAAGAACTCTTGCGTTTACGGCTCGCCCGCCTTCGGGTGGCCGTTGGGGACTTCGAGCCGGTGGCGGATCAGCGCATCGGGCTGGTTCTCGCGCAGCCATCTGAGCATGTGTTCGCGAAGGTCACAACGCAGCTGCCAAAGTTCGCCTATTGTGCTGGCGCTCACTGACAAACGCAGCTCGACACTTTCGGGATAAGCCTCAGTCATGAGAAGCGCCATATTGCGTCCGTCATAAAGCTCATGCGCCCGGACGAAGCGCTCAAACTCGGCGCGAATCGGCGTCACATCGGCGATTGGATCAAGGTGCAGCATGACAGGACCGGAAAGCTTTTCGTTCTCGCGCGACCAGTTTTCAAAACTTGCGTCCAGGAAGCGCGACGTGGGCACAATGATCACCCGCTCGTCCCATGTGCGGACAGTGATGAAGCTCATCCTGATCTCTTCGACGCGCCCTACTTCACCGTCGACTTTGACAAGATCGCCGAGCCTAAGTGGCTCGGTCAATGCGATCTGAAGGCCAGCGATCAGTGACTTGAGTGCGGGTTGAGCTGCTGCACCGATGGCCAGAGCAGCGAGACCTGCAGAAGCCAGCATTGTCGTGCCGATTGCTCGCACCGATGGGATAGTAAACAGCATCAGGCCAACGGTAATGACGATTATCCCGAACGTCAGAACGCGCGAAAGCACAGCTAGGCGGGTCCGCCGGCTGCGCATTGCAACAGGATCATCGCTGATCTCGATTCGCGCTTCGATGGCGGCGGTGAAGCCCTTCACTGCGTTATAGGCAATCCAGCCGAGCAGAGCGGGTCGAAGGAACTGAGCCAGCGGTTCCCACAGCAATCCCAGCGACGCATCATATTGCGCCGCGAGTGTGACGGCGATGGCGATAAAGGACCATTTGATCGGCGCACGGATGCGGCCGACTATCTCGTCATCGACATTTGTCTCCGAAACGCGGGTTACGCGGCTGACAAGGTGGAATGCTGCGCGGTAAATCAAATAGGCAATAACGACCGCGACCGCGACAATCAGCGCGGATACGGTGATGTCATAAGCCAGAGCATTCAAATCGATGCGCCAGCTAGCTGGATTGATTTGGTCAAACATTGCGAGCGGCGTATGTGCTGAATTGGCATTTTGCAACACATGCCGGAAATGGCTCAGTTGTGCCGGTCAATGTGCAGCATCCCAGCTGATGCCTGTTCCGATCTCAATGCCCAGCGGCACATCCAGTTCTACGGCAGGCCCAGCAGCTTCGGCCATGACCCGTTCGATAATGGGTGAGGCCGCAGCGACGTCGCCTTCGGGCAGTTCGAACACAAGCTCGTCATGCACTTGCAACAGCATGCGCACGTGGCCGAGACCGGCGTCTTCCAGCGCGGGCATCATGCGGACCATGGCACGCTTGATGATATCCGCGCTGGTCCCTTGAATCGGCGCATTGATCGCGGCGCGTTCGCTGCCCTGGCGTTCTGCAACGTTCTTGGAGTTGATCCTTGGGAACCAGGTTTTGCGACCGAACAGTGTTTCGGAATAGCCGCGCTCGCGAACCGTCTCCAGTGTCTCGTGAATGTATCGCTGGATGCCGGGAAACCGCTGGAAATAGGTGTCGATCATCGCTTGCGCCTCATCCGGCTCTACCTCCAGCCGCCCGGCCAGCCCCCAACGCGAAATGCCATAGAGTATGGCGAAATTGATCGTCTTGGCCTGCGCCCGCGTATCGCGGTTGACTTCACCGAACATCTCTTTGGCTGTTCGCGCGTGAATGTCTTCGCCTTGCGCGAAGGCCTCTTTCAACGTCGGGACGTCGGCCATATGCGCAGCTAACCGCAATTCGATCTGGCTATAGTCAGCGGCCAGCAAGACGTTGCCTTCATCTGGGACAAAGGCTTCTCGGATCTGGCGCCCGATTGGCGTCCGGATCGGGATGTTTTGCAGATTGGGGTCAGTTGATGACAGCCGGCCAGTTTGCGCGCCGACCAGCGAATAGCTGGTATGCACACGGCCCGTGTCGGGATTGATCGCTTCTTGCAGAGCGTCGGTGTAGGTCGATTTCAGCTTCGCAAGCTGACGCCATTCGAGGACTTTCTTCGCGATTTCCGCGCCTTCGCCGGCGAGTTTTTCCAGCACGCTGTGGTCGGTTGAATACTGCCCGCTCTTGCCTTTCTTGCCGCCTTTGAACCCGAGCTTGTCGAACAGAATGTCACCCAGTTGCTTGGGGCTTCCGACCGTGAATTCCTGTCCCGCTATGCCGTGAATTTCCCCTTCGAGCCGAGCTGTCTCCTTGGCGAATTCTTCTGAAAGTCTGGAAAGGCGTGCCCGGTCTACCTTGATGCCGTGACGCTCCATTTGGGCCACTACAGGAATGAGAGGGCGGTCGACCCGCTCATAGATGCGCGTGCCACTTTCATCAGCTAGCCTTGGTTTCATGTGACGATGCAAACGCCAGGTTACGTCGGCGTCCTCGGCGGCATATTCGGTAGCGCGATCGAGATCCACTTCCCCGAAAGGAATCGCTTTCTTTCCCGTCCCGCAGACTTCCTTGAAGGACAGCGGAGTGTGGCCCAGATGACGGTCAGACAATTCGTCCATGCCGTGCCCGCCCATGCCGACTTCACCGCGACCGGCATCAAGCGTGAAGCTGATGATCATTGTGTCATCAACAGGCGCCACATCGATGCCATACCGCGAAAGCACGTTGATATCGTATTTGATGTTTTGACCGATCTTGATGACCGAATCGTCTTCCAGCAGCGGCTTGAGAGCGGCCACCGCCTGGTCACGATCAATCTGCTCGGGCCTTTCGGCGAACATATCATTGCCGCCATGTGCAAGCGGTATGTAGCATGCGTTATTCGGGCCTAGCGCGAGGCTTACGCCGACCAGCTCTGCGCGCATTGCATCCAGGCTACTGGTCTCGGTGTCGACGGCAACGAGGCGTGCGGCGGTTGCGCGTGTGATCCACGCCTCAAGACGCTCCATGGTCTGGACTGTCTCGTAAGAGCCGCGATCCACAGCCGGCATCTCTGGCAGCGGTTGCCGGCTGCCCTGTGCCGAAGCAACGGCGCCTTCAGTTTCCTGTTTTGCAGGGTTCAGATTGTTGGGCCGCTCCGGGCTTCCCTTCCCAGAATCCAACCGCCGCAAAAGCGAACTGAACCCATGCTTTTCCAAGAACGCTGCCAATGGTTCGGGAGGCACGCCATCGAGTTTGAACTCATCGAGCGGTTGCGGAAGATCGCAATCCTCCTTGAGAGTGACCAAGACCCGGCTCATCTCCGCGTCTTGTCTGCTTTCCAGCAGCCGCTCTTTCAGTTTTGACTTCTTCATCTCCGGCGCAAAATCCAGCGCTGCGGTTAGCGAGCCGTGCTCTGCGATCAGCTTGCTTGCTGTCTTGGGACCAATTCCATAGATCCCGGGAATATTGTCGACACTGTCGCCCATCAGCGCCAGCACATCACCCACCAGCTCGGGTTTCACCCCAAACTTCGCCTCTACTTCTTCGATGTAGATCCGCTGGCTCTTCATCGTATCGAGCATATCGATGCGCGCCGGCCCATTCGGACCTTCTCTCTCGCCAACAAGCTGCATCAGATCTTTGTCTGAAGACACGATTGTAACGTCCCAGCCCTGCGCTTGCGCGGCACGGGCATAGGTTGCAATCAGATCATCTGCTTCCAGACCCTGCTCTTCGATGCAAGGGAGACTAAACGCGCGGGTCGCATCGCGGATCAGTGGAAATTGTGGCACCAAATCTTCCGGTGGAGGGGGGCGATTGGCCTTGTATTCGGGAAAAATATCGTTGCGGAAAGACTTCCCCGAAGCGTCGAGAATCACCGCAAGATGGGTTGGACCATCTGCTTCATCAAGGTCAGTGGCCAGCTTCCAGAGCATCGTGGTGTAGCCATAGACTGCGCCTACCGGTGTGCCTTCGGGATCGGTGAGCGGCGGAAGCCTATGATAGGCGCGAAAAATGTATGACGATCCGTCGACGAGATAAAGATGCTGATGCTCGGCCATATGTGCTTGCTAGCAGCGCTTTGCCCCGCGTGTAAGCCGTCATTCTGGCGATTTTCCCACACGTTGCGCGGGGAATGAGGTGAACGACCAACGGTGAAGAATAAGGCGGAAAAGAGGCGAGAACGTGTGGTTTCGCTTGCATTGCCACATTCCAGCCATTATTTAGCTAGTCGAAGCGATGCGAGAAGCTCGCTTTGGCAGACCCAGATCGGATCTGCCTTACACACTTGCTGATCGAGGATTTATATTATGCGTAAGATCGTACTTGCTGCTGCTGTTGCAGCTTCTGCTCTTGGCCTGGCTGCTTGCTCGGAAACTGCTGATTCGGCTGCTGAAACTGCAGACGCAATGGCTGCAGACGCTGAAGCAAACACCGACGCAATGGTTGAAGCTACAGACGAAGCTGCTGGTGAAGCTGCTGACGCAACTGCAGAAGCAGTAGACGGCGCTGTTGAAGCTGCTGAAGAAGCTGCTGCTGAAGTTGCTGAGTAATTTCAGCTCAAATCGATTTTTCGATTGAAATAGGGGCGGTGCCAGCGATGGTGCCGCCCTTTTTCTATGCTGCGGCTTAAGCACCGCGAAATAGGTAAGAGGAATCAGCCGCCGGGACGGGCCGTACTGGTCCAGACCCGAGGGCTCGCCACGCCGGCTTTCTCTGCGAAGCCATCATAAAGTGCACGCGCAATCGAAGCGATCCGGGCTTCGCGAGCGCCCCGCGCGCCTTGACCGGTCACATAAATCGCAACAGCAATCGCATGTCCGTTCGGGCCTTCAAGAATTCCGATATCGCTGGACGTGTTGTTGAGCGAACCGGTCTTGTGCATCACTTGGACATAGTCCGGCATTTCGGCCGGAATCCGGCGCGTTCCCGTGCGGGTTTTTGCCATAGCGTCAAGGATCACTTGCCGGCTTTGGGCGGACAGGAACTTACCCTGATAGAGGCCTTGTAAAAGCTCTACCATGGCCTTGGGCGTGGCGGCATCGCGTGTGTCGATGTGTGCGGATGGATCGTACTCTCCATCATCGCGCACTAGAGTTGCGATATCTCGATTAATACTGAATTCTTTTATGCCTTGGCGACGCATCCAGTCGTTCACGGCTGCGGGTCCGCCAACCACACGCAGGAGCGCGTCAGTCGCGGGATTGCTCGATCGAGATATCATGATCTCGATCAGCTCACTGGCCGGCATATAATTGCCTTCGCGAACCGGTGCGGCTCGCGAAGAAAACTTCGCTGAACGGACCGGGATCAACAGTGGAAACTCGCTTGTCAGCGAATACCGGCCTTGTTCAACCAGCTCCAGATAGGCAGCAGCCACGGCAATTTTACTGGTCGAAGCCAGCGGGAACAACTGATCGCCAAGTACCGCAATCTCTTCACCAGTGTTAAGATTTATGGCAGCAACACCGATGCGGCCGCGGCTGCCGTCTGCCAGTTGCGCGATCCGCCGCTCGAAAGATGTCTCGTAGACGGCTTCGAAGC
Organism: uncultured Altererythrobacter sp.; assembly: GCF_913057185.1. Lineage (NCBI taxonomy): Bacteria > Pseudomonadati > Pseudomonadota > Alphaproteobacteria > Sphingomonadales > Erythrobacteraceae > Altererythrobacter > uncultured Altererythrobacter sp. The sequence goes on from NZ_CAJXNK010000001.1 coordinate 750,678, forward strand.
TCTCTGGTGCCCTGACCTCTGTGCCAAAGGTACTGTCGAAAGCGGCTTCGAGGTCGTTTGACTGCGCCAGAACTGGGCTTGCGACAAACGCAATTGCGCCCAAGGCGGCGATCAGCGATTTTCCCAAAAACTGTTCCATACTCGGTGAACTATCCTGTTTTGTGTTGTTGGGAGATTAACAGACCGGGATTCGCCTAGGCAAGCATTGAAGCAATTCGGGGCGACCGGATGTTCCGGAGATGCGACCGGATTCCTGCAAAATGTAAGGAACCACTGGGCTATGCATGTCGTTTGCAGAGTGACGCCAATCGTTTGCATAGATATTGGCGCATTTGCGCAGGGCCGGGGTCTAGCGGGTTTGCGGGGTTGGCCATATTCTGGCTTTGAGTGCGGGCATGCTGTGGCGGCATGCTTGATATTTGAGAGAATTGGGGTTTTGCATGAATATTGATCGCGTCAGCCTGTCATCGGCAGGTATGAAGGCTGCTGTTGCCGCGCTGATGGTAAGCAGTTCCACCGCTGCATTTGCGCAAGGTGTTCCAATCGTGAAGCCGGGTGCGCCCGGTGAACGGAACACCGTTCTGACAGTCGAACAGGCAAGCCAGCTTGCCGGTGCGACCTATACGCCTGCCGATGTCGATTTCATGCAGGGCATGATCGTCCACCACCAGCAAGCTGTTGAGATGGCCGCGCTGGTTGATGGCCGTACCAATAATGAAGATATCGTCGCGCTCGCCGGCCGGATCAATGCGAGCCAGAAGGACGAGATTGATTTCATGGCCGGCTGGCTTACCGACCGCGGCGAGCCTGTGGCTATGCAGATGGCGCATCATGGTGGCGATCATTCAATGCATCATGGGCACCACGAGATGATGGGCATGGCAACGCCGGCTCAAATGGCAGAGCTCGCCGCGTCTAGCGGCACGGCTTTTGACCGCCTGTTTTTGCAACTCATGATCCGTCATCATGCTGGAGCAATTGATATGGTCGATGATCTGCACAGCCAGCCAGGTGCTGCTTATGAGCCTGTGATGTTTGAGTTCACAAACGATGTTGCGGGCGATCAGAAGACTGAAGTCGAACGGATGAACGAATTGCTTGCCGGGCTGTCAGATGATCCGCGTGCCACGCTGGCTGCAGGTTTCCGTGACGCAGGTGAAGCGATCAGCAATCTGCGCTTGGTCACTGCAATGCCGAAGCCAGCTGGATTCTTTGATCCTGCAAATCCGGCTGGTCTTCAGCCGCGCATCGAAGATGATGATGAAGAGGATGCAAACCAAGACAGTGCGGACGATGGTGAAGAGGCGGAACCCCGCTTCAGTAGTCGTTCTTCGCCACTGGATTTTGCAAACACCGATATCGCGTTTTCCGGTAATATGATGGTCGCGGGCAATTATCACGGCTTCAACGCTTATGAATTGGGCGAAGATGGCGTTCCAACGCTGGTCAGTTCGATTGTGTGCCCGGGCGGACAAGGTGACGTTTCCATCGTCGGCGACATTCTCGTGATGAGTGTCCAGGACAGCCGCGCACGGCTCGATTGCGGGCTCGAAGGGGTTCAGGGCGATGTCAATGAAGAACGCTTCCGTGGTGTTCGCGTTTTCGACATTTCCGATATTCGCAATCCTGTGCAAGTCGGGCAGGTGCAGACCTGCCGCGGCTCGCACACGCACTCGATTGTCGATGCCAATGATGAACGCATAGTGCTCTATAACTCGGGCACCTCTTATGTTCGCGACGATGAAGAGCTGGAGGGTTGCTTCAACAGTGCTGGCGATGAAACTGCGCTGTTCAGCATTGACGTGATCGAGATCCCGCTCGCTGATCCGTCTGCTGCTCGCATCACGTCAAGCCCTCGCGTATTTGCAAAGGGTGGTAATATTGCGGGCCTGTGGCGTGGCGGTGACCATGGCGATGGAACGCAGGAAACCAGTGATACGAACCAGTGCCATGACATCACTGTTTTCCCGTCGTTGAACCTCGCGGCTGGTGCGTGTTCAGGCAATGGGATCATCATGGATATATCCGATCCATACAATCCGCAGCGTTTCGACGATGTCACTGACACTGGCTTCGCCTATTGGCACTCGGCCACATTCAACAATGATGGTACCAAGGTGCTGTTCACGGATGAATGGGGTGGCGGTGGCCGCCCGCGCTGCCAGGCTGGTGACCCGATGAACTGGGGCGCCAACGCAATCTATGAAGTGGTAAATGGCAAGCTAGAGTTCCGCAGCAATTACAAGCTGCCTGCACCACAAAGCAGCAAGGAAAACTGCGTCGCTCATAACGGCTCGATTATCCCGGTGCCTGGGCGCGATATCTTCGTTCAGGCTTGGTATCAGGGCGGCATTTCAGTGATTGATTTCACGGACGCAAAGAACCCGAAAGAGATCGCCTTTTTTGATCGTGGACCAATCGACAACGACCAGTTGATAACGGGGGGCTATTGGTCGGCCTATTGGTACAATGGCCGTATCTATGCGACCGAGATTACTCGCGGACTTGACGTCTTTGCGCTTGAGCCGAGTGAATTCCTGACGGCAGAGGAAATTGCTGCAGCCGAAGCCGCACAATATCCGGGTGATGTGTTCAATCCGCAAACGCAGACGCAGGTAACCTGGTCTGACGAGGTGCTCGAAATGGTCGAGGCTAGCCGTAAGGGCGGTTGATCTGTTTGTTCAATGACTGGTTTGAGAAGGGCCGGGGCTTTCCGGCCCTTTTTCTTGCCCGCTGACAGGTCAGGCTGCGTCGATTGCGGCTTCGATCTTATCGATCGGCAGACCAGTCAATGTCTTGTCGATTTCGCCGGCAAGTTTGCTGCGAAGCTCTGTATGATAATGCTGGCGCATTTCACCAAGGGTCTTTGGGTCAGCAATTACCAGCACCTCTTCAATCTGCCCGCCGATGGCTTTCTGATTGAGCCATTCGGCAGCCGCGGCACCGTGAGCCAGTTCATCAAGCTGCGTTCGCCCTAACATCTACCCCAGTTGATCCTGATGCCGCACACCCGCGCTGAAATTGGTCGCCTTCAAATCGGGCGTTTCGACCAACGAAAAACCCCGCGGGACGAAAGTCCCACGGGGCTCTTCTTTTTCAGCTTTTGAAGCGTGTGGGTTGGCTTAGAAGCCGCCCATTCCGCCCATTCCGCCCATGCCGCCCATGCCGCCCATATCGGGCATGCCGCCGCCAGCCTTGTCTTCCGGAGCGTCAGTGATCGCCGCTTCGGTGGTGATCAACAGGCCAGCAACCGATGCCGCGTCCTGCAGCGCTGTGCGGACAACCTTGGTAGGGTCAATCACGCCAGCTTCCACCAGGTTTTCATAGGTGTCTGTCGCTGCGTTAAAGCCCTGCTTTTCGTCATCTTCGCGCAGCAGATTGCCAGAGATCACTGCGCCATCATGGCCAGCATTCTGAGCGATCTGGCGAACCGGAGCGAGGATAGCCTTGCGCACAATGTCTATACCGCGGGTCTGGTCATCATTCGCGCCCTTCAGCCCAGCAAGAGCCTTGGTTGCGTAAAGCAGAGCTGTACCGCCGCCAGGGACGATGCCTTCTTCAACCGCAGCACGGGTAGCGTGCAGCGCGTCATCAACGCGGTCCTTACGCTCCTTAACTTCGACTTCCGAAGCGCCGCCAACCTTGATCACAGCTACGCCGCCAGCAAGCTTTGCAAGACGCTCTTGCAGCTTCTCTTTGTCGTAATCGCTTGTGGTGGTTTCGATCTGCGCACGAATTTGTTCGACGCGAGACTTGATGTCAGCTTCGCTGCCGGCACCGTCAACAATCGTGGTGTTGTCCTTGTCGATAGTGACGCGCTTGGCTTCACCCAGCATGCCGAGCGTGACGTTCTCGAGCTTGATGCCGAGGTCTTCGCTGACCATTTCGCCCTTGGTGAGGATCGAAATGTCCTGCAGCATCGCCTTGCGGCGATCACCGAAGCCCGGTGCCTTGACCGCAGCCACTTTCAGGCCACCGCGCAGCTTGTTGACAACGAGTGTCGCCAGCGCTTCGCCCTCGATGTCTTCTGCGATAATCAGCAGCGGACGGCCAGACTGGACAGCCGCTTCGAGGATCGGAAGCATCGCCTGCAAGTTCGAAAGCTTCTTCTCGTGGATCAGGATGTATGGGTTGTCGAGTTCAACCGTCATTTTGTCCGGGTTAGTGATGAAGTACGGGCTGAGGTAGCCGCGGTCGAACTGCATGCCTTCAACAACATCGAGTTCAAACTCGAGGCCCTTGGCTTCTTCAACGGTGATGACGCCTTCTTTGCCGACCTTTTCCATCGCTTCAGCGATTTTCTCGCCAACTTCGCGGTCGCCATTGGCAGAGATAATGCCGACTTGAGCGATTTCAGATGAGCCAGCGACATCCTTTGAACGGCCGACGAGGTCTGCGACCACTTTCTCGACTGCGAGGTCGATGCCGCGCTTCAGATCCATCGGGTTCATACCCGCGGCGACGGCTGTCATGCCTTCGCGAATGATTGCCTGGCCCAGAACCGTTGCAGTCGTTGTGCCGTCACCAGCAAGATCGTTCGTCTTCGACGCAACTTCCTTGAGCATCTGAGCGCCCATGTTCTCGAACTTGTCTTTGAGTTCGATTTCCTTGGCGACAGTCACACCGTCCTTTGTGATGCGCGGTGCACCAAAGCTCTTGTCGATCACGACGTTGCGACCTTTCGGGCCAAGCGTGACTTTCACAGCGTTTGCGAGCGTATCTACGCCCTTGAGGATGCCTTCGCGGGCATCACGGCCGAACTTTACGTCCTTAGCAGCCATAGTTGTTTCTCCTGGTATTCAAATGAAAGAGGGAAAAGCGTGTGGGTGTCCGGCTGATCAGCCGATGATCCCCATAATGTCGCTTTCCTTCATGATCAGCAGGTCTTCACCGTCGAGTTTGACTTCGGTGCCGGACCATTTGCCGAACAGGATGCGGTCGCCAGCTTTGACGTCCAGTGCAACACGGTTACCTGAATCGTCACGGGTGCCTTCGCCAACGGAGACGATTTCGCCTTCGCTTGGCTTTTCCTGAGCGCTGTCTGGGATAATGATGCCGCCAGCGGTTTTCTGGTCGGCTTCGATGCGACGGACCAATACACGGTCGTGCAGCGGACGAAATGCCATGGTAATGACCTTTCTTGCTTGGGTTGATAATCACGAATTGGCACTCTCCTTGTGAGAGTGCCAGCGAGGGGGTAAATGGGTGCGCCAGCTGCATGAGTCAACAGCTTGCCCAACAAATTTTTTCAGAATTTTCGGTCGTTCAGGCCGATCGAAGCGTCAGCCTGATCCGTTCGCGCAACATCCAGCGCCAGGTAAGCAGGACCGCTGCGAACGCTAGGCCCGTTGCCAGCCCGATCCATAGGCCAACACCGGCAAGATTTGTGAAGGAACCAAGCACGAAGGCAAGGCCAAATCCAGGCACCCAATAGCTGAATATTGCAATCCACATCGGCACGCGAGTGTCCTGCAGGCCTCGCAATGCTCCAGCAGCAACCGCTTGCAGGCCATCGACCAATTGGAAAGCTGCTGCGAGCACCAAATACTGCAGCGCAAACCCGACCAGCGCTGCATTCTTGGGGTCATCTATGTCGACATAGATGCGCAGCAGCGGCTCGGGAATGAAAACCATTGCCAAAGCGGTGAACGCCATAAAGCCGGTTCCGATTGTCAACGCGACCCAGCCAGCCAGCTTGATCCCGTCCTTGTCTCTTGCGCCATAGGCATATCCCACCCGAATGGTTGCGGCCTGTCCCACGCCGAACGGAACCTGGAATGCCAGTGCGGCGATATTGAGCGCGACGATATGACCGGCCAGCTCGGCCGCACCAATTCGGCCCATCAAGAATGCGGCGGCACTGAAAACGCCTGCTTCCGCCGCAACGGTCAACGCAATCGGTGTGCCGATGCGCACGATCCGCCAGAAACGTTTCCAGTCGGGGCGCCAGAAGCGGTGGAAGATGCGATAGCGCGCCAGCTTAGGGAAGATGAGGATCACCAAGATGTACGCACCCAGGGTAATCAAGGTCGTGATGATCGTAGCGACCGCCGCACCGGTCAGCCCCATCTCTGGTGCACCGAGGTTGCCGAAAATGAAGGCGTAGTTGGCTATGGCGTTCACAGGAATACCAAGCGCAGTGATCGCCGTTGCAAACACAGGCCAGCCGAGCGCCGATACATAGTTGCGCAAGACTGACGCGAGCAGCATCGGCATAAGCGAGAATACGACCAAGGAGTTGTACTCAAGCGCGAGCGCGATGATACTTGGGTCTTGGCCGGTTACGCGCATGACGGGGCCAAGCAGCGACGCAAGGCCCATGCCTAATATCCCTGTGACGAGCGCTACCCAAAGGGCCATGCGAGTGGCGCGGCGTACTGGTCCTAGCGAACGGTCTTTCGCGCCAATAGCTTCGGCAATCAGTGGTGCAACCGCACCTGAAAGCGACGCCAAGGACCATACGATCAGCCCGAATAAGCCCGCAACAAGGCCAGATGCCGCAAGCGGTGCTTCACCTAGCCGCGCGATAAAAATGACATCCACCATGTAGATGCCCATTTGCATAAGATTGGCGAGCACCAGCGGCCATGCGAGCTTGAACGTCTCGCCGGTTTCCTTGCGCCATGAGGGCGTATCAAGATGCTCTGTCTCACGCATGAAGCCGGATCGGATATATGCGTGGGCGCGTCTGTCAAAGCTTGTTGTAGCAGCCGGCGAAACTTAGCGCGCGTGCTGCGGCATAGCGGTTACACCGCCATCAAAGATCAGGAAGTCCGCAGGCAGATCGAAATCGAACTAGCGGAAGATCATTTGGTTCGATGGCGCTTTCAATTTGCCTAGAATGCGAAGGCGCACTAGCCTGCCACTCACAAGGGTCGCGCTCTGAGAGGAATCCGTTTGATGACGAGCCTGCCGACACGTTCACGCATCTATTAAAATCATTATCTGGATTCGACGCGGTGGAATTGGTTCACTCCGCGTGATGACGATATCGTGGTCGCAACGTCGTATAAGGCCGGAACGACCTTGATGCAGACAATTGTCGGCAACCTCCTTTTTCCGGACGGTGATTTGCCCGGGCCCGCTTCGTTCATCTCCCCTTGGCTTGATTTCCGGCCTATTCCTCTGGAAATGGTGTTCGGTCAACTCGAAGCGCAAGAACACCGCCGCTATATCAAGACACACACTCCGCTAGACGGGCTTCCGTATTTCCCCGAAGCGAAGTACCTGTGCGTGAGCCGCGATCCCCGCGATGTATTCATGTCCCTGCTCAACCATTGGGGAAGCCATACTTAAGAGTTCTCTGCCGCTGCAAACGGTCTGCCGGGCCGCGTCGGAGACGAGTTTCCCAGGTTCACCGGTCAGACGAAGCAGATCTGGCGGGATTGGATCACGCAAAGCTGGTTTGATTGGGAAATTGGCGGTTACCCCTATTGGTCGCATCTCAGTTATGCGCAAACCTTCTGGAATTTCTGGCACTTGCCCAACATCAAGCTCGTCCATTTCAACGATCTTCTAAGCGATCTGGACGGCCAGATGCGGGATATCGCCGATTTCCTTAATATCGAGGTGCCCGATGAATTGTGGGCGGATGTCGTGAAGCGCTGCACATTTGCTGAGGTCAAGAAAGACCCGTCGAAAGTGGTCCGAGAGAACATCTGCTTTGCTTTTAAGGGCGGGGCAGACACGTTCATTCACAAAGGCAACAACGGGCGCTGGCAAGGCGTGCTGGATGAAGAAGATCTAGCTCTATACGAAGCGGCAATGCGCAAGCTTCCTGCAGATTATGCGCAGTGGCTGGAAAACGGCGGCCCTGTAAGAATGCAGGGATAGTCGCACTAAACCGAGTGTCGTCATCTGGGTCGCTAAGAGACACCGAGAAAAAGGGCGGCACCTTGCGGTACCGCCCCTCCATCTGCGGGCGCTTCAAGACACCCACAAAACTTAAGATCAAGATTGCTTGAGCGAGCCCAAGCAGTCCTGCAAACTCAATTACTTGAGTTCGACAGTACCGCCAGCTGCTTCGATCTTGCCTTTGATTTCTTCGGCTTCAGCCTTGTTGACGCCTTCTTTGAGAGGCTTAGGAGCGCCCTCAACGAGACCCTTGGCTTCGGTGAGGCCCAAGCCGGTGATGGCGCGGACTTCTTTGATGACCTGGATCTTCTTGCCACCGTCGCCGGTGAGAATGACGTCGAATTCGTCTTTTTCTTCAGCAGCAGCGCCGGCATCGCCGCCGCCAGCAGGTGCAGCAACAGCGACAGCAGCAGCGGCGCTAACGCCCCATGCTTCTTCAAGTGCAGTTGCGAGTTCTGCTGCCTCAAGGACAGTCAGCTTCGAAAGTTCTTCAACAAGCTTGGCAATATCAGCCATGATGTCTTACTCCAATTGTGCGGGGCGGCCTATCCAGGTCACACCCCCAAAACGTGGTTCAAAATCGCGTTTGCGAAAGCGTCTCTTAAGCAGCGTCCTTGGCGCCGTAGGCACCGAAGACACGAGCAAGCTTGGCAGCCGGTGCGTTAACGACCTGAGCAACCTTGGTTGCAGGTGCGTTGACGAGGCCAACAAGTTTGCCGCGCAGTTCGTCGAGGCTTGGCATCGAGGCGAGCGCCCTGACACCTGCTTCGTCGAGAACCTGCGTGCCCATCGATCCACCAACGATTTCCAGCTTGTCGTTCGACTTTGCGAAATCGACAACAGCCTTGGCGGCTGCGACCGGATCAGTTGACCAGGCCAGTGCAGTCGGTCCGGTGAGAAACTCATCGAGACCGGCGTAATCGGTGTCTTTCAGGGCGAGCTTGGCGAGACGGTTCTTCGCAACCTTAAAGGACGCACCAGCTTCACGCATCTTCCCGCGCAGTTCAGTGGACTGATCCACCGACAGGCCAAGATTGCGGGTGACAACCACCACGCCAACCTCGTTGAAGACCGAGTTAAGCTGAGCGACCGCGTCGGCTTTTTGCGAACGATCCATGCCATACTCCTTCACTATGATCGCCGTTGCACGAATGCTCCGGCGACCGGCTCAAATTAGCCCCGAGGCTCATGCCCCGAAGCGAGTCCGTTGATGGGGAAGGAGTGCCTGCGAAACAGGCGAAAGCAATGCACATTGCATCGCGAGAAATCTCGTTTCCCCGTCTAGGCTGGAAATTAAGAAGGCCCGATTGCCTTCACCAACTGTCTCGGACGGATGACCGCTCGAAAGCAGTCGGATAGCTCAATTAGCGGGATTGGGTTCAGAGTCAAGCCAAATGCCCCCATCGGGCTGGATTGGCGGGTCAACGAATGGCATCTCGTACTTGCGTCATTTGTCGTTTAGCACCTGCCTATGCCGCATCATCAAACCGCGCCTGTCCATCAAGCCGGTTCCTACCGGGCCTGGGACATGTCTGGCCCGGATCAGATTGCCGACCTTGCCTGGTATTGCCGGGTTGAGCATGGCCAGCCTGAAGTGCACCGGTTACTGCCCTTTTGTGAGCCATCGCTGGTCATTCGCCGCCGGTTTGATCGCGAGGGACGTGCGCTGGATTGCCGCTTGCTGATCAGCCCGGCAATCCCAGATGGCGGTCGAATCAAAGCTAAGACTGGTGGTAAATTGACCCGAAATCAGGGTTCCGGATGCGCCTGATAATTACCGCCGCAATATAGCCATTTGACAGGCGTGCACTCCATTCCTATGTAGCCATTTGACATCAGCTTCGAGCAAGTCCGTTTCATGCGCGGGATTCGGTCTTAAGGATGGAAGCGATGGGTTCCATATTCGCGACGAACGATTGTGCTGCAGCAGCGCGCCGGAGAAGGCGTGCCTTTCGCTGCGGCCTTTTCTTGTGTCGTGACCCGGAGTCAAATTTCGCGTGACCGTTTGAGTTCACGAATAGTTAGCCAGCACCTGGCTGATGCATAAATCAAGAGGCACACCTCTCCATGGCGACTAAGGCAAAGGCCCCAAAGGCGTCGGGTACAGCAAAGAAGCGTATCCGTAAGATTTTCGGCGACATCCATGAAGTAGTCGATATGCCGAACCTGATCGAGGTTCAGCGCGAAAGCTACGAACAGTTCCTTCGTTCGAACAAGGAAATCGACTATGTTTCCGGTCTGGAAAAGACGCTGCGCAGCGTTTTCCCGATCCGTGATTTTGCCGGCACGGCCGAGCTCGATTTCGTTCACTACGTGTTGGAAGAGCCAAAGCACGACACCACAGAGTGCAAGCAGCGCGGAATTACCTATGCTGCGCCGATGAAGGTGACGCTGCGCCTGATCGTGTTCGAAGTCGACCAGGAAACCGAAACCCGCTCCGTCCTCGATATCAAGGAACAGGATGTTTACATGGGCGATATGCCGCTCATGACCGGGAACGGCACATTCATCATCAATGGCACAGAACGTGTTATCGTGTCGCAGATGCACCGTTCGCCAGGTGTGCTGTTTGACCATGACCGCGGCAAAACTCACAGCTCGGGCAAGCTTCTGTTTGCAGCGCGCGTTATTCCATATCGCGGCAGCTGGCTGGATTTTGAATTCGACGCCAAGGACATCGTGAACGTCCGCATCGACCGCAAGCGCAAGCTGCCTGTAACGGCGCTGCTCTACGCGCTTGGCATGGATAGCGAAGAAATCCTCGACCACTTCTATGACAAGGTCACGTGGAAGCGTGCCTCTGGCAAGAAGGGCGAAGGCTGGACTATCCCGTTCGTAGCGGAGCAATGGCGCGGTCAAAAGCCCGCGTTTGCTCTGGTCGACGCCAAGACCGGCGAAGAAATCTTCCCGGCCGGCCATAAGATCAGCCCGCGCGCAGCGAACAAGGCGGAAAAAGACGGCTTGAAAGAGCTGCTGCTTCCAACCGAAGAGATCGTAAGCCGTTATGCATCGGTCGACATGATCGATGAGAAGACCGGCCGCATCTATGTCGAAGCGGGTGATGAACTCACGCTGGAGCATGTCGAAGCGCTCGATAACGCTGGCATCGACCAGATCAATCTGTTGGACATTGACGAGATCAATACCGGTCCGTGGATCCGCAACACGCTGAAAGTCGACAAGGCTGAAAACCGTGAAGAAGGCCTTGAGGCCATCTACAAGGTTATGCGTCCGGGCGAACCGCCTACACTCGAAACCGCTGAAGCCCTGTTCGAAGGCCTGTTCTTCGACAGCGAGCGCTACGACCTTTCTGCGGTTGGCCGTGTAAAGCTCAACATGCGTTTGGATCTCGATGCAGAAGACACAGTCACCACGCTGCGCAAGGAAGACATTCTTGCTGTGGTTAAGGAACTGGTCGGCCTGAAAGACGGCAAGGGCGATATCGATGACATCGATAACCTTGGCAACCGCCGTGTTCGCTCTGTGGGTGAGCTGCTGGAAAACCAGTACCGCGTCGGCCTGTTGCGCATGGAGCGCGCGGTCAAGGAACGTATGAGCAGCGTCGATGTGTCGACAGTGATGCCCAATGATCTGATCAACGCGAAGCCGGCTGTGGCCGCTGTGCGTGAATTCTTCGGGTCTTCGCAGCTCTCGCAGTTCATGGACCAGACCAACCCGCTGTCCGAAGTCACCCACAAGCGCCGCGTATCGGCGCTTGGCCCGGGCGGTCTGACACGCGAACGCGCAGGATTTGAAGTCCGCGACGTTCACCCGACCCACTATGGTCGTATCTGCCCGATTGAAACGCCTGAAGGCCCGAACATCGGTCTGATCAACTCGCTGGCATCCTTCAGCCGCGTGAACAAATACGGCTTTATCGAAACGCCATACCGGACTGTTGCTGATGGCAAGGTCACCAGCGAAGTGATCTATCTGTCCGCGATGGAAGAGCAGCGTCACACTGTTGCGCAGGCTTCGGCCGAGCTCAACGAAGACGGCAGCTTTGCGGAAGAATTCGTCTCTGCACGTCAGAATGGCGATTACTTCATGGCGCCGCGTGAGCAGATCACGTTGATGGACGTTTCGCCCAAGCAGCTCGTTTCGGTTGCAGCCTCGCTGATCCCGTTCCTAGAGAACGATGACGCGAACCGCGCCTTGATGGGATCAAACATGCAACGTCAGGCTGTGCCGCTGGTCAAGGCGGAAGCGCCTTGGGTTGGCACCGGCATGGAAGAGACCGTGGCGCGGGATTCGGGCGCTGCGATCACTGCCAGCCGCGGCGGTGTCGTTGACCAGGTTGATGCGACCCGTATCGTGATCCGCGCGATCGGCGATGTAGAGCCAGGCCAGTCAGGCGTGGACATCTATTCGCTTCAGAAGTTCCAGCGTTCGAACCAGAACACCTGCATCAACCAGCGTCCGCTGGTGAAGGTGGGCGACGTGATCGAGCAAGGTGACATCATCGCTGACGGTCCGTCGACCGATCTGGGCGAACTGGCACTGGGCAAGAACAGCCTGGTCGCCTTCATGCCGTGGAACGGATACAACTACGAAGACTCGATCCTGATCAGCGAGCGCATCGTGAAAGACGATGTGTTCACTTCGATCCATATCGATGAATTCGAAGTGATGGCACGTGACACCAAACTTGGTCCGGAAGACATCACACGCGATATTCCGAACGTCGGTGAAGAAGCTCTCCGCAATCTGGACGAAGCAGGTATCGTATATATCGGTGCGCAAGTGCATCCGGGCGATATTCTGGTCGGCAAGATTACTCCGAAGGGCGAAAGCCCGATGACGCCGGAAGAAAAGCTTCTGCGCGCTATCTTCGGAGAGAAAGCTTCGGATGTTCGCGATACGTCGCTGCGTCTGCCGCCGGGTGTTGCGGGCACGATCGTTGAAGTGCGTGTGTTCAACCGTCACGGTATCGAGATCGATGACCGTACACGGGCGATCCAGCATGAAGAGATCGAGCGCCTGCGCAAGGACAGCCAGGACGAGCGCGCGATCCTGAACCGTGCAACCTACAACCGCCTGAAGGACATGCTGATCGGTCAAACCGCTTCTGCAGCACCGAAGGCTGTGAAGAAGGGCGAGAAGATCACCGAAGAGATGCTGGAAGGTGTTGAACGTTTCGAGTGGTTCAAGTTCGCTGTTGCGAATGACAAGCGCCAGACGCAAATCGAAGCGGTGAAGAGCCAGTACGACGAAGCCGTCGCTGTGATCGATGCCAAATTCGAAGACCGTAAGGAAAAGCTGGAGCGCGGTGACGAGCTGGCACCAGGTGTTCTCAAGATGGTCAAGGTCTTCGTGGCTGTGAAGCGCAAGCTGCAGCCGGGCGACAAGATGGCCGGGCGTCATGGTAACAAGGGTGTGATTTCGCGCATTCTGCCGATCGAAGACATGCCGTTCCTTGAGGATGGTACTCCGGTCGACATCGTGCTTAACCCGCTGGGCGTGCCTTCGCGTATGAACGTAGGTCAGATCTTTGAAACGCACCTTGGCTTCGCAGCGCGCGGGCTGGGCATGCAGATCGCTGAAGATCTTGAACAGTGGAAGCTGGACAACCCGAACGCGGCGGAAGACTATAAGAAAGCCAAGCCGCCTACAGCGGTCATTGACCGTCTGAAGAATGTCTATGGTAAGCAGTATCACGATGAAATCGATGCCCGCAGCACCGAGGAAATCGTCGAGCTTGCCGGCAATCTGACTGCGGGTGTCCCGATGGGCACACCGGTGTTTGACGGCGCGCGTGAAGGCGATGTGACGACCGAGCTTGAGAAAGCCGGCATTCACAGCTCTGGCCAGTCGGTTCTCCATGATGGCCGCACAGGTGACGCATTTGACCGTAAGGTGACAGTGGGCATCATCTACATGCTCAAGCTGCACCACCTGGTTGATGACAAGATCCACGCACGTTCGATCGGTCCGTACTCGCTCGTCACGCAGCAGCCGCTGGGTGGTAAGGCGCAGTTCGGTGGCCAGCGCTTTGGTGAGATGGAAGTCTGGGCACTGCAGGCATATGGCGCTGCTTACACCCTGCAGGAAATGCTCACTGTCAAGTCTGACGACGTGGTTGGCCGTTCGAAGGTTTACGAGGCGATCGTCAAGGGTGACGATACCTTCGAAGCGGGCATTCCAGAGAGCTTCAACGTTCTCGTGAAGGAAATGCGCAGCCTTGGCCTCAATGTCGAACTGAAGTCGCTGAGCGATGGCGAAGACGAGGACGAATGGCCGGAGGCGGCGGAATAAGGGGGCGAGGCTTCTGGCCTCTCCCTTCAACCGCCCCGAAGAATCCACCCGTAAGGGAATGTGAAAAATGAACGAACTGAGCAAATTCACCAATCAACTGGCAAAGCCGGAAACATTCGACCAGATCCAGATCGGCATCGCTTCGCCAGAGCGTATCCGCAGCTGGTCTTTCGGCGAGATCAAGAAGCCGGAAACCATCAACTACCGTACGTTCAAGCCAGAACGTGACGGCCTGTTCTGTGCGCGTATCTTTGGCCCGGTAAAGGACTACGAATGCCTTTGCGGCAAGTACAAGCGCATGAAGTACAAAGGCGTCGTCTGCGAGAAGTGCGGCGTTGAAGTGACTGTGACCAAGGTGCGTCGTGAGCGCATGGGCCACATCGAACTGGCTGCGCCGGTTGCGCACATCTGGTTCCTGAAGTCGCTGCCTTCGCGCATCGGCCTGCTGCTCGACATGCAGCTCAAGCAGCTCGAGCGTGTGCTCTATTTCGAACATTATGTCGTGATCGAGCCGGGCCTCACGCCGCTGGAGAAATTCCAGCTGCTGACCGAAGACGAACTGCTCGAAGCGCAGGACGAGTATGGCGAAGACGCATTCAGCGCCGGCATCGGTGCGGAAGCGGTCAAGGCCATGCTGATGGATCTTGATCTTGAGCAAGAACGCGATGACCTGTTGGAAGAGCTTGCAACGACCAAGTCTACGCTGAAGCCGAAGAAGATCATCAAGCGGCTGAAGGTTGTCGAAAGCTTCATCGATTCGGGCAACCGCCCGGAATGGATGATCCTTGAAGTGATCCCGGTTATTCCGCCTGAGCTGCGCCCGCTGGTGCCGCTGGATGGTGGCCGTTTCGCGACGTCCGATCTCAACGATCTCTATCGCCGCGTGATCAACCGTAACAACCGACTGAAGCGCCTGATTGAACTGCGTGCGCCGGACATCATCGTCCGCAACGAGAAGCGCATGCTTCAGGAATCGGTCGACGCATTGTTCGACAATGGTCGCCGTGGCCGCGTAATCACCGGCGCGAACAAGCGCCCGCTGAAGTCGCTGTCCGACATGCTCAAGGGCAAGCAGGGCCGCTTCCGTCAGAACCTGCTCGGTAAGCGCGTCGACTATTCAGGCCGTTCGGTCATCGTGACCGGTCCGGAACTGAAACTGCACCAGTGCGGTCTGCCAAAGAAAATGGCTTTGGAGCTGTTCAAGCCGTTCATCTACGCACGTCTCGATGCGAAGGGTCTGTCGATGACCCTGAAGCAAGCGAAGAAGTGGGTCGAGAAAGAGCGCAAGGAAGTCTGGGACATCCTGGATGAAGTGATCCGTGAGCACCCGGTTCTGCTGAACCGCGCGCCTACGCTTCACCGTTTGGGCATCCAGGCGTTCGAGCCTGTGCTGATCGAAGGTAAGGCGATCCAGCTTCACCCGCTGGTTTGCGCCGCATTTAACGCTGACTTTGACGGTGACCAGATGGCTGTGCACGTTCCGCTGAGCCTGGAAGCTCAGCTGGAAGCGCGCGTCTTGATGATGTCTACCAACAACATCCTGTCGCCAGCCAACGGCAAGCCGATCATCGTGCCTTCGCAGGACATGGTTCTGGGTCTCTACTATCTCTCGATGGAACGTCAGGAGAAGACGCCTGAATTCATCGAAGAGAAGGACGGCACCAAGATCGAGAAGCTGCCACGCTTCTCTGACATGGCTGAAGTGCATCAGGCGCTGGAGGTCAAGTCGGTTACCCTGCACAGCAAGATCATCGCTCGCGTCCCGCAAGCCGATGAAAACGGCAATGTCTCGATGAAGCGCTTTATCACGACGCCGGGCCGCATGCTGATCGGTGAATGTCTGCCGAAGAACCACAAGGTTCCATTCGACATCATCAACCGCCTTCTGACGAAGAAAGATATCGGTGACGTGATCGACGAAGTGTACCGCCACACGGGCCAGAAGGACACCGTGCTGTTCGCTGACGCGATCATGGTGCTGGGCTTCCGTCACGCGTTCAAGGCCGGCATCTCTTTCGGCAAGGATGACATGATCATCCCGCATGAGAAAGATGATCTGGTTGACCAGACCAAGTCCCTGGTTGCTGACTATGAGCAGCAGTATCAGGATGGTCTGATCACTCAGCAAGAGAAGTACAACAAGGTGATCGACGCCTGGAGCCGTTGCGGTGACCAGGTGGCCGATGCGATGATGGCGAAGATTAAAGCGCAGCCAATCGGTGACGATGGCAAGGAAGCGCAGATCAACTCGATCTATATGATGAGCCACTCTGGTGCGCGTGGTTCGCCAGCGCAGATGAAGCAGCTTGCCGGTATGCGCGGCCTTATGGCCAAACCATCTGGCGAGATCATCGAAACGCCGATCATCTCGAACTTCAAGGAAGGTCTGACCGTTCTTGAATACTTCAACTCGACCCACGGCGCGCGTAAGGGCCTGGCTGATACAGCGCTCAAGACGGCGAACTCAGGTTACCTGACCCGCCGTCTGGTGGACGTGTCACAAGACTGCGTTATCGTGGAAGAAGACTGCAAGACTGAGAACGCGCTGGAAATGCGCGCGATCGTTCAGGGCGGTTCGGTTATCGCATCACTGGGTGAACGTATCCTGGGCCGTACGCTGGCCGAAGACGCGGTCAATGCCGCAACTGGCGAAGTGATCGCCAAGGCCGGCACGCTGCTCGACGAACCGATGGTGAAAGCGATCGAGGATGCGGAAGTTCAGTCGGCCAAGATCCGTTCACCGCTGGTTTGTGAAGCAGCGCAGGGCGTTTGCGGCACATGCTACGGCCGTGACCTGGCTCGCGGTACACCAGTGAACATCGGTGAAGCTGTCGGCGTTATCGCGGCACAGTCAATCGGTGAGCCTGGTACGCAGCTGACCATGCGTACGTTCCATATCGGTGGTGCGGCGCAGCTCAACGAAACCAGCCACCTTGAGGCTATCTCTGACGGTAAGGTCGAATATCGCGACATGCCGACGATCACGGATTCGAAGGGCCGTATCCTTTCGCTCGCCCGCAATGGTGAGATTGCCGTGATCGATAAGGAAGGCCGTGAGCGTGAAATTCACAAGGTACCTTATGGTACGGTTCTGATGAACAAAGATGGCGCGCAGGTGAAGGAAGGTGATCGTCTGGCGGAATGGGATCCGTTCACGCTGCCGATCATCACCGAGCAATCCGGTGTCGTGAAGTATCAGGATCTTGTCGAAGGCACGACTTTGGAAGAACGCACCGACGATGCCACCGGTATCGCTCAGCGTGTTGTGACAGAGAACCGTGCAACCGGCCGCAAGAAGAAGGAAGATCTGCGTCCGCGTATGACACTTCTGGGCGAAGGTCAGACCGAAGAAGGCGAAACCGAAGCGCAGCGTTATATGCTGGCTCCGGGTACAACCCTTTCGGTGCAGGACGGTCAGACGGTTCAAGCCGGTGACATTCTGGCACGTGCATCGCGCGAAGCCGCGAAGACGCGTGACATCACCGGTGGTCTGCCACGTGTTGCCGAACTGTTCGAGGCGCGCTTGCCAAAGGACATGTCGGTTATCGCCAAGATTTCGGGCAAGATCGAATTCGTCCGTGAATACAAAGCGAAGCGCAAGATTGCGATCGTTCCCGAGGAGGGGGATCGCGTCGAGTACCTGATCCCGAAGACCAAGGTCATCGACGTTCAGGAAGGCGACTTCGTGAAGAAGGGCGATACGCTGATCTCTGGTTCGCCGAACCCGCATGACATTCTTGAAGTCATGGGCGTCGAAGCGCTGGCTGAATATCTCGTCAACGAAATTCAGGAAGTGTACCGACTTCAGGGCGTGAAGATCAACGACAAGCATATCGAGGTGATCGTTCGCCAGATGCTGCAGAAGGTCGAGATCACCGATGGCGGCGACACCACCTTGCTGCCGGGCGAGCAGGTCGATTACGAGGAAATGCTCCAGTACAACGCCAAGTTGACGAAGAACAAGAAGCCTGCCCAGGGTACGCCAATCTTGCTCGGCATCACCAAGGCGTCGCTACAAACACGCAGCTTCATCTCTGCTGCATCGTTCCAGGAAACCACCCGCGTGCTAACGCAGGCTTCGGTTGAAGGCAAGAAGGACACGCTGATCGGTCTCAAGGAGAACGTGATCGTGGGCCGCCTGATCCCGGCTGGTACGGGCGCTGGCATGAACCGCATGCGTGTAATGGCCTCCAGCCGTGACGCTGCGCTGCGTGCACAGTGGAAGAAGCAGCAGGAAACGCTGGCAGCGGCCAATGCGCCTGAACCAGAGCCGGTGGCTGATGCCATTCCGTCAGAAGACGCGATGAAGGCAGCTATGGGTGGCGGCGAAACTGCTGCTGAATAACTCTCGCTAGCTTTGCTGGCTTAACAGATAAAAGCCCCGCTGGAAGTACGCTTTCAGCGGGGTTTTCTTTGCCTCACCACCTCTATAAATGCTATTGCGAACCATTTGCAAATAATCTAGCCATGTCTCCATCAGATTGAGGATGGGCAGCGATGAAGGACAGACATGGCGGGGAGACCAGGGGTGCCGCGGGCTGGATTGCGAGGTTGCATGTGCCAGCCACGGTCAACGACCTTTCTCCGATTGCCCAGCGCTTCATCTTCAGACTGCGTGTGGTCGCAGTATATCGCAAGGCTGGCCGTGACCCGCTCGCTGAACTGACAAGCCGGGTGGGGAGTATCACTGTCGCTGTAAAATCGCTGCAGCTGTTTGAATCGATGGCGCACGTCTGGCCGGAGCCGGTGCATGTGCAGCGATGCTGCTGCCAGATTTTGAGCCATGACGAACTCACAATAGCCCGCGCCCTTGAGGCAATCGCTGAGAACAATGTTGACGGCTTCGATGCCCAACTTGCTGATCTAATGCCGTCCGACACTCGCAAGACCATTGCCAATGCGGCTGGTGAATTGATTGTGGCAGAATTCGGCTAGACATTCGCACTGACACGTCAGCAAACACTTCTCACTCCAGCGCAGGCCGCCTATAGGGGCGCGCATGACCACTACCCGTTTCGCACCTTCTCCGACCGGCCGCCTGCATGTCGGCAATATCCGCACCGCGCTGCATAATTGGATGCTCGCCAAGAAGAGCGGCGGTAAATTCGTATTGCGGATCGATGATACCGACGCTGCGCGTAGCAAAGAGGAATATGTCGATGCAATCCGCGCTGATCTGGTGTGGCTCGGGATCGAGGCGGACAGCGAAGAACGGCAATCGCAACGGCTGGATCGCTATGACGCTGCATTTGAAAAGCTGAAACAAGCGGGCCGCGTATATCCGGCTTACGAGACTGCGCAGGAGCTGGAGCTGAAGCGCAAGGTGCAGCTGGGGCGCGGGTTGCCGCCAATCTACGATCGCGGTGCATTGGAGCTCAAAGAAGAGGAGCGCGCGGCCAAGGAAGCCGAAGGCATTGCGCCGCATTGGCGATTCAAACTTGACCACGACGAAGCACTTGCATGGGATGACGGTGTTCGTGGCGCTTCCAAATTCGATCCCAAACTTCTGTCCGACCCGGTAATCCGCCGCGCGGACGGCAGCTGGCTGTATATGCTTCCAAGCACAGTTGACGATATCGACATGGGCATCACCCATGTGCTGCGCGGCGAAGATCATGTTTCGAACACGGCGGTCCAAATCCAGATGTTCACTGCCATGGGCGCCGCCGCTCCGGAATTCGCGCATGAGGCGCTGCTGGTGGGCAAAGAGGGTAAGCTCTCCAAACGTCTTGGTTCGCTTGGCTGCGATGCGTTCCGCGAACGCGGGATCGAACCGGAAGCATTGATTGCCATGCTGGCGCGGCTCGGAACTTCCCTGCCGGTTGAGCCGATCTCGGATCGATCAGCTCTGCTCAGCACTTTCCATCTATCTACCTTTGGCCGTGCGCCTGCGAAATTCGATGATGCCGAGCTGGATCGGATCAATACCGCGATCGTCCATGCGATGCCGTTCGAGGCGGTCCGGCACCGCCTGCCCGAAGGGATGGATCAAGCTGGCTGGCGCGCCGTACAACCAAACATTGGAACGATTGGCGAAGTTGCCGATTGGTGGCGTCTGGTCACCGGCCCCATTGACCGGATCGAATTCGGGGCGGAAGACCGCACCTATCTGGCGCAGGCTGCCGCAATGCTCGCTTGGTCAGATGACCCCTGGCATTGCCTGACCAACGCCTTGAAAGATGCCACGGGCCGCAAGGGTAAGGCGCTGTTCTTGCCGCTGCGCCAGGCGCTGACCGGCATGGATCACGGCCCTGATATGGGTGAGCTATTGCCGCTGATCGGTGAAGCTGAAGTGCGTGCGAGGCTGCAACGTGCCGCCTATTCGGGGTAGCTCTCAGGCCACGTCAACCCCGCCTTAACCAACCTGCTTTACCTGATATCCGCCATGGTTGGTGGCGGAAATGCAAGTCTGCTACCCCTCGCGCTTGTTCAGCTCGTCACCGGTAAGCGTCACGACATGCAGCAGGTTGGTCGCTCCGGGCGTGCCGAAGGGAACGCCGGCCAGCGCGATGAGCTTGCTGCCAGCCTTGCCGAAACCATGGCGCAGCGCCATGCGTTTACCCTTGGCGATCATCTCTTCAAAGCTGCCAATGTCTTTTGTCGCGACAGAATGCGCACCCCAAAGCAAAGCAACGCGCCGTGCGGTCTTGATCGATGGGGTCAGAACTAGCATCGGGGTGTCAGGGCGCTCGCGCGCCACGCGCCGGGCGGTCGAGCCGGACGATGTGAAGACATTGATCGCGCTGATCGCAACCGTGTCTGCTATGGTCATACAAGCATGGGCCAAGGCGTCCGAAGTAGTGGCATCGGGCGGCGTATCAAGAAAACGCACGCGGGCGCGATAATCTTCGCTGCGTTCGACTTGCTCGGCGATCTTGTCCATCATGGTGACCGCTTCTTCGGGCCATTCGCCCGCTGCGGTTTCAGCAGACAGCATTACGGCATCGGCACCGTCGTAAACCGCGTTGGCAACATCGGAAACTTCCGCGCGCGTCGGGGTTGAGCTCTCGATCATGCTTTCCAGCATTTGCGTCGCGACGATCACCGGCTTGCCCGCTGTGCGTGCAGCATTGACGATTTTCTTCTGCAGCGGCGGCACTTCCTGGGGTTCAAGCTCGACACCCAGATCGCCGCGCGCAACCATGATCCCGTCAGACATCTCTATGATTTCGCTCAAGCGGCGCACGGCCATCGGCTTTTCAATCTTGGCGCACAATGCACCATGTCCGCTCATTAGCTTGCGCGCTTCGGCCAGATCTTCGGGGCGTTGTACGAAGGAAAGGCCGATCCAATCTGCACCCTGTTCCATCGCAAAGGCCAGGTCTCTGCGGTCCTTCTCGGTCAAAGCCGGGATCGGAACTTCGGCGTCAGGAACATTCACGCCCTTGCGATCTGAAATCAAACCGCCGACCTCAGCGGAGCAGAGGATCTTGTCTTCACTGGCTTTGATGACCCGCAATCGGATTTTGCCGTCATTAATCAGCAGACGCTGACCCTTCTCGAGCACACAAAACAATTCGGGATGCGGCAAGCAAACGCGGGTCTCATCGCCCGGTTCGGGATTGCGATCGAGCGTGAAATGGCCTGAATGCCGGATAACAGCCTGGCCATCCTTGAATTGTCCCACCCGCAGTTTGGGCCCTTGCAAGTCCGCAAGGATCGCGATCGGGCGGTTGAATTCCTTTTCTAGCGCACGAATGCCCGCGATTGTGTCGGCATGGTCTTTGTGCTCGCCATGGCTCATGTTGACACGAAACGCATCTGCGCCCGCCTTTAGCAAACGGCGCAAGACGTCCGGCGATCGGCTCGCCGGACCGATGGTTGCCAAAATCTTGACTTTGCGGCCGCGTGGATCAAGCCGATTGAGTGCAGTACGTGACATGCGTTGATGCTATGACAAAGTTGTGTTGCAACTCAAGGAATAGTCACAAGGGATACTATGCGATGGATACGAATTCACTAGACGCGCTTGATCATTTGGACGACGCAATAGCGGCTGCGGCCTTTCGCCGGCTGGTGCGCCACCTTCAGCATCGCCATGACGCGCAGAATATCGAGCTGATGGGATTGGCGGGATTCTGCCGCAATTGCCTGGCCGACTGGATCCGCGATGCGGGCTTCGATGGTGACAAAGCAGCGGCGCGCGAACTGATCCACGGCATGCCACAAGATGAGTGGAAAGCGACCCGGCAAAAACCCGCTACCGAAGAACAACTGGCTGCGATGGAAGCCAGTGTCGCGAAAAATAGAGTGGATTGATCGCGTGCCCGGTTCACGCGGCTGACCTTGCTGGCTATCGCGTGTCCAAAGTGATTCTCATTCCAATGGAGACAAGTAAAGATGGCCGACGCCACCGATGATCGCCTGCGCCTTTTGATCGAGCGCATCGAACGCCTTGAAGAAGAGAAGAAAGGCATCGCTGATGATATTCGCGATGTTTATGCAGAAGCGAAGGCGGTCGGTTACGACCCCAAGATCATGCGTCAGGTCGTCCGCTTGCGCAAAATGAAGCCTGATGATCGCAATGAAATGGAAATGGTGCTCGACACCTATAAGACGGCGCTGGGGCTCGGTTGATTTTTCGCTTTCGCGTATTATCTAGGTAATACAGTAAGAAGGAGAAATTTATGGCCGGTCCTTGGAAAGATGCGCGCGAGATTATTGTAACCACAACGCCCACAATCGAAGGCAAGCTGATCCAGGAATATTGCGGGATCGTGGTTGGCGAAGTGATCGTCGGCGCGAACCTGTTCCGCGATCTGTTCGCCAATATCCGCGATATCGTAGGTGGGCGTTCGGGCAGTTATGAGCGTATTCTGGCGGACGCGCGCAATCAGGCGATTGAAGAGCTGCAAGCGGAATGCGCGACGCGCGGCGGCAATGCCGTGGTGGGCATCGATCTTGATTACGAAGTGATCGGCGATACCGGCTCGATGCTGATGGTATCGGCCAGTGGAACAGCGGTGAAGGTCTAAGATGCCCCTGCAGCTTTGCTGGCAGCCAACACAATAGTGATAATCAACCCGTTGTGGATCATATGGAGCGCGATCGCGGTCCACAGACCATAGTTGACGCGCAGATAGCCAAGCAGAGCACCAAGGATGAATTGTGGCAGGACCAATGGTAGCAAGGTCATCCAATTGCCTTCGCTGAAGTTCGCCAGGTGGATGCAGGCGAAGGCGATAGTGCTGAGCCAGAACATCGCCGGGAATAATGTGCGGAACCAGCGCATCGGTGGTCTCCGCCAAAGCACACCGAACATGATCAGGCTCAGCAACGCGCCGGCAATGATCGCGAGGCCAACCGACACTTCTGCGTTCTCGCCCGTGTTGTTTGCGGCCAGCATGACAGCGGTCAGTCCGGCGACCAATAGTATCGGAAACGCGATCAAATAGCGCGGCCGGCCCGACAGCCAGCTGCGGAACAGGATTTCCTCGCTGACCGGTGCGACAAGGATCACTGCAAAGATGATTCCCGGCGTGATCTCGATGCCCGCCAACGCTGTCTCGGGTATCTCTATCCCCGATGCCATTACCGCCCCGGCAATCGCCAGCAGCGTTCCCATTGCAATCAGATCGAGCGCTAATATGCGCGACACTGCGCGTGCGCCTTCGCGCAGATCACTCGCCTGATTATCTGGTAGAGAAGGTCGCTTGAGAAAGCCGAGAAAATGGCCCCATTCCGCGCGCATCGTAATGAGCGACGGAAGGCTTGTGGATTCACCTGTCATGCGGCTAATGCGACCCTCAGATTTGCAAACTTTCAAATGCGGAAGAATGACAACCCATGGCAGGCCATTCCAAATTCAAGAACATCATGCACCGCAAGGGTGCGCAGGACAAGAAGCGCTCTAACCTGTTTTCCAAACTGAGCCGCGAAATCACCGTGGCGGCGAAGATGGGCACGCCCGATCCGGATATGAATCCGCGCCTGCGGCTGGCGATCAATACGGCAAAAGCTCAGTCGATGCCGAAGGACAATATCCAGCGCGCGATTGATAAAGCCAGCGCGGGCGATGACGAGAATTACGAAGAAGTCCGCTACGAAGGCTATGGCCCCGGTGGCAGTGCAATCATCGTCGAAACACTGACCGACAACCGTAACCGTACTGCAACTGCGGTTCGCACAGCTTTCAGCAAGAATGGCGGTAATCTGGGCACTGAAGGCTCGGTGGCGCATGGTTTCGAACGTTTGGGCTTCATCGAGTATGGTCCGGAAGCTGGTGACGAAGAGAAAGTGCTCGAAGCCGCGATGGAAGCGGGCGCGGAAGACATTTCCTCATCAGAAGACGGCCACGAAATTTGGACAGCAGCAGAAGATCTGCATGAAGTTGCCGGCAGTCTGGAGAAGTCGCTTGGCGAAGCCAAGGAAGTCAAACTCGCCTGGAAGCCCAATCTGACTGTCGAGCTGGACGAGAAGAACGCAGAAACGCTGCTCAAGCTGATCGATGTGCTGGACGATGATGATGACGTTCAAACCGTTTGGGGCAATTACGAGATTTCTGACGAGGTCATGGCCAAGCTTGAGGGCTGAGCTTGCCGGTGACGCTAATCCTCGGCCTTGATCCGTCGCTCAGCTGCACCGGCTGGGGCGTGATCTGTGCCCAGGGATCGCGGCTTAGCCATGTCGCCAATGGCGAAGTTAAAACCAATGCCAGGGCGCCTATGGCAGAACGGCTGTATCAGCTGCACAGTGCTATCACGGCCGTGATCGCTGCCCACAATCCTGATCGCGTGGCGGCAGAGGAAGTGTTCGTCAACAAAAACGCCCAATCGACCTTGAAGTTGGCGCAAGCGCGCGGCGCAGTATTGGCGGCCTGCGGCGCGGCGAACTTGGTGGTGAATGAGCATGCCGCGCGGCTGGTCAAAAAGTCTGTTGTCGGCACAGGTGGTGCGGACAAGGTTCAGGTCCAGGCCATGCTCAAGGTACTGTTGCCAGGAGCGCAGATCGCAGGCGCCGATGCGGCTGATGCGCTCGCGGTGGCGATTGCCGATGCGCATCTTGCGTCGCGCTGATCTGTTCTACATGCAGTGGCTTATGTAAGGCGTGGGCATGGGCAATCATCCAATCCAGCAGCATCGGTTTCGAAGGGGAAATATGCGCTCATTTGCGAGTAAGGTTTCTCCCGCTAGGACAGTGTTTCATGTGTTCCAACCAGTAGGACTTAGCTTGTGATACACCTCTACGGCATCCCCAATTGCGACACCGTGAAGAAAGCGCGCAAGTGGCTCGATACGAAGGGTATCGAATACGCATTCCACGACTATAAGAAGGAAGGTGCCGATCTGGCCAAGTTGGCCGCCTGGATCGACGCGCATGGGGTGGACGTGGTGTTAAACCGGCGCGGCACGACCTTTCGCAAACTGTCCGATGCGGAGAAGGCCGATATTGATGCAGCCAAAGCTGTCATATTGCTGGAACAGCATCCGAGCATGATCAAGCGACCCGTTGTGGAGCACTCGGGCGGAATTTTGGTTGGCTTTAAGGAAGGCGAATGGGAATCGGCGCTGTGATCAGCCTGCAGTCAACCAGTGCGCCAGAAGGCATCAGAACCCCAATCGGCTTTCTCGTCGACTTTACGAGGAGACATCGCTTCGGCCTGTTTGTTGGCCGCGCCGATGATATCGTCTTTTGTACCCATGACATCGTAACCGGCCCCATAGAGGCCAATCACAATGATGAGCGACTCTAGGAGTAGCTTTTGAACATGACTTCGAAAAATACCTTAAAACTGCCTAACCAAGGGCTAATGCGGGTCTTGTTGTTGGCTGCCGGATTATTCTTCTCAATTACAATGCCTTACTCGCCAACAGCCGCGCAGGAGAATGACATGCTGATCATTGCCCATCGCGGGGCGAGTGCGGAGCGCCCTGAACACACGCTTGCGGCCTATGAGCTCGCGATTGATCAAGGCGCGGACTATATCGAGCCAGACCTGGTGGTGACCAAGGATCTCGAGCTGATTTCTCGCCACGAGAACGAGCTGTCTGGCACAACCGACGTCGCCAACCGGGAGGAGTTCGAGGATCGCCTGCGTGACAAGATGATCGACGGTCAGCTTGTGGCGGGATGGTTTGCCGAAGACTTCACGTTAGAGGAAATTCGCACCCTGCGCGCGAAGGAACGGGTTGCGCGTATTCGCCCGGCAAACGCGCGCTACAATGGGCTTTATCAAGTGCCGACCCTGGATGAGATTGTGAGGCTGGTCCGCGCCAAGGAAGTCGAAACCGGGCGCAAGATCGGGCTTTATCTCGAGCTCAAGCATCCGACCTTTCTGCTTGAGGAGGTGGGCATTGATATCGTGGATCTGGTGCTGAGGGAGTTTCGCGATCTGGGACTGGGGCCAGACGATCTTGTCATGATCCAGAGTTTCGAGGTTGGTACGTTGCAACGGCTCGACAAACGCAGCGAGTTCAGATTGATCCAGTTGGTGAAACCGGAAGACGGACCAGCTGACGAACCAAGCATGCGCTATACCGAGATGACGACGCCATCGGGGCTGGAAGAAATCGCCGACTATGCCGATGGTTTGGGCGCAAACATCGCCATGATCCTCAATCCGGACGGTTCACCCACCACTCTGGTCGCCGATGCCAGGGCGG
The DNA here is from genome assembly GCF_913057185.1 of uncultured Altererythrobacter sp. Classification (NCBI taxonomy): domain Bacteria; kingdom Pseudomonadati; phylum Pseudomonadota; class Alphaproteobacteria; order Sphingomonadales; family Erythrobacteraceae; genus Altererythrobacter; species uncultured Altererythrobacter sp. The sequence continues at coordinate 777,389 of NZ_CAJXNK010000001.1, forward strand.
CAGGTTTGCCGGTTCATGCGTGGACGCTGCGCCCGGAAAATGCGTTTCTGCCGCCAGCATTGCATGGCCAAGGTGGTGATTCTGGAAGAGGGGACCAATCGGCACTCTATCGAATGCTGGCTGGTGCGGGCGTCGCCGGTGTGTTCACGGATGATCCGAAGGGCGCTGTCAGCGCGCGTGACGGGCGGTGAAAGCGTAGTTTAGCGATAGGTCATCTGATAGATGCAACCCCTTGCTCGGTCGCCAAGCAATGCCGCGAGGATTGCCCATTTCCATACCTGCTTGCGCCAGCAAATCGCCAAGTTCTTCAGGTGTGATGAAGTCATTCCAGTCATGCGTGCCGCGCGGAACATATCCCACCCGCTCTGCCGCTTCGACAAGCAACAAACGGCTAGCCGCAGTGCGATTGGGTGTCGACATGACAAGCATGCCATCAGGCTTCAGGCTGGTAGCCAGTTGCTTGAGAAAGACCAATTTATCAGCCACGTGCTCAATAACTTCAAAGCTTGTGACCAGATGGAATGTGCCGAGAGTGAGGCTCGCGAGTTCTCCCGCCATATAACGGATGTCCAAGGCAGAGCTTTCCGCATGCGCGCTTGCTACGCCGATGTTTTCTGCAGAGGCATCAACACCGGTTACATCGGCACCCAGCCTGGCCATCGGCTCACACACTAGACCAGCACCACAGCCCACGTCCAACGCAGACCTGCCGCTCAACGGCCTTCTGGCTTGAACATCATCTCCCCAATACATGTCGATTGCCTCACGCAGGAAAGCAAGTCTCACCGGATTGACTTCATGCAGAGAAGCCATCGGTCCCTTCGCATTCCACCATTCGCGCGCCAGTGAGGAAAAATGTGCTTCTTCCTCTGGGCGGATAGTTACATTTGTGACATTTGCGTTTGTCATTCCGTACCCCTAACAGCGCTCGGGGATTCGAACCAGCAGGAGCTTTCAAGCCTTGGCACGTATCGTGATGAAATTCGGCGGCACCTCTATGGCCGGGACCGAGCGTATTCGTCGCGTGGCCAATATTGTGCGCAAGCAACAGGCGGCCGGGCATGAGGTTGCTGTGGTTGTTTCCGCAATGGCCGGCGAAACGGACCGACTCGTCAATTTCTGCCGCGAAGCAAATGCGCTTTATGACCCTGCCGAATATGACGTGGTTGTATCGAGCGGCGAACAGGTCACCAGCGGATTGCTGGCACTGACGCTGCAATCCATGGGTTGCAAAGCGCGTAGCTGGCTTGGCTGGCAGCTGCCAGTCCATACAATCGAAGCGCATTCGAAGGCGCGCGTCGAGGCGGTTGATGCCGACGCATTGATAGCATCGATGGTCGCTGGAGAAATCGCTGTGATCCCTGGCTTTCAAGGGCTCGGCGACAATAACCGGATTACAACGCTGGGGCGTGGCGGTTCGGATACGTCAGCTGTGGCTGTGGCTGCTGCGGTCAAGGCTGATCGCTGCGACATTTATACAGATGTCGATGGCGTCTATACCACGGACCCACGGATTGTGGCCAAAGCGCACAAGCTTAAAGCCGTAACCTATGAAGAAATGCTGGAACTGGCGTCTGTGGGCGCCAAGGTTCTGCAGACGCGTTCGGTCGGTTTAGCGATGAAGGCCGACGTGCGATTGCAGGTATTGTCCAGCTTTCTTGGCGAAGATGCGATCCCTGCAGACGAACTGCCCGGCACGATGATCGTGTCGGATGATGAGATGAACCAGCTAGTGGAGAGTGGCGAAATGGAACGCCAGCACGTTACCGGTATTGCGCATGACAAGAATGAAGCGAAGGTGATCTTGACGCGCGTACCAGACAAGCCCGGCGCCGTGGCGCATATCTTTGAACCGCTCGCCGATGCTTCAATCAACGTCGACATGATCATTCAGAACGTGGGCCGCGACAAGGGTGAGACGGACGTTACGTTCACTGTTCCGCAAACCGATCTGGCGCGCGCGCAAGCCTTGCTTGAAGACAAGCGCGAAGAAATCGGGTTCAATCGCATAATTACTGACAGCAAGATCGCGAAGGTCAGCGTTGTTGGTGTGGGAATGAAGAGCCATGCGGGTGTTGCTAGCACGATGTTCCGCGCGCTTTCTGATCGCGGCATAAACATTCAGGCGATTTCAACGTCAGAGATCAAGGTTTCTGTCTTGATCGATGAAGACGAGACCGAACTGGCGGTGCGCGTGTTGCATACGGCCTATGGCCTCGATGCAAGTGACGAAGCAGCTTAGCTAGTCGGCTGCGCTTTCGACCATCTAGAGTACATATTCATTGCTTGGGCGTTGGCGATAGTCAGCCGATACGAACTTGGCCTGGACAGTGCCGTCCGGTGAAAACATCAGCACGCTCGCGCGCGGCACACCATATGCAAAGTGATCTTCGGAATATTGCGGATCGCGCAGACCGACTGCATCGATGAAAACGCTCTCTGTGTCGCTGAGAATCAGATAGGACTGCTCCATATCTGCGGCAAACTCGGCCAGCTTTTTTGGTTGGTCGTAGGAAAGGCTTGCGAGAGTGTAGCCCCGTTGATCCAGATCGCCTGCAATCTCAGCATGATTGGCCAATTGCACTTTACAGAACGGGCACCAGTGCGCGGAGCGAACCAATACAAGAACAGTTCCGTTCGGACCCGCGATCTCTGCAAGAGAGGTGGGCTCGCCAGCTGCATTTCGTAGTGGCTGATCGAGCGGAACTTTCTCGCCAATGGCGACACCAACATCGATGTTTTTCGGAGGAAAGAGGGCAGGCCAAAGATGCGAAGCTGCCAATGCGGCCAGTGCGAGCAACGACAATCCAACGCCAGCGAAAATCTTGCGTTTAAGCGACATAATCATCAGTCCCATTTTCCAGTCGCACGGCGGATTACAGACAATCGATTGCACCGCAAGCCGCCACCTTTCTTTTTGTGGTGCGCTTGGATTGGACCTTAGCACGCGCTATGGTGATCCAATGCCTTTCACACAGAAAATCTTGCTGCTTGGTTCAGGCGAATTGGGCCGCGAGTTTGTCATCTCTGCCAAACGTTTGGGCGCTTACGTCATAGCTTGTGATGCCTACGAGAATGCCCCTGCAATGCAGGTCGCCGATGCGAGCGAAGTGTTCTCCATGCTTGATGGGAATGCGCTGCGAGCGACAATTGAGAAACACCAGCCCGACCTGATTGTCCCTGAAATTGAAGCGATCCGAACAGAGGTACTGGGCGAGCTAGAGGCGGAGGGCTTTAATGTCGTGCCGTCTGCGAAGGCAACGCAGTTGACCATGAATCGTGATGCGATCCGAGACATGGCCGCAGACGAGTTGGGGCTAACCACTTCGATCTATGGCTATGCAGAAAATTTCGAGGGTGTGTGCGCCGCGGCGCAAGAAACCGGCTTCCCTTGTTTGATCAAGCCGGTGATGTCGTCTTCAGGCAAGGGGCAGAGCAAAGTCGATCATGCAGCGGAACTCGAGGAGGCGTGGAATTATGCCGTTGCCAATATGCGTGGCGATCGCACCCGCGTCATTGTGGAGCAGTTTGTGGACTTCGACTATGAGATCACGCTTCTGACTGTGCGTCACAAAGCAGGGATCACTTTCTGCCCTGCTATCGGTCACAGACAGGAACGAGGCGACTATCAGGAGAGTTGGCAACCCACACCGATGAGCAGTGCGGCGATTGCGAAGGCACAAGAGATGGCTGCGAAGGTTGTCACCGCACTGCAAGGCAATGGCAAAGGCTGGGGTCTGTTCGGTGTGGAGTTCTTCATTAGAGGCGAAGAAGTAATCTTCTCTGAATTGTCACCGCGTCCGCACGACACCGGTATGGTCACGCTTGTGTCGCAGGACCTGACCGAATTCGATTTGCACGCCCGCGCCATCATGGGCTTGCCCGTTCCAGAGAAAGTTGCTGCGCGATCATCTGCCTCTGCGGTTATTTTGGCAGATCGCGACGGCGGGGATTTTTCCTTTGACGGATTGCATGACGCCCTGACGACAGGCGAGGGCAATTGCGATGTTCGGCTATTCGGAAAGCCAGTTACGCGGCTATACCGGCGAATGGGTGTCGCGCTGGCACGCGCGGAAACGCCCGACGATGCACGCAGTCTGGCAAGGCAGGCGGCCAAGGCGGTCCGGATAGTCTATCGCGACTAGAAATGTAGCGCTGGATTGATCTTCATCGTTGCAAAGACTAGTCGCTGAACCGATGAAGGCGCCTCTAGTCCTTACTTTATCTTGCCCGGACAGGACGGGTATCACCGCGAAGGTGACCGGTTTTCTGTTTGAGAACGGGGGAAATGTCCTCGAAGCACAGCAGTTCAATGATCGCGAGAGTGATCGTTTCTTCATGCGCGTCGAATTCGAAACTGTTTCCGCATCGCACGATGATTTACGCACTGCCTTTTCGGTTGTCGCCAGCGACTATGCAATGGAATGGAAACTCGCATTGCGGGACCGGCCACGTCGCGTCATGCTGATGGTGAGCGCGTTTGATCATTGTCTGGCAGACTTGCTATATCGCTGGCGTATTGGCGAACTGCCGATGGATCCTGTGGCGATCGTTTCAAACCATCCGCGCGAAACCTTCGAACATCTGGATTTCGCCGAAATCCCGTTCCATCACTTACCTATCCGCGCGGGCGAAAAAGCCGCGCAAGAATCTCAGGTTCGTGCGATCGCTCAGGAAAAACAAGCAGAGTTGGTAGTTCTGGCGCGCTACATGCAGATCTTGTCAGATGAGCAAGCGGCCCACTTCACGGGGCGGTGCATCAACATCCACCACAGCTTTCTGCCCGGCTTCAAAGGCGCAAAACCCTATCATCAGGCGCACGCTCGTGGTGTGAAAATGATCGGCGCCACGGCGCACTACGTCACAACTGACCTGGATGAAGGCCCGATAATTCATCAGGATGTCGAACCTATCACGCATGCAGACAGTCCCGATGAACTTGTCCGCAAAGGACGAGACATTGAACGCCGCGTTCTGGCTGAAGCTGTCCGGCTTCATTTGGAAGAGCGCGTGCTCCTCAATGGCAGCCGAACTGTGGTCTTCAAAGGTTAGTTCAACCCTCCAGCTTTGTCTTCATTCGCGCGGAAGATCACCCATTCGCGGATCGCGTTGGATTCCTCAGCGCTCAGGCTGTCGGCAAAATTTGCCATGCCGCGGCTCTGTAACATGCCTTCACGCACAACCGCTTGCCAGCTAGCCGGGTTCGACAGCGTACCCGAGCGCCTGAGGTCTGGCAGTACGGTCGATCCCACAGCGCCTGGTGCGTGGCAAACCGCGCAGTAGCGTGCGTATTTTTCCCCGCCCAAGGAAATGGTCGCTGAATTTGCTCGGCTGGGCGGTGGATCAAGCGGGAGATTCGCCAGCTCTAGTTCCGGTGGCAAGGCTCCATCCGCCCCGAGCTTGAATACAAGCAGGCGGCTGATGTTGCGTACAGGAGCAAGATCGCGGATTGCCTGTCCATCGACGGACAGTGCATAGGCACCGCCCCAGCCAGCCAACACAGCAACATATTGTTCGCCGTCAATAGTATAGGTGACCGGCGGCGCGACCACTCCGGTTTGTGCCGGGAAGCTCCATAGCTTCTCACCATTCGTGGCGTTGTAAGCGTTGAACTCGCTTCCTGCGGTACCCTGAAACACCAGTCCGCCTGCCGTGGCCAGCAACCCGCCGTTCCAGGGCCCCGGATGTTCAACGGTCCAGCGCGGCTCCTGCGCCACTGGATCCCAAGCTACCAGCATACCCTTCAGCGTACCTGTGATCTCCTTTCGGAATCCAAGATCGGGCGGCAGGTCGCCCGCGCTCAAATCAAAACCGACGTTGAACCCGCGGTCCCTGTCCGGTTTCCAGTCGGCTTCAGGCGAATAGACCATCCCCGCTTCAAATGCCGGAATGTAGACTAGGTTTTCGTCCGGATGGTAGGCCATCGGGTGCCAATTGTGTCCGCCCAAAGCGCCCGGCGTTACGATGGCTGCCTGGCCAGTCTTGTCGACGCGCGTTTCGGGATTCTCGATCGGGCGGCCGCTTTCGTCGATTCCGGTTGCCCAGTTCACTGTGACATATGGCTTGGCGCTAATGAATTCGCCTGTGGCCCGATCGAGCACGTAAAAGAATCCATTCTTCGGAGCCTGCATCAGTACCTGACGTTGGGCGCCGTCGATTTCCATGTCGGCGAGCATAATATGCTGCGTCGCGGTGTAATCCCATGTTTCGCCCGGTGTAGTCTGATAGTGCCAAACATATTCGCCTGTATCGGGCCGGATTGCGACAATGCTGGAAAGATAAAGATTATCCCCTTCACCGGTGCCATCTTCGCCTGGAGAGCGATAAGCCCGGTTCCAGGGTGAGCCGTTTCCGACACCGATATAGAGCAGATTCAGGTCGGGATCGTGTGCCATCGAATCCCAAACCGTTCCGCCGCCGCCGATCGCGTCTGAACCTGCAAGGACCTCTGTGTTCCAGGTTTCGGCGGCAGCCTGAAGGTACTCGGGCGAAGTTTCGTCCTCTGTACCCTCAGGAACGGTGTAGAAGCGCCATAGCTCCTGGCCTGAGCCAGCATCATAGGCCGCGATGTATCCGCGTACGCCGAACTCCGCGCCACCGTTACCGATCAAGACCTTGCCATCGATAATCCGAGGAGCGCCGGTGACAGTATAGCTTTGTTCCGGGTCGGTCGTTTGTTTGCTCCACGCGACTGCGCCCGTTTCGCGATCAAGCTTCACCAGGCGGCCATCCAAAGTGCCCAAAAATAGGCTGTCGCCCCAGGTCGCCAGTCCGCGGTTGACGACATCGCAGCAGGCTTTGACGGCGGTTTCGCCCGGGACTTCCGGATCATATTCCCACAGAAGAGCGCCGGTTACACCATCATATGCTTTGACCTTGCTCCATGCGGTTGTGAGATAAAGTTTGCCGTCAATGACCAGCGGCGTGGCTTCTTGTCCCCGCGCTGTGTCCATGTCTGCAAACCACGCCAAGCCCAACTCCTCGACGTTCGCAGTGTTGATTTGATCAAGCGGCGAGAAGCGTTGCTCGTCATAGGTCCGGCCGTAAGTGATCCAGTTCGCACCATCATCGCCGGCGTTGAGCAATGCTTCACCATCCACTCCGCTCTCGCTGCACGCGCTCAGCGTTAGTGCTGCCGCTAAGGCAATTCCGAACTTTCTCACTTTTGCGCTCTCCCCGGTGCCGGTTTATCTGCACTTGTCTCCAGACTGCCTTGCGCTGCTGCCTTTGTCCATCTCCACATTTGTGACAGGTTTCCGCTTTTGATTGGCGTCTGGCTGTTTGGTGGTTACGTTACCGTCTCTGGTCTTAGCGGAGTTTGACCCATGGAATTTGTGCTGATCGCGTTGCTGTTCTTGCTTATTGTCTTCCTGCTCATGGCAGTGCGCGTGGTTAAACAAGGTTATGTCTATACGATCGAACGGCTTGGCAGGTTTACCATCGCTGCCCAGCCTGGATTGCACCTGATTATCCCTTTCATCGACCGTGTTGGCCAGAAAGTGAATATGATGGAGCAAGTGCTTGATATTCCGGGTCAGGAAATCATCACTGCAGATAATGCTATGGTCGGCGTTGATGCCGTGGTGTTTTTTCAGGTGCTCGATGCAGGCAAAGCAGCATATGAAGTGACCCATCTTTACCAGGCGATCATGGCGCTAACGACTACAAACTTGCGCACCGTTATGGGCTCGATGGACCTGGACGAGACACTTTCAAAGCGTGACGAGATCAACGCTCGCCTGCTGTCGGTTGTTGATCACGCGACCTCGCCCTGGGGTGTCAAGATCACGCGCGTTGAAATCAAGGATATCCGGCCACCCCATGACATTTCTGAAGCTATGGCGCGCCAGATGAAGGCAGAGCGCTTGAAGCGTGCAGAAATCCTCGAGGCAGAGGGCGACAAGACCAGCGCAATCTTGCGTTCGGAAGGCTCTAAGCAATCGGCAATCCTCGAAGCGGAGGGAAAACGCGAAGCCGCATTCCGCGATGCCGAGGCGCGCGAACGCGCCGCAGAGGCCGAGGCTCGGGCAACCCAAATGGTGTCAGATGCGATTGCTTCTTCAGGCAATCAGGCGATAAACTATTTTATCGCGCAGGAGTATACCAAAGCTGTCGGTAAGTTTGCTGACAGCCCCAATGCCAAGACTATCCTCTTCCCTTTCGAAGCTACGCAGTTGATTGGGACGCTAGGCGGTATTGGTGAGCTGGTTCGCGATGCGATGGATCCGAACCAAGGTGATGTCACAACCGGATCCCGCACTGGTCAACCCCTGCCGAAAGATCGTGCACGAGCAAGCGTGCCGCGGACAGGCGGCACATGATGAACGGGCTCGAAGGATTTGATGCGCACTGGGTCTGGATCGCAATCGGTCTGATCCTGGCCGCTTTGGAGATGCTGGTTCCGGGCGTCTATCTGATCTGGCTTGCAATCGCGGCGATTATAACCGGCTTGCTTACTTTGGGCATCGACCTTGCGCTGCCGGCACAAGTCGTGGTGTTCGTTTCTTTGTCATTGATCGCAGCGTTCAGCGCAAAGCGTTTCCTGCGCGATTCCCCGATCGAAAGCTCGGACCCGCTGCTCAATCAGCGCGGCACACGTCTGATCGGTGAAAATGCCTTGGTCACTCAGGCAATCGTCGGTGGTTCAGGTCGCGTCAAATATGGAGATAGCGAGTGGATTGCGCGCGGACCGGATATTGGAGAGGGGGAGCGTGTTCGCATCACCGGAAGCGATGGCACTATTCTGATGGTGGAGCCGTTCAATCTGATCGCTGACAGCCCTGCCGGGGATACTGACGATGCTGGCGGCAAACAGGCCTAGCTAGCAAGCCCTTCGTTGAACCGGCCGTGCTTGCGATAACGGACCATCCATTTGTCTAGAAACAGACCGAGTGGGCGCGGTGTGACGCCAAGTTTCTTGAAACCGGGGTAGTCGCCAGACGCGCAATTGCCTTCTTTCAACATGACCCATTGATCACGATTCATCGGCGTCAAAGGCAATGCAGCGAACACGGCTGAGGCTGTGTCAGGCACAGGCAAGAATGTTCTCTTGCGGCCTTGCGAGTCAGCGATACGCTGATTCAATTCCATCATAGTGATCACTTCCGGACCACCGAGCTCGAAAGTTTTTCCGCCATGCTTGCCTGGATCTTCAAGGGCGTTCGCAATCGCCTCGGCTAAATCATCGACAAAGGCTGGCTGTAGACGTGAACTTGGCCCAAAAACCGGCAGTACAGGCATCATTTGGACCAATCCGGCGAACATGTTTACGAAATTGTCGTCTTCTCCAAACAGCGCCGATGGACGCAGGATCGACGCGTTGACGAAATTCTCACGCACCAATTCCTCGCCAAGCGCATTGGCTCTAGCATAGGTTGAAGCAGAATCCGCATCGGCGCCGATTGCGCTGATATGAACCAGCGCTTCTGCCCCTGAAGCCTTTGCTGCCGAAGCCACTTCTCCGGCGGAATTGCCCATAAGCTGCATCAAGTCGCCACCAAAGCTGCCCACCAGATTGACGACAGCATCTGCTCCGGAAACGGCCCCATGCACTTGGCGTGCATCATTGATGTTGCAGCGGGCAAATTGGATCTGCCCTAAATTGGCAAGCGGCTTTAGCCTGTGGCTCTTTTCCGGATTGCGGCTGGCGATGCGTAGCCGGGCTCCCCGTTCCAAAAGCGCCTGCGCCAGATATTGCCCAAGGAAACCGCTGCCCCCAAACAGAGTTACGAGTTTGTCCTTGAGCGAAGAGGGGCGGGTCATGTTGCTTTTCCGAAAGGTTGCCTGGTCGATTGGCAGCGCATTGCCCCAAGCAGCGCGCGGCCGCAAGTGTTTGGAGGTAGGCAAATGGCGGAAATGAGTCGTTGACAAGGGCCGCGTAGCGGGGCTAACCGCGCGCCTCGCTCGTTCTCGCGAAATATGTTTTGCGAAGAGCCTATGCCCAGATGGCGGAATTGGTAGACGCGCTAGCTTCAGGTGCTAGTATTCGCAAGGATGTGGAGGTTCGAGTCCTCTTCTGGGCACCATCAGATTAACGCATTGACATATAGAGAGAAAATGGCGAGTTCTGAAGACTCGCATTGGTTCTCCAAATCACTGTCCCTATTCGTCTTTTCTCTTCCCTCGCAGCACCTACCGGTCCCTGGCACTCGAATCTCGATTCCTCTCGAATCGTCCCAGCCTCAGATTTTTGCAAGCTTCTTCGGAAACTGAATTCACAGGCCCGCATCGGCATCCAGCAGTAGACCGTTCGAACGCCCCCGAAGCGATGCCGAAAATCTCATTCTATGAGAGAATGAGGGTGCGTCTGGGTTGCCCTGCAACCACGAACTCATCATAGATCAGGCGATGGAGGCATATTTAGCGGGGAGCCGGAAAGTTGCAGTCGGATCATTTTGCACTTGCTCGCTGCGCCGAGGGCAATGCGGCGATGTGCACGATAGTCAATATTGAAGGCTCTTTTTCACGCCGATTGGGCGCGCAGCTTGCCGTTGGCTGGCACGGTGACATGGTCGGATCGCTTGCGGATGGCTGTCTTGAGCAGCAGTTGCGGCGGGAGGCCGAACGGGCGCGCACCGGCCTTGGTGCGTTTGTAATGAGGTTTGGCAAGAACTCGCTGAACATAGATTTTCGGCTGCCGTGCGGAAGCGGCATTGACATCCTTATCGATACAGCACCGGATTTTGAAGCAGGCAGGCAAGTTCTACGCCAGTTAACGCAGAGAAGGCCTGCGACGCTCGATTTGAACCTGCAGTCCCACCCATCATTCCTGCAACGAAGAGCCTACATTCCGCAGCCTCGGCTGGTGGTTCTTGGAACGGGCCGCGAGGTCACGGCTTTGGTAGATTTCGCGCAGGGTTACGGAGTGGATGTCGAATGTCGCTTTCCAATTGGCGATGCAGGCCCGGGTATGGCGAGCTTGTCGCTCGGGCACGCCCCGGAAGATATTTCCATCGACCCGTGGACCGCGATCGTGATCCTGTTTCACGATCATGAGTGGGAGCGCATGCTCTTACCCTGGGCGCTGCGCACGGATGCTTTCTTTGTTGGGGTCCAGGGGGGGCAGGCTGTACGAGAAGAACGTGAGGCCATGCTCCAGGCAAATGGGCTTGGGTCCAGCGCAGATTCACGCTTTCATAGTCCTGTTGGATTGATTCCACGAACGCGCGAGCCGGATATGCTCGCGTTGTCGATATTTTCGCACGTCATGGCCGAGTATGACAGCCTTCACCCGCATCGGTAGGTCGCAAACGCTGGTGGCAGTCCTTGCCGCTGGTAAAGGACGGCGGTTTGGGGAGAACAAGCTGCTTGCGCCCTGTTGCGGGATGCCAGTGGTGGCGTGGGCATTGAAGGCAATCGACGCGGCGGGGTTCGAGCCCGGAGTTTTGGTCTGCCGACCGCTCTTCGCGGCCAAGCTGGGCGTAGCGACGGAGTGGTCCTTTCTCGAAGTGCAAGAGCGGCAGGCCACACCACTTTCACATTCGATCGGCTTGGCGGTAGGAGCTGCACAACATCTTGGAGCAGAGTCCCTCCTTGTTTGTCTGGCGGACATGCCTCTTGTAGAACCGGACCATCTGAAGAGGGTTGGGACCTGCGAAGGTGTTGCGGCCACAATCCATGAGGATGGCGGTCTCGGCGTTCCTGCCCGCTTTCCGGCGAGCTACTATCCTCGGTTGCTTGAGCTTCGCGGCGATCAGGGTGCAGGCAAACTGTTGCGCGGCCTTACCGACATCACCAGATGTGCTGCACCAACTAGCACGTTATTGGATGTCGACACGCCTGACGACATAAGGACAGCGGAAAACATACTGGCATGCCGGGGATCGGGAGACCGATCTCAATAACCCAATCTAGGGAAGATCAGATGTGTGCCGGCGCTGGCTCGTTTGTCATGGCCTGACGAGCCACTTGCCTCCGGTTCGAATACCCATGCATGCTTGCAGAGTGTCGGGCTGGAGCATTTGCTCAAGAGCAATCGTGCCCGCAAACTCGCTTGAGAAAATATCGTCAAGTCGGTCGACCACATAGCCCTTCATCGCTGCAACTTTTGCGGGGCTGAACTTCTTCAGCTCCGATTGGAGGAGCCATCCTCCGATATTCCATGCCATCCCGAAATTGCGCCAGAATGTCACGGGAGCTGGATCAAGCCCGCCAAAGAAGTATAGCTGCTTCCCGATTTTAGAACCGTATGGTCCCGAAATACCGGCACTGCGTGCAAGCGCGTCCTCCATCGCGTGCAAGATTTGGCCTGCCAGAGCTCCTCCGCCCATAGCATCAAAGGCGATGGTTGCCCCGGTTTCGACCAGCGCATTGATGAGATGATCACGGAAATTGGGGTCCGAGCTATTGCAGATGTGGTCGGCGCCCAATTCCAGAAGGGCATCGCGAGCTCTGTCCGATCGAACGATGTTGACGAGGGGTACGCCTTCCGCCTCGCACAGCCGATTGACCATCTTCCCGAGATTGGATGCCGCAGCAGTCAGCAAAAGGCCATTATGCCCTCCGTTGTGCATCGTTTCCAGCATTGCCAGTGCCGTCATTGGATTGACAAAGGCAGCCGCACAAAGTTCGACCGGACTGGAAGAAGACAGAACAAGGCAATCGTTACAGTCGACGATGCAATGGTCACTATACATACCCCTCGTGGCTGTAGAGACCCTCTTGCCTATGAGTTGCTGGGCACTGTCCGCTTCTCCTGCGGCTATAACAATCCCCGTGCCTTCGTTGCCGAGCGGCATATCTACACCAAGACGCCAACCGAATGCCTTGGCGAGTTCAGGGGGCAGGTTACCGCACAGTGCTTCGCCCGCTGCATCGTGGACCGCATAGAGGGCGTCCGGTTCGAGACTGCAAAGCATCGCTTTCAAATCGGCAGGATTAATCGGCGCTGCATCGACCTTCAGCAATAAGGCGTTTGCCGCGAGGGAACCGACCTCTTCGTTGCGCAATCGCAGTGTCAGCGAACCGTCCCGTTCCAAACGGGAGACGAGCCGGCGTGCAATCAATTCCTTTCACCTGAAAGATCCAGAGCAACATCGACGATCATGTCCTCCTGTCCGCCGACCATCTTGCGGCGGCCCACTTCGGCAAGGATGGTGCGTGTATCGAGACCGTGATCTTGCGCAGCCTTTTCCGCGTGGCGCAGGAAACTCGAATAGACCCCGGCATAGCCCAACGTCAGCGTTTCGCGGTCCACACGAACGGGTCGATCCTGCAGCGGGCGGACGAGGTCTTCTGCCGCATCCATCAGTGAATAGAGATCGCAGCCGTGGTTCCAGCCGTAGCTGTCAGCTGCGGCGATGAAGACTTCGAGCGGGGCATTGCCCGCACCTGCGCCCATCCCGGCGAGGCTGGCATCCACGCGGACGGCACCGTTCTGCACAGCCACGATTGAGTTGGCGACACCCAGGGATAGATTGTGATGAGCGTGGACACCACGCTGCGTCTCCGGCTTTAACACCCGGTCATAAGCCTGCAATCGGGCTGCATATTGTTCCATGTTCATCGCACCGCCGCTGTCGGTGACATAGACGCAGTGCGCACCATATTCTTCCATCAGCCGGGCTTGCTGTGCGAGCGGCTCGGGCTCCGACATGTGGCTCATCATCAGGAAGCCCGATACATCCATGCCCAGATTGCGCGCCGCTTCGATATGCTGCTTCGACACATCTGCCTCGGTGCAATGGGTCGCAATCCGTACCGAGCGCACGCCCATCTCATAGGCTCGATTGAGATCGTGCACAGTGCCGATTCCGGGTAAGAGCAAGGTGGTGAGCACCGAATGTTCGAGCACTTCGGCAACCGCGCCGATCCAGTCCCAGTCGGTATGAGCGCCAAAGCCGTAGTTGAAGCTGGAACCTTGCAATCCGTCTCCGTGGGCCACCTCGATAGCATCGACCTTGGCCGCATCGAGAGCCTTGGCGATCGCCTGGACATGCTCGATCCCGTACTGGTGGCGGATCGCATGCATGCCATCGCGCAAGGTAACATCCTGAATGTAGAGCTTAGCGCTGGTCGGATCGAAGTTCATGCGGTCACTCCTTGATGAATACGCGCGGCAATCTTTTCTGCCGTCTTCATGGCCGCCGAGGTCATTATGTCGAGATTGCCGGCATAGGCGGGCAGGTAGTGCGCGGCGCCTTCTACCTCGAGGAACACGCTGACCTTGATGCCGGTGAAATCTGTCTGTCCCGTTTTCGCCATCTCGGGGATGCGCAGCGGGCGGTTTGACCCGATATGTTCGAATTGCACAGCCTGCTTAAGGCGATAGCCAGGGACATAGGTCTGAACTTGGGCCACCATATCTTCTACACTGCAGCGGATCTCCTCCTGGTCAGCGTCCGCGCAAAGGCAATAGACCGTATCTCGCATGATCAAGGGAGGTTCGGCAGGATTGAGGATGATTATTGCCTTCCCGCGCGTCGCGCCGCCCACGTCCATGATCGCCTGGCTGGTAGTCTCTGTGAACTCGTCGATATTGGCGCGTGTGCCGGGACCGGCGCTTTTTGAGGCGATCGAGGCGACGATTTCTCCATAGTGGACCTTGGCCACGCGGTTTACGGCATGGACGATGGGGATGGTTGCCTGGCCGCCGCACGTGACCATGTTGACGTTCTTCGCATCGAGGTTGGTCTCGCCATTCACCGGCGGGATGGTGTACGGACCGATGGCGGCCGGGGTCAGATCCACCATGCGCTTGCCCGCGGCCAGGATAGCTTCGCTGTGACGCCTGTGTGCGCCGGCGCTCGTGGCATCGAAGACGATCTCGATATCGGCGAACTCGGGCATCGCCATCAGCCCGTCGATCCCCTCGGCAGTCGTGGCGACACCCATCCGCGTTGCCCGCTTGAGTCCGTCGCTGTCCGGGTCAATCCCGACAAGGACACTCATCTCGAGCACCTCCGAGAGACGCATGATCTTGATCATCAAATCCGTGCCGATATTGCCCGAACCTATGATCGCCACAGGGGTCTTACGGCTCATGCGTCATCCCCAAATGTGAAGTTGCACGAACCAATTCCGTCAACTGTCGCGATGATCTTGTCGCCCGGGGCAAGTGTGACCATCGGGCCGAGCGCTCCTGCCAAGAGGATATCGCCCGCGGTCAGGGGTTCACCCCTTTCAGCGAGGGTGCGCGCCAGCCAAGCCGCTGCATTGAGCGGATTGCCGAGTGCTGCGGCTCCAATACCTACCGAAGCCACCTCGCCATTTACGCTCATATTCATTTGCGCCCCCTCGAGATCGAGACCATCAATGGGCAATCCTTCGGTCGCCAGCACGAAGAAAGCCGAGGACCCATTGTCGGCTACCGTATCGGCAAAGGTAATCTTCCAATCGGCAATCCGGCTGTCGACGATCTCGATCGCCGCGTGTACCGTTGCTACTGACTGTGCGACCATTTCCGGAGACGTCTCGACCGAAGGCAAATCACCGCCCAGCACAAAGGCGATCTCGGCTTCCGCCTTTGGCTGGATCGTGCGTGCGGGATCGAGGTTCCCGCCATCGGGTATCTGCATGTCTTCGAACAGGACGCCGAAATCGGGCTGGTCGACACCCAATTGCTTCTGCACAGCTTCAGCGGTCAGGCCCGCTTTGCGGCCCACGATCTTGCGGCCCTGCGCCTGCCAATAGCGCGTGTTAATCGTCTGCACCGCATAAGCGCCGTCGGAGTCAATCGGGTCGAGGGCATCGCGGAGCGGTTCTATGCATCCGAGTTCGTATGCGCCTCGTAGCCGGACGGCCAGTTCTTCGTAGGTAGGCATCTAGACTGGTCCTGTGCTGTTGATCATCTATCAATTGAGAACGCCAGACTATGATATTCGCGGGTTTGTTACCAGGCGTGGCCATGTTATAAATCTCACATGGCGAGATCAAAGACCCCCACTGTTGCGGCACTAGAGCGTGCCCTTGAGCTACTGGAAGCTATCATCGAGGATGGCGGGCAGGCCGCGCTCATCGAGAACGCCGCGAGGACTGGCATGCCACATGCCACAGCGCATCGAATGGTGTTGACCATGGTTGAGACGGGCTATCTACGAAAGCTCTCACGCGGCAGGTACATTGCTGGGCCGAGGTTGGAAGCGATCTCAGCCATAGTTACAGATGAGAACAAGACCGTCGCCTTGAGCCGGGCATCTCTGGCGAAAGCTGCCGCCCGCCACTCGTGTACCGCGCATCTGGGTGTCCTGCGGGATAACATGGTGACCTATTTGGCGAAGGAAGGTTCGGCGCGCGAGAGTTCCTTCACCAGAGAAGGCGGCCAGTTGGAGGCCTATTGCTCGGCTCTGGGCAAGATACTGCTGGCTCATGAGCGACCAGCAGAGCGCAATGCCTATTTCGATTCCGGACCATTCGTCAGAATAACGTCGGCAACCATCACAGATCCGGAGGTGTTGCGTGCCGAGTTGGATCAGATCGGCAAAGAGAGCGTTGCCTGGGATCGCGAAGAGATTGCAGAGAATCTTGTGTGCTGTGCTGCTCCCGTCGTCTGGCCTAATGGGGAGGTGAAAGCAGCGGTTTCGCTCTCTTTTGACAAGGCCAATCTCAAGGGGAAGAGGATGGGCGAGATCGCTCGATCCACTTCGGATCTGGCACGGGAGATTGGCCGCAAAATTGCAGCAGTCGATTAAGGCTGCACATCACACTCTCGCCTGCCCAGTGGTGTATATTGACATTCAATTGAACATCAATGTACATGCAACTTAGCGGCGTCGGACTGATGGCTCGCATCCCCCCTTCCTCAAGAGGGAACTCAGTTTCAGATTATGACAAACACATTCCGTATCGGACAGATCGTCCCAAGCTCGAATACAACGATGGAAACAGAAATTCCCGCCATGTTACGGGCGCGCGAAAGGAGTTGTCCGGAGCGATTTACCTTCCATTCAAGCCGGATGCGCATGATGCATGTCGTCAAGGAAGAACTGGCGGCCATGGATGCACAAAGCCTGCGGTGCGCCCTTGAACTGGCGGATGCAAGAGTGGATGTCATGGGTTACGCCTGCCTCGTGGCGATCATGGCGATGGGCCCTGGTTATCACCGCAAGAGCCAGGAGAAGCTTTCAGCAGCTGCGCGAGAGGCAGATTGTACCTCACCCGTTATTACCAGCGCGGGCGCCTTGATCACGACCCTGAAGGAACTCGGCCTGTCCAGGGTGGCTGTGCTTGCGCCCTATATGAAGCCTTTGACTCAAACTGTGATCGACTACATCGAGGCCGAGGATATCGAGGTTTGTGCTAGCCGCGCACTCGAGATATCCGACAACCTCGCCGTAGGCCGCCGGCTGCCGGAGCAGGCGTTGGAAGAGGCTTCGAGAATAGACTTGACTGAAGCACAGGCACTCGTCTTGTCCGCGTGCGTGCAGATGCCGGCCGCCGCGGCAATAGATGCCGCGGAACAGAAATTCGGATTGCCTGTTGTCACTGCCTCCAGTTGCACGGTTCGTCAGATGCTCAAATCACTGGACCTCACTCCGGTCGTAGCAGGATACGGCGCAGCCTTGTCATCTCACAATGCTTGAAGGATAAGCATGAGAAATTTGTAGCGGCACGAGTACGAGGTGAGAATGGAAGCCACATATTATCGCGACTGGCATTTGGCAAAAGACGACACCGAGTTTCGTATTACCGAGCTGGAATTTGCCATGTTGCGGGCACTTGAGGCTTTCGTACGCTGGGTTGCATCGGCTGACGAGATCGTCGGGCTCTCGGAACTCAAGCATTCGGAGCACTTGATCCTTCACGTAATTCGCATGCAGAATCGCCCAAAAAGTGGTGCAACGATCGCAAGACTTTTGAATCGCGATGATCTCCCCAACATTCAATATAGTCTCAGAAAACTAGAAAGTTCCGGGTATATTAAGAAGTTGAAAGAGGAAGGAACAAAAAATCATAACTACTCTGTTACACAAGTCGGAAAAAAACTAACTGATGACTATGCAGAACTCAGGCGCGAAATATTCATAAAGCAACTCAAGAACATTGCCGATTTCGACACGCGAGTTGAAGATGCGACAAACCTTCTATCCCTATTGACCGGGATTTACGAAGAGTGTTCCCGCACATCGAGCACTCTAAATAGGTTGAATCGATCCAATCGTCAGTCTTGATGATATGGCAGTAGTCCAAATAGCCGCCAGATCAACTCGCCCCCATGCCGCCGTCGACCGATAGGGCGGCCCCTGTTATGTAGGATGCCTCGTTGGACATTAGCCAAGATACAGCATCCGCAACCTCTGACGGTTGTCCCAGCCTGCCTCGCGGGATCATCTCGTCGAATGTGTGGCTGTCGCCGCCGGATACTCGGAGCAGGTTGGGCGTTTCGGTTGCACCAGGGCAGATCGCATTGATACGAATCCCGCTTCCTGCATAGTCGAGCGCAGCAGAGCGGGTCAGCCCGATCACTGCATGTTTGGCCGCGACGTAGTGAGCGATACCGGGGACACCCTTTAGGCCAAAAATCGATGCATTGTTGACGATCACGCCACTGGATTGTGCGTTCATCCATTTGAGCTGTTCGAGCATGCAATAGTAAACAGCTTTGAAATTCAGGTTGATGACCCATTCGCTTTCAGTGTCTGGGACAGTGTGAAGCGGCTTAAAGCTGTCATGCCCCCCAGCATTGTTGAAGGCGAGGTCGATGCGACCAAACTCATCTCCAACGCTTGCCATTAATTCGGCTACTACGCTGCGGCGCGAGATATCTCCGGGGCGCACTTTCGCAGCTGCTCCTAGGTCGCCTATTTCATTGGCGACGACTTGCAGCTTGTTCTGATCGCGTCCGTTCAGAACAACTGTTGCCCCCTGGCTCGCCAGCTTGAGCGCCACTGCACGCCCCATTCCCGAACCCGCACCGGTGATCACCGCGACCTTGCCACTTTGAGTCAAAGGCCCAGCTCCTCGCGGGGACGCATCAACGTGTCGATGCAGATGTAGAGGATCTTCTCAAGACATGGCATCATGTCAGGCACATAGGTTGCGCCCATGCCGCCAAGTCCTTCTGCTATCGGTTCCGGCGATCCTTCTGCAGGCCAGGGCCATCCAAGCCGTGCTGTTGGCACGCCAAGTCGCCGAAGTGCGGCTCCGTCGGTCTGGCCACCAAGAGGATCGGGCTTGGTATAGGGGCGGCCCTCTATATGTTCCCAGCCTCGCCGTGCGGACTGGATGATCCAATTTTCCGGATCGGTCGTGCCGCCGGGAACGGAGCCGTACATTTCCCAGTCGCATTCGATGTCGGGGTGCAGGCGTACAAAATCCAGCATGAAGCTTTCGAACTGCGCCTTGACTTCGGCTGGACTGGTCCGCGGGTTGATCCTTACGTCAAAGAATATCTCGGTAATCGCACTCGGAAAGCTGGGTCGATCGGGCCAGCCGCTTCGTACGCCGCCTATCCAGCCGTGCGGATAGACGTCGCCGGAACGGTTCCTTTCGGCATAATCGATCAACCACGCTTCCAGTTCTTGAATTACAGTCGCTGCGGGGACGATCGAACTGCGAAAACCAGGTGTGCCTCTGGGAACGCCTGCATAGCCCAGCGTCCCTTTGACCCTGATCTTGAACCACCCCATGCCAGGCTCTTCGTGATAGACCCAGTTCCACGGCTTCATGATTACTGCGAAGTCCGGCGCCATCCCCCGGCTGAGCAGATGATGAACACCGTGGCTCATCCCGGCATTGTTGCGCGAAGGTATCGTGACCGGCATTCCGCCGTCAGCGAAGCCGACGTTCAGATTGCCGATCAGCGGCAAGTCGGCTTCAATCAGGGCGGTAGCGACTTCCATCTTGCAGGCGGCCAGCGCTTTCGGATTTGATGAGCCGAGTCCGTAAACCCAGTCACCAACAATTTTCGCTTTGGGTCTGAGATCGATAAAGGATTCTTCGCCAACCCATGGATAGTCGCTCTCATCGCCTTCGAGATGGGTATCGATCGGTGCGTAGAGCAGCAAGGTTGCTCCGCCGCCAGAGCCGCGCCTCTCGCCAAGGACATTCGCGGAAATTTCCGTCATAGGATCGATTGTCGGCTTTAGGCCAACCTCCTCCATCCTGCCGGCTATGAAATCCACGACATCTCGCGTCGCACCGGTAGGAGAGTGAATGTTCGTGATCTCGAACAGCAGCTGCTTCAGCCGTTCGCCGTCGAGCTTTCCCCGCGCCTTTTCATAGGCCGCTGACATCTCCTGGCTAAAGGGCATCTGTCTGGTCGGTTCCATGCTCATATCTCCTTAAATGTCGCGAATGCGGTCAGGGTCTTGGCGTTGGCGAGCAATCGGCGGTCATGTCCGGGCATCGCCACTGCCTGAAGCCCCAAGGGCAGTCCGTCAGCGCGCCAAGCGCCGGGAATTCCCAAACAGGGGGCTCCGACCGCCGTCCACGATCTTTGGAAGACGGGGTCTCCGGTTGCATGCAAGCCATCTGGAGCCGCGCCTGGTGCGCCAGGGGTCAGCAGCAGATCGACGGACGAGAAGATCGCAGGCAGAAAACTGCGACACTCGTCGCGCAGCCTAACTGCCGCCGCATAATCTTCTTCGCTATCGGCAAGGCCTTGATCGATCAGCGTGCGGAACTGTTCGCTAATCTCGTCCGGATTGTCCCGGCGAATATGCCCAAGCGCCCGCGCGGCTTCGAAGCGATGGATAATGGTTTGCGCGTCATTGAGGCCGAAGAACGGAGGTGGAAGGTCTACCTCGCGGATTTCGTGTCCTGCGCCCGCAAGCGCATCAGCGAAATCCAGAACAGCGCTTTGCATTTCATCGCTTGCGGTGGTCCAGAAAGGCGTACGGCACAATCCGACGCGAAGCGGCCGGGATGGGCTGGGTTGTTCCTCATCATGGGCAAGAACAGCGTCGGCATGTTCGAGCAGTTCAATATTGCGGGCAAACAAGCCAAGTGTGTCTAGCGAGGGAGCCGTTTCCAGCACTCCGCCCAGCGGATACCGGCCGAATGTCGGCTTGAACGCAAGTACCCCGCAATAGCTAGCGGGCCGGATCATTGAACCTGCGGTTTGCGTGCCTAATGCAATGTCGGCTTGTCCGTCCGCCACAACCGCCGCCGATCCGCTCGAGGAGCCGCCGGGCGTGTGCCCGGGTTTGCGAGGGTTTCCTGTCGGCCCGGGCGCGTAGGTAGCGAACTCTGCCGTCACGGTCTTGCCCAGGACCGCTGCGCCTGCTGCCCGGAGGATAGCCACCGCTTCCGCATCGCATTTGGCGACGTTGTCTACAAAGATTGGCGAGCCGTGCCGGGTGGGCATCCCGGCGACGTCGATCACGTCCTTGACCGCGAGTACCGAGCCCGAAAGCGGTCCCTGACCTGATGCGGCCGTTCGGTCGAGGTGAGTCCAACCGCGCACTTCGGCATCGCGAAGATCGATGCGGGCCAGGCATTGCTCGACGCGCATGTTCTAGGCGCTGACCGGACGATGGCCCCAAAGCATAGGTTGATCGTAGGATTTGATTTCCCAATCGGGGCCGATCTCGCGACCGCCATAGCCATATTCGATCCAGAATCCGGAAGGAGTCTCCAGATAAAAGCTCTGCATGTGGTCGTTGGAGTGCTTCCCTGGATCCAGCATGACTGGAATGCCGAGATCGCGGACAATATCGTAGCCCGAGCCGACATCGTCGAGCGAATTGGCTTCGAGCATGATATGCATCACCGCACCTGCAGGTCCGGGGCCGTCTTGCATCAACGCGAGCGTGTGATGGCGTGAATTGCAGTGTAGGAATACCGCATCATGCACGTCCCAGGCGATATAATCGGAAACACCAAAGCCCATGATATTTTCATAGAACTTAACGGCCTCGGCAAGATCTTTGACCCAGAATACGATATGACCCAGCCCCTGATGGTCGGTCTTATAGCCGGAGATACCCCGTGTGGGAGTGAAGGCGACATTGGTAACGAGCGGCCCGTAGTAGATATCGCTATCGGCCTGCGTAACCGGGCAGGTATAGCTATATAGCTTCTGGACTTTTCGTTCACGGCACAATTCGGGCGACCCTGCGACCACGTCCAGCCCCTGTTCCTTGAGCGCGACAGAAAGCTCGTCGAGGCGCTCCTCGCTCGAGACTTCCCAGCCGACTGCGGCTATGCCATCGGCTGCCGAAGGGTAGAGGCTGAGCCGGTGGTGATGGCTATCCATCCGGTAGTCGATCGCGGTCGAACCATTGCGCGGTCGCGGCTCCATACCGAAGACGCGCTCCAGCAACTTGCACCACTCGTCCATTTTGCTGACGTTGAGACAGACATATCCCAGACTGTTGACACCCATTTTGCGTCCTCTCCTAGTTGCTTGCCACGAATTGTTCCGCGAAGATGCTCTCAGGCGGGAGTCCCAGCCCCTCGAGATGCTGTCTCGCGGCAGCGATCATCCCCGGCGGACCACACAGGTACGCCACGCTGTCCGGGGAAAGTTCGTCATTGGAGGTGATGGCTTCGACAGGATTGCCAATACGGATTCCATCGGCGGCGTCCCCCCGGTCTACGCAGATCCGGGTCTCCAATGCCGGCATCCACTGTCGTCGCAAATCCAGCTGCTCCAGCGCGAAAAGAGCGTCGCGGGTTTGGCAACCAAAGCTGAGCACGGTTCGGGGCTTGCGCCCCGGTGCCTGCCGCAACGCATCAAGCATCGACATCATTGGTGCGAGGCCGGTGCCGCCTGCAATCATAATATGCGGTGCGCGGACCTTCTCCTTGAGGAAGAACTGGCCGTAGGGCCCGCTAATCTCGATGACGTCATCCGGCTTGGCCATGCTGGTCAGCCATTTTGACATTGCGCCATCATCTAAGATGCGGATGAGCAATTCGATGCGTGGCAGATCGGCGGCAGTGGTCGCCATCGAATAGCTTCGGAACTCCTCCGTTCCTGGTACTTTGACCTGGATGAACTGGCCCGGCCTGAAGTCCATCCAATAGCCTTCCGCCAATTCAAGCTCCAGCCGAACGACATTGCATGCAATGCGATCGACTTTGTTGACGAAGCACTTTGCCTCAACAGGCCTATTCTTGCCAGCAGTGCTGTCATAGCCAAGCGAGAAACGGCATTCGCCATCGGGTCGGGTCAGGCAGAGGAGCCGATAGCCCTCTGCCCGCTCGCCGGGAATCAGCGATCCTGCGGCGCCATTCCGATGCTCAGCTTTTCCGTCGAGCAATCGCGCAATGCAGCTGCCACAGCTTCCAGTCTGACATTGATTCAGTATTGGGACGTCAGCTGTCAGGGCGGCGTCGAGAACGCTTTGATCCGCCCTTACGAGGACTTCGCTTTCGGCGCCGTCACTGAACTCTACAAGGACCCTAGTAGGTGTTGACATTCTCAATCTTCTCAACCTTGTAGCCCGGGGCCTTTCCTTCGGCGAGCCTCCGCATCCGGATACTGGATGTCTTGGTTGCGTTGGGAACGCCCTTGCCCGGCTGGGCGATACCCCGGTTCCAGCGCGAGGAGACCTTGCGCCAGGTTACCGGTGAAATATCCGTCTCTACTAGTTGCTCATCGTCCCATCCGGTCCCGTCGGTATAGAATTCTTCCATCGCCTCGCGGGCATAAAGGTCGGAATCGTTGAAGCCATGGATGCACAGCGGCATGTAGAGGTTGTCGAAGCGGTACTGGAACGCCTTGCGCTCCTCGTCGGTTGGACAGATTTTGACCAATACTTCCCAGTATTCGTACATGTCATCGGTGATGGGTACGTACCATTCATATTGGACCACGTGATCTTCCGGCCAATTTTCGACCATCAACACACCAGGCAGAAAAACAGAAGTCCGGTAATAGCGGCTGTGAGCAGCATCGATCTTGAGGCCCAGATCTGGGTTTTCGAGTATTGGTTTCCAACGGTCTGTGAACAGCCATTGCACCATGCCTTTGGGGCCGTCGTCATCTTCGACAAGCGTGATCGGTTCCTCATGATCGGGAACAATGCCAAGGGGCAATACCCAATCCATGGCGTGAACGATCGCGTTATCTTTGTGGATCAGGATGTGAGCGTTGTCGAAGCCGTTCTCGCACGCGATGCGCCAGTTAGATTGGCCTGTGCGATGAAGCCCCAGCGCGACGGCATTCTCATCAAGGATGCTCGGCGTATCCGGCCATAGGGGATGGGGGAAACGTTCGTTGTTCTCGGGAAACCGGATTGGCAGGTCGTGGGCGAGGGGCGGGACATCTTCATCAGGAAAATCATCCTCTCGGACGAAGACGAAGATCATTCCTGCAATTTCTTCGACTGGATAGGTGGTTACACCTGTCTTGCCGATCAGTTTGCTATCCGGGTTGGCGACGATATTGTTGAGTTCGCCGGTTTCCAGATCGTAGTTGAATCCATGGTACCAACAGGCAATCGACTTGTTGTCGAAGCATGTCGGCTTTGCGGACATACGTACACCACGATGGATACATTGGTCTTTAATCGCGTAGAGCTTCCCTGCAGCCCGCCTTAGCAGGATCGGAATGCCGCAGATTTGGATTCCTTCCACCGCTTGTTCGGGAAGCTCTTCGCTGAACAAGGCCGGATACCAATGATTTACAAAGCCCCACTCCGCATCCTTATAGGGTTGGTATTGGCTCTGGGTTTTTTCATCATTCATCCGCGCCTTGCTGATCTCGTTGACTCTGACGGTCCGGCGGCGAATTGGAGCTGCTTCGTTCATGATAAAATTCCTCTCATTTCCTCTCGATGACCCAGATCAGAGATCTCCGGTCAAGAACCGGGAAACTACTTCGTCGTGTTCTTCCGGACGTTCCCATTGCGGCCAATGCGCGCATCCGCGCATGATGTGCTTTTTGGCACCTGGAATGATCGCTTCGAGACGATCAGCAGCATCTTCGCCATGGATTGGATTTTTGTCGGTCCAGAGTATGAGCGCTGGGCAGGAGATTTTGCTGATATCCTCCTCCTGCCAGTAGAACTCGCTGATATTTTCGCGGAACAAGTAGTCGTAGTACGTCAGCAATGCTTCGCGCGTTTCGGGAATGGTCCAGAGCGCGCGGCGTAAATCGACCAGTTCATCCGTCACTCCGCCAAGAGGCATCAGCCATTCAAGACGCTTGCGCAATGTTTCAGGAGTGGGGTTCAGCAACGCGTTCACCGACACTTCGCGCAACGCGTCTAGATCGCTTTCGCCTTCATGCACATGCTCAGGATCGAGGTGCATCCCCCAAGTGGTATTCAGAATAACCTTTGATGTGCGGTCGGGATGATTGATTGCCATGTCGTATGCAATCCATCCTCCCAGCGACTCGCCTTCGACGACGGCCTTCTCGATACCCATGTGGTCCATCAAGTTGAGAAGCTGGTCCGTAAACTGTGTAAGCCAGTGGTCGGCGCTGTCTGGCGGACTCTCAGAGAAGGTTGGTCGAGACGACATGCCGTGCCAAATGAAATCGATCGCATAGGGCTGGCAAACCTTCGACAGATTCATGAGGTTTCGCGAATAGGTTTCCGCATGGCCACCACCACCGTGGAGCAGAAAAACCGCCTCTCCTTCTCCCGGCGCAGACAGCACCCTTGTGCAGTATTTGCCTGTATCGATGAAGCGGGCCTCTGTTCCCAGCAAATCCACGTGAATTGACGACATTTGAATTAGCCTCCTTGGGGCAATCGAATCGGAATGCGACAGTATATTGAGCACACGCTAGCTAAAGATTCAAGCGATAATCAATCGAAATTAAATCGATACCTCAATAAAAGCTGAAATTTGAGAGGCCATATGCCTCATCCACAGACGGCGGCCCGCCGGCCAGAAGGCTTCGTCCCAAGAGGATAAGATCGGACATTGATGAGCGATTTGAGGGAGTAAGCTCTGCAGACATAAGTCCGCACCAATCATGATCGTAACCACTCAGGAAGGGTGCAATCTCATCGCAAAATTAAATCGAATCTCTGTTGATTATGCATAGAATGTCGATTGACAAATAGAATTCCATGTATATTGGGAGCGTGGATCGTCAAGCCAGCTTGCAGAGCGGGTGAAGCAGCCAGAGCGATGCATTCTTGAATGCAGTCGTCTGGAAGCGCATTATGGGAGGTTGAAATGCAAAGTCGTAAAATTAAAGGTTCTATAACGTTTTCGGTGGCGCTTTGCCTGGCGAGCCAGGCTGGTGCACAGACAGTTGCTGAAACTGAGGATGCACAAACTGAGGAAGCGCAAGAAAACTCTGCCGCTGATCAGGCGGCGGCTACCTTCAACACGATCATCGTTACGGCCAACAAGCGCGAAGAATCGATAAACGACGTCGGGCTTGCGATTACAGCAATGAGCGGCGATTCCCTTGCGCAGCAGCGAATCGTCAGCCTTAGCGACTTGGCAAACGCTGTGCCTGGTTTGAGCTATGCCCCCTCGGCCACCCAAACACCGGTATACACATTGCGTGGTGTTGGGTTCTACGAGACGACACTTTCTGCCTATCCCACCACAAGCGTTTATGTTGACCAAGTGCCTTTGGCATTTCCTGCGCTGAGTACTCATGCCAACTTCGACATTGAGCGAGTCGAAATCCTCAAGGGCCCACAGGGCACCCTGTTCGGTCAGAACTCGACGGGGGGGGCGATTAACTTCGTTGCTGCCAAGCCGACCGATGAGTTAGCCGCTGGCGTCGACTTGAGCTATGGTCGTTTCAATCGTTTTGACGTCAATGCCTTCGTCAGCGGGCCCATAAGCGAAACGCTACGTGCTCGTCTTGCCGTAACTGCGGCGCATGCGGATGATTGGCAATACAGCTACACCCGTGACGATACGCTTGGGCAGGTCAATTATTTCGCGGGGCGTCTGCTTCTTGACTGGGAGCCCACAAGCCGTTTGAACTTCGAGCTGAACCTGAACGGATGGAAGGACAAGAGCGATCCTCAAGCACCGCAATACCAAACCCTTCTGTCGCAGGCGCCAACGGCCACCGATCCGGCTCTTCGGAGCTATCCCTTTGCTCCCTTCACCGCTCGTGCGGCGGACTGGACTCCGACGGTAATCGCGAGAGAGAATGCGCCATGGACCCCCAAGACGCGACCACATGCGGACAATCGCCTGCTGCAGGGTTCGCTGCGGACAAATTGGGAGGTTGCCGACGAGATAACCGTGACTGCGATTTCTTCGTATGTCGACTATCGCCCGGACCAGGGTTTCGAGACCGATGGAACCGCATTGTTTGTCGATGACTTCATTGTCGATCGCGGTTTTGTCCAATCGTTCAATCAAGAGCTGCGCGTATCAAATGGCGGATATGCTCCATTCCGTTGGGTGGTTGGCGCGAATTATGAAAAAAGCCATGTCTACGAGTATCAATTGCAGACCTTCTCGCAGATCAGCACAGCTGCAATATTTGGATACACCGGGGCCTACGTCTATACCGACCAGCGCATGCGCAATTATGCGCTCTTTGCCAATGGCGAGTACGACATAGGCGATGACTTTACGATTAAGGCAGGTGCAAGATACACAAATGCGCGCCGGACGGCTGCGACCTGCACCGGCGATCCAGGCGATGGCAGTTTCGGTGGAGTGTTCGACTCCTTGGCAAACGCCATTCAACTTGGGTTTGTGCCAGTTGACGGCTTTACTCCGACGGGCGTACCTGTGCCGCCCATTGGCGATGGCTGTGCGCCGCTTGATAACACTACGCTCGACGGAACGCCTGCTACATATCTGCCGGGCGAGTTCAATGATTTGCTCAAAGAAGACAATATCTCCTGGCGCGCCGGTCTGGACTACAAGCCGACACCGGAAGTGTTGTTCTATGTCAATGTGGCGAAGGGCTACAAAGCCGGCAGTTTCCCAATCGCCTCGGCCGCGACATTTGAACAATTCCTCCCCGTAACGCAGGAATCCCTATTGTCTTATGAGGCCGGGTTCAAATATGCCTCGCCGGATGGGCGCTTCAATGCCAGCGGCGCTGCCTTCTACTATGACTATCGGGACAAGCAATTACGCGGAAAAATCGTCGATCCGATCTTTGGTGTGCTCGATGCGCTCGACAACATCCCCAAATCCCGAATGATTGGATTTGAGCTCGACTCGACTTTCACACCTGTCGAGGGCCTCACCTTTGGTCTCTCCGGTAGCATTCTCGACAGCAAGATTACCGAATTTGTCGGTCGCGATACCGCAGGGGGCGTCTTCGACTACTCGGGTTCTCTTATTCCCTACACCCCGAAATACCAGCTGAGGCTTTCGGCGGATTACGAGTGGGAAGTTGGAGATGCGGAACCGTTCATTGGGGTTGTATATTCGGTCAGGAGCGATGCCATCGCCAACATTGGTGGTGATGCAGGCTTGGTCGTCACCCCGGACTTCGCTTCATCGAAGCCAATCGGAGAAAACTTCACGATCGATGGATACGGGTTAGTCGATCTTCGGGCAGGAGCATCGTTCAACAATGACCAATGGCGTATCATGTTGTTCGCCAAGAATGTGTTCGACAAGTACTACGTAACCAATATTTTCACGGATTACGACACGATTGCAGCGTTTGCTGGGCAGCCTGCAACATATGGCGTAACAGTCGGTTTCAAGTTCCCGTGACTTGAGCATGGGGCGGGTGCATCGCCCAGCAATGTGACTAGGTGAAGATCAATGAAGTTTCCTAACCTTTCCTATGCCCGCCCCAACACCCTAGCCGATGCGTTTCGACTTCTCAGCGACAATGAAGACTCACGGCCTCTAGCAGGGGGCCAGTCTTTGCTGCCGATGATGGCACTTCGCGTCGCCTCCCCCGGACTATTGGTCGACCTGCAATCGCTGGAAGACCTGATGGCCATCGAAGAGACAGATGACGGCCTGCGCATCGGGGCAATGGTTACACATGATCGTAACTCGCGATCTGACCTGATCCGACGTCGGACACCCTTGCTCTTCGAGGCGCTCGGCCATGTGGCTCACCAGGCGATTCGGAATCGGGGCACTATCGGCGGAAGTATTGCGCATGCCGACGGGGCCGCTGAGATGCCTTTGGTCGTGCTTGCGCTTGATGCGGTGATGGTTATCCAAGGGTTGCAAGGCACAAGAGATGTGCCTGCCAGCGAGTTTTTTGAGGGCTTCTACAGCACGGCTGTGAGGCAGGGCGAGCTGCTTACGCATATCGTCATTCCAGACAACCGGATGAGCTGGGCCTTCGAAGAAGTTGCCAGGCGGCCGGGGGACTTCGCTTTGGCAATGGTCGCAGTGGGTCTGGAAATGAATGGCGCCGTCTGCACTGACGCGACGATCGTTGTCGGAGGAGTTTCCGACAGACCGGTCCGCGCCGATGCAGCTTGTGACTATCTCCTAGGAAAGTCGCTCGATCGGGCCACTGCGCGAGCGGCAGCAAGCATGGCGCTCGACGGAATCAGAGTGCGTAGTGATGTTCACGCCAAGGGTGACTATCGCACGAAGCTGGTTCAGGAGTTGGTAGCGCGAGCGCTGTCCCGGGCTGGAGGGATCGATGATTGAGCGGGATGAGTTCCAGCTTGTAGAGCTGAATGTGAACGGGCGTCCAACGGAGATGCGCGTTCCAGCTAGAGTGAGCTTTTCGGACGCACTAAGGGACAGTTTAGGTCTCACCGGTACCAAGCAGGGGTGCGAGATTGGTGTTTGCGGATCCTGCACAATATTAGTCGATGGAATGCCGATGCGCAGCTGCCTGATGCTTGCCGTGCAGGCGCAAGGACGAAACATCGAAACAATCGAGGGGCTTGCTGAAGATGGCAAGCTTCATCCCCTGCAAAAGTCGTTCCAGCGCCACCATGGCCTCCAATGCGGATTTTGCACCTCCGGCATCGTGCTAACTGCACTGGCGCTCCTACGTGACATACCCAGTCCGACGCGTGAGGAAGCGCGTGAGGCGATATCAGGGAATCTGTGCCGTTGCACGGGTTACGAATCGATCATCGACGCGATCACCGATCCGGCTGCGATGGATACCGGAGACGTCGGCAATGGGTAAATCGGAGGTTCCTGAGGTTCGCCCGCGCGAGATTGGACGCTCCGTACTGCGACGCGAAGATCCCGCCGTATTAAGCGGGCGCGCAAGGTATACCGCCGATCTCAACCTTCCGGAGATGTTGCGGATCGCCATACTCCGAAGTCCATTGGCGCACGCGAGGATCCTCAGCGTAGATATTGGAGCCGCTTGCGCCCTGCCCGGGGTCCTGAAGGTGTGGACTGGTGCCGACATGCTTACCCGTTGTCCGGGGCTGATGTCGAACATGGACCTGCCGGGGTTTGTCGCCACGGCCCAGCCGATATTGGCGGATGACGTCGTTCGATTTGTTGGCGAGGCGGTCGCGGTCGTGGTCGCAACGGACCAGGCAATTGCGGAAGACGCGCTCGAATTGATCGACGTCGACTACGAGGAACTTCCCGTGGTGGCGGATATTGCCGGCGCGCTGGATGCTGATGCCATCGCGAATGAGAACGTTCCAAAGAATTGCGTCTATACAGGCCATCGTCGCCAGGACGACGTGGCGGAGTTATTTGCAGATGCCCACTGCGTAGTCTCCGGCAGTTTCGAAAACAATCGTGTAAGTGCTGCGCCGATGGAGCCGAGAGGTTGCATCGCAAGTTTTGATTGGACAAGCGAACAACTGACCGTTTGGGCCGCCACGCAGATGCCGTCCTTTCTCAAGACGATGCTTTCGATCCACCTCGCCTTTTCAGAGGATCGTATCGAGGTGATCACCCCTCAGGTCGGGGGAGGATTTGGCCAGAAAGCGCATGTCCATCCAGAGGAAGTACTGGTGTGCGCGCTTGCGCTTGAACTGGGGCGGCCAATTCGTTGGATTGAAGATCGTCGCGATAACCTGTTGGCGGCGACCCATGCGAAGCATCAGATAAACAAAATGGAGATTGCGCTGGATGAACGGGGCAGGATCCTTGCCATGCGCAACAACTCCTTTACCGATGGCGGAGCCTACAACTGTCTGCCCTGGACCCAGCTTGTCGAATCGCATGTTGGGGCGTCCACTTTGACCGGGCCGTATCGGGTCGGTGCCTTGTTCGATGAGAGCCACTCATTGGTGACCAATAAGTGTCCGATCGGTGCCTATCGCGGAGTGGGTTGGTCGGCAGGGCATATTGCCAGGGAAACCTTGATCGATCGGGCGGCGCGCAAGCTGGAAATCTCGCCGTTCGAAATCAGGCGCCGCAACCTCGTGGAGCAGGCCGACTATCCCTATACCACTCCCGCTGGTCTGGTAATCCGTGAAGGCACTTTTCTCGAGACGCTCGATCAACTCGAACGGATGGTCGACTACCCGGCTTTCAGGCAGCGACAGAAGGAAGCCCTTCGAGGCGGCAAGCTGCTCGGGCTTGGACTATGCGTATTCAACGAGGTGAGCGGCGTGGGGACAAGGGCGCTTTCGTTCCTCCATATCCCTGTGACCACGCATGATACTGCGTCGGTACGGGTTGAGCCAACCGGCAAGATCACCGTCACCACGCCGCTCGTCGCTGCCGGCCAAGGGCATCTGACAACCTTTGCGCAGATCGCCGCAGACGCCTTTGGCGTGCCGCTCGAAGATGTGACAGTTTGGGCGGGAAGTACGCGCAATACATATGGCTTCGGCACGGTGGCCAGTCGTGGCGCGGTGTTCGGGGCAGGGACGATTGGTCGCGCTGCCGAGGCGGTCAGGGTCAAGATTCGCCGGCTTGCGGGACATTTGCTGCAGACCGATGCCCAGAATATCTCGATTTCCGATGGCCGGGTTCATGTACTTGGCGATCCGGAACGTGGGATGCCTTTGTCGGAGCTTGCGGGCGCTGCGTACTTCGCCGACGCAACTCATCCATCCGATTTCGACCCTGCACTCGAGGCGACAGCCGCCTTCGATCCGGCGGACATCGTGCTCGCCAATGGCGGGCATGCGGCAATTGTCGAAATCGATCTACAGACCTGCATCCCGAAAGTGACAGAGATGTTTGCTGTCGAGGATTGCGGAAAAATGATCAATCCGATGATCGTTGAGGGCCAGATCAGGGGCGGTATTGCCCAAGCAATCGGGATGACCCTGCTTGAGGAGCTGGTCCACGATTCAGATGGCCAGCTCACCACGACAACTCTGATGGACTATCTCATGCCAACATCGGCTGATGTTCCGGACATACAGATTTCCCATCTTGAAACTCCATCCGACTTGGTGCCTGGAGGCATAAAGGGGATGGGGGAATCCGGAATGATTTCAGCGCCTGCGGCGATTGTTGGGGCGGTGAACGATGCGCTGGCCCAGCTTGGCGCATCGCTCGAAGCTTTCCCGGCATCGCCGCAACGGATCTATGATGCATTACAGGTGGCCAGAACCGCCTCGGCACCATTTGACGGACCTGCAGAGGAGATAGAACTAGATGATCTTTAAGTATGATTTTGCTCTTCCGGTACCGTCGGAGCGCGCATGGCCCGTACTGCTCGACGTCTATCGCGTCGCGCCCTGCATGCCCGGCGCGTCGATCGAATCGGGAGAAGGCGATGACTATGTGGGAAAGATCAAGGTCAAGTTAGGTCCTGTCGAAATGACTTATCGTGGAGACCTGCATTTTACGCATCGGGACAGCGACAATCATGAAATGAAAGTCGAAGGTGCTGCAAAAGACTCCAAGGGTGGCGGTGGTGCGAAGGCCAAGGTGACACTGAAGGCGACCGATGAAGATGCAGGTAACTGCAGGATACATATCAACAGCGATTATTCGGTAAGTGGGAAAGCCGCGCAGTTCGGCAGCGGTTTGATGGAAGAAGTCGGCGAGAAGCTGATGAACGAATTCGCAGCCCGATTGGAGCGTCTCATATTGGAAGACACAGCCAGTACCGCCGCAGCTGTGCAGACGGCTGGCACGGCTTCCATGCAAACTAATCAATCGCGTGAGGACGCGGGTAGTGACGCTCTCGATATCGGAGCAGCTGCTGGCGGGGTGATGCTGCGCCGTGCGCTGCCATATTTGGCCGCGGTGGGTTTGCTGCTATTCGTTCTGTTTTACTTTTTGCGTTAGGCTTCGTGGACAAAGGGGATCCATAGTTTGACTGAAGCAAGGGCGACGAAGCCGAGGTAGGACTCTTTGGTTTTATCATAGCGGGTGGCGATGCGGCGCCAGTTCTTGAGCTTGTTGAACAGCCGCTCGATCAAGTTGCGCCACTTGTATTTCGCCCGGTCGTGCGGAGCGGGTTTGCGCCGGTTGATCTTGGCGGGGATGACTGCCTCGACGCCTGCGGCCTCGATCTCCTCGCGGATGGCATCGGTATCGTAGCCGCGGTCGGCCAGGAATGCCTCGATCCGGTCGCTCATCATGCGGAACAGCGGGGCGAAGCCCTGCACATCGTGGGCCTGGCCGGGCGTCAGCACGAAGCCGAGCGGGAGGCCTCTGGCATCGCACCGGGCGTGGAGCTTGGTGGTAAAGCCTCCGCGCGACCGGCCAAGCGCCTCGCTTTGCTGAGTCCCCTTTTTATGCCGACGGCACAATGATGTGCCCGGACCACGGTGCTATCGATCATGTCGGCGGCTGTATCCCGCCCCGCCAGCTCGGCCAGCGTCTCGAGCATGGCATCGAACACGCCGGTCGTAACCCATCGCCGGTAGCGCCGGAACACGCTGTTCCATTTGCCATATTCGTCCGGCAGATGCCGCCACTGCGCACCGGTCCGGGCGATCCACATCATACCTTCGAAATAGGGGCGGTTATCCTGTGCCGGTCGGCAGCCACGTCCGCGTTCAGGCGGCAAGAGCGGCCCGATCACTTCCCATTCTTCGTCCGTAACCCCAATCCGCTCGCCCAAGGCCGCCTCCAAAAGCCAGCCTTGAATCAAGGTCCGAGTCCCCAGTCAAGCTTTGTCCACGAAGCCTAGCTGTTTGGTCCCGTCCTTTGGTGGTGCGAGTTCGATCTAGAATGTTCAGGCTGACTTGCTAGGTTGACGTGACCCCCAGCTTTCCCCCAGCTGGGATTAGAGCCTGACCGCGTTGTGCACTGCTACCCTACCCCGGACCATGCGGGCCTGGAGTTTTCCGTCTTTCTCAGGTCCGGTGGGCTGGTTTCACCGGCTGAGTTTGCCAGCAAGATCGGGGGATATTCCCGATCGCGCTGTGCGGTCGCTCTTCGTTATAATGTCTACGCCAGACCTCCAGCTTTTCGTAAGCATCTTCGAGGCTCAGGAACCAGTGAGCGTTCAGGCATTCGCTCCGCAGCTTGCTGTTGAACGCTTCGATGAAGGCGTTATCTGTGGGCTTACCAGGGCGGGAGAAGTCCAATATCACACCGCGCTGGTAAGCCCACAGATCCATGTCCCGAGATATGAACTGGCTGCCGTTGTCGACCCTGATCGTCCTGGGGTAGCCAATCGTCCGACAGGCACGATCCAGCGTCGCAACGACATCCTCGCCCCGATAGCTGAACCGCGGATCGATCACGGGCGATAGCCGGGAGTAGGTATCCACCACCGTCAGGATACGTAGCTTCCTTCCTGTTGCCAGCTGATCATGCACAAAATCCATCGCCCACACATCGTTGGGTCTAATCGCCATTGCCCTGGCCTCCCGCAGCTTTGCCTTCACTCGTCGCTTGGGCGTATTGTTCCTCAGTTGTAGACCCAACTCCCTGTAAAGCCTGTAGACCTTCTTCACGTTCACCTGCCATCCGTCACGGCGCAGGATGTAATACACGCGCCGGTAGCCATAGCGGACATGCATCTCGCAGATCTCCTTGATCCTCTTCTTCAAAAAGGCCGGATCGGTGCGGCGGGACTTGTAGTGATAGGTCGAACGATCAAAGTGCAGGGCTTCGCATGCCCTGCGGATCGTTACCTGCCAGTCCCGCCTAACAGCGTCGATAATCTCGCGCTTCCGAACCGGCCTCAGAGCTTTCGCTTGAGAACATCCTGCAGCATCTCTCGATCAAGCATGAGATCGGCCACGATCTTCTTCAACCTCCCATTCTCGTCTTCGAGCTCGCGCAGACGGCGCATCTCCGATGGCAGCAGCCCAGCGTATTTCTTCTTCCAGTTGAAGTAGGTCGCCTGGCTGATCCCTGCCTTGCGGCAGATCTCAGCGACCGGCGTTCCCTCCTCACCCTGCTTGATCACGAACGCCTTCTGCGCGTCCGAAAACTTCGATGCCTTCATGCCGTAACTCCGCGACCAGCCAAGGATGTCTACGACAGAAAACTCTACCCAAAAATGGTCCAATTCTCAGGTGGCAGAGCAGGAGGGATTATCTGCGCTTTGTGGTCAATGAAAACACAGTGGGCAAACTCAACCCATACTAAATAATTGAGTTATTTCAATAAATTTGGAACTGTCGTGTTGTCGCGGGCCTTTTTCCGGGCCTTTTCAATATGCCTCAATAATTTGAACAATTTATTCAGTGGCTTAAATCGTCAGTGCGGTGCTTCTTCTGGGCACCATTCACTCATACATCGACCTTCACAAGTTTTTAACATTCGTTGGAGGTCATTTGGGCCGAATTTTGCAAAGTTGATGTTGGTAAAACTTGGCCTGCTGTTTCACCAACTGGTAACCTGCAATCTGGACGAGAAACACTTGTCACTTAAGCTGCGAAGCGGCATGCGAGCTATGTGAGAGGAGTGGTAGTGTATGTCGCGATCAAATGGTCCATTAACCGGTCTTAGAGTTGTTGAGTTCGTAGGGATCGGGCCTGGCCCCCATGTGGCGATGTTGCTGGCCGATCTGGGCGCAGAAGTTGTCAGGATCGAGCGCCAAGGCGGTCAGATCATGAACCCAGTGGTTGAACGCGCGCGGCACCGGGTCGCAGTCAATGTGAAATCAGAGCAAGGCAAGAAATTCTGCCGCGACGCGGTGGCTAATGCCGATGTCCTTCTGGAGGGGTTTCGCCCGGGCGTCATGGAGCGCCTTGGCATGGGCCCCCAAGAGATGCTCTCGATCAATGAGCGACTGGTTTATGCCCGTATGACTGGCTGGGGCCAGGAAGGCCCGATGGCGCAGGCTGCCGGTCACGATATCAATTACATCGCAATTACCGGTGCGCTTTCTGCTGTCGGTAAGTCCGGTGAAACAGCGACCCCGCCGCAAAACCTTGTCGGCGATTTTGGCGGGGGATCAATGTATTGTGCGTTTGGTATTCTTGCGGCGCTTTATGAGCGAGAACGCTCGGGCAAAGGCCAAGTCGTCGACGCGGCCATTGTGGATGGTGTGACAAGTCTGATGAGCTTCTTTTTCGGTGTGCGGTCTCGGCCCTATCTCACCACAAAACGCGGGCAAGGCATGCTAAGCGGCGCGGCGCATTTCTATCGTTGTTATGAATGTGCTGACGGGAAGGAAATTTCAGTCGGCGCGATTGAACCCCAGTTCTACGCCGAGCTTCTGGAGAAGGCAGATGCTCCGGCCGAGCTGCGCGAAGGGCAAATGGATCCGCGCAATTGGGATGAGTATACCGATAAACTTGCGGCGCTGTTCAAGACCAAGAGCCAGTCTGAATGGAGCGAACTTCTGGAAGGAAGCGACGCTTGTTTTGCACCTGTGTTGGCGCTTGATGAGGCGCGCAACCACCCTCACATGAAAGCGCGCGGGGCATATGAGCAGCGCGAAGGTGTCTGGCACACCGCGCCGGCTCCACGCTTTAGCCGCACTCCCGGTACGATCCGCGACAGTGTTGAGGATGGTGCAGACGTTGTCGCCCGCTGGAACGGGGAAGGGTAGAGGTCATGGCGGGCAGGTACTTTGATCAATGGCAGATTGGGGACCGGATCGAACACGAGATCCACCGGACTGTAACAGAGACCGACAACCTGTTGTTCTCGACCATGACGCACAACCCGCAGCCACTGCACTTAGATATTGAAGCCGCCAAGAAGAGCGGATTCGGGCAGATTCTGGTCAATTCTACCTTCACGTTTTCGCTGCTGGTGGGGCTTTCGGTTGGAGATACGACGCTCGGCACGCTGGTCGCCAATCTAGGCTTCAACAATGTAGTGACGCCGAAGCCGGTCTTCATCGGTGACACTTTACGAGCGTCGAGCGAAGTGAAGGAGCTGCGGGAGAGCAAGTCGCGCCCCGAAGCGGGAATCGTGACTTTTGTTCACGAGATGCACAATCAGCGGGACGAAGTGGTTTGCCGCTGTGAACGCTCTGCCCTGTTGCTGCGCAGCACAGGCTGACGCTACGGCAAACACGGGGTGACCGCCTCTCTCTTGACGTATTCCCCCTGATGCGCGCACACTCTGCACTGGAGTGGGAGAGAA
Organism: uncultured Altererythrobacter sp.; assembly: GCF_913057185.1. Taxonomy (NCBI): domain Bacteria; kingdom Pseudomonadati; phylum Pseudomonadota; class Alphaproteobacteria; order Sphingomonadales; family Erythrobacteraceae; genus Altererythrobacter; species uncultured Altererythrobacter sp. The sequence continues at coordinate 814,538 of NZ_CAJXNK010000001.1, forward strand.
CGCATGCACAAGCAGGCTAAGCGATATTTTCTATTAGGGGCCGTGACATTCGCACTGGCTGCTTGCGGTCAAGGCGTTGACGCGGATCAGCAAGGCACCGGCGAAGGAACGATCGAACTCGCAGAGTTCCCTGATCGACCATATTGGGGCGATACCCACCTGCACACAGACAATTCTATCGACGCCTTCGGCTTCGGTGTGCGGCTTGGACCGGAAGAAGCGCTGATGTTCGCCAGCGGTCAGGAAGTCACCGCAACAACCGGGATGCGGGCCAAACTCGCACGTCCGCTCGATTTCCTTGTCATCTCGGATCACTCCGACGGGCTAGGTGCGACACGCAGGCTCTACGATGCGCCTCGGCTTGGCGTCGTTGCCATGGGCGATGAGACTATGCTGCGTTGGTATGACATGATGCACGAGAGCCCAGAGCAGTCACAGCGCGCGATCGGCGAGTTGATCACTGCTGCTGCTAACGGAACCCTTCCGGAGGCGATGACGAACAATCCAGAGGAGCAGGACGCTGCCACGGCCGAAATCTGGGGCGCGCACCTGGAAATGCTTGATCGCTACAATAAGCCGGGTAAATTCACGGCCTTTGCTGGGTTCGAATATACGCTGATGCCAGACGGAAACAATCTCCACCGCGTGGTGATGTTTCGTGACGGGCTGGACAGGACTGGGCAAGTCCTGCCTTACCCGGGAATCAATTCGGATATCGAAGGCCTTTGGGACTATATGCTTGCCTACGAGCAAGCAACGGGAGGGCAGGCGCTTGCTATCCCACATAATTCGAACCTCTCTAATGGCTTGATGTTCGAACTGACTATGCCCGGCGGCGGGCCGATAACGGCTGAGTACGCACGTAAGCGTGCAGCGGCGGAGCCGGTGGTCGAAGTTACCCAGATTAAAGGAGACAGCGAAGCGCATCCGTTCCTGTCACCCAATGACGAGATGGCGGGCTTTGGTGTCAAAGGCTGGGAGCTGGGCAATCTGCCACTGACCCGCGAAACCACCAACGATATGCTCGCGGGCAATTACATACGCGAGGCTTTGAAGCGCGGATTGTCGCTCGAAGAACAATTGGGTGTAAATCCCTATGCTTTCGGGATGATTGGCTCGACTGACAGCCACACTTCGCTGGCAACAGGCGACGAGGACAATTTCTACGGAAAGCATACCGGCAATGAGCCGAGCTATCAGGATCGCGCCCTCGAGGGCCAGAATCTAGGAACGCGCATTGGGCGCTTTGGCTGGCATTATCTGGCTGGCGGCTATGCCGCGGCTTGGGCGCGGGGCAATACCCGCGCAGAGATATTCGACGCGTTTCAAAGGCGCGAGGTCTATGCCACGACCGGCCCGCGCATGACGGTGCGCCTGTTTGGTGGCTTTGATTTCTCTGAGGCGGATTGGGACGGCGATTGGGTGCGTGCGGGCTATACTCGCGGCGTACCTATGGGCGGAGAACTGGAAGACCGCGGCAACGCGCCGACTTTCCTGATCTCGGCTCTTAAGGACCCCGACGGCGCGAACCTTGACCGTGTTCAGGTCGTCAAAGGCTGGGTAGATAGCGCAGGCGAGCTGCAAGAACGCGTGTATGACGTATCCTGGAGCGACATGGACAAGCGCTCTCGAGTGGGCGGAAATGTCCCGGCAGTAGGTGACACCGTTGATCGCGCCACCGCGACCTATACCAACGATATTGGCGCCGCTGAGCTACGAACAGCGTGGACAGATCCGGATTATGTCGAGGGGCAGCGCGCCTTCTACTACGTGCGTGTGATCGAGATACCTACGCCGCGCTGGACACTGTTCGATGCGGTGCGCTTCGGCATCGAGTTGCCTGAAGATGCGATGGCGGATGCAGTGGCGCAGGAGCGCGCTTACTCATCTCCGATATGGCTTAAGCCGGCACCGCCAGCGATTATGGAGCAACAATGACGCTACCAAACTGGGCGCGCGAGCCTCTCGTACATTTTCTGGTAGCCGGCATCGTCATCTTTACGCTGCTGGCGTGGCGGGGCGGTGATGTCGATCCTGCCAGCCGCACAATCGAAGTCGACCGCGAACAGCAAGCGCAAATTGCTTTAGTATTTGAGCGGACGATGAACCGTGCGCCGACCGATGCGGAGCTGGATGCGCAGATAGAGGCGTATGTGCGCGACGAGATCCTATACCGAGAGGCCTTGCGGCTGGGGCTCGACCAAGGCGATGCCGTGGTCCGGCGGCGCATGGCGCAGAAGATGGACATCCTTGCCAGCTCGCAAGCCGAAACAGTCCAGCCTTCGGAAGAGACATTGCGCGCGTACTACGATACCAACCCGCAAGCCTTCGCGAGTGACGTGAGATACACGCTGGATCAGCTGTGGTTCGAGGACAGAAAGGGTGCAGAGCGAGCCCTGACCTATGTCGAGACGGCTGATGTCGCGTTTCAACTTGGCCAAAGGATCAGCCTGCCACCATCGGTTGATGCGATGACGAGCAAAGAGCTTGCGGACAGGTTCGGGATGCAGTTCGCACAAAATCTGGATGGTCTGGAGCCTGGTGAAAATTGGCAGGGGCCGGTTGGATCGGGGCTGGGCTGGCACCTGGTTCGGCTTAAAGTTCGTGACGCTTCCAAAGTGCCTCCGTTTGAAAATGTTCGGTCTGATGTTGAAGATCACTGGCGCACTCAGACAATCGCCCGCCGCAAGGAAGAGGCTTTCCAGCTATTGCGGGATTCCTACAAGGTGACGGTCAAAAAGTGAGAGCACTTCTCGCTCTGGCTTTGGCATTTTTTGCCGCGTTTCCAGCTATGGCAGACGAAATTCGGCCGTTCTCGATCGAATTCGCGGAACAAGAAAAAGGCGTCTGGGCACTCAACTGGAAGCAACCTGTTTCGGCGCTCAACGGAACCGAAATCATTCTGCCCCGAATTCCAGAGAATTGTTCTCTCCAAGGTGAGCCAGTGGTCAGGACAGTCAATCTCGCTTTCATTGGCCATGCTGACGTAGCGTGTGACGGTGACATCGCGGGCCAGGCTTTTGCGTTGCCGCAGCTGCTGGGCGGAGCCGATGCTTTGCTGCGAGTTCTGCCTCTGGATGCGCCTGCGCAAACCCATCGTCTGACTGCAAGCGAACCCTCCGTCACCATCTCCGCGCAACCGGGCGCGTGGCAGGTGTTCACCACCTATCTGGTCATCGGTGCAGAGCACATTCTGTTTGGCTGGGATCACTTGCTGTTCGTGATTGCGCTGGTGCTGCTCGTGCAGAAGGGATGGGCGGTTGTTAAGGCGGCCACAGCGTTCACAGTGGCGCATTCCATCACATTGGTCGCGTCGACCCTGGGCTATGCAGGATTGCCGCAAGGCCCGGTGGAAGCCCTGATTGCGCTCTCGATTGTTTTCCTGGCGGTTGAGCTGACGACAACAAACCGCGAGACGTGGACGCGGCGCTGGCCGTGGATTGTCGCTTTCGGGTTCGGACTATTGCACGGATTTGGCTTTGCCGGAGCCTTACGCGAGATCGGCTTGCCCGAAGGAGAAGTCCCGGCGGCGTTGCTGGCATTCAATCTGGGCGTCGAAGCAGGACAGCTAATGGTTGTCGCAGCCGTACTTCTGCTGCGTTCAGCCATTCAACGGCTGGTGCCAAAGGCTGAAGCACCCGCGCTGAAATTTACGACCTATGCGATCGGGATCACTGCCGCTTACTGGCTGGTCGACCGGGTCATTTCATGACTGTCGCCACCTAGCGCTAGCCACAGTTGGACGCGTGCCCGGTTGGCTTGTCCAATTGCGATGGCCAGCCGCTCTCCGCTGGCATCGGCAGCACGGCGTGCTTCCAGCACGGTGAGGAAGTCGGCGAGACCTGCGCGATAGCGTGTCTCTGCCAGAACATAGGCTCGCTCCAGCTCTGCATTCTCGCGCGCAGCGGAATCCACTTGAGCATCGCTTCCTGTCACTGCGCCATAGGCAGATTCGGTCTCGCCCAAGGCATTGAATACTGCACCGCGATAGGCCGCAAACGCGGTGCGTTTACCGGCAGCCGCGCCATCGATTTGCGCTTCGATGCGTCCGAAATCGAGCAATGGTGCGGTCAGACTACCTGCGGCTGTGTAGACATCGCTACCGTCGTCGAACAGCTTGCTGAAATCGAAGGCCAACAGGCCCAGCGCACCCGATAAAGTGAGCCGAGGAAAGCGCAATTTTGCCGCAGCGGCAAGGTCAGCATCCGCGGCGGCAAGCTCAGCTGCGGCAACGCGCACGTCGGGTCGGTGGGTCAGCAGAAGCGAAGGAAGCGCAACCGGGGCTGCCGACACCCGATCATCCTCTGGTTCTTCGAGAAGCTGGCTGCCAATAGTCAGCGGCGACTGAGCAGTCAGTGCTACCAGCCGACCGAGAATTCGTGCTCTTTCGCCCGACAGCGCAGCGATGCGCGAGCGTGACTGGCTCGCCGCTGCCTCTGCACGAACGCGATCGAAGCCCGGGGCCAGTCCAGCTTCTTCGCGCTTGGTGGCAAGTTCAGCCAACCGTTCAGCTGCATAAAGGTCCTGCGCCAGTGCCCGCGTGCGTGCATCGTTGGTTCGCCAGTCGATGACAGCGCCGGCAATCTCGGCGAGTAAGGTAATTCGAACAGCTTCCGAGTTGGCGCTGGCTGCATCAAGCCGCGCAAGGGCAGCGCGCTCGCTCGCCTTCAGGCGCCCAAAGATATCGATCTCCCAGCTAGCCGTCAGGTTTCCTGCATACGATGTTCGCTCAGTGTCAAACGCCGCACCACCGGGTAAATCGACCCCGAATTGTGCAGGATTGGTTCGGTTCGCTGTGACCGATGCAGATGCGCCGACAGACGGAAGACGGGCGGCTCCGGCTCCGCTTGCATTGGCGCGGGCGGCATCAACGCGTGCCATAGCCTCGGCCAGACTAGGCGCGTCTTGAAGCGCGAGTTCAGCGAACGTTTCGAACGCTGGGTCATTCGTTGGTAACAACTGCGCCAAGCTGGCCGCTTCTTTTGTTTCTGGCGAATAGATGAATTCTTCCGGCAGTTCGGGTGCCGGGGTCGCGATTTCAGGCGGTGGACCTGCAACGCAGCCCGCAAGCGCAAGCGAAGCAGCAGCCAAGAAGGATGTTGAACGAGGCATCATTGCTCTTTCGCTTCCGCCGCCAGAATGAAGGCATCGACTTGCTGGCCGACACGGAAGACCTCGCGAGCCTCAGCGGGTAGGGCAAAGATCATCTGCATTACCCGCACATCAACCCGTTCGGCCGCTGAATTGGTAAGTGATCTCTTGGGAACGACAAGTGGCTCTGCTCTTACAAAAGTGGCTTCGAAACGTTGTTCGGCGGCGCCTCTTGGCGAAACAATTGCTGGTTTTCCTTGAGCGACGCGTGTCGCCTCATCCTCATCAATGTCGATGCGGATGTGCAGCGGGCGGGTTTCGCCCATGCGAATGAAGGGTTCGCTGTTCCCGCCCATCGTCGAAACGAATTCGCCTGGCCGGATATTGACTGCCAGTATCTCGCCCGCAATCGGTGCGCGCACAGTCAGGCGCTCCAGCTCTGTGCGTGCACTGCCGGCAGCAGCCTGCGCCGCCGCGAGGCGGGCTTGCGAAAGCTGCAGGCGTGACGCGGCAGATGCAGCCGAGCCCTCTGCGCGGATCACTTCTGTACGACTGACGGCTGCTGGGTCTTCGATTGCGGTATAAAGGTTGAGCTGCTGCTGAGCGGTATCGCGCGCGGTCTGCGCTTCAGCGATGGCAGCACGCGCTTCAGCGATGGCGGCATTCGCTTCGCTGAGGCGCGCGCGCGCCGCCCGTTGGTCTACCACGAAAAGAGGCTCGCCCATGTCAACAAAGTCACCCGGCACCACGCGCAGGTCTGTGACTAGTCCCGATAGTGCGGTGCCGATATCGATGATCTCGCTCGAAGGCTCGACTACGCCAGCTCCAGCAACGCGCGGCGAATCTGCCAGCTCGCCGCTTGCTTTCAGGGGAGTTTCTTCCGGCTCGGCCAAGTCTCGATCCGGCAGATTGCTCCAGATGAAGAACACCGCGATGATCAAGCCAATCACGGCAATTATTGGAAGCGCCTTCCGAGAGAAGCTGATATTTTCTGGGAGGATAGCCATATCAGTGGTCCTTCGGCATCTCTGTGCCGTCATGGGTTATGCGTCCGTCCTCCAGAACGAGGATGCGGTCAGCGAGGTCAAAAATTCGGTTGTCATGTGTGACGATGATGCAGGCCCGGTCTTCTGAGACCGCCACTTCGCGCAGCAAGTCCATGACGCGCCGCCCTGATGTGGCATCAAGCGCAGCGGTCGGTTCATCGCACACAACCAGACGCGGTTCGTGCACAAGCGCACGGGCAATCGCGACGCGCTGTTGTTGCCCGCCAGAGAGCTGGTTGGGAAGCTTTCCCGCCTGATCGCCAATGTTCAGTTTTTCCAGCATCGCGACCGCTTTTTCACGCGCTTTATGGCGATCCTCGCCACGTGCAATCAACGGAACAGCCGCGTTGGATGCGGCATCGATCGATGGGATCAGATTGTATTGCTGGAAAATGAAGCCGATATTGTCGAGCCTGAAGTTGACGAGTTTGGTGTCCTCCAGATCGTAAATCTCAGTTCCGAACACGCGAACATCGCCTTCGGTCGGATAGAGAATGCCGCACATGATCGAGATCAGCGTGGTCTTGCCCGAACCGCTCTCGCCGACAAGGTAAGTCATCTTGCCTGGTTCGATATCGACATCGATATTGTGCAACACGCGTTGCGTTTGCTGACCGGTTTGGAAATCGCGCGAGATATTGCGCGCGCAGATCGCGGCATTCGGGTCACAGCCCCCGATGGCTCTGGTATCAATCATCATCTGAACACCGCCGCTGGTTCTGTTTTGAGGACGCTGCGCAGGCTGAGCCAGCCTGTGATCGCAAGGATAATCACGACCGCTACCATGCTGATCAACGGAATTTGCCAGGGAATATAGAAACCTTTGAAGAACGGGTTTCCGCTGAAGGACCACATGAACCAGACTGTGCCGAGCACGCCCAAAGCGTAGCCAATGAAACCAACCAGTGACGCTTGCGCTACAACCATCCGCCGGATCTTGGCATTGGTCACACCGATCGCCTTCAGCGCGCCAAATTGCTTGATATTGTCGCGGATGAACAGGCTGAATGTTAGGCCGACAATCGCTACACCCACCACGAATCCCAAAATAACCGTGATCCCGAAATTGGTAGGGATGCCGGTGTTCTGAATGATGAAGTTGACACCCGCTCTGGCAAATTCCTCACGGGTTTCGGCTTTGAGGCCTGTCTGGGCCTCGATACGCTGAGCGACCGCTTCGGGTGTCTCGCCTTCGGTGATGCCCACCAGGACGAAGCTCATGCGGTTGCGGGTGCCCGGGACGAAATTCAGCGCCCGACTATATTTGGTATAAAGAACCGCGGTGCTGGTGAAGGCCGGGATCGTATCGGCCATACCCAGTATGACCGCGCGTTGGTCATTGAGCTCCAACCGCTCGTCCACGGGATCAAAGCCGGCCCCGAACATGTTGATGGTGCCGCCATCATCAATAATCACGGCGTCGGGTTCTGAAAGAACACTTCGCGATCCTTTGAACAGGCTCTTGGGCAAACCGATCAGCGTAGTATCGTCCACGCCGATGATCGCCACTTGTTCAAGGTCACCTTCCCGCGTTCGCACTGAAGCAACCGAGCGAAGATGCGGAACTGCCCATTCGACGCCGGGAACTGCTCGCACCTGATCCAAGGCAGTGGCAGGCATGGCGTAATTTACGTCGGTCGTGCGGCTGACCGGGTCCATCACCCAGACTTGCGCATTTGGTTCATTATACACGCCGCTGGCGCCACGCTCGATAAGATTGACGAATATCGTCAGCTGTTGGGTGATCAGCAGGGTAGAGAAGGCGATACCGAACAAAAGACCATAGAATTTGGTCTTGTCACCGGTGAGCATGCGGATAGCGATCCACAGCATGGGAGGAACCTTTGCGACTAGGTGGGGTTGCCGAATGTGCGAAACAACACCATTATTGAACGGTAACGTTTAATTGAACGGAGGCATTTAGCTTGTCAACTGACAAAGAGCCAGCGAGTTCCGTGTGCGCAGATATTACTGCGCCGAAGGGGCGTGGGCGCCCGGCCGATCTTGCCAAGCGCGAAGCGATGGTTGCCGCAGCGGCACGGAGCTTTTTCGATATCGGGTATGAAGCAACTTCAATCGAACAGATCGCGGCAGACGCCGGGGTTTCAAAGGTTACGGTTTACAACCACTTTGGCGACAAACGCTCTCTATTCGGTGCGGCTGTTGAGCATGAATGTGAACGCCTGCGCGGCCTATTTGCGATAGACCTGAATTCTGCGGGGTCTTTGGCTCAGCGATTGACCTTGATTGGTGCCGGGATGAGCGAGTTTCTTGCCCGTCCCGAACTGGTCAGGTTTGACCGGCGCGTAGCCGCCGAAACGGAGCGAGATCCCGAAATTGGAAGAGCGTTTCTGAATGCCGGGCCCTACCGGATGAAAGGGGCCTTCACAGCTTTGCTCGAGAGCCTGGTCGGTTCAGGAGAGCTTGATATTGACGATTGCTCCATCGCTGCGGAACAATTCGTTTCGATGGTCAAAGGGATGGGCGATCTTGAGCGTCGTTTCGGTATGGATCTCGACGAAGAGGTCGACCACGCGCGCCTGGAGAACGCTGTAAAAGTTTTCTTGCGTGCCTATGCAACCAAAGGTGCCAGCTAACCGTATCAAATCAATGAGGCGCGGTTATCTTGCCATTCACCTGTGCGCGCCTACATTAGGCGGCACGAAAGGAATCTTTGTCCGATGAGCGACCAGAACGATCCACGCGACTCGAACGGCGGCCAAGGCCCTGAGAGGCCGAACCCGATGATCAAGACTTTGATGATCTGGGGCGGCATATTCATGGCGCTTCTGCTGACTGTTTCGATGTTCAGCAACACTGGCCAAACGGCGGGAACGGCAATCGCATACTCGGAATTTCGTGAGAAAGTTGCCGAGGGGACAGTCAAGGAAGTTCAGGTCGCGCCGGATCGCATTACCGGTGTGATGAAGAACAATGAGACTTTCAGCACGATTCCCGTGGCGAATGATCCCGGTTTGACAGCTCTATTGGATGACAATGGCGTAAAATATTCCGGGGCAGAAAAGCAGGAGATGGGCATTTTCGCTTATATCCTGATCAATTCGCTGCCTTTCCTGTTGATCCTCGGCATTGCGATCTTCGCTTTGAGGCAAGTGCAAAAAGGCGGCGGCGGCGGAGCCATGGGCTTCGGCAAATCCAAAGCCAAGATGCTGACAGAGCGGCAGGGGCGGGTCACGTTTGACGATGTTGCCGGCATTGATGAAGCGCGTGAAGAGCTCGAAGAAATCGTCGAATTTCTGAAGGATCCACAGCGTTTCTCCAAGCTTGGCGGTCAAATCCCGAAAGGCGCGCTACTGGTCGGTTCCCCTGGTACCGGTAAGACCCTGCTGGCCCGCGCGATCGCAGGCGAAGCAGGCGTTCCTTTCTTCACCATTTCAGGTTCAGACTTCGTAGAAATGTTTGTTGGCGTCGGCGCGAGCCGCGTGCGCGACATGTTCGAGCAGGCGAAGAAGAACGCGCCATGTATCCTCTTCATTGACGAAATTGATGCGGTCGGCCGCTCGCGTGGCCATGGCCTTGGCAACTCGAACGATGAGCGCGAGCAAACGCTGAACCAACTGCTGGTCGAGATGGATGGTTTTGAAGCCAATGAAGGCATCATTATCATTGCCGCAACCAACCGTCCCGATGTCCTGGACCCCGCATTGCTGCGTCCGGGCCGTTTTGACCGTCAGGTTGTTGTGCCCATTCCGGACATCGATGGCCGCGAAAAGATTCTCGGCGTGCACATGAAGAAAGTACCGCTGGCTCCCGATGTGAACCCCCGCACAATTGCGCGCGGTACGCCGGGCTTCTCAGGCGCAGACCTTGCAAACCTCGTCAATGAAGCGGCTCTATTGGCTGCGCGACGCAACAAGCGACTTGTTGCGATGCAGGAGTTTGAAGACGCCAAAGACAAGGTCATGATGGGCACAGAGCGCCGCTCTATGGTCATGACTGATGAGGAAAAGAAGATGACGGCCTATCATGAGGCTGGCCATGCTTTGGTCAGCATCAATGAGCCGGCATCTGACCCGATTCACAAGGCGACGATTATTCCGCGCGGCCGCGCGCTGGGCATGGTGATGCGCCTGCCGGAACGGGACAATTACTCATACCATCGCGACAAGATGCACGCGAACCTGGCGGTTGCCATGGGTGGACGCGTGGCTGAAGAAATCATCTTCGGGCACGACAAGGTTTCGTCCGGCGCCTCTGGCGACATCCAGTATGCGACTGATCTGGCGCGCAATATGGTCACTAAATGGGGAATGTCGGACAAGCTTGGTCCGCTCCAGTACGAGCAAAGCCAGGAAGGCTATCTTGGTATGGGGCAGACCGCGCGCACGATGTCCGGCGAAGAGACCAACAAGATGATCGACGCAGAGATCAAGGAATTGGTCGAAGGCGGGTTAAAGCGGGCGACTGAAATACTGACAAGTCAGGAAGACAAGTTGCACCTGCTTGCGCAAGCTATGCTCGAATACGAAACGCTGACCGGTGAAGAGATCGATCAGCTGATGAAGAACGGCAAGATTGATCGTCCCGATCACCCTTCCGGCCCGACACCTGTTGCGCCGACTTCCGGATCTACAGTTCCGAAGGCCGGCAAGAAGTTCGGTGGCGAAGGTGGTGCAGCACCTCAGGGGGCATAGCACCCTACCCGCCGTTCAATTGAATTATCTAAAGGCGCTCGGAGCAATCCGGGCGCCTTTTTCTAATTCAAAATGCACCAAGCAGCAGTAGAACCTGGAAGAACAGCAGCAGGATCATGAGTATGAAAACGTGCAGCAGGTCATGGAAAAATGCTCCTATCGTGCGGCGCAAGTGCGCCTTCTGGCCACATTCTTGGCAATGCTTGCCGGTCAGCTCTGTACCGCAATTGAGGCATGCCCCTTCGGCAAAGTGGCCTTTCTCAATTGGCGTGCCTTCCCTCGATATAGCTCTAGCGAGCAGTCTGCCTTCAGCCGCTGTTCCTAACGCTTCGGTAATGTCGCTCATCAGTCCCCTGCCTGCATTTCGAACGCGGGAACAATGATAAGCAGGTTTCGCGCAAACAAAAAGGCCGCCCGTTGCGGGGCGGCCTCTTCGTAACCAGAGTAGCTGAAAAATCAGCCGTCGAAATCGGTCGCAATCGAATTGGTCCGCGTCGGCGCGGAGGCCGTGATACGCATCGCCTCAGCCGACTGGCTCAACGAACCGATATCATCGGCCTCGTCTTCGTCATCAGGCAAAATCTTCTGCAGATTGGTCACAATCGCTTCATGCAGTTCTTTCGGCTTGATGGTCTGCTCGGCGATTTCGCGCAGAGCAACAACGGGGTTCTTGTCCCGGTCGCGATCAATGGTCATTTCTGCACCGCCGGAAATCTCGCGGGCGCGCTGGGCAGCCAGCAAAACGAGATCGAAACGGTTCGGAACCTTGTCTACGCAATCTTCAACGGTAACGCGTGCCATGAAGGCCTCTCATGCAAATAGGTTTGCGGGGAAGCGCGCCAGATAGTTTGCGCGGCGCATTGAGTCAAGAAATTGCACAAACGGCCCGCCTTTGGCTAAAGTGAACGCAATGACCGAACCTGGCGGAACACTGACCAATCCTGATCCCGAGGTTGATTACCGCGATCTGCCGGGTTTCGCGGTACAAGCCAAAGGCCATGACTTGCGTTTCATGTTGTCAGGGCAAGAGCGGCTGGACGGGCTCATTGCGCTGATCGACAGTGCCACGACTTCGCTCAAAATGTGTTTCTACATGTTTCAGGCGGATCACTCGGGCACGATAGTGCGGGGCGCATTGATCCGGGCCGCGCAGCGCGGTGTGCAGGTGCATCTGATTATCGATGCCTTCGGCAGCGATGCTCCGCAAAGTTTCATGGATCCGATCATTCGTGCCGGCGGAAAGGTTAGCGTGTTCCAGTCGCGCTGGAATGTGCGCTACCTTATTCGCAATCATCAGAAATTCGTGATCGCCGATGATGAACGGGTTATCACTGGTGGTTTCAATGTCTCTGACCATTACTTCGCGACTCCGAAGGAAAACGGCTGGTGTGATCTGGGCGTCGCGCTTGAAGGAGCGGCCGTCGGCCGATTTGTCGAATGGTTTGCCGAACTGGAAAAATGGGTCGGCAATGGAGGCTCCCAATTCTTTGCAATCCGCCGCATGGTACGCGATTGGCATGAAGACGGGGGCGATGTGGAGCTCCTGCTCGGTGGCCCATCGAAGATCACTAGTGCGTGGGCAAGAATCGTGAAGCAGGATCTGGCCCAGGCGGAGCGTCTCAATCTGGTCATGGCCTATTTCTCTCCTCCGCGGAGCATCAGGCGATTGATCCGCATGGTCTCGCGCAAAGGGAAGGCGCGGCTGATAACCGCGGGCAAGTCTGACAACACGACCACGATTGGCGCATCGCGCGCACTTTACGGAGCGCTGCTGCGCGACAATGTCGAGATCTATGAGTTCGACGCCAGCAAACTGCATATGAAATTACTGGTGGTTGATGATGTTACCTATTTCGGCAGCGCGAACTTTGACCTGCGTTCAATCCGTCTCAACCTCGAGCTGATGGTGCGCGTGAAAGATGCCGGACTTGCTGCGAAGATGCGCGAGGTTATCGAGCATATGACCAAGGGTTCCGTGCCGATCACTCAGGAATGGCATGGCGAGCGCGGCAGCTTGATCAATCGTATCCGTTGGCGATTGTCGTGGTTTCTGGTCTCAGTGCTCGACTACACAGTCGCGCGCAGGCTCAATCTTGGGTTGTAAGCTGGCTTAGCCTTCACCCCAGTCCGAATAATCGCGGATGTTGGGCGAAGTGAACTTTGTGATCTCGGCCTGGAAATGCAGCGGCACATTACCGGTTGAGCCGTGACGCTGCTTCGCGACAATCAAAGTGGCTCGGCCTACCAGCTCCTCATGCTTTTCTTCCCATTGGCGATATTTTTGCTTCGCGTCTTCGGAAGAGCTACCATCGGGCGTGTCCGGCTTTAACGAGAGGTGGTAATAGTCACCGCGATAGATGAACCACACCATATCGGCGTCTTGCTCGATTGAACCGGATTCGCGCAGGTCCGAAAGCTGCGGGCGCTTGTCCTCGCGTTGCTCAACCGCACGGCTGAGCTGCGATAGTGCAATCACTGGCACGCTCAGCTCTTTCGCAAGCGTTTTCAAACCCCGGCTGATTTCAGAGATTTCATTGACCCGGTTGTCATTCGCGCGGCCAGAGCCTTGCAGCAGCTGGAGGTAGTCGACCACAATCAGGCCAATATCGTGTTTGCGCTTCATCCGGCGCGCGCGGGTACGCAGCGCGGCAATTGTCAGCGCGGGGGTATCGTCGATGTATAAAGGAAGTTCCGCCAATCGCTGACTGGCAAAGGAAAGTTTCTGGAACTCGTCACGCGTCAACTTGCCGCTGCGCAGCGATTCAGAGCTGATCTCTGCCTGCTCGGCCAGAATACGCGTCGCGAGCTGATCCGCGCTCATCTCCAAACTGAAAAACGCCACGGGTGCGCCATATTGGAATTCGCCGCCGTCGCTTTGCCATTTCAAATGCTCTTCTGCGCAATTGAAAGCGATATTGGTCGCCAGCGATGTTTTGCCCATGCCCGGCCGACCAGCGAGGATCACAAGATCCGAATTGTGAAGGCCCGAGGTTTTCCGATCGATCACTTCCAGGCCGGTTGTCTTGCCTGACAGGCCGCCGCCCGAATTCATCGCGGCTTCGGCCATCTTGATGGCTTCCATCGCGGCCTTGCGGAAGCTGGAAGCCTCGTTGCCCGTCGCCGCGCCTTCAGTAACCTTGTATAGCTGGGCTTCTGCTTCTGCCACGCGCTCCATCGGCGCGACATCGTCGCTGGTGTCGAGCGCGCCTTCTACCAGCCCGCGCCCGACGCTGACTAGTTCGCGTAGCAATGCGAGATCATAGATCTGCTGCGCTAACTCGCCTGCCGCCAGCAATCCCAATCCGTCTTGCGTCAGCCCGGCGAGATAGGTCGTTCCGCCCAGCTCCCTGAGTGCCTCGTCAGCCTCGAAATAGGGCTTGAGTGTGACAGGGCTCGCGGTCGCATTGCGCTCAAGCAGCTTGAGAATGCGCTCGTAAATCCGTTCGTGCAGCGGCTCGAAGAAATGGTCTGGGCGTAATGGAGCTTGCAATTCCTCGATCACGCGGTTGTCGATCAGAACTGCGCCGAGGAAGGCGGCCTCCGCTTCAATGTTTGCGGGGAGGCGGGCAGATTTTGTTGCATTGGCTCCTGGCCGCTCAAGAATATCGCTGGTCGACATGCATGTTCATTGCGCGCTGGCAGGGTTAGAAGGCAAGAGGCAATGATGCAGATTGATTGCAAAATTGGCGCACAGCCTTGTGGATAGCGTGGATGGATTGTCGAAATGCTTGAAACTTATGCGCTGCATCTGCGAAGGCGATATCCGTCATGACCGCCAAGCCATCCGATTCCTCTGCCGACTACCGCATCGCGCATGTCGCTCTCGATGAAGAGACGATTATCTGGCGCAATGCAGATATCGAACAAGAGCGCCGTGTGGCGATTTATGATCTCATTGAAGAGAACAGTTTCAAGCCCATCCGCAGTGCCCAGCGCGGCGCATCCGGACCTTTCCGATTGCAGCTGTCGGTGCAGGACGGTCGCTTGCTGATGGAAATCCGTGACGAGGCGGAGGAGATGCTGGAGACACTGCTGTTTGGTCTGGCGCGTTTTCGGCGGCCGATCCGCGAATACTTTGCGATTTGCGACAGTTATTACCAAGCGATCCGCAAAGCCACGCCTGGTGAGATCGAGACGATCGATATGGCGCGCCGCGGAATTCATGACCAGGCAGCCGAGCTGTTGCTGGAGCGGCTTGATGGCAAGATCGAGACTGATTTTCCAACTGCGCGACGGCTCTTCACGCTGATCTGCGTATTGCACATCAAGGGTTAGGATGGACCGCAAGCGCAAGCCTTTGCAGCATCGATGGTGGGTCCGGCTTCTCGCGCTTGGCCTTCTGGGACTAGCGGGTTTCGCCATCTGGTATTGGTGGGATATCCAGCATTTCGCACCAGACGAGGCGACATTTTCCGAACAAGGCATCTCCGTCGGTGAGCGTCATGGCCATGTGGGTTTCGATACGGCACGGGCTTTGGGTGCTAGCTTTGCCTATCTGGAAGCCAGTGCGGGAACGAGCCAAAGGGACGCACAATTCGCCGCAAATCTGGCCTCCGCCCGGCGCGCAGGGCTTTTGTCCGGCGGTGTGCACCGGTTTGATCCCTGCAGCGGTGCAGACGGGCAATCGGCCAACTTTGTCACAATGGTACCGCGCGATCCCGATCTTTTGCCGCCTGCCATTGCGCTTGAATGGGTAGCCGACGACTGCGAGACACCCGTCAGCGACGCGGCGTTGGAAAGCGAGCTTCTGACGTTCATCAATCAGGTTGAAATGCATTCGGGCAAACCCGTGATCCTGCGCATCTCCGAAGAGTTCGAAGCCCGTTATGGATTGGCTGGCCGGATTGAGCGCGATTTGTGGCTGGTCCGCGACCGGTTTCAGCCGCGCTATGCCGGGCGCCCCTGGTTGCTATGGACAGCCAATACCGCGCGCCGCAGCGAGATTTCAGATGTGCCGGTAGAATGGGTTGTGGTCCAGCCGTGAAGGAAAGCGCACTATGAGTGAAGACAATAATCGCGACAGCCTGATCGCTGCGGCGAAACGGGCGCTGGAGAATTCCTATTCGCCCTATTCCAAGTTTCGCGTTGGAGCGGCGCTGCGTTTTGCGGATGGCACCGTGGTGACAGGGACCAATATCGAGAATGCCAGCTATGGCCTGACGCTATGTGCGGAAACCGTCGCAATCGTGAAGGCAATGGATGATGGTCATCGCGGCGGCTTGGACGAAATAGCGGTCATCGGCGATACCGATGCGCCTGTAACCCCCTGCGGGCGGTGCAGGCAGGTCTTGAACGAGTTGGCCGAGTTGGGGGCAACCGATCCGATAGTTTACTGCGCGGGTTCAGATGATGTGGTCGAGACCCGACTATCCGAGCTGCTTCCGCGGGCATTTGGCCCCGCAAGCCTGTCTGACGATTGATCTATCAAAAGAGGTCGCCAAGCGCCTTTCTAACATTGCCTAGTGGATTGTCGCGAAATTTGCGTTCTTCGCGGCCCATATAGGCAAAGATGCCGTCGAACGCCTCATCGGTCACGCTGGCGTGAGTCAACGCTCAGCCTTTGCGGTCCAACCACTCTAGAAGCGCGGCCATGCATTCACGTCCCAGAAGTTTGCAGCGTTCGGGGCTCCAGCCTTGTTCGGGTTCAGGCGCGTCAGCCAGATCCTTGTATGGCATTTCCAGCGTCATCGCGGTGGCTTTGAACCGGTGCGCGACTTGTGTTGTGCACATCGACAAATTGGCTTTGCCGGGTGCAGCCTTGGGATAGCCCAACTTGGTCTGGAAATCGGGCGTGCGCCGATCGAGGATCGCTTGATAGCTGTTGTATCCCTCCAGATGATCCTCGGTCAGATTGGGAATGCCTTCGTAACCAGCCAGGAAGACCGCGGGAATGGCTTCATCGCCATGCACATCGATCGCGAAATCGACACCGGTTTCGTCCATATGATTGCGGATTGCGAGGACTTCAGGCGAGCTTTGCGCAGTCGGCTCGTGCCATTCGCGGTTGAGATTTACGCCCAGCGCGTTTGTGCGCAAATGACCGCGGCGTGATCCGTCGGGATTGCAATTCGGTACAATATGGAAGCGGCAGCGTTTTCGTAGTGCAAGCGCCACCGGATCGGTCGGATCGGTCAGACATTCCAGCGCCCCTTCCATCCACCATTCGGCTTGCGTTTCGCCGGGATGCTGGCGCGCGGTCAACCAAACTTCGGCTTGCCCTTCACCCATCCTCAGGCAATCAATTGGCTGGCCATCAAGTGTCGCACCCAGACGGAGGTATTCTACGCCTTCGCACGCAGCTGCTTCCGCTACCAGATCATAGTGCCGCTCCATCGAGTAGGGCGCGAAATAGGCAAACCACGCTAGATTGCTGGCAGGTGTATAGCTGATTGTTAGCGTGCCGTTGTCTTCGTCCTTGTCGAAATTGCTCGAAGCCCGCGCCCAATATTCGCGGTCTTCCGATACACATGCGTCGTAATCCGGCCAGCCACCGGTGTAGGCAGAATTGTTGAGATTGGTGATCTTGAGCGTCAGAGCTTCACCTGCTGCGCCTGCTATGCGGAAGTGAAACCACTGTGCGAATTCACTCATATTATCCGGCCGGATCGCAAGCTTCGCGCATGCGCCATCAATCGAAAGGACTTCGATATTCCCGCTGTCGAATGCGGCGTCGATAGATATGTTGGTCACTCAGAAGCCTTTACTTTTACGGTTTCACCATTGTTGCCGGGGAATTCGCTGAAGAGCGCTTCAGCGAGGACCGTCGCGCTTTGCGCGGGGCTGACGAATTCAGACTTGGGCGAGGCTGTGAATTGCGCACGGCCTTCCCAGATGGTTTGATTGGTTTCTTTGTTACGGATCATGACACGCATTTCGTGGCCAATGCGTTCGTTCGAACCTCCACCGCGGAGGTTGATGCCGATACCCAGGCCAACGCCCGAACCATAGGATCCGGTCGAGCCGCCCAAACCAACACTGACTGGACCACGCTTGCCGCCATCTTCGCCAATTCGAAAACTGTCCGCACTGACCTGGGCAACAAACATTGCCTGATCGGCGCTTTCTTCACTGTAACCCAGCCGAGACAGCTCTTGCGCCACGGCAGATTTGTATGGCGACAGCTCAGGCGCATTTTTCTCTGCGCCCGGCGCAATCGCGATGAAGACCGTTCGAGTTTCCGTAACAGGTAGCGCTGCTGCATCATGGAAGCGAGTGACCTCTACCGGACTGGGGGCCGGGATCGACGCGCACGCAGCCAATCCTGCAAGGGCCAGAGCGACAAAAGAATTGCGAACCATTTGAGCCATAGTGCTCTCCTTTGTTGCAGCTTGTAGCTGCCTCACTATCCTCATGCCAGCCTTCGGTGTTGCGCCTAGCGTGCGAATCTGAGCGAGGTGTTATAATTTGCTAGTGCTTCCGGTGATCGAGTTGCTAACGGCTATGGAATGACAGTCCCACGCAAAGTCCCCGTATTAGTGACCGGCGGTGCCGGATACATTGGCAGCCATGCTGTGCTCGCTTTGCTCGATGCCGGCTGGAACGTGGCCGTCCTTGATGATCTGTCAACCGGATTTCGCTTCGCAATCCCGGGCGGTGTGCCGCTGTACGAAGGCGATATCGTAGATGCCGAATTGCTCGCACACATTGTCGCAGAGCAAGGTTCCAAGGCGATCATGCATTTTGCTGGTTCGATCATCGTTCCTGAATCAGTCGAAAACCCGCTTAAATATTACGACAACAACACTTCGAAGAGCCGCACTCTGATCGAGAATGCGTTGCAGCAGGGGGTTGACCATATCCTGTTTAGTTCAACCGCGACCGTCTATGGCGAGCCCGAGGTCAAACCGCTGACAGAGGATGACCCGCTAATGCCGGTCAATCCATATGGCATGAGTAAATTGATGACTGAGCGCATCCTCAACGATGTCAGCAAGGCCCATCCGATAAACCATTGCGTTTTACGCTATTTTAATGTTTGCGGAGCCGATCCGCAGGGGCGCAGTGGCCAGTCAACCGAAGGCGCCACCCACTTGATTAAAGTTGCGGTCGAAGCAGTGCTGGGCAAGCGCGACCATGTGGCTGTTTTTGGCGATGACTATCCGACCCCGGATGGAACCGGCTTGAGGGATTACATCCACGTCAGCGATCTGGCGTCGGCACATGTCCTGGCTTTGGAGGCATTGATTGCAGAACCTGACCGCTCTTTGACTATGAATGTCGGATACGGTCGCGGCTTTTCAGTCCTCGAAGTTCTTGATGCTGTCGACCGGGTTGCACAGACCAAAATCGAACGCCGGCAATTGCCGCGCCGGGTAGGAGATGTCCCTGCGCTCGTTTCCGACCCCGCGCGCGTACGAGCGACCATTCCCTGGACGCCCAAGTATGACAATCTGGATACTATCATCGAACATGCTTTGGCGTGGGAACGAAAGCTTTCGCAATTGGGGGGTTAAGCTTGACCCGAATCTGTTCGCACGCTAACGGGCGCCCAACGAACAGGCCGCGTCGGGGGCATCTCCGGCGCGTTTACTTTTGGAATTTTGAACCATGAAGATCCGTAACAGCCTCAAGTCGCTGAAAAGCCGTCACCGCGATTGCCGTGTTATTCGCCGCCGCGGACGGACTTATGTCATCAACAAGACCAATCGTCGCTTCAAGGCTCGTCAGGGCTAGTTTGCGATAGCTGGCCGGTTGCCTAACGGTGATCGAGCAACATCATCGGCCCGCCTCCAAGCCGGAGTGCGGGCCGTTGCTGTTTGGGGAGCAATGAATTGAGAAAACAGGTGGAAGCGGTCGTCTTCGATGTAGGTCGGGTGATTGTGCAATGGGATCTGCGGCACCTGTTCGGGCAGTTGATTAACGATCAGCAAGAGCTGGACTGGTTCTGCGAGAATGTTGTGACCGAAGATTGGCACTTCGAGCATGATGCAGGGCGTCCGTTGGCAGAGATGGTGCCAGAGCGTAAGGCGCAATTTCCCCACCATGCCCATTTGATCGATGCCTATGCCAACCGGTTTCTCGACACGATTCCGGGACCTGTGCCTGGGACGGCAGATTTGATTCGGCGGTTGGCAGCGCGCGATGTGCCGCTATTCGCGATCACCAATTTCGGCGCAGAGTTTTGGCAGCAATTCCGCCCGACTGAGCCGGTGCTTGATCATTTCCGCGACATCGTTGTGTCCGGCGAAGAGAGGTTGGTGAAACCTGATGCAGCGATCTTCCATTTGGCCGAGCAACGCTTTGGGACAGATGCAGGCGCAATGCTGTTCATTGATGACAATCCCGCCAATATCGCGTCAGCGAATGCGCTTGGCTGGCAAACGCATCATTTTGCTGATGCAGCCCTGCTTGAGGAAGATTTGGCCAGCCGCGGGCTGATCTAGCAGGCAAAAAGAAACCCCCGGCCTTGGGGGAGGCCGAGGGTTTGGAGAATGCCGGTTCTTGGAGAGGGTCCGGCAGGGGATGGGGAGCTGCTTATTCGCCGTTGCAGCGAGCCAGCTTGTCTTCGGCCAGGGTCTCGCCCTTGGCGGTAAAGCTCACTACTTCGCCGAACTCGCGCTGCAAGCCACGGCAAATCCGCAGCGGGCTTGAATTGCCTTTGGCAGCGCGGCACGTGGTGCCCTCGCAGAACCAGGCAACGCCACCAGCCACAGTGCGGCTTTCACTGGCCGGGGCAGCCAGTTCAGCTACATAATATGGGCCGTCATTGGCCGCCAAGGCCGGAGCCGGTGAAGTGAGCGCGCCAAATGTTACGCCTGTATAGGCCAGAGCAAGGGCGAGAATACCGAGACGATTTGAACGATTGAGAGAGAGGGTCATCGTCGCTTCCTTTATTTGTGTTCAATTTTCTGCGATCAGGTTTCGAATCAAAACCAGTAGCGAATCACTACTTATGTTATTAGGTTTCAGGTTGCAACTAAAAACTTATATCTTTTTGCGGCATCGGCAAAACCGCGCTAGATAGGTTTCGGGAAGAGGGCTGATCTATGGGCGAATTGAGAGAACCACTAAGCGAGCTGCTGAAATGTGGTCTGCCACAAGCGCTTGAAGTAATGGGGGAACGTTGGTCCTTCATGATCCTGCGAGCGAGCTTTAACGGCCTTCATCATTTCGAAGAATTCCTGAGCGAGCTTGGGATCGCCCGCAACATTCTTTCGAGCCGACTCGCCAAGCTGGTTAAACATGGGATTCTGAAGCGCGAACCTTGCGCGGATGATCGCCGCAAGATCGAATATCGTCTGACAGAAAAAGGTTTCGACTTGCTGCCGGCAATGCTTGCCCTGCGTCAATGGGGCCAGAAATACGGCGCCGAGTTTGAAGAGAACCCGGTTCTGGTCGATGAACGGGACCGGTTGCCTATAGGCCCGGTTTCGATTCTGGCGCATGATGGGCGTACCTTAACGTATGAGGACTTATGGTTCACAATGCGGCAGAATGTCGGCAAGCGTCCGGACCATCCAGACTTCATTGCGCTGGAGCGTATGACCTCTGGCTCTGTGACTAATTTGCAAGAGACCCGTAAGGGCGCGGCCAGCTAGTCGCACTATCACCACTGCGCTGGGTCAATCGCCAATAGCTCCGCCAGTTGCTCTGCATCGGTCACGCCCATCGCCGCGAGTAACGCAAGCGCAATGGGCAAATCATAATGTGATCCGTCCTTGGGAAGGTCTGCGGGCGAAAGATTTATGGTGATTCGCTTTGGCGGCAGCGCAAGCCCCATGGCGGAAAGTGCGGACTGAACCCTTTCGCGGCTTTCGCTCACTGCCTTGTCCGGCAGGCCCATAATCATGAAGCGGAGGAGGCCGGGCGCAACTTGACATTGCACTTCTACATTACGTGCTTCGAGGCCCAAATAGGCAACGGTATTTACAAGAGCGACCAATTACATGCCCCCAATACTTGAATTCGATAAAGTAGTGGATGGATTTTATATTGTTGTCGAGGGTTGTGGGCCGGACGCGCGATGCATACCGCTATGCAGCATATATCTTGACTCATCGCAGACCATCGCCTAACCGCGCGCCATGTTTCCGGTCGCCCCGATCAGGCGGCCCTTTTTATTGGTGCTCGGAACGGGCAGCAGATTTTTGAATTCGAGGACGATATGAAGCGGACTTTTCAGCCCAGCAATCTCGTACGTGCCCGCCGTCACGGCTTCTTCGCACGTAAAGCAACCACCGGTGGCCGCAAGGTCCTGCGCGCGCGTCGCAAGCGTGGTCGCAAGAACCTTTGTGCGTAAGCGCATCGACTAACACTCAGAAAATCGCGGTGATGCGTCGCCGCGCCGATTTTCTTTCTGCGAACCGGGGCCTGCGCGTAGCACGCCCCGGTTTCGTGCTTTTGGCTCAGCCCAATGGCGGCAAGGGCAAGCGTTACGGCATTACAGTCACAAAGAAGGTCGGCAATGCCGTGGTACGCAACCGGATCAAGCGGCGCTTTCGCGAATTGCTTTGGGCGGCTCTTCCCGACAAAGGCCTGCCCGATCACGACCATGTGCTGATCGCGCGCGATGGCGCGATTGAGCGGGACTTCACCCAATTGACCGAAGAGCTGAACGATGCGCTGGAACGGGCAAGGGCCGGCAAAGGCGATCCACCGCGGCGTCGCGCACGCAGGGCCAATCGCAAGGATCAGCGCAAATGAAGCATGTTTTCATATTTATCGCACGGGCCTGGCAATGGGGCCCAAGCCGGATATTGCCGCCGACTTGCCGCTACGCTCCATCATGCAGCGAGTACACTATTCAAGCGCTTAGCAAATATGGTGCGATCAAGGGTGGATGGTTGGCAACAAAGCGGCTAATGCGCTGCCATCCTTGGGGCGGGCATGGGTATGATCCAGTACCCTAGAACGCGCCACTGTAATACCTATATAAGACGCCATTGATTTTCAGACGCACGGACATTCATCTTGGACAATCAGCGTAATCTATTGCTCGCGGTAGCACTTTCCGGCCTGCTCATCCTCGGTTGGGACCTGGGCATGCGGTATTTCTATCCGCAAGCCTCGCTTTCGGGACAGACCGAAGTGGTCGCGACCGGGAACGAAGCGCCAGCCACTGTTACCGCTCCGGGCAGCATTGAAACAGGCACTGCGGCGTCCGTTGCACCTGTGGATTTGGCCACCGCGCTTGCTGCGCCCGAACGTGTCCGCATTGCTGCACCGCGCGTCGAAGGATCGATCAATCTGGTCGGTGCGCGGATCGACGATATCGAGCTGAAAGATCACCGTGCGATTGTCGATGAAGACAGCGGCCCGGTTCAGCTATTCGCGCCGCAAGGCACGCCGGAACAGTATTTCGCCCAGTTCGGCTGGGTCGGGCAGGGCGTAACGCTGCCAACCGCCAACACTGTCTGGCAGGCTTCAGGAGAAGCTCTGACGGCTGATAACCCGGTCACGCTGACGCATGACAATGGTGAAGGGCAGACTTTCACCATCACGCTGTCAATCGATGACAACTACATGATCACTGCACAGCAGGCGGTGTCCAACAACGGTGCTGGTCCGATTGTGGTTCGCCCGTTTGGTTTGATCAACCGTACTTCGGCGACCGCCAGTGCGAGCACTTTTATTGCGCATGCTGGCCCGATGGGTGGGTTTGGTGACACGATCGAATATGGTCCTGACTATGACGATCTGATCGAAGATGGCACGCACACACCTGAAGGCGGTGCGCCAGATTGGCTGGGCTTTTCCGATATCTATTGGCTCGGTGCGCTGATCCCTGGCGAGGGCGGCGATGCCACAGCCGGGTACCGTTCGCTCGGCAACAACATCTTCCGTGCAGACCTGATTTACGCGCCGGTGACGGTGCCTGCGGGTAGCAGCGTGACCAGTTCGTCAAAGCTCTTCGCAGGTGCCAAAGAAAGCGCGCTGCTCGATAGTTATCGCGACAATCTGGGGATCCAGAATTTCGGCAAAGCGGTCGATTGGGGCTGGTTCGAATGGTTCGTGAAACCGATGCTGTGGTTGCTGCGTACGCTGTACGAATTCCTCGGTAACTTCGGTGTCGCGATTATCGCGTTGACGGTCATTATTCGCGGTCTCCTGTTCCCGATTGCGCAAAAACAATTCGCCAGCATGGCCGCGATGAAAGCTGTTCAGCCGAAGATGAAGGCGATCCAGGATCGCTACAAGGACGACAAGCAGAAGCAGCAGCAAGAGGTGATGAAGCTGTACAAGGATGAGGGGGTCAACCCGCTCGCCGGCTGTTTGCCGCTGCTGATCCAGATCCCGATCTTCTTCGCGCTTTACAAGGCACTGATCCTTGCGATCGAAATGCGCCACAAGCCTTTTATCTTTTGGATCGAAGATTTGTCTGCGCCCGATCCGGCAAAGATCCTGAACCTGTTTGGCTTGTTGCCGTTTGACCCACCGGGTTTCCTTGGAATTGGCGTTCTGGCCGTGTTGCTGGGCATTACCATGTGGGCAACGTTCAAGTTGAACCCGACTGCGATGGACCCGGTTCAGCAGCAGATCTTCAACTTCATGCCGTGGATCCTGATGTTCGTGATGGCACCTTTCGCGGCTGGACTGCTGCTATACTGGGTAACGTCCAACTTGCTCACACTCGCGCAGCAGAAATATCTCTATTCCAAGCATCCGCAATTGCGGGCGCAGGCAGAGAAGGACAAGGCCGAGCAAGAGCGAACCAAAGCGCGCGAAGGCAAATAGGCAGTGAGCCCGGAGGAGCAGAAAGCGCAGGAATACCGCGAACGGGCAGCGTCCAAGCTGTTTTCCGGGCGTGTGGACTTCCTGCTGTCTGCCCCCCAGCTCAAGTTCCTGCCTGAACCGACTGTGCCGGAGATCGCCTTTTGCGGGCGTTCCAATGTTGGCAAGAGCTCGCTTCTGAATGCGCTGACCGGGCGCAAGGCGATTGCGCGCGCTTCGGTGACGCCGGGCCGCACGCAAGAACTCAATTTCTTTGAAGTTGGCGAACCCACATTGTTCCGTCTGGTTGACATGCCCGGCTATGGTTTCGCCAAGGCTCCACCCAAAGTGGTCGAGAAATGGAAGCGGCTCGTTCGCGACTATTTGCGCGGGCGCCAGGTGCTGCAACGCAATCTTGTGCTTGTCGATAGCCGCCACGGGCTGAAAGACGTCGATCGCGAGATGATAAAGATGCTCGATGAAAGCGCCGTCGGCTATCGCATCGTCCTGACCAAGGCGGACAAGATCAAGAAGTCAGAGCTCGACAAGACGGTTGCTGCCGTGTCGGCAGAAGCGAAGAAACACATCGCGGCTTTCCCGCGAGTGCACGTGACCAGCAGTGAGAAGGGCATGGGGATTGCTGAATTACGCGCTGCAGTGATTGAGGATGCGCTGGGCGCTGATTGGGCCGACAGCTAGGTCGCAAACCGGCTATTTTGCGAATAACTGGGCATCGTCCGCGAAGGCTTTGAACTCCAATGCATTGCCTGCTGGATCGCGAAAGAACATCGTTGCCTGTTCGCCCGGCTGGCCTTTGAAGCGCACAGTTGGCTCGATCACGAACTCGGTTCCTGCGGTGCGCAAACGATCCGCCAGCGCCTGCCAATCCTCCATCGTCAGTACGATGCCGAAATGCGGCACAGGCACACCGAGCCCATCAACGTGATTGCTGGCACGGTCTCCTGCTTGCCCCGGTGCGAGATGCGTGACGATCTGGTGTCCGTAAAAATCGAAGTCGATCCATTCGTCTGAACTGCGCCCCTCCGCACACCCCATCACACTGCCATAAAAATCGCGCGCTGCGGCAAGATCGTCGACCGGAAAGGCCAAGTGAAATGGGCGCAATGACATCTGACAAATGCTCCTTTTTGCGCATCCCAGCCTGTTCAGGCTCGACAGCGAATAAATGAACACTTAGGGCAAGCGAGCATTCAAGCGCAAGGTGGAGCATTCATGAAACTGATTATCGGCAACAAGAATTATTCGAGCTGGTCCTTGCGCGGTTGGCTGGCGGCCAAACAATCAGGGCTCCATTTCGAAGAGATCATCGTCCCGATGTTCGGTGAGGAATGGCAGCAGAAGAAACAAAGCGAAGATGGCGGGATGATGCCCTCGCATGGCAAGGTTCCGATCCTGTGGGATGGAGACACTGTTGTGTGGGACAGTCTCGCGATCATGGAATATCTCAGCGACAAGGTTGGCCGCGACCGCTTCTGGCCCAAGGACGAAAGCGCTCGGGGAATGGCGCGGGCTATTGTGGCAGAGATGCACAGCTCGTTCGGTTCGCTTCGCCGCGAATTGCCGATGAACGTACGCCGCCGGTTCGAATTGCAGTCGGTCAACGATGAAACCAAGCAAGACGTTGTGCGGATATTATCACTGTGGGCAGAGGCCCGATCTCGCCATGGCAGCGGCGGACCCTTCCTTTTCGGCACATATGGCGCGACTGACATCTTCTATGCGCCGATCGTTTCTCGCTTCATAACCTATGGCATTGGCGTTCCCGGCTTCGCGCAAGCCTATATGGAAGCCATTTGGGAGCATGAGTGGACGCAGGAATGGATTTCTGCTTCCGAGAATGAAGAATGGGTGATCGAACAATACGAGACAGTCGGCGAATGATGCAGCGCGCCATCGGTAGCTTGGTAGCGGCGCTGGCGTTACTTGTCGCTCCTGTGCAGGCCGGAGCCTGGGGTTTTTATGCGCATGGTGTGACGGCAGACATCGCCTACGCCAATGTCAGCCCGCAAACTCGCGCCAAGATCAACGAACTCTTGCGACAAGAGGCTATGCTGGGCACGCCTGAATGCCGGATACGCACGATCGCGGAGGCTTCGGTTTGGCCCGATTGTGTGCGCAACACCTTGTGGCGCTGGGGTTATACCGCAGCCTGGCACTATCGCACGACACCGATTTGCGAAGCATACAATCCGCGCGCCAATTGTTCGGGCGGGAACTGTGTGACGGCGCAGATCGAACGCAGCCATCGCATTCTGGCAGATGAAAGGCTGCCCGCGCATATTCGCCTCGAAGCACTTGCCTTCATGGTGCATTTCGCAGGCGATATTCACATGCCGCTCCATTCGGGCGACAAGGATGACCGCGGCGGCAATGACCGCGTGACCGATTATGGAATTGTGCCGGACCGCAATCTGCATTCGATCTGGGATGGCCCACTGGCAGAACGCGCCATCACTACCGGGCCGGACAAGGTGCTGCGGCGTTATTCGGCTGAGGAACGCAAAGAACTGGGCGGAGGAACCCCGGCGGACTGGGGCCGCGAAAGCTGGCAGATTTCGCGTGATATAGTCTACCCCAATGCCTTCGATGTGGATGATCCCTGCGCGAGCGATTTGCCCAGTGAAACCGCACTGACGCAGGATGACATTGTCGAAGCAGGGCCGGTAGCGCGCCGCCGGGTGCAGCAAGCGGGCATTCGTATCGCGGAACTGCTGGAGAGCGCCTTTGCGCCCGGCCCCCTGCCAGTCGAGGATCGCCGATGAGCGCTGCTCTCGACTATGCGCAGCGGCTGATCGGCGCTCAGAGCGTAACGCCAGCAAGGGGCGAAGTGTTCGATGTGTTGGAGCAGATGCTGACGCCGCTTGGTTTTGCCGTGCACCGTTTCACGCGCGGCGATGGCGAGGAAGGATTAGACGAGGCACCGGTCGAAAACCTGTTCGCCATCCGGCACGGACCGGAAGGCGCGAAGCATTTCGCCTTCGCAGGGCACGTTGATGTTGTACCGCCGGGTGAAGGTTGGGCGAGCGCGCCGTTTGAGCCTGAAATTCGCGGCGATCTGCTCTACGGACGCGGCGCGGTGGACATGAAAGGCGCGATCGCAGCGATGGTTGCGGCGGTCGCCGATGTCCCGCCAGAGTCCGGAACGATCAGTTTCATCATCACCGGTGATGAAGAAGGCCCCGCGCTGCATGGGACACGCGCCTTGATCGATTACATGCACGAGCAAGGCATTCAGCCTGACCTGTGCCTGGTGGGCGAGCCGACCAGCGTGAATCAGTTGGGCGATATGATGAAAATCGGACGACGCGGCTCGGTCAATATCTGGCTCGAGGTCGACGGCACACAAGGGCATGTCGCCTATCCGCATCTGGCCGACAATCCGTTGCCGCGCATGGTCACAATCTTGTCCGAGCTTAACAAGCTGCATCTTGATGACGGCACGGACTGGTTTCAGCCAAGCAATCTCGAAATCACCGAAGTCGATGTGCCCAATCGCGCGCACAACGTCATTCCGGCCAAGGCCAAGGCACGCATTTCAATCCGCTTCAATGATCAGCATTCGGGCGCATCGCTTTCGAAGCGCGTGGTTGAGATTGCAACGAAGCACGGCGGTACCGCGCGGCCGGTTATTTCCGGCGAACCCTTCCTGACCCCGCCGGGAGTTTTCTCCCACATCATTTCACAAGCGGTTGAGGCCGAAACGGGTCTGAAGCCCGAAGCCTCGACTACGGGTGGCACATCCGATGCGCGGTTCCTGCGCGCTGTATGCCCGGTGATCGAGTTCGGGCTTTGCAACGCCACCATGCACAAGCGCGACGAAGCGGTTGCAGTGGCTGACCTCGACACGCTAAGCCGTATTTACGCACGCATTGCGCAAGCCGCGCTGGCATAAAACACAACGAGAGGGGCGCTCATGAAAGCCTGGTTTGCAATTCCACTTTGGCAGCGCGTGATTGGCGCGTTGATCCTGGGCACCCTGACTGGCTGGTTCTGGGGGCCGGGCGCGGAAAGTATCAAGATCATTGGCGATATCTTTATCGCTTTCATCAAGATGCTGGTCGTCCCGCTGATCTTTTTCAGTCTGGTCGCGGGCGTGGCCAGCATTGGCGATCTGCGCAAGCTCGGCAGCGTCGGCTGGCGCGCCTTATTGCTGTTCGTTGTGACAGGCCAGATGGCTGTATGGCTCGGCCTTGGCCTTGGCACCTTTATGCAGCCAGGGGCGGGCGTTGATACTTCCTCTATCGATATGGGAGCCGTTCCCCCACCGAACGATACGAGCTGGCGCGAGATGTTGCTGGGCATCGTCCCCCAGAGCCCCGTTCAGACAATGGCGGACGTCAACGTACTTCCGTTGATCGTGTTTTCTCTGCTGCTCGGCATTGGTATCCTGATGGCGAAGGAAGAAGGCGAACCGGTTCAGCGGATCTTCGATTCCGGTGCGGTCATCATGCAGAAAGTCACGATGATTGTGATGGAGCTAACGCCGTTCGGTGTCTTTGCGCTGATGGCTTGGGTGGCCGGCACGCTTGGCCTGGACGCGCTTGGCGCACTCGGCAAGCTGGTGTTCCTGAACTACCTCGGCTGTTTGCTCATCATTGGTCTGATCTATTCCTCGATGATCAAATTCATCGCCAAACTGCCTGTGATCGATTTCTTCCGCGGGATCGTGGATGCGATCGCTGTCAGCTATTCGACTGCTAGCTCCAACGCCACGCTGCCGGTGACGCTGCGCTGCGCCGAGCGCAATCTGGGGATCAGCAATTCGGTTGCCAGTTTCGTGATTTCATTGGGTGCGACGATCAACATGAACGGCACCGCAATGTATCTGGGGCTCGCAACACTATTCGGGGCGCAGATCTTCGGTGTGGATCTAAGCTGGGGCGATTATTTCCTCATTTCGATCCTTGCGACACTTGGCGCAATCGGCGCAGCCGGCATTCCGGGCGCTGGCCTGATCATGATGGCTCTCGTGTTTGGCGCTGTGGGTGTGCCGCTCGAAACGATCGCTTTCGTGGCGGGCGTTGACCGGATCATGGACATGATGCGCACCACCACCAATGTCAGTGGTGACGCGGCAGTGGCAACGACTGTTGCCAGCCTGACGAACGAGATTGACCGTGCCGAAATGATCAGCGCGGATGATGTCTAGGGCCTAGTCGGGTTCGGCAGCTTCGGCTTCAGGCCGGGCTGTTTCATCGGCTTTGCCTGGCTCTTCGGTAGGCAGCTCCTCTTCGGGGCCAACCGCCTCTAACTGTGCTTCTTCAGGAGCCGCGGGCTCGTCTCCCGGGCAATTCAGCTTGCACCGCGCAGAAGCCGAATTACGTAGCCGCCCACTGACCCGGATCGTGGCGCCGTTGATACTGCCGCGAACTGCGTTGCCTAGCCCGCTTGACGCCCGCCCGGTGCCAGCGCCACAGCTCCTTCAGCTGCGGCCTGCGCATGAGCTGAACTGGCAGTGGCGCTCGCAACAGTGACGGAAACCGCGGCGAGAATAATGCGGCCAATCATGGGCAATCCGCCCTTCGTCCAGGGGGATGATTGTGGACCTTGCGCGCAGACTTGGTAAATGGCGCGCCAGATCAACGCCCCTTCGGTTTCTCCAGCACTTTCTTGCGGAAGCTGCAAAGATCAACCAATTGGCATCGCCAGCATTCGGGCGTGCGCGCTTTGCAGGTGTAGCGGCCGTGCAGGATCAGCCAGTGATGTGCGTGTAGGCGAAACGGTTGCGGTACACGCTTTTCTAGCTTCTCTTCCACTTTCTCTGGCGTCTTGCCTTTGGCCAATCCCGTGCGATTGCCAACCCGCAGGATATGCGTATCGACCGCGAAGGTCTCCTGCTTGAACCAGCAATTGAGCACGACATTGGCGGTCTTGCGACCCACACCGGGCAGCCGCACCAGATCTTCGCGCGTGTCCGGCACTTCACCGCCATAATCGTCAATCAACAGTTGGCTGAGTGCGATCACGTTCTTTGCCTTGGAATTGAACAGCCCGATGGTCTTGATGTGCTCGATCAATCCGTCGAGCCCGAGGTCGAGCATTTGCTGCGGCGTTTTCACCTTCTGAAACAGCGCGCGCGTTGCCTTGTTCACCCCGATATCGGTGGCTTGCGCGGATAGCGCTACGGCCACGACCAGCTGATAGGCATTGCCATATTCCAGCTCTGTCTCTGGTTCGGGATTGTCTTCGGCCAAGCGGCGGAAGAACTCAAAAATCTGGTCTTTCGTCATGGTGGTTCGATTAGAGCCCCAGCACTTGCGCCATGGTGTAACGGCCCGGCGCTTTGCCGATCAGCCATTCCGCACCGCGCACTGCACCGCGGGCAAAGATCATCCGGTCCTCTGCGGTGTGCGACAGCGTAATGCGCTCTTCATTGCCGGCAAAGATAACGCTGTGCTCCCCAGCCACGGTCCCGCCGCGCAGGGTTGCAAAACCAATCGCACCCTCGCGCCGTGCGCCGGTTTGCCCATGTCGCCCGCTGTCCATGGTATCGGACAGGGAAACCCCGCGTGCTTCGGCTGCCGCTTCGCCCAACAGCTTGGCCGTACCCGATGGTGCGTCAACCTTGGCCCGGTGATGCATCTCCAGAATCTCGATATCCCAGCCCTGGCCCAGCTTCGCCGAAGCTTCGCGCACGAGATGCGCGAGCAGCGTTACGCCCAGCGAGGTATTGCCCGTCTGCAGCACAGGGATGGTATCGGCAGCCTCTGCCAGCATTACGCAATGGTCTTGTTGTAGCCCTGTTGTCCCGACCAGGATCGGGATACGCGCGGTCTTGGCTGCGTCGAGATTTTCCTGCAGCGCTTCGGGTGCGGAAAAGTCGACAAGCACATCGCATTGCGTCGCTAACGGTACCGGATTGCCGCCGGCATCCACACCAATCTGCATAGTATGGCCGGCCTCCGCGATCACAGCTGCCAAAGCGCGGCCCATCCGTCCCTTGTACCCGATCACGCCGAACCGCTTTGCAGAATCTGTCATTGCCTTGCCTCCGTTTCGCGTGCTTCATGCGGCAGATGAATGACATTCGCAATATCGTGATCCTGACCGGAGCCGGCATATCGGCTGAAAGCGGGATCGATACGTTCCGCGATGCCGGCGGATTATGGGAGCAGCACCGGGTGGAAGACGTCGCCACGCCAGAGGGTTTTGCGCGCGATCCCGACCTCGTGCTGGGTTTCTACGACATACGGCGCGAAGCGCTGAGCCAGGTGAAGCCAAACGCGGCGCATCAAGCTCTCGCCCGGCTGGATGCTGAATGGTCTGGCGAATTGTTGATCGTCACGCAGAATGTCGATGACCTGCATGAAAGGGGCGGCGCAAAGCGCGTGCTCCATATGCATGGCGAGCTCAAGAGTGCGCTGTGCCTTTCATGCGAGATGCGCAGCCCGTGGGATGCGCCAATGTCTAATCGCCCTCCATGCCCAGTTTGTCAGGCTCCGTCGCTACGGCCCGATGTCGTGTGGTTTGGCGAGATGCCTTATCAGATGGAGATGATATACGCGGCGATCCGAGAGGCTGACTTGTTCGTCAGCATTGGCACCAGCGGCGCGGTTTATCCTGCAGCGGGCTTTGTGCGCGACGCAAGGGAGCTGGGTGCGCAAACGCTGGAGCTTAATCTGGAGCGGAGCGAAGGCTCACATTGGTTCGACGAATCGCGCCAGGGGCTGGCAGGCGAACTAGTGCCTGCATGGGTGGAAGAGACGCTGCGATGAAGCGCGGACCGGGACAAAGCGAACGGTACTTTTAAAGCGTGGCGGCTATCGACATTAAACTAAGCTAGCTCAGCGCCCGTTTTTGGGGTGGAAAGCGGAAGGTGAACAGAAGATCCAATCTTGTACCCGCTCCCGATCCATTATGTTCCATGCAAGTTTGCCCAGCATCGCGCGATCGACTAGCTAAGACGTGAGAGGAGTTGGGGCATGAAATACTGGTTCTTAGCCGTACTGCTAGTGTGTGTTGGGAGCGTCAGTCCGGTTCATTCGGAGAGCGGGCCGATCGGCTCAACCTACGACAACGTAGTCGTTTACGAGGCTGATAAAATCATCACGATGGAGCCTGGCTATCCCGAAGCCAAGTATGTCGCTGTTTCCGATGGCATCGTACTCGCTGTTGCGGAGAATCTGGAAGAACTCGCGGCGTGGACCGATGGACGGCGTGTAACGGTCGACCGCCAATTTGCATCGCAAGTCCTCATGCCCGGCTTTGTCGAGCCTCATATTCATCCGATGCAGACGATCATGATGCTGCCGCTTCCGTTTATCAGTCCAGAGGCTTGGGACTTACCGGGGCGCCATTATCCTCGCGTAACAGGCGAGGAAGAGTATGAGGCACGGCTGCGCGAAGCGCTTGCAGAGAGCGAAGAGAAATTATTCATCACCTGGGGGCATCACCGCCTTTTTCATGGGGAAATGACCAGGCAGAAGCTCGATGCAATCGCGTCCGAACGCGCCGTGGTTATTTGGCAGCGTAGCTTCCACGAGATCATCGCCAATACCAAGGCGCTCGAAATGCTCGAAATCGGAACGCGCGATGCTTTTGAAGCCGAGTTCAATCGGCCCGGCATTGATCCGTCCCATGCCGACTTTGAAACCGGCGTGATCCATGAGACCGCCTTGTTCAATGGCGTCGAGAAGTTGCGCCCTTACCTTTTCTCTCCGGAGAAAGTGAAACAAGGTCTGGCCGAAATGCGCCAGATGATGCTGGAGAACGGCGTCACAACAAGCGCCGATCTCGCTTTTGGTGGTTTTGGTGGAATCGATGCAGAGGCGCCGCTGTTCAAAAGCCTTTATGATCGGGACGACACACCTTCTCGTATCCTCGCAATACCGGTTGCCCCGGTTGTTGAAGGTGACCCGAATGCGTGGCTAGCAGCAACAAGCGCGAAATATGGTAGCGACAAATTCTTTTTCTCCGACCGTGTAAAACTGTTTGCTGACGGCGCATTCTTTGCGCAGTTCATGCAGATGAAGCCGCCCGGCTACAGCGATGGACACGAAGGCAAATGGATTACCGAACCGGATGTTCTTGAAGAACAGGCAGAGCGTTTTTGGGAGGAGGGATGGAGCCTGCACACCCATGTGAACGGTGACAAAGGCGTTGATGTCGTGCTTGGCATTCTTGAGCGCCTCTCGACACGCGAGGCACAGGACCGCGTGCTCGAACATCTGGGCTATTCAACCGAAGCGCAAAATCGGCGAATTGGCGAGATGCAATTGATGGTTTCCGCGCAGCCGAATTACATCCGCATTCTAGGTGATGCCTACGCCCGATACGGCCTCGGCCCTGATCGAGCAGCTCAGATGAACCGCCTGGGCTCACTCGAACGCAAAAAAGTGCCAATCGGCCTTCACAGCGATTTCAACATGGCCCCGATTGACCCTCTCTATCTGGCATGGGTCGCAAGCACTCGGATTACGCTCGAAGGAAATGAAAAGGCTCCAGAGGAGCGGCTTAGTCTGCACAAGGCCTTGCGTGCGATAACGATTGAGGCGGCGCAGGTCATCGGGCTTGACGATCAAGTCGGGAGCATCGCGTCAGGCAAAAAAGCGGACTTCGTAGTGCTAGATCGTGACCCCTTTGCGAGCGGAGCAAGAGCGTTGAACGACGTGCAGGTTCGCGGCGTCATTTTTGAAGGCAGATGGTTCGCTGCACAATGAAAATCAGCCACTCCAGTTGAATGCCGGTTCGGCTAATCGAAGCGATGCATTCAGTTGGTAATGTGAGCGTGTTAGATTATCCGCAAATGGGTCGTTACCAGACGGTCCGCTATTGTTAGATTGCATGACAAGGCAGCCGGAGCCATCGTTACAAAACGTTCAAATGAGCGATAATCTCCTCCTCGGAGACAACGTCGGCATATTTGGCCTGCATATCGAAAAGGTTTGCTTCGTGCGGCTCTGAATGGCGATCGCCGCATGCGTCACGCACAACCGTCGTGATGAATCCATGCGACATGGAATCGACGCAGGATGCGCGAACGCATCCGCTGGTGGTCAGGCCTGTCAGGATCACATTATCGACGCCCATCGCGGTCAGAGTTGAGGCGAGCGATGTGCTGAAAAATGCGCTGGGATACTGCTTTGAAATAACCAGCTCGTTTTCAGTTGGCGTCAATCCCCTGGGCCAGTCACCCATCGGGTTGCCCCGGAGGAAATTGCGCAGCGGGCGTACTTTTTCGAAGAAGCGGCCACCATCAAGCCCGCCGTCCTGATACACGACATTGGTCAGGATCACGGGTATGCCCACTTTGTGTGCGGCCTCGCGCACGCGCAAGGCAGACTGCAGTGCGTCATCGACATCGGCGAAGAGATCACAATCGGGATCGAAATAGGCCTCGACAAAATCGATCATCAGCAAAGCCGGTGAGGTGCCGAACCCGGCCTTGCCGCCATAAGCCTTGGCGTAATTGGCATCGAGAGAATCGGACATTATTCAGTCTCGCTATTGGTCTTGCACCACAGCCTGGTGTCGGAAAGGCTGGATGTCAGATGACACCAGCATCCGCCATAGTATCGATCATCTGCGTGTCATAGCCAAGCAGTTCGGACAAAACCTCATGGTTCTGTTGGCCCGGCTTTGATGGTGCGGGGCGGCGCACTCCCGATGGAGTTTGCGACAGTTTGGGAAACGCGTTCTGCATTTTCAGCTTGCCGCGAGTTTCGGTCTCAACCTCGATGATCGCCTGGCGCGCCTGAAAATGCGGGTCAGCGATCATGTCTGGCGCGCGATATACGCGCCCAGCCGGGATCGAATGGTCAATCATCGACTGTTCGACTTCATCAACGGTCAGCGTGCCGGTCCAGGCATTCACCAGCTCATCCAGTTCGATCTGGTTTTTCCCGCGCGCGATATGCGTGGCGTATCTCGGATCGCTTGCCAATTCGGGTTGACCCATCGCCTGCGCCAGCCGGGCAAAGATTTCGTCCTTGTTCGCGCCGATCATGAAATGCCCGTCCTTGCACCTGTAGACATTTGACGGGGCAATACCGGGCAAGATCGAGCCGGAACGTTCGCGGATAAAGCCATTGCGGTCATATTCGGGCACCAGGCCTTCCATCACTTGCAATACGGCCTCGTAGAGCGCGGTATCCACCACCTGGCCCTGGCCTGTCTTCTCGCGGTGATGCAACGCGGCGAGCACGCCCATGCAGCCATAGGTGGCGCACAGCGTGTCGCCGATAGAGATGCCCATGCGCGCGGGCGGCCGGTCAGGGTCGCCGACAATATAGCGCCACCCGCCCATCGCCTCGCCAATTCCGCCAAAGCCGGCGCGGTTCGAATAGGGGCCATCCTGCCCGTAACCAGACATGCGCGCGATGATCAGTCCGGGGTTTTCAGCCAGAAGGCTTTCCGGCGAAAGCCCCCATTTCTCCATCGTTCCGGGCTTGAAATTCTCGACCAGTACATCTGCCTTCGCGATCAGCTTGCGGGCCAGCTCCTGACCTTCGGGAATACGCAGATTGCAAGTGACAGAGCGCTTGTTGCGGGCAATGACTTCCCATTGCACCTTCTCTTCGCCCTGGCCCCACAGGCGCATCGGATCGCCCGCACCAGGTGGCTCGATCTTGATAACGTCAGCGCCCATGTCGCCCAGCAATTGGCCGCAGAATGGT
Organism: uncultured Altererythrobacter sp.; assembly: GCF_913057185.1. Lineage (NCBI taxonomy): Bacteria > Pseudomonadati > Pseudomonadota > Alphaproteobacteria > Sphingomonadales > Erythrobacteraceae > Altererythrobacter > uncultured Altererythrobacter sp. The sequence goes on from NZ_CAJXNK010000001.1 coordinate 850,616, forward strand.
CCGGCCAGAAGCTGGCCCATCTCGACCACGCGAATATCATCAAGCGCACCCACTATTCGGCTGCCTCGCGTATCTGAGTGTGGCTCCAGACCGGCTGAATCGGTGCGGGCAGGCCGGTTTCCTCTTCGCATCGCGCGCGCAGATCATCGATTGCCGGACCGTAGTCGAACAGCGGCAGCTCGCCGCGTTTGGCCTTGATCTCAGCGCGCAGAGCTTCTGTTGCGGCGCTGTCGATCACGCCGTTCTCGTCCGCGACTACGCCATAGTGCTTGGCGCCTTCGGGCGTGACGAGACCTTGGCGAATTTCCAGCCCGACCAGCTCTGGATCGCGATCCAGCGGGTCGCCCCAGCCACCACCACCCCAGGTGATGTAATGCAAGAGATCGCCCTCTTTCACCGGCACATCTTCCACTTTGTTGCCCACGATTTCAGTCGTGCCATCCGCGCGTTCGAGCACTTTTCTGGCGCGCATGCCCGGATGCCCGCCATTGACGCCCCAAGGGGGCACGAACCAACGGTCATCATGCACAGCGATCTCGCCATCGGCCAGAAAGCGGTAGGTCATGTGAATACCATTGCCGCCGCGGTGCAGGCCTGCGCCCCCGCTGTCGGGTTCGGTTGAATATCGCTCGATCCGCAGCGGGAAGTACTTCTCCAGGAATTCGTTAGGGACATTGGTAAAGCCCGGCCACAGCGAATGCCCGTCCGGCCCATCGCCCAGCGGTCTGCCCGGGATGCCTCCAAAGCCGATCTGGAACAGCTGGAACCATTCACCTTCGCTGGCTGGCCGGTTGTCCCAGCCGGAGTAGAACAGATGCGGCGATGAGCTGAAGCCTGCAGCGTTGAGGAATTCCGGCGTGCCTTGGCCCAGCAGTCCGCCCAGAATGTCAAAAATCCGGCCCAGCGCATGGGTGCGGCCAGACAATGCAGCCGGGAATTGCGGCTTCAGCAGCGATCCTTCGGGAATGCGAACCTCGATCAGATCGTAGAAGCCATCGTTGAACAGGATCTGCGGATCGAAGACCATGATCATGTAGATGCCGAAGAACATCTTGAACATGTTCTCGTTGAGCAGGAAGTTGATCGAGGCGGCGGATTGCGGATCGGTGCCGTCGAAGTCGAGAATGACCTTGTCGCCTTCGCGCCACATGGTGCATTTGATCTTGTACGGGCCAAATCCCTTGCCGTCGTCGCAGATATAGTCTTCGAAACTGACCGGCTTTTCCGCGACAGCTTGCGACAACAAGGCCTTCATCGCGCGGTGGTTGCGCGCCAGCAATTCCTGCGTTGCCGAGACATAGACATCATCGCCAAACCGCTCCGCCATTTCGACCACGCGTTTGGCGGCCACCCGGCAGCTGGCGATCAGCGCGTTGAGATCTGCCTGACACCAGTCGGGCTTGCGCGTCTGGTGCATGACGAGTTTCATCAGGTCTTCATTATATTCGCCCTTCTTCCAGATCTTGACCGGTGGAATACGCACGCCTTCCTCGAAAATCGAGCTTGCACCGATTGGCATAGAGCCGGGTACCGATCCGCCGATATCCGACTGGTGACCGAACATAGCTGTAAAGGCGATCAGCCGCCCGTCCTTGAACACCGGCAACAGCACCAGCCAGTCATTCGAGTGGCTGACCGCACCGTCACATGAATAAGGGTCTGACAGGAAGATCATGTCACCATCTTCCAGCGTGCCGTCGAAACCCTTTAGGAAGCCATCGATGAAGCTGCCGAACTGGCCGACGATCATCTTGCCCGATGGGTCAGCGATCAGGGGGAAGGCATCACCCTGTTCGCGAATACCGGGGCTCATCGCGGTGCGTACCAGCGTGGCGTCCATCTCGATCCGCGCATTGCGCAAGGCGTTCTCGATAATGTCGAGCGTAACCGGGTCTATTTCGATCTTCTCGAACGGGATGTCATTGGTTTCAATGATCTGTGCTGGCATCGGTTCAGCCCTCCTGCACGGGATTGATAAGGATGTTGCCGACGGCATCGACTGTGGCAATGCAGCCGCTTTCGACCAGCGTGGTTGAGTCCATTTCTGTGATGATCGCGGGGCCGGGGATCACATTGCCCTGGCGAAGCAGAGCGCGGTCGTAGATCACTGCAGCTTGTTCCTTGCCATCCATCCACAGCGTGTGATCGCGTATCTTCGCAGCCGAAGGATCGTCACCGCCTTTGGGCAGTTCGGCGGCGGGTAGAGCCGGCGCTTCACCTAGAGCCACCGCGCGCAGGTTCACAATTTCGTGCGGGGTATCCATGTTGAATGTGAAAAGCCGCAAATGCTCCTGGTCGAATCGGGCTAGAATGCCTTCGATCCCATCCGTTGCAAGCACGGCCTTGTCGATTGTCAGCGGCACTTCGAAGGCTTGACCGGCATAGCGGATGTCGACTTCGAATTGCGTCGTGATCTGTTCCTCGGGCACACCGTCAGCCAGCAATTCCCGGCGCGTTTGAGCCGCCATTTCATCTAGCACCGCCTCAAGGTCAGCGATGCTGGTGTCCTTGGCGAGTTTTGAGAAGCTGCGCGCGGTTTCGGTGCGCATTTGCGTGGTCGCATCGCCCAGTGCGCATAGCACTCCCGGCGAAACAGGGGACACGGCAGGCCAGCTACCCATCAGCTTGGCAACGGCGTTCACGTGTAACGGGCCAGCACCGCCAAAGCCCATCAGCGCGAATTCGCGCGGGTCATAGCCTTGCTGAACGCTGATCATGCGCAGCGCGCCGAACATGTTCTCGTTCACAATGTCGATGATGCCGCGCGCGGCCTCCATCAAACCGATGCCCAGCGCATCGGCAATGGTCTGTACCGCTGCCTTCGCGCCTTCGCGGTCAAGCTTGAACGAACCGCCCAGCAAATCCTCGGGCAGATAGCCGAGCACGACATTGGCGTCGGTGACGGTCGGCAGAGTGCCACCCTTGTTGTATGCGACGGGGCCCGGCACTGCGCCTGCGCTTTCCGGGCCAACGCGCAAAGCCTTGGTCAGTTCAGGGACGTGCGCGATCGAGCCGCCGCCAGCGCCCACTGTTTTCACATCGAGCGCGGAGGCACGGACAGACAAGTGGCCGACCTCTGTCGTGCGCACGCGGCGTGCTTCCAAACCTTCGATCAGCGCCACGTCCGTCGATGTGCCGCCGACGTCGAGCGTCAGAATGTTGGAAAGGCCCGCGTTCTTGCCCACCCATTTGGCACCGGTCACACCGCCGGCTGGGCCGGACATCAGGATGTTGACCGGGTGTTCTTCTGCCTTGTGGCTGCTCATCAAACCGCCATCAGAGCGCAGCAGCGAGAGTTTGCCTTCCAGCCCTTCGTCTTCCAGCTTGTTACGCAGGTTGGATACATATTTGCTCACCACCGGTCGCACGGCCGCATTGGCCACGGTTGACAGTGTGCGCTCATATTCCTGCATTTCGGGCAGCACTTCATGGCTGAGCGAGACAGGGATACCGGGCAGCACCTCTTCCGCGATCTCGCCGATGCGCTTTTCATGCGCCCCGTTGACGTAAGCGTTGATCAGGCTGACGGTCAGCGCTTCGATGCCCTGCCCCTTGAGCTTGTGCAGCGCTGCACGCACTGCCTCCTCGTCCAGCTCGCGAACCACCGCGCCATCCGCGCTCATGCGTTCGGGCACCTCGACCGTATCTTCCAGATGCGCGAGCGGTTGCGGCTTGGGCCACACAATCCATGCCGCCAGTCCGCCAGGCACAAAGCTGCGCGCGATCTGCATGATGTCGCGGTAGCCCTCGGTGGTGACCAGGCCGACCTTCGCGCCCTTGCCTTCCAGCACGGCATTGGTCGCGACAGTGGTTCCATGCAGGAAGTAGGCAATGTCGCTAGCAGATACGCCTGCTTCGGCGGTGATCGCCTTGACCCCGTTGAGGATCCCCTCAGAGCTATCGTGCGGTGTCGAAGGTGTCTTGTGCCGCCAGAATTTGCCGCTTTCTTCGTCGAATAACAGCAGATCGGTGAATGTTCCGCCTACATCGACGCCCAAACGATAAGTCATACTCTCTCCGTGACGTGTGTCTGTCAGGCCGCGCGTGCGACCATGGATGGCAATTGCCGGCCCAGCTTTTCAGCGAACCAGTGGTTGGTTGTAATGGCTGCCTCCAGATCGACGCCGCTGTCGATCCCTGAATGCTCCATCATGTAAATCAGGTCTTCGGTAGCGATATTTCCGGTCGCCTTGGGGGCAAACGGGCATCCGCCAAGGCCGCCCAGCGATGCGTCGAAGATAAGCACGCCCGCTTGATAGGCCGCCCAAGCATTGGCGATACCAGTGCCACGGGTGTTGTGAAAATGCGCCCGCATCGGGATTTTTCCGCCGAGCAATTCGCCAAGCTTGCCGAACAGATCGCTCACCTGTGCTGGCGTGCCCACTCCGATTGTGTCGGCCAGCGCAATCTCTTCCGGGGCTTCAGCGGCCATCTCTTCGGCGATCTGCAGCACTGTTTCCGGCTTTACTTCACCTTCGAATGGACAGCCGAACGCTGCGCTGATCGTGATCTGCGCGCGTATTCCCTCTGCCTTGGCGAAGCGGATCATGTCGCGGTTCTCCGCGATCCCTTCTGCGATGGTTTGCCCCTGGTTTTTCTGGCCGAAGGTGTCGCTGGCCACCAGTACACAGCCGATCTGGTCGATCCCCCTTTTGCCGCCTTCGCGGGTTGCGATCCCGCGCATCACGCCGCGTTTGTTCAGGGCCAGCCCGATGTAGGTTGCATCGGCGCGATCAGGCAGGCCGGCAATCACATCTTCCGCATCGGCCATTTGCGGCACGCGCGCCGGGTGCACGAAGCTTGCGACCTCAAGCCGACGCGCGCCGAAACCAAGCATGCGCTCGATCAACTCGAGCTTGCTTCGCGTCGAGATGATGTCCGGTTCGTTTTGAAGCCCGTCGCGCGGACCGACTTCGACCAATTCAATCGCATTGTGCGTCATCTGAGTCGCTCTGTGAGACGGTTAGGGATCGCGCCTGATACGCAAATTGTATACAAATGCAAATAGACAGTTTTTGGCAGGCGTGAATCCTCTGTCAGTCATTTTAGGGCGGGTAGCATCATTCCGCGGCCTCGGTAGCATCAGCAAATGTGTGGAAGGCACGGCGCAAATGGCTGCCCATCACCGCACGCGCCCAGCTGGCATCGGCGGCGCGAAAGGCCGAGATGAGCTCGTCGTGGTCGCGCGCCGACTGCTGCAGATCATTGATCGAGTAATTGCGCGCAGTTCGCAGCACCACGGGCGTTTCGACCAGCATCGCCAGAACCTGTTTCAGGCGCGGTGACTGCGCCGCATCGGTGATGATCTCGTGAAAAATGCGGTTCGCATTGAGGAAGCTTGCGACATCAGGTTCTGCCAATTCGACCGCTTCGTGGAGCTCGCGATTGACTTCCTCCAGATGGTCGATCTGCTCCTGTGTGATGCGCTGTGCGGCGCGCTCGGCAGCATGCCCTTCCAGCATTTGGCGCAGCGTGAACATCTCGTCGATGTCGTCGCGGCTCCAGTCGGCAACAAAGATGCGTTTTGATTCATTGCGCACCAGCAGCATCTCGCTCTCCAGGCGCCGCACTGCGTCGCGCACCGGTGTGCGGCTGACACCTGTTATCTCTGCCAGCCTTTCTTCGGTCAGCTGCTCTCCGGGCCAAACTTCGCCGCTCAGCAAATGGCCGCGGATCTTGTCATAGGCTGTGTCGGAGGCGCGGCTCATTTGGATGTACTCAGGGTAATCGGATCCAAAACTGTTCTGGCCACGCCATGCTGCGCGCTTTTCTCTGCGGTTCTCAAGACCAACCCCTCGGAAAGTTTTGACAAGACGTGTTGATTACGTGGCTGTTTTCGCTTGACGTACTTAAATTGTATACAATAGAGGGTTCGTCAAGAGAAATAAGTTTATTCTCGGCAGACGTTTTCGTCATTGCCTCCATAACACAGCCGATCTGCATAACGCGGCATAGGGAGTATAGAAGATGAGGAACTTCAAGGTCACACTCGCATCAGGCATCGCTCTTGGCGCACTGGTCACTGCAAACCCAACCATTGCGCAAGACTTCGGAGATAGCGCGGAAGCAGCCGAGGAAAGCAATGCCATCATTGTTACGGCGCGCCGGCAGTCTGAAACGCTGGCTGAAGTTCCGACGGCCATCACAGTTTTTACCGCTGATGCGCTGCAGAAGACGGGGATCCAGAAGGCGGATGAATTTGTACAGCTAACCCCAGGCGTAACGATTGTGACTGGCACAGCCGAAGCAGGCGATACGCAGATCAACATTCGCGGCATCAACGGTGCGCGCGATGCGGAAAGTTCTGTTGCGCTGGTGGTGGACGGTATCCTCAAAACCAATACCGCACAGCTTAACCAGGATCAGGGCACGCTACGTCAGATCGAAATTCTCAAAGGTCCGCAGGGCGCGCTTTATGGCCGCAATGCTGCAGCCGGTGCGGTTGTCATTCAGACATTGAAGCCTAGCAACCTCATGGAAGGCGGCGTCCGCGTTAGCGCAGCTGAAGACACTAGCTATTCGGCCAGCGGTTATGTCTCGACACCGCTTGGTGAAGGCGTGGGCCTGGTTGTTTCCGGCAGCTACTCTACTACTGACGGTTTCTATCGCGACGATTTCCAAAACGCCAACACCGTGGACTCTCAAGAGATCTGGTCGGTCGACGGACGCCTTGTTGCGGAAATCGGCCCTGGAACGGAATTGGACGTAAAGGCGCGCTATTCTGACCTTACCGGCAACGCGATCAATTTTAACGCTGCATTCCACTTGCCCAATTTCGCCGGTGTGAACCCCGCCTTCTTTGAAGATGTGAACGACCACCCGTTCAACTATTATTCGAATATCGCGTCGTTCAACGAGCAGCAGTCATTCGAAGTGTCGGCCAAGATCGAGCACGAGTTTGAAAGCGTCACCCTGACCGCCTGGGCGCTTTACAGCGATGTTGATCAGATCCTTGGCGCGGACGGTACATCAGCAGATTTCGCGCGCTTCATCCCGTTCCCCGCGCCAACGCAGACCGCAGCGGATGTGGCGGGACAGTGTTTTGCCACGACTGCGGCACTTACTGGCTACCCGGTCAATCAGCCGGGCTTCATCGGGCAGACACCCGTGCCGTTCATTTTCGATCCGGCTGCGGGCTCAACCTTCGGCCCGTATAGCCCGACGACATGCGACGGCACGCAGTTGCAGCTACGCGAGCAGACCGATGTCAGCGCGGAAATCCGCCTGGCATCGAACGATATCGGTCCGCTGCAGTGGCAGGTCGGCGCTTATTATCTCAACATCAGCCGTGAGACCGGCGTCAGCCTGGGCGCGGATCTGGGCAATGGGATCAGCCGTGATTTGTACAATGCACCGGGTACCGGAAACCCGACCACCCAGCTGTTCAATGATGATTTCTCAACTGATGTCTACGCACTGTTTGCTGCGGTTGATTATGAAGTAAGCGACCGGTTCGAAATCGGATTTGCTGGCCGTTATGACATCGAAGACCGCCGGGTCGACAATCTTGTTCCGACGATCGATGATCCGATCACCGGCGGACCGATCAATCCGGGGCAAGCCTTTGGCCCGATCCCTGACCAGTCGCGCAAGTTCAAACAATTTCAGCCCAAGATCTCGCTGCGCTATGCCTTGAGCGACGATATCAATGCATATGCTAACTGGGGTGTAGGCTTTAAGTCAGGCGGTTTCAACAACCAGGGTTCGGCCGCGATTGTCGACCAGGCGTTCAACCAGTTCATCGGCACCGATGTACTGATCGAAGATATCTTCCGCAAGGAAACCTCCAGCGCATTCGAGCTTGGTGTAAAGGGCAATGTTGCCGATGGCCGCATCACCTTTGACCTCGCGGGGTATCATACCACGGTCGATGACATGCAGTTCTTTGAATTCTTCGTGGGCGGGTTCGGCTTGCTGCGCGTGGTGTCGAACATCGATGAGGTCGAGATCTACGGCGCGGAAGCAAACCTCACTTTCGAGATTATCGATGGCTGGGATTTGTTCGGTTCGGTCAATGTGACAGAGAGCGAGATCAAGGAAAACGCCTCGCGCCCTGTTACGGTTGGCAATAAGTCGCCCTATACCGCTGATTACACCATTAACCTCGGTACGCAGGTCGATAAGCCGCTGAATAACAGCCTCGATCTGGTCATGCGCGCAGACTATCGCATCACTGGCCCGACCTGGTTCCACACTGTGCAGGAAAACACATCGCCAACATTGTTCAGCGGACTTTTGCCTATCTCCGCGCTCGCGCTGCCGGCTTTCGTCGGTGACGCGGATTACTCCATCACAGAGCGGGAAGCATTTGGGGTGCTTGATCTCCGGTTCGGTTTGGAAGGCGAGAATTGGAACATCACCGCATTTGCCGACAATTTGCTCAACCGCGAATATCTCAACGAAGTTATTCCGGCGATCGAATTTGGCGGATCGTTCAATTCGCCCGGCGGCCTGCGCCGGTTCGGAGTTGAGGTGGGATACGAATTCTGATTGGCCCAGCTTGAGATCGGGGGTGCGCCAGCGTGCCTCTATGGCCGCCACGCCATATTGAGGTTCTATGCCGGATCAATCCAGGCGAGCACCGAGCCTGTGCCTATTAGTGAAGGCGGCTATCACTGTGCGCGGATAATTTTCGCCACAATGGTGGCTATCGCCCTATTCATCGTTCGAGAGGAATGGGTGGTGAGCCGTGCTGGGGTCGAACCAGCGACCTACTGATTAAAAGTCAGTTGCTCTACCGACTGAGCTAACGGCCCACCTGATGCGCAACACCGTTCGGTAGCGTTGCACGAGGCGCGTCACCTAGGGGCAGGGCGCGGCTTGGTCAAGCGTGCATATAGCTGTGCGAGCGACAAATTTGTGATCGGGTCGCGCCAATCGTCCGCAATGGCGCTTGCTGGTCGCAAAACGAAGTCGCGGTTTCGGAATTCGGGATGCGGAATGATCAGCGAGTGACTCTCCCAGATGCCGCCCTCCCAAAGCACAATATCCAGGTCGAGCACACGCGCACGCCAACGCTGACCATGCGATTTGCGGCCAAAGATTTGCTCTGTGGCCTTCAGCAATTGCAGCAGCTCTTCGGGCTCGCGGTGTGTCTCGATAACAGCTGCGCCATTGGCGAATTTGCGCTGTGAAGGTCCAATGGGCTCAGTTGCAATGATGGGTGCAACCGCGTGGAATAGCAGTCCGAGGTCTTCCAAGACTTCGATCGCATTTTCCAGAACCCGTTTTGGCGCACCGTCGGAGACAGTCCGGACATTGGAACCAAGTGCGATCAGATAGAGGTGAGAGGGCTTCGCCATACCGTGTTGTAGCTTGCACGCCGAACGATGCAAACAATCCAAATCGACTTTGCTCGATAGCGCTGTTACGCAAAGGGAAGGGATATCGGTCAGGGGGGATAAATGAAGGCAATGTATTCGACTGGAGCGGCTCTGCTGCTCGCATCTGCTGCGGCGCAGCCTGTGCAAGCACACGATGGCCATGTTCAGGATCTGACGACCGAGCAACAGATTGCGATCAATATCTACCAAGACATTATCGCATTCCGCACGGCGCGTGGTCACCAACAGGTACCAGCCATGGTCAGCTATCTGACTGCGTGGCTTAAAGGAGAAGGCTTTGCCGATGAAGATGTAATGGTCACCAACTATGATAGCGATGGCGAGCCGACGCAGGGCTTGGTCGTGCGCTATCGCGGTGACGGGTCGTCCGGCAAGAAACCGCTCGTTTTGCTGGCGCATATGGATGTGGTCGATGCGCTGCCAGAGGATTGGGAGCGCCCACCGTTCAAGCTGATCATTGAAGATGACTATTTCTTTGGGCGCAGCACGCTGGACAACAAATATGGCGTGATGAACCTGACGCAGACTTTCTTGCGGCTGAAGCGCGAAGGCTGGACGCCAAATCGCGATCTTTACCTCGTGTTCTCCGGAGACGAAGAAACAGGGATGATCTCTACCCGTGCGCAGGCGAAATGGGTGGCAGAAAATGTCGATCCGGAGTTTGTGCTGAATAGCGACGCTGGCGGACTGGCGCTGGCTGACGAGTACACGCCGATGGCTATGCGCGTGCAGGCCGCGGAGAAGACGTTTGCCACATGGGAGCTGACTATCACTAATCCGGGCGGACACTCGTCGCGCCCCCGCAGCGACAATTCGATCTATGAACTGGCTGATGCGTTGACACGGGTCCGCGACCATAAATTCCCGGTTCGCGCAACCGCACTAACCCGCAGCTATTTTGCAGCCTTGGGGCAAAGCGTGCCGGGTGATCTGGGCGCAGCGATGCGTACTTTCGCTGACGACCCTGAAAATTCAGAGGCTATTGCCATGCTGCAATCCAATCCGGAGACTGTAGGCACGCTCGGAACGACTTGCATTGCGACTATGCTTCGCGCCGGACATGCCGAAAACGCCTTGCCGCAAAGCGCGACCGCGACCGTGAATTGCCGCATTTTCCCGGGCGTTGGTGCGGCTGCAACCGAAGCGAAGCTGAAAGAAGTCGTCGGTAATGACAATGTCGCCTTCAACCTGATCACGGATGTGACGGAAAGCCCCGAATCGCAATTGCGCGACGATGTGCGCGCGGCATTGGCGACCAGCCTGTTGGCTCGCTTCGGCAAGGAGATTCCGATCATTCCCTACATGGAATCCGGCGGGACTGATGGCATGCACTATCGCACGCTTGGGTATGACACTGTGGCCATCAGCGGTGCGGGCTCACGTCCGCAGGATATGTTTGCCCACGGCTTGAACGAGCGGATGTATGTGGACGCGTTCCTCAACGGCCTCGACCATTGGGTGATCATGTTGAAAGAACTCGCCGGAGACTGAACCCGGGGTCAGATGTCTTCGCTGATCCGGCCGTAGAGCTGAGGACGGCGATCGCGGAAAAAGCCCATGCCGGCGCGGTGCGTTGCAGCTTGATCAAGGTCTAGCGTTGCGACGAGTACGCCTGATTCCTCCGCGCCAAATTCGCACACCTTATCGCCCCATTCATTCGTGATGAAGCTGTGCCCATAGAAGGCTTGACCCTGCTCTACGCCAATCCGGTTGGCGGCGATCACCGGCATGCAGTTGGACACCGAATGCCCCTGCATCGCGCGCTGCCACATACGGCTGGTATCAAGATCGGCGTCATACGGCTCTGACCCGATCGCGGTGGGGTAGAACAGCAATTCTGCGCCTTTGAGAGCCATTACCCGCGCGCATTCGGGGTACCATTGATCCCAGCATATGCCGACGCCGATCTGCGCACCGCACACGTCCCACACCTTGAATCCGTCATTACCCGGACGGAAGTAGAATTTCTCTTCATAGCCTGGCCCGTCAGGGATGTGGCTCTTGCGGTAAGTGCCCATCACGTCGCCGTCCGGGCCGATCATCGCGAGCGTGTTGTAATAGTGATGGCCGTCACGCTCAAAGAAACTGGTCGGGATCGCTACCTTCAGCTTCGCGGCAAGCTTGCGCATGGCAATGACCGACGGATGCTCGAGCGTTGGCCGCGCGAGCGCGAACAGCGCTTCGTCTTCGGTTTTGCAGAAATAAGGGCCCGAAAACAGCTCAGGCGGCAGAATGATTTGCGCTCCGCGCGCGGCGGCTTGCTCCACCAGCTCGCTGACAGCGGCGATGTTTTCCTGTTCGTCCTCGCTGCCCAGCGAGAGTTGAAGGGCGGCAACCGTGATTTCTCTCATATGCCGCCCTTTAGGCTCAGTCTGGCTTCTTGAACAGCCTAGAGGACGTCAGTCCGCCTTCCTGAACAACAGCGTCATACGATCGCTTTCGCCGAGGTCCTTCAGTTCCTCGCGCTTTGTCGCCCACACCGGAGGCATTTCCCATACGCCGCGTTCATGATCGGCAGTATCCTTTGGATTGGCATTCACCTCACTTTTGCCCACCAGCTCGAAGCCATGAACCTGCATGAATGCAATCACATCGGCTTGGCGCAAGTAGCCGCGCGAACCGTTGGCATAGGCAAAGAGAGCGTCCGGCTTGGCGCGGTGCTGTACAATGCCGAGCATGCCATCTTCTTTCAGCAAGACGCGCATCGCTCTGACTTCGCTGTCCGCAATCCCGTCACGGATACGTCCGTGCAGACCGCGGATCACGAGAATGCGATCGAGCGTGCCAACTTGGTCTTCAGAGATCGCATCAAGCGTCAGACCGCTGAATCGATCAGCGGAGAGTCCGGTCCAACCTTCAACCTGTGTAGGGAATGCTGCAGCAGCGTCGCGAATGCTCTGCTGCCTTTCCGGCGTGTTCGCAGCGAGCGTAGCGTTTGGGAATATTCCAACCAACTGGCCTTCCCCGCCCAGGTAATGGCCCAGCACGCGCGAGTACCAGCCGCCGCCGGGTGAATATTCACCCACCTTCATATGCGGCGCGACATGGAAAAAGGCGAGCGTTTCAGCGGGATGGCGGTACTGGTCGCGAGCCTTGTCTTCGGCGCGGGTCGGATGGTTGAGTGCGCTCGACAGCGCTTCACCGTGATGCTGCATGAACATCGCTTCACCGTGTCCGGCGTGATCGCCGTGATGAGGGTGGTTACCATCCTCGTGATGGCCCGCATTCGCGGCACCTGCTAGCGCAAGCGCGGGCAGCGCCGCCGCCAGAATCATTTTCTTCATTCAGTCAGTCCTTTTCCGGAAATCGTCTGCAAAATCGGTGAAACACAAGCGAAACGATGACATTGTCCATGCGGTTCCCTATTTCTCCGAAGCAAAGGAGATTTCAATGAGCAAGATGCGACAGGCAATCGTAGCGGGCGGATGTTTCTGGTGTACGGAAGCGGTGTTTCGAGACGTTGTGGGCGTAAGCGAAGTCGAAAGCGGCTACATCGGTGGCACCAATGCCAATCCTACTTACAAAGAAGTCTGCTCCGGTCAGACCGGCCATGCAGAGGCGATCCGTGTGACCTTTGATCCCGATGTAATCTCCATGGAAGAGATTCTCGATGTATTCATGGGCACACATGATCCGACCCAGCTCAATCGTCAGGGCAACGACATTGGCACGCAGTATCGCAGCGCGATTTTTGTTTCTGATGATCTTGACCAAGCTTCCGCCGAAGCCGCGATTGCGCGTTGGAACGCGGACAATGCTGGTGAAGCTGTCACAACTGTTGAAGGCCCTGCGACATGGTATCCAGCCGAGGACTATCATCAGGAATATTGGGAAGGCGAAGGCCAACGCAATCCCTATTGCCTTGCTGTGATACCGCCCAAGCTGCAGAAGCTGAGAAAGAGCTTTGCCGCCAAGGTCAAAGTGTAGCGCAGATGCTCCATGCCCGCACCTGAAGGGATTACCTATACCAGCGATCACGAGGTCAGCGAGGATGGATCGGTCACGTTCAAGTGCTCCACCGATCCAGATGCTTGGCGCTGGGTGAAGCTGCCACCAAGTCACCCGATTGTCATCCAGACGTTCAATTACTTCATCAGTGTTGAATGCTCGGCGGCGCGCGGCACGCTCGATCCGTCCAAATGGAGTGCGCTCACCTGGATGAGCTGGGAGATCGGTGAGGCAGGCGCTGGCATTCCCGTGCGCGGGACCATGGGCAATCGCGCGGACGGCGAAAAGATCGGCTTCGGCATTGAATTGTTCGATGCGGAGGACCGACTGGTCTATCGTACTGGCGGCAAGGGCGTTGTCTTTCACACCCGCAATTTCGAAGGCTGGCGCAGCAAGGCCAAAAAGGAACTCGACGCTGACAAAAAGCCGCCGCCATTTGCATTCGCCCCGCGCGAGGCGGTGGGCGCTTTGGATTGCGAGCATACGCTGATTGCTCCGCTGGATGACGGTGCAACAGAGACAGAGGCTTTGATCACGAATGCAAACGGCATGCCGCCGGGCAGCCGTTTTCTCGATGGATCAGGCGATCACGTTAACGCGGTCCATCTGGCGGAGGTCGGGCGGCAGTTTTGCGCGCTCCTTTTGGGGCAGCCCGATGTCCAGTTGTCAGGCGGAGAGATCAGCTTCACCCGCTATGTCGAAATGAATGTTCCGTTCTCGATTGCGCTGACGAACCGCGCCGAAGGCGCAATCGAGATGATGATCGAACAGGCTGGCAAACCATGCACTTCGCTCATCTATAGACTGGCTGAAGATCGCGCTTGAAAGCGCCGCCGCTTCGCCGCATGGCGAGTGCATGAGTGACACTCGGCGATATGCGATAATCGGATGCGGGATGATGGGCCGCGAACATATGCGCAATCTCGCACTATTGCCGCAAGCTGATCTGGTCGCGATTGCGGACCCTGATGCTGGCTCGCGTGAGGCAGCTAAGGCGCTGGCGGGCATATTGGGCCAGCGCATCGGAGCCTTCGCGGATACCGCCGAGATGCTGGATGCATTTTCCCCCGATGCTGTGATCATCGCATCTCCCAATTTTTCGCATCATGCAGTTCTGCAAGAGATCATGCCGCGCGAGCTCGCAATTCTGGTCGAAAAGCCGCTGTGTACGACCGTAGAACATGCTCAAGAGATCGCGGCACTGGCGGCTGACTATCCTGCCCTCTTCTGGGTCGGTCTGGAATATCGCTATATGCCTCCGGTCGCGCGGTTTATTGAGCGTGTGCACGCTGGCGAAACCGGTGATGTGCGGATGATGTATATCCGCGAACATCGTTTTCCCTTCTTGTCCAAGGTTGGTGACTGGAACCGTTTCAACCGCAACACGGGCGGTACGCTGGTTGAGAAATGCTGTCACTTCTTCGATCTGATGCGACACACATTACGCGATGAGCCGGTGCGGATTTTTGCGAGCGGTGGGCAGGATGAAAATCATCTCGACGAGAGCTATGGCGGCGAAGTGCCGGACATTCTCGACAACGCATTTGTGACGGTGGATTTTGCGCGTGGCGCACGGGCTGTGCTGGATCTGTGTATGTTCGCCGAAGGGGCAGAACAGCAGGAAGAGATTTACGCGCTTGGCGCAGAGGGGCGGCTGGATGTGGAGATCCCTGCTGCGAACGTCACTTGGTCGCCACGCGACAAGAGCGGACCGATTGTCGAGCATATCGATACGCCCAAGGAAGCATTGGCAGCAGGCGATCATCACGGCGCGACCTATTTCCAGTTGCGGGAATTCCACGATGCGCTGATTTCTGGCGGCGCACCCACGCTGAGCGCTGTCGATGGGTTGCGCTCTGTTCAAATGGGCGCAGCCGCGCAGCAATCGATCACCACCGGCTTGCCGGTTGAACTCGACTTTTTATCTTCAGGAGACAGCATTGGCTGACACTTTGCCCCCGATCGGTTTTGGCTTCTGGAAGGTCGCGTGCCAGGACGCGGCCAATGTCGCCTATGAAGCGATTGCTGCGGGGTATCGCCACCTCGATTGTGCGGCTGACTATGGCAACGAAACCGAAGTAGGGCAGGGGATCGCGCGCGCCATCGCGGACGGGCTGGTGACCCGTGAGGATCTTTGGATCACGTCCAAGCTATGGAACACTTTCCATGCGCCTGAGCACGTTGAGGAAGGGTGTCGAAAGTCTCTGTCGGACCTAGGGCTCGACTACCTTGATCTCTACCTGGTTCATTTCCCGATCGCGCTGGAGTATGTGCCAATCGACACGCGTTATCCCCCCGAATGGGTGCATGACCCGGACGCGCAGAGCGGCATGAAACGTGCGAAGGTGCCTCTGCACGCTACTTGGGGGGCGATGGAGACGTTGGTGGGAAAGGGCCTCACTAAGCGGATTGGCGTTTGTAACTATAACAGCGGCCTGATCCATGATCTCATGAGCTATGCGACCGTGCATCCGCATACTCTTCAGATCGAGGCGCATCCCTATTTGACACAGGAACGCTTGATCCGGCTGGCCAAGGACTATGGGATTGAAGTCACGGCTTTCTCGCCGCTTGGTGCACTATCCTATGTCGAGCTCGATATGGCGGGCCAAGGCGATAGCGTGCTGACTGAACCTGCCGTGCTCGCTGCGGCGCAGGCGCATGGCAAAACGCCGGCTCAAGTGGTGTTGCGCTGGGGCGTGCAGCGCGGAACATCGATCATTCCCAAGACATCCAAGCCTGAGCGGATGCGCGAGAACCTGGACATCATGGACTTCGCGCTGAGCGAAGAAGAGATGAACGCGATCAGCGCACTCAACCAGAACCGCCGCTTCAATGATCCAGGCACCTTCACGGAAGCGGCCTTCAACACATTCCACCCGATCTATGACTGACTTTCCCGCCATCATCACCGGAGGAGGCGACCTCTCCGAATTTCTGTCTTGCAACAAGAGCGCGGTTGATGCGGCGCTCGCCGATGCAGGCGCGCTGTTGTTTCGCGGATTCGATGTGCCCGATCCCTTGGCTTTCGATGCGGCGATCAATGGCTACGGTGAAGCGGGCTTCACCTACGAAGACTCGCTTTCGAACGCAGTGCGCACCAATGTGACGCCGCGCGTTTTCACCGCAAACGAAGCGCCGCCCACGACCGAGATCTTTCTGCATCACGAAATGGCGCAAACGCCGCTCTATCCCGGCAAGCTGTTCTTCTATTGCGAGATCGCACCGGGCGAAGGCGGCGCGACGCCTGTGTGCCGCTCGGATTGGGTGCTCGATCGTTTGAAGGCGGAAGCGCCGGAATTCTACGGCGATTGTCGCGATCATGGCGTACGCTACACTAATGTCATGCCGGGCAGCGATGATGCGGGTTCAGGCCAGGGGCGCAGTTGGCGAAGTACGCTGAGCGTGGATACGCGCGAGCGAGCGGAATCGCGACTGGCGGAACTAGGCTATGAGTGGGAATGGCTGGACGGGGATGTGCTGCGCGCGACCACGCCAGTGCTGCCTGCCATCCGACAGCTTCAGGATGGGCGGGAGACTTTCTTCAATCAACTGATTGCCGCCTATCGCGGCTGGTCGGATAGCCGCAATGATCCGAACCGCGCGATCATGCTTGGCAATGGCGAGCCGATTTCAGCTGCTGCGATGGCCGATGTGATAGCGATTGCAGATGAGCTGACGGCTGACATTGCGTGGCAAGCAGGCGACGTGGCTTTGATCGACAACTTTTCGGTGATGCATGGGCGGCGGCCATTTGCGGGCAAGCGCCGCGTGCTGGCCTCGCTGATCAGCTAACGGCTTGCTTCCTAACCGCCATCACCCATGCAGCCAGGTTCGCCGCGACTAGCAGGCCCATCAACAGCGCGAACAGCGCAGACAGACCAGCGGTGTACGCCAGGCCAATGGGTGAGAAGACCAGATAGAGCGTCACCACGCCAGATAGCAACGTGAATGCCGTCGGTCGGGCAAAGCGCCATGGCGTCATGTCGACCTCATGCCGGTTGACCGGCTGGTACGGTGCCTCGCGTGGCTGCCAATATCCCACCGCCAGCATTATGGCGACTTCAATCACGAACAGGATGGCGTATTGATGGATGAAGTGCAGCGTCACGACATCGTCGAATACGAACCGCAGCAAGCCGTATGCTGTAACGTGGAAGATGATCACAACCTTTGCGCCCAGCGCCGGAACGCGTGCTGTGAACAGCCCCATGATCACGATCACGACTGTCGGGATATTGTAGAAACCGGTGAAGACGCGCACCACTTGCCACAGGCCTTCCTCAGCGAAATAGAGCAGAGGTGCCACGGTGAAAGAGAACAACGCGATGATGACGCTGGCGATCTTCGCCACGCGCACAAGATACGCATCGCTCGCCTGCTTGCGTGACGGTGCATAGATATCGAGCGTGAACAGCGTCGCGGCACTGTTTAGCAACGAATTGAACGAGCTTAAGACTGCACCCAGCAGGACCGCAAGAAAGATTCCGCCAAGATAGGCGGGAAGCAGGTCTGAAACGAGCCGCGGGTACGCCTCATCAATCGATCCAAATCCGGGGCCATAAAGATGGAATGCGATCACGCCCGGGATCATCATCATGAACGGGACCATGATCTTGAAGAAGCCGGACGTCAGCACGCCCTTCTGCCCTTCCGCCAAAGACTGCGCCCCCAATGTGCGCTGAATCACATATTGGTTGGTGCACCAGTAAAACAGGTTGGCGAAGATCATGCCGGTGAAAATCGTGCCGAACGGTGTCGGGTCAGTGGCAGAGCCGATCGCATTCAGCTTTTCCGGGTGATCGCTGGTCAGGCGAGACAGCCCATCTGAGAAACTGCCTTCGCCCAGCGCGGTCAGGCCCAGTATCGGCACAAGCAGTCCGATAAACAGCAGCCCGATACCGTTGAGCGTGTCGGATACTGCCACCGCGCGCAAACCGCCAAACACAGCATATGCGGCGCCTGTCAGCCCGATCACGATCACTGTCAGTACGAGCGCGGGAAACATGTCCAGCCCGGTTAGCTGTGGCACATCGAAGAACTGCATCACCGCCAGCGATCCGGAATAGAGCACCGAAGGGATCGTCACGAGCCCGTATCCGAGCATGAACAGCAGCACGGACATGCGCCGAACGGTTGGATCGAACCGTTCAGCGAGGAATTCCGGCAAAGTGGTGAATGCACCGGCGAGATATCGCGGCAAGAACAGGAATGCCATGGCGACAGTCGCGATGGCTGCGGTTACTTCCCAAGCCATACTGGAAAGATTGTGGCCATAGGCAGATCCATTGAGGCCGATCAGCTGCTCTGCCGACAGATTGGTCAGCAATAGCGAACCTGCTATGAAACCGGCGGTCAGACCGCGCCCGGCGAGGAAATAGCCCTCTCGCGTGTCAGTTTGCCCGCGAGTTTTGCGCCAGCTGATCCAAGCGATCAGAGCCATCACTGCAACACAGCTGGTGAATGTGAATGCGAGCCCCCCGTCCATTTAGCTGGCCTTAAGCGATTAATTGTGAGGCGCAAGCTGGCGACATTGTATGGGCTACTTGTCACTAATGAGAATTATTCGCAATAAAACTCTCGACAGAAAGCCTCGCTCGCGCTTATGGCCGCATTGGATCGGAATTCACCGAGTCGAAGGAAGTGCTGATGACCAACCGTTTTGCTTTGGGCCTTGTGCTCGCTCCGCTTGTTGTTCTTGGTGCCTGCTCGCAGGAGGCAGAGACGAGTGATGACACCTTGGTCATCTATTCCTCGCGGCACTACGATTCCGACTATGCGCTGTACGAAGCTTTTACCGATGCGACAGGGGTGGAAGTCGAAGTGGTCGAAGCCGATGGCGATCTGCTGATCGAGCGGGTGAAGGCTGATGGCGACAGCAATCCGCCGGACGTAATCATTACAGTCGATTCCGGCAGGCTATGGAAGGCCGATCAGGAAGGTCTGTTTGCGTCGACGAGCTCTGACATTCTCAACCAGCGTGTACCTGCATCGATGCGCCACCCTGACGGCCATTGGTACGGAATTTCCAGCCGTGCACGTGTGTTGGTATACGCGAAGGACCGCGTGCAGGCGAGCGAGCTGACCGGCTATGAAAGCCTTGCCGATCCAAAATTCGGGGGCCGCGTGTGCGCGCGCAGCTCCGGCAATATCTACAATATTTCGCTTCTCTCTGCGCTGATCGCCCGCTGGGGTGAAGGGCGCGCGCAGGATTGGGCCAGCAAGGTCGCGGGGAATTTTGCGCGCGATCCGCAAGGCGGCGACAGCGACCAGATCCGTGCCCTAGTGGCTGGCGAATGCGATCTCGCACTGGTCAATCATTACTACTATGCGCGCATGGCGTTGGACACGAATGAAGATGTGAGCAACGTTGAAGTGTACTGGCCCGAAGCCGATCCGGGCGTGCATGTAAACATCTCGGGTGCCGGTGTTGCGGCGAATGCGCGCCATCCCGAACTGGCAAAGAAATTCATCGAATTTGCGGTTTCAGACGAAGCGCAGAAGTTGTTTCCAGAGCTGACCAGCGAATATCCGGCGGTTCCGACTGTCACCTATGACAATGCAGTGCTGGACGCACTGGGCGCGTTCAAGGCGGATCCGCTGGACGGGACGACAATCGGTTCGCGCCAGGAAGAAGCGCAACGTTTGTTCGATCGGGCCGGCTGGCCCTGATCAGCAGGGCAATCGGTAAGGCGCATTGGCGGCAATAACGAATAGCATTGGCAATCGGGCAGCCTTCGCGGCTGGAGGGATTCTGCGCCGACTGGATCCCGCGGTTGTCGGCACAGTACTTGCCGCTTTTTTCGCGCTGCCGATCATTGCGCTGATCGCGCTCGCGCTGTCGGGCGACAGCGAATACCTTGATCACATCGCTTCGACCAGGCTAGGCGAATTTTCGATAAAGTCGACAAAGCTTGCGATCATGTCAGGGGCGCTTGCGGCATTGATCGGTGTCGGCTGCGCTTGGCTTGTCACGCGATACGAATTTGCCGGGCGCCGGGCGCTGAGTTGGCTGCTGATCTTGCCGCTTGCCATGCCGGGCTATGTGGCCGCCTATAGCTGGTATGCGATCACGGCGCCGGGCAGCAAGTTCGAGGCCGCAAGTGGCTGGGATTTGCCGACTGTCTCAGGCATTTCCGGCGCGGCGTTCATTTTCGCCCTAACGCTCTACCCTTATGTCTATCTGCTCAGTCGCAATGCGATGGAAGCGCATGGCCGGCTCAGCTGGGACATCGCCCGCAGCCTGGGCGCAGGCCCGTGGCGCGCTTTACGACAAATCACTTTGCCACTGATATGGCCGGCCGCTGCGGCGGGCACAGCTTTGGTCATAATGGAAGTGCTCGCGGACTATGGCGTGGCCGATTTCCTGGGGGTTTCGACGCTAACCGTGGGTATCGTGCGTGCATGGTCTTCGTTCAGCGATCCGGCTGCCGCTGCGCAGTTGGCTGTGCTGTTGCTGTTTGGTGCTTTGCTGGCGCTGGGAGCAGAGCGCGCTGCGCGTGGACGCAGACAGTTCGCTTCGACCGGAGCGAGCGACACTCAGCTCAGCCCGCGATCGCAATTGACCGGCTGGCGCAGCGCAGTCGTGGCAGGATTGGCTATGCTGCCCATCGCATTGGGCTTGCTCATTCCGGCGGGAAATCTGGCCTGGTTGGCGATCAATACACGGCCATCAGGTTCGGTTTTGCCCGCCTTGCAGGGCACATTGTTGCTAGCGATCGGCTCTGCCGTTCTGGCGGTTTTTCTGGGGCTAACCGCCGCTTATGTATTACGCAGCGGCAACCGCGTGGCGCGCGCTTCCGTGCGTGTCTTGCAGGCAGGATATGCGGTGCCGGGCGCGGTTGCAGCAATTGCCATTCTGTCAGCGCTGGCAATCGGACAGTCCGCACTGAATGCTCTGTCCGGTGCGCAGGCGGCCATACTTACAGGGGGCAGCATAATCGCTTTGTTGCTGGCCTATCAGTCCCGCTTTGCGGCGGTAGCAATCCTGCCTTCGGAAGCGGCCTTGATGAAGGTTCGCCCGGAATTGGACGAGGCAGCGCGCAGCCTTGGCGCGTCGCCCATGCGCGTGGTCACAAAAATTCACCTGCCGCTCGTCTTGACCGGGTTGGCAACTGCCGGACTTCTGGTGGCAATCGAAGTGATGAAGGAATTGCCCGCGACTATGATCCTGCGGCCCTTCAGCCTTGATACGCTGGCAGTCACAGCACACAATTTCGCCAGTGACGAACGGCTCGCGCAAGCGGCGCTACCGGCATTGATCCTTATCGCGATCTGTGTTCCTGCAACGGCTTTACTGAATCTGGTGAGGCCCAACGCATGAGCGCCACTGAACTGCAAATCTCCTTGAAGGATGTTGCCTGCGAGATTGCAGGCAAGCGCATTCTGGACGGTATAGATCTGGATCTTCCGCGCGGAGCGATCACGGTTGTGCTGGGGCCATCGGGTGCTGGCAAATCCACACTTCTGCGCGCGATTGCCGGCTTCGAGCCTGTGAGTGCGGGCACGATCACCTCGCCGGCTGACATCCTGTCCTCGCCCAGTGTCACCCTGCCGCCGGAAAAGCGCCGGATTGGCGTTGTGGTGCAAAGCAACGCATTGTTCCCGCACATGACAGCTGCCGAGAATGTGCGCTTCGGGATGGATCGTTCTGACGGCCCGCGCTCTGCGCAGGAATGGCTCGCCAAAGTCGAGCTGGCAGACCGCGCCAATGCCTACCCGCACGAATTGTCGGGGGGAGAACAACAGCGCATTGCGCTTGCCCGTGCGCTAGCCAGTCAGCCAGATGTCGTTCTGCTTGATGAAGCCTTCTCCAGTCTTGACCAGCAATTGCGCAAATCCATGCGGCGCGATGCAAAGCTCTTGCTGAAAGAGGCTGGTGCCGCAGTATTGGTTGTCACCCATGATCCCGATGAAGCGCTTGAACTGGCTGACACAATCGTTGTGCTGAACGATGGGCGCATTGTGCAGGAAGGCGCGCCGGAAGATCTCTATTGGCGGCCAAAAAGCATTGTCGCTGCACGGTTATTGGGGGAAGTGAATGCGCTGTCCGGGACGTGGCAGGATGGCGTTCTGAAAACGGCGATTGGCGACATGAGACTATCTGAAATCACGGAGCATGAGCCTCAAACGGCACTTTTCCGTCCCTCGGCCCTTTCGCTCGTCTCTTCATCAAATGGCCCATGGACCGTCATCGAAAAAGAATTTTCTGCAGGATATCGTTTTGTCACGATAAAGGAAAAAAATGGCGAAATTCTGAGGATTTCCGGTCATACAGACGTCACAATGAAGGTCGGCGATAAGGTTGATGTAGCCTTCGATCCGGAGCGGGTTGGCTGGGTCTGATCTTGAGTTATCCGACAACGAGTTGAAGAATCAGTTTGTCGAATGCCTATCAAATAAGGTAGCTTCCAAATCAGAACCGCAAAAGCGGTCTGGGAATTTGGGAGAGGGTTACATGAAATTGAAAGCATTGCTGCTGTCCGGCATCTGCGCGGGCACAATCGCGACACCTGCTCTTGCGCAAGATGCGCAGGCGGACGAAGACGCATTCCAGAGTGCAGGGCCTGTCATTGTTGTTACGGCACAACGTCAGGCACAAAGTCTGCAAGAAGTCCCGATCGCGGTTAGCGCATTTGATGCCGAAGCTTTGGATTCCCAACAAATTGAAAACGCCAGCGATTTGCAGCTGACGCTTCCGAACGTCTCTTTTACAAAAAGCAACTTTACCGCCTCCAGCTTTACCATTCGCGGTATCGGTGACCTTTGCGTGGGTGTTAGCTGTGACAGCGCCACCGCGATCCACTTGAATTCCGCGCCGCTGTTCGGAACGCGCCTGTTCGAGACCGAGTATTTCGATCTTGAACGGATCGAGGTATTGCGTGGTCCGCAGGGCACATTGTTTGGGCGTAATGCGACTTCAGGCGTTGTGAACGTCGTCTCCGCAAAACCTGATCTGTCCGGCTTTTCTGGCAAAGCTGAGTTCGAATACGGCAACTTCAATAGCATGAAAGCCAAGGGCATGCTCAACCTGCCGATTGGCGAATCTATCGGTGCGCGCGTTGCCGGCTTCTATCTGAAACGCGATGGTTACACGGAAAACCTGACTACTGGCAGCGACTTTGACGACCGTGACATGTACGCGATCCGCGGTTCGCTTCGATTCGAGCCGGGCCCCGATACGACCATCGATCTGATGGCCTATTACTTCGAAGAGGATGACAACCGTTCGCGTATCCAGAAGCAATTGTGTCAACGTGACCCGACGGGCGTGTTGGGATGCCTCAATGCGCGGCGCGACTTTGACAAGTTGAATGCCAACTCGACTTTCACAGGTACGCTGGGTTCGTCGGAATTCCTCGCGATCAACGGTATTCCGGCCTCGCTCGGGCTTAACAGCCTTTATGGACCGGATGCCTATGCGAACTTTGATGAACCGAACGATGTTCGCAAGATCCGCACTGAATTTGTTCCGGAGTACTTCACAGACGAGCTGCAACTGCAAGCGCATATCGAACACAATTTTGGCAATATCCAGGTTGCTGTCACTGGCACCTATCAGGAAACCAGCGTCGATTCCCGGCAGGACTACAACCAGGGTGTTGGCGAGATTCCGAATGCTGCAGTGGCATTCGGAACTCTGAATGCGTTCGCTGGCGGTCTGCTCGGCCCGGGCACAGAGGCGTACTTCACGCCGGTCACAGCAGCTTTGTTTGATGGCAGCGGCAATCTGTGTACGTCAGACACCCGTCTTGATGGCCGGGGATCCTTCGAAGGCTTCAGGATCTGTACGCCAAACGGACCGCAGTTTGACCGTTCGAACCAGGACAACGAAAGCTACTCGGTTGAGGCGATTATCTCGTCTGATCTGGATGGTCCGTTTAACTTCCTGCTCGGCGGTATCTACGCAGACTCCAAAGTGCTCGAGAACAGCTATTACGTGAATGCCTTTGCGATCGATTACATCGCTGGTGTGCTCGGTTCATTCACGTCATTGGGCGGCAGCCTGCCGCCGTCATATCTGGCAACGTCATTCTTCCGCAACAACACGCGTAACTTCCATCTGGAAAGCTACGGCATTTTTGCAGAGGGTTATTTCGACGTTACTGATAGGCTGAAGGTAACGGCCGGCATTCGTTACAATGACGATAAAAAGTCGACCTCTGCGCGCTCGACGCTGGCGAGTTTCCTAAACCCTTACTCCAACGATGGTGACCCCTTTGATTCACCATTTGTCGGTTCTTACGATGCCGATCCGGGGATTGCTGGAAATCAGCTTACCGCCGATCGCTCAGTTGGCTTCGATGAGATAACAGGCCGTTTCGTGGTCGATTATGCCTTGTCTCCAGACAACCACATTTACGCATCTTATTCGCGTGGCTATAAATCGGGCGGTATCAACCCGCCATTGCAGCCGATCTTTTCGGTTCCAGATAGCTTCGGACCAGAGCAGATCGATGCATTCGAAGTCGGCTCAAAGAACACCTTCGCCAATGGCATGATCCAGCTGAATGCGACCGCGTTCTATTATAAGTACAAAGGCCTTCAGCTGAGCCGGATCATTGCGCGCACGTCGGTCAACGATACGATTGACGCCAATATCTGGGGCATTGAGCTCGAATCTGTGCTGCGGCCTGATCCAGCGTGGCTGGTCAATATGAACTTCAGCTATCTCAACGCAGAAGTGGCTGGCGATCAGTTCTTCTCCAACCCGCGCGATCCCGGTGGTGGCGATCCTAATGCGGTGATCATCAAGGACGTTACCAATGGCGCGCTTTGCGCTGTTACCGGTCCATCGCAGGCAGCGACCGCCGGTTTCGTAACAGCCGTAAATGGCGGTCTTGGGCTGCAAGGCCCAACGTCGTTCCCGGCTGATGGTAACATCGCTTCATCCGGTGCATTCAGTATCTGCAGTGTACTTGAAGCGAATGCTCCTGCAGGTCTGCAGGTCCTAAGCCCTGGTGTTGAGGTGAACTTGAAAGGCAACAAGCTGCCTCAGGCACCAACAATCAAAGCATCGGCCGGTGTCCAATGGACCGCTGAATTTGACAGCGGCATGACACTGGTGCCGCGCTTCGATATCTCGATGACCGGTGAACAATACGGCAATGTCTTTAACGGCAATGTAAACCGGCTTGAACCATTCGTTCAGGCGAATGCGCAGATCCAGTTGAACTCGGCTGAAGAGAACTGGTTCGTACGCGGTTTCGTCCAGAACATCTTTGACAGTGACTCGGTTACGGGTCTGTATGTGACGGATGCAAGCTCGGGCTTGTTCAGCAATATCTTTACGCTTGATCCGCGCCGTTACGGTGTGGCCGTGGGCGTGAATTTCTGATCCGTTAGAGGGGATTCCTCTCTCCCTAAGGATCAGAATTGGGGGGAAGGGCCGGCTTCGCGCCGGCCCTTTTTTGTTTGCAGATCGGATCAGTCGCGTTGCAGACTGCGGTACTCACCGCGAAAATAGAGGAGCGGATCGCCTTCGTCGGCAAAGCGAACATGCTCGACCTGCCCTACCAGGATCGCGTGATCGCCTCCGTCAGCGACTGAGTAGCGTTTGCACTCGAAATTGGCGAGTGCGTCACGAATGATAGGCACGTCGTGATGCCAGGTCTCGAACTGCGTTTCTGCGAAACGGTCTGTGCCTTTCGTGGCGAACAGACGAGAAAGGTTGGCCTGTTCGTCTGACAGGACATTCACTGCGAAATGATCTGCTTCCAACAGCACTTGTGTGGTGGCCGCGGATAGAGCCGGACAAACCAGCAAGAGCGGGGGTTCAAGGCTGACCGAAGTGAAGCTGTTGGCGGTCAGACCAACGGGCTCGCCGTCGGGTGCGCGCGCGGTAACCACTGTTATCCCCGTCGCGTAGCAGCCCATGGCGCGGCGAAGCATGACGCTGTCTGATCCGGCGCGATAAGTTGTCGTAGCCTTGGCATTCATGCGCCCCATGTGCGCAGGACCACCCTGTTTTGCAAGCGCGAACCCATCTTCTCGAACCAAGAGCGCTAACAATAGCCCCATGACATGGCGGGCCGACTTCGCTAACTAAGTGAGACATCGCGGGCGGACGAGAGGTATCTGACAATAAATGGCGAGGTCTGACGACAACGCATTGGGGCGCGGCAGTTTGGTTGCCGACCAACCCAACATCCTGGATCTTGGTCAACGCGAAGAACTGCGGGTGCCAAAGACCGCTGAGATTGTTGCAGACCGGATCCGCAAGCGGATCATCTCCGGCGATCTGGATGAAGGTTCGTCTTTGCCGCCAGAGGGCCAACTGCTGGAACAATTTGGCGTGTCGCGCCCGACTCTGCGCGAAGCCTTTCGTATTCTGGAGGCCGAGCGGTTGATTTCCGTTACGCGTGGATCGCGCAGTGGGGCTCGCGTCAGTCGCCCGAAAGTGAGCGGTGTGTCGCGCTATGCAAGCTTCGTTCTGCAAGCGAATGAAACCACTGTACCGGATATCTTTGAAGCCCGGCTGGCGTTGGAACTGTATGTGGTTCGCCGTTTGGCGCGAACGGGTGCTAAGGCTTCACTAGAGATACTTCGAAACGAGATTGACCGTTTGGAGCGCCTGGATGAGGCGGGCGACACGCGCGGCTTTATCGCGGCGTTGACAGAGTTTCATGAATTGCTGGTGGAACAAGGTGGCAATCGCACGCTCCACTTCATGATCCAGATGCTGCACGATCTGATGGATCAGGTGAAGTTGCGGCTGATACGGCGCGATGCCGAAGGGCGGATCGCGGACAGTGGTACGGCATTGAAAAGCATGCGAAAGCTGATCGACCTGATCGAAGCTGGAGATGGTGACGGGGCGGCCAAACACTGGCGATTGCATTTAATCAATGCCAACAAGACGTGGGCCTTCGACGGCAGCCTGCGTGACATTCTGGCAGAGTAAAGCGTTGGCTGTACGGGCTAATTTCCGAACAGGGCTTGCAACACGCTGCGTCGCTTGGGTTTTGACTGGCCGGTCATCTCAAACAGATAATTTGCGAGCAGGAATGCCTGATTGCGATCGAGCAACACTGCGCGTTCGCGGACTTCCTTCTCTTCGCTCTCGGTTCGGTGCATTGTTTGCATGTGCAACACCATGCGTTTGCCAAGATCATCCAGCTTCCAGCCGACCAGCGCACCAGTATCAATCGGTTCCATCGAGTTCCTCACCGTCTCGCCCTTGTTGGGCGCTAGGCAAGTTTAGCTTAACGCGACTAACACGCCGGGACTGCGCGCGCGCATATCCACCTGCATTGTCAGTTTCACCAAGTGTGCACATCGGCCGCACGCTGCCATAATGTTTCCATCTCAATATCAGGGAAGTTGAATTCACATGCTCGATACAAGCTATCGCACCGCCTATAACGAAGACCATGAGGCTTTCCGTGACACCGTGCGCAAGGTGTTCGCGCAACATCTCGAGCCTAATCTGGACCAGCATGAAGCAGAAGGTATTGTCCCGCGCGAGGTCTGGAAGGCTGTTGGTGAGGCGGGCCTGCTGTGCCCTACTGTGAAAGAGGAAAATGGCGGGCTGGGGCTCGATTTCGGCTTTAACTGCGTGCTGTGTGAAGAGCTTTCGTATCTGGGTTCTGCGGCAGGCTTCACTCTGCAAAGCGACATCACGGCCAATTACTTTGAACGGCTGGGTACTGAGGAGCAGCGGCAGAAATACCTCCCCGGAATGGTCTCTGGCGATATCATTACGGCCATTGCCATGACTGAACCAGGCGCGGGGTCCGATTTGCAGGGTATTCGCACGACTGCGGTTGAAGACGGCAATCACCTCGTGATCAACGGCTCCAAGACCTACATCACCAATGGCCAGAACGCCGATTGCGTCATCTTGGTTGCCAAGACAGACCCGACTCAAGGCGCAAAGGGCACGACATTGATTCTGGTTGATGCAGGTACGCCGGGTTTTGAACGCGGTCGTAACCTCGACAAGATCGGGCAGCATTCGGCCGATACATCAGAGCTGTTCTTCAACGATTGCCGCGTTCCCAAGACCAATATTCTGGGTGGTGAAGGCCGCGGCTTCATCCATCTGATGGAAGAATTGCCTCAGGAACGTTTGGGCATCGCAGTTGGTGCACAGGCCGCCGCGCAGCGCGCATTCGATGAAGCGGTTAGTTTTACGAAGGACCGTAAGGCATTTGGAAAGACAGTATTCGAGTTCCAGAACACCAAATTCACACTGGCAGACCTCAAGGCCAAACTGCAAGTGGGCTGGGCGCACCTCGACTGGGCGATCCGCAAACATCTGGCCGGCGAGCTGACAACCGATGAAGCCAGCGCGGCGAAACTGTGGCACACCGATCTGCAATGGGAGGCGTGCGACACAGCGCTGCAACTGCATGGTGGTGCGGGCTATATGAATGAGTATACCATTGCCCGGTTGTGGCGCGATGCGCGCGTGACGCGCATTTTTGGCGGTACAAACGAAATCATGAAAGAAGTGATTTCGCGTTCCATTTGAGGAGCTTAAGCTATGTCTGACCCGCTCGATTTTTCTGGCAAGCGCGTGATGGTGATCGGTGGCTCGAGCGGGATCGGCAATGGCATTGCACGCGGATTTGCCGAGCGTGGGGCAGAGGCGCATGTTACAGGTACGCGGCCCGATGAAGGTGATTATCTGGAAGCTGAGGACAGCGATTTTACCGGGCTGACCTATCATCAGCTTGATGTGACTGATCGGGATTCGCCCGATGTGCTTGCAGCCAAGCTCGATCCCATTGACGTGCTGGTCCTGTGCCAGGGCGCGGTGCGATATGGACGCCGCGAGTTCGAACGTGAAGGCTGGGACGCGGTGATCGACGTGAATCTGAACTCGGTGATGGATTGTGCGCGCGCCTTTCATCTGGGGCTCGCAAAACGCGACGGTTCAATCATCATTGTCAGTTCGACCGGCGCGTTCCATGCCATGATCGGCAACCCCGCCTATGGCGCAAGCAAGGCGGGCGCTGCCAGTCTGGTAGGCTCGCTGGCGCAAGCCTGGGCGCGAGATGGCATTCGTGTGAACGGCATTGCGCCCGGTTTCGTCCCGACAAAGATGACCAAAGTTACAACCGAGAACGAGCAACGCCGCGATGGCGCAATCGCCCGCATTCCGTTGGGCCGGATGGGCACGCCTCGGGATATGGCCGGTGCGGCGCTGTTCCTGTCGTCGCCGCTTGCAAGCTACATTACCGGGCAATCGCTGATCGTTGACGGCGGCCTATCGCTGTAAAGGGAACATGATGAAGTTTACGAAACTGGGAACTTCGGGGCTGACTGTCTCGCGCCTTTGCCTCGGCTGCATGACCTATGGTGACACGACCAAGGGCTGGCATGGCGATTGGCTTTTGAACGAAGAGGAAAGCCGCCCATTTTTCCGCAAGGCTCTGGAATCCGGCATAAACTTCTTCGATACTGCCAATGTCTATGCGGGCGGAACCTCGGAGGAAATCACCGGAAATCTGCTTAGGGAGATGGCCCAGCGTGACGAGATTGTGCTCGCGACCAAAGCCTATTTCCCGTGGCGCCCAGCGCCCAACGCGGGCGGCAATTCGCGCAAGGCATTGATGCAGGCAATTGATGACAGTCTGGTGCGGCTGGGTACGAATTATGTCGACCTGTTCCAGATCCACCGCTGGGATAACGAAACGCCGATCGAGGAAACGATGGAGGCGCTGCATGACATCGTGAAATCGGGCAAGGCGCTGCATATCGGCGCGTCCTCTATGTACGCTTGGCAATTCGCCAAGGCGCAGGAATTGGCGCGTGCAAATGGCTGGACCCGGTTCATCTCGATGCAGAATCAGCTCAATCTGCTTTACCGTGAGGAAGAGCGCGAAATGCTGCCCCTGTGCGAAGATCAACGCGTCAGTGCCATCCCCTGGAGCCCTCTTGCGCGCGGCAGACTGGCGCGGGCCAATGATGAAGAGACCGTGCGCAGCAAGACCGATGGAGTGGGCAAGGCGCTCTACAAGGACGATGACGAGGCTGACCGAGCTATCATCGAGGCGGTGGGCGAAGTTGCGAAAACTCGCGGGGTCAGCCGTGCCAGTGTGGCTCTTGCCTGGCATTTCACCAGGCCTGCCGTTGCGGCTCCCATTATTGGCGCGTCAAAGGAGCATCATATCGATGCAGCTATCGCCGCGCTCGATATCGATCTTTCGACAGAAGAACTCGCAGCGCTTGAGGCTCCCTATAGACCAAAGTCGCCGACTGGAATGGGCATGGCATTGCCGCTTATGAACCAAGTTTCTGTAAAAGCCGGTTAATCATCAAAATCAGGTAATTATGGGGGTTGTACGACCCAGTTGTGCAATTTTTGCGGTTTTTCGCAAGAAATCTATCTGGCTTGGTAACCCTGTTCTGTCACGTCACTGTCATTTGAGCTAAGCATTCGGGGTTAATGAATGATAGTGAGCTGATTCTCTTTCCCGCGCGCGGGCTATTTGCCGCAGGGCTGTTAAGCGCTGTTGCGGTGGCAGCGCCTGCGCAGGCCGATGTGATGGAGATCGGGAGCGATGGCGCGCAATGGATTGCTGGCGGCCCTATTACCCAATCAGCCGTTTCCGCTCAGATTGCCAACAATTTATCGCAAGCCATTATTATTCCTGATCGCCCGCAATACTCGGTTAGCCCGGTAATGTTGGTGGAAGTCCTCGCCGTAGGGGTGCCGCAAGCCTACTCGGCAACTGTGGCTGATGTCTGCACCCGCTATGACCTCAGCCCGGCTTTGCTGGAAGCTCTGGTCTGGCAAGAGAGCCGGTGGCGTCACCGCTCGATTTCGCCGAAGGGGGCCAGGGGCCTCGCCCAATTGATGCCAGCCACGGCGCGATATCTGGGTGTCGATCCAGACGATCCGCACGCCAATCTGGAAGGCGGCGCACGTTACCTGCGCATGCAGCTCAACCGCTTTGACGGTGATCTGGTAAAAGCGCTCGCTGCTTACAATGCGGGTCCGGGACGCGTCGAGCGCGCGAACGGTGTTCCGCAAATTCGTGAAACACAGAATTACGTTAGATCGATTTTGGGCCGTCTTGCGGCGCATCATCGCAACAGACAGAACGGGATGACCTAGATGTTTTCAAATATCCGCAACGCAATTGTGAGACTTTCAGCCGGGCTTATGCTGCTTGCTATGCCCAGCGCTGCTTTTGCGCAGCAGGTCCAGCAGAGCGACGATCCGATTACCAGCGCATTGGTCTGGATGCAGGGCATTCTGCTGGGCCCGATTGCGACGAGTCTGGCCGTGATGGCGGTTGCGGGTGTTGGCTTCATGATGCTGACCGGCCGGATGAACTGGCGCTATGGCGGCACGGTCATCATCGGTGTGTTCATTATCTTCGGCGCGCCGCGTCTGGTCGCCTCGATCGGGGGCTTTTGATTAGTCGATGAGCAATCTCGTTCGCCATAGCGTGCACCGTGCATTGACCCGGCCACAGATGTTCGCCGGGGTGACGATGAATTTCTTCATCATCAATCTGATGGTGACGACGATTGCGTTTCTGATCCTCAGCAGCCTGTGGATCATAATGGTGCCGATTGTCGTGCACATCATCGGATACTTCGCTTGTTTGAGGGAACCGCGCATTTTCGATCTCTGGATCACCAAGGTGTCGCAGTGCCCGCGGGTAAAGAATTACAAGCGTTGGGGCTGCAATAGTTACACGCCGTGACGCAGGAACTGATTTGATATGAGCAAATGGATCGGAGCGGCGGGCTGGGCCCCCAAGGAAGCCAAGGCTGGCGACCGTTTACCCTATCTGCGGATGGTCGACGAAAACACGCTGTTGCTGCGCGATGGATCGGTCATGTCCTCCATTCAAGTGCCTGGCCTGTTGTTCGAAACTGAGGACACAGACAGCCTGAATGCCCATGCGGCGACGCGCGAAGTGGTGCTGCGTTCGACACTCGATTCACGCTTCGTGCTGTACCACCATGTCATCCGCCGCCGGGTAGAGGTAGAGCTAGATGCGAAATTTGATGATCCGCTCTGCCGTCATATCGATACGCGTTGGAAAGAACGGCTCGCAGGTGGTTCTCTGTTCATCAATGACCAGTTTATCACGCTAATCCGCCGCCCCGCACGTGGCAAGGCGGGCCTGGCAGAACGTGTTTCACGCTTTTTCAATCGGGCGCGCAGCAGCGAAGTCGAAGCCGATACCAAGGATGTTCGCACACTGAAGGCCGCGGTCACCGGGCTTGTCGCATCGCTGCAAAGTTACGGCGCGCAGGTGCTCGGCCAATACGAGGGGCTGACGGGCACCAATTCGGAAATGCTCGAGCTGCTTTCGGCGATCTACAATGGCGAGATGCGCCCCGTGCGCGAGCCGGAGCATGACACTGACGTAGGTCAAATGCTGCCCTATCGACGCGCAAGTTTCGGTTTGGATGCGATGGAGCTTCGCGGTTCAGGCGAGGTAGAATTCGCAGCTCTTCTGGGCCTTAAAGAATACCCCGACGCCACATCGCCGGGCCTGCTTGATGGCTTGCTGCGCCAGCCGTACGAGATGATCGTCACGGAAAGCTACGCGCCTACCGAACGAACCACGGCACGAGAGCGGATTGATTTGGCGCTGCGGCGTCTGCGCGCGGTGGATGAAGAGGCAGCGGCCGAGCGTGCTGACATGCTTACCGCGCGGGACGAGCTGGGCAATGGCTCGGTTGGCTTCGGCGATCATCACCTGACAGTGCTGGTCCGTGAAAGCAATCTGGCCCGGCTTGATGAGGCAACGGCATCTTGTGCTGCGGCTTTGGCAGATGCCGGCGCGATTGCTGTTCGCGAAGACATCAATTTGGAGCCCGGTTTCTGGGCACAATTTCCGGGTAATGAGCAATATGTGGTGCGCCGCGCACTGATCAGCAGCGCGAATATGGCTGGCTTCGGCTCAATGCATGGCTTTGCGCTGGGCAAGGCAAATGGCAACCACTGGGGTGAAGCGGTAACACTGCTGCAAACGACCAGCGCGACTCCGTTTTTCTTCAATTTTCACAATGGCGATCTGGGCAATTTCTCGGTCATCGGCCCATCCGGTTCAGGCAAGACGGTGGTGATGAACTTCCTCGCTGCGCAGGCGCAGAAATTCAATCCACGCACAGTCCTGTTCGACAAGGATCGCGGTGCAGAGCTGTTCATTCGCGGGATTGGCGGGCGATATGACCGGATCAGCGCGGGCGAACCAACTGGTTTCAACCCGCTCGCGCTACCCGACACGGCAGAGAACAAGGCATTCTTGCGCGATTGGCTGGGTGTAATTCTGGAAGCGAACGGGCCGGAAGAGTTAGCCACGATTTCGGCTGCAGTGGACGCCGCTTACAGCAATGATGCATCGCTGCGCCGCTTGCGCCATTTCAAGGAATTGCTGGCCGGATCGCGCAGGCCGCAGCCCGGCGATCTGGCGGACCGGCTCTCGGCATGGATCGGTGATGGTGAGCACGCCTGGTTGTTCGACAACGCAAGCGACAAGCTTGATCTGGCGAACCGTGTGCTTGGCTTTGACATGACCGCGCTGCTTGAAAATCCGCGCCTCCGCACGCCGACCATGATGTATTTGTTCCACCGCATTGATGAGCGGTTGGACGGTGAGCCGACCATGATCCTGATTGATGAAGGGTGGAAGGCGCTGGATGACGAAGTCTTCGCTGCGCGTATCCGCGACTGGTTGAAGACGTTGCGTAAGCGCAATGCGCTGGTTGGGTTTGCCACACAAAGTGCCAGCGACGCACTCGAAAGCCGGATCTCGGCTGCATTGGTGGAACAGACCGCGACGATGATTTTCATGCCCAACAGCCGCGCGCGGGCAGAGGATTATTGCGATGGCTTTGGCCTGACCGATCATGAGCTGGCGCTGATCCGGTCGCTTCCGGCACACAGCCGCTGCTTCCTGGTTCGTCAGCCCGACGCGAGCGTTGTGGTGCGGCTTGACCTTTCAGGCGCTCCGGAAGTTTTGACGATCCTGTCTGGTCGCGAAGCTTCAGTGCGCAAGCTGGACCAGTTGCGCGCATCGGTTGGCGATGATCCGGCGGAATGGTTCCCGCCGCTGACCGGCCGCGTGTGGCCCGAACATGCAGACAATGATGCCGGCGGCGAATTGCCGCTGTGGCAGGCGGCAGAGTAATGGCGGGGACTTGCGATACTGCGCTAGAGGGCATGGGCGGGGGCATTGCCTCTGCGCTGCAGGCCATCGAATGCATGGCTCAGCAAGGCGCAGCGGGTATGTTCGGCAGCCTGTTCGCTCCCGGCGGGGCGCTGCAAACAACCCTGGTCATTCTGCTGACCTTCTATGTAGCCTTCTTCGGGATCAGCTTGATGCTGGGGCGCTCCAGCTTGAGCGTCCGGGCACTGGTTCCGCGCATGATGACTCTGGGCCTTGTTCTTACCTTTGCGACAAGCTGGGTCGCCTACCAAGGCGTCGTCTGGAACCTTATCGTATGGGGTCCGGAATGGTTGGCCAGAGTTCTTACGGGCAGCGATGGCCCGGCCACCCTGGTATTCGGGCAAAAGCTGGATGTGGTATTCGAGGCTGTACAGCAAGCGAGCCAGGGTCAGGAGAACTTTGAAGCATTCTCGCCGCCTGGTTTGATGTGGTTGGGGGCAGTCTTATTGTTGCTGGGGACAGTTGGCATCCTGGCCACATCGAAAATTGCCTTGGCATTGCTGGTGGCAATTGGTCCTGCCTTCGTTGTGATGGCTTTGTTCAACGGTACACGCGGCCTATTCACCGGTTGGCTTAAAGGCTTGGTCATGCTGGCGCTGGTTCCGCTGTTTGCCGTGCTGGGCGGCACAATCATGCTGGAGTTGGCAGTGCCGGTGCTGTCCGCATTGGTTGCCATACCCGGCGAAGTATCACCGCGTGCGGCGATGGCGTTTTTCCTGATCGGTGCGGTACATGTCGCATTGATGTTTATGGTACTCAAAGTGACCGGCACCATGGTTGCCGGCTGGCAGGTGTTCGGGCTTGCACCGCAAGGCGACACGGTGGATGCTGCGGCGGTCAGCACCTTTAACCAAACCTCGGCCCGTGTGGCTGAGGCGCGCAACGCAACGATAGCTGCAACCGCCTCGGGCGCTCGCCGTGTGGACGTTGCAGCAGCGACTATGACCAATATGGCCAGTGATGGCGGCGGCACTGGCAGCACGGCAAGGGTGCGCGAAACACGGGTGTACGCCACATCCGGGGGCAGTGCAGCCCCGCATTCTGACACGAGACAATCCACGTCACGCACGCGTGGTATCGGCAATCGCTTCCGCCCTGTTCAAGCGCGCGCTTTAGCGCGCAAATCGGAGACTTCATCATGATCCGCGCAGCAGCATTTGCGCTCGCTCTTGCAACGGCAACGCTGGCAACTACCCCGGCGATGGCTGATGATCCGCGTCTGGTTGAGCTGGAATATGATCCAGCACAAGTCGTGCGCATCAATGGCAAGGCGCGTGTCCAGGCGACAATCATGTTCGCTGAAGACGAAGTGATCGAGAATGTCGCGATCGGGGATTCGCAAAGCTGGCAAGTCACGCCCAACAAGCGGGCGAACCTACTGTTCGTGAAGCCATTGGCCGATAATGCCGTGACCAATCTGACCGTTGTCACCAGCCAGCGAACTTACCTGTTCGATCTGGTTGCGAGCCCGCGCAATCGCCCGGTCTATGTCATGAGCTTCCGCTATCCGGAACTCGAAGCGGCTAAGGCTGCTGCTGCCGAACTGGAAGCGCGCCGTCAGGCAAATGCCAGCGAGATGGCGGCAGCCACCGATCCTTTCGCAGTGCTTGATCCCGCTGATCTCAATTTCGCATGGGACAAGCGCGGGGATGCCAGCCTGCATCCGGTACGCGCTTTTGACGATGGCCGTGCCACATTCCTAAGTTGGCCGACTGATCGGGCGGTGCCCGCCATATTGATCACGGATTCAGAGGGAACTGAAGGGCCGGTGAATTTCACCGTGCGCGGCGAGACAATCGTGGTTCAGGCGGTGCCGCGCCAGATTGTGCTCAGGCATGGCGAAGAATCCGCTCTTTTGATCAACAACGGCCCGGTCCGCCCGTCGCCGCCGCTACGTGATGAGCCGGCGCTCGCTCAGATCGAAGCTGAAGCGCGGGAGAACAACTGATGCGTTTGGCCAGCCAAGTTACGGGCAAAGATCCGCGCGATCAGGAGTCAGCTGAAATTATCGATCTGGCAAGCCGCACAGCTTATCCAGCGGTAGCTCAACAAAAACCGGGCTCGGATGCCTTGGGGCTCGCCGCTGGTGTCGCCATTGTTGCCGGGCTTGGTGCAGTCGCATTCTGGGCGATGACATCGGCGGAACTGGAGGAACAGCCAGCTTTGTCCGCTGATCCCACCCCTGTTGCCCCGGCGCCTCAAGAAGTCGAAGCACCAGAACCTGTGCAAGCGTTGCCGCCGCCAATTGTTGTACCAGAACCCATTGATGAGAGCGGAGCGGCTGTCGCAATAGCACCAAGCACGAATCCATACTCCAGTCCGACGGTGGTGTTCGATTCGAGCGCGGCCGGAAATGCGGTAGAGGCTGTTGCGCCAGACGCGGCCGTTGCGACAGGCTCGGCATCGCCGGCATCGACAGGCAATTCAGCCGCCGACTTCGCGAGCCGCATTGGCGGCGTTGGCGGCGCGCCTGCGCAAGCAACGCCGATGACCAACCCGTCCACCACGGTCACGCAAGGCACGTTGATCCCGGCAATCCTTGAGACTGCAATCGACACAGATGTTCCGGGATTTGTCCGTGCAGTCGTGAGCGAGGATGTGCGTAGCTTTGACGGCACCCGCATTCTGGTTCCACGATCATCACGGCTCGTCGGGCAATACCAATCCGGTCTGCAAGGCGGACAAAAGCGTGCCTTTGTTATCTGGACGCGGCTGATCCGCCCAGACGGCGCTTCGGTCAATCTCGCATCGCCTGCTGTCGGCTTCGATGGCACCACCGGGCTTGAAGGCGATGTGAATTCGAATTTCTTCGGCCGCTTCGGTTCTGCACTTCTGCTATCCGTGGTCGATGGCCTCGCTGCGGTTGCATCAGGGGGTGCGTCTGTCGTGCTGGGCGGTGGCAGCTCGGCGGCAGCAGCGGCGATTGAGCAGGACGGCAAGATCGGCCCGACAGTCCGCGTCCGCCAGGGTGAACCAATCCGCGTATTTACATCGCGAGATCTGGATTTCTCTCAGGTTCCGAATTGAGCGAAAAGACGATGTC
This sequence comes from uncultured Altererythrobacter sp., assembly GCF_913057185.1. Classification (NCBI taxonomy): domain Bacteria; kingdom Pseudomonadati; phylum Pseudomonadota; class Alphaproteobacteria; order Sphingomonadales; family Erythrobacteraceae; genus Altererythrobacter; species uncultured Altererythrobacter sp. Next base: position 888,097 of record NZ_CAJXNK010000001.1, read on the forward strand.
CGCTGAAGTCCATCCTTTGCCGAATGACGTTAAGGCGCCTGCGGGTGAGCACAGTGTGTATCTGGAGGCGTATTTGGCGCCGTTCCGGCAATGGTTGGATCGCGACACAATAACCGAGATTATGGTCAATCGCCCGGGCGAAGTATGGATCGAAGATGCCACAGATCCCGGAATGAAGCGGGTCGAAACGCCTGACATCGATGATGCGCTTGTTCAGCGGCTTGCGGAGCAGGTTGCGCGGGTAAGCCACCAGGGGATCAACCGCGAACACCCATTGCTGGGCGCAACATTGCCGGATGGCGCGCGTATCCAGTTTTGCGGTCCGCCGGCGGCGCGTAAGCACTGGACGATGGCGATCCGCCGTCATCGCCGGCTCGATTTACCGCTAGACGCCTATGATGCCGGACCGCTTTCCAAACCTGTGCCCCCGCAAATGCCTGACCCGCAAGCTGAGCCAATCGCCTATCTCCGTGAAGCGATCCGCCAAAGGCGAACAATTCTGATCTCAGGCGGCACAAGCACAGGCAAGACGACTTTCCTCAACGCCATGTTGAAGGAAATCCCGCGCGATGAACGCGTGGTTCTGGTGGAGGATACACCGGAACTGAAACTGCCGGGAGAGAACGGTGTTGGGCTTGTCGCTGTGAAGGGCGAACTGGGTGAAGCCAAGGTGTCCGCCAACGAATTGTTGCAAGCCGCGCTGCGATTGCGCCCGGACCGGATCGTCTTGGGCGAGCTACGTGGCCAGGAAAGCGTAAGTTTCCTGCGTGCTATCAACACTGGTCACCCGGGCAGCTTTTCTACGATCCACGCCAACAGTCTGCGCGGTGCGTTGGAACAATTGTCGCTAATGGTCATGCAGACCGGTATCGGCCTTACGCGCAGCGATACGATTGCCTACGCAGCTTCTGTAATTGATGTGATTGTTCAGCTTGGCCGCGATGGGACCGGCAAGCGCGGGATTACGGAAATTGCTGATAGCAGCTCGCTTATCTGAATCCTTCGACAATGTATCGTGCGGGAGTTAGAACAGACCACCATGGGCAGCGAACCGGTCAATCTACAACAAAGCCGTCCCGCGGCGACCAGCGGCGATCTCTATTTCAACAGGGAACTGAGCTGGCTGGCGTTTAACGAGCGCGTTCTCGCAGAAGCGAGCAATCCGAACTATCCGCTGCTGGAACGCCTTCGGTTCCTGGCGATCTCCGGAAGCAATCTTGATGAATTCGTGATGATCCGCGTTGCCGGCCTTGCGGGACAGGTGCAGCGCGGGATTGAACGCCTGTCGATTGATGGCAGCACGCCATCGCAGCAGCTTGCCGCGGTTAGAGAGCGGGTCGTGCGGCTTTCGCTCACTCAGGAGAAGACTTGGCGAGAGCTGCATGAGCAATTGTCCGCCAACGGCATCCATGTGGCTGACGAGCACCGCATCTCGCCCGATGCAATTGATTGGCTCGAGACATACTTCCTCGAGGAAATTATGCCGGTTCTCACACCGCAGGCGCTGGATCCGGCCCATCCGTTTCCATTTGTCACCAATGGCGGCTTGGGCCTTCTCTTCACGCTCACACGGCAAGCAGATGATGAGCAAGTTATCGAGATGGTCTTGATCCCGCCTGCTTTGCCTCGATTTGTGCAGGTTCCGGGCGACGATGCGTTGTTTATCTCTGTCGCCAGCCTGATTTGCCGTTTCGCCGATCATGTATTTCCCGGTTTTACGATCGAAGGCGACGGGTTGTTCCGTGTGCTGCGTGACAGCGACATAGAGATCGAGGAAGAAGCCGAAGACCTTGTCCGCACATTCCGCAGCGCAATCCAGCGCCGGCGCAGAGGGCGTGTGATCCAACTCGAACTGGAAGAGGATTTCGATCCCGTTGCCGAGCAGGTCCTGCTCGAACAATTGGGCGTGTCCGATGCGATGGTAATGAGGACCGATGGTATTATCGGGATGAGTTCATTGAGCGAGATTGTGGCCGCGGACCGGCGCGATCTCAAATTCGAAAGCTATAACCCTCGTTATCCTGAACGCATTCGGGAACACGATGGTGACTGTTTCGCTGCCATCCGCGAGAAAGACATCGTCATCCACCACCCTTATGAAAGCTTTGAAGTGGTGGTGGACTTCATCCGGCAGGCCGCGGCAGATCCGGATGTCGTGGCGATCAAGCAAACACTCTATCGTGCAGGCAACCAGTCGGCCATTATCAGCGCGCTCATAGCTGCTGCAGAAGAAGGCAAATCGGTTACCGCGGTGGTTGAGATCAAAGCGCGATTTGATGAAGAGCAAAACCTGATGTGGGCGAGCAAGCTGGAGCGCGCCGGGGTCCAGGTGATTTACGGCTTCGTCGACTGGAAAACACACGCGAAGGTTGCGATGGTCGTGCGGCGCGAGGAAGATGGGTTCCGCACCTATTGCCACTTTGGAACGGGTAATTATCACCCGGTTACCACCCGCACCTATACCGACCTCAGCTTCTTTACCGCTGAACCGGAATTCAGCCGCGATGCGGCAAAGCTTTTCAACTTTGTAAGCGGCTATGTTGAACCGCGCAGTACAGAAGCGCTGGTCATATCACCCATCCATTTGCGCGATCATCTGTACGGATTGATTGATGCAGAGATTGCAAACGCACTCGCGGGGAAGCCAGCAGCGATTTGGGGGAAATGCAATCAGATCACTGATCAGGACATGATCGCCAAGCTCTATGAAGCGAGCCAGGCCGGTGTCGAGATAGAGCTGATCGTGCGCGGTATTTGTTGTTTGCGCCCTGGCGTTGCCGGGGTCAGCGATAACATCCGCGTCAAATCGATCATCGGACGCTTTCTGGAGCATGGACGAATTTACGCGTTCGCCAATGGACATGCGATGCCAAGCAGCAATGCAAAAGTCTACATTTCCTCAGCTGATTTAATGGAACGTAATCTTGATCGACGTGTCGAGGCCCTAATCCCGATCAGAAACCGCACCGTGCATGATCAGGTTCTGCAACAGGTGTTGCTTGCCAATGTTCTTGATAGCGAACAAAGCTGGTGGCTGCGCGAAGACGGCGAATATCTGCGAGCCGAAACCCCTGATAAACCCTTCAACTGTCACCATTACTTCATGACCAACCCTTCTTTGTCGGGCCGGGGTGATGCGCTGGATCCGGACGCAGTACCAAAGCTTTCCTTGCGCAAGGGGCGCGACGCATGAGTTCGACGCGGCGGCGCAGCGACTGGGCGGGCAGCTTCTCGGGCAATGCGGCAGAGCGTGCAATTATCGACATCGGGTCCAATACTGTTCGATTGGTTGTTTATGGCGGGACTATGCGGGCGCCGGTTACGCTGTTGAACGAAAAGGTTGCTGCGCAGCTGGGGCGCGAAATCAAAGCGACCGGACGGTTGGCGCAGGATTCGATTGACCTGGCTATGCGCGGGCTAAAACGTTTTGCCCTGCTTCTTGAAGATTTGGGTGTCGACGATGTCGAAACGGTAGCGACAGCAGCTTCGCGTGATGCTGAAAACGGGCCGGAGTTTCTGGAAGAAGTGCGGGCGCTTGGTTTTGCGCCCAAGCTTCTGGCTGGCGAAGAAGAGGCTGAGGTCAGCGCCCAGGGGGTGATAGGGGCATTTCCCGGAGCCGAAGGAGTGGTTGCCGATCTGGGCGGGGGCAGTCTTGAACTGATCCGCGTTGCTGGCGGAGCAAGCGAGGGTGCCACCACATTCCCGCTTGGTACTTTGCGGCTGCGTGAATATCGCGAAGACAGCGACAACGGGGTCGTGGCTATGCGGCAACGCCTGGCCGGCAAGCTGAAAGACGGCGGGTGGAGCAAGCGCATCAATTCCCCGCTGTATCTGGTTGGTGGTACCTGGCGCGCGATGGCTGTCTACGCGATGGAAATGCGCAAGTTTCCTTTGACTGACCCGCACGCACTTGAGCTGAGCCGGCAACAGGTGCTGGCCCTGGCCCGAAAGCTGGCGCAAGAGGATCCGGACAACCTCAAGCGGGTTCCACGTATCACGGCGATGCGCTCGGAAATCCTTCCGCACGCAGCGGTGCTGTTGCAAGCACTCCTGCGAACACTCAAGCCAGAGACGGTCGTTTTCTCATCCTGGGGACTTCGCGAAGGGCTGATCTATTCACGCCTTGCTGAACACATGCGTGCGCAGGATCCACTATTGGCCGGGGTGTCGCACTTTGCGGCGTCGCGCGGCGCACCACCTCAATTGGCGACCCGGATTGCGGGCTGGGCATCGGAAGCCGTGCCGACCGGCGATTCCGGCAGCGAACGGCTGCGCCTTTCTGCAACAATGCTGGCTCTGGCCGGTATGCAGATTGAACCTAACCTGCGCGTTCCGCTGGCAATCGACTGGGCATTGCACAAGCGCTGGCTTGCGGTCGACGCGGAAGGGCGCGCGATGATGGCGGCAACGTTGGCGGCAAACGGTAACCAGCTCGATCTGCCAAAGCAGCTTATGCTTCTTGCTTCGCGCGAGGCGCTCGAAGAAGCAATCTGCTGGGGACTTGGGATCCGCCTTGCGCGAAGAATTGGTGCCCGCTCACCCAAATCACTGCAAGTCAGCCGTCTCTTGCGAGATGAAGACAGGCTGGTTTTGCGGCTGCAGGAAAGCCATCGTGATCTTTATGGCATACCGGTTGAGAAAGACCTGAAGCTGTTGGCAGAGCGCCTGCAACTGGAACCGGAGGTCGAGATTGTGCCTGACGGCACAGTTTGGGAAACTGCGGTGGAAGATGACTGGTTCGAAGCCGTTCAATAGCCGCTAGTCATCGCGTTTTCCGCTGCTTGCGAACGGGGAGAAGTCCGTTTGCGTATCGTATAGATCGACGCCCTCCGCCGCTTTCAACCGGTTAATCACGATGTAAGTGAACGGGGTAAGCAAAGCTTCCCACAGCGTTTTAATGATCCATTGCGAGATTACGACCTGGACAAGCGTCTCAGGCGGCCAGCCAGCGAGGCCCCAGAACGCCAATGGATAGAAGATCATGCTGTCGAGCCCTTGCCCGACCACGGTCGACCCGATGGTGCGCATCCACAAGAATCGCCCCTCCGTCCAGACCTTCATCTTTGCAAGCACATAGGAATTGGCGAACTCGCCAACCCAGAATGCGGTCATAGAGGCAAGCACAATGCGCCAGCTATTGCCGAACACATTCTCGTAGTCGCTCTGGAATGGCCAGCCATCTGCCGGGGGCAGGGAGACAACCACCCACGCCATGAACGCCATGAACAGCAATGCGGCAAACCCGGTCCAGATTACGCGGCGCGCCCGAGCATAGCCGTAGACCTCGGTCAAAACATCGCCGATAATGTAGCTTATCGGAAAGAACAGCACACCTGCGCCAAAGATCCATGATTCGCCGCCGGGTAGAGTGATGTAGCTCGGTTTACTGGCGCCGATCAGGTTGGACAGCAGCAGGATCGCGACAAACGCCGCCATGACCAGGTCATAATAGCGGAATGCTTGTGGGGCGGAGTCGCTAGTGACGCGTTGAGGCGATTTTTCCATGGGCGAAAGACCTAACGCCATTTGAACCCGCTGCAAAGCACGCTAATGGCAGTTTCGGCGCGCGCCCGTAGCTCATCTGGATAGAGCGCGAGACTTCTAATCTTGAGGCAGCAGGTTCGAGTCCTGCCGGGCGCGCCAGTTTTCAACACACACCGGCTGGGCGAGGCTAGCCCCGCATGACGCTGTCCAACGGCTCTCCTGTCACAGGATAGCCGAGATCTTCACCGATCTGGAGCCACGTTTTGCCTTCCAAGTCTTCCATGAACGGCGTGATTGTGCGCACGGGGATCGCCTCAGCTTGAGCCTTGGCCTCTTCGAAAGTGCTGAAAAGTGCAAGCCGTTCCAGGTTGCGGCGAGTCGGAAAGATGACCTTGATGTCACCCTTCTCGGCAGCCTCCAGGGCTCCCTTCGCAGATACCCAGAATAGATGCGTATTCTCAGAAAGGTCAGCAGCAATATCGACCGCCCCGGTTCCCAGATTCGCAAGGTAAAACCGCGTGTCATAGACGCGCGGAATACGCTCGTTCTTGGGATACCATCGGGCAAAGGGCGTTAACTGATCGAGATCGAGTTCCCAGCCGAAGTGGTCAAGCACTGGCGCAAGCTCACCGGTTTCCTGAAGGAAGTGCCGGGCTGCCTGCGCTTTGCTGGCGTCGATATCACCGGAAAGGCCGATAACAAGGCCGGTCTCTTCCAGAGTTTCGCGAACCACCGCTATCTGATGCGCGGCTTCATCTGGCTCGAGCGACCCGCCCATCATCGCCCCAAGCTCAAAGTCGGCCGGGTCGACCCGGCCACCGGGGAACACGGCCATGCCGCCGGCAAACACCATTTCGCGACTGCGGATCGTCATCAGGATCTCGGGCGGGCCATCGTCCGGTCCGTTGCGAAAAATTATGACGGTTGCAGCAGGAATGGCGTCAGGCGCTTGGGTGTCAGGTGGGTTCATCGGCAATCTTATGCGCATAGCGGCAAGCAATTGCCACCCAGCAAAATCGCCAAGCTGTCGGAAATTCTAACACTCGAGGGTCGGGTAAGGAATTGGCAACCATCGCAAGGCGCGGAAAAGGTCCAATCCGTGAAACTGGCATGCTCGATGCATAGTAATTGGCATACGAGTTAGTCTTCGTGAATGAGGCAGTGCCGCAGTCTCCCTGGCCCGCTTCCCCGAAACAAAGAAAGCCGCCCCACTGGTACCCCGGGGCGGCTTTCTTTTTGTCCTGGTCGATTGGGTCTGGCTTTAGCTGTCTGCTTTCGCCACCTGCTTTTCATCCAGCAGTTGCTGCAATTCGCCTGCTTCGAACATTTCCATCATGATGTCGCTACCGCCAAGGAATTCACCTTTTACGTAGAGCTGCGGTATGGTTGGCCAGTCAGAGAAGGCTTTGATCCCCTGACGGATTTCCATGTCCTGCAACACATCCACGCCTTCATAGGCAACGCCGCAGTGATCCAGAATGGCCACGGCGCGGCTGGAAAAGCCGCATTGCGGGAACAGGGGGGTGCCTTTCATGAACAGGACAACATCGTTGTCATTCACGAGAGTGGAAATGCGTACGTCAGTGTCAGACATGGTGGCTAAAACCTGAAAGTTGAAATTCTTGCTCAATCCGAAGTGGGAATTGCGGTCGTCAGTTGCAAGGCATGCAGAACTCCGCCCATACGGCCACCCAAGGCTTCGTAGACCATCTTGTGTTGCTGGACGCGGTTCTTGCCTGCGAATTGCGGAGCGGTAACCTTGGCTGCCCAATGGTCATTGTCTCCGGCAAGATCAGTCATCTCCACCACCGCGCCGGGAAGCGCGGCAGTGATCATGCTAGTGATTTCGGATGCCGACATCGGCATGTGATCAGCTCTCACTCATGAGTTGGCGGCGCGCTTCGACCGAACATTCATCCAGCTTGGCACGGATGTCGGCTTCGCTGACATCACTCTCTGCTGCGGTCAGATCGCCCAGAACCTTGCGGATTACATCTTCGTCGCCCGCTTCTTCGAAGTCAGCTTGCACTACTGCCTTCTTATAGGCATCGGTTTCTTCTTCGGTCAGGCCCATCAGGCACGCTGCCCACTCACCCAGCAAGCGGTTGCGGCGTGCGGCCACGCGGAACGCGGTGTCCTCGTCCATCGCGAACTTGGCTTCTTCTGCGCGCTCGCGGTCTTTGAAATCGGTCATTGTGTCAGTCCCCTCGGGATTGTCTCTAAAAGCGAAATAGGGTTCACCGCCGCATGCGGCAAGGCGCTTTAGTCCATCGTCACTACAAGCTTGCCGACGGCTTGCCGGTTTTCAAGTTTCGCAATTGCGTCACCGCCGCGCTCCAGTGGGAATGTTTCTGACACCAGCGGGTCTATCTTCCCGTCCTTCATCATTTGGAACAGCTCTTCCACTTGCTGGCGGAACTTCACCGGTTCGCGTGCGGTGAACGCGCCCCAGAAGACACCCGCAATGTCACAGCTTTTCAACAGCGTCAGGTTGAGCGGCATCTTGGCGATTCCTGCCGGGAAGCCGACCACCAGGAACTTTCCTTCCCAAGCGATCGAACGCAGCGCAGGCTCGGAATATTGCCCGCCAACAATGTCATAGACGATGTTTGCGCCTTCCGGGCCGCAAGCCGCCTTGAACGCATTGGCGAGCGCCTTTGACGCGTCCTTGTCCATCTCGCCTTTGGGATAGATCACGACCTCGTCTGCACCTGCGCGCTTGGCGACCTCGCCTTTTTCTTCAGAGGATACCGCCGCTACTACGCGCGCACCAAAAGCCTTGGAAAGTTCTACGGCTGACAGGCCAACGCCGCCTGCCGCACCAAGCACCAGCACGGTGTCGCCTTCCTTGATGTGTCCGCGATCCTTCAAACCGTGGATCGTCGTGCCGTAAGTCATCAGCAGGCTGGCTGCCTTTTCGAATGCCACGCCATCTGGGATCGGAAACATGCGGCCAGCGGGGACGATAACCTTCTCTGCCAGTCCGCCATTACCAATCCCGGCCATGACCTTGTCGCCCACGGCATAGCCTTCCACGCCTTCGCCCACTGCTTCGATCACGCCCGCGATCTCGCCACCCGGAGAGTACGGACGCTCTGGCTTGAACTGGTACATGTCGCGGATCATCAACGTGTCGGGATAGTTGATCGCGCAAGCCTTTACATCAACCAGCACTTCGCCCTTGCCCGGGGTAGGGACCTCGACTTCGTCCAGCGTGAGCGTTTCCGGGCCGCCAATTTGGTGCGTACGTAGTGCCTTCATGATGTGACTTGTGTCCCTCTCTCGATCCAGGGCATCTCTTGACCCCGGCGTTGTTCGTAATTTGCAATGGCCGCATCGCGCGCCAGCGTTAGCCCGATCTCGTCCAGCCCTTCCATCAGACATTGCTTGCGGAAAGGGTCGATTTCGAATGTGAAGCGATCCTGAAATCGCGTGGTCACGGTCTGGCTTTCCAGATCGATTGTGATCTCGTCCGTCTCTGCCACTTCCAGCAGGCGGTCCACTGCCTCTTGTGGCAGCACAACGGTCAGGATGCCGTTCTTGAACGCATTGCCTGAGAATATGTCGGAAAAACTCGGCGCGATGACCGCCTTGATGCCCAGGTCGCCCAGCGCCCAGGCCGCGTGTTCGCGGCTGGATCCGCAGCCGAAATTGTCGCCCGCCATAAGGATTGGTGAGCCGGCGTAGCGTTCGTCATCGAACACATTGTCCGGCTGCGCACGCACGCTTTCAAATGCGCCTTTGCCCAATCCCTCTCGCGTGATGGTCTTGAGCCATTCAGCCGGAATGATGACGTCCGTATCGACGTTTTTAGCCCCATACGGGTAAGCGCGGCCTTCGATTTCGCGTACTTTTTCCATTATTTGGCTGCCTCCGGGAAGGTCGGGAGCCGATCTAGGTGACGCGAGTCATGCTGGATGATCACCGTCGCATCAAGCGACTTGGCTATTGCGTCGAAACGCGCCATCGAAGCGAGTGTGTCCGCGCGATTGGTGTTAAACTGGGGTACCCCGCGGTTCGTTACCTGTTCTTCGAAGTGATAAAGATCCCCGGTCAGCAAGACGTCACCTTTCTCGGGAAGGCGGACCAGCAAACTGGCGTGGCCCGGTGTGTGGCCCGGCGTTGCCTTGATCAAGACCGATCCGTCACCGAAAACATCGTGGTCTTGTGCAATCGCTGTAACCGGCGCTGTATCTTCGCCCAGCCATGGCGTGAAAGGACGTGGATCGACCAACTGATTGGGTTCCTGTGCTGCCTTCACCACATCCCAATCAGCAGCGCCGATCAAGAGCGTTGCATCGGGGAAATCGGCAAGCTGGCTCGTGTGGTCAAAATGATAATGGCTTACTGCAGCAAGGTTTATGTCCTCGGGGCTCAGCGTGAGTTCAGCCAACTGATCGACCAGCGATCGTTTCATTGAAACTGTGAAAGCGCCTTCTGTGTAACTGATGCCGATCAGGTCCTTCGACAGGCCTGCATCCCACAACATGTACTGATCGGCGTTCCGGATCAGATAGCAATTGACGACCAGCGTGCGCTCCTCACCGTCATAAAGGTGGGCATCAGAGAAATCGCCCGCGTCGCTTAGCTCAATCGTGCCGCAGTCGAGCTGCCACATCTCAAGATCAGGAGCTTCTTGTGCGCTAACCGGAGCTGCCAAGCTGGTGGCCATGGCAAGCGAAAAGATTATTGGTTTCACGGTCGGCTCTCCCTTTTTGAGCTGCGCTTTCAATCGGTCTCGGGCTTTTCGCCTGACGGAACCGTTGGCTTGGGCTCTTCCTTCTTTTTGCGCTTGTTGGCGTAAAGAAGCGCAGCGGCGATTGCTGCGGAACCGATTGCTGCGGCGCCAATGGCGGCTTTGGATTTCTTGGTCATAGTTTCTTCTTGGCGTTGGGGGCTGAAGTTAACAAGCGCGAAAACGGTTGTAGAGCTAGGAGGGGGCTTGAGCAGATGACTCAGCCTTCGGCTCTTCCTGTGCAACTGTTCCGCATTTCATACAAAAGCGGAAAAATGCCATCTTGCGCGTGTCGCAAGAGCTGCATGTGTCGAACAATGTCATGCCGCAATGAACGCAAAAATTGGTCTCTATTCCTTCCATTTTCGCAATCGGGCGATCGCATCCGGGACACACGCTGGAAGACATCTTCTTGAATGCGTCATCGTGTGACACAAGTTTGCGACGTTCATCCTCAGCCTTTTGTTCCACCTCTTGCCGCTTGGCCAGATATTGGCGCATGTTTTTGATGAGGAAGTGCCCGGCAGCAAAGGTCAGGATTATGCCAACGCCATAACGAACGTAGCCACCATAACTGGGCAGGTAGGGCACAAGCTCGACGAAGAAGACAAAGATTGATGCAAGTACAAAGCCGCGCGAAATTGGCCAGTATTCACCCTTCCGGCGCTTCGCTACCAGCCAGGCGGCAAAGGCCAGCATCGGCAGCGTAATCAGCAATCTTAGAGCAAAGATGCGCAATTCCTGCCAGAATTGTGCTCTCTCATATGCGGGAATGCCGCTAAGTTCCGCGGTGGATAGCCGGTCGAAAACCGCATTCGATCTTTGATCAAGCTCTGTCAGTTCGGTTTCGAGTGCGCTGACCGAATTGCCTACAGAGCGTTCATTCTGCTGGAGCTGTTCCAGCTCTCTGGTTCGGCGAATGACCTCTGGATCCTGAGTGGGATCGGTTGTTGCTCTGCGTGTTTGTATCCAGGCTTCGAACGTCTGTTTTGCAGATGCAGTTTCCGACTCGGCTTGTCGTTGCTGGATACGCAGAAGATCAAGCCGGTCGCTGACCGTTGCGCGATCATCATTGATTGCACGCATCTCGCTGCGAAGTTGAATAACTTCAGGTGTCTCAACGAAATCGCTACGCTCAACACGGGTTTCGACTTGAGGAAGATCGCCAATGATCAGATTGCCGAAACCGACCAGGAATGCGGCGAACACAATCGAAACGAGCCAAAGGACGCCCTTATAGAGCCGTTCGGGGACCCGAATTCCCTTCATCACATCCATCTCATTGATCCTTTCCAGACGCCGACATTACCGTAGGTGGAAACCCAATCCTTAAATGTTTGGGCAATTCACTCAAGCGAACTGTCGCACATCGGCGAGGTGTCCGGCAACGGCTGCTGCGGCAGCCATCGCTGGTGAAACGAGGTGAGTGCGGGCCCCCGGGCCTTGTCGACCGACAAAATTACGGTTGGAGGTCGACGCACATCGTTCGCCCGGCGGTACTTTGTCCGGGTTCATGCCCAGGCACGCTGAGCAGCCCGGTTCGCGCCATTCAAATCCTGCATCCTTGAAAATCCGGTCCAGACCTTCGTCTTCCGCCATGGCTTTTACGAGGCCAGATCCCGGCACAACTATGGCCCATTTAACGTTGTCTGCCTTCTTGCGGCCTTGGAGGATGTGGGCGGCAGCGCGCAGATCCTCGATCCGGCTGTTGGTGCAGCTGCCAATGAAGATATTCTCGACCGCAATATCCTCGATGCGCTGCCCCGGCGTAAGTCCCATATACTCCAGGCTCTTGGCTGCTGCTTGCTGCTTCGACGGGTCAGCAAAACTGGCGGGATCAGGCACTACGCCGCCAATCGCGACAGTGTCTTCGGGGCTGGTGCCCCAGGTTACCGTAGGTTCAATGTCGCGCGCATCGATAGTGACCGACTTGTCGAAACTCGCCCCTTCATCGCTATGCAGCGTTTTCCAGTAAGCGACCGCTTCGTCCCATTCATCGCCCTTGGGTGCAAGAGGGCGGCCTTTGAGATAGCGGAACACAGTTTCATCCGGCGCAATCAAGCCAGCGCGCGCACCCGCTTCAATGCTCATATTGCAGACGGTCAGGCGCTCTTCGACACTCATTTGTTCGAACACAGGACCGCGATATTCGATCACGTAGCCTGTGCCACCGGCTGCGCCGATTGTGCCGATGATATGCAGGATCAAGTCCTTCGCGGTCACCCCTTCGCCAAGTTCGCCTTCAACCCGCACCTCCATCGATTTGGAGCGCTTCAGCTGCAGCGTTTGCGTCGCCAGAACATGTTCGACTTCGCTGGTGCCGATGCCAAAGGCCAGCGCGCCAATCCCGCCGTGGCTGGCGGTGTGCGAGTCGCCGCAAACAATGGTTGTGCCGGGCAGAGAGAAGCCTTGTTCCGGCCCGACAACATGCACAATTCCCTGAGCAGCGGCCGTGGCATCGATGTAACGGATGCCGAATGCGGGTGCATTGGCTTCAAGAGCCTCAAGCTGTTGCGCGCTCATAGGATCAGCGATGGGAATGCGCTTACCGCCTGCATCGACCCGCGGCGTAGTGGGCAGGTTGTGGTCCGGCACAGCCAGCGTCAGATCAGGTCGGCGCACTTTGCGTCCCTGCAGTCGCAGCGCTTCAAACGCTTGCGGGCTGGTGACTTCATGCACCAGATGCCGGTCGATATAGATCAGCGATGTTCCATCATCGCGTGTCTCGACAACGTGGGTATCCCAGATCTTTTCGTATAATGTGCGGGGTTTGCTGGCCATTGGGTTATCCTCTGATCAGACCGGATTAGCGGCCTTCGCGCAACACTGGCAAGCTGATTAGAGACCACGATTGCTTCAGTCATGGAAAAGCAATCTATTCGTGCTTAACTTACACAGATGTCAGCAACGCCATTTAGATTTCCGATCAAAGTCCTCCCGGAAGATATCGACTTCATGGGGCATGTGAACAACGCCCGCTATCTCAACTGGGTGCAAGATGCTGTGTTAGCGCATTGGAACAAGCTGGCACCTGCCGATGATGTGGCGAGCAAGGCATGGGTCGCGCTCAAGCACGAGATCACCTATCGCAAACCAGCGTTCCGCGAGGATGATGTGATTGCGCAAACTGTGCTGGAGCATTTTCAGGGCGCACGGGCGTTCTACAAGACTGTGATCAGCCGCGGCGAGGAAGTGCTGGCTGAAGTGCAATCAAGCTGGTGCTGCATCGATGCGAAGACCTTGCGCCCGGCCAAGATTGGCGATCACTTGCGTGAGTTCTTTTTTCCTGAAGTGTAATGCCCTATACGGCGCCTATCGTGTCGTATCCGGTATCTCTCCCTTCGCGCAATTCTCAGCGTATGTTCGGCCTTGTCCTGGGCGCACTTATCGCTGGCAGCTGGCTGGGCATTCATTTCTATGCGATGTTTGTTTTTGAACTGAGCTGGAACGCATGGCCGCAAGTGCTGCTGATGGCCGCACTGCAATGTTGGCTATCGGTCGGGGTCTTTATCGTGTGTCACGATGCGATGCATGGTTCGCTTGCACCGGGCTGGAAAAGTACAAACTCCGGAATCGGTGCAATCCTGTTGTTCCTCTATGCGGGCTTTGCCTGGCGAAAGATACGCGATGCACATTTCGCGCATCACAAGCACACCGGTGAGGACGGCGATCCCGATTTCGACACCGCGCACCCGACACAATTCTGGGCATGGTACTGGACCTTCTTCAGGCGGTATTTCGGCTGGCAATCACTGATTTACGTCAACACCGTGGTCGGCATTTATCTGTTCGTGTTTGACATACCGTTTATGCAGATATTCCTGCTGTATGGGGCGCCAGCGCTGCTATCCTCACTTCAGCTATTTTATTTCGGCACCTATCGCCCACATCGGCATGGCGAGGGAGCGTTCGCTGACGGGCACAATGCGCGCTCTGACAATTTCAGCACGCTTGCAAGCCTCGCCAGCTGTTTCCATTTCGGCTATCATCTGGAGCATCACCGTCGCCCCGATGTCCCCTGGTGGGCATTGCCTGGCGCGCGGCGTGCAGGAGTAGCCGCATGAGCTGGTGGGAAATCATCGCAATCGTCCTTGCCGCGCTGATCGGTATGGAATTCTTTGCCTGGTATGCGCACAAATACATCATGCACGGCTGGGGCTGGGCATGGCATCGTGACCATCATGAGCCGCATGACAATACTCTGGAAAAGAATGATCTGTTCGCTGTCGTCTTCGGCACAATCAACGCGGTAATGTATATCTACGGTGCGCTCTATTCGGATACGCTATGGTGGTTTGCGCTGGGAATCACGCTTTATGGCGTGATCTACACACTGGTTCACGACGGGCTCGTGCATCAACGTTATTTCCGCTGGGTGCCTAAGAAAGGCTATGCCAAACGGCTCGTGCAGGCGCACAAGTTACACCACGCCACAATCGGCAAGGAAGGTGGGGTCAGCTTCGGATTTGTCTTCGCGCGTGATCCAGTAAAGTTGAAGGCGGAACTGAAAGAACAGCGCACAGCCGGTATTGCCAAGGTCCGCGAAGCTGATTTGAGTTAGGACGCACGGACGAGCTCTTCATAATAATCGAATAGCGTTTCACGACCGAATTCGGGCGTGGCGTCCGCATCGTATCGTCGCTGTTTTTCATCCCAAACCAGCATGCTTTCCGTGGCGTAATAGCGGCCGATCTTGGCATATTCAGCCTTTGCGGCTGCGCGCTTTGATACTAGGCCCACTAGGCTGAGCGCGCCGATGATTGCATTCATCAGCACAATGGGCATGCGGCGATAGCGTGGTTTGCATCCCGTCAATCGAAACAACTCTTCGCCTTGTTCCAATGGCGTGATCGCGGGGCCGGGTCCGCCGATGGGCAGCATGCGATCGTGTCGCGCCGGATCATCGATGCAGCCGACGATATAGCGCGCCAGATCGCTATCACTGATCGGCTTGCACCGCGTTAGCTCGCCATTGCTGAAAAGCAGGTAGGGTTTACCTGATCTCACGCGCTCGACCTGACCAGACAGCGATTTGAAGAAAGCCGTGGGGCGCACAATGGAGTAGGTAAGGCCGCTTTCGATTAGTTCTTTTTCAAAGGCGAGTTTAGCGTGCTGAAAAGCCAGTTTGGGCTTTTGCACACAGATTGCAGACACCAGTATGAAATGTCTTACGTCGTGTGTCTGCGCAGCCTTCAGTATGTCACTGTTTGCTTGGTAATCCACGGCCCATGCATCCTCAGGCACGCCTGTACGCGATGCAATGCATGAGATCGCAACATCGAATTTCTCGGTCCCAAACACATCCACGAGATCTCCAGACCTGATTCGGCATCCAGAGAGGTCGTCTGGGACATCGCTGGTGCTGCGCAGCGCGCAGACTATTTCGTATCCGCATCGAAGCAGCTCTTTCGCAACGGCTTTGCCTATTGTGCCGCTCGCTCCGAAAAGAACGACGCGCTTACTCATTGCGAGTCCAGATCCAACCGCCTGCAGTCACAAGAATAGCAATCGAAACCCAATGCCACGGATCGCCCAGAGCATACCATGTGAAGATCGCGCCGACGCTCATTGCGCCAATTGCCATATATTTGGCGCGACGATTTATCGTGCGCCGCTCTCGCCAATCGAGAACCTGTGGCCCCCAATGCGGGTGATCGAGGATCTTCTGCTCCCACGCAGGGTTGCTGCGCGCAAAGCAGAATACGGCCACAAGCAGAAACGGCACTGTCGGCATGATCGGCAGGAATGCTCCGACCGCCGCCAGACCCACTGCGATGATCCCCCCCGCTGCATAAAGCGGGCGCATGTCAAATCTCCGGGTCAGGCATCGGCAAGCCGCGCGGCATGTTCGCGGACCAGCGCGATCATGTTGGGCACGCCTTGTGTGCGGTTGGAGGAAAGCTGGTTCTTAAGATCGAACGGCGCAAGCATGGCGGTTACGTCCATAGCTGCGACTTCATGGGCTGGTTTGTCCTGCACAGCTGAAATCACCAGCGCGACGATGCCTTTGGTAATCGCAGCATTGCTGTCAGCCAGGAAGTGCAGTTTGCCGCCGTTGTCAGTGGGATAGACCCAGACGCTGGCAGAGCAGCCTCGCACCAGTGTAGCATTGGTTTTGAGGGCATCGGGCATCGGGTCCAGCTCACGGCCCAGCTCGATCAGCAGACGATAGCGCTCATCGCCTTCGAGAAAATCATATTCTTCGCGTATGTCATCAAGGTATCGCATGATAGCGCATCTAAGCGCTTTGGCTCACAAATCCACCCCGCTGGCGATCGCTTCCAGCTTTTTGATGCGTTCTTTAAGGTCCGCAATCTCAATCCGTGCTGCGCTATTGCCTACACCCCCTTCGATTTCACCAGAGGCGCTGTCGAGCTCTCGCTGCTTCAGCGCAAGCCAGCCATGCCAGGCCTTTAGCAATGCAAATGCTACGACACACAAGCCGACTATAGATGCTGCGGCAATGATTATTGTTGGCTCAAACATTCCCTCATATCCTCCGTAAACTTGTGGCCCTATCCGTCCTGTTTATCCGGCTTGCTGCGCAAGCTTTCGATTTCGTCTGCGATGGCGCGCGCTTCGCGGCCATCCACTGTAATTCTTTCAAGTACTTTCACGCGTTCACGCAGGTTTTCGATCTCGCGTTGCACCTCTTCATCGCGCGCAATTGCATTGGTTTCGCTTTGCCCGTTCGGGCGGCCGCTATTGCGATTGCGAGAGCGCATTACCCCTGCAACTGCACTGATCAGCACAATCAGAACAACGGCGGTTGCCCAGCTCATCGAACGGCCTCCCTGTTGTTCGTTGTATCGGCAGTCAGATCGTCGATTTCTTGCAAATCGCGCAGGCTTTCGATCTGCAGCGCCAGATCCTGCTTGCCGTCAGTTGCAATGCGCTCAAGCACTTGGACACGATCTTCAAGGCGTTGCACTTGACTGGCATATTGTGCCGATTTTTCAGCGGTATGTTCCGCAGTCGTGCTGATTTGCATCTGAGCCACTTTCTCTTTGTGCTTTGCCCAGATCGCGACCATCGGGATGGTGCAACCGAATATAATCGCGACTATTGGAATTAACTCACCCATTGTCGTGTTCCTGCCCTTTTGGTCTTAGCGCAGGCGCTCGATCTCAGCGGTTAGCCGCGGATTGCTGCTGACGTAGTGATGCTCGACCTCAGCCAGGCGGCGATCCACATCGCGGAAGCGTGCGCGGATTTCGCGCGCGGTGCGCTTCGGGCTCTGCCGTACGCGCTGCCAGTACTGTTGTTCTTCCTTGTCGACATAAAGGTGCGGCGGCTTCTTGCTGAGTAGCATGCCGGCAATGAAATAAGCCGGAAGCAAGATAGGTGCGACAGTGAAGAGCAAAACAAGGAAACCCAGACGCACCCACAGCGCGTTGACCCCGGTGTAGTCAGCGATGCCGGAGCAAACGCCCATCAGCTTCGCGTTGTGCTTGTCGCGGTAAAGGGTTGTGCGGGGGCTATTCACTTGGCGGTTCCTTTCTTCTCGGCGATCAGACGGTCCAGTTCGCGCAACTGCTGATTGTCAGCTTCCAGATTGGCTTGAAGGCGCTTGGGCTGGAATTCAGGGTTGTCGCTCGCAACCAGGCGTTCGACCGTATCCATCCGGTCATCCAGCCTGCGGGCAAGCTGATAGAGTTCGTCCAGGAGCACTTCATCATCGGTGGTGATCGTCGCGGAGGTCTTCCACTTGGTGACGTAGTGCAGAATCAGCCACGGCAGGCCGATAAGAACCATTGGTAAAATTACAAATTCCGGATCCACGGCTTAAGCCCCTTTCTTGTCAGCGCTGTCTTTGCCCAGCGCTTTCTTCATCTGTTCCAATTCATCATCGATCGCGTCCGCGCCTGCGAGCGCTGCGATCTCATCCGACAGGCTTGGCGTACCGGACTGATCAGCAATGCTCAGCGCTTCGGCGCGGCCTTCGGCATAATCGACCCGGCGCTCCAACTGGTCGAAGCGCGAGATGGCTTCGTCTGTGCGTTCAGTGCTCATAACCGTGCGCAGCTTCACGCGGTTCTCAGCGCTTTCGAGACGAGCAGCAATTGCGGTCTGGCGGCTGCGGGCTTCGCGCAGGCGATGCTGCAATTTCTGAATATCTTCTTCGTAGGCCCGAAGCGCGTCATCCAATACGCCGATTTCCTGGCGCAGCTGGTCGCCCATATCGGCGGCTTTCTTCTTCTCGACCAAAGCTGCTCGAGCAAGATCCTCGCGATCCTTGCTCAGCGCCAACTGTGCCTTCTCGCCCCAGTCAGCTTGCAGCCGGTCCAGATTCACCACGTGGCGGTGCATTTCCTTTTGATCAGCTATAGTGCGCGCCGCGCTGGCGCGAACTTCGACCAGCGTTTCCTCCATTTCGAGGATGATCATGCGGATCATCTTCGCTGGGTCGTCTGCCTTGTCCAGCATATCTGTAAAGTTAGCTGCGATGATATCGCGGGTACGGCTGAAAATGCCCATGAAGGCTGCTCCGTTGAAAAAATTCTCTTCAGTGTTCGAACGCCCAGTGCTCTGAGTGGGGGTTGGGCTCTGGCGCAGGCGTTCGATTTCTGCATCAAGCCGCGAGCGACGTTTCGGACGCTCAGGGGAAAGAGATTGGGCCGGAGAAGCGGCGCTGCGACTGGAATGCGCGCCGGCAGGTTTGCTCGCGGGGGGGACAGAGCTCTCCGGCCCAAAGGGGGTATTATTGTCAGGCTTGGTCATGCCATCTCGACCAGCAGACCCGAAGCAACCGGAGTTGCTGAGACTGCAGGTGCGATATGCATTTGCGTGCTAAGCGCGACGAACAAAGTTATCGCTGCAATACTGGCGACAGAAGCCTTGCCAAGCTTGCTCTGGATGAATTCGCGATTGAACATTTTTCTAAACTCCCTTGCGGTATGTTCAGTAAGTAACAAGGGCTGTGCCAAACTTGTAAAATATATATAAAACAATGGTTTGAGTAATTGTTCGAAGTCACTGTTTGGTTTCTCTTGCCAAAGATTGGGAATTTTCACTATAGGTTGGTCAAGAGACCGAAATTGGAACGCGAAAATCAATTTATTGGCCAATCTGGCGCCTTTCTCGACGCGGTAGAGCGCGCCTCGCGTGCGGCACCGATGGATCGTCCCGTTCTCGTAATAGGCGAACGCGGCACCGGCAAAGAGCTCATCGCAGAGCGCCTCCACCGCTTGTCACCAAGATGGGGCGAGCCGCTCGTCACCATGAACTGCGCCGCATTGCCAGAGACGCTGATCGAAGCCGAGCTTTTCGGCCACGAAGCGGGGGCTTTCACAGGGGCTACCAAAGCGCGGGTCGGAAGGTTTGAGGAAGCCCACAAAGGTACCCTATTTCTCGACGAACTGGGCACTTTGTCGATGGGCGCGCAAGAGCGGCTGCTGCGCGCGGTTGAATATGGCGAAGTAACGCGCATTGGATCGTCGCGTCCAGTTCGCGTCGATGTTCGGATTGTTGCAGCCACAAATGACAATCTGCCCGCACTGGCGGAGCAAGGCGAGTTTCGCGCTGACTTGCTGGACCGTCTGAGCTTTGAAGTGATTACTTTGCCTCCGCTCCGTGTGCGCGAAGGCGATGTGGATGTTCTGGCAGATTACTTCGGGCGGCGCATGGCGGCCGAATTGCAGTGGGATGCGTGGCCAGGATTTGCTGATCACGTTCGACGGGAACTTGATGAATATGCCTGGCCGGGCAACGTCCGCGAGCTTCGCAATGTGGTTGAACGCGCGGTTTATCGCTGGGACAATTGGCGCGAAGCGATTGCGCATGTCCAGTTTGATCCTTTCGATAGTCCGTGGAAGCCGTTTGTGCCAAGCCACCGCAAACCGGGCAGCCCTATGGCAGCGCCTGCGAAGGTGTCGTCGGATGGAATGGCACCTCAATCTCCTGCCGCCGCCGATCTGGAGAATGTCGATGATCTGCGCGCCGCGGTGGATGCGCACGAGCGCTCGATAGTCGAGCACGCATTAGGCAAGCACCGCTGGAACCAACGCCAGACCGCAAAGGCGCTTGGACTGACTTATGATCAGTTACGTCATTGCATCAAGAAGCACGGGTTAATGCAAGAGCAGAGCGAAGATGGTTAAGCTCGGTTAGAGCTAATTGATAATCAAACTGCTTAAGCGGGCTTTTGCCTTTCACGGGGCAAATCCGATTTGCGCCGGATCGGGCGTGACTGATTGGGGGCTTGGCGAACATGAAATTGAGCAAGAGATTTGCAACCGCAACTGCCGCGATATGCGCGATGGCAGCGGGGTCTCCGCTGTTGGCAAACCATTCCTGGAGCACTTATCACTGGGTCCGGACCAGCAATGAGATCACGGTTCCCGTAATAGACAATACCACCGGCATCTGGGCCCAGCGCAACCATACGGGGATTGCGGTCGCTGACTGGAATGTTTCGCCATATATCGAAGCGCCATTGGTTCGAGGGAATGCCGATCCCGCTTGCGCGATCGTGCGCGACGAGATCAATGTCTGCAATGATGACTACGGTTCTGTCGGCTGGCTCGGTCTTGCCCGCATTACTATCTCCAGCGGTCACATCACTGGCGGGGCAACGCTGCTCAACGATTACTATTTCAATCAGGATCGCTACAACAACGACACCTGGCGCCAATTGGTGACGTGTCAGTAGATCGGTCATGACTATGGGCTTGGTCACCAGAACGAGAATTTCAGCACGGATGTGACCACATCGTGCATGGAGTATACCAGCCAGCCGGCGGGCAATGAAGGCCCCGATGCGCATGACTACGAACAGTTGGCGCTGATCTATGCGCATAGTGAAGGCGGAGACACCGGTGACGGCGGCGGCGGAAAGCCTGGAAAGGGCGGTGGCAATGGCGGCGGTAAAGGCGGCGGTAAAGGCAAGAAGTTTGGTCTGGGAAATACCCCAAAGGACTGGGGGCGCCCGACCGACTATGATGGCGATGGTCGTCCCAACGTTTTCGTCCGCGAGATGGATGGCGCGCTTGTAGTGACGCATGTCACCTGGGCCATCGGTGAAGGTCCGCAGGGCGGCGATCACCATCACGATGCTGAACACCACTAATTTCTCATTCCAAGGTTCGGTACCTGAGGGGGCTGGCCGTAGGGCTGGCCCCTTTTATTTTTTGAGCCGCCATATCGTTTGCCGCTTGCAATGCGGGCAACCCGCGCCTATCTGCTTCTCATCCCGACATTGTCGATACAAAGTTGTGATGCTGGCGCCGCAAGGGGCCGGCCCCAATCATCTATTGTCGGCAAGTTGATGACCAATTGGAGCACAGATGGCGAATGTAGCGCGCCTTATTGAGATTATCGAACCCGAGGCGAAATCCCTCGGCTTTGATCTCGTGCGCGTGAAGATGATGCCATCGGAAGCCGGCGATGGCGCACAAGCGCTTCAGATCATGGCGGAGGACCCGGCGACGGGACAGCTGATCATTGAACAATGCGCGGCTCTGTCGCGCGCGGTGTCTGCCAAGATGGACGAGTGCGAAGAGGCCGGCGAAACCCTGATCGAAGGTGCGTATCACCTGGAGGTCAGCTCGCCAGGTATCGACCGCCCTCTGACCCGGGCCAAGGATTACGCCAATTGGACCGGGCACGAAGCCAAGGTCTCATTGACCAAGGATTGGGATGGCCAGCGCAATTTGCGCGGTATCCTGAAAGGTATCGAAGGTGACACAGTCACTATCGATGACAAGAAGGCGGGAGAGGTTTCCTACCCGCTCGAAATGGTTCATTCAGCGAAGCTTGTCTTGACCGACGAGTTGATCGCCGCCACCCAGCCGCTCGATACGAGCGGCGCTGAAGACATAGTTGAAGAAGAAGAGGCTCAAGACTGATGGCCACGGCAATTTCTGCGAATAAAGCTGAACTGCTTGCGATTGCGAATGCGGTCGCTTCGGAAAAGATGATCGACAAGACGATCGTTATCGAAGCGATGGAAGAAGCGATCCAGAAAAGCGCACGCAACCGCTATGGTGCGGAAAACGATATTCGCGCTAAGCTTGACCCGCAAACCGGCGATTTGCGCCTTTGGCGTGTGGTTGAAGTGGTTGAAGAAGTCGAAGATTACTTCAAGCAGGTTGATCTGAAAGCGGCTCAGAAGCTTCAGGATGATGCCAAGATCGGTGACTTCATCGTTGATCCGCTGCCGCCGGTCGACCTGGGCCGCATTGACGCGCAGAGCGCCAAACAAGTGATCTTCCAGAAGGTTCGCGATGCCGAGCGTGAGCGCCAGTATGAAGAGTTCAAGGACCGCGCAAACGAAGTGATCACCGGGGTGATCAAGTCGGTTGAGTTTGGTCACGTGATCGTGAACCTTGGCCGCGCAGAAGGCGTTATCCGTCGCGACCAACAGATTCCGCGTGAAGCGGCCCGTGTGGGTGAGCGCATCCGCGCGATCATTACCAAGGTTGAACGCAACAATCGCGGCCAACAGATTTTCCTCAGTCGCGCCCACCCTGACTTCATGCGCAAACTATTCGCGCAGGAAGTACCTGAAATCTACGATGGCATTATCGAGATCAAGGCAGCTGCGCGCGATCCGGGCAGCCGCGCCAAGATCGGTGTGATCAGCCACGACAGCTCGATCGATCCGGTTGGCGCCTGCGTTGGTATGAAAGGCAGCCGCGTTCAGGCCGTTGTCCAGGAACTGCAGGGCGAAAAGATCGACATTATTCCGTGGTCGGAAGACACAGCGACGTTTGTCGTGAACGCCTTGCAGCCTGCAACGGTGTCCCGCGTGGTTCTGGACGAAGAGGAAGGCCGCATCGAAGTTGTCGTGCCCGATGATCAGCTTTCGCTCGCCATCGGTCGCCGCGGTCAGAATGTGCGCCTCGCTAGCCAGCTCACGGGTCACCAGATTGACATCATGACCGAGGAAGAGGCTTCAGAAAAGCGCAGCAAGGAATTTGCTGAGCGTTCGAAGATGTTCGAAGAAGAACTCGACGTCGATGAAACTCTCTCTCAGCTGTTGGTTGCCGAAGGTTTCGCGGAGCTGGACGAAGTCGCATATGTCGAACTCGCCGAACTGGCATCAATCGAAGGCTTTGATGAAGAGCTGGGCGAGGAACTGCAAAACCGCGCCAAGGAAGCGCTGGAACGCCACGAAGAAGCTGCGCGAACAGAACGCCGAGAGCTTGGCGTGGAAGATGATCTGGCAGAAATTCCGCATCTCTCTGAGTTTATGCTGGTGACACTCGGCAAAGCGGGCATCAAGACGCTCGACGATCTGGCAGACTTGGCAACTGACGAACTGATCGCGAAGAAGCGTGAAGCGCCGCGCCGTCGCAACAATGCGGATGGCCCTCCGATGCGTCGTCCGTCGGTCCGTGAGCAGGACAAAGGCGGCGTGTTGGGCGAATACGGTCTAACCGAAGAGCAAGGCAATGAGATCATCATGGCCGCGCGCGCACACTGGTTTGAAGATGAAGAGGAAGCTCCGGCAACTGCCGCAGCCCCCGACACGCAGGAGGCCGCCGATGCGGACTCCACCCAATGAGCGCGTAAGCTCCGACATCGCTAAGAAGCCGCGGCATCGTAAATCGATGCGCGGCGAAGCTTGCGCAACAAAGACGGCGAATCCAGGGCCAGAGCGCAGATGCATTTTGACCGGTGCACACGCACCGCGTGACAGCTTGTTGCGATTGGCGATATCTCCCGACGGGCTCGTTCTGCCCGATCCACACGCGAAGGCCCCCGGGCGCGGCGCGTGGATCGGTGTTTCGCGCCCTGAGCTTGAAACCGCGCTTGCCAAGGGCCAGCTCAAAGGCGCTCTGGCGCGTGCGTTCAAAGGCGCTAAGCTGGAACTTCCCGCTGACTTGCCTGATCTGGTGCAACATGCTCTGACAAAGGCGTTGTTGGATCGTTTGGGCCTTGAGCTGCGCGCCGGAAATGTTGTGCTTGGCACGTCACGGATCGATGAACAGGCGCGAAGCGGGCGCGCGGAATTGCTCTTGCATGCTTCGGATGCCAGCGAAGACGGGCGCAAGAAACTTGATCAGGCATGGCGCGTGGGGCGCGATGCAGAAGGTAGCGGCGAACGGGGAACCGTGTTGCCACTAGACCGGGCGGCTTTGTCTGTGGCATTGGGCCGCGAGAATGTCGTCCACCTAGCGCTTTGCAATGGCGCTGCAGCGGGACGGGTCGAAGGGGCTTTGGCGCGGCTGCTGCAATATCTGGAGGGCACTTTGCCTTCCGAAACTGATGGCGATCGGGCCTCTCCGGGTCGCCAGGACGAAGAATTGAATGTGTGAAGGACGCAATAGCTAGATGAGCGACGAAGAAAAAAAACCTGCCCGTAAACCGCTGACCCTGAAGGGTGCGCAGCCTGGAGAGGTCAAGCAGACCTTTAGCCATGGCCGCACCAACAAGGTTGCGGTCGAGGTCAAGCGCCGCCGCAAGCTGTTGAAGCCGGGTGAAACACCAGCGCCGGCGCCTGCACCTGCGCCCGAACCAGAGCCGACACCTGCGCCGGTCGCCAAGAAGGCTGCACCGAAGAAGCCGGCCGCGCCTAAGGAAACGCCTCAGGAAATGGCTGCCCGTCTGGCGCGCGAAGCGGAAGAGGCGCGCCTGCAATCACTTGAAGAAGCGCGCAAGCGTGACGACAAGAAGGCCAAGGAATCCAAGGCCGGCGAGAAAAAGCGTGCGGAAGAAAACCGCAAGGCTGAGGAAGAAGCAGAGAAGCGTGCGGCCGAAGAAGCCAAGGCGGCTGCCGAGGCTGAGACAAAAGATGTCGAAGAAGCCGCCGATGCTTCTGTTGTTGCGGACGAGAGCACTCCAACACCGGCAGCACGCAAGTTTACGCCTGTTGCTCGCCCTGAGCCCAAGCGCCCTGAGAAAAAGCGTGAAGAAAAGCCCAAACGAGGCGCTGGCGGCAAAGACAAGCGCCGCTCTGGCAAACTGACTGTCACTAAAGCGCTGAATGAAGACGAAGGCCGCCGGGCACGTTCGCTCGCGGCGCTCAAACGTGCGCGTGAGAAAGAGCGCAGGTTACAAGGCGGGGGCGACAATCGTCCGCGCGAGAAGCAGGTTCGCGATGTTGTTGTTCCTGAAGCGATCACCGTTGGCGAATTGGCCAAGCGGATGGGCGAAAAGGGTGCTGACCTTGTCAAGGAACTGTTCAATCTGGACATGATGGTCACCGTCAACCAGACGATTGATCAGGATACCGCTGAACTGCTTGTCGAACAGTTCGGTCACAATATCCAGAAGGTGTCTGAAGCCGACGTCGATATTACGACGGAAAAGGATGTCGATCCGGAAGAAACGTTGAAACCGCGTCCTCCGGTGGTCACGATCATGGGCCATGTCGATCACGGGAAGACCTCGCTGCTCGATGCCCTTCGCGGAACGAATGTGACCAAAGGCGAAGCTGGCGGGATCACGCAGCATATCGGCAGCTATCAGATCGACACCAAGTCGGGCGGAAAGATCACCTTCCTCGATACGCCGGGACACGCCGCCTTCACAGAGATGCGCCAGCGCGGTGCGAATGTGACGGATATTGTGGTGTTGGTCGTTGCTGCCGATGATGGTGTGATGCCCCAGACGATTGAGGCGATCAAGCACACCAAGGCGGCTGGCGTCCCGATGATCGTTGCGATCAATAAATGCGACAAGCCGGAAGCCGATCCGAACAATATCCGGTCGCGCTTGCTCGAACACGAAGTGATCGTGGAAGCGATGTCAGGTGACGTGCAGGACGTCGAGATCTCGGCTAAGGAAAAGACCAATCTGGATGAGCTGGTCGAGAAGATCGAGCTGCAGGCAGAATTGCTTGAATTGAAAGCTCGCCCGGACCGCGACGCTGAAGCCACTGTGATCGAAGCGCAGCTCGACAAGGGCCGCGGCCCGGTCGCAACGGTGATCATCACACGCGGTACGCTGAAGCGTGGCGACACATTCGTTGTTGGTACACAAAGCGGTAAGGTGCGTGCGATAGTCAATGATCAAGGCAAGCAGATCAAGGAAGCTGGCCCCTCCATGCCAGTCGAGGTCCTTGGCCTCGACGGTGTGCCGGGAGCTGGTGACATTCTGACAGTTGTCGAGAATGATCAGCGCGCCCGCGAAGTTGCCCAGTATCGTCAGGAAAAAGCGACAGAGAAGCGAACAGCGCTTGCTCCGACCAACTTCGATACGATGTTCAACAACCTTCAGTCGAACGTCATCGAATGGCCGGTTCTGGTAAAGGCGGACGTCCAGGGTTCGGTCGAAGCCATCGTCACAGCGTTGCACAATATCTCTAATGACGAGATCAAGGTGCGCGTGCTGAATGCAGGTGTAGGCGCAATCACCGAAAGCGATGTCACATTGGCTGCAGCTTCTAACGCGCCAATCATTGGCTTTAACGTACGTCCGAATGCCAAGGCGCGCGAAATGTTGAAGCGCGATGGCGTGCGGATGATGTATTACGATGTCATCTACCACCTGACAGAGGAAGTCGCGAAGGAAATGGCTGGCGAGCTGGGTCCAGAGCGGATCGAAACCGTGGTCGGCCGTGCCGAAGTCAAGCAGGTCTTCAAGTCAGGCAAGCGCGACAAGGCGGCCGGTTTGCTGGTCGAAGAAGGCGTCATTCGCAAAGGCCTGTTCGCGCGCCTTACCCGCGAAGATGTTATCGTTTCGGCGACGACTATCGCTTCGCTGCGTCGGTTCAAGGACGATGTCGATGAAGTCCGCGCAGGGCTCGAGTGCGGTGTCGTGCTCGAAGATACGAACGACGTTCAGGCGGGTGACCAGCTTGAAGTCTTCGAAGTCGAGGAGCGTGAGCGGACGCTCGAAGTTGGTTAAAGGAGCTAGAGGGTGAACAGGATCCACATAGGTCAGCGTTCGCCCTCAGCAGGCCTGGTGGGCACAACCCGATGAGCGATCAGCAATTCTACCCTGCAGATGGTGCGGATTCTCCGCATAGCTCGCTGCTTGGTTCCGAGTTTGTTGGTTTCGATGAAGAAACCGCGACAGCAACCATGCGCTTCACTGTGAAGCGAGAGATGACCACCTGGCGAGGGGGCGTGCAAGGCGGGCTTGTTGCGGGTTATCTCGATGATGTGATGGGCTATGCCTACGTAGCGATGACCGGCGGCGAGCAAGCTCCGCTCAATCTGGAAATTTCGATGCAACTGCTGGGGCTCTTGCCAGAGGGCGCGACGATCATCGGCAAGGGCCGCGTGGTGCGCGGCGGGCGGCGAGTGATCTTTCTTGAAGGCGAATTGCAAACCGAAGAGGGGCAATTGCTTGCCCGCGCGACATCTACTGCAATCCCGACCATGCGCCCGACGCCAACCGAAACGGGGATGGGATAATGGCTCGCCAGCAATTTACACCTGAACAACACTCTGTCCGCGTCCTGAAGGTGTCAGAGCGCTTGCGGCATATTCTTTCCGAACTGCTCGCACGGCAGGAAGTGCATGACGATGTCGTCAGTGCAGCAAACATATCAGTGACTGAAGTTCGCATGACACCAGATCTGCGCAACGCGACCGCCTATGTGAAGCCGCTCCTTGGGTTGGAAGAAGCGGTGGTTGTGAAGGCGTTGCAACAGAACACAGCGTTCCTGCAGCGTGAAGTTGCCAAGCGGCTGGGCCTCAAATTCGCTCCCAAGCTGAAGTTTCGCGCCGATGAGAGTTTTGACGAAGCGGACCGTATCGAAAAGCTGTTGCGCGATCCCAAGGTGGCGCGCGATCTGGGCGAGGGCGAATAAATCCAACTGAATTATAGTTGACTTTGACAACTAATATCGCGATGCCGTCTGAATGACTGTCGCGATCCAAGAAGCCGTGCCCGCTATTCGTGCGTTCAATCGACAATTCTCTCAACTGATGGGCTTATTGGAGCCGCGTTATATGGGCGGTGAGTTGTCGCTGATCGAAGCGCGCGTGGCCTACGAGATTCGTGAGCGACAGCCTGTGCTCGCCCGCGATATCGCGAAGGTGCTAAATCTTGATCCGGGCTATCTCAGCCGAACGGTTGCGAAGCTCGAGAAGCATGGATGGATTGAGCGCGGCAGAGGCGAGGATGCGCGTGAGCGCCCGCTTTCGCTGACTTTGAATGGAGAGCAACGTTATCAAGATCTTGATGCCGTTACTTTGGCTGAGACTAAGAAACTTTTGGCTCCGCTTGGTGAAGATGGCGCAAATCGCCTTACCAACGCGCTCAGTGAGGCGAGCGATTTGTTGTTTGGCAACAATCAGTTCGAGTGGTTCTTGCGAGAATTTCGTCCCGGCGATCTGGGGCATTTCTGCGCACGGCAAGCCATCCTCTATCGCGAACATTGGGGCTGGGGCGATAAACTCGAAGCGTTGATGATGGAAATTTGCGCAACCTATTTGCGCCACTTCAAACCCGGGAAGGAGCAATGCTGGATCGCGGAGCGGGGCGGACGCATGCTGGGATCCGTTTTTGTTGCAAGTGAAGATCACGAGACCGCTCGCCTGCGCATGCTCTATGTCGAACCCGAAGCGCGCGGGCTAGGGGTAGGATCGGCCCTTGTGCGCCAATGTACCGAATTCGCCCGCGATGCCGGGTACAAACGTATCGTGCTTTGGACACATCAGGTGCTTGGAAGTGCGCGAAAGATCTACGCCGCAGAGGGATACAAGGTCACGTCTACAGAAGTGCAGACCGAATTCGGCAAGGAAGAGATAAGCGAGCATTGGCTGCTCGAGCTTTGAGGTCTGGCGCTCGGGCCTAGCCTTGCGGCACCATCCGAGCGGTCAGCTCGATTTCGACATGCTTGCCCACGATCAAGCGATATGACGTCATCGCGAATTCATAACGGTTGATGCGCGTTTTGCCCGTCAGCGTGATTGCTTCGCGTGGCGCGATTTCGGCCGGCGACTTGCTGAACGTGACACCCAATGTAACTGGCTTAGTCACTCCGCGCACGGTTAAGTCGCCTTCGACAGTGCCCTGTGTGGCATTGGTCATAGTAATTTCGCGGCCCACAAAGCGCACCGTCGGATAACGCTCCACCCAAAAAAACCGCTCACCCTTTAAGCGGCTGAGTGTCAAATCATCGCTCGCAGTCAGCTTGGTCGCGTCGATGGTCACATCCAGAGCGATGTCTTGCGGACGACTGCGGTCCAGCTGGATTGTTCCGGCCACATCGGGAAAACCGGCGGTCTTGCTGCCAAGGCCAAGGAAGGGGACCTTGGCGGACAGATTGCTGGCAACGGCATCTACCCTATACATCTGGCCTGCAGGCATTGCCGCGCCGAGCAGGGCTGCTGCGAGCAGGAGAGTTATGGAGCGGAGCCAGGACATTTGATCACTATGCTCCGCTCTCATGTCTGTTCCCTTAACCAGCCTTTGCCCGATCAGCTGCCGCTACCTGGCAGCACATAGGTGACCGGTGCATCCGGGCCGAGTGGAATACCGAGATAGAACCAGATCACGATCAGCAATGTGCCGGAGATTAGCAGCCACACCGAATATGGCATCATCATCGCGGTCAGGCTTCCAAGACCGAAATCCTTTTGCCAGCGCTGCGCGAAGACCAGGATCAGCGGGAAATATACCATCAACGGAGTGATGATGTTGGTTGCGCTGTCGCCCACTCGATAGGCGGCCGTTGCACCCTCAGGGCTGATACCAAGCAGCATGAGCATCGGCACCAGGATCGGTGCAAGCAGCGCCCATTTCGCGCTGGCCGAGCCAACAAACAGGTTCAGCAAACCAGCGAAGATTACCATCAGACCCAATACGATCGGCAAAGGCAGGCCCGTTGCCTGAATCGCGCTGGCTCCATGAACCGCCGAGATCAAGCCGAGGTTGGACCATTCGAACATTGCCACAAAGTGTGAGGCCGCGAAGGCAAGGACCAGATAATAGCCCATGTCTTTCATGCTCTCCGCCATCATGTTTACGAGATCGCGGTGATTTGTGATCACTCCGGCTGCTCGACCATAGGCCCAGCCGGTCAGCAGAAACAGCAGGAAGAATGCCGCCACTAGCGATTGGTAGAGCGGTCTGAGTTCGCTGTGGATCGAGCAGTCAGGGATCGGTGCACCATCCTCTGCCAGACACGCGGCTTCATTGATCAGCGGCGTGCCCGGCGCGAACACCATCAGCAGCCAAAGGCCCACGACAAACAGAGCCGCGAGGCCAGCATGACGCAGGCCCTTTGAGGCGAGCTCTCCATCGTGCTGCGTGGGGTCTGGGCTAGTGCCGTCCTCGAACTCGGCCGCTACATTGCCGACCCAAGGGCCAAGGCGTGGCTCGATAATCTTGTCGGTCACGTACCAGATGATCGGCAGGAACAGCACCGTCATCGCGCTGATAAAGTACCAATTGCCCGCAATATTGGCGGTCCATGCCGGGTCAAGCGAGCTCGCGGCAACAGCTTCTTCGGTGATCCCGAACAGCAATGCGTCGAGTTGCCCCGGTGAGATGTTGGCCGAGAAACCGCCTGAAACGCCTGCGAATGCCGCTGCAATCCCTGCCAGAGGATGCCGCCCGGCTGCTGCGAACAGAATACCGGCGAGCGGGATCAGTACAACATAGCCAGCATCAGCCGCGTGGTTGCCGAGCATGGCGACCAGCGCCACAACCGGGGTCAGCAGCGCCTTTGGCGCGCTCTTTACCGCCTTGGCCATGCCGGCGGCGAAAAAGCCGGAACGTTCCGCCACACCGGCACCAAGCATGACCACCAGAACATATCCCAGCGGGTGGAAGTGTGTGAATGTCTTGGGCATTTCGACCCACAAGCGCTGAATATTGTCTGCGCTCAGCAAGCTGACCGATTCAATAACCAGAGCGCTGCCGGTTGTTTGGTCGATTTCCGTCGGGTGAAGTGCCGAAACGCCTGTCAGTGCGGCTACGATCGACACGACAACCAGCCCTGCGATCAGATAGAAGAACAGGAATACCGGATCGGGCAATTTGTTGCCCGTGCGTTCGATCCATCCCAGAATGCCGCTTTGCGCAGGTGCGCTTGCTTCAGCCATTTTGTGACAACCCCTCAAATTCTAGCGAATTGGTTTGTACAATATCATTGCGTCTTGCGCCTGTCTTACAGCTTAATCCGCAAAACCCCATTTTTGTTTCCGAAAACTTCTTGCGCGCGCTTGCGCAGCGGTAGAACGGCTGCAAGACGTGCAGGTATTGTCAATCTGCAAAGGCACGCGGCGTATGGCCAAGCTCTATTTCTACTATGCCAGCATGAATGCAGGGAAGAGCACGACCTTGCTCCAGGCCGCATTCAATTATGGCGAGCGTGGTATGCGCGTTTCCTGCTGGACCGCAGCGATCGATGACCGGTCGGGCTTTGGTGCGATCAGCAGCCGCATTGGTCTCTCTAGCGATGCCAACCGCTTTACAAGCGATACAGATATCCTTGAGCATGTGTTGGAAGAGCACTCCCAAGGTCGCGTCGATTGCGTGTTGATCGATGAAGCGCAGTTTTTGACCGAGAAGCAAGTGTGGCAATGCGCCAGGTTGGCGGATGAGACCGGTACGCCGGTGCTTTGCTATGGGTTGCGCACTGACTTCCAGGGCAAGCTATTTCCTGGCTCTGCGGCATTGCTGGGTATTGCGGATTCGCTCGTTGAACTAAAAGCAATCTGTGATTGCGGGCGCAAAGCGACAATGAACCTGCGCGTCGATGAAAGCGGCAAAGCGGTCAAGCAAGGCGAGCAAACGGAGATAGGCGGCAATGACCGCTATGTTGCGCTCTGCCGCAAGCACTTTTCAGAGGCACTGGCGAGTTGACCTGCCCGCCACTATCTTCAATAAATGACAGATACTCTCACAATGGCGCTGGTGCTGATCCCTTGCCTGATCGTCGCGATCGTGTTCCACGAGGTCGCGCATGGATATTCCGCGTTGCTGCTCGGCGATACGACCGCGCGCGACGCGCAACGTTTAAGTCTTAACCCGCTTCGCCATGTCGACCCTGTTGGTACTTTGCTGGTGCCAGGCGCATTGGCGCTGGCGGGGGCTCCTGTGTTCGGCTGGGCCAAACCTGTTCCAGTGCGGCAGGATCGGCTCGACAATCCGCGCTATGGCATGATGGCGGTGGCAGCTGCGGGGCCGGGTTCGAATTTTGTACTGGCGTTGATTGGCGCAATCGCCTTGGGGCTATTCCTCCCTGCTGGAGCTCAGATCACAAGCACTGGTGGCGGCATGTCGCTGATTGCGGACGGGGCAGGTGAAACGCTGCTGCTGCAAAGCGGCATGTTCTATTTCATCCTGATCAATGTGTTCTTGGGCGTTTTCAACCTGTTGCCAATCCCGCCGTTCGATGGTTCGCATATAGCTGAAGGGCTGCTGCCACCTTCGTTGGCGCGCAGCTATCGCAAGCTGAGACCTTACGGGATGGCTTTGTTTTTTGGTCTGGTCGCGCTGACATGGTTTGCCCCGGAATGGGGCGTGCTGGAGAACACGATTGGACCGCCTGTGAACTGGGCGCTCAAACAATATCTCGACATTGCGACGGTGGTGGCTGGTGGCTGATCCGCGCGAGCATCCGGTTTCCGGCTGGCTGATCCTCGACAAACCGCGTGGGCTCGGCTCGACGCAGGCTGTCGCTGCCGTGAAGCGCAATCTGCGCGAAGGTGGATATGCCAAGACCAAGGTTGGCCACGGTGGCACGCTTGATCCGCTTGCCGAAGGGGTTTTGCCAATAGCACTGGGCGAGGCGACCAAACTGGCTGGACGCATGCTGGATAGCGACAAGATCTATGAATTTACGATCCGGTTCGGTGAAGAGACAGACACGCTCGATACGGAGGGCAAAGTTGTTGACCGCTCGGGCAGGCGACCACCAATGGCCGCCGTGGCTGCGATCCTTGAACATTTCACAGGGGAAATCGAGCAAGTGCCGCCTGCCTATTCAGCGGTAAAGGTGGACGGTAAACGCGCCTATGCCCGGGCGCGAGCTGGAGAAACGGTAGAGATCAAAACGCGGTTGGTAACGATCCACTCGCTGGAGATGGCATCCTCATATCAGTCGGGGTCTGAACTTGATTCCGCTTTTGCAACATCACGCGGCCGGCCTGATCCCTATGATCCTTCCGCGCCACTCGAATTGGCTGAAAGCGTCACTCTCATCGCGCATGTTTCCAAAGGGACCTATATCCGTTCTCTGGTACGCGATATCGCGCGCGCGCTTGGGACCTTTGGTCACGTGACTTATCTGCGGCGTGTAAAGGCAGGCCCCTTCCTTGAAAGTCAGGCGATTTCGCTGGACAAACTCAACGAAATCGCTAATGGCGCGAGCCTTCAAGACCTACTCCTGCCGCTCGAGGTGGGGCTGGACGACATCCCGGCTCTCATTCTCGATCAGACAAGTGGGCAGGCGGTCCGTCAGGGCCGGGTCCTGTCTGAACTGCCCCAACCATCCGGGCTCTATTGTGCGATGCTGGACGATGTGCCGGTAGCGTTGATGGAAATTGAGGATGGGACGGCGAAAGTCGTCAGGGGCTTTAACCTACCCGATGTCGCTGAGTAAGAGAGAATTATTATGTCGGTTGATGCCGCAACGAAAACGAAGATTATCGAAGAAAATGCCCGCGACAAAGGTGACACGGGTAGCCCGGAAGTACAGGTAGCGATCCTCACGCAGCGTATCCGC
This sequence comes from uncultured Altererythrobacter sp., assembly GCF_913057185.1. Lineage (NCBI taxonomy): Bacteria > Pseudomonadati > Pseudomonadota > Alphaproteobacteria > Sphingomonadales > Erythrobacteraceae > Altererythrobacter > uncultured Altererythrobacter sp. The sequence goes on from NZ_CAJXNK010000001.1 coordinate 921,891, forward strand.
AACCTGACCGAGCATTTCAAAGGCCACCACAAGGACAACCACTCACGCCGTGGTCTTCTGCAGATGGTCAACAAGCGTCGCAGCCTGCTCGCCTATCTCAAGAAGAAAGACGTAGAGCGCTATAACGCTTTGATCGCGAAGCTGGGTCTTCGTAAGTAAGAATTTCTCGAAGCGGCCCCCTTTCGGGCCGCTTCTTGCATAAGGAGCCGAGCAACATCCGGTTGCTGGCCCGGGGGCAGATAAACGTCCCACACCGCACCGGGGCGGATTTCCCGGGATTTGTAGGCCCCGCGCGGCAATAAGGCCCCGCGGGTTCAAAAGGAAAATACATGTTTGATAAGAAAACCGTGTCGATTGAATGGGGCGGAAAAACCCTCACTCTCGAAACCGGTCAGATTGCCCGTCAAGCAGACGGCGCCGTTCTGGCCACCTATGGCGAAACCGTAGTGCTCTGCGCTGTAACCGCCGCAAAAAGTGTTCGTGAAGGGCAAGACTTCTTCCCGCTCACTGTTCACTATCAGGAAAAATTCTCTGCAGCCGGCCGTATCCCGGGCGGCTTCTTCAAGCGCGAAGGCCGCGCAACGGAAAAAGAAACGCTGACCAGCCGTCTGATCGACCGCCCGGTTCGCCCGCTTTTCCCTGAAGGTTTCTACAACGAAATCAATGTTATCGCTCAGGTTCTGTCCTATGATGGCGAAACCGAACCGGACATTGTTGCGATGATCGCAGCTTCGGCCGCACTGACCATCTCGGGCGTTCCATTCATGGGCCCGATCGGTGCAGCGCGCGTCGGTTTCCGCAATGGCGAATACGAACTCAACCCGAGCCTGCAGACTGCGCTCGACGACGAAGGCCGTTTGGACCTGGTCGTTGCAGCAACACAAGATGCTGTGATGATGGTTGAATCCGAAGCGAAGGAACTGACCGAGGAAGAAATGCTCGGCGCAGTTATGTTCGCGCATGAAGAGAGCCGCAAGGTTATCGGCGCGATCATCGATCTGGCTGAACAGGCTGCCAAGGAACCATGGGTTATCGACACATCGGACGATACCGCAGCGATCAAGGAAAAGCTGCGCGGCATCGTTGGTGACGATATCGCAGCCGCTTACAAGCTGACTGACAAGTCGGCCCGTTCGGACGCGCTCAATGAAGCACGTGCTAAGGCGAAGGAAGCTTTCGCTGACGAAGAAGCGCAAACGCAGCTGGTTGCCAACAAGGCAGTGAAGAAGCTGGAGGCAGAAATCGTTCGCGGCGCCATCATCAAGGATGGCACTCGTATCGACGGCCGTAAGCTTGATCAGGTTCGCCCGATCGAAGCTATGGTTGGCTTGCTGCCACGCACACACGGTTCAGCGCTGTTTACGCGCGGTGAAACGCAGGCAATCTGCACCACCACGCTGGGCACCAAAGATGCCGAGCAGATGATCGACGGTCTCGAGGGTCTCTCTTACAACCACTTCATGCTGCACTATAACTTCCCGCCCTATTCGGTTGGCGAAGTGGGTCGCTTTGGCTTTACCGGTCGACGCGAAACCGGCCACGGTAAGCTCGCATGGCGCGCGCTGCACCCTGTGCTGCCCAACCATGAAGACTTCCCCTACACCATCCGCGTGCTCTCAGACATCACCGAGTCCAACGGCTCGAGCTCGATGGCGACCGTTTGCGGTGGCTGTCTGTCGATGATGGACGCAGGCGTTCCGATCGAACGTCCTGTATCTGGTATTGCGATGGGCCTGATCCTTGAAGGCGAGGACTTTGCTGTTCTGTCAGACATTCTGGGTGACGAAGATCACCTGGGTGACATGGACTTCAAGGTTGCCGGTTCAGAAGCAGGTATCACCACCATGCAGATGGACATCAAGGTTGCCGGCATCACGCAGGAAATCATGGCCAAGGCGCTGGAGCAGGCGAAAGCCGGCCGCACGCACATCCTTGGTGAAATGGCGAAAGCTCTTGGCTCAGCGCGTACAGGCGTTTCCAAGCACGCTCCGCGCATCGAAACCATGCAGATCGACAAGTCGAAGATCCGTGACATTATCGGCACGGGCGGCAAGGTTATCCGTGAAATCGTTGCTGAAACCGGCGCAAAGGTCGACATCGACGATGAAGGCGTGATCAAGATCAGCTCTTCAAATGCCGATGAAATCGAAGCCGCGCGCAAGTGGATCGAAGGCATCGTTGAAGAGGCTGAAGTCGGCAAGATCTACACCGGCAAGGTCGTCAACATCGTTGACTTCGGTGCATTCGTGAACTTCATGGGTGGCAAGGACGGTCTCGTCCATGTCAGCGAAATGAAGAACGAGCGCGTCGAGAAGCCAACTGACGTTGTTTCAGAAGGCCAGGAAGTAAAGGTCAAGGTCCTCGAGATCGACCAGCGTGGCAAGGTTCGCTTGTCGATGCGTGTCGTCGACCAGGAAACCGGTGAAGAGCTGGAAGACACACGTCCTCCACGCGAAAGCAAGCCTCGCGGTGATCGTGGCGATCGCCGTGGTCCGAGGAATGATCGCGGCGGCGGTCGTGGCCGTGGTGGCGGTCGTCGCGGTGGCCGTGATGATGGCCACAAGGGCGGCGGCGATGACGGCTCTGCCCACGTGCCGGACTTCCTTAAAGACTAAGCTCTTTTCAATTGAAATGATGAGGCCCGCCGGAGAGATCATGGCGGGCCTTCTTTTTTGAGCAGGTCTGCCGGCTACCTTCTGGCGAGTAGCACCCAGACAACCATCAGCGTGATTCCCGCGATGCCTATTAGATCAATTCGTGCAACTGGTACGCCCATCAGGCCGAAATGATCGATGATGACTGCGCTGATGATCTGGCCAAGCAAGACGAAGAAGATCGCATTGCCCATGCCGAAACGTGGGCCGATAAATGTGATTGATATGGCATAAAACGCAATCAAGACGCCGCCCAGCTATTACTCTCACTTTCCCAATGCCACCTACTTTCTATTGGTAACTGGATTTCTAGGTTACCCATGGGTAACCTCGCGAAACACGTCGATTGGAAGATCATGCTCAAGCGTCGCATAAATCACAGCCCAAAGCCGCCCGAACCTTGCGCGTTAACCGAATGCATGGCGGTTATTGCCGGTACATGGGCACCCAATGTGGTGTGGTGCCTGCGGGCCGGGCCACGCCGCTTCAGCGAATTGATGGATGTTATTTCCCCTGTCAGCGGCAAGGTGTTGCCGGCACGGCTGCGCGAGCTTGAGCAGCGAGGCGTCATCACTCGCAAGGTTTGCGACACCTCGCCGCCATCGGTTGAGTATTCGCTGACTGAACTGGGCGGCGGATCGATCCCAGCGCTCGATTCGATCGTTAAGGTTGGTCACAATCTCAAAAAGCGGGGGTATTCAGCCTGATGCTTCCGCGTGAGACCCTGGCCACAGCGCAGATACCCGATGGCGACGAGCTGTCGCTCGTTAGCCATGGCCGCGATTTCATCATCATGCTCGGGCGGAACGAGCTGATGGGCACGCGTATGCAGTTCAGCGAAGAGCAGCTGGCAGTGCAGACCATGGAGCGCGTTGGGAATGACGCGCCGCGAATATTGATAGGCGGCTACGGCATGGGTTTCACCTTGCGGGCCGCGCTGGCGCGCATGGGCTCCAACGGTCAGGCGGTCGTAGCAGAACTTGTACCGGAAATTGTCGAATGGGCGCAGGGTCCGATGGCAGAACTGACGGGTGGCTGTCTGGAAGATCCGCGAATGGACCTGAAGATTTGCGATGTCGCGGCCCTGATCGACGATGCAAATGACGGCACTTGCGACAAATTCGATGCCATTCTTCTCGATGTCGATAACGGACCCGATGGTATTGTCCGCGAGGAAAACAACCGCCTCTATTCACCCACGGGGCTGGGAAAATCGCGGGATGCCCTAAAGCCGGGTGGCATACTCGCGATATGGTCTGCAGCATCAGACCACCGCTTCACCAGAAAACTGCGCGATGCCGGATTTGATGTTGAAGAACGCTTCTTCCGCGCCCGGCCTAACAATAAGGGCCCGCGGCACACGATCTGGTTCGCCCGCCCTAGACAGCGCTGAAGGTCAAAAGTCGTAGATTAGAGTCACCCGGCTAAGCGTGTCGGTTTGCTCGGAGCCTGCTAGAGGGCTGCTGTCATACTCGATTGCTTAAGAGAAGCGTGTGCTCAGAACGCTGCCAGCTTGCTTTGCGCATCCGCAATCATTGCGCGTATGACTGCCAACTATCCGGTACGATCGTGAAATCTGCCGTAAATTCGCCCGTTGGCATTTGGTCAAAGGTGCAGGCTGAATGCATCGAGCATGCGCGGACATGCCGCGGCAGTGTCCATATCGTCTCTGCAAGCTTCGCGCCGATCAGGTCGTTATCCGAAAGCCCATTCTCCTTCACATGCGCCTCGCCTTTGGCGATCAAGCCTGAGAGCCCACTCAAAATCTGCTGACAGCTTTGGACGAAGGCGTCGTAAGGGGTAATGGCCATGCGAATGCTCCGTGAGATTTGAAAAGGCCCGGCGATCCACAGGGACAACCGGGCCTCGAAAGTCTTTGCTCAGCGCGCCCGACCTACCTTACGCGGGGGCCACCGAAGGGAAGCGGTGGAGGGGGTCTGCGCGCGCCGCGCGGCAGCTGTGCCTGATAGGCGCGCCCGCAATGCTCAACGCAATAGGGATATCCCGGGTTCACTGTTTCGCCGCAGAAGTGGAAGTCAGGCTCACCAGGGTGACCCATAGGCCAGCGGCAAACCTTCTCGGTCAGATCGAGCAAGCTCGTTTTGTCCGCGATTGCCGGGCTCGGTTTCGCGGGCACCAATCGACGCGGCGGAGCAGGCGGGATCGGCGCTTGCTGATCGCCCGGCCCCTGACGCAAGAAGCCACCAGGGCCGACTGATACGATCTTAGGCAGATCAGGCGTCTTGTTAGGAATTGGTTGCGACGGGATACTCGCACCCGATGCCTGTGCAGTTACCGGCTTGTCAGCCGGCTTTTCTGTCGGTTTTGCTACTGGCTTGGCCGCGGTCTTCTTGATGGCGGTCTTTGGCACGGGCTTCTTAGCCGGAGCTTTCTTCTTCTTCTCGCCTGCTTTCACCGGGGAAGGGCGTGATTTCAGACCTAACCGATGCGCCTTGCCGATTACGGCATTACGGCTCACTCCCCCAAGCTCTTCAGCGATCTGGCTAGCGGTTGATCCGCCTTCCCACATTTTCTTTAGCGTAGCGATACGCTCGTCAGTCCAACTCATCTAAATTCCAGTTCCTGTGTCCCGCGCTGGTTGCCCGTTTTCGATCAGCAAACAGCACAACGAATCTTACTGTGTGACTTGTCACAGCCGCTCCATCGCACTAGGCGCGCCTGCATGGCCGATCAAGCACCTCCTGCCCGTCCGAAATCGGAGGCACCCCTCGACAAGACAAATTCGGGCGAAGGGACCCGTTTTACGCCGCGCGGCGTGCCGGTAATCTCCGGCGTCAACCGCGTCGGCTTGTGGAGTCTCTATATTAAGGAGGTTCGGCGGTTTCTCAAGGTGCACACGCAGACAATTTGGGGCCCGGCCGTCACGACACTGCTGTTCTTGATCATCTTCACGGTCGCTTTAGGGCGTGGCGGACGCGAAGTGCTGGGCGCGCCATTCGCCAGCTTTGTCGCGCCAGGCTTGATCATGATGGGCATGATGCAAAATGCTTTTGCAAACTCGTCCTTCTCGCTGCTCGCTGGCAAGATCCAGGGAACAATCATGGATTTGCTCATGCCGCCGCTTTCGCATGGAGAGCTGATGGCAGGTATTATCGGCGCAGCTGCGACCCGCGCGGTGATGGTGGGCAGCACGGTTGCGCTGGCGATGGCGCTGTGGCCGGGAGTTTCGCTGTCCATAGCGCATGTATGGGCCGTGATATGGTTTGGCCTGATGGGCGCGATCATGCTGTCGCTCATGGGATTGGCAACGTCGATCTGGTCGGAAAAGTTTGATCACAACGCGGCCATTACCAATTTCGTAGTTGCACCCCTCTCGCTGCTTTCCGGTACATTCTATGTAATCGACAACCTTGCGCCGGCGTTTCAGGCTGTCAGCCGGGCAAACCCGTTCTTCTATGTGATCTCTGGCTTCCGCTACGGCTTCTTAGGAGAAAGCGATATCGGCGAGGGTGCCGACGCGGTTGTTCAGGCGGCGGTTGCGCTTGGGGTACTAAACCTTGCTCTTGCCATCATCGTTTATCTGGTCTTGCGTTCCGGCTGGAAACTCAAGGACTAAAGGGCAGGCTCGTCGACAGCTGATATCATGGTCATTCTGTCCATGCCGGACGTTCTAGCAGGTATGTGTGATACTAATGTCAAATGCGCCGTTGACCGTGGCTAGACGCATTAGTGGGTCAGCGCTCGGCGCATGCGATACCGTTTGCCGTCGAACTGTTCGAACAATTGCGCGATTTGCGGATGATCAATCGGTCCGCTGCTTGCATCGGTAAGCAGGTTCTGCTGGCTGACATAGGCGACGTAGGAACTGTCGTTATTCTCAGCCAGCAAGTGATAAAATGGTTGCTCGCGGCTTGGGCGGATGTCCTCAGGGATAGCCTGGTACCATTCTTCGCTATTGGCAAAGACCGGATCAACATCGAAGATCACACCGCGAAAATCGAACATCCGGTGGCGCACAACATCGCCAATCCCGAAGCGCGACTTGACGTGACGCGGGGCCTCGATGGTACGTCCAGCTTGGCTGGAAAAGAACACAGCTCTCTCCATAATGACCGAGGATATGGGTGATAGGTCGCGGGAGACAAGGGCGCATCGGCAAACCGTCCCCAGTTTTGCGGCGAATTTGTGCTTGGCAAGGGCAGGGGGGTCAGCTAACTGGCGCGCTTCTTGTCGCAGGCTGGATATGACGACGCTTTACGCGCGGCTCGTCCGCGTCAACCGCGTGCAGACAAGAATGCGGAGAGATGCCGGAGTGGTCGAACGGGGCGGTCTCGAAAACCGTTGTGCTTTCACGAGTACCCAGGGTTCGAATCCCTGTCTCTCCGCCATTTCTTATTGTTTTATATGGTCTTTTTGGTGAAATGGGCGCTGGTTACCAAAACCGTTCCCTAAAAGATTTATCGATAGCGCAACCAGCCACCGTCCGGTCTGCTTATTGAATCGACACCCCCACCCCCTTAAAGATCTGACAGGGTAATAATTGAAAGGGGGTACCCCCCAAATCTCAGAAATGGGACCCACGCTTCCTCTTACTTACTATTTTGCTCGTTCGATGTCCGGAGGGTGATCTCTGGGATCGTTCACCATGCTCAATGCTTTAGGGCCTACCAAACTTCAGTAACATCCAATTTAATGCAATGCCGTCGCCCTTGGTAATCCATATAAGGAAGTTCAAACTCGGCGCTACCTATCTCCCCTGGAGGTATGGTTATGTTTTGCACAACCCTTTTGCTGTAATTTCCTTGGCAGCTTACATTTGCTCCGAGCTCATACTGTATTGCCACTTGCTCAATCTGGCTGTTTGAACCGTTTTCAATTGTAAAATGAGCATTATGGCCAACGCAATATGACTGACATGTTATCCCGAGATCGATAATCCTCAGTTGACTGTTAGCTTCGGATATACGCTGAAACCTCTCCCTGGCCATCTCAAACCTCTCCCTGGCCATCTCTGCGTCGCGTGTCCGCTTTTCCTCAATCAGCGCGGCAATCATCTCGCGATCTTCATCAGTTGGGGTGGCTCCGGATACCTCTACGCTATGACCCAAATCCGGTACGTTTAACAAAAATGTCCCATCGGAGAGCTGTACAGCTGGGTACTTTCTCACACACTCTGTGACCAGAACCTCCAAGGCCTCAGGTGTGGCCGCTTCGCGAGCACTGTCTGCGCGACACTCTTCCTGTGTGGTTTGCCCGCAGGCAGACAAAATTAGGCTCAAAAATATTGCAATTATAAATCGCCTCAAATCACCCTCACCTACACTTTGGCTTCCTACCCCGCCATCGCGGCGTCCCTGCGGGCACTAGCCCGTATGCGAATGATAGTGCCTCAATTTCTCGCAGTTCTGCAAGTACCTTGCTTCTTTCGGCCTTAGCCGCGAGCGTTTCTTGTCCATGTCTATACTGCGGATGGCTTGCACCCTTCCTGATCGTCTCTGGCTTTCTAGCCCCGTGGTACCTGCACGTGGTCATGCCGTAGGCGGCTGGGTTGCGGCATCGGTCACCCCTCGCTTTGCATTTGGCCTTGCAACGGGTTGTTTTACCGGAGAGGATGTTTGGCAACGGCATGCTCTACTATAGCATGCGGAGTAATCGCGTTGGGGGTTTTGATTGGGATTTCCCCGAGGACGCAAAGTGGAAGGGGTATAAGCGCTACCGTTGATCGCGCGCTTCTGGCTGGAGAGAGATTTTTAGGTCGATGATAGACATTAGCTTTGACGTCCGCTCAGATACTCCGCCAGGCAAAGATCCTGACAAATTCAGTTCGACACTGAGAGAATACCATAGGCGCCTTTGGAGCAAGCCACTTCCTGACGGTGCCAGTTTCGAATTAAAGATATCAAAGGCAAAGGGTTACCTCTTTCACCAATCCAGCATTGGTGAATTTTATCTGTCTAGCGATAGCATGATGCCTTCATATCTTAACATTAAACGTATGGCAGCTGTTCTTGAGCAGGTTCCAAAGAGTCTACCGAAAGAGGTTCAGAGCCAAGCCTATAGGATTGGCGGGTTCATAGTTTTTCCAGGAAACCGGATTGATAATAAGATGACAATCAACGGTGCCAGAGGATGCAATCGTAAAATTGGTGACAGATTTGACCTAACGCTCGAATGCATCCGCCGCCACTATGCTCAACAAGAAAGCCCCCTGTCGGAAGTGCTGCAACGTTACGGGTATTTTTTCGAAATTTTCCGAAGCTTTCGAGATTACACTGAGTTCTTTCACCTGCAAGATTTGGTCAGCCAAGATGCGAGCGAAGTAAAATTTCTGCTGGCCTTCGACAATTTCCAAAGAACACCTTTTCCTGTTAGTGGTGATGAATACCGTGCATACGCTGAGAGAACGATGGGCTTTCTCAAAGCTCGAGGCGCGAGAATGAAAGCTGCGGTGAATAATTAGGAGAGGCTTGTACGTCTCTGCGCTAGCCATGTTTAAACAAGCTGAGAAGCAGGCGTTGGAATAACGTCAAAAAATGTATTTGGGTCCGTATGCCGATTGTTTATGTGCTCAGTAATCCAGCCTTCGAAGGCTACGTGAAAGTTGGAAGAACAGTTGATCTGGAGCAGCGGCTCCGCCAACTCGACAACACCAGCGTGCCTCTCCCATTTCGTTGCGAATTTGCAATTGAGGTGAATGATGAAGTTCAGGCTGAACGCTTAGTCCATATGGCATTTGCCGACGTGCGAGTTCGCAGCAACCGAGAATTCTTCGAGATAGAGGCCCAGCGGGTCATCGCAGCCCTAAAACTTACTGGCGGCAGAGACGTAACGCCCAAAGAGGATGTAGCAGCGGATCAGGAGGGCATTGAAGCCCTCGAGCGCTCCGTGGCTAAGCGGAAAAGCTATAGCTTTGCAGATGCTCACGTGAACGTCGGTGACGTTCTAACTTACGCCAGAGATGATAGTATAACTGCCACCGTGGTCGCCGATAAAAAGATTGAGTTTGAAGGCGAAGTTATGAGCGTAAGCCGGGCCGCCCTCGTGCTGCTCCACCGCGACGGGTATAAATGGAAACAAGCGAACGGCTGGACATACTGGATGAAGAACGACGAGACCCTTGCGGAACGCGTCCATAGGTTTGCTGAAACCGAGGATGAGGATTAGTTCGAGGTGGTTGTGCACCAAACAATCAAGGTTGCTGCGGCCGTTGCAATCAAGGATGGCAAGGTTTTGATTGCAAGACGAGCGTCCGGAGAGAAGCTCGCGGGGTTCTGGGAATTCCCGGGCGGTAAACTAGACAGTGCTGAAACAGCCCAACAGTGCATTGTTCGGGAATTGGCTGAGGAGTTGTCCGTTATAGCCATTCCGGGAGCTGAACTGACTAGATCTGTCCACCGGCACATTGAGTTGATCGCTGTAGAGGTAAGACTGGAATCAGAGGACTTGACGCTCACTGTTCATGACAGAGCCGAGTGGGTGAATGTGGCTGACTTGACCGGTTATCAACTGGCGCCAGCCGACATTCCCATTGCTCGGCACCTCGTGGGAAAGATATAAAAAGGGTCAGGCTGGGCTGATGCCGCAAGCTAGCATGTAATCGTATACTCCATCGTAAAACGATGGTGGCCTCGTATGGTCCCGCAATTCCCCATTTGGCACAAAGATAACGATGCCTTGGCGTGCTCGCGTCAAGAGAACCCGGTAAGCGTTCAGGAGATAAACCTGCTTTGTAGCGTCATTTACGTTTTGCCACTTCGTTCCTTTGAAGGAATAGTGCGCCCATTGACCGTTCGCCCGCCTCAAATCGGCATCCCAACAGACGCCGGCCCAATCTAGTTCTAAGCCCTGCACATCGAATTGGGTGGCTACCTCCTCAACGTAGTAAGAAGAGCGAACGTCGAAACGATCATTCAAGAACCAACTCGCAGGGTCAATTTTGGCCTTAACGTGGATGCCTTCCGGCCTTAGGCGATAGCCTCCCGATGATGCAATCAGCCCAAAACGTTCAGTGCCTCGAGCATGATTCCTTAGCCAATTGCGCGCGACTTCAAGATTTCTAGTCACCGCTATGGGATATCGGTCATTCAAATCTGAGAGCGCAGTCCGGGCCTGATCCGCATCGCCATCCAGAAAGTGCCCGACAAAAGCCGAGAGTTTCTCGGCACGGAATGACCGCATCGAAACAGAAAGGTGTAGTTCTGGGTGTTTTTCGATCGTTGGGGACTGAAGCAACCGTGACGCTTCGTCATCGACGGTATAGTGGCGATCTTCGAGCAAAGAGGATGCGTGAACATTCCAGTCGGGAAAGCGCTCGCGCAAAGCACTAAGCCATTCTGATAGCCCCGCTTCGCCGGTATTTATTTCCTGCCCTCCGCCAATCAAACAAATGATCGTGCACCAATCAGTATGCCGGTCCATGACACTGATGAGAAATTCGGGTTCAGACATCGCGAAGTCGGCATGCCCTCGCTTGGTTTGCATAAACTTGGATGCCTGTTCTTTAGTCCATGCGCGTTGCGCTTCATCGAAGACAACAACTTTTTCAAACGGCTTCTCATTGCTGCTGAGGTAGTGATCTCGGAAGTGATGGATATTTTGGACAAAGCGGCGAACCGAACGAAGTGCGTCGGACTTCCTAACGCACTCTCTGGCTACCTGATCTCGGGCTAGCGCTTCGCGCAAAACATCAACCAAGGGGCCATTGCCAGACAGGAAAACGGCATGCTCCTCTTCGTGACCCTCGGCGCGTTTCGCTGCGATATTCAATCCAGCTAGCGTCTTACCCGCGCCGGGCACGCCAGTGATAAAACAAATGGATTTGTTTGATGACCGTTTCGATTGATCGATGATTTCGGCAATCTTGTCTGAGGTGCTTTGAAGGTTCTTTGCACCCGCGTCTGACCTCGATATTTCTTCGACTGCGTGGCTTCGATATAAAGCCTCAGCAGCTTCGATAATTGTTGGAGTGGGTCTATAGCCTGCCGTCCGCCACCAATTCACGTCCACATCGGCGGCATAAAAGTTCTCTGGCTTGATATCGAGCGCCCGATCCAATCCCCTTTTGCCCACGAGCACTGGTTGGCAAACGCCATCATCGGCCCAAATAAGGTCGCTTAAGGGCCTATCGGTCGCATCTGTGGCGCATAGGATAGGAACAATCGGAAGACTGTGGCTGCCAAGATGGAAGTTTTTTAGGTCGAGAGCATAATCGTGGACTTGGTCTATCGCATAGCGGTCATACGCGACAGCGTGCACCTTGAATTCAACAACGTAAACTAGGCCATTCAAGAGCAGGACTGCGTCTGCTCGCTTTCCCATGCGCGGTATCGAAAATTCTAGGAAGAGGTGTCCTTCGTAAACGCCAGCCAACTGGTCTTTCAGAAAATCTATCTGGGCTAGCCATGCGTCTCTCTGCTGGTGCTCAAGAGCGTGATGATGCGCACGTGTTAGCTCACCAAGAACAGCATCATTGCTTGACGTTAAAAAAGCTCCGACTGGAGCGGAGTAATAAGAATCTCGGATCATGCAGCTACGATAGCCATCAATACCAAAACCACAATCGGCACTAAATACCCGACCAACCGTGCGGCCGGCCCTTGGCGGCCTCCAATCGGACTATCATAGCCCTGACTGCACCCTGTTGGCGGTGTAGTTCGGCCAAGGCAGTATCCATCTTATTTGCGTCTACGTAGGAAGCGGCGTCTGCGGCGAGTATCTCGGCTTCGTTCAAGAGCCTTTCTGCTTCGCGTAGCTGCGGCAGGGGATCAGCCTTCGGCTTATCTAGGTAAGTGAGCGCTTCTTTGTGCAGGCGGGTAGCTTCGGCGAGCATGGCGCCTACGTGGTCTTCAGTCGATTTGCGCTGTCCTTGACTAATGAGCGCCTTCTATCTCAGAGCATCGCGCCTTGACACTTAGATCGAGAAAATCGTCCGGTTCAAAGATTGTTAGCTCTCCGGTTAGACGATTAAAGATAATTTCGTCATTGCCAGGTTTACCGGTCAGTTCGTTGTAACCTTTGGTGTGCCGGCCATAGAACTTTGTGCGATCTGATAATGCAGATTCAAGCCAATGGCCGCGATGCCCAGCGATACCTGCTATGTCATTGTCCACGTACCACACCTCTTTTTCCCAAGGCCGGTGTGGGTTCATGTACGTAAACTCGATTGCAAAATTAAGTGGTATTAGCGGATCTGGGTCAGCGCTACCTTCCGGCTGCACTTCGCAAGAATAATATATTTCCTCATAGAAATAAAAAGCCATGGCCACCCAAAGCAAAAGGGTTGCTGCTATGGATGCGACGCACCCACAAACCAAATTGCGGAACCTGCTTTTTAGCTTTGAGCTCACAACCCAACTCCGTAGCAATTTGCTATATTACGACATTAATGCTATATAGTTGCAAGCATCAAGAGTAGGATATGAAGTCCTCGCCAACCTGCCCAGCCCGGGCAAGGTGGTCACCCGAAAAGGGGATGTGGCCGGGCAGCAACCACTAGGGCTTATCCGGCAATATCCGTTTCGCGTGAGCTTTCGATGCAATGCATTGGAGCACACATGGTGACTAAATACACTGCCAAGGGCAATCCGTACAAGGAGCCGCCCTACACGGAAGAGGAGATCCTCGAGGGCGCGCGCCGCTCTAACGGAGGGGTGGTGGCTTTTAGTAGCCTGCGACATCCACGCAAACCTGTTCCCGCCCTCAACAAAGATAACGATAAGGAGCCGACCCGTGGTTAAAGTATATACAAAGGACGGGTCCGCCTTTCATGAGCCGCCTTATACTGAACAGGAGCATTTGGACCTTCAGCGTTGGATGAATGGCGGTGTAGTTAGATTCAGCAGCCTCCAGCACCATCAGAATAAAACAAGTGAGAGTCCGTAGTGAGATCAATAAAATGTAGGTCAGTAGCACCGTATCAGCTCATCGGCTCTTGCCATGTAACAATTAGGTAGGCGTACTGATATCTATCTTTATTATCTACATATTCTCAAAATAAATATCTGACGTTTTTAAAATTGATATTTGCCTATTGATTGATTCTTTTCGATAAAAGGGATTTATTATCATGAGAAAGTTTAAACCGAAAGGTTTGTTTTTTGCTTTTTTTTGGTGATAGGCTTGAGTTTACTCTATCTCAATTTGACTACTGCTGAATATCAACTCCATCAGGTCTGCAGGGGCACTAAGAGGGTAACCGATGTAGAAGGTAACGAGGTCGAGAGGGCAGAGGGTGCGGTATTTGGCATTGCTGTAAGCCGCTTCGACACTTTGCTGGGTGATGGAGCGTATGTTCATATGCTAATGCTGGGGGACATAACGGATTTAGGTTTTGGCTCCAGAACAATAAAGAACCTAATCATCGATAAAGATAAAGAACCGGAATCCATTTGGGAAAGTATTTATCTCATTCAGTTTGAAGATAATAATCAATATGAAAAAGTTAGCGTCATTATTTCAAATAACACTAAGACATTACACTACTCTAGCTCTTACGGAGATTTCATCACGAATTTTGATGGGCATTGTAGAGATGTTGAATTTTTCGACCCTACGAGATAGGCCAACTTATAGAACTGGTGTCGGGGTGTGTTACTGGAATATCTTACCGAAGTAGTCATATTCCATTTTATTGTCGTCGATGGCAAATGACATGGGAGATGTTCGCACATCCGTGACGCGGGCCAGACGGTTACTGGCAAAATTTTTGTGCGCTGACCCATCGAAGTATGAGCAGAAGTTGTTGTAGGATGGGTCAAACCAATTGTACGGGAACCCAGCAACCCCTTGCAAGGTTTCAACATGTGAAGGTTTCCCGAGGCATGCAGGCTCAAAATAAGTGTTTTGGGAGAGTACCGTCAGGCTAACCTGCGACTGGCGAGAGCATTCGGTTAGCGAGAAAGGACATCTATGCGTGATCATGAACTGCGCAAGAAAGCTGTAGGCGAGATGCATCTGCGTCGCTGGCCGGTGCTTGAGGTGCCTTGTGTGATCGTCCAATGGGTCTTGATCGTTGACGATGATGAACGCGCAGCAGAGCTTTCTGTGATCGAAGCCAAAGCCAAGTCTGACGATCCGGTTGGCAATCCGGCCTATCGAGCGGGCCGGCTGGGCGAACATGTGAAATTCGTATGGGAGCGGCACAGCGAAGGAACTAGCCTCTCTCTGTTCGCGGCGAATTCTCATGCGCAGGCGTTTCTGGATCCACTATCACATTCCGAACTGGCAGCAGCGCTCGATTGGGTAAGCCAGCTACCGGGTCAGATTGTACGTTGCACGCGCATCTGGGTTGCAGGAAGCGATCAGCATGTCGAAGCAGTTTTACCGAAAGTCGATCTGGAGCGTGCGGAGCTTGTTTCCTGTCATTTGGGCGGTCAGATCCGCATGTGGTCGGACTTTCGTATTCAGGACGATGGCTTCGGGCGTTTGTTGGTTGCCGCCAATGGCGCGGACCCTGCTGACATCACACGCCAGGTCCAGCGCTTGCAGGAACTAGGCAATTATCGCAATCGCGCACTTCTAGGACTTCCAATTGCGCGCGAATGCTGGCCAAAGCTTGATGAAGCCGAGGCGCGTTTGCGCGATCTCGCAGCGCGAATCGATAATCGCGACGAAACCGATGACCAGCTGATGGATATTTTGTCCAAGCTCTCTTTGGAGCTAGCGGCAATTGAAACCTCTATTTCATTCCGGATGGACGCAACCCGCGCATACGCACAATTGGTCAAAGACCGGTTGGTACAAGTCGATCTGCGTCCCATTCCCGGTTATGCTTCGCTGGCGGACTTTACCCAGCGGCGATTTTTCCCCGCGATGAACACGTGCAAAGCCACCACAGCGCGGGTTCGCCAATTGGCTCTTCGCGCTGCGCAATTGGCATCTCTCTTGCGCGCAAGGATCGAGACGCGGATTGAGAACCAGAATGCGCAACTGCTCCACTCGATGGATCAGAGCACGCGGATGCAAGTCAGGCTGCAGCAGTTGGTTGAAGGTTTCTCGGTCGTGGCGCTGAGCTATTACCTGATCGGATTGGTCGGTTATTTGCTTGGTGGCCTGCCGCTTGATCGATACGGCTTGGAGAAGAACTGGGTGCTGGCTGCCCTGGTGATCCCGGTCGTCGCCGGCATCTGGATCGGGATGCGCATGCTACGCAAACGCCTATTCGCAAACCGCGCAAAACACGATTGAGCACTAATTACTTGTCCTGAAGCGGGAATTTGTCCAGACTTGTGGACACATGGCGCGTTTTCCTTTCTCAGCGATTGTCGGTCAGAGCGAGATGAAGCTCGCGCTGCTGATTGCTTCGGTCGATCCTACGATCGGCGGCGTAATGGTTTTCGGTGATCGCGGCACGGGCAAATCGACGGCCAGCCGCGCGCTGGCTGCGCTGCTTCCGCCGATGCTGGTGGTGGAGGGATGCCGGTACGGCTGTACACCTGATCAAGCCGGCACTTGCCCCGATCCCTGCACATCGAAGCGCAAAGTAAAACGACCTTTGCCTTTCGTTGATCTGCCCTTGGGTGCGACTGAAGACCGGGTTGTGGGCTCGCTCGACTTGGAGAAAGCGCTGCGCAAGGGTGAAAAAGCGTTCGAGCCGGGCCTGCTGGCCAAGGCGCATCGCGGTTTCCTTTATATTGACGAGATCAATCTGCTTGAGGACCATCTCGTTGATCTGCTGCTCGATGTGGCGGCGTCAGGTGAGAATGTGGTCGAGCGCGAAGGGCTGTCCGTGCGCCACCGCGCCAGGTTCGTGTTGATCGGAAGCGGAAACCCGGAAGAAGGCGAATTGCGCCCGCAACTGCTTGATCGCTTCGGACTTTCCGTTGACGTACGCACGCCCAGCGAAATCGAGGAACGCGTCGAGATCATGCGACGCTGCGGCGCGCAGGAACGCGATCCTGAAGGCTTTGCCAAAGCATGGCAAGCCGAAGACGACAAGATCATCAAGCAGATCGCGCGCGGGCAAAAGCGCGTGCAGACAATAGATGTGCCGGATGATGTGCTCGCCGATGCGGCTCATCTTTGCATGATGGTCGGCGTTGACGGCTTGCGCGGAGAACTGACGTTGATGCGGGCCACCCGCGCTTTTGCTGCGCTGAGCGGCGCGCGCAAGGTCAAACGCGAGCATATGCTTGAAGTTGCCCCATTGGCGCTGCGGCACCGCTTGCGCCGCGATGTGCTCGATGAAACAGGTTCGACAGTTCGCATCGAACGCGCGGTGGCAGAGCTGTTCGGATGACGCGCGGCGCGCCCGCGCCGGAGTCCGATCTCGACCCCTTGGCCGACGCGCTGCTCGCAGTTCGCCTGCTGGCAATCGCTCCTCAAAAGCTTGGCGGGATTTGCTTGCGGGGGGGAGGGCCGGCGCGCGACTTGGTGCTTGGCTATCTGAAAGTTGCATTGCCCGAAACGTCGCCTTCGCGGCGTTTGCCAGCCAATATCGACGATGAAGGCCTGCTCGGCGGTGTGGATATCGCTGCAAGCTTAGCCGAGGGCAGAGCGGTAGAACGCGCTGGATTGCTCAGCGAGGTGCGCGGTGGCGTGGTAGTGGTGCCGATGGCTGAGCGGCTTCGAGAGGCGACCGCCGGGCGATTGGCGCAAACGCTTGATGACAAGGACATCGCGCTGGTGGCGCTTGATGATGGCCGCGAATCCGATGAAGGGCCAGCTGATGCCTTGCTGGATCGGGTGGCGTTCAAGTGCGATTTGTCGCGCGCAGCCTCGTTGGATCATGACAAGATCGTGCCCAAACCGCTTTCGATTAGTCATGTTGCTGAATTGGAAGATGAACAGCTGGCAGCGCTGGCAGCAGTGTCTGTCGCGCTGGGGATCGGTTCTGTGCGTCCACTGCTGTTTGCGCTGACAGCGGCGCGAGCGCATGCTGCGCTCCATCGCCGCAAGAAAGTGCGACATGAAGATTTGAGCGCGGCAGTGTCATTGGTACTAGCCCCGCGCGCAACGCAATTGCCGCAGGAGCAGCTTCAGGAAAGTGAGCCTGCCCCGCCGCCAGATAGAGCCGATGATCCGGGTAACAACGACCGAGAGCAGCCGAGCGAGCTACCGCCTGAAGAAATGCTGATCGAAGCCGCGCTCGCATCGATCCCGCCGGATGTTTTGGCGAAAATCGCAGCGGGCAAATTACGGCGCAGCGCTGGAGGCGGCACAAGCGGCAAACGCAGTAAGTCCAAGCTGCGCGGCAAACCGCTGGGCGCACGGCCCGGTATCCCGCGTGGCGGGGCACGGTTGGCGCTGATCGACAGCCTGCGTGCAGCAGCACCATGGCAGCCGTTGCGGCGGCATGAACTTGGGGATGACTCCCCAACAGCGCTGTTTGTCGAGAAGGACGACCTGCGGATCCGGCGATTTGAAGAACGCGCGGGCTCTGTCACAATCTTTTGCGTTGATGCATCGGGCTCTGCCGCCGTTGCGCGGCTTGCAGAGGCCAAGGGGGCGGTCGAGCGTATTCTCGCGCAAGCCTATGTCAAACGCAGTGAGGTCGCGCTGATCGCGTTTCGCGGTGAGGGTGCGGAAATGCTGTTGCCGCCAACGCGCTCGCTTACCAGGGCGCGCAGAGCTTTGTCCGAATTGCCAGGAGGTGGCGGAACACCGCTCGCGTCGGGATTACAGCTTGGGCTACAAATGGCTGAAGCAATTTCCTCACGCGGGCGTACGCCGTTCCTCGTGTGCTTGACTGATGGCAGCGCCAATATTGCCGCAGATGGCACACCTGGTCGCGCGCAAGCAAAGGAAAACGCGCACGCAGCTGCACGGGCATTGGCCCTACGCGGCATCGACAGCATCGTGATCGATATTTCACCTCGCCCGCGCGCTGAAGCAGCGGAGCTCGCACAAGCCATGCAGGCGCGTTATCTACCGCTTCCCACGGCGGATGCGGCCGCGCTTGAGCGTGCGGTCAATGCCGCGCAGCCTGGCCCGCAGCTCGTACGATGAGTGCGCTCAACTGGGAGCGTGAGGGACGAAGCTGGCCAAATCGCGAGCATAGCCGTTTCATTTATGCTGACGGTCTGCGTTTCCATGTCCAGCAAATGGGTGAGGGGCCAGTTCTGCTTCTGCTGCATGGGACTGGAGGTTCTACACACAGCTGGCATGCTATCATACCGCGGTTGGCCTCCCACTACACCGTAGTTGCCCCCGACTTGCCTCTACATGGCTTCACTGGCGGCGAACCGGTGAGCAGCAGAGCCAGCCTGGCAGGAATGGTGCGCTCGCTCGCGGCTCTAATCGATACGCTTGATGCAAAGCCGGCTGGACTGGTTGGGCATTCCGCCGGTGCGGCGATCGCGCTCGAATTGGCGCGAACAGGTGTAGTGAACGAGAGTACACCAGTCATTGGGTTCAGCCCTGCACTTACGCCTTTCCCGGGTGCGGCAGCACAGATATTCCCGGGCCTTGCAAGATTGCTGCTGCTCAACCCATTTGTGCCAAAGGTGTTCGCGGGCGTTTCCAGATTTGCCGGTGATCCCAAGCGTTTCCTCCAGCGATCAACTGGCTCTCAGACCGATCCGACATCGCTGGCGTGCTATGCGAAGCTGTTCGCCAATTCGCACCACGCGCGGGGCGCGCTTGCGATGATGGCGCACTGGGATTTGAACACCTTTTCCAAGGGGTTGTCTGGCATCAGCAACCCAGTGCTTCTGGTGCACGGGCGCAGTGATCAAGCAGTGCCTTTGGGTTCAGTCGAAGGCGCGGCGGCCAAGCTGCCAAATGCGCGATTGGACGTTTGGGAAAATCTAGGGCACATTGCGCATGAGGAAGCGCCTCAGCGCGCCGCAGCAGTGATCGCGCAATTCGCAGAAGCGCATATCCAGGGAGCGAAATAGGTATGGCCGATAGCTTGTGGGAGCAGTGGCGCGCCTTGGTGGTCCCCAACATGGGGCTGATCGAGATCGGGATGACTTTCTTCCTTGTGATCGGATTTTGTGTCTACCAGATCTGGTCGACCGATCGCGAACTCAAGAAAGATCGCGCTGAACGCGAAGCGGCGGAGAAGGACTCATCCTCGGAAAATTAACGGTCCGACCGGGGCATGCGATAGGGCAGCATGAATTGGACAATTCCGGAAGCAAACCGGTCCATATCCAGGCTTTCCTGAACAGCGACAACTTTCTCGCCGTCCAACCGAGAAGCCAGCGTAGAACGTGCGTAAAACGGAGTATCTTCCCACGTAGTAAGAATCTTGGCGTCGCCACGATCAGACCGCGTTTTGCGAGTAATCTGCCACACAGAATTTGGAAGCGGGGCAACCATTGGCAGCTCAGTCTCCTGCGGCGTACCGTCCGCGCGAAAACGCAGCGCACTGGCAAACCCGCTGCCGTTGCGGCGTATGCCTTCATAGCAAACAATCGCTTCTTTACCGATGTGCGCCCGCGACCAATGCCAAATGCGAAACCCTTCTTCCAGCGACTCGCTGCCAAAATTGGAATCCAGATAGCCCGCACCGCGCCAATTTATCCCTGGTTCGCGCATGTCGACTTCCACGCGCGCGCGCGGCGAGATGCAATGCCAGATATGCTTGGCTTGCGGGTCAAGTGCGAAAGCGGTTGAGTTCAGCATTTGCGGATAGACCCGCACTGTGCCGCGTATCTGCCTGCGGTACGGATTGAATAAGCGCTTGTCGCGCTCAGCGATTTCTATCTCCATGTGATCGTCCATCCAACGCACATTGCTGGGGCCAAGGATAAGCGTGTCACGATCGCGGGACAACGCGTCGTTTTGCCGCTCTGTCATGGCCCAGCGCGCCCGCGGCCCATAAAGCGCAACATTGAGCGCACAGTGGTTCTCCGGCTCACGCCGCCCTGAACTTTTATAATAAGGAGAGAAAACGCTGCCGATGAAGGCAATGATGGTCAGCCCGTGCTTCCCGTCTGCGCTGATGGCGTCGACATACCACCACCCATAACCACCGGGTGCGATTTCCGCATCGAAGCAAGGTCTTGCAACACTCTCGCTGCTGCCAGTTGCCCGGACAAGGCCGCCATTGGCACTCCCGCCCCCGGATGGGTGCTGCCGCCCGCGCAATAAAGCCCAGGGATCTTCGTAAGCGTTCCCTGCCGGCGGAAGGATGCCGCCCATCCGTGCGAGGCTCGTCCATAAAGCGCTCCTCCGGTTGAGGGCCAAAGCTTCTCGAACGTGTTCGGCGTCGCCACTTCGTGGGTGAACGGATCGTCCAGCTTCAGCCCGCAACGTGTCAGGCTGCGCATCATCGCTTTCGTGCATTGGTCGATCTCCTCGGGAGTATAACAGTGGTTGTCGCCATTGGCGGGTGCGTTGACGATTATCTGGAAACGCTCTGTGCGGCCGGGCGCTTCGCCCCGCCCTGGGTCGCGGTCCAGCGCGCATACATAAGCGGTTGGATCGCTCGGCGGTGTACCTGCCGCGATATCGAGGAATTCGCGCGGGTAATCCGGCGAAAAGAACACATTATGGCGCACCAACGGGAAGCTTTGAGCCCGCGCCTTGGCGTACCAGACAAAGGCGGAGAGCGAGCGCTCGCTCGTTCCAAATTGTGAAACTGCGCGTGAAGCATTCTGGCCGAAAAGTCCGCTCGCGATGGCTGCAGGATCAGCGTTGGCGATCACCGCGTCTGCGGCGATGCGTTCGCCATTTGCCAGGATAACTCCAGAAGCGCGACCACCAGTGACATCTATCCGCTCGACTGCCGTTCCGAGCCGGTACGTGGCACCTTGGCTTTTGCTCAAATCCTGCAGCGCCTTCGCCAGCGCCGCCATCCCGCCGTCGATCAACCACACGCCCATAGCCTCGACATGCGCGATCAGCATAAGTGTCGCAGGCGCATTGAAAGGCGATGAGCCGCAATATGTCGAATAGCGCGCGAACAGCTGACGCAGGCGTTGGTCACCAAAATGCTTGCCGAGCGCGTTCCATAGGCTGACGTAAGGATGCGTACCCATGAAGCCGGCAACATTGCTCAGCCCCATACGCCAGACCAGCGACAGCGGCGTAGCCGGCTTGGGCGCGCGCATCATTGTGTCATTAAGCGAGGCATAAATGGAGCGGGCTTCTTGACGGAAGGCTCTAAATCCTGCTGCGGCCTCGGCGCCTGCGAAATCGCCGATCGCTTCTTCGCTGCGCTGCGGATCGGCATGAAGATCAAGATAGGCGCTGTCATCCCAAGCGTGGCGCGCGAGGACTCCTGCGCGGCGAGTGGTGACGTAGTCATCAAGCTCCGCACCTGCGGCACGAAAAATTCCATCGAACACGTCACGCAGAGTGAAGACCGTCGGGCCGCCATCGATTTCCGCGCCATCGAGTGAGACTCGGCGTGCTTTTCCGCCAACCCAGCTGTCTTTTTCGATGACGGTTACGCGTTCGCCGCGAGCAGCCAATAGCGTTGCACAGGCCAAACCGCCCATGCCTGCACCGATAACGACTACCCCAGCGTTCAAGCCTCGCTCCCCAAAAGGTGTTTGACCTTTACATAACAGATGTCCAATCAAATGGACATAAGGAGTCACCTATGTCTCGCTCCGAAGGCAAGCAAGCATCATTGTGGAAGCAGCGTTGGGTCGCTTGGCGCAACAGCGTGCTGAGCAACCCGCGCTTCCAGCAATGGGCCGCAAGGAATTGGTTCTTGCGTCCGTTCGCGCGGCGAAAGGCGGCTGAACTGTTCGCTCTCGTGGCAGGTTTCACATACACGCAGACGCTTCTCGCCATGGTCGAGAGCGGATTGCTAAAGCGGCTCGCCGAAGCTCCAACCGATGTGAGTGAAGCGGCACAAGTAGCGGATCTGAGCAAGGGGGCTGCTGAACGTTTGCTGCGCGCAGCAGCTGCGCTGAAGCTCGCTCAAGAGGTATCACCGGGTTTGTGGATGCTGGGCGAGAGAGGCGCGTCGCTTATTCCGCAGGAAGGCGCGCAGGCGATGATCCTGCATCACACGCTCCTTTATCGTGATCTGGCGGATCCGATGGCTTTGCTACGCCAGAATCGCGAACAGCCGACAGAACTATCCGAATTCTGGCGCTATGCGGCACGCGCCGATCCAGATGCAGAGCCATCTGAGATGGTTGCCCCCTATTCCGAACTGATGGCAGTTTCGCAGGGCATGGTCGCTGATGAAGTGCTGCGGTCCTATCGCTTCAATGGCGTAAGCTCGGTACTCGACGTCGGTGGGGGACATGGCGCGTTCGCAAGTGCCTTAGCGGCAAAGCATCAGCAAATGCTGATTGGCATTTTCGATTTGCCGGGCGTTGTTGAAGGCGCACGCGCCCGCCTCGACTCCGGGTTCGAGTTTCATGAAGGCGACTTCTTCTGCGATCCGCTACCGCAAGGCTATGATTGCATCTCGCTGGTCCGGATCCTGCATGATCATGACGATGCGCAGGCACATCGCCTTCTCGCTGCGACTCGTGCTGCGCTTAAGCCTGGCGGGCGACTCGTCATCGCGGAGCCAATGGCGGATACCCGCGGTGCAAAAAATATGGGTGATGCTTATTTCGGACTCTATCTGTGGGCAATGCGATCAGGGCGCCCACGCACGCGGATGGAGCTATACAAGATGCTGAGAGCCGCAGGATTCCGCGATTTTCGAGCTATCAAGACGGGGCAGCCGCTCATCACCAGCCTGACTGTCGCATTTGCCTGACAGTAAACTTGTCTTACATTATTGACACTTTCAACTGTCAGGCTATGATGACAGTGGGTGAAAAAATCTATCGCGAAAGGGTTGATCGCGACCATTAGGGGAAGTCCACAAGATGGACGCGATCGCGGTGATTCTTGATGCGCCAAAACGGCTGTCTGTAAGGCAGTTGTCGCTGAATCCCGCGACCTCATCAGACGTCATCGTTGAAACCGTGTGGAGCGGGATCAGCAGTGGCACGGAGAAGCTCTTGTGGACCGGCGAAATGCCGCGTTTCCCCGGCATGGGGTATCCGCTTGTGCCGGGTTACGAGTCTGTCGGCCGCATTGTCGATGCCGCGCCTGAATTCCAAGGACGCATTGGTGAATGGGTGTTTGTACCGGGTGCGAACTGCT
This sequence comes from uncultured Altererythrobacter sp., assembly GCF_913057185.1. Classification (NCBI taxonomy): domain Bacteria; kingdom Pseudomonadati; phylum Pseudomonadota; class Alphaproteobacteria; order Sphingomonadales; family Erythrobacteraceae; genus Altererythrobacter; species uncultured Altererythrobacter sp. Next base: position 945,515 of record NZ_CAJXNK010000001.1, read on the forward strand.
TTGCTGACGCGCGCGGATTGTTTGGTGGAACCGCAAACCGCTTAATCGTCCCATCCGAGCGCGCGCTCACCATTTCTGAAGATCTGGCCGAAAAAGGCGTGCTGATGGCACTGGCCGCTACAGCGCTGCACGCGCTGGCCGCTGGCGATCCACCTGAACTTATTATTGGCCATGGCGTTCTGGGGCGTTTGCTTGCCCGACTTACCATCGCGTCAGGCGCACCTGCTCCCACAGTTTGGGATAACAAGGCCGAGCGCCGCGAAGGCGCAATTGGCTACGAATGTATCGCGCCCAAGGACGACGATCGACACGACTACAGCTCGATATATGACGTTAGCGGCTATGCTCACGGGCTTGACAATCTGATCGGGCGGCTGGGCAAACGCGGCGAGATCGTTCTTGCAGGATTCTATTCGGACCGGCTTAGCTTCGGCTTCGCCCCCGCATTCCAGGCAGAGGCGCGCTTGCGCGTGGCAGCTGAATGGACCCCTGAGGACTTGGCTTCGACTCGAGCGCTAATCGAAACCGGGGCTCTCAACCTTGATGGCCTGATCACTGACGTTCGTCCCGCGAGTGAAGCTGAAACGGCTTATCCCACAGCATTCACTGAAATCGACTGTCTCAAGATGGTGTTGGACTGGAGCAGCTACGAATGACAATGCTTGATACTCAAGCCTTAAGGAATGAGGCGGCTCAGGAGCCGGACCCCGTCCACACAGGCGAAGTGACCAGCGAAACGCAAGTTATCGCGATTTACGGCAAGGGGGGCTCTGGGAAGAGCTTTGCCTTGTCGAACCTCAGCTACATGATGGCGCAGCAAGGCAAACGTGTGCTGCTTATCGGATGTGACCCCAAGTCTGACACTACCAGCCTGTTGTTTGGCGGCAAGAGCTGCCCAACCATCATTGAAACTTCCTCGAAGAAAAAGCTTGCGGGTGAAGAAGTCACTATCGAAGACGTATGCTTCCAGCGTGACGGCGTCTTTGCGATGGAGCTTGGCGGACCTGAGGTCGGTCGCGGCTGCGGCGGGCGCGGGATCATCCACGGCTTCGAGTTGCTGGAAAAGCTCGGCTTCCATGAATGGGGTTTCGACTACGTCCTTTTGGATTTTCTGGGCGACGTAGTTTGCGGCGGTTTCGGCCTGCCGATTGCACGCGATATGTGCCAGAAAGTGATTGTCGTCGGCTCGAACGATTTGCAATCGCTCTATGTCGCAAACAATGTCTGCCAAGCGGTCGAATACTTCCGCAAGATGGGTGGCAATGTCGGTGTTGCCGGCATGATAGTAAACAAGGACGACGGTACTGGAGAGGCGGCAGCCTTCGCGAAGGCGGTCGACATTCCCGTGCTGACAGCAATTCCGGCAGATGAAGATATCCGCCGCAAATCCGCCAATTATCAGATCATCGGAAAGCCAGGCGGCGAATGGAGTGGGCTGTTTGAACAGCTGGCTGAAAACGTTGCCAAGGCGCCGCCGCGCCAACCTGCTCCCTTAGACCAGGACGGGTTGCTTGGCCTCTTCTCCCCCGAAGACACTGGAGGCGATGTCAAACTCGTTCCGGCGACCCAGGCCGATATGCGCGGCGGCACTTTTGAGCCGAAGCCCAGCCTCGAAGTTATTTACGATGAGGTGTGACGCTTGACTGATCTGAACGCATCGATGCGCCCTGAAGAACGGACGCGTGACCAACTTGATCTTGGATCGGGCGGGGAGCCGACGGCTGGCGCCTGCTCCAGCAAGGACACCATGCTTGAAGCCGCACGCAAAGCTGGCAAGAGCGACATTCTGGATCGCTATGCCGCAGATTATCCGGTCGACCCGGCGCGCGGACCACATGATCAACCGCAATCAATGTGTCCAGCCTTCGGATCGCTCCGCGTCGGGTTGCGCATGCAACGCACCGCCACGGTTCTGTCCGGTTCGGCCTGCTGCGTTTACGGGCTGACTTTTACTTCGCATTTCTACGGCGCACGCCGCACGGTTGGTTACGTGCCGTTCAACTCCGAAACGCTTGTTACGGGCAAGCTGTTCGAAGACATCAAGGAAGCGGTCGAGGAGTTGGCCGATCCTGCCAATTACGATTCAATTGTCGTGACGAATCTCTGTGTACCCACTGCCAGCGGTGTGCCCTTGCGGCTGTTGCCCAAGGCAATCAACGGAGTGCGCATTATCGGTATCGACGTACCTGGTTTCGGTATTCCAACCCATGCCGAGGCCAAGGACGTACTCGCTGGCGCTATGCTGCAATATGCGCGCAACGAGGCCGAGCAAGGTCCTGTCGCCGTTCCGAAACAGCGCTCGGACAGGCCGACGGTGACCTTGCTCGGAGAGATGTTTCCAGCAGATCCGGTCGGCCTGGCGCAGTTGATTGCGCCAATGGGGCTTGCGACGGGCCCAGTCGTGCCAACCCGCGAATGGCGAGAGCTCTACGCTGCCCTCGACTGTTCGGTAGTGGCTGCAATTCATCCCTTCTACACGGCCAGCATTCGCGAATTCGAAGCCGCGGGTCGTTCAGTAGTTGGCTCCGCGCCAGTCGGTCGCGATGGCACGGTCGCGTGGCTGGATGCGATCGGCGCTGCTTGCGGTGTGGCGCAAGACCAGATCGACGCAGCCAAAAATGCAGCGCTTCCAGCGATCGAAGCTGCACTGGCAGCAGCTCCCATAAAAGGCCGAGTGACAGTCTCTGGCTATGAGGGTTCCGAGCTCTTGGTTGCGCGCCTGCTAATCGAAAGCGGCGCGGACGTGCCCTATGTCGGCACTGCCTGTCCACGTACGCCATGGTCCGAACCCGATCGTCAATGGCTCGAAGCCAAAGACGTGAAAGTGCAATACCGCGCGAGCCTGGAGCAGGATATCGCAGCAGTAGACGAGTATCGCCCGGACTTGGCGATCGGTACTACACCGGTTGTACAGCACGCCAAACAGCACGGCATGCCGGCCATGTATTTCACGAACTTGATTTCAGCGCGCCCGCTTATGGGTGTCGCTGGCGCAGGCAGCTTGGCGCAAGTCATCAATGCCGCGATTGCCAATAAGAATCGCTTTGCGAAGATGACTGCCTTCTTTGAAGGGGTCGGCAAGGATATGAGTGCAGGTGTGTGGGAAGACACCCCGCAGGACCGCCCGCTGTTCAAGAAGAAATTCGCCGCGCAAAACATCGCCGCGCGCAAGGCCAGTGAGGCGGTGGGTACATGACGCTGATCCTCGATCATGACCGCGCGGGCGGATATTGGGGCGCGATTTATGCCTTTACCGCAATCAAAGGCTTGCAAGTCGTGATCGACGGGCCAGTCGGGTGTGAGAACCTGCCAGTCACCTCAGTCCTGCATTATACAGACGGTTTGCCGCCCCACGAACTTCCGATCGTCGTTACGGGCATCGGCGAAGAGGAGCTGGGCAAAACCGGGACAGAAGGCGCGATGAAACGCGCATGGGAAACGCTCGATCCGGATTTGCCATCCGTGGTGGTGACTGGCTCGATCTCCGAAATGATAGGCGGCGGCGTTACACCTGAAGGCACCACTCTCAAGCGCTTCCTGCCGCGCACTATCGATGAAGATCAGTGGGAATCGGCTGATCGGGCGCTGAGCTGGCTTTGGACCGAATTTGGGCCAAAGAAGATGCCGAAGCAGCGCGAGCGCAAGGAAGGCGAAAAGCCGAAGGTCAATATCATTGGCCCGTCCTACGGCATGTTCAATATGGCGTCAGATCTCGCCGAGATTCGCCGCCTGGTTGAGGGCATCGGGGCGGAAGTGAACATGGCTTTCCCGCTGGGTAGCCATTTGGCCGATATCAAGAAGCTGGGCATGGCAGATGCGAATGTCTGTCTTTACCGCGAGTTCGGCCGGAACCTTTGTGAGCTTCTTGAGCGGCCCTATTTCCAAGCGCCAATCGGTTTGGAGAGCACTACCAAATTTCTTGAGGCGCTTGGCGAGGAGCTGGATCTCGACCCGGCGCCCTTTATCGAACGTGAGAAGCACACTACGATCAAGCCGCTGTGGGACCTGTGGCGTTCGGTCACTCAAGATTTCTTCGGCACTGCCAATTTCGGAATCGTTGCGAACGAGACCTATGCACGCGGCATTCGCAACTTCCTGGAGGGCGATATGGGGCTGCCGTGCAGCTTTGCCTTTAGCCGGTCGGCTGGGGTGAAACCCGACAATCAGGCTGTGCGCGAAGCGATCCATACCAATCCGCCGCTCGTAGTATTCGGATCTTATAACGAACGAATGTACATGGCCGAATGCGGCGCGCGCGGGATCTATATCCCCGCGAGCTTCCCCGGCGCTGCCATACGCCGTCATACCGGCACGCCCTTTATGGGCTATTCTGGGGCGACCTATCTCGTGCAGGAAGTGTGCAATGCGCTGTTTGATGCGCTGTTCCACATCCTGCCACTGTCGACGCAAATGGACGCAGGCGACGCCACGCCGGCGCGCGAATATGAAGAGCTTGCTTGGGACGAAGACGCCAAAGCGAAGCTTGACGCGCTGGTCGAAGCACAGCCCGTGTTGATCCGGATTTCCGCTGCCAAACGGCTTCGCGATGCTGCTGAACGCGCCACGCGGCGTGCAGGCGAAACCCAGGTCTCATCCGACCGGCTGGCGGACGCCCTGCTTGAAGGACACAGCGCATGAGTGCGCTCACACAGATCGCTCGCAGCAATGCGAGCCCAGCAATCCATGCGATCATTTTCGCACGGATACCGACGGAGGCACGTCGCCTCTCGCACAACAACCCAAAATGGGAGAATAGGCTATGAGTGATGTGGGAATGAGCACATATCTCACCCCCGAAGAAGCTAAGGAGTTCCACAAACTCTTTATGTTTTGGTTCGCCGCTCACACCGGGATCGCTGTCGTGGCGCACCTGCTGGTGTGGACCTGGCGTCCGTGGATAGGCATCTGAACCAACTGGAGCTGCTTGGCGGCCGTCAAGCGGCAAAGTTCAATATAAAATAAGGAATTAGACCATGTGGAGAACTTGGCTAACATATGATCCGCGCAGAGTTTTGGTAGGCCTTCACGTCTACTTGGCTGTGCTCGCGTTCACTATTCACTTCATCCTGCTGAGCACGGACACTTACAACTGGATGGATGGCCCCAATGCGCGGGCAACCATCGAGCTGGTCGAGTAGCTGAGGCTCTTAGCGAAGAGATAAACATTCGACAGTGCGAGGGCGACGGCCGACAAATTTGGTCGGCCCCGCCTCACAGGTCGAATTCGAGAAACATTGATCTCGCCATTTTGAGGCGGGGGAGGATTGGGTTATGGCGCTCCTCAGTTTTGAGCGAAAGTATCGCGTGCGTGGTGGCACGCTGATCGGCGGGGACCTGTTCGATTTCTGGGTCGGCCCATTTTACGTCGGCTTTTTCGGAGTCGTCACCGCGATCTTCGCGACCTTAGGGACAGCGTTGATATTCTACGCTGCGTCACAAGGCCCGACCTGGAATCCTTGGCTCATAAGTATCGCACCACCGGATTTGAGCTACGGATTGTCAATGGCGCCGTTGAAGGAAGGAGGGTTCTGGCAAGTCATCACGGTTTGCGCGATCATCTCTTTCGTTTCATGGGCGCTGCGAGAGGTTGAGATCTGCCGCAAGCTGGGAATGGGTTACCATGTCCCGGTTGCGTTCGGGGTTGCAATTTTCGCTTATGTGACGCTCGTTGTCATCCGGCCCGTACTCATGGGTGGCTGGCATTTTGGTTTTCCTTACGGGATATTCAGCCACTTGGACTGGGTATCCAACACGGGGTACCAATACCTGCATTTCCACTACAACCCGGCGCATATGCTGGCGGTGTCGTTCTTCTTTACGACCACACTTGCCCTGGCATTACATGGCGCCTTGGTGCTGTCAGCGGTCAATCCAGAGCGCGGCGGCGAAGTGAAAACGCCGGAATATGAAGACACCTTCTTCCGGGATCTGATCGGTTATTCGGTTGGAACGCTCGGCATTCACCGCGTGGGCTTGCTTCTCGCGCTTAACGCCGGCTTCTGGAGCGCAGTCTGCATCGTAATCAGTGGTCCTTTGTGGACCAAAGGTTGGCCCGAGTGGTGGACCTGGTGGCTCAATCTGCCGATCTGGGCGTGAGGGGAGACTGAACCATGGCGACTTATCAAAACATCTTCACACAGGTTCAACTGAACCATCCGCCTGAACTCGGCATCCCACTGCCAGACGGACAGCACGAACCGCGTTTCAATATCACTTTCATCAATCGCTGGCTCGGCACGATCGGTCATGCGCAGATCGGCCCGTTCTATCTTGGGTGGACTGGCATCGGAGCGCTAGCATTTGGCTTGCTGGCATTCTTCATCATCGGGATGAATATGTGGGCTTCGGTTGGCTGGGATCCGATCCAGTTTGTCCGCCAGCTGTTTTGGCTCTCGCTTGAACCGCCCGGCCCGCAATATGGCTTTTCGCCATTCGTCCCGCTTAATGAAGGCGGCTGGTTCATTCTGACCGGCGCATTTCTTACCATCTCGGTGCTGCTCTGGTGGTTAAGGACCTATCTGCGCGCAAAAGAGCTTGGCATGGGCATGCATGTGCCCTGGGCTTTTGCCTCAGCGATCTGGCTGTTTCTGGTTTTGGGCTTCCTGCGGCCGATGTTCATGGGGAGTTGGGCCGAAGCGGTGCCGTATGGCATCTTCCCGCACCTTGATTGGACGGCGGCATTTTCGATCCGCTACGGCAACCTGTTCTACAACCCGTTCCACGCGCTTTCGATCGTGTTCCTTTACGGTTCGACGCTGCTCTTCGCGATGCACGGGGCGACGATTCTTGCTGTTGGCCGTTATGGGGGTGAACGCGAGATCGAGCAGATTACCGATCGAGGCACTGCATCAGAGCGTGCAGCGCTGTTCTGGCGCTGGACCATGGGTTTCAACGCGACGATGGAATCAATCCACCGATGGGCATGGTGGTTTGCGGTGCTGACCACGCTGACCGGCGGGATCGGCATATTGCTGACCGGCACTGTGGTCGACAATTGGTATCTATGGGCGCAGCAACATGGTTTTGCCCCGGCCTATCCCGACACCGGGGTCGTTGACCCTGCCGCCATTCCAGGGGAGTGAGTAGGATGAAAACGACAGTTAAAATTGTAGTGCTTTCTGCTCTTCCCCTTGTTCTAGCAGCTTGCGAGATCCAGCCAAAGGTTTCTGAGCAGAATGGTTTTCGCGGCACAGGTATGAACCAAGTTGCGCTGCGTTCGGTGGCAGAGGCCGAGTACGATGTTCCGGCACCGCCCTATGAACTGCCGCCACCTGGTGGCCCTTCAGCTGGCGAAGTCTATGAGAACGTCCAGGTCCTTGGCGACATCTCAGCTGATGAGTTCAATTATCTGATGGCTGCGATCACCGAATGGGTAGCACCTGATGAAGGCTGCAACTATTGCCACAACCCGGCGAATATGGCGTCTGACGAAGTCTATACCAAAGTTGTAGCAAGGCGCATGATCCAGATGAATCAGACGATCAATGCGAATTACGAAAGCCACGTGGCCGATACAGGTGTCACATGCTGGACGTGCCACCGTGGGAACAACATTCCGGAAAATTACTGGACCTTGCCGGAAGACGCCAACCACAATTCAGTCAAGATCACGAAGCGGGGGCAGAACAGTCCAACTCCCGAAACCGCATATAGCTCGCTTCCTGTGAATGCGGTCGCGCGGTATTTTCTGAATGACGAGACAGTGCAGAATATCCGCGTCGCATCGACCGGGCTTTACCCAAGCGAAGACAATACGTTGTCCACCATGGAAACCGAGAACACCTATGCACTAATGCTGCATATGTCAGACTCGCTCGGTGTGAACTGCACCTTCTGCCACAATACGCAAAGCTTCGGAGCCTGGAACATCAGCCCGGCGCAGCGTGCAGTTGCTTGGCACGGCACGCGTATGGTCGCGCGTATGAATCAGGAATATATCACTCCGCTGGCTCCGGTCTTCCCCGAGAACCGGCTTGGCAATGCAGGTGACCCGTTCAAGGTCAATTGCACGACTTGCCACCAAGGTGTGAACAAGCCGATGGGCGGCGCGCAGATGGCGAAAGACTATCCTGCGTTGTTGTCTGTTCCGGCTGCAACGGTGCAGGAAGCAGAAGCTGACGCTGAAGAGGCGACATAAGAAAAAGACTGATTGCATTTGCATTCAAGGCTTGAATGCGGCTCGCGCGCAATGGCGTTCGGGCCGCTTTTCTTTTGGTATCTGCGTTCGCAGTCTAGCGCTTGCGCCGTGCCAGGTCGGCCAAGTGCACTGGGAATGCGAGCGTCAGGGGAATGGCAATCCAGATCCAATGGGCATCGACCAACGCCGCCCGTAAAGCGAGTGCGATCAACGCGGCAGGCAACAAAAGCAGAAGCGCATTCAATGGCGACCACCCTTTGCGCCACAGGATCACGAATTCAATCGCCAGCACTGCGAGCACTATATCGACTGCCGTGCCGCTGGAGAAGAATTGCTCCATCAAACTGTATCGTCAGCCGAAGGGACCGTTAAGTTCAATAACCTGCCAGTTAAGCGCGCCAGCAATCGTCACCCAGATCAGATAGGGCACCAGCAAGAGGCTGGATAGCCGCGAAATCCGCCCGGTATAGATGAGCAGGAACAGGATCGAGAGCCAAAGCAACAACAGTTCGGCAAAGGCCCAATCCGGGCGTTGCATGCGGAAGAACATCAGGCTCCACAGGATGTTGAGAAAGGCGTTCAGTGCGAAATGGCCAATTACCCAGTCGCGCTTGCCGGCAGTAGGGGCTCGTTCCCATGCAATTACAGCTGAAATGCAAACCAGCGCGAAGATTGTTGTCCAAGCGATCGGAAAGATCACATCTGGCGGATTCCAGCTCGGTTTTTCAAGCGATTGATACCACGGGCCAAGATCAGTGATCGTTGCCCCTAGAAATGCGACGCACATCGCAGCCACCGCTGCAACAATAAATGGAATAACCCAGTTTGTGTTCATCTAGCCATCGGCCTCAATCCCAGCAGATGCGCTGTATCCTTGAGGAAAATTTTCAGATGCGCAAGCGGCTTGGCGCGGACCAGGCGTTTGTTCATATAGGCTTGCCAGGTCAGCTGCTGAACGTCCGCATCATCGCACATGTCGACAAAACGCTCCCGGCGCTTGTCGCTGGAATACCAGAAAAACTGCATCATCCCCAGGATCCAGAACACGCGGCCATGCTCCTTCATAAAACGCTTGCGAGCTCCCTTGAGTGCAGTCGGATTGCCAGAGACGACGAACTCGCTCGCGGCCTCAGCTGCAATCCGACCGCAAGTCATAGCATAATAGATGCCTTCACCTGACGCTGGTGCGACGACACCAGCCGCATCGCCAGCGACGAGCACATCCTTGCCATTGTCCCAACGCTTGAGCGGCTTCAATGGGATCGGTGCGCCTTCCTTTCGGATCGTTTTGCAGGCATCGAGACCTAGCTCGTCGCGCATGTCAGATACAGTGGCGCGCAAGGGGAAGCCTTTGTTCGCACTGCCAAGACCAATGCTGGAGGTGTGCCCGTGGGGGAATATCCAGGCGTAGAAATCTGGCGAGAGTTTGCCCTGATAGAAGACATCGCAGCGCGCTGGATCAAAGCCTCGGTTGTTTGCGGGCGGGCTTTCGATCACTTCGTGATAGGCGAACACGCATTTCATGTCTTCCGCGCCATCAATGTTCTGCCGTGCGACTTTCGAACGGGCGCCTTCCGCACCGATCACCAACTTGGCTCGCACTTTCTCAAGTTCTCCGCCGCGACTGGTGCGAAAACACACATGCGTTCCTTGTCCGTCTCGCTCGATTGTCTCGAAGCTTCCGGTACAGCGTACCGCCCCGTCATTCGCCGCGCGTTGGCGTAGCCATTCGTCGAATACGTCGCGGTCGACCATTCCAACAAAGCCGATTTCGCCAACCGGCATGTCTACTTTGCGCCCGGACGGTGCAATCATGCGCGCGGATCGCGCTTTGGCAACAAGCAAAGAGTGCGGGATATCGAAATCTTCCAGCAAACGCGGAGGCACTGCACCGCCGCACGGCTTGATCCGGCCAGCACGGTCAAGCAGCATGACCTTGTGGCCGGCTTTCGCCAAATCGCTTGCCGCTGTTGCCCCTGCAGGCCCGCCTCCTACGACTACAACATCATAGAGTTCATTGGTCATAGGATTGCTGCCTCCTTGGCTTTAGTTCGTTTGCTGCTGCTTGTCGCGCGTAAGGCCAGGAACGCAGCGAGCATAAAGGCTGTCGCTTCGATCACGAAAATGAGTTGAAAGGCGGTTGTATCATCACCGCCAGACCGGCGTGCAATGTCGACACCAAGCGCGCCCAGCAGGCCGCCCATGCCGAATGCGATGGCTTGTGATGCTCCCCAAACACCCATACGCACGCCTTCGCGGGTCCGCTCGCCAGCCCCTGCCAGACCCATCATCGCGCCGATAGCGGCAACGGCAAATGCGCCATTGCAGAATCCCAATGCAAATACATTGGCTTCAAGTGGCCATCCGGGGCCGGCAACTGCTGCCGCCGCCAAGCCCAGCAAAGCCAGTGCCGATCCGGCGCATCCCGCAACAATCCAGGCGCGCAGTTCGACCGGCATTCGCCCGGCAAACGCGCTACCGCCAACGCCCGCTGCAATCATACCTGCCAGAACGCCGCCGTGTTGGATGCCCGCGAGCGATGTCGATTGGCCGGGAGTCATCTCGAAAACGAGGCCGGCGAATGGTTCCAGGATCAGGTCCTGCATGCTGTAGGCCAGCATTGAGACGAAGATGAATGTCGTGAAGCGGCGTGCAGCCTGCTCGTGCAATATCTCGCGGATTGCTTCGCGGAAATCAGGGGCGGGACCTGCGCGGTCTTCTTCCGCTTCGATTAGGGCATGCTGTTCAAGCCGGAACACGGCGATCACCGTCAGCGCAAAGGCGCACGCGATAACGCCGCCTGATACAAGCGCCAGGCGTTGTTCAGAGAAGGGATCAAGCAATTGGCCTGCGGTTGCTGCCGATACAACGATCCCGAAAACCATCATGATCCAGGTTACGGCAGCGGCAGCCGCTCGGCGTTCGCGCGCAACACCTGAGGCCAACAACGCGAGCAAGGTTGTACCTGAAGCGCCCACGCCCGCGCCAATCAATGTGAATGCAATAACTGCGAGCACACCTCCGCCAATTGGGTAGGTGGACATCATCACTGTCGCATTCACGGCCATCAGCGCGCCGAGTGCCAGCACAGCCATGCCGCCAATGATCCATGGGGTGCGCTTGCGGCCTTTGTCCGAGCCGTGACCCCAGATAGGGCGTGATAGCTGGACGGCATAATGCCAGGCGACCAGCCCGGCAGGGATGGCTGCGACGAGACCATACTCGACCACCATCAAGCGGTTCAGCAGCGAAGTTGCCAGCATAACGATCGCGCCGATCGAAGCTTGGACCGCGCCTATGCGGATAACGGATAGCCAGCCGAACCCGCGCGCCATCAGATGTATCCTCCAAGGCCTAGCGCGCTACCGAGCATTCCCAGGACGTAAAGCGTGACGCCGGTTGCTGAGTACCATGGTGCGTGGGCCTTGGGATTGCGAAGCAGGCGCGGCATCAATGCCAACTGTGCGAGCAAAACCGCGCTGACGGCTATCGCTGACCACAGGTAGCCCCAACTGTATAGCAGTGCGATAACCGCGAACTGTGGCAGCGCCATGGTCGCGCACGCAAGCCGAGCTGCCTTGTTAACGCCTAATGTGACCGGCAGGGAACGCAATCCGGTTGCCCGGTCGCCTTCGACAGCTTTGAAATCGTTGAGCGTCATAATGCCGTGCGCGCCCAAGCTATAAAGAGCGAGTACAATCAGCACTTCGGCCTTTGGCAAAGCCCCTGCCATCACGCTTGCGCCGGTGAACCAAGCAAGCCCTTCATAGGTGAGCGCGACCACTGCCGGCCCGAGCCAGCCGCTGGTCTTGAAGCGGAAGGGTGGGGCGCTATAGCACCAAGCGCAGATCAGGCCGACAACCGTCGCTGCAAGCACAAATGGCCCGGTAAACCAGGCGACAACAAGCGACAAAAGCGTGCCGATGATCGCAATTCGCAGTCCCCAATCGCTACCAACACGGCCAGAAGGGATCGGGCGGTTGGGTTCGTTGATCGCATCGACATGCCGGTCAAACCAGTCGTTCACCGCTTGACTGGTGCCGCAAACCAATGGGCCGGTCAGCGCGATACCGGCGACAAGAAACCACCAACGTCCTTCCATGCCAACGCCCGAGGACACAACACCGCACATAAAGGCCCACATTGGGGGAAACCAGGTTATGGGTTTGAGCAGCTCAAGAACATCGCGCGCCGCTGGCGGCGATGCTGACGGAATCGAGACTGCCGAACGGGACATGCAGGCAGGCTATGCCTGCTACAAGCATGCGTCAAATCATTTTGACACTCCTTGTGTCAATCTGTTATTACTCGGCATCTGCAGGCAAATTGCCGAGCCCGTAGCGGTGTAATTTCGAGTACAGACTTTGCCGGCTGAGCCCCAAGATTTCCGCAGCCGAGGCACGGTTATCCGAGGTGTACTTAAGCGCTGCTTCGATACACAGCCGTTCGATCAGATCGGTGCTCTCTCGCACGATGTCTTTCAGTGACATTCGACCAACCAATTCAGTCAATTGCTCGACTGAGCGTGGCATTTCCTGCGGCATTGGCGGCAGGTCGCCCAAGCGTCGCGCGATCGGCCGGATCACTAGGCCGATATGCGGAGATTCCTTGCCGGTCTGCACAGCGGATAGCTCAATCGGCTCACCTTGGCCTGCGTCGTTTGCGCCGATTACGCTGTTCACATTGCGAGCATAACCTTGCTTTTGTAGCTGGCTTGAAATCAAGTCGAGGTCGATGCCTGGGCGACCCACAAACTGACCCAACGGCTGCCCGCGAATCTGATTGATGCTGGCCACTCCAGTCAACTCTGCGAAGGCCGTGTTGGCAGCGACAATATGCCAATTTGCGTCCGTCAGCACGAAAGCATCGGGCATGGCCTCAAGAGTATCCATGACCGCTGTTTCTGGCGCGTTTTCAACTCGCGCATGCCTGTTAAAACGAATCAGCACGAAAAGCTTGCCGATTTGACGGAATCCCGTCGCGTTGAGCTCAAGTTTGGTGCCTTTCACGGCAAGATTGGCATTGATTGGCGATACAGAGCTTGAAGTCAGTGCTGCGCCTAGCAGTCCAATCAGCGGTTCGCGCGCTGTGCGGTCAAACCATGCCAAGAATTTGCTGCCGATCAAGCTTCCCGGTTTCGCTAGAAGCAAGGTGTGGGCCGCGGGATTGGCTTCAACAATGCGGCGGTTTTCGCTGTCTAGGATCAGCACTGGTTCGCCGGACATTTCGAACAATAGACGGTAACGGGTTTCGAGCTGGCGGAGCCGCAAATAATCACGTTCCAGCGACTGTTGGGCTTGTAACAATCGGAGCTGCAATGCGGCAGCATCCCGCATGTCGCGCCCTAGCGCCAGTCGCAGTGCCCCCCCGCTCAGCCTGAGTAAGCGGTAACTTACTGGAATATCGCCGCTTGAACCCTTGTGATTGACTTGTCGTGCCGCAGGTGCTTCGCCATTGGTCTTCTTGACTGCGAGTAAGGCTTCGATCTTGGGCCAGCTCTCGGAAGTGGTGGTGTCCTGCCATTTCTCGCCGATCCATTGCGGCAGATCGGGAAAGCCAGTCAAATCAGCAGAACCGTCAACAATGGTTCCAGCCTCATCGATCACGAGCACAATATCGCCTGCGCTCATAGCCAGATGAACCGCGTCTTCCGGCGCGATCTCATCTTTCAATAAGGCAGTATCATCGAAACTTCGATGGTCTGCGATGCTGCGCTTTGGAGGCATGCGCTGCTCCGGTTACAGTTACGGCACGGGTGAAGTGACAGGCAATGATCCTGCTACAATTCTCTCCGCTAGTGCCAAGGCTGAACGTGCATCTTCAGCAGTCCCATCTGCTCCTGCCCTCAGCGCTAGGGAAGGATCAGCATTAATCAGTGGTCCACCAATGATGACACGCACGTTGGAATTTTTGGACACGCTTCGAATTGCAGTAATCAGATCTGAGATCGAAGCGGTAAGGCAATCGCAGCTGACGGTCAATCCGACCAAGTCGAATGAACGTTCAGCTAAAATATGAATGAGCTCGTGCCGTTGCGGCTCAAGCAAAACTTCTGTTTGCCAACCTGCATTGGCAAAAATCTCTTCGACAACCAGTGAACCGAAATTGTGTCGTTCGTCCGGGAACGGAGAGAATAGCGCGCTATGATGCGCATCCAGCGAATCAAACTGTTTGCTGATGGTCATTGCACATTCGCGCAAGACCCCTCGGAGTGTCCAAAGTCCAAGGGTGACATCTACAAAGTCGCATTGATCTTCTTCCCAGAGCTTGCCGAGCAGTCGTGCAGATTCTGGCAAGACATCCACAAGGATCGACTCGGTGCTGACCCCGGCTTGGCGCAGCTTGTCTACTTCGCTGTGCAGATCGTCTGCTTCGCGTTCAAGAGCAAGTGGAGCGAATCGCTTGATCTCCGCTTGCTTCGCCCGCCGGCCTTCGAAGAATTCCGAGCGCTTGCTTCCAGCAGAATGAACGACCAGTAGACGGGGGATAATTTCACTTTGAATCAATCCGTTAATGGATCTTATCTGATCCGGATCAGAATTGCTTCCGTTGGCCGGGCGAGGGTCATTCGCCGGGCTGTTATCGCTTAAGTCGTTTTCCATGCGTGAGGCCGAAGAGCCAGAGCGATTCACCAACTCCATCAAAGGCCCTCCCTAAATTATAGCGGCGCGGATTGCGACAGCTCGGTCAGGTCGATTGATGTAATTCGACTCGACACTTGCCCGCTTTTCTTACGCTTAAATGTCAAGCCCTGCAATGCAGATGTGTCAATTTCGCTTGGCGTCAAGATAGCTTGACACTTGGGGGTGTCCAAGCTTAGTTTCACTTTAGTTCAGCAGAGGCAGAAAGCTTTGCAATCTAGAGGGGATAGTTTCGGGTCCCATACCGCGCGAGATAGCGGCGGAATTGGGCAAACGGCATTGGCGCTCTACACTCCAGAAGAGCGCCGGCGGCGGGACGAATCTGGCTGGACTCTGGTTCAGGGAATACTCGCACCGATCCAGTTCCTTGTTTTTCTTCTCAGTCTTGTATTGGTCGCGCGCACGCTTTTGACAGGCGACGGCGCATATGCGGCAGACATGTCAATCGTTGCTAAAATCCTGATTCTCTACACCATCATGGTGACAGGCTCGATCTGGGAGAAAGTCGTGTTTGGCAAATGGCTGTTTGCCGAGCCGTTCTTCTGGGAGGATGTGTTCTCAATGCTCGTGCTCGCGCTGCACACGGCTTATCTCGTGATGCTGTTCGGAGGGATCGGGGGCTTGCAGGAGCGGATGCTGGTCGCGCTTGTAGCTTATGCAGCCTACGTCATCAATGCCGGTCAATTCCTGCTGAAGCTGCGCGCGGCCCGCTTACAAGCGAGTGAGACTTTGGCGGTGACCGGGTGAGCGGCCTCGCGCCTGCGGGGCTTGATCGTGCGGATTACGCGCCGATCCTTCGTGAACGCGGCCAGCGCGAGGTTTTTTGCGGGCTCACAGGAATTATCTGGCTTCACCGCAAAATGCAGGATGCGTTCTTCCTTGTCGTCGGCTCACGCACCTGTGCGCATTTGCTACAATCGGCTGCGGGCGTGATGATCTTTGCTGAGCCGCGCTTTGCGACAGCGATTATCGAAGAACGCGATCTGGCGGGCATGGCGGATTGCCATGAAGAGCTGGAGCGCGTGGTAGAACGGCTGCTCGCGCGTCGCCCTGAGATCAAGACGCTGTTCCTAGTCGGCTCGTGCCCGTCCGAAGTGATCAAGCTTGACCTAGCTAAGGCAGCCGAGAAGCTTGGTGCACGCCATGCGGGGGAGGTTCGCATCCTCAATTATTCCGGCAGCGGTATCGAAACGACATTCACGCAAGGCGAAGACGCGTGCCTCGCTTCGCTGGTGCCGGAAATGCCTGCCTCGGTTCCTGATGCGGCCCTCGAACTGCTGCTGGTTGGATCGCTGCCAGATATCGTCGAGGACCAGTTCCTACGTCTTTTTGCAGAGCTCGGAATCGCGCGGGTCGGTGTGCTGCCAGCGCGCAGGTCTGGTGAGCTACCGCCGGTTGGTATAAACACACGCTTTCTGCTGGCGCAGCCTTTCCTGGGAGAAACCGGTTTGGCCTTGGAGCGCCGCGGTGCGGTGCATCTGCCGGCGCTATTCCCTTTTGGCGCCGAAGGCACGACCGCCTGGCTCAAGGCAGCGGCCGAAGTGTTCGGCGTGGACGAAATGCATTTTAACCGTGTGATCGCGCCGGGCCGTGAACGCTCCAAGCGGGCGCTCGCGCCGATGCGCGAAAGGCTCGACGGAAAGCGCATCTTCTTCATGCCCGATTCTCAGCTAGAAGTGCCACTGGCACGTTTCCTTGCAAATGAATGCGGGATGGAGCCGCTTGAAGTTGGCACACCGTACCTCCACCGGGCACATCTGGCAGATGAGCTGATCGCATTGCCTGAAACCGCCCGGCTGAGCGAGGGCCAAGACGTCGATAAGCAGCTCGACCGTGTACGTGCCGAGAAGCCTGATCTTACTGTATGCGGGTTAGGCCTTGCCAACCCGCTTGAGAGCGAAGGCCTGACCACTAAATGGGCGATCGAACTCGTTTTCTCGCCGATTCACGGTTTTGAACAGGCCGGCGATCTTGCTGAACTCTTTGCGCGCCCGCTCCGGCGGCGCGATGTGCTGGAGGTTTAGCGATGCAGCTGGCTGTCTGGACATATGAAGGTCCGCCGCATGTCGGCGCAATGCGCGTGGCGACAGCGATGACTGGCATGCATTACCTGTTGCATGCGCCGCAGGGTGACACCTATGCCGATCTTCTGTTTACGATGATCGAACGGCGCGGCAAGCGCCCACCGGTCACTTATACAACCTTCCAGGCGCGCGACTTGGGCAAGGATACAGCCGAACTGTTCCAGCAGGCTGCGCGCGATGCATTGGAACGCTACAAGCCGCAAGCGCTGATGGTCGGTGCCTCATGCACGGCAGAACTAATTCAGGACGATCCGGCAGGTCTTGCCGATGCCATGCGGCTTGATTGCCCGGTGATCCCGCTCGAGCTTCCAAGTTATCAGCGCAAGGAAAACTGGGGGGCGGCAGAAAGCTTCTACCAGATTGTCCGCAAGTTGGCTGATCCGGAGGTATCCGCAGGGCCAACCGAAGGGCGCTGTGCCAAAGTAAACCTGCTCGGTCCGACCGCGCTAGGCTTCCGTCATCGCGACGACGTGGCGGAGGTTCGCAAGCTGCTTGATCAACTGGGATGCGAAGTAAACCTTGTCGCTCCGCTCGGCGCGTCGCCGCAAGACATTACCCGCATTGGTGCGGCAGACTTCAACATCGTGCTGTACCCTGAGATTGGGGATGAAGCCGCGCGCTGGCTGGAGCGGGAGTTCGGCCAGAAGGCCGTGCGAACTGTTCCAATCGGTGTCGGCGCAACGCGCGATTTTATCCGCGAAGTGGCAGAGCTTGCCGGGGTTGATCCGGAGCCTGCGCTGGCAGACACAAACTCGCGTATGCCGTGGTGGAGCCGCTCTGTCGACTCGACCTATCTCACTGGCAAGCGCGTCTTCATTTTTGGCGATGCGACGCACGTTGTGGCGGCTGCTCGCGTTGCAAGCGAGGAACTGGGCTTCGAAATCTGCGGACTTGGCTGCTATAATCGCGAATTCGCGCGCGATGTGCGCGCAGCTGCCGCAAAATACGGCATCGAACCGCTAATCTCCGACGATCACTTGGAGGTCGAGGAGGCCATTTCTGCCGCTTCCCCCGAGCTGGTGCTTGGCACGCAGATGGAGCGCCATATTGCCAAGCGGCTGGGGCTCGCTTGTGCTGTGATCAGCGCGCCGGTGCATGTGCAGGATTTCCCCGCACGTCATAGCCCACAAATGGGTTTCGAGGGTGCAAATGTGATCTTTGACACGTGGGTTCATCCGTTGGTGATGGGCCTGGAAGAGCATTTGCTGACCATGTTCCGCGAAGACTTCGAATTTTCCGATGAAGCTGGTCCATCGCATCATGCCGCGCACGCATCAAAAGCGCACGTTGAGACCTCAGCGCCCGAGGAAACGCCGATCGCCGCCAATGAAGCGCAATGGACGGAAGAAGCCGAGCGCGAACTCAAGAAGATTCCATTTTTCGTGCGTGGAAAGGCCCGCCGGAACACAGAAGCATTCGCCGTTGAACAGGGGCGCGCGGCGATCGACCTCGAAACGCTCTATGACGCGAAGGCGCATTATGCACGGTAGAGGCCACCCTCCTGTGCGCGTCGCGATTGTGACGCTGGACAACCACTTGAAAGGGGCGGTAGATCGCGCCAGTGCTGAGCTGGCGGCAGACAATGTCTTGCTAAGCTTGCATGCAGCATCCGATTGGGAGCGCGAGGACGGCGCTTACAAACGTACGCTCGATGCGATCGAGCACGCGGACATCATCATTGCGACCATGTTGTTTCTGGATGATCATATCCGCATGGTTCTGCCTGCGCTGGAGGCGCGGCGCGACAATTGCGATGCGATGCTGGGCCTGATGTCAGCCGGCGAAGTGGTCAAACTCACTCGCATGGGCGGCTATGACATGAACAAGCCCGCCAAGGGCATGCTTGCCATGCTGAAAAAGCTGCGCGGTTCGAAAAAGGCGGGTGCAAGCTCTGGCGCGGGGCAAATGAAGATGCTGCGCCGACTCCCTATGATCCTGCGCTTCATCCCAGGCACCGCGCAAGACGTGCGTGCCTATTTCCTGACGTTGCAGTATTGGCTTGCCGGGTCAGATGAGAACGTCGTTGCGATGGTGCGCTGCCTGATCGACCGCTACGCTTCAGGCGACCGGCTGACGCGGCGCGGCATGACGCCAGCGGATGCGCCGGTCGAATACCCTGAAGTCGGGGTTTACCACCCGCACACACGACAGCGCATTTCGGAAAGCCTGCGCTTGCTACCGCGCAAACAGGGCAAGCATGGTACAGTCGGGCTGCTGCTGCTGCGTTCGTACCTTCTTGGCCGCGACACCGGGCATTACGACGCAGCTATTGAAGCTCTCCAAAATGCCGGAATGAAAGTTGTTCCGGTCTTCGCGAGCGGGCTCGACGCACGAGCAGCGATCGAGAAATTTTTTGTCGACCGTGACGGATGCCCATCTGTCGATGCCATCGTGAATCTGACCGGGTTTTCGCTCGTCGGAGGGCCGGCTTACAATGATGCTGATGCCGCGGTCGAAACACTTTCCGAGCTCGATATCCCTTACATAGCCGCCCATGCGCTCGAGTTTCAGAGTGTCGAAGAATGGCGCGGCCGGCACCAAGGCTTGTTGCCGCTCGAAGCGACGATGATGGTCGCGATTCCAGAACTGGACGGAGCGATCTTGCCGAGCATCTACGGCGGCCGCTCGGGCAAGGGGACAGACGTCTGCGAAGGTTGCGAGCGCAAGTGCCAACTGCCGGACAATAACGGCCTTCGCGCCATGCAGGGCTGCCCCGAGCGCGCAGAAGCTTTGGCGGCCAAAGTTGTCAAATTGATAGCGTTGCGCAAGTCAAAGCGCGCACAGCGCAAACTTGCCATGGTGCTGTTCAACTTCCCGCCAAATGCAGGCGCAACCGGCACTGCCGCGTTCCTAGCGGTGTTTGAATCGCTGCATGCAACGTTGAAACGGCTCGGTGATGAGGGGTACTCGGTAGAGGTGCCTGAGACTGTCGAGGCCTTGCGCGAAGCGATCCTCAAGGGAAATTCGGAACGGTTTGGCAGCGATGCCAATGTTGCAGCGCGCATCGCGACTGACGATTATGTGCGCAGCGAACCGCATTTGGCAGAGATCGAAGCGCAATGGGGACCCGCGCCTGGTCGCCAGCAATCGGACGGGACCGGCATCCATGTGCTTGGCGCACATTTCGGCAATGTGTTTGTTGGAGTGCAACCCGCGTTTGGTTATGAAGGCGATCCTGTACGGTTGCTGTTCGACGGAACATTCACGCCGACTCACGCCTTCAATGCTTTTTATCGCTGGCTGCGCGAAGATTATGGCGCGCATGCAGTGCTTCATTTCGGTACACACGGAGCGCTGGAATTCATGCCGGGTAAGCAATCAGGCATGTCTGGCGAATGCTGGCCTGAGCGGTTGATAGGCGATCTGCCGAATTTTTATCTCTATGCTGCCAACAATCCTTCCGAAGGTATTCTGGCCAAGCGACGCTCTGGCGCGACTTTGGTTAGCTATCTCACCCCTCCACTTGCGCAGGCGGGGCTGTACAAAGGGCTGAGCGAGCTCAAAGCGAGCCATGACCGCTGGCGCACGATGGAAGAAGGTGAAGAGCGGAAGCAGCTCACAGCCTTGCTGACAGAGCAAGCGACGGATCTTGGATTTGAGAATATTGCGCTAGAAGACCTCGCCCAACAGCTCTATGAGCTTGAAAATGCACTTATTCCCAATGGCTTGCATGTGCTGGGCAAGAAACCAATCGATGCCGAGCGAGCCGACTGGCAAGCCGCGTTCGTCGAATTTGATCCTGAAGCTGACACAGAACAACTAAGCGCGCGTATTGACGCTTGTGACGAATTGGGCGGACTCATCCACGCTCTCGACGCAGGTTACGTTGCGCCTGCGCCCGGCGGCGATATCCTCGTCAACCCCGAGGTATTGCCGACCGGGCGCAACATACACGGCTTTGACCCTTTCCGCATCCCCAGCCGCTTTGCGTGCGAGCAGGGTGCAGCGCAGGCAGAAGAATTGCTCTCACGGCACAGCGAAGCGGGCGAAGCTTTCCCGGAGAGCTTGGCAATGGTTCTTTGGGGCACGGACAATTTGAAGAGCGAGGGCGTGCAAGTCGCGCAAGCGCTGCGACTGATCGGTGCCCGGCCGCGGCTGGATGGCTATGGCAAGCTGGCCGGAGCTGAGCTGATCCCGCTGGAAGAACTTGGTCGCCCGCGCATCGATGTGGTGATGACGTTGTCGGGCATTTTCCGCGATCTGCTGCCGCTGCAAACGCGTATGCTGGCTGAAGGTGCGTTGTTGGCCTCGCAGGCGGATGAGCCGCTGGAAATGAACTTTGTGCGTAAGCACAGCCTAGCCCACCAAAGCACCCATCAATGCGATTTCGAGACAGCTAGCTTGCGGGTCTTCTCCAATGCCGAAGGTGCATATGGTGCGAATGTAAATCAGTTGGTCGATGGCGGCGTCTGGACCGATCCGGACGAGTTGGCGAATGCTTTCGAGACGCAAAAGGGCTTTGCCTACGGGGTAAAGGGCACGCCGGTGCAGCAGCGCGAACTCTTGCGCAGCGCTCTTGCGGAAGTGGAATTTTCGTATCAAAATCTAGAAAGCGTCGAAGTCGGCATCACTGACCTGGATCAGTATTTCGATGGGCTTGGCGGGATCAACCGATCGATCGCCCGCGCGCGCGGCAAGGAAGCGCCGATTTATATCGTCGATTCGACGCAAGGCCGCACCAAGGTGCGCACACTCGCCGAACAGATCGGCCATGAAACACAGACTCGTACGCTTAACCCCAAATGGTTCGAAGGTATGCTCAAGCATGGCTACGAAGGCGTGCGTAGTATCGAAGGCCATGTGACCAACACGATGGGTTGGTCTGCCACCACGGGCCAGGTCGAACCTTGGGTCTACCAGAAGATCAGTGAGACTTTCGTGCTCGACAGGGAGATGCGCGAGCGTCTCTCGAAGCTGAACCCCAAAAGCTCTGCAAGAGTTGCGAACCGGCTGATCGAAGCCTGCGAGCGACATCTGTGGGAGCCTGACGAAGCAACGCTCGAGGCGTTGCGCGAAGCCAATAACGACCTCGAGGATCGTCTCGAAGGCGTGATTGCGGAATGAGGATGAGACTATGAACCTGCTAGACCCCAAATCACGCTTTACCCCGCCGGATGGCGAAGGATCAATGCAGGTCCAACTCGACCCGCGAGACGAAATCAAGGGCGCGAAGGTATTTGCGGTCTATGGCAAGGGGGGGATCGGCAAATCGACTACTTCGTCCAACCTTTCAGCCGCTTTTTCAAAGCTCGGTCACCGTGTGCTGCAGATCGGCTGTGATCCCAAGCATGACAGCACATTCACGCTCACGAAGAAGCTCATGCCGACTGTGATCGATGTTCTGGAAACGGTCGAATTCCATGCAGAGGAGTTGAGGCCGGAAGACTATATGTTCGAAGGTTACAACGGTGTGATGTGTGTTGAAGCGGGCGGGCCGCCAGCTGGTACGGGCTGCGGCGGCTACGTTGTGGGGCAGACCGTGAAATTGCTGAAGCAGCACCACTTGCTTGAAGATACCGATGTGGTGATCTTCGATGTACTGGGCGACGTGGTCTGCGGCGGTTTTGCAGCGCCATTGCAACACGCCGAGCGGGCGCTGGTTGTCGCTGCCAACGATTTCGACAGCATTTTCGCGATGAACCGCATCGCCGCTGCCATCAAAGCGAAGTCCAAGAATTACGAAGTGCGGCTGGCAGGCGTTATTGCCAATCGCTCGCGTGAGACTGATGAGATTGACCGGTTCGCGGCAGCCACAGGGCTCGAGCGTCTAGCGCACTTTCGCGATGTTGATGCGATCCGTCGTTCCCGTCTCAAAAAATGCACGCTGTTCGAAATGGATGAGGCGGAGGAAGGCGTTCTGGAAGCGCAGGCCGAATACTTGCGGCTCGCGAGGATGCTGTGGGACGGCGTTGAACCGCTGGAAGCCAATCCGATGAAGGATCGCGAAATCTTTGACTTTCTGGGGTTTGAGTGATGGCAACGCATGCTCCCACTAACTACGACGCGCAGCGCGAGAAGCTGGCTGAGTATTTCGATCGCACTGCGCGCAAGGCGTGGATCGATCTGACCAGCGATGCAAAGGTTAGCGGTATCCGCGCGACTGTGCGCGCTGGGCGCGAGCGGATGCGTGATACTCTCCTTGGCTGGCTGCCTCAAGATCTGCGCAGGACGCGAATTCTTGACGCCGGCTGTGGGACAGGTGCTCTGAGCGTCGCTGCCGCATGTCGCGGCGCTGAAGTCACCGGAGTCGATGTTGCTTCAGGCCTTGTCGACATTGCCCGCGAACGTACGCCCAGCTTTATAGGGCACGGCCGAATTGATTGGCATGCGGGCGATATGCTGAATCCAGCTTTTGGCGAATTCGATCATATCGTCTTGATGGACTCGCTGATCCACTACCTAGCGGGAGATATTGTTTCGACACTTGCGCAGCTTTCCAAGCGGTGTCACGGGTCTATTGTTTTCACCTTTGCGCCGCATACAGCTGCGCTTGGCGCGATGCACAAGATCGGCAAGATTTTCCCGCGCTCGGACCGTTCGCCAGCTATCATTCCAGTTGCCGAAAGTGATCTGCGCCAGCGGCTCGCTAGCCTTTCTGGTTGGCAGATTGGACGGACGCAGCGGATTTCGAGCGGCTTTTACACTTCGCAAGCGATGGAACTGGTGAAGCTCTGATGGCGGCAAGCGATCCTCTTTTTCTGAGATGGAGCCGGGTAGCGATGACCTGGCTGCCCTTTGCGGATGCTGCGAGTATTGACTTGCCATTGTCACGTCTATTGCGGCTGTCACTGTTCCAGGTCAGTGTCGGTATGGCGACAGTGCTGCTCAACGGCACACTCAACCGCGTCATGATCGTCGAGCTGAGCGTTCCGACATGGCTGGTCGCGTTGCTTATCGCGCTGCCGCTGCTGATTGCACCACTGCGTGTGCTGATGGGTCACAAGTCAGATACTCACCGTTCGGCGATCGGATGGAAACGTGTGCCCTATATCTGGATTGGGACCACACTGCAGTTTGGCGGGCTGTCGATCATGCCCTTCGCGCTTCTGCTCTTGAGCCGTCCAGAGAATTTTACGCTCGGCATTACCGCGAGCATCGCAGCCTTCCTGCTGACAGGGGCAGGTATTCATATGACGCAAACGGCGGGCCTGGCGCTGGCAACCGATATGGCAGAGCCGGACAAGCGGCCCCGCGCAGTCGCGCTGCTTTATGTGATGCTGCTAATCGGCATGATGTTCGCAGCGCTTGTGATGGGTGCCATGCTGCGTGACTTTACTCCCACGCGATTGGTTCAGGTCATCCAAAGCGCGGCCATGTTGACGGCGATACTCAATCTGATTGCGCTGTGGAAGCAAGAGGGACGCAGCCCAGCGGTTATCTCCAAGGAAACTCCGCGACCACCGTTCAAGCAGATGTGGCGCGAGTATCTTGATCGTCCGGATACGGGCCGTCTTCTGCTTGCGATCGGGCTGGGTACCGCTGGCTTCTCGATGCAGGATGCACTGCTTGAACCCTTTGGCGGCGAGATTCTCGGCATGTCAGTGGGTGCAACCACCAGCCTGACCGGCGCGTGGGCATTTGGAGCATTGGTTGGCTTCGCGCTGGCGGCCCGTGCCCTTGGTAAGGGCCGCAACCCGCTTCGTATGGCCGGTTTCGGTGCAGTCGCCGGAATTTCCGCCTTTGCGATGGTCTTGTTTGCAGCGCCTCTGGATGCGCCTGCGCTCATTTACACCGGTGCATTGACCATAGGATTGGGTGTTGGCCTGTTTTCGGTCGGCACTCTGGTTGCCTCGATGGCGCTTGCAAAAGATGGCGGCGCTGGCTTGGCATTGGGGGCCTGGGGCGCTGTCCAGGCCAGTTGTGCGGGCTTGGGCATCGCTGCGGGCGGCCTGATCCGTGATTTTACCACAGCGTATGTGATGGCAGACGGACTGGGCGAAACACTTGCGGTTCGCTCGACCGGCTACGGCACCGTCTACGTTCTCGAAATTCTCCTCCTGCTGGGCACACTAATCGTGCTTGGTCCTTTGGTCGGGCGCGGCCGTTCGGAGGAGCTTCTGGGCCAATCGGGCCCGTTCGGACTGCAAGAGTTTCCGACATGACAGCGCGCGAAAGGATGTTGTGATGACTGACGGCAATATTGTGGGCACGATAGATGTCGCTGAATTGGCGCTTTATCTGTTTTTCCTATTTTTCCTGGCTCTGGTTTTCTGGCTAAGGCGCGAGGATCGGCGCGAAGGCTATCCGCTGGAGGATGAGATGACCGGCCTGGTCCACGGCGAAGGTGGCCCCCTGCACACGGCAAGCACGAAGACCTTCAAGCTACCGTTCGGCAAAGGCAGCGTGACTGCGCCGACCAAGGGCCGCGAGCCTGTCGATATTGCGGCGAAGCGGTTTGAAAACCATGCTGGTTCGCCAATCATCCCGACCGGGAATCCACTGAAAGACGGCATTGGCCCGGCTGCCTATGCCCAGCGCTCAGACTTCCCGGACCAATATGCCGATGGGGCATTACGGATCGTACCGATGCGAAGCGACGATCATTTCTCAGTCGCAAGCTTCATGTTCAGCCGTAATCCCGTTGGGTTGAAAGTAAATGGGGCTGACGGCAAGGAAGCTGGCACCGTGACTGACCTGTGGGTTGACCGTGCAGAGAGTGTGGTGCGCTATCTGGAAATCCAGACGGGCGGTGGCAGCGTACTCGCGCCGATCACCATGGCGATGGTGCACAAGGACTCGGTTGAGATTGATGCGATCAACGCAGCCGATTTTGCAGATGCGCCTAAGCTTGCAACGCCAGGTCAGGTCACCCGGCTCGAGGAGGACAAGATCTGCGGCTACTTTGGTGGCGGCTATCTTTACGCCAATGAGGCAAGGCAGGAGCCGATCATATGATGGAATACGACGCAGAGCCGATCCGTGGACTGCCAGGCAATTTGCCTGAAGGCGAGCGGATCCTGTGGCAAGGCACGCCGGACTGGCGTGTCTTCACGCGCAGCGCGCTCTTCGGGCGATGGATCGCAGGCTACTTCGCGCTGTTGGCGTTGTGGTCCATCGCCAGCGGCGGATTTGGAGGAGCATTGGCAAGCGTGGTTGCAGGGTTCGCAACCTGCGGTCTCCTCATAGGCTTTGCGATGCTGGTCGAGAAAACGACTGTCTACACCATAACCAATCGCCGGGTTGTGCTGCGAATTGGGGTTGCGCTGAACAAATGCATCAATCTGCCATTGAAGCTGATTGGCTCTGCCGATTTGCGGCCGCTGGGCGGTGATCACGGCGATATCGCTTTGACAACGACGGAGCGGCACGGACTTGGCTATCTCATGCTGTGGCCGCATGCGCGTCCGCTGCGTTTCAGCAAACCTCAACCGATGCTTCGCGCTTTACCCAATGCTCAGGAAGTAGCGCAAATCCTCGCAGATGCTTGCGCAATGGTTACCCGCACCCAGCCAAACGAAGAATTGGCCGTACCGGGCGGCATTGAAAGGGCCGTCGCATAATGAATCAAACACTCACACCTTCGCCGCACCACTCGCATAGTCATGAAAACACTGTGCCGCGCCCAGCGCTGATCATGGCAGGCGCGCTGGTTGCGCTGTCGATTGTGCTGACCGCTACCGTATCGTTTGGCTATGTCGATCGCGAAGCGGTGCCGCAGGTCGAGCGTGCGAAAGCTGCAGTGGCTCCGGCGCAAATGCGTCAACTGCGGTTTGAAGATGTGGCAAATGGCAATGTGCGTGTCTCTGATGCGGAAACTGGTAAACTGGTCTTGCTCGTCGAGCAGGATACTCAAAGCGGAGGCTTTATTCGCGGTGTCATGCGCGGATTGGCGCGCGAGCGACGCATGCACGGGATCGGATCAGTGCCGCCTTTCGAACTGACGTTATGGCAGGATGGATCGCTGTCGCTGCACGACACGGCAACCGGACGCGATGTTGAACTGGGTGGATTTGGCAATGACAACCGTGTGGTCTTCATGGAGCTGCTCGACGGGGCAGGCGCATAATGGCGCGCAGGAGATTCAATGTCCCGTGTGAGATCGCGGTGGAGCAGAGTGAAGATCATTTTCATGCACATGTGGAACTTGCCCATGGCATCGAAATGCAGCCAGGTGACCAAGTGCTGGTCCACGGCGATCCTATCTCCATCCCTTTTGGCCGGCGCGAGGTATTTCACCGCACTGCGACCGTTACCAGAGCCGGGCCGGTTGAACGCGCGCTGACGCGCTTCGCGGCCTATTTCGATCTCAAGGAACTTTACGAAGTCAGCTTCAACCCAGGGAGGATCAAATGAACGCGCCCGCAAAGATCGACACTGCCCAGAACAATGGCATGATGACGAGCGAGGAAGCGATGGCCCTTGCGACGCAGGACACAGTGCTGACGCCGCGTTTCTATACCACCGATTTCGATGCACTTGATGCGATAGACGTTTCGTTGGTGAGAGATGAATGGGACCAGCTGATCGCGGAAATGGTCGGCGATCCCAACAAGATACACTTTCGCCACAAGAACGATTTTGCCGGGATCATTGAAGGCCTTGAGCCAAAACTACGAGCGGAATTTACCGATTTCCTCGTCAGCTCGATGACGTCTGAATTTTCCGGTTGTGTGCTCTATGCCGAGATTGCCCGGCGGACGAAGAACCCGGACGTAAAGCAGCTTTTCAAACTGCTCGCGCGCGATGAAAGTCGCCATGCCGGTTTTATCAATGAGAGCCTCAAGGATGCGGGGATCGGGGTCGATCTGAGCTTTCTGACCAAGACCAAGAAGTACACCTATTTCAAGCCCAAGTTCATCTGGTACGCGGTCTATCTGTCAGAGAAAATCGGCTATGCGCGCTATATTGCGATCTACCGGCACTTGGCAGCAAACCCTCAAAACAAGTTTCACCCGATCTTCGACTGGTTCGAGGAATGGTGCAATGACGAGTTTCGCCATGGTGAAGCCTTTGCGATGCTGATGCGAGCGGATCCCAAGCTGCTGAAAGGCCACAACAAGCTTTGGATCCGGTTCTTCCTGCTGTCGGTCTACGCCACCATGTATGTGCGTGATCACAACCGCCCGGTGTTCCACAAGGCATTGGGTATCGATCCAACCGAGTATGATTACAAGGTCTTCTCGATCTGCAATCAGATATGCCGCCAGGTCTATCCGGTCGAACTCGACATCGACAGCCCGAAATTCCGAGCTTGCATGGAAGCGCTGCGTCAGGCTGCGTTGCGGATCGAAGAAGGTAAGGCACAAGGTGGTATGGGCGGCTTTGCCAAACGCATCAGCGGTATGGCTGGTGCGGGCTTCAACTTTGCGCGCATGTATTTCCATCGAGCCAAGCGCAACACGCTGCCAGCAACAATCCGGCTGCAACCAGCATGGTAAGTTGGCAAGGCCATATCCTGCCGGTGATTGTCACTGTAGCGGTCTGGTTTCTGGCAACAGGAATGATCGCGTGGCTCGATAATCGCCAACGCGCGACTTTTCCGCGCAGCCTGCTGCTGTCAGGCGGGGTCGGTTTGGCTGGCTTGGTCGCGATCCTGTTCGCCATGCAATATGCGCAAGTCTGGGCTGTCTATCTGGCGTTCATGGGAGCGTTGATGGTCTGGTCCTGGCAAGAAATCGCTTTTCTGACAGGCGCTGCCACCGGTCCGCGGCGCGAGGAGATTTCGCCTGGCAGTACCGGCTGGCAGCGTTTTTCCGAAGCGAGTGCAACGGTGATCCATCATGAGATTGCTTTGGTCTTGTCCGCCTTGATGCTCATCACGCTGACGTGGACTGCACCAAATCAGATCGGGGCGATGACTTTTGTGTTGCTCTATACACTCCGGCTGTCAGCCAAGCTCAATATCTTTGCCGGAGTACCAAATTCGGCGACGGATATTCTGCCTGCGCATTTGTCTTATCTCAAATCATATTACGGGCCCAAGCGGTTAAGGTTAGAGTTGGTGATTTCGATCGCGGCGGTCTGCGCCTTTGCCTATTGGACCGGTTTGCGCGCGATGGAAGCGGCAGCTGGCAGTGCCGAAGCAGTGGGGGCAAGCCTGCTGTTCGCGCTCGCTGCACTTGGTGCACTCGAACATCTGTTTTTGGCGTTGCCATTTCGCGATGGCGCGCTGTGGGGCTGGGCACTGCCCAAGAGGATCACGCTGGAAGAGGAAAGTTAAGCCATGGATTTCGATGCCTTTTTCAAGGAGCAGCTTGACGAAATTCGCGAAGACGGGCGTTACCGCGTCTTCACCGATATCAAGCGGCACCGTGGGTCTTTCCCGCATGCCACACGGTTTGTCGACGATGAAACTCAGGCAGTGACTGTATGGTGTTCGAACGACTATCTCGGCATGGGGCAGCACCCGGTGGTACTGGAGGCAATGCACAATGTGCTCGACGAATGCGGTGCAGGCGCTGGCGGCACGCGCAACATTTCTGGCACCAATCATTATCACGTCGAGCTGGAACGCGAGTTGGCCGATCTGCACGGCAAGGAAGCTGCGCTGTTGTTCACCTCAGGTTACGTCTCTAACTGGGCCGGCCTGGGCACGCTCGCCTCCAAGATTCCCGGCTGCGTGGTCTTTTCAGATGCGCTTAATCATGCGTCCATGATTGAGGGCATTCGCCATAGCCGCGCACCCTATAAGATCTGGAACCACAGCGATGTTGATGATCTGGATTGTAAGCTATCAGACTTTGGCCCGGATGTGCCAAAGCTGGTCGCGTTCGAAAGCGTCTATTCGATGGACGGCGATATCGCGCCCATCGCCGAAATTCTCGATGTGTGTGAGAAGCATGGCGCGATGACTTACATCGACGAAGTTCATGCAGTTGGCCTATACGGTCCGCGCGGTGGCGGCGTGGCCGAGCGTGAAGGTTTGATGGACCGCATCACCGTTATCGAAGGCACACTGGGTAAGGCGTTCGGCGTCATGGGCGGCTACATCGCCGGATCAGCAGATCTGGTTGATTTCGTTCGCAGCTTCGCCAGCGGATTTATCTTCAGCACTGCTTTGCCGCCCGCAGTTGCTGCAGGTGCTGCTGCCAGCATTCGGCACTTGAAGAACAGCGATGCCGAGCGCGAGCAACAGCGCGAGCGGGTGGCTGAAGTGCGCCGCAAGCTTGATATGCTCGGTATTCCGCATTTGCCGAACCCCAGTCACATCATTCCGGTAATGGTGGGGGATGCCAAGAAGTGCAAGATGATCAGTGATTGGCTGATGGATAACCACGGTATCTATGTACAGCCGATAAACTATCCGACAGTTCCGGTTGGAACCGAACGTCTACGGCTTACCCCTTCGCCTGTACACGATGACGGGGACACGGACCGCTTGATCCACGCTCTCAGTGACATCTGGTCGCAATGCGAGTTGGCGCGGGGCTCGATCGCCGCCTGAGCCTCAATCCGGTCCCCACAAAGAAAAAGAGCGCGAAGCCTATGGGCCTTGCGCTCTTTCTAATTTGTTTGAGTGGTATGGTTTAACTGCCGGTCGTCTGCAGATATGCGATCACATTGGCGCGGTCCTGGCCATCTTTCAGGCCAGCGAATGCCATTTTGGTGCCCGGAATTACGCGGCGCGGATCTTCCAGATATTGGAACATCTTCTCAGGTGTCCAAGTAATGCCGCTGTTCGCGTTGGCTTCGGTATAGTTGTAGCCATCGATGCTGCCTGCTGCACGCCCAACAATCCCCGCCAGCGATGGACCGACACGGTTCACGCCCGGCTCGACCACATGGCAAGAGGCGCACTGCATGAAGGTCTTTTCGCCCGCCGCTGCCTCGCCGGTGAAATCAGCCAGTGTGGTGCCATCGAGTGTTGCGACATCGTCAGCCGCAGGCGCTGAAGGCTCTTCAACCGCGGCTTCTTCTGCGGGACCCACTTCTTCAGTTGTCGTTTCTTCGGTCGCGGCCGGCTCGCTCTCGCCGCCACCGCAGGCCGCAAGCAACAATGCCGATGCGCTAGCCATTAGACCAAGTTGGAGCTTCTTCATCATCTACCCTTTCCATCGTTCCAATTTCAGCCGGAACACTTTTAAATAACGCACAGCCCAGCATTTGGTGCCAAGCCTGCACAAGAATTTCTATTCGAGACAAAGTGATCCAACCATCACTCACCGACGATCATAACGCAAGCAAGCGAGCAGCGCAATTAGCTGACTTTGCTCATGCATGCATGATTGCATATCGAGATAAACGTGCGGACGAACCGATGATCTGGTTTGAACTAAGCGCGCCTTCCCACTGGGCGAGTAACATGGTCAATTCTTTTGCATTAGTGCGAACCTGCCAGACGGAAGCGTCTTTTACCGTTCTTGTAAGCCAAAGTTCTTCCTCTGCTTGAGCGGCTCGGATGGGGCCTTCATCAACTTTGGTGGATACCGCATACGCCTCACAGCAACGCTTCCATTGTGTCAGAGCGTTACTCAGAGTAGTGTTCCTACCTACCCAAGCTTTCTATCAAGCCTTGGACCCCAAACATCCCAGTTCACAGCAGGAACGTCCATGACCGAGAAAGCCAAATTTGATCTTGTCGTCTATGGTGCCACCAGTTTTGTGGGGGCAATCACAGCGGAATACATCCTCTCGAAATACGGTATCGGTGGTGATGTGAGCTGGGCCATCGCTGCTCGCTCGCCAGCCAAGCTCGCCGCTCTGAAAGAGAAATTAGGCGAAGGCGCGGCAGATTTGCCAACGCTTATAGCTAATTCGGACGAGGAGGCATCGCTTGCCGATGTGTGCGCGCAAACGCGCCTCGTTATCTCCACCGTCGGTCCATACGCGCTTTATGGAGAAAAGCTGGTCAAGGTTTGCGCGACCAGTGGCACCCACTATTGCGACCTTACAGGCGAGGTTCAGTGGATTTCCGCGATGCTGGATAAGTATGGCGAGACTGCGCGCGAAAGCGGGGCGCTGATCGTCAATTGCTGCGGCTTTGACTCAATACCAAGCGACCTTGGTACGCATTTTCTGCAGAACTATGCGACGGAGACTACCGGTGGCCCCTGCGAGACAGTCGAATTCGGGGTCGAAGCGGCCAAAGGGGAGTTCAGCGGAGGCACAGTCGCCAGCCTGCTTAATGTACTGAAGGAAGCGGGAGCCGATCCGTCCTTGCGCAAGAAGCTCGCGGACCCTTACCTTATGTGTCCCGATGACTATCACAACACAGCCAAACAACGCACAGAGGCACGTTACTACAGCGATGCGCTAAAATCATGGTGTGCGCCCTTTGTCATGGCGGGGATCAACACGCGGATCGTGCAACGCACCAACGCGCTGCAAGGCAATCGCTATGGTGAGAATTTTCGTTATTCCGAATACACAATGACCGGTGATGGCTTTCGGGGCCGCTTGGGGTCAATTGCGATGACACTGGGCATGGGTGGTTTCATGGGCGTTCTGGCTCTGCCACCTACACGCTGGCTGGCTGAAAAATTTCTGCCAAAGCCAGGCGAAGGACCTTCGAAAGAGGTTCAGGAGGCCGGCTTTTTCAAGATCAAGCTGGCCGGCACCACCTCAAGCGGTGAGGTCGTGAGAGTGCGGGTTACCGGCGACCGAGACCCCGGATACGGCTCCACTGCCAAGATGCTTGCAGAGGCGGGGCTGTGCATTCTCGACACTGCTGAAACTGGCAAGAATGCGGGAGGGTTTTGGACCCCCGCTTCCCTCATGGGAGATGCTTTGGTGGAGCGGCTTGAGGCAAATGCAGGACTGACTTTCGAAACACTGTAACTCGCGGACACGTTTTTCGACATATCCGGATAGCGCGGCTGGGCATAGCCGCTCGTTCGGTAAAGGCTGGGCAGTTCGGTAATTGAACCTAAAGGCGGGCTCGCTATTGACTGAGCGTACCACTTAAACGGTTGCATTTAGTGTTCATGCAACCGCAATCGGTAACCGAAAAATCTCGGTGACACCTCGGGACCTGGCGAACATATTATCACCTATGTGAAAGGTAATTGGTGCGGTCGAGAAGACTCGAACTTCCACGGGCGTTAGCCCACAACGACCTCAACGTTGCGCGTCTACCAGTTCCGCCACGACCGCACCGAGTCAGACAAAGGTTGGTAAATCCCTTTGCGGATAGGAGCGCGCCACTAGCAACCACTGTGTCGCTTCGCAAGCGTTTTGGACTCATTAAATGGGCAGCGCTGCCCGGGGCGTTATTCTAGCGTGGCTTCCAGCCGATTTCGATCTCAGCGGCAGAGCGCGGCACGTCCAGCATCGCCTCGGTGATCGACACGGTTTCGCCGGGCAATAGCTCGCTCTTCGGTGGCACAACTTCCCAGGTGTAGACGATCCGCCGCTGCCCATCGCGCAGCACGATCAAGATCGTCGGCACATTCAGGCTTTCACGCGCGTCATTAGTCACAGTGCCTTGAACTTCGAGATATTCGGTCCCGTTGGGCAACGTCCGAACGTCTTGCTGCTCTGGCGGGAAGTCGAGCTGCAGCCCGTCTTGCTGCATTCCGAATACCGGCCGTTCGATCGGCACCCAGGCGGGGAGGCCCCAAATGTTCACCGCGACGATCGCAGCGCCGGCGCTCACAGCAAACAAAAGAGCTGCCGCAGTCCAGATCTTGATCGGATTGCGCCGTGGGCGAAAGGGCGGCTCGTGATCGAATTGCGAATAGTCGTCGTCGGAAGAGTACGTCTCAAACACTGTCTCGACTGCCGGCTTGACAAAACTTGGTTCTGGTTCGGGTCGAGATTCAGGCTCCGGTTCGGCGGAAACCTGTCCACTCTGCTCAGCTTTGGTTTCCGCTTCGGGCGTCTTCCAGAAATTCACCGACGGTTGCGATGGATCCTCGCTATCCCCGGGCCCGGCAACCGCGGTGTCTTCTTCCGGTTCGGGCGAAGCGCGGGTCTCTGCCTGATCAGACGGTTTCTCGCTGGGCGTCGGCTGCTCCGGTTCAGTGTCCGGGACATTTCCGTCCTGAAACCAGCTGCGTTTGCATTTGGCGCAGCGCACTGTGCGCCCTTCAATACCGATCGCCGCATCAGGCACCACATATCGTGTGTGACACTCGGGACAGGCAATGATCATGGGGTAATCCTCTAGGCGGGCGGTGCAGGCGCAACAAGCCTGACACAAGGACTGGCATCCATTCTGACGTGTTTTTCCACATCGGAACTCCCCTGGGACCCCATTTGGCCATGATTATGCTTGCACGCTGATATGCTTGGGATAGACCCGCCGGATGAGCGAACGCGCGCACGAACTTGTCACTTTCGACAATGTTGGGCTGAGATACGGCACTGAGCCAGAGGTCTTGCGCGATCTCTCTTTCACGCTTTTCCCGGGCAGTTTTTACTTTTTGACTGGTGCCAGCGGAGCCGGGAAGACGAGCCTGCTCAAGATGCTTTACCTTGCGCAGCGCCCTTCGCGTGGAGCAATCCGGATGTTTGGCAAGGATCTGATCACACTGCCGCGCGAACAGATGCCGCAATTGCGCCGCAAGCTGGGGGTGGTGTTTCAGGACTTCCGGCTGATCTCGCATCTGACCGCTTTCGACAATGTGGCGCTGCCATTGCGCGTGGCGGGGGTGCGTGAAGCCGAACTGACCGATCCCGTCACAGAGATGCTGGAATGGGTCGGTCTGGGCCATCGGATTGAAGCTGTGCCGACCACTATGTCAGGCGGTGAACAACAGCGTGTCGCGATTGCGCGCGCTGTAATCGGCCGCCCGCAATTGCTGATCGCCGATGAACCAACGGGCAATGTCGATCCGGAAATGGCGCAGCGATTGCTGCAATTGTTCGAACGGATGAACAGCCTGGGCACGACGGTTATAGTAGCGACGCATGATATGAATTTGCTGCGAAGCATGCCGGATTCGCTCATCATGCGCTTGCAAAAGGGCAATCTGCTCGATCCAACCGGTGCGCTGCGGTATCCGCCACAGATTGGGCGCAGGGCATTGGACGAAGGGATCGGTAAATGAAGCGTCCGCCGCTCATCGGCCGCTCGCTCGCGCGTGATCTGGTACCGTTTGGCGGCAAGCGGGTTGATCGATTGGCGCCACGTTCGCGCAGCCGCGGGCCTATCCCCTGGGTCATTGCCATCATGATCGCGCTGACGGTCATGGCCGCCGCCGCAGGAATAGCGCTGGGTAATTTGATTGATCGGGCAGAATCCGATTTGTCAGGCGCGCTGACGGTACAGATAATCGAAGCCAATGCAGAAGTGCGCGATGCGCAAGCGCAGCATGCAGCGGAGCTTTTGATTGCAGACAGCGCTGTGACTAGCGTTCGGGTCGTGCCTCAGGAGGAGCTGGCTCAATTGCTCGATCCATGGATTGGCGACACCGCGGCTTCGCAAGGCGGGATCCCGATCCCCGCGCTGGTTGATGCAGAATTGGCCGGTGTTGCCAGCACGGAAGAGACTGCGCGCTTGAATGCCATGTTGCTTGAAGAGATACCGACAGCCCGCGTCGATGCGCAGTCTGCATGGCTGCGCCCGGTTTATGACGCGCTTTCGTCGCTGCGTTACATGGCGCTCGGGCTGATCGTCTTGCTTGCACTGGGCAGCGCTGCGGCAGTCTGGCTCGCTGCCAGAAGTGCCTTCAGTACGCATAAGCAAACAATCGAAATCGTACACCTGCTTGGCGGGACAGACCGGCAGATCGCGCAGATTTTTCAACGGACAGTGGCCTTTGATGCGCTTCTTGGCGGGGCGGCGGGTCTTGCATTGGGTTCTGTGGCGATTTGGCTTGTAGGCGGACGGTTCGCTGCGATAGATTCGGGAATCGTAACGGGGGGCAATCTGCGCTTGACCGATTGGGTGCTATTGTTCGCTATTCCACTTGGCGGGATTGCTTTGGCGATGCTAACGGCCCGCGCAACTGTGCTTTCAGCCTTGAGGCGGATGCTGTGATTTTGCGATTTGTAGCAGGACTATTCCTGATCTGGATTTTCGGATTTGTCTGGTTTGCCGCCAGCACCCCCGGCCCCGCCGGTGACATCGAAACCGACGCAATCGTGGTCGCAACGGGCGAAGCAGGGCGGATTCAACGCGGCATCGAAGTGCTGGACAGGGGGCTAGCGAAAGAAATGCTGGTAAGCGGCGTGAATAATGATGTGACCCCTGCGGAATTTGCCGCCGAGTTTGGCGTGTCCCAGCGCCATATGAACTGCTGTGTCGATTTGGGATTTGATGCGACAGATACCCGCAGTAACGCGACGGAGATCACGCAATGGGCGATGGCTAGCAAGCATAAGACCCTGCGGCTGGTGACCAGCGATTGGCATATGCGCCGGGTAGAATCAGAGCTCAACCGGCTTCTGCCAGGCAGTATTGTAGTGGTGAGCGATGCTTTGCCGACGCGTTTTCGCATGAGCACGGTAGTTATTGAATATCACAAGCTTCTAGCGAGCGAGTTTACCGCGCTGACGGGGCTTTAGGCACTCGCCCATGTCGATACTTCGAAGTCTAGTCTATTACCCGGTCTTTTATGGCTGGAGCGCGATGCTGGTTATCGGGTCTGTCATCGCGCTGTTCCTGGGCAAGGCGCAATTGCGCGCCGTTGTAACCAGCTGGAGCCGGTGGCATCGCTGGTGCCTCAAAGCCATCGTCGGGATAGACGTGGTAGTCGAAGGAAAACTTGCCGATGGGCCGGCTCTCTATGCGATCAAACACGAAAGCTATTTCGAAGCGATCGACGCCCCGACCCTTCTCGATACGCCATCAGTATTTGCCAAGCGCGAGCTGTTCATGATTCCCGGCTGGGGGCGCTCAGCGGTAGTATACGGCCTGATCCCGGTCGCGCGTGACGAAGGCGCACGGACGCTTCGCCAGATGATCGTCAACGCGAAAGAGAAACTGAACGAAGGGCGGCCCTTGGTGATCTTTCCCGAGGGGACGCGGGTGGCGCCGGGCCAGTCGCCGCCCTTGCAATCGGGTTTTGCCGGTCTTTATAAATTACTCGGCCTGCAAGTGATCCCGGTCGCGGTAAACAGCGGGCGTCTCTATCACAGGCTCTGGAAACGTTCCGGTACGATCACCTACAAAATTGGCGAGCCTGTTCCGGCCAGCTTACCGCGTGCTGAGGCCGAAGCACGCGTGCATGCAGCGATGAATGCGCTGAACAAAGCAGCTTAGTGACCTCGCCCGAAATCGGGTGAAGGGTCATCCTGGCCTTCCTCGATAATTCCGCGGCGAATGGCGCGGGTGCGGCTAAACAGTTCGTGCAAGGTCTCGCCGTCGCCTGAACGGATTGCGCGCTGCAGCGCAGTCAGGTCTTCAGTGAAGCGGCCCAGCATTTCCAGCACAGCGGATCTGTTTTGCAGAAACACGTCGCGCCACATGGTCGGATCGGAGGCCGCAATGCGAGTGAAATCGCGGAAGCCGCCAGCCGAATATTTGATCACGTCGCTGCGGGTTACGTCTTCCAGATCGCTGGCCGTACCCACAATCGTATAGGCGATAAGGTGCGGAATATGGCTTGTGACGGCCAGAACCAGGTCGTGGTGTTCGGCATCCATGATCTCGATTTTCGAGCCGAGCGTGCGCCAGAAATCGGCCAGCGCTTCAACCGATGCCTCATCTGCACCATCAGGCGGGGTCAGAATGCACCAGCGGTTCTCGAACAGCGTGGCAAAGCCTGCCTCCGGGCCACTTTGCTCTGTACCGGCAACAGGGTGCGCGGGAATGACCGTCAGTCCCGGAAGCGCCGCGGACAGATCTTCGAGCACGCTCTGCTTTGATGAACCGACGTCGCTGATGATTGCGCCGGGCTTCAAATGGCCTGCAATTTCAGCCGCTGCCGACCCCATGGCGCCGACCGGAACGCACAGGATCACCAGATCCGCTTCGGCCACTGCATCGGAGACGCTGGTACAAACGGTTCCGACAAGACCGCGCTCGGTGGCCTTGCCGCGCACATCCGCGTCCGCGTCATAGCCGGTGGTTGTAATGTCACTTGCGCGATCTTGCACCGCAAGACCGATTGAGCCACCTAGGAGGCCTAGCCCGATAATCGCGACAGACTGAATACTCACGCTCTCTCTCCGCAAAGCGCGCGCAGTGTCGCCGCGATCTGGTCCATATCGGCACGATGTCCGATGGTGATACGCAAAGCGTTGGGCAGTCCCTGGCCGGGCAGATGACGAACGGCATAGCCGGCATCGCTGATCGCATTGAGCGCCTGCTCGGCAGTGACTGCGCCTTCAAACAGCACCAGCAGGAAATTTGCCTTGCTGGGGATGGGGCGCAGTCCGTGATTGCCCAATGCTTCGACTGCGGCGGTAAAGCGGGCCAGTTCCTGCGCATTGTGATCGCGGCTGCGGGAAACAAATTCCTGATCATCAAGCGCTGCTGCTGCGGCCGCTTGTCCGCTGCTGGTGACATTGAAAGGTCCTCGAATACGGTTGAGGACATCAATCAGATGCGGTGCGCCTGTGGCCCAGCCAATCCGTTCGCCGGCCAGCCCGTAAATCTTTGAAAAGGTACGGGTGACCAGCACGTTATCATGCGCCATGGCGAGTTCCATTCCGCCGTCATCTTCGTCTGCTTCCAGATACTCGGCATAGGCCTGATCCACCACCAACAGCACATCTGACGGCAATCCGGCATGCAAACGTTTGACCTCGCTGCGCGGCAGATAGGTGCCGGTGGGATTGTTGGGGTTGGCCAGGAAAACGACGCTTGTCTTGTCGCTTACAGCCGCCAGCAGAGCATCGACATTCGTGGCATAATCATTGTCGGGCGCTTCAACCGGCGTCGCGCCGCAACGCCGTGCGGCAATGTAATAGACCGAGAAGCTGAACTTGCTAAACAGAACTTCATCGCCTGGTCCGGCAAAACCTTGCGCGGCCAGATTGAGCAATTCGTCGGAACCAGTGCCGCAGACAATCCGCGCCGGATCGAGGCCGTGAACTTCACCGATCTTCAAGCGCAATTCGCGCGCGTCGGGATCAGGATACTCCGCGCTGTCGGCCACGGCTTTGCGCGCCGCATGTGCAGCTTCGCTTGTGCCCAAGGGGTTTTCGTTCGCGGACAGTTTGATCAGTTGCGTGCCATCGGCGCTAACGGCCTTGCCCGGTACATAGGCGTGAATGCCCATGATCCAGGGTTTGCCTTCGGGGCGACTTTGATCGGCGTCAGTCATAGGGCGGGGCGAATAACCGCTTTGCGCGCGGAAAGAAAATGGAAATGCGCCAATGCCCTTGAGCAATTGACTTGGAAGCCGCTCTCGCCCAATCGACACGCCCAATGGCACAAGAGATCGTCTCGAAGAGCATCAAGCTCAGCGCTGACTTGCCGCTTGACTGCGGGCAGGTGCTGTCAGGTGTCGAAATCGCCTATGAAACCTACGGCGAATTGGCTGCAGACAAGAGCAACGCAATCCTGATCTGTCACGCACTGACAGGCGATCAATATGTCGCGTCGGATCATCCCATTACAGGAAAGCCCGGTTGGTGGCAGCGTATTGTTGGCCCTGGTAAAGTCATTGATACAGATCGCTACCACGTCATCTGCGCCAACGTGATCGGCAGCTGCATGGGTTCGACCGGCCCCGCCTCGCTGGCAGCGGACGGCCAGCCATACGGTATGCGTTTTCCGGTCATCACCATCCGTGACATGGTGCGCGGGCTGGTCGGCTTGCTCGACGAGCTCGGTATCGAGAAGCTACACACGGTTATCGGTGGATCGATGGGCGGGATGCAGGCGCTCAGCCTGGCTGCGAACTGGCCAGAGCGAGCCGAACGCATGCTGGTCATTGCGTCATCGGCGCGACATTCGGCGCAGAATATCGCATTTCACGAGGTTGGCAGGCAAGCCATCATGGCTGATCGATATTGGAATGGAGGCGATTACTATGCATCAGATGCTTCGCCCGACAACGGCTTGGCGGTGGCACGCATGGCCGCGCATATCACATACCTTTCGGAAGAAGGCCTGACGGAGAAGTTCGGCCGCAATCTGCAGGACCGTGAGACCAAAAGCTTTGGTTTTGACGCGGATTTTCAGGTCGAGAGCTACCTTCGCTATCAAGGCAGCGGCTTTACGCAGCGCTTTGATGCCAATTCCTATCTCTACATCACCCGTGCGATGGATTATTTCGATCTGGCAGAGGAGCACGGCGGAACTCTTGCCAATGCCTTTGCAGGCGCATCTGCACGGTTTTGCCTGATCAGTTTTGACAGTGATTGGCTTTATCCCACTGCGGAAAGCCGCCATATCGTGCACGCGCTTAATGCGGCCGGTGCCAAGGTGAGCTTTGTTGAGCTTAGCGCGCCGCATGGACATGACAGCTTCTTGCTGGAGCACGAGCAGCTAGATCGAGTGATGAGGGGGTTCCTTGATGGGTAGCGCCTTGCGGCCGGACCTTTCTGCGATTGCCAGTCACGTGCGCCCGAATTCGCGCGTGCTGGATATCGGCTGTGGCAATGGCGATCTGATGTACGTGCTAGAGCATGAAGCATCATGCGATGCGCGCGGTATCGAGATCGACGCCACTTGCGTAGAGCGCTGTGTAGCGCGGGGACTATCAGTGGTTCAGGGCGATGCCGACAGCGATCTGGCTAACTACCCTGACAAGGCGTTTGACTACGCAATCCTTTCGCAGACCCTGCAAACCGCCGAACGGCCGGACAAGATGCTCGATGAGCTATTGCGGGTCGGCAATCAGGTTTTCGTCAGCTTTCCCAACTTCGCCCATTGGCGCACACGCGCTTCACTGATGTTTGGCGGGCGTATGCCTGTAACCCGCGCTTTGCCGGTGAGTTGGTACGAGACGCAGAATATCCACCATGTGACGATTGACGATTTCCGCGAACTAGCCCGCGCAAAGGATGCCAGAATCGAGAACGCATGGTTCTTCGCCGGCGAAAAGAAAATCGGCGCGACAGCAGCTAACTGGCGCGCCGAATTCGCAGTGTTCCAGCTAAGTCGTTAGCCTGCGCGGTGCAGACCGCAAATCTTGTTGCCTGACGGATCGCGGAAATAGCACAGGTTCAATGTGCCGATATTGCTGGTCCGTGGCCCAGGTGGATCTTCGATGGTTGTCCCGCCGTTAGCCACCGCGGCATCATGCAAGGCTTGTATCTGCTCCAGACTGTCGCAAGCGAAGCCGACAGTCGACCCGTTACCGGCGGTTGCGGGCTGCCCGTCGATCGGGGTCGAAACCGAAAAAATACTGTCATTGTGAAAATAGAACAGGCGAACTGTGCCGTCTTCCTTTTCGTCGCGCATCGGCTCGCCCGCACCAAGTACGCCGAGCACAGCATCATAGAATTTCTTTGAAGCTTCGATGTCGTTCGATCCGACCATCACATGGCTGAACATTTGGTAACCTCTCCTTCTCTGGTTGGATTTGCCTAGGTTACTCTGGGCGTCACAACAAGCATATTGGAAGAGCTGCGTTCAGATTGAGTGATATAGGCACCGGCAATGATGACTTTTTTCAATGCGGCGGCCCTTTTGGCTGCAAGTTTACAGCCCGCTCCGGTGGATGGCGGGCGAGCCCAATTGCCGCAGGAGCACGCGGCCATGCTGCGGTGCTCGGCTGCTTTTGCATTGGTTTCCTATGGGCAGGCGAATGGTGACGAAGCCGTGCGGGCATGGCCCAGAATCGATCCGCGCGGGCGCGAATTCTTCGTGCGATCGCTGGCCAAAATCATCGATGATACCGGCATGACGCGCGAACAGGTCTCGCAAATGGCGAAGGCCGAGGCTCAACGCCTGATCGACAACAATTTGCTCGATAATGTAATGCCGGGCTGCCTGTTGATGTTGGACGCATCCGGGGTCTGATAACGCGTCGAATCGAGCAATGTGTCAGTAGATTTAGCCAGCAAATTGCTGCATGAGTTCGCCCAGCATGTGGCGCCTCTATCAATTCCCCCTTTGTCCTTTTTCGCGCAAGATCCGGCTATTGCTGGCGGAAAAGAACGTTGCCTATGAAATGCTGCGCGAGGATCCTTGGTCTGCGAGCGACTATTTCTGGAATTTGAACCCGGCTGGGCGCACCCCGGTTCTGGCGCACCAGGAACGCGACATTGTCTTGTGTGACAGTCGGGCGATCGCAGAATATTTCGAGGAGACGGTCGACAAGTCGCCAATGATTAACGGGACTTCGGCCAATCGCGCAGAAATCCGGCGTCTGGTCGCGCTGTTCGACGAGAATTTCTATAACGATGTGACGGCGCCGTTGCTCAATGAGCGGATGAAAAAGCGGATCGTGCTCAATCAGCCACCGGACTCGCGCGTCTTGCGCGAAACGATGAAGTTGGCACACGGGCATCTGGATTACATGGATTGGCTGATCGACAA
Organism: uncultured Altererythrobacter sp.; assembly: GCF_913057185.1. Taxonomy (NCBI): domain Bacteria; kingdom Pseudomonadati; phylum Pseudomonadota; class Alphaproteobacteria; order Sphingomonadales; family Erythrobacteraceae; genus Altererythrobacter; species uncultured Altererythrobacter sp. Next base: position 987,638 of record NZ_CAJXNK010000001.1, read on the forward strand.
TCGCCCCTGGTTGGCAGGATCGACCATGAGCCTTGCCGATCTGGCGGCGGCTGCCCAGATATCTGTTGCCGATTACCTGGGGGGGATAGACTGGGCAGGTCATGAACAGACCCGCGGCTGGTATGCGGTGTTCAAGAGCCGCCCCAGTTTCCGCCCGTTATTGACCGAACGTATGGGCGTGATCCAGCCGCCTTTGCATTATGCGAAGGTTGATGATTGAGGAGCCGACGATGAGCGACAAGACCGAACTGACTGACGCGGAATGGCGGGCGAAACTTACGCCGGAGCAATACCACATCCTTCGTGAAGCAGGCACGGAACGCGCGTTTACAGGCAAGTATGACAAGCACTACGACGCCGGTGAATATATGTGCGCTGGATGCGGCACCCGGCTGTTCGATAGCGATGCCAAATACAATTCGGGCTGCGGTTGGCCGGCCTTCACCAGGCCGTCCGAAAGCGACATGGTCGAAGAGCGGCGCGACATCTCGCATGGTATGATCCGTACAGAAGTTCTTTGCGCCAAATGCGGCGGACACCTGGGCCATGTATTCCCCGATGGTCCGCCTGAAGAGGGCGGAATGCGTTATTGCATCAATTCGGCCTCGCTCGACTTTGACCCCGAAGGCTGATTGCGGCGGAGGAAATCCCCCGGATACCCGTTCACGCAAGGTTACAACTCGCCTATGCAACGACTTTGTCTACCAGCAATCAGGGCAATAGAGCGATAAAGTGACGTCCAAACGAGGCGCCAAGATGCGGATGAAGCGCGGCAGTAGACGCGCAGCAGCAGAACGCAGCGAGCCGGGTTCGCGCCGCAAGCTCACGCGCAAATCTCGCGGCGGAGGCGGATCTGACAGCCGTCTTAGGTTGTGGGCTAAGCGGATTGCCCTTTGGGGTGGGGGACTGGCCGTTCTGGGCGCGGTGTTCCTGGCGGTGGCCGTTAGTTTCGCGGTCCAAACAATGCCAAGCTATTATCAGCTGAAAGCGACGCAGAACGATCAGACCATTCTGGTGCGCGCGCGCGACGGCACTCCGATTGTGGAACTGGGCCCCAGTTTCGGCAACTGGATGGACTACGACGAGATTCCGCAAGTCATGAAGGATGCGATGGTCGCCGTGGAAGACCGCCGTTTCTATTCGCACTTCGGCGTCGATCCGATCCGCCTGACAGGTGCGGTGGTGGAAGGAACCATCGGTGATCGCAGCCGGATTGGCGGCACGTCCACCATCTCCCAGCAGTTGGCCCGCAACCTGTTCCTCAACAACAACCGTTCGGTCGACCGCAAAGCGCGTGAAGCCGTGCTGGCAATGGCGCTAGAATGGAAGTTTTCCAAAGAGCAAATCCTCGAGCTTTATCTCAACAAGGTCTATTTTGGCGGCGGGGCGTATGGCATCGACAGCGCCAGCCGAAACTTCTTCAGCCACCCGGCGACCGAGCTTTCAGTCGCGGAAGCCGCTATCATCGCCGGGCTGGTTAAGGCGCCTTCGCGTTATTCACCAACTGCCGATGTCGATAGAGCTGTAGCGCGTGCGCAAACCGTGCTGCGATTGATGCGAGAGCAGGGCTACATTACGCCTCAGCAGGCCTCGGTAGATGTGGATGCGGTCAATCTGAAAACGCGCTTGGGCGGAAATTCGGTCCGCTATTTTACGGACTATGTTCTGCCGCAGCTTGATCTGTTGCTGCCAGAAACCTTCGAGGCAATCGAAGTCTGGACAACACTTGACACCGAGTTGCAGGAACAGGCAACGGCTTCGATCCGGGCGAATGCCCCTGATGGCGCACAAGGAGCCTTGGTCAGTCTCGACCGTGATGGTGCTATTCTCGCGCTGGTTGGCGGTACAGACTACGTTGAAAGCAGCTACAACCGCGCGACCGCGGCGCAGCGCCAGCCGGGTTCCGCGTGGAAGCTGTTCGTCTATCTGGCCGCGCTGGAAGCGGGCTGGACCCCCGATGATGGTGTGCAGGATGCACCGGTAGAGATAGATGGCTGGCGTCCACGCAATTCGAACGGCCGCTTCAGCGGCGAGATAGATGTGCGAACCGCCTTTGCCTATTCCGTCAACACCGTGGCGGCCAATCTGGGGCAGGATGTTGGTTTCGGCACGATTGCGTCGATGGCGCGGCGTTTTGGCATATCGTCACCCATTTCAACCTATCCCTCCATGGTGCTGGGCACCAGCGATGTGCGGCTGATCGAGATGACCCGCGCGTTTGCTTCAATCTCGGCAAAAGGCCAATCGGTTGAGCCATACGGCGTGCTCCGCGTAACTGCGGCCAGCGGTGAAGAGATTTACAAACATCAACGCGGCCGCTCACGCCAGTTGGTGGCTGATTATGTCGCCGCCGGGATCACCGATTTGCTGCAGACAGCGGTTAGCACAGGCACCGGTCGCGCGGCACAGATCGGACGGCCGGTGGCAGGCAAAACCGGCACTACCAGCTCCAACAAGGACGGCTGGTTTGTCGGCTTTTCATCCGGGATCACTACCGGCGTGTGGATGGGGCGCGACGATGCCAAGGCAGTGCGCGGGCTTCAGGGCGGGCGTGCGCCGGCCCTCGCGTTTTCATCCTTCATGCGCGAAGCTGTAAAGGGGCGTCCGGTCGAAGAATTCGATACAGAAGTGCAGCTTCCGGGTTGGATGTTGGAGCCTGACGAAGAATATCTCTACGGCGATCCAGACGACTATTACTTCATCGATGAGGACGGCAATCTCGTCGACCCGCAAAGACGCGAAGTTGATCGCTATGGCTACCCCTTGCCGGTAGAGGGCGAGCAAGTCCCGGGATCTGGCGAACGCCCGCAACTCACCTTGCCACCTAACGAAGCCGGGCAGGCCGCAAGCGATGACTTTCTGGATCAGGCAACCGGAGAGAATCTGCCACCACCGGCTCCGCCGCGAATGCCTCGCACTATTCGACCAAGCGAAACAAGTCGCGAAAGCGTGAACTGATCAAATTAAAAGGGCGCGGGAAGCAATGCTCCCAACGCCCTTCGATCTTGGTCTACGTGAATTCTAGCGCAGTCGAACCGCGATGTAGCTGGGTGAGCCGCCACGGCGCTGGATGCGCAGAAGCACAGCCTCCCGTCCGGTGCTTTCAGCTTCAGCCACAACCGCTTCCAAGTCGGTTACGTTCGCTGTCTCTTGGTAGTTTGCAGAGAGAATGATGTCGCCGCGGCGCAGCCCCTTTCGCGCAGCGTCTGCGTTTTGATCAACCGCACCAATGACTAGGCCGGTCACATCTTCGCCTGCACCCAACTGCCGCGCGATTTGCGGGGTCAGGGTCATAACCTGCAGGCCAAGCTTTTCCTCGATTGTGCCGTCTGATTCGTCAGGGGTTTCGTCTGGCTCTGCATCGGGATCGAACATTTGTTGGCGACGAAGCTCGTCTTCGCTCGGACGTTTCGCAACCGTTGCCGTCACGCGCAACTCTTCGCCATCGCGGATGAGATCGATTGGAATACGCGTGCCCGGCTTGATGTTGGCAACGAGGAATGACAGCGTCTGTTCGGTTGTTACCGGCTGATTGTTAATCGCGGTCACGACATCGCCCGGTTTGATACCAGCGCGCTCAGCCGCGCCATCGGGCTGAACAACTTGCACAAATTCGCCGCGGTTCTTCGGCAGGCCTAGAGAGTCGGCCAAATCGTCGTTCACCGGCACGATATTTACGCCCAGGAAGCCGCGCTCGATCTCTTCACCATCGCGCAACTGCGCGACAATCGGTGCTGCAATCTCTGCAGGGATGGCAAAACCGATCCCTACGCTGCCGCCATTTGGCGAGATGATCGCATTATTGACGCCGATCACATTGCCACGCATGTCGAACAGAGGACCACCCGAATTGCCTCGGTTGATGCTGGCATCGGTCTGGATATAGCGGTCATACGCGCCGCCGCCAGTATTACGCAGCACCGACGACACGATACCGCTCGTCACTGTTCCACCCAGTCCGAAAGGGTTACCGATAGCGATCACCCAGTCACCGACGCGCGCGCCTTGAGAATCGCCGAATTGCACGAACGGGAAGTCGCGGCCGCTGGAAATCTTGAGCACTGCCAGGTCTGACGCGGGATCTGCGCCCACCAGTTCGGCTTCGTACTCCGTGCCATCCGGCATTGTGACTGTGATTTCTTCCAGCGTAGCGCGATTGTCCGGCGCAACAACATGGTTGTTGGTCACGACATAGCCATCGGCCGAGATAATGAAGCCCGAACCCAGAGATTGTCCTTCGCGGAACTGCGGCTGTTGCTGTTGGTTGTTTCCGTCACCGCGGCGGTTGAAGAAATTCTCGAAAGGTGTGCCCGCGAAAGGGTTGCCTTGTTGGCGCACTTCAATGCGCTGACGTGTCGAGATATTCACCACCGCTGGCTGTAGCTGCGCGGTCAGATCGGCAAAGCTGGCCGGTGCGCCCTGACGCGGCACAATCTGCTGCATCGCGGCATCATCATTCTGGGCAACTTGCGCACCAGCGGGATAGCCGGTCGCGAGGGAAAGGCTTGCTCCGCCAATCAGAAGGGCAGTGGTCAGTCCATATACGTAACGCACAGGCTTATTGTCCTTTCAATCTCACTTCGTTCCCATTGCAGCTTAGTTAGGATTCGCTGCTGGGCAGGTTTCAATTACGATGCATTTATGCGCTTGGATGCACTTAACCGTATTTGAACGACAGATGTAATCGGTAGGTGTGCATCAACCTTTCGTCGGTCGGGGCAGCACGGGCTGCCCCGTCCACATTCATCGACGACCGCGGAACTGGCGGAAATACTCGCTATCCTGATCCAGAACCATGGAGCTTTCGCCTGTGCCTTGTTCAAAGGTACGGCGATAGCTTTCCATGGCGCGGTAGAAGTCATAGAATTCCGGGTCCTTGCCATAGGCATCCGCATAGGTCGAAGCGGCTGCCGCTTCGGCTTCTGCGCGAATGATCTGCGCGTTCTTGCGACCTTGAGCCCGGATGGTTTCTGCCTCTTCCTGACGGTCAGACTGCATCCGTGTGAAGGCTGCGGTCAATGGCGTGCCTTCGGGCAAGTCAGCACGTTTGATCTGCACATCGATCACCTGCGCACCGTACTGACGCGCTTGGGTGTCGAGCGTGTCACGAATGCGCTGCATTGCCGTGCCGCGCTCTGCGGTTAGCAACGATGCAAAGGTCCGGCGGCCCAATTCCTGACGAAGAACCGAGGTCAGGATCGGCGCAAGCTGCAGTGCGACGTTCTCTTCCGTGCCTGCGTTCTCGATCATCTGGACCGGATCGATAATGCGGAAACGCGCATAAGCGTCGACTTGGAGACGCTGTTGGTCGCTGGTCAGAACTTCCTGCTGTTCCATGTCGAGATCGAGCACTCGGCGATCGACCATCTGTACATTATCCACGATCGGAATCCGCCACCAGATGCCAGCTTTAGTCTCGCCAAACGGAACATCCGGACGATAAATATTGACGACGCTGTGAGGCTCACCCGTCCGGATGATCACAGCCTGCTCGTCTTCGGAGACAACGAACAATGAGGAGAACGCCAATGCGATTAGCATGAAGATGCTGATCACTGAGGCCTTATAGTTTTCCCAGATATGTTCCATGGCTTACTGACCTCCTGCAGGTGGAGTTACCACTTGCGGTTGTGCTTCGCGCGAACGGCGCTGAACTTCCGGCAGCGGCAGATAAGGCGTCACGCCATCGGCCTCGATAATGGTCTTGTCGGTCTTCGCCAGAACGCTTTCCATGGTTTCATAGTACAGGCGTCTCCGCGTGACTTCCGGTGCCAAACGGTACTCACCGTAGATCTGGTTAAACGCTTCTGCATCACCTTCAGCGCGTGCAAGCAACTGTTGCGCATAACGCTGCGCCTGGTTGATATCACGTTCTGCATCCTGCTGCGCGGCAAGCACGTCATTGAAAGCTTCAATCACTTGCTGGGGCGGGTCGGTCTTGTCGATTTCGATACCCTGTACCGCGATGCCTGCACGATAACCGTCAAGCATCGCCTGCATTCTGGTCATCACGGCCAACTCGATATCAGCTCGCCCCGCACCGGACAGAACACGGTCAAGCGGCTGCTCGGCAACCGACGCTCGCATGGCGGCTTCGGCGGCTTCCAAAATGGTTTCTTCCGGTCCTTCCAACTGGAATTGGTAATCTGACAGATTCTTGATGTTCCAACGCACCAGATAACTCAGATCAACCAAGTTCTGGTCGCCTGTCAGGATCAGTTTTTCCTGATTGCCTTCCGGAATTTTTGCTGAACGGATCTGGCTCACATTCTCGACCGTCACTTGCTGGACTGGCCACGGTAGCGTCCAGTTGGTGCCAGGATTGAGTGTGGCGGCATATTTACCGCCCAGCCAGGTTACGACGCCTTGCTGGCGCGGCTGGACAAAATGAACAGACGAAAGGCCGAGCCACAGCACAGCTGCGCCGCCCAAAATCAACGGCAGCCAGCTCTTGCCGCCTGACCTTTGGGGCATCCGGAAGTTCGGACCGCGTGGTCCGCCGCCACCTCTGCGCGGACCTTCAGGGCCGCGATTCTTGAAGATATCTTCGATATTGGCAGAGCGGCGCTTGCCGCTTCCTCCGCCCGGAAGCCAGGGATTGCGCGGGCCGCCGCCCTTGTCATCGCCGTTGTCGCCGCCACCAGAAGGGCCGTCATCCCCTCCATCGCCGCCGTCATTGTTGCCCCCACTGCCCCAGGGGCTTTTTCCAGCCATTGCGAGCACGATCGAATTTCGAAAGTCGATAAACTTGGTCATAGTTCTTTTATAGGAGCGCTTCCGGCGAAAAACAGGGGTTGTCTTACGGAAATTGGTGCTAGGGGCTTGGCCCATGAATTCGAAGGATCTGATTTCCCACCTTCCTGAAGCAATTGCCGCACGGGTAAAGAGCGCCACCAGGGTTGGCGAACGGGCAATTGTCGTGCTCGATGCAAGCGGCCTGCCGCCTCAAGATCGGACGCATGTCGAACAGCAGATCATTGATGCGTTGAGTTCGGTAGAAGGTTTGAGTGACGTGCGCGTGGCGATGATGGCTGACAAGGTCAAGCGCCGCATCATTGCGATTGGATCGGGCAAGGGCGGTGTGGGCAAGTCAACGCTGACCACGAATCTCGCGGTTGCTTTGCGAAGACTGGGTGTGAAAGTTGGGGTGGTTGATGCCGATATCTACGGCCCCTCTCAGCCCAAATTGCTCAAGACCGAAGGGATGAAGCCGGAAGCGGCGGGCGAAAAGCTGATCCCGGTTGAAAGCGAATATGGTGTGCCCGTCCTGTCGATGGGATTTTTGGTAAAGCCTGCGCAAGCGCTTGCATGGCGTGGGCCGATGGCGGGCAATGCGTTAAATCAGCTGATCGATGCTGAATGGGGCGAGACCGAATTGTTGTTGATCGATCTACCGCCCGGCACAGGCGATGTGCAGCTCTCTATGCTGCAAAAGCAAAAACCCGACGGCGCCGTGTTGGTATCCACTCCACAGGATCTTGCGCTGATCGATGCCGCACGTGCAGGCCAGTTGTTTGAACAAGCCCATGTCCCGATCATCGGACTGGTCGAAAATATGGCGGGTTATACCTGCCCGCATTGCGGCGAAGTGTCTCACCCTTTTGGCAGGGGGGGATTCGAAGAGATGGCAGGCAAGGTCGATATTCCCTTCCTTGGCCGCATTCCGCTTGCGTTGCCGATCCGCGAAGCCGGCGATAGCGGCAACCCTCCGGCAGCGCGCGATTTGCCGGAAGGCGAGGCATTTATTCAAGTTGCGCAGAAAGTCGCTGATTGGCTGGCAAGGGAGAGCGCCTGACTATGGCGATTACGCGGCGCGGATTGCTGGTAGGAGCGGCAGCGGGCGGCGGTCTGCTGATCGCGTGGACGCTGTATCCGCGCAGCTTCCCAAATCCGCTGCAAGCGCGCGATGGCGAGCAGATCTTCGATGCCTGGCTCAAGATTGCCAGCGACGGTGTTATTACGGTTGCTGTGCCGCAGTTGGAAATGGGGCAAGGCATTACCACGCTGATCCCGCAGCTGGTTGCAGCCGAACTGGGCGCTGACTGGCGCCAGATTGCGGTCGAACCTGCTCCAGTAAGCGGCGAATATGCCAATGTCCCGCTGGCTGCGAAATGGGCACCCATGTGGGCAAACTTTCCGGCCCTGGCCGACGACCCAGATGGAACGTTGGCGACGCGTTTTGCGCAAACCGAGCGGCTCAACATCACCGGTGATGGGACATCGCTCGATGCGTTCGAGGAGCCATGCCGTGTAGCTGCGGCTTCGGCGCGGGCCATGCTGGCACAGGCTGCTGCTGCGCGCTGGAATGTCGAGTGGGAGGAATGCCGCGCGAGTGCGGGCTTTATCGTCTATGAGGATCGCAGCTTGAGCTTTGGCGAGCTGGCGATGGAGGCGGCTGAATTCGATCCGCCAGACCCGCCTCCATTAATGCCGGAGCCCTATAGCGAGGATGCCTTGCCCGGCGAAGCGGGGGGCGAAGGCGCCTTTCCGCGTTTGGACTTGCCATCAAAAGTCGATGGTTCGTTCCTGTTCGCAGGTGATGTGCGTCTGCCCGGTATGGTCTACGCAGCGATCCGCCACGGTCCGCTCGACAAGGCTGAGTTGACAGAGTTCAACCCGTTCAACGCGCGCAATATCAGCGGTATTGTCGGAGCGGTAAAAGGCAAACGCTGGCTGTCCGTTGTGGCGACAAGCTGGTGGGCGGCTGAGCAGGCGCTCGACACGATGGGGGCACGCTTCAGGGTGGAGCATCTCGTTGATAGCGACATTATCGAGGAGCAGCTTGACCGCGCAGTCACCACTGGCGAAGCTGAGCGCATTGCGGAGCGCGGTGATCCCGATGCCCGCCTGGAAACGCCCGATTTGGAGCTGCGCTACGATATCGAGCCTGGACTGCATGCCACGAACGAGACCAGCACGGCGACCGCGCGATTTGTTGATGGCAAGCTGGAGCTTTGGATCGCTTCCCAAGCGCCCGAGCGCGCCCGGATCGCAGCCGCGCGCGCAATCGGTATCGACGTCGAAGATGTCGTTCTGTTCCCGATGCCCGCCGGTGGTAGCTTTGACCGGCGCTATGAGCATGATCACGCCATCGAAGTTGCGCTGATCGCGCGAGAGATCGCGCGGCCGGTGCAACTGGTCTGGTCTCGTTGGCAGGAAATTTTGGCTTCGCGTCCACGTTCGCCCGCTGCGATCTCGATAGCCGCAAAGATTGATCGAGGTGCGGATGCGCGGATCGAAGCCATGCGCACGCGGATCGCCATGCCGCCAGCCAACCTGGAGTTCGGGCAACGTCTGTTTGAAAACTCCGCCACGTGGTCTGCCATTCGTGACACAGAGGGAAAAGCGGATAGCTTGGCGGGCGAAGGCGCGATGCCGCCTTACGCAATTCCAGACGCGGCGGTGGATCATGTGCCGGTGGAGATCGGCTTGCCCGTATCTCGTCTGCGCGGCAACGCCAATACATACACGGCTTTTGCGATTGAAAGCTTCATCGATGAAGTGGCGAGCGAGAGAGGGCGCGAACCGCTGTCATTCCGTATGGCCATGCTAGGCAGCGACACACGGCTCGCCGCATGTTTGCAGCGCGCAGCCAGCCTGGCTGAGTGGGGCGGCGGCGTTGATCAAAGTGGTCAGGGTATTGCATGCCACCGGATCGGCGATGCGGAGAGTGGTGGACGCATTGCCTGCGTCGCAACGGCGCGGGCTGGCGAGGGCGGCGTGCGCGTGGATCAGATAGTGGCGGCAGTCGATATTGGGCGGATCGTCAATCTAGACATTGCGCGTCAACAGATCGAAGGAGGTCTTGTGTTCGGCCTCGCAACTGCGATGGGCGCGAGCACGCGATATTCTGGCGGACTGCTGCAATCGCAACAATTGAGCGCGCTCAACTTACCGGCTCTGGCCGATTGTCCGGAGATTATCGTCGATTTCATCGCGAGCGATGCGCGGGCGTTTGATCCGGGCGAATTGGGCGCTGTGGTGGCCGCGCCAGCCATTGCAAACGCACTTTATTCAGCCACCGGCTTGAGAATGCGCCGCTTGCCCCTACTTTCAGACGGCTTATGACGTATCTGCTTTCAGTCCCGAGGACCCTAGAGAACCCTGCGCTCTGTCGCTCCTCCGCTAGCGGCAGCTTCCGGGTTGGGATGCTCCCCGCGTGACCTGGCAGCAGCAACAACTCCCGTCAGATCACCCGCCAGTCAATAGCGGCCGTGTTGGCTTGCTCGTGGTCAATCTGGGCACGCCCGACTCACCTGAGCCGCGTGATGTGAAGCGTTATCTGAAGGAGTTCCTGTCCGACCCGCGTGTGATCGAGATACCGGCTGTGATCTGGCAGGTGATCCTGCGCGGGATCATTCTCAACACGCGCCCGAAAAAGAGCGCCAAGGCATATGCAAAAGTGTGGACCGATGAAGGTTCGCCCTTGCTGGTCATCACACGCGATCAAGCACGCGGTCTTCAGAATCGTTTGGGCGATAAAGTGATTGTGCGCCACGCCATGCGTTATGGACAGCCATCGATCCCGCAGGAACTGAAAGCGCTGCAAGAGGCCGGGTGCGATCGCATTTTGCTTGCACCGCTTTACCCGCAATATTCGGGTGCGACCACTGCCACCGTGGTCGACAAGGCAGCCGAATATCTTGGCGATACGCGATGGCAAGCGGCGTTGCGAACACTCCCCGCCTATCATGACGATCCAGCTTATATCGAGGCATTGGAAGCGGACATCACCTGTCAGCTCTCCGCACTCGATTTCAAGCCTGAAGTTCTGCTGCTCAGCTTCCACGGAATGCCGCTGCGCACGTTGGAACTGGGCGATCCCTATCATTGCCATTGTCGTAAGACCGCGCGATTGCTCGCTGAACGGCTGGTAAAAGTCGAAGGCCTAGAAGACTTGCGCATTGAAACAAGTTTCCAGTCACGGTTTGGCAAGGCGAAATGGCTGGAGCCGGCAACCGATCACACGCTTGTGGCGGAAGCGGAAAAGGGAACCAGGCGCATCGCGGTCGTTGCACCCGGATTTTCCGCTGATTGCGTCGAAACTCTGGAAGAGCTCGCGCTAGAAGGTCGCGACGAGTTTTTGGAAGCTGGCGGTAAGGATTGCGCCGTCTTGTCATGCCTCAATACGTCCGAAGCAGGCATGCAAATGCTCGAAACTATCATGCGCCGCGAACTTTCAGGCTGGATTTAGGCGCCTTTTCTATTAACATTGGGGTAAATAGCGAAACCGCTCGAAACTAGGACCACCCCCATGGCAAGCATCGCTCAACCAACACCGAAATCATCCGAGCCTGTGGACACCGCTCCTCGGCATTGGACCGAAGGCAATCCTGATCCATCCGATCTAGATCACATTCCCGGCGAAGGCGGCTGGCCGATTGTCGGCAACACTTTCAAAATGCTGGCTGATCCGCATGCCTTTACCAAGCGCATGGTTGAAACATATGGCCGCGTCTACAAGACACGTGCATTCGGCGGCTGGAATGTCGCCCTGGTCGGACCCGAAGCGAATGAGCTGGTGTTGTTCAACAAGGACAAGATGTTCTCCAGCGAGCAAGGTTGGGGGCCGGTGCTGGATCAGCTGTTCCCGCGCGGCTTGATGTTGATGGATTTTGACCATCACCGGATTGACCGGCGCGCGCTGTCGATTGCCTTCAAGCCTGAACCAATGCGGCATTATTCGGGCGCGCTCAATCGCGGGATCGCAAAGGAGATTGCCGGCTGGGAAGGTGATATGACCTTCTATACGGCGATCAAGAAGCTTACGCTTGATCTGGCGGCAGACAGTTTCATCGGTATCCCCTGGGGGCCAGAGGCCGATAGGATCAACGCGGCCTTTGTCGACATGGTGCAGGCTTCGGTTGCGCCGGTGCGCCGCCCCTTGCCTTTCACCAAAATGCGCAAGGGTGTGAAGGGCCGTGAGTTCCTGGTCGATTACTTCACCAAGGAAACGCATCGCCGCCGCGAAGAAGGCGGCGGGCAGGATATGTTCAGCCAGTTTGCCACGGCAACCCGCGAGGATGGCACATTGCTGCCGGTCGACGAAGTGGTCGATCACATGAACTTCCTGATGATGGCTGCGCATGATACGATCACATCTTCAGCGACATCGCTAATCTTTCTGCTCGCCAAATATCCGCAGTGGCAGGACAATATCCGCGACGAGATCATCGCTGTCACCGGCGGCCCGGATGCAGAAGGCAATCCGCGCCCGTTGAGTTATGACGATCTGGGCAAGCTTGAATTGACCGAGATGGCGTTCAAGGAGGCGTTGCGGCTTATTCCGCCGGTCCCATCCATGCCGCGCCGGGCGCTCAAGGCGTTTGAATTCGGGGGGTGTTCCATTCCCGCTGGAACTCCGGTTGGAATCAATATTCACCACACGCACCATGATGAAACGCTGTGGCCAGATCCCTCCACATTCGATCCGATGCGGTTTACGCCGGAGAAAGTGAAGGCGCGGCACAAATATGCGTGGGTGCCGTTTGGTGGCGGCGCGCATATGTGTCTGGGCCTGCACTTTGCATATATGCAAGTGAAGATCCTACTCGCGCAATTGCTACAACAATATTCGATTGAAGTGGCGCCGGGATATGAACCGGAGTGGCAGGCGTGGCCGATCCCTCAGCCGAAAGATGGGCTGAAGGTGAGTTTCAGGAAGTTGTGATCTAGCCATCTGCCTCTGAGTTCCTGCGGAGGCAGAAACCTGAAACGGCTGGCAAGTCAACCGTGGCCCTTGGCTCCTGCTTTCGCGGGAGCGCGCGATCTAGAAATCAATCGCGATCCCATCTTTCTCCCAGTCACCGTAGCGCGTGGGAGAGAGCTTCTCGTCGATCTTGCCCGCTTTGGGCTTGGGCGGCGGATCATTGCTCCAATGGGCAGGCTTTTCGAAGTCCCTGGCAGCCCTGGATTTCTTGGCGGATTTCTTGATTGTCATACAAACTAAATGCGCAGACTGGCGCTTGGTTTCAAGCGCGAGTAGGAGCCGCGCATGGTTCAACCTTCCGGAATTCATTCGCGCCGCGCCGCATTACAGATGCTTGATGCAGTGCTTCGCCGTGGCGAAACGCTGGAACAGGCAGAACATTCAGCGCTTCGTTCGGTCCGCAAGCCAGCCGATAGGGGCCTGGCGCTGGCGATCGCGAATGAGAGTTTGCGTTGGCAGACTGACTTCGATGCAATGATCGACAGCGCGACGAAGCAGCGCCTGCCGGATGATGCAAGGCAGCGGATGGTTTTGCGGATGATGTTGGCGCAGACGCTGCGACTGGAAACTCCGTCACACGCAGTGATTGCCACTGCCTTGCCATTGCTTGCTGGCGGCCCGCGCCGTCTTGCGCATGGCGTCTTCTCGACACTGATCAAGCGCGAGGCAGCATTGCCAGAGGCGCCGAGCCTGCCCGGGCCGGTCATGGAACGCTGGGGAGCGCGCGCTGAGGCCATTGCACCGGGACTGGTCGATCCGCCGCCTTTGGACCTCACTCTGCGCGATGCCAGCGAGACGCAAGCAATGGCTGTGCAATTGGCGGCTGATAGTCTTGCACCCGGCCATTTGCGACTGGCCCGGGGTGAAGCAATTGAAAAAATTGCCGGTTTTTCCGAAGGGAAATGGTGGGTGCAGGATCTGGCAGCATCTCTGCCGGCGCGCCTCTTGGGCAAAGGCACCCATGAATCAGGGTCAAAGCATGTGCTGGATCTGTGCGCCGCGCCGGGCGGCAAAACTCTGCAGCTTGCGGCCAATGGCTGGAATGTAACGGCGCTCGATCTTAGCAAGCGGCGGCTGGGGCTGCTAAAGGAAAACCTAGAGCGCACCGGCCTGAAAGCATCACCATTGCGTGCTGATGCGCTGATTTGGGAGCCGAAGCACCTGTATGACGCGATATTGCTTGATGCGCCATGCACAGCAACGGGCACATGTCGCCGCCACCCCGATGTGCTCCACCGGATCGGTCCAGATCAGATAGAGGAGATGGTGAAGCTTCAGCGCGGTTTGGTGGAACGAGCTGCCACATGGCTCAAACCCGGCGGAGTGCTGATTTACGCGGTCTGCTCGCTCGAACATGAAGAAGGCGAGAACCAAGCCGAGTGGATCAATGCGAATTGCGATCTTGCTCCGCTTGCCATCACAGCCGGAGAGCTGCCTGCGGGGCTGCAGCCAACTGCGGAAGGCTGGTTGCGTACCCATCCTGGTCTGCTGGCGGACGAAGGCGGACTGGATAGCTTCTTCGTCGCGCGTTGGCAGAAGGCTTGACCGCTACGGTCGCTCGCGCAAAGGCTGGCATCATGCACTTGGGCGTTTGCTATTACCCGGAACATTGGCCGCAAGAGCGCTGGAAAACCGATGCGCGCATGATGCGCGAGGCAGGGCTAGCCCGCGTTAGGATTGGCGAATTTGCATGGAGCCGTATAGAGTCGGAGCCGGGTCGTTATGACTGGCAATGGCTCGATGATGCGGTAGATGTTCTCCATGAGGCAGGCTTGGGCATCATCATGGGTACGCCCACGGCCACCCCGCCCAAATGGCTGGTCGACTCCATGCCAGATATGGTCGCGCTCGACCGGCAAGGGCGCCTGCGGGGGTTCGGCTCGCGGCGGCATTATTGCTTCAGCCATGCGGGATATCGCGAGCAAGCGGCGCGGATCACGCGCGCGGTCGCGGAGCGTTACGGCGAGCATCCGGGCATCGTCAGCTGGCAGACCGACAATGAGTATGGCTGCCACGATACGGTTCAGAGCTTCTCGCCTGCTGCGCGCGATGCGTTCCGGCTCTGGTTGAACGAGCGCTACGGCGACATAACGGCACTCAACGAGGCCTGGGGCAATGTTTTCTGGAGTATGGAGTATCGCGGCTTCGATGAAGTCGAGCTGCCGAATTTGACCGCCACGGAAGCGAACCCAGCACATTGGCTTGCGTTCCGGCGATTTTCTTCAGATCAGGTAATCGCCTTCAACCAAATGCAGGTTGAAATCTTGCGGGAGTTTTCGCCGGGCCGCGACATTACCCACAACGCGATGGGCTTTTACACCGGCTATGACCATCATGATCTGGCGAGTGACCTCGATGTGCTGGGGTGGGATAGTTATCCGCTCGGTTTCCTCGAGATGTTCCGCTTTTCGGATCAGGAGAAGTTGCATTTCGCGCGGCAGGGCCAGCCCGACATCGCCGCGTTCCATCACGATCTGTATCGTGGCTGCGCCAAAGATGAGCGCTGGTCGGTGCTGGAGCAGCAACCGGGGCCAGTAAACTGGGCGCGGCACAATCCCGCACCGCTTGATGGCATGGTTGCGCTCTGGACGCTTGAAGCCATGGCGCATGGCGCGGAATTGGTCAGCTATTTCCGTTGGCGGCAGGCACCTTTCGCGCAGGAGCAAATGCATGCCGGATTGCTACGGCCTGATGGAGAGCCAGCGCCTGCTCTTGGAGAAGCGCAGCACGCGGCTGACATTGTCGCGCAGCTGGGCAATGTGGGCCAGCCTGTTCGGCAAGCCGCAGTCGTGTTTTCTTATGATTCGGAATGGATCACGCAGACCCAGCCGCAAGGGGAGGGATTGTCTGCACTTTGGGCGGTATTCGACAGCTACCGCGCGCTGCGCAAGCTGGGTTTGAATGTCGATATCGTTCCACCCCATGCGGACATATCGCCGTACGCGCTCGTAGTGATCCCCTGCCTGCCGATCGTGCCGGAAACGCTGGCGGCATCGCTCGAGAGCTTCGAAGGGCAGGTGATTGTCGGCCCTCGAACGGGTAGCCGGACAATCGATTTCCGCATTCCGGACGAATTGCCGCCTGGACCGTTGCAATCCACCATGCCGGTGAAGGTGACACGCAGCGAAAGCTTGCGCCCCGGGCTGGAGCACGCTGGCGACGGATGGGCGATTGCGCGCTGGCTGGACCATGTCGAAGGCACAATGGAGGCAGAGCTGGTGGCCAAAGACGGTGCTGTGGCTTCTTGGCGCGCTGGCAGCCGGCGCTATCTCGCGACCTGGCCGCTAGGTGCCGTGCTTGACGAAGTGACATCGCGCGCGGTCAGTGAAGCGGAACTTCGAGCGATTGAATTGCCCGATGGTTTGCGCGTTCGGCGGACTGCGAAATACACTTTCGTCTTCAATTATTCGTCGCACAAGGTTGCGATACCTGAAGCGATTGCGGGCGCTCCGATCACCGGTTTACGCGAACTCGCGCCTGCTCGATATGCAGTATTCGCCGCTGACTAATCCTTGCTGTCGAGCCACTTCGCCAGCGCGACACCGCCGGTTATCAGGAACGGCACCAGCACAAAGCTGAGCGTGACCTTTGCGATAACCTGTCCGATCATCAGATCGGTAATGTCGAACTCACCATAAAAAGCGAGCGTGATGAAAATCACCGAATCAATCGCTTGGCTTAGCGCTGAGGCAATCGCGCCGCGCACCATCAGGCTGATCGCGCCGCCTTCGCCATTTCCGCGCAGTTTAGAAAAGATCCATACGTTAAGCAGCAGCGAAGTGATGTAGGCCGCAGGGCCAGCCATCAAGATGCGAGGTGTTTGTCCAAGTACGCGCTCGAAAGCGGCGAGGTCTTCGCGGCGATATTCGATCATCTCCAAAGACGGTGGCAAGCTTAAGGCCAGGAAGATCAGCGCCGCCGAAACAGCCAAGGGGATGAAGCCGATCCACACCATCTTATTGGCCATTTTTTGCCCGTAGAGCTGCGCAATAGTGCTGGTGATCACAACCAGCATCAGGAACGGGAAGATTCCAGCCTCGACTGCCAATTGGCTGGGCCAAAGCTGCACTTGCTTGAAGGCGACCACACCCGCCAGCACAGTCATCCCGCCATAGAGGATGGCGTAAATGAAGAAGGCGCGCGGTATGCGCAGGTCGGTCGATGAAGCTGCGGTATCTGTCATGCGCGGTTTCTAAGCGGCGCAGGGCGTAAAAGGAAAGCCTTTCCACGCAAATCCTTGTGGGAGTCTTCAGGCGAGCCAACGCGCAGGGTTTGACTAAGCGAAGAGAAACGGCAACACCCAGCGCCAATCTCGATCTTCACGGCAACATAGGGGTCTTATGCCGCAATTCGTCATCAGCCTGTTCGGCATACTCACTATTCTTGGCATCGCATTCCTGCTGTCGAATGGAAAAAAGCGTATCAGATTGCGTGTGGTGGGTGCGGCCTTTGCTCTGCAAATCGTCATGGCCCTGCTCGTGCTACGGACACCCTTCGGAGTGGCAGCCATCGGCGGCCTTTCTAACGGAGTGATCGCGCTTCTGGACTATTCGAAAGTCGGTATCGAAGCTGTGTTCGGCCCGATGGACGCAAACCCTTTCACCAACACATTCCTGATCGCAGCATTGCCGGTGATCGTCTTCTTCGCGGCGCTTGTCGCAATCCTATATCACTTGGGTATCATGCAGCGTCTGGTGCGCTGGGTCGGCGGCGCGCTTGGCTGGATCACAGGGATCAGCCGGGTCGAGGCCCTTGGCAGCGCGGCAAACATCTTCGTTGGCCAATCGGAAAGCCCGCTGGTCGTGCGCCCCTATTTGGCGGCATTGCCTCCCGCGCGGCTTTTCACTTTGATGAGCGTGGGCATGGCAGGCGTCGCGGGCACAATCCTTGCAGCCTATGCGAGCTTCATCGGCTCTGACGCCGTGCCATTCCTGCTTGCAGCGGCATTCATGTCTGCGCCGGGCGGTATCTTGATGGCGAAGATCATCTACCCCGATGAGGAGGGCGATGACGCGCATGACAATGATCCGGTCGAAGTGTCGGAAACTTTTGAAGAAGGGCACCATCCCGCCAACATCATCGAAGCCGCTGCGCAAGGCACGCAGACGGGCGTAAAGCTCGCAGTCGCTGTGGGAGCCATGGTGCTGGTGTTTGTCGCGCTGGTTGCGCTCGCCAATGGCATCTTGGGCGGGGTTGGCGGTCTATTCGGCTATCCTGAGCTGAGCTTCCAGCAAATCATCGGCTACATCTTTGCACCGGTCATGTTCCTGATCGGTATTCCTTGGGAAGAGGCCGGGCTTGCCGGCGGATTGTTCGGGACGAAAGTGGTGATCAATGAATTCGTCGCTTTCATCCAACTGGGTGCGATGGACGCAAGCATGCTGTCCGACCGAAGCCGTGCGATTGTTACCTTTGCACTGTGCGGTTTTGCCAATTTCAGCTCGATCGCGATCCAGATGGCAGTAACGGGCGGACTTGCGCCAAATCAAAGACCTGTGATCGCGCGTCTGGGATTAAAAGCGCTCGCCGCCGGTAGCTTAGCGAACTTGATGAGCGCAGCACTGGCAAGTGTGTTCCTTCCATATTAAGTTAGAGCCATGACAGATATCGCAATCGTTTCGCTCGAGCAGCCGCTCGAAACCATCGCCGACGAGCTGGGCCGCAGTTTTGCCGAATATGGCTTTGCGGTGATCCGTGATCACGGAATTCCGCAAGATCTCATCGATCGCGCCGAGCAAAAGTCGAAGGAATTCTTCGCCCTGCCGGAAGATGTGAAGCGCGATTATCAGCTGCCGGGTGGCGGCGGTGCGCGCGGCTACACGCCGTTTGGCACGGAGAAAGCCAAGGATGCGGAGGTGCAGGACTTGAAAGAGTTTTGGCACGTCGGGCGCAGCTTGCCTGAAGGGCACGCACTGGCCGAATTCATGGCGCCCAATATCTGGCCGTCAGAGATTGAGAGTTTCAAGGATACTTTCAGTCAGCTCTATTCTGCGTTTGAGACAGCTGGCGGCCGAGTGCTGGAAGCGATCGCTATGCATCTGGGGCTTGATCGCGGCTATTTTGCGCCGACCGTCGAAGATGGCAACTCGGTTATGCGTTTGCTGCACTACCCTCCATTGGGCGACGAGGCCCCCGAAGGCGCGATCCGTGCAGCAGCACACGGTGATATCAATACGATCACACTTTTACTTGGCGCAGAAGAGGCAGGGCTCGAACTGCTCACCAAGCAAGGTGAGTGGAAAGCTGTCGATACTCCTGACGGCGCGCTGGTGATCAATGTTGGTGATATGTTGGACCGGCTGACTAACAGCAAGCTTCGCTCGACTACGCACCGGGTTGTGAACCCGCGCGGTGAAGCGGCTAAACGTTCGCGTTTTTCGATGCCGTTTTTCCTGCATTTCCGCCCGGACTATGAAATCAGAACGCTGGAAAGCTGCATTGAACCGGGCAAAGAATCGGAAGCGCCCGAACCGATCTTAAGCCATGAATTCTTGCAGCAGCGCTTGCGAGAGATAAATCTCGCCTGAGCCGCGCTGGCTCCGTGTGGAAAAACTGAAATAAACCAATTCTGTTGCGGAGTCGCAACACAGCGAGGAATCCTAGGGAATCTGCGGGTTTGCAAGTTTTTCGCAGTTGCGAAAGGATGAAGCGCGGGTGCGAACGCGGCCCGCTTCATAAATCTGTCACAAAACTGACTTTTGGGATTCACTGTTCGTCTTTATCGGACGGCGTCGAGAATCAATCTCCCATCCTCATATTCTCACCAGGGGCTTAATTGTCATGAAACTAAAGTATCTTTTGGCAGCGAGCGTTGTCAGCCTTTCGGCTGCTGCGACGATTGCGACACCAGCTGCCGCGCAAACCATTACATCAGGTGTTGAAGGTCAGGTTGCTGACGAAACCGGCGCAGCCATTCCCGGCGCGACTGTTACTGTAACTGACACACGCACCGGCCAGACCCGCACATTGACTGCTGGTTCAGGCGGCAACTTCCGTGTCGGTTCGCTTGTACCGGGCGGTCCTTACACAGTGACTGCAACCGCACCTGGTTATGAAGGTCAGACTGTTGAGAACCAGTTCATCAACCTTTCGGGTAACACGTCTTACTCATTCAACCTGACATCGACCGCTGCTGGTGCATCGGACAATGTGATCATCGTGACCGGCGCACGTGCAGGCGCGGTACAGCTGGCGGTTGGCCCGGGCGTAGCGTTTGACACTGCCACGCTGGAAGCTTTCCCGTCGCTTACACGCGACGTTCGCGACATCATCCGCATCGACCCGCGCGTCAGCCTTGAGCAGAACAACGATGTTGATCGTATCTCTTGCTTGGGTGGCAATGACCGCACCAACACCTTTACCGTTGACGGCATCGTCCAGTCGGACGTCTTCGGTCTGAATGGCACACCTTTCGCAGCGCGTAACTCGCTGCCGCTTCCCTACGATGTGATCGACCAGATTTCGGTCGAATTCGCGCCGTTTGATGTGGAATATTCGGAATTCACCGGCTGTCTTATCAACGTTGTTACCGAAAGCGGTGGCAATGAATTCAGCGGTTCGGCATTCTTCACCTACTTCGATGGTGGTCTTTTCGCCAACAGCATCGATGGTCGTCCTCTGACGGCTAACGAAGAAAAGCGCTGGGGCGCTACGCTGAACGGTCCGATCATCAAGGATCGCCTGTTCTTCGCATTTGGTTACGAGGAAGCTGACCTGTCGGGTGGCAACAACTTCGGCCCGGCTGGTGGCGGCTTCACCAATGAAGCCGATTTTGTGAGCCAGGCTCAATTTGATCGTTTCGCACAGATCGCGCGCGATGTGTATGGTCAGGATGTTGGCGGTTATCCAACATCGCTGGCTGAAGGCAACGTGCGTTACTTCGGTCGTCTTGACGCGATCATCACCGATGATCACCGCCTTGAGGCGACCTATCAGCGTCTGGAAGAAACCAACATCGAAAGCGACTTCGGTGGTTCGAACCTGACCGGTTTCAACAGCTTCGAAGACGAAGGCACGATCTCGGACTATTACTCGGTTCGTTTGTACTCGGAATGGAGCGATTCAATCTCGACCGAACTGCGCGTTAGCCGTGCAGAGGTTGGTGACGTTCAAGGCCCGGTAGGTTTCGGCGAAGCACAGTCTGGCAACCCGACTCCGCGACTTGCGGTCGGCGTCGCGCCCGACGGTACGGCAGTGTCAGGTGGCGGCGTAACTGACCGCAATGGCTTGCTCTCAACCGGTCCGGGTATCTTCCGCTCGGCTAACCAGCTCGACACGAAGATCGACCAACTGCGTTTCCAGCTTAACTACGATGCCGGCAGCGGTCACTTTCTGAAATTCGGCGTAGAGTATAACGATCTAGAAGTATTTAACCTGTTCGCAATCAATGCGACAGGAACGTTGTTTTTCGACGGCCTTGATGCTTTCGAAGCTGGCGACGTAGCGCCAGGCTTCTTCTCAAGTGTTTTCGGCGACGTTGACGATCTCGTCGGCGGCGGCGCACTGGGTGGGGCAACGATTGCATCTAGCCTCGATGGGGACATCAACAACGCTGCGGCCCGCTTCAGCCGTCAGATCTATTCGTTCTACGCTCAGGATGAATGGCAGGCGACCGATCAGCTGACGCTGAACGTCGGCGCTCGCGTTCAGGTGTACGATGGAGATGCTCCTCGTGCGAACCCAAATTTCCTTGAACGCTATGGTTTTACCAATGCCAACTCATTCGCAAAGATCGACCCGGTTTTCCTGCCTCGTGTTTCGGCGAGCTATGAGTTCGACAACGAAGGCTTCTTCTCGAACAGCCGGTTGACTGGTGGCGTCGGCATCTTCTCAGGTGGTGACCCGGTCGTATACTATTCGAACGCGTTTTCGAATGATGGCTTTGCTAGTGCCAATGGCGACACTTTTGATTCCGAGTGTGCTGGTCTGACCAATCCAGACGGCTCATTCAATGTGTTGTCCGGTGGTCAGTTCGCCGGCTTCCCGCAATGTGCAGTTCTTGCAGCTGCAAATGTGGCGGCAAACGGCGGCAACGACGTGCAGTCAACCAATCCGAACTTCAAAGTTCCAACTGTGACGCGCGCAAGCTTGGCGTTCCAAACCGACATTGGCACGGAAACCGGCTTCTTCAGCAACTGGAACCTGCAGCTCGACTACATCTACTCGCGTTACAATAACGCGCTAAATTTTGTCGATCTGTCGCAGACTCCGGATATCCGTCAGGGCCTGAACGGCTTCACCGTTGACGGTCGCCCGATCTATCAGGCCATCGATTCGACAGCTGCCGGTTGTAATGCTGTTCTTCAGGGCAACGGTGGGACACCGCCAGTCTACACAAACGTTACGGCGGACTGTTTCAACACCCGTCGTGATGACAACATCCAGCTAACGAATGATGGGAACTCTACTTCGCATTCGTTCTCAGCTGTTCTCCGTAAGCGCTTTGAGAGCGGCTTGTTCACTCAAGGTGGCAGCACCAACGTAACGTTCGGCTACGCTTTCACTGACTCGAACAACGCACGTAACAACCAGTCTTCGACGGCGACCTCGTCTTATGATGTTACCGCAGCGTTTGATCGTCAGAACCCAGCGGTCTCAACCGCAACTACAGAAACCCGTCACAACTTCACCGCGGCGGTTAACTTCAAGGAGCAGTTCATCGATGGCTACGACACCAGCTTGGGCTTCTTCTTCCGCGCACGCGAAGGCCGTCCGTACAGCTTGACCTTTGATGGTGGCGGTGTGTTCAACGACTCGTCCTCGGGCAGCGACAACGCACTGCTCTATGTTCCGTCAGGCGTGAGTGATCCAAACGTATCGCCTCTGTCAGACCCGGACGCCGTTCAGGCTGTGGTCGACTACGTGAATGCTTCTGGTTGTAAGTTTACCCCAGGTGCAACGATCAAGCGCAACACCTGCCGCAACGATTGGCATGTCGATATGGACCTGCGCTTCAGCCAGGAACTGCCGTTCCTCGGAAGCCTAACCGGCATCAAGGAAGATCGCATTGAGCTTTTCGCTGATGTTGCCAACTTCCTTAACCTGCTTGATAGCGGTTGGAACATCCTGCGTTCGCGCGGTGGATTCAACGGCCTAGTTGATGTTGCTGATGGTGATGTGGACGATGAAGGTCGTTACATCATTGATGGGTTCAACCCTGATGATCAGAACCGCATTGCGATCAACCCGTCAGCATGGCGTGTCCAGGTTGGCGTCCGTTACGAGTTCTAATACTCGCACAGATCGCTTAACTATTGAGCGGCGGGGCCTTCGGGCTCCGCCGTTTGCTTTTGTCCAGACGAATGACATTTGCATCGCCAATGCTGCTTCGCGTAGTTTAGCAAGCAGGATGAGCGACAATGGATATCTGAAGCGCAAACGCGGGCCACGGCCTGGCATTATCGTTGTTCTCGCGCTCTTGCATATCCTCGCCCTTTACGGGCTGACCCGCGCATTAGCGCCTGATTTCACTCAAACGATCGAACGTTCGGTGCTGGAAACATTCACCGTTACAATCACAGCACCGCCGGAAGAACCCGAACAGCTAGATGAAGGGATGCAGGGCAATCCCGGCAAAGAGGCTGTGCCGCAACCTGTCAGCGCGCCGACGCCGCAAATTCCGCCTGAGCGCCCGCGTGACTTGCCTCAAGCCGCCTCATCCGGGGATGCCAACACATCAGGTGCAACCTTGGGTGGAGACGGGGCGGGCGCAATCGGCAAAGGCGATGGCACAGGCGCAGGTGATGAGGGAAGCGGGCAAGGTTCAACAATGGCACGCAAGCCGGTGCTGATACGCACCATCACCGATGCAAGCGCGTTTCCCATACCGCCGGGTGGCCGCCAGGCGCGTGTAGGTGAATCGGTCATCGTAAGGTTGATGGTCTCGACGCAGGGTCGAGTGAATAGCTGCAGTATCTACCGCGCCAGTCCGTTTCCTGAAACCGATGCGACTGTTTGCAAACTGGCTTACGAGCAGATCCGGTTCGAACCCGCGCGAGACAGCAATGGCGATCCGGTTGCGGCGGTGTTCTATTACCGGCAGCGCTTCTTCAACTGACCAGGCGGATTATCGATTACTTGGGTGCCGCAAGCATTTTCTGGCCGTTAGCGCGGATCGCCTTTTCAATCGCGGGGCCAACAAAAGAGAGCATGCCAGGCAGCTCGATCTCGAAAACGACTTGTTCGTCATAGACGCCGATATGTCCGGTAATCGTTTGGTTCATGGCTGTAATATGCAGTGCCATTCGATCCTCTTCGACCCAGTCCGTCTCGACATCTGCCATGCCTTCGGGGATATAGTCAGTGATCTCATGCGTCCGTTCTTTCAAACGGCGTCGCACTTCTTCGCGGCCCAGTTCATGGGGTAGGGCAACTCTCACTTGCTTTGATCCTCCAGTGCTTCAGGGCCGCCATAGCGGTACTCGAGATATCGATCCTTGACCGCAAGATCATCAAGCGCGCCTTCTGCCAGTCGGCGCGTGACACGATCGACCTCTCCGGAAAGCTTGGTCAAGCTGTCCGTCAGGCGCTCGTCCGCAGTCTTGCCGGCATGTGTTTCCTGGCGAAGGTGCTGAGGGATCTTGCGATAGTTGTCGATTGTTTCAGGGATGTATTCGCCAACCAGCTCACGCACTTCATTGACCGCCGGATCGGCCTGATCGATGGTCTGGAGTTGCATCCCGAGCGCATCAAGCTGCACGCCAAGCTTGTCCACCAGTAGGACAGCGGGAGCCGGCAGTGCAGGGCGCTGTGCTTCCAGCCAGAGCTCGGTGCTGGCGACCATCTGCTTGGCATCGCCTTTCTTGAGTTCATGACGCTGAGGGATCTTGAGCTTGCGACCGCGCGTTATAACGCCCACGGCGACCATCGCCGCTAGCAGAGTCAACATGATACCTGTAAAGCCAATTCCGTCGATGATCAGGCCAATGGCCACTGCTGCTGCCCAAATCCCGGCAAAGGCGATCAGGATCCGTTTGATCATTTTCTTCCAATGCTTCGATTTTGCCTCGGCAGAGAAACGCCCGATTGATTCTGCGGATCGATGTGTACCGCCATGATCGCGATTGGCGACGAGGCTCTTTCCGGCTGCACTCAGTATGGCATCGGATTCACGAGTTGAATCAGACATGGATTCAGATCCCTAGCTGTCGAGCGCCAGCAACGAAGGCTCAGATGATGTAACCTTCTGCTGTGCCTGTGCCTGGCCTTCTGCTCGGGCTATATAACCCTTCGATTTCTCTACTTCAGC
Organism: uncultured Altererythrobacter sp.; assembly: GCF_913057185.1. NCBI lineage: Bacteria > Pseudomonadati > Pseudomonadota > Alphaproteobacteria > Sphingomonadales > Erythrobacteraceae > Altererythrobacter > uncultured Altererythrobacter sp. The sequence continues at coordinate 1,012,594 of NZ_CAJXNK010000001.1, forward strand.
ACTCAGCGTCTCTACCGTCTGTTTCATGCTCGAAAGTGCACGAACCTTGAAGTCATCAACTTCATCCATGGTGTCATAGATGTTCTGGAAAGCGCGCTGCAGCGTTTCCATGGGGATCGTGCTTGAGGCAGCTTGTTCGTGAATCTGGCCGGTCTGTTCGCGCAGCAAAGTGCTGGTCGAATCGATAATGCCCGCGGTCGTGTCGTTAAGCGCCGTGATCTGGCCCAAAACAAGCCGCTGATTGGTCATCGCCTGCGCAACAGTCACCGCAGTGCGTAGCGCGCCGACCGTCGTGGTGCTCGCGCGATCAACGCCTTTTACCAGCTCGATATTGTTCTTCTTGACCAGGTCGAGGGAGAGATAACCCTGCACGCTGACGGCCATTTGGGTGAGTAAGTCCTGCGTGCGTTGACGAACGTAAAACAGCGCACTTTCCCTCAGCGCCTTTGCTTTCGCCGGATCGGTAGCATCAAGTTCGTTGGCTTTCTGCTCGAGGCGTTCGTCCAGCGTCTTGGCGATATGGATCATCTGTTCCAGCTCGCCCATGGCTTCCCACAGCTTCTGCCGCTCTACATCGATCGCAGCATTGTCTACGTGCAGCTCTTTCCTGCCCGACGCGAGCCGTTCCAGGATTGCCTGAATGTGCCCTTGTGCAGAGGTGTAGCTGTCAAAATACCGGTTCAGCTTATTCCCGAACGGAATGATGCCAAACAGCTTGCGCCCGCGCAGTTTGCCCTTGCGGCCCGGGTCAAGGTCTTCAACTGTCTTGCGCAGATCCATCAGATCGTTGCCTACGCCGGTCTCCTGATCCATCGCGCGGACGGGACGATCAAGGAAACGGTTTGACATGGCCGCTGCAGCGCGAATTTGTTCCTGACCCATACGGGTGATCTGATCGACTTTCTCACCAAAGGCTGGTGAGTTGGCATCTTCTGCCACCAGATCAGCGACAAAACTGTCAACCTTCTCGTCCAGCTTGGACTTTTTCTCTTCCGCAACAGGGACCAGACCAGCGGCTTTCTCCGGTGCAACGGTCGGCACAGGATCAGGCGGCGTCAGGTCAAAATCAGTGGCCGTCTTTGTGGTCGTTTCCTGTGTGCTCATGATCGGTATTCAGCTCCTTCAAGCGACAAAACGCCGCCTCTTTGATACTGTATTAGTGCCCTAAGACACAAACTTCAAGGATTCTGCCTGAAACCAATCAGTTCGTCTATGCTTTCGTTTGGTTTCGCAAACGGGTAAGTGAAGGCGGGATTTTCCATGGGGACGGATTAGTAACTTGAACGAGATACCTGAGCCCAAGCCGGTTTCGCCTGAAATCAAGGCCAGCGAAGCAACTTCCAGTGTCTCGAATTTTGGCCGCGTCATATTCAGCTGGCGCCGGTGGTGGCTGCAAGATGTGGTCGGGACCGTCGATCAGGCATCAGTGATCGAAAAGCGCCGCGACGATTGCGGACTGACAGAGCGTTACCTGTTCATGACAGCGATGTCGGGGGGGATCGCGATCCTAGGTCTGCTGCTTTCATCGCCAGCGGTTGTGATCGGCGCAATGCTTCTCTCTCCGCTGATGGGGCCGATCATGGGATTGGGGTTTGCGTTGGCGATCTGGGACTATGACTGGATCAAGCAATCCGCACGCTCGCTGGCTTGGGGCACAGTAATGGCCGTATTGCTGTGTGCGCTGCTTGTTTTTGTCTCGCCGATCCAGACGATTACGACAGAAATCGCGGCGCGAACCAAGCCCAACATCTTCGATCTCTTCGTGGCATTCTTTTCCGCTCTGGCGGGTGCATATGCGATGATTCGCGGCCGCGAAGGCACGATTGTAGGCGTGGCGATTGCTACCGCCTTGATGCCGCCACTTGCAGTGGTTGGCTTCGGCCTGGCCACCTGGAATGGAACGGTGTTTTGGGGCGCGTTGCTGCTGTACATCACCAACTTGATCACGATAGCGCTCACAGCCTTGGTGATGGCAAGGCTATACGGCTTTCGCACCGCTTTGAGCGGCAAACAGACTGTCTTCCAAAACTTTGCCGTCGTCGGTGTCTTTGTGGTTCTCGCATTCCCGCTTATTCTTTCGCTTCAATCGATCGCATTTGAAACCAATGCGCAAAGGCAAGTGCGCGCTGAACTGCTTGATAATTTCGATCCGCGGTCGCGGTTGGGGCAAGTGGATATCAATTTCGATACCGAACCCGTTCAGGTTGATGCGACTGTCTTTACGCCGCAGCTAGAGGCGGATGCCGAGGTTGATTCTGAGCGTGCGTTGACGCGAATCCTTGGTCGCCCGGTCGACCTGTCCCTCAACCAAGTCCAGTCGGGCCGGAGTGCTGCCGCTGCGCAGCAGGCTGAACTGTCCGCGACCCGTGCGCGCGAAGAGGAAGCGGCCCAGCAACGAGCCGAGCAATTGGCTGAGCGCTTGTCCTTGGTCGCTGGCGTTTCCGAAGAAGAATTGACCATTGACCGTCAGCGGCGCCGGGCGATTGTCCGCGCCCGCCCGCTTGATGGTGCAACCCTTGCAACCTATCGCGAGCTCGAGATGCGTATCGCTGCGACCGAGCCTAATTGGACAATCGAATTGACCCCGCCACGGCTGCCACTGCCTGCGGTCACATTTGCTGATGGTGCGCCCGATCAGGCGGGCGTTCAGTCTGTCCAACTGATTGTGTGGGCGGCGCGCCGGCTGAATATGCAGGTTTCGATTACAGGTCAGGCGGACGAAGTCGAAGCGATCGAAACGATGTTGGCCGCCGCGGGATTGACCGTGGAAAGCAATGTTCGGCGACGCGCCGGGACGCTGCAAGCCAGTTGGGGTGGGATTGCCGAATAGCGGGCCAAAGGCGCTTAGGCAGCAATCTCCAGCGGCACAATCTCGCCCGCCAGATACAACTTCTTAGCCTTCGCGCGACTCAATTTGCCTGAGCTGGTGCGAGGAAGCGTGCGTGGCGGCACCAGTTCCACAACGCAGCTCATGCCGGTTACGCCGCGAACCTTGTCTGCGATCTCATTGCGCAGTTTGACCCGTTCTTCAGGGTCAGACACGCGGCAATGGACCAGCACCGCCGGTGCTTCTTCGCCATTCTCTTTCTCGACGGAAAAGGCCGCGATATCGCCATGGTTGAATCCGGGCAATTGCTCGACCGCCCATTCGATATCCTGCGGCCAATGGTTTTTACCATTGATGATGATCATGTCCTTGGCGCGCCCGACAATGAACAGATAACCCTTGTCGGTATAACCCATGTCACCTGTGTCGAGCCAACAATCGACCAGGCATTCCTCAGTCGCTTCCGGATTCCGGAAATAGGAATGCATGACGCTGGGGCCTTCGCACCAGACCTTGCCGATCTGGTGATCTCCTTTAACCGCACCATTCTCGCCGCGGATCTCGACTTTCATGTCAGGCACCGGTTTGCCGCAATTGACGATGGCACGGTATCGGGCCGGGCGTGACAGATCGCGCGGAGTGCCGGACAGGCGTTCTTCCTCGACCAGTTCGACGCGTATTCCTTCACCTGGGGGCATGACAGTGACCGCGAGCACGCTTTCAGCCAAACCATAGCTGGGCGTAAAGGCGCTGGCCTTGAAGCCTGCGTCGCTGAACGCATTCACGAAGCTTTGCATGACATCCGGGCGGATCATGTCCGCGCCATTGCCGGCCACGCGCCAGCGCGACAGATCAAACCGGTCGGCGACATGGCTCTGGCTGGAGATGCGGCGCGCGCAGATATCGTATCCGAATGTTGGCGAGTAAGAGAGCGTTGTGCCCTTATTGCGGCTGATCAGATCGAGCCATGCCAGTGGACGCCGCGCGAAGGCATCAGGTTTCAGATAGTCGCAGCTGACCTGGTTGGCGATCAGCGAGAGGAAACAGCCGACCAGACCCATGTCATGATACCACGGCAACCAGCTGACGCAGCGGTCACCTTCCCCAACATGCATGCTGGTGGAGTGGCCGTACAGATTGTGCAGCAGTGCGCGGTGCGTCACTGCTACGCCGGTCGGGAAACGGGTCGAGCCGGATGAATATTGCAGATAGCAAATGTCCTCCGGATCAGCCTTCGGCAGTTCGCATTCGGGCGCTTCGCGTGTCTTGAATTGCTCGTAGGCTTCGCCTGCACAACCCTGACGCTCAGCCGCGGCGGCTGCCATCTCGCCGATCTCTTCCGGGTAAAGCAGAAGCTTTGGGTCCGAGCTGTTCAGTTGGACGGTCAGCTGATCGATATAGCTTTCCTTGCCACCAAATGATGTGGGCAAGGGTAGCGGCACAGGCCACGCGCCAACATAAACGCAGGCGCAGAACATGGCTGCGAAATCCGGGCCGGTTTCCGCGATCAGGGCAACGCGGTCTTCCTTGCCAATTCCGTAGGCGATCAGCTGGCGTGCCATGACCAATGCGTCGTCGCGCATTTCGGAAAAAGGATAGGGGCGCTCCAAAGTGCCCCGCATATCGTGGAAATTGAGCCCCTTTTGGCTCCGTGCGGCGTAATCGATCGCTTCATTAAAGGTCGAAAAGTCCGATTTGCGCCGTGGCAAAGGACAATCATTCGGCGTCGGCTGCAATGCGGCGTCGGTCATAATTATCTAGCGGAACCCGTTACTTGTGGCATCTGAAACAATACCATTTTTGTCACCAATGCGGAAAAAACCCTCATTCCGCAACCAATCCATCTTTCCCATTTGATAAGGAGTGTGGCACGAATAAGGCGAAATGGCCGTAAAGCAAACCCGCTCATCGCGCAAAACGTGCGCCGCAACGCCGTTGGATCAGGCCAAACTGCGCGATTTGGCGCTTACATATGTCGCGCGATTTTCCACCACTCGAGCTAAACTGGTAACGTATCTGCATCGCAAGATTCGCGAACGCGGAGTGGAAGAGGGGGCTGACACTCTTGATGTCGACGCGGTTGCAGATCGGATCGTCGAGTTGGGCTATATTGACGATGCAGCTTACGCGCAGGCCAAGTCTGCCGGTTTGCTGCGCAAAGGTTATGGGAGCAGGCGCGTGGAACAGGCCCTGCGCTCAGCGGGTGTGGATGAAACTATCCGAAGCGATGTTGCCCCCGATGAAAGCCATCGCCGTCATGCTGCAATGGCCTTGGCCAGCAAACGCGGGTTCGGGCCGTTTGGGCGTGATTTCGATGCGTCTCGTGGAATTGACCTCGCCAAGCGTGAGAAACAGATTGCAGCGATGGTGCGCGCAGGCCATGATTTCGCTGCGGCCAAAGCCATAGTGGATGCATCCAGTATGGACGAAGCAGAGCAATGGGTTTCTGAAGCAGCGGACGATTGGACATGACTTTCAAATGGGCAATGCTGGCGTTGAGTGCGTGCATGCTGATCGGGTGCTCGCCAGCGTCCGAAGTCAATGTTGTGGCCAGCCCCAGCGAAGCCGCTGTTGCAGAAGGCGAGGTCGAGCGTCACCCCTTGTCGGGGCTGCAAGTCATGGATCTGACCGTGCAGTCGGGTGAGACAGTCCATACATTTCGGGTTGAACTGGCCGATACCGATGAAGCGCAAAGCCGGGGCCTGATGTTTCGTACCGAGCTGGGCGATTTTGAAGGGATGCTGTTCCCGTCTGACGGGCCGGAGCCGCGCAGCTTCTGGATGAAGAACACTCCGCTTTCGCTCGACATCATCTTCGTGGGCACCGACGGTCGGATCTTGAATATCGCCGCCAATACGGAGCCCTATTCGCTCCTGTCGGTGTCGTCAGGCGGATTGACGAGCGCGGTATTTGAGCTGCGCGCAGGGCGCTCGGCCGCGCTTGGCATCAAGCCGGGCGATAAAGTGGAATATTCGCTGCCGGAATGACGTTCCTGCTTGGCCATAAACGCGCATTGGGCTAAGCGCAGCCTCGCTATGGGAATCTTCGACAAAATATTCACCTGGTGGGATGGCGCGACCATTGGCACCATGCTCTACACCGCTCGCAAGGGCGAGCATGTCGGCACGGATGCGCAAGGTAACAAATATTACCGCTCCAAATCCCAGCAGGGTCAGCAAGAGCGCCGCTGGGTGATCTATGATGGCAATAATGATGCAAGCCGCGTGCCGGCTGAATGGCACGGCTGGCTTCACGGTGCGTTTGGCGATGTCCCTGAAAGCTATTTGCCGCCGCCCAAGATTTGGGAAGCTGATTACACGCCCAATGCGACGGGAACGGCCGCTGCCTATCGCCCGCAAGGGGCGCTGGAGCGCGGCGGAAAACGCGCCAAGGCTACAGGCGATTATGAGGCATGGAGCCCGGAAGGCTGATCATGCGCGTTATGCGCCTTGGATCGGTTGCGCTTGCGGCTTTGTTGATCGCGGCCTGTTCGCAAGGCGACGTCGCTCCTGAAGATTCGGTCACCACTCAGATGCCGGCGCGAAGTGTTCAGGAATTTGCGGCTGGGGACGCGATGGACGTGGCCGACGGGGCGGAAATCGGCACGCCGATGCAAGAACGCGTCGCCACGCTGGGCTTGCTCAATAAACGCAACAATTCGAGCCAGGATATCCAGATCGCGCCAGGCGAAACCCAGACATTTGGCGCTATCCGCATCACTCTGAGCGCGTGCGAGCGTACCGCGCCATGGGAAATGCAGCGCGAAACCGGTGCTTTCGTTCAAGTGGCAGTGCAACCACGCGGTTCGGACAATTTCGAGCGGATTTTCTCAGGCTGGCTATTCAAGGAATCGCCCAGCCTCAACGTCGTCGAACACCCGGTCTATGACGTTTGGGTCAAAGATTGTGCAATGAGCTTTCCAGGCGAAGAGTGACCGCGCTCAGCATCGCTGAGCAGCGTTTCGTGCGCTTTCGGCAATGTTGTAAAGGGTGAACCGCCGCAATGCGCCAGCGCTTCCAGATATTGCTTCTGCGTGATCTCAACCGCGCCCATCGAACGCAAATGATCGGTCATAAACTGGCAGTCGAGTAGCCTGTATCCCGCTGCATTCATCAGCGATACGAGCCAACCGAGCGCGACCTTGCTGGCATTGCTGCGCTGGCTGAACATGCTTTCGCCGCAGAATACCTGATCGAAGCTGACGCCGTACAGCCCACCGACCAGCTTCTCTGTTCCATCTTCCATTGCCCAGCACTCAACCGAATGCGCATGCCCCGCGCGGTGAAGCTGACGATAGCTGGCGATGATCCGCTCGCTGATCCAGCTTTCAGGATGATCCTCGCGCGGCTGCGCGCATGCGTTGATAACCTCGTCAAATGCTTCATCGACTGAGACGCGGAACACATCTTTCGAGATCAGTTTACGCAGGCTTTTCGACGCACGAAACCTGTCCAATGGTATGATCGCGCGCTCTTTGGGCTCGACCCAGAAGACTTCAGGGTCATCGCGCCTGTCGGCCATGGGGAAAATGCCGCTGCGATAGGCAAGCAGCAACATCTCGGCTGGTATGGGTGGAGGAAACGGTGAATGCATGGGGATAGCAGCATAGCAGGCTTTGGAGCGAGGAATCCAAGCGCAAATGCATCCGGTGCGGATTTGGCGCGCTATTGATGTTGCCATGTGCCTTGCTTGGCGATAGAGGGCTTTCCCTCGTGCAGGGGCGTAGCTCAGTTGGTAGAGCATCGGTCTCCAAAACCGAGGGCCACGGGTTCGAATCCTGTCGCCCCTGCCATTTCTTCTCTTTTGTGGACCTGCACGCCTTCCGGCGTACGAAATCCTAGCTCACGCGATCTGAAGATCGCGTCGCTGCGGGCGGGTAGTCGCCCTTTGGGTCGCTTCGCGAAAAACTCTAATCAAAGCAAAAGGCCGGCCCATCGCTGGGCCGGCCTTTATGGTTTCCGGTTTGGAGAGCCTAATATTCTTCAGGCTCTTCCGGCGTTTAGGCATGGAAATCCTTGCCGGCGGTCTTATCACCCTGTGCCAGCTTGAAGACCACGCCTGATAGCAGCGCGAGAGCGAGCAAGTTCGGCAGAGCCATCGCCGCGTTGGAGATGTCGCCCAAGCGCCAGACAAGCGTCAGATCCTGCGTCGAACCCACATAGATCACCACGCACCACAGCACCCGCCAGATGATGTGCAGGATCTTCTCACCACCGCGGGTCGATCCCGGGACACGGTCATAAATGAAGGTGATCGCACGCTCGCCGTAGTAACTCCAGGTCAGCAAAGTCGTGAACACGAACAGGATCAGTGCGGTTGATGCGATCAGCGTTCCGATCGGAATGCTGAAAATCTCGACCGGGAATGCCGCTGCAAACGCGCCGCTCGTCATCGCAAAACCTTGTAAGTCCGAATTCCACGCATGGGCAACCGCTTCGCCATTGCCGGTGAAGTCACCCTGCACAGTCAGGATCACCAGAGCCGTCATGGTGCAGATCACGATCGTATCGATAAACGTGCCCAGCATAGCCATGCGGCCCTGTTGCTGCGGATCATTGGTTTGCGCGACTGCGTGCGCGATTGGTGTCGAACCTTGACCTGCCTCGTTCGAGAACAGTCCGCGTGCCACACCGGCCCGGATTGCCAGCGCAATCGCTGCACCGACAAAGCCGCCGGTCGCTGCTTGCGGATTGAACGCCCCGTGGAAGATCAGGCCGAAAGTGGCCGGAATATCTGACGCGTTCAGGATCAGCGCGATCACCGCCATCACAATATACGCACCAGCCATGAACGGGATCACTTTCTCCGCCACATTGCCGATCGACTTGATGCCGCCGATAATCACGACAAAGACGGCAATCGCGACGATCAGACCGCCTAGCCATTCTTCGATGCCGAACAGCTCGTTGAGACCGTCAGCGACCGCGTTTGCCTGAATCGAATTGCCCGTCACCATCGCACTGAACAGCGTGCCGAGGCAGAACAGGATCGCGAGCCACGTCCATTTCGGCCCCAAGCCCATCATGATATAGCTCATCGGGCCGCCGCGTTTCACACCATCCGACGTGGTTTCACGATAGCGAATGGCCAGCGAACCCTCTGCAAAGGCGAGCGCCATGCCAACCAGTGCCGTCACCCACATCCAGAAGATCGCGCCGGGTCCGCCCAGAGCAATCGCAGTGGCAACACCGGCCAGGTTGCCTGTGCCCACTTGGCCGGAAAGCGCGGTCGAAAGCGCTGCGAACGGTGAAATTTCACCATCACCTTCGCCTTTACGGCCAGCAAACAAGCCCTTGAAAGCGCTGCCTAACTGGCGGATCGGATAGAATTTCAGTCCGATCATGATGTACAGGCCAATGCCCAGCAAGATGATTGTCATCGGCGGGATTGGTTGTCCGCCAACGGATAGCCATGGAACCAGCTCTCCGTTCCATGTCCCGCCCCAGATGAAATCGGAAACGTTGGTCACGCGGTCGATCATGCTGACCCCCGCTGTATCTGCTACTGCCATTTGTGGCTTCCCCAAAAGCAACCCGTAAAGAAGCGCTGCACGCTAGAGTGCTGTCCAGCACTTCACAAGTCGCAATGCTGCCTTTCTTGTGCTTGCAATTGCTCCGTCCCCCGCCTATCTGCATCCCCGTCTTCCGACATTGGAATCAGTTCTTAGCCCCTCCCGGACCTTGTTCGGGGCGGCGAGAAACCCTACCTGAAACCCGCTAGCGGAAGTGCAACGATTTGTTTCGAGGATGAAGGCTGACATCATGGCCGAAGAGAAAAAGAGCAAGACATCACCGGCTGAATTTGTGAACCAGGTTCGCAGCGAAACTAGCAAGGTAGTGTGGCCGACCCGTGAGGAGACGATCCGCACGGCGATTTTCGTGTTCATTATGATGGTGATTTTGTCGCTGTTTTTCCTCGGTGTCGACACGGTTTTCAACGCAGTCGTGCAATGGCTGCTCTCGCTCGCTTAAGTTTGAAGGACTGACTCACCGATGGCCCGCTGGTATATCATTCACGCCTATTCCGGTTTCGAGAACAAGGTTCGCGACGCGATTCTGCATGAAGCAGAGCGTCTCGGCTTGGCCGAAGCGGTTGAGGACGTCCAGGTTCCGACTGAAACGGTGACAGAGGTCAAGCGGGGCAAGAAAGTACAGGTCGAACGCAAGTTCATGCCTGGATACGTTCTTGCGAAGCTGAAGATGACCGATGATGTCTATCACCTGGTCAAGAACACGCCCAAGGTAACCGGCTTCCTGGGTTCGGGTGCAAAGCCGCAGCCGATCAGCGAGAAAGAGGCTGCGCGTTACTTCGGCGGCGTCGAAGAAGCGAAAGCTGCTCCGAAACAACAGATCAGCGTCGATTATGAGATTGGCGATCAGGTCAAAGTGCTCGACGGTCCGTTTGCAAGCTTCAACGGCACAGTCGAGGAACTCGATTTCGACAAGCAGAAGGTCAAGGTTTCGGTTTCGATCTTTGGTCGCGCAACCCCGGTTGAGCTGGAGTTCGAACAGGTCGAACTGGTCAAGTAACCTCGACAGTTATCGATAATCTAGAAGGGCGCCCGCTGCGGCGCCCTTTTTCATGTCAGCGTTTCGTGTGATCCGCGTCGGTTAGATTGTGTCCGCAATCGACCCAATTGCGGACGATCCGCCCCGCTTTCCTACTCGCTGAAAAACTGTGTTAAGATCGGCCATGAAAATCGCAGAATCCCAGTTGCAAATCGTTCTTGACAAGGCGCCTTTCCCCACGCGGAATTTCTGCCCCAGTACAGTGTTCCATGTGTTCCATCCTGTAGGGATTGAAGGTGCGATATTGCTTGCAAATCGCCGCGAAATCGCTAACTGCGCGCCTTCCCGAAGGGGATTCGTGTGGGAGGCGAGGAAACTCGCTGTTTGACCACTTAACATGAAGATGCGTTCGCGGGATCTCCGCTGCTTGCATCTGACAGTGTGAAAGGAGGCCACAAGTGGCCAAGAAGATTGAAGGCTATATCAAGCTGCAAGTGCCCGCGGGCATTGCAAACCCGTCACCCCCGATCGGCCCGGCACTGGGTCAGCGCGGCGTGAACATCATGGAATTCTGCAAGGCGTTCAACGCCGCGACGGACAGCCTCGAAAAAGGCGCGCCGATCCCAACGACGATCACCGTTTATGCAGACCGTTCGTTCAGCTTCGTTACCAAGACACCGCCGGCATCTTTCCTGCTCAAGAAAGCAGCGAAGATCAAATCGGGTTCGGGCGAGCCAAACAAGAACAAGGTTGGCAAGATCACCCGTTCGCAACTGAAGGAAATCGCTGAAGTCAAAATGGCCGACCTCAACGCGAATGACATCGACCAGGCAATCAAGATCATCGAAGGCTCTGCTCATTCGATGGGCCTCGACGTGGTGGAGGGCTAAGAACATGGCAAAGCTGACAAAGAAGCAAAAGACGTTCGCTACGCTCGATAGCGAGAAGCTGTACACCTTTGACGAAGCAATCAAGACGCTGCGTGAGCACAAGGCGAAGTTCGACGAAACCGTTGAAGTTGCGATGAACCTGGGCGTTGACCCGCGTCACGCTGACCAGATGGTTCGCGGCATGGTGTCACTGCCATCGGGCACAGGCAAGGACGTGAAGGTCGCTGTTTTCGCCAAGGGTGAGAATGCGGACAAGGCAATGGCTGCTGGCGCTGACAAGGTTGGCGCAGAAGACCTGATGGAAGACATGCAGGCCGGCAACCTTGATTATGACCGCGTGATTGCGTCACCTGACATGATGGGCGTTGTGGGCCGCTTGGGCAAGGTTCTGGGTCCAAAGGGCCTGATGCCAAACCCGAAGCTGGGCACGGTTACACCGAACGTCGAGCAGGCCGTTAAGGACGCCAAGGGCGGCCAGGTCGAGTTTCGTGTTGAGAAGATGGGTATCATTCATTCGGGCATCGGCAAGCTGTCTTTCAAGGATGAAGACCTCAAAGCCAACTTCGAAGCTCTGACACAGGCTGTGGTCAAGGCAAAGCCGTCGGGCTCGAAGGGCAAATACGTCCGGAAGATCTCGCTGACCTCGACTATGGGCCCAGGCCTGAAGATCGACGCAGCAGAGGTTGAGGGCGCCTGATCTGGCTGGCCATTGGCTAATGTGATCAGGAATGGTCCGTATCAAGTCTTTCTTACAGCGATGTGGGTTATGTAGGGGCCGGAGGAGTAATCCTTCGGCCCCTTCTCGTTCTTTCCTTGTTTCTCGCAGCAACCCCTAATCCAGCACCAATAATCCAGATGCGCCTGGTCGCTTCGGCGCGAACCGCCAATGATCGGTTCCTGACCCCCGCCATCGCGCGCGTCACCAATAACTCTGATTAACGCTCATGCACCCATTTGGCGCACAGGCACTTTCAGGGCTGAAAGCCATGCTAACCGAGACAGCGGGCTAGGCTCGAGAATCCGTTACTTGTCGCGCGGCCTGCGCGGGGCAAGATGCCAGAATTTCTCGATGTAGAGATATGTCAATGAAGCGGTCCAGCCAACCATGACAAGGCCATTCAAGGCTTCGATCCCGCTGATAATCCTCAGCGCGCCAGTGGGATAAAGATCGCCAATCCCAAGCGTGGTATAGCTGGTTATGGAGAAATAGAACGCGTCATCGAAACCGTGTCCCGGGGGGCGTCAATAGATCCGAACCCGCCAATCTCCTCAAGACCGATGAACGCAAGTGCATAGAGCATAACCTGCGCGATGTGGGACAGAAGGGCCGCAGTCAGCATCAACACCAGCCGCATTTGCGGTGTAATCTTGAGATGGGTCAGCCGCGAGGATGTGAAACGGAGCGTTTCATAATGTATCAGTATCGTTGCTGCGACGAGCACGAATGAAATCAGGGCGGTTTGCAACGTCTGGTCTCCGGCAAGCATGGTGCGACCCAGGCTCCAGTTGTCTAAGCGGCATGTACGAAGCTAGCAAGCAAGGCGTTGCCAAAGCAGCGCATCTTGTTCAGGAACTGACCGGGCATGACAACGAACTCCACTTCAGAGCCGGACCTAAAGTGGCAATTCTGGATCGACAGAGGCGGGACGTTCACTGATGTGATTGCGCGCGCGCCAGATGGCGCATTGCATACGCGCAAACTCCTCTCCGAAAATCCGGAGAATCACGAGGATGCTGCACTGCATGCCGTTCGTGAGTTTCTAGGGCTGGATGCAGATGCCGAGATTCCTCTTGGGCAGGTTCAGGCGATCAAAATGGGGACGACCGTCGCCACCAACGCCCTGCTTGAGCGCAAAGGCGAGCGCACACTGCTCGCGATCACGCGCGGCCTGGGTGACGCGATAGAGATTGGGTACCAAGCGCGACCCGACACTTTTGCGCTCAATATTGTGAAGCCGGCGCCTCTATACTCGGCATCGCTAGAAATAGACGAGCGCATTCTGGCGGACGGAACTGTCGAGATGCCGCTGGATCGGGCGCAGGCAACTGCAGTCTTGCAGACCGCCTTTGACGATGGCTATCGCGCCATCGCTATCGCGCTGATGCATGGGTGCAAATATACGCAGCACGAGCAAGCGCTGGCGCAGATCGCGCATGACATCGGCTTCACTCAAGTGTCTGTCAGCCATCAGGTAAGCCCGCTGACCAAGATCGTGTCGCGCGGCGAGACGACGATCGTCGATGCGTATCTCACGCCGATCCTGAGACGCTACGTTGACCGTGTTTCTGCGGCCTTTGGCGATTCTCCCGCGCCTGGTCAGCTGTCCTTTATGCAGTCCTCAGGCGGCCTCACCGATGCTGCGCAGTTCCGTGGGCGCGATGCAATACTATCCGGGCCTGCCGGCGGCATCGTAGGATGCGTCGAAACTGCGCGACTGGCCGGCTTTGACAAGGTCATCGGGTTTGACATGGGTGGGACCTCGACCGACGTTTCGCATTACGCCGGTGAGTTCGAAAAGGTCTACGAAACCGAAGTCGCTGGTGTGCGGATGCGCGTCCCGATGCTGCATATTCACACGGTGGCAGCAGGCGGCGGCTCGATTGTGTCCTACCAAGACGGTCGGATGCGTGTCGGGCCGGAGTCCGCGGGCGCCAATCCCGGACCGCGCTGTTATCGGCGTGGCGGCCCTCTGACTGTAACGGACATAAATGCCTGCCTCGGCAAGCTGCAGCCGGATTTGTTTCCGGCGATCTTCGGGCCTGTACAGGATGAGCCGCTCGATACGCGGGCTTCGCATGCGGGCTTTGCGGAAATCGCGGAGGAAATTGGCGACGGGCGCAGCGCGGAAGATGTTGCCGAAGGCTTTCTAGGGATCGCGGTTGAGCACATGGCGCAAGCGATCAAGAAGATCTCGATTTCGCGCGGCTATGATGTGTCCAATTACGTGCTTAACTGCTTCGGCGGCGCCGGCGGCCAACACGCTTGCCTTGTCGCCGAGCGGCTGGGCATCAAAACGATAATGCTGCACCCGATGGCGGGTGTCCTATCAGCATTGGGGATGGGTCTGGCGAAGACACAGTGCGAGACGCAGCGCGTGATCGATACGGCGCTTAGTGGAGATGCGATCAATGCATTGCGTTCCCCAACTGCCGAATTAGAGGCGGCGAACGTCGCCAGTTTCGCCTTGCAAGGTGTAGCAGCGAGCGCGGTTAGCCATACTGCATCGGCTCTGCTCCGCTATCGCGGAACTGAGACAGCGATCAGTGTGCCTGTGGTTGACCTGGGGCAAATGGCCCGTGAGTTTGAAAGTGCACATAATCGCCAGTTCGGCTTCGTCGCGCCTGACAAAGAGCTATTGCTCGACACCCTGGTAGTTGTGTCTGAATGTGGCGGGGAAGCCTATACCGAACGGCAGGCACAGCGACCCCTGCCAGAACCGCTCACCCCAATCTCACAACGCGAAATCTTCGCTGGCGGCGAATGGCATTCGGCTTCTGTCTATCAGGCAAGCCAGCTTGATTTTGGTCACGAGCTTTTCGGCCCTGCCATCATCATCAGCGACACCGATACGATCATTGTCGAGCGCGGCTGGCGTGCCTTGGTCAATAGCTTTGGGCATTTAATCCTGACACAGGTCGGTGTCCCACAGGACAAGTTGCCGGACACTACTCAACCGGACCCGGTCATACTTGAGATCTTCAATAGCCAATTCATGTCGATTGCCGAGCAGATGGGGATCGTGCTGCGCAACACCTCCCAGTCGGTGAACGTAAAGGAGCGGCTCGATTTTTCCTGCGCGATCTTTGACCCATCAGGCAATCTGGTCGCCAATGCGCCGCATGTGCCGGTCCATCTGGGATCGATGGATGCGAGTGTCAAAGTGATCATCGAATCCGGTGGGGAGATCAATGCCGGTGATGTCTTTGTCTCCAACAATCCATATAATGGCGGCTCTCACCTCCCTGATATAACTGTGATTTCTCCGGTTTTTGACGAAGCGGGTGAGGAGATTATGTTCTTCGTTGCGAGCCGCGCGCATCACGAGGATATCGGCGGGATTTCACCCGGATCCATGTCCCCCTTTGCAACCACAATCCATGAAGAGGGTGTGTTGCTCAACAATCTCAAGCTGGTCGAGCGCGGCGAGTTCATGACCAAGCGGATTGAACAGGCGCTGACCGAGTGCGAATTTCCCGCTCGTAATCCGTCTCAGAATATCGCTGATCTAATGGCTCAGGTTGCCGCGAATGCTGCCGGCGCTGCCGAGCTTCGCAAACTGGTCGCAAATTATGGCCGCCGCATTGTCCACGCATATATGGGACACATTCAGGACGCCGCCGAAGATGCAGTTCGCAGGGTTATACGCGAGCTGGATGATGGCGGTTTTCGGCTTGAGCTCGATTGCGGCGCGGTGATCGAAGTTACGATTTCAGCCGACAAGGAAGCGGGCAGCGCGCGCATCGATTTCAGCGGTACGAGCGCACAAATGCCAAATGCCTTCAACGCACCGCCAGCGATCACCCGCGCCGCGGTACTCTATGTCTTCCGCTGCCTGGTCGATAGCGAGATCCCCCTCAATGCAGGTTGCATGAAGCCCCTGGAAATCGAGGTGCCGGAAGGGTCATTGCTGAATCCGCATTTTCCGGCAGCAGTAGTGGCAGGAAATGTCGAGACGAGCCAGGCGGTCACCGATGCCCTGTTCGGGGCACTTGGGCGACTTGGGTCCAGCCAGGGTACGATGAACAATCTCACCTTCGGCAATGCGCGTTATCAATATTACGAGACGATTTGTTCGGGCGCGCCTGCCGGGCCGGGTTTCGATGGCGCGTCGGCGGTCCACACGCATATGACCAATACGCGCATGACCGATCCTGAAATCCTGGAGCATCGATATCCGGTGATACTGGATGAATTCCGCATTGATCGCGGCTCAGGTGGCAAGGGAACGTGGAATGCCGGAGACGGGATCACCCGCCGGATCCGCTTTCGTGAAGCCATGCAATGCTCGATCCTATCCGAACATCGGAAAGTCGCGCCTGCTGGCGTGTTGGGCGGCGAGGTGGGTCGCCTGGGCCGGAACTGGATCGAGCGCGGTGATGGACGCAAGGATGACCTCGGTGGGTGCGGACGGGCCGAAGTCGAAGAGGGCGATTGCATTGTTATCCGGTCGCCAACCGGGGGCGGGTTTGGCGACCCGCACGATCGCGAGCCAGAGGGAAGCATATGATTGGTAAGCTGCGAGAAATCGGGCAAAATTTGGGCCCGGGCGCGATAGTCACTGCGGCCTTTATCGGCCCGGGGACCGTTACCACGTCGACGCTTGCGGGTGCGAACTTTGGTTATGTGCTGCTCTGGGCACTGCTGTTTGCGACGTTTGCCACGATCATTCTGCAGGAAATGGCTGCAAGGCTTGGTGTGGTGACGCGCAAAGGGCTTGGCGATGCACTGGCAGAGCTATTCCATGCGTCCGTTTGGCGGTGGCCATTGATCGTACTGGTCGGCGCGGCGCTCTATATGGGCAATGCCGCATATGAAGGTGGCAATCTGGCTGGTGCTGCGCTGGGCCTCTCCGCCATTGCCGGGGAGAGTGCATGGGCATTTCGCGGTTCGATTGGCGCCATTTCGCTGCTGGCGGCAGCGCTGCTTGCATCGGGCAATTATCGCCATATCGAACGTGTGCTGATAGCGCTTGTGATGGTCATGGCGCTTGCTTTCGTGGCGACATTTCTGATCGTGCAACCAGACTTGGGCGCGATGCTTCGCGGCACGTTCTTGCCGACTATTCCAGACGGCGCATTGATGACCGTCGTTGCGCTGATCGGCACAACTGTGGTCCCTTACAACCTGTTTCTCCACGCGAGTGCTGTGCGAAACCGGTTCAGCGGGCCGGAAGATCTACCGGCCGCACGCACGGACACGGTCGTGACTATCGGGATCGGTGGTTTGATAGCCATGCTGGTTGTCGCGACTGCATCTGCCAGCCTGTTTGCAGCCGGAATTGCTGTTACCAGCGCGGCTGACATGGCAGCGCAGTTTGAACCCTTGTTCGGTTCGAACGCGAAATATCTGATGGGGGTGGGGCTGTTCGCAGCCGGGTTGACCAGCGCGATCACAGCGCCGCTGGCGACGGGTTATGCGATGTCCGAAATTCTTGGCGTCAGCGAAGAGACGAAGCCGAATGTCATGCGCTGGGTGGCGCTAAGTGTGATCCTGATCGGAGCGGCACTTTCGCTGACTGGTATTCGTCCAGTGACCATTATTCTCTCCGCGCAATTCGCCAATGGCATCTTGCTGCCGGTCATCGCGGGCTTCCTGCTTTACGCCATGAATCAGGAAAAACTGCTGGGTAAGCACGTAAACAAGATAGCAGCCAATGTAGCGGGCGTGGCTGTTTTGGTGATCGCGGCGGGGCTTGGTGCGCGCTCGGTGCTAGGCGCGCTGGGGGCGATTTAAGCGCCGCGAATGGTATCATTCAGCGTTGCTTGCGGATGTGAAGCCAACAGCTTGGCCAACCAATTGTCCAGCACATCGTTTTCAACGCAAGCGACGATGCACCCGCCAAATCCGCCGCCTGTTAGCCGTGCTCCAAGCGCGCCAAACTCCTGTGCATCGCTGACCAAGGCGTCAATCTCCGGCAACGACATATCGAAATCGTCGCGCATCGATATGTGGCTCTCGTTCATCGCTTGACCCAGCGCGGCAATGTTATCGGCCTTGAGCGCTTGTATCGCTGCCAGCACGCGGCGATGCTCGGTTGCGCAATGGAGCGCGCGTTTCCGCGGGATTTCAGCGAGCGAGGACTGCGTCACCTTCTCGGGGTCGAGCAGGCAAAGATCCTCGGTCCCGAAAAAGGCCTTGGCCTCGTCGCATTCCTGCTTGCGCTCGGCATAGCGACCTTCGGTCAGCTTGCGGAACACACCGGAATGAATGACCGCGATCTTGTGGGTCTTCGGCAGAGCCAACAGTTCGTATTCAAGAGTCTTCGTATCAAGCGCCATTGCAGTGCCGGGCGTCGCGAGTGCGACCGCCATCTGGTCCATGATACCGCAAGGCACACCCATATATTCGTTCTCGACCCGGCGTGCGGCGATAGCGATCTCAGCGTCCGACTGCGCTCCATCGCCAGCTTCTCGCGCGGCTTTCAGTATCGCGACGATCAGCGCGGCGGAGGAAGATAAGCCTGAGCCTGCCGGTATTGTCGAAGTGATTGAAACATCTGCGCCCTGCGCGATGAGCCCCATGTTACGGGCTTCCCGTAGCGCGCCGACGACTGGATCAGACCATTCTCCGCTCGCGCTATCTGAAAGATCACGCACTGCTTTGTCATAGCTGATAGACCGCGCGATGACCTGATCATCGCTGCTTGCTCTAAGTGTCAGTTCAAGCCCAACCGACAGTGCCGCGGGAAGCACCATTCCGCCATTGTAATCGGTATGCTCGCCAATCAGATTGACGCGACCTGGAACCCGAATATGGACTTCAGACATCGCGCAGCGCCTTCGCTGCATCCTCGGGCATCACATCCACAGTAAACACGCCGGTATGCTGCTCGACCGAAGCGAGATATTTGATCCTGCCTGGCGCGCGCAGTAGCGGATAGAACTGCACGGTGAAGTGATAACCAGCCGAACCGCCTGCCGGCGCGGCGTGGAATGCCATCATCGTCGCTGCAGGTCCTTCGAACAGCGCATCATAGCGGCGGGTAACTTCGCCCAGCATATGCGCCAGCGCATCCAATTCCTCGTCAGAGCAATCCCACGGCCCCTCGCGGCGGACGCGCGGAGCAAGCCAGACTTCATAGGGGAACCGGGCATAGCGCGGCACGAGAGCGGCGATCCCGCCTTGCTCTTCAATTCCGTATTCGGGCATGGCCGTCGAGATCTCGCTCTCCAGATCATAGCCCCCCGCAAAGGCATCCGCCGCGCGTTGCTGCACCATTGGCACTCGTTCAAATCCGTAGATCTGCCCATGCGGGTGATGCAGCGTCACGCCCACCTCGTCGCCGCGATTCTCGAACGGCAAAACATACTTGCACCCGCTCGCAAACAAGCTTTCATATCGATCGAGGAGCGCCGCCAGGAATACGCGCCGTCGGTCCTGACCAATCGTTGAAAGGCTCCCTTCAGCTTCCGGCCCATAAACGACGACTTCGCATTTGCCGCGTGCCGGCTCAGTCGCGATCCCTTCGAGCGAAGCGGCTTCGTTGGCCCGCGGATGGAAGGCGGCAAACTTGTTGTCGAACACCGCCAGCTCGAAATCTGCGAAGGGAATCTCGGTCGCAGGTCCGCCCGGTCTGCTTGGCGCGAGCGGATCGTCAGCTGCGGACGGTTTGAACGTACGGTTCTGCCGATGTGCTGCGTAAACGTTCCATTCGTCGCGCAGTGGATGGTGGCGAATTTCGCCGCCATGCGGCAGGTCCTCGGCAGCTTCAGGTATGGGCTCGAGTCCATGCGGCGCATGCCCATAAAGACGCAGCATCCGCCCGTCCGCCTTGATGTGTTCGCGGCAGTAAACCGGTTCGCCGCCGACGCTTCGCGCAAGCTCAAATGGCCTGCTCATGCTGGCACCACGGCATTTGAGAACCATACTGCAACCCGCTCTTGCGCAGCCTTATCCAGATGCAGGCCCAGCTTGCTGCGCCGCCACAGCGCGTCTTCGGCATCGCGTGCGAATTCATTCTCGACAAGATAGCGTAGCTCTGCCTCATAAAGATCGCCGCCCATATGCATGCCAAGATCTTCGAGCCCCTTGGCCTTCCCGAGTATCGCATCGATGTTGGTGCCATAGGCTCGGCAAAGCCGCCGTACGCCCTCGGGGCCAAACCATGGATACTTGGCCATGCTTTCGGCAAAGAAAGTATCGAAACGTGCGGGATCGATATCTCCGCCGGGCAAAGCGGTGCTGCCGGTCCAGCTTTCACCTTCGGCCAACCCCAGCTTTTGCAACGCATGCTCGGCCAGCTTGCGATAGGTGGTGATCTTGCCCCCGAAGATCGACAGGATCGGCGCGCCGCCACTCTCATCCAGATCGAACACGTAATCGCGCGTTACCGTGGAGTTGTCGGATTGGTGATCATCATAAAGCGGGCGAACACCGGCATAATCCCATACCGCATCGTCAGGGGTCACATCATGCCGCAGATATTCGTTAATCGCATCGCAGATGTAGTTCTTCTCTTCGCCGGAAATAGCAACAGTGTTGGGGTCATCCTTGAACAGCACGTCGGTTGTGCCAACCAAGGTGAACTCGCGCTCATAGGGGATCGCAAACACGATACGATTGTCGCGGTTCTGGAAGATATAGGCGTGCCTGCCTTCGTATAGTTTGGGGAACACCAGATGGCTTCCCTTCACCAGCCGCAGATTGGTGTGATTGCGGCCCGGCTGCGCGGTGTCGAGCACATCGTCGACCCAGGGGCCGGCCGCGTTGATCACGATCTTGGCGGACACGGTTTCTTCGCCTTGCTGGCCGCGCAACTTCGCGTTCCAAACATCGTAGCCGCGCCCCAACTCCACGCATTCGGTACGGGTTCGGATGTCCGCACCGCGCTCTTTTGCGTCCTGGCAATTGAGCGCAACCAACCGCGCGTCTTCCACCCAGCAGTCCGAATATTCCCACCCGCGAGAGAGGCGGTCCTCTAGGATCTCGCCATGCGGATGATCGCGTAGATTGACCGATCTGGTGGGTGGAAGCAGTTTTCGACCGCCAAGATTGTCATACAGGAACAGACCCAGGCGGAGCAGCCACTTGGGCCGTAGCCCCTTGTCATGCGGCAGAACGAAGCGCAGCGGCCAGATTATATGCGGCGCAATCCTGAGCAAACGCTCCCGCTCTATCAAGCTTTCGCGCACCAGCCTGAACTCGAAATGCTCCAGGTAACGCAACCCGCCATGAACCAACTTTGTAGACGCGCTGGACGTGTGCGAACCCAGGTCATCCTTTTCTACCAGCAGTACCTTCAGCCCGCGCCCGGCGGCATCGCGAGCGATCCCCGCGCCATTGATCCCGCCGCCAATGATCAACAAATCATAGGTGTTGTCGTCGCTCAAGTCTCTGCTTCCAAGTGGTAAATCATGCAGGTGTCTGGATGAGTTTGCGGAAGCTGAAGTCCGTAGCCCATCAATGCCGATCCGGCAAAGCTACCTGCGCCCTGCGCCACAAATTCGGGCCACAAGAGTGCAACCTGATATCGCTTCGCTGGATCAAGGCCAACGAAATTGAGCCGCGGCGGATGCGGGGCAGGGTGCTGATCGAGAACGGCCAGCTGGGCGATCGCGCTGTGTCCGTCGGCCGAAACGACAGCAATCCCCGCAATATGATCGCTAGTCTCCAGCCGGTGGTAATTGCCTTCATGGATCAGATCGCGATGCTGTTTATGCAGCGCGATGGCACGCTTCAGAACCTCGCGATCGGCCTCGCTTTCCCTGGCGAGATCGAGCTCCATACCCATGTGCCCGAACATGGCTGTGCCCGCGCGGAAATGCATATCGAACCGCCGCCCGGTAATGTGGCATTTCTTTGGTCCCACATGATTGCCCAGCACGCCAAGTGGCAGAAAGTATGCCGCGCCGCGCATGATCGAATGGCGCGCACGGGCGTCGTTATTGTCGCTCGTCCACACACGCCCTGTTCGCTCAACCATATTGTAATCAGCCCGCGCGCCTCCGCTTGAGCAGGTCTCGATGGCGAGTTCAGGACATGCGCCGCGAATTCGGTTGATCAGTGTCGACACCGCTGCGGTCTGCGCATGCATCACCGGGCGACCATCCGCACCACCGGGGTGCTGGATATCGCGGTTCATGTCCCATTTGATATAGGCAATGTCGAGCTCTTGCACGAGCGTGGTTATCCGCTCGAACAGGTAATCGCTGACCTCTGGCCGGGTCAGGTCAAGCGGCAGCTGATGGCGAGAGACGATGGGCTCGGCATCTTCGACCTGCAGTACCCAATCGGGATGCGCACGGTAGAGATCGCTGTCGGGATTGACCATTTCCGGTTCGAACCATAGGCCGAATTCCATGCCGAGCGAACGGACGTGATCGGCCAGAGGTCTTAACCCATCGGGATGGACATCCCTGGAGACGTACCAGTCACCCAGTCCGGCACGGTCATTGCGCCGCGCGCCGAACCAGCCATCGTCGAGCACGAAGCGCTCTGCGCCCACTTCGGCGGCTTGCTCTGCCAATGAGAACAGCTTCTCCGGCGAATGATCGAAATACACCGCTTCCCATGTGTTGAAATGGACCGGGCGCGACTTTGGGCCTTTGACGAGGTCATCGCGCACGAAGCTGTGCAGCTTGCGGGTGACATCGCCATAACCTGCGTCCGACCAGGCCGCGAAGATTGGCGCGCAGATGTGCTGCTCGCCTGCTTTCAGTGTAATCTCGCCCGGTAGCAGCAGGTCGCCCGCCTGCAGTGACACGGTATCATCGGCCAGTCGGTCAACACGCATACGGTGGTTGCCGCTGGCAGCCAGATGCACAGCGCATGCAAGACCGTGGGTTTCGCTTGTGTGCGCAGTGCCAAGGTAAAATCCCGGATAGCTGTCATGGCTGGTTCGTCCGGCGCGGTTTTCCCGCACAAAAGATCCGCGCACCAGATTGTGTTGTTCGGTTTGGAATTCGCGGGCCCATTTGCCGGTAAAGCTGGTGACGCGAGTGAGACGCGGATCGAGCGGCAGGCATATCGCGCTGAGCCACTCGAGCGAGATCGGCGTATCGCCGTCATTGCTGAGAATTGTTGCAAACTGCGCTCCGCCGCTGTCACCGACCAGATTGATCAAGTGGTGCAGCGCTACTCCGCTCGACCGGTCGATTGCAGTAATGCAGCAATACCCTATTCCGTCGGTTTGAACATCTGTCACTCGCGGATCGGGCGCCCAATGCTTTCCCGCCAAATGCGCGAGCAGGCCCGGAGGCGAAGGATGCCCGGTGCCGATGCAATTAAGCCAGGAGGGTGCAATGGGCTGCTGCGGTCCGCCCGGCGCATGCTGACGCTTTGCCAAGTCTTCCAGCTCTTCCGGAGTGGCATCGGGCAAGTCTGGTCCAGCATACAGGATACGCGGGCGTTCACCTGTTCGCGCATCGACAGCGATCATCGTTCCGCTTGCGCGAAGAACAATGAAACCTGTGCCCGAATCTACTGTCATGCTCTCACTATCCGATACCTTTTCGCTGATGGCTCTATCGGATTTCGATTGAGGCCGCTATCGCGCGAGAAGAGGGAAGGGGAGAAAAATCAATGGCCAATCCGATCCAGGTCGCGGTATTCCTTGGCATCACAGCTCTAATTGCCTTTGCTACATTCGTTCATTGCAGGGGCAAACGCGGCACCGGCACCGGTGATGAACGTGATTACTTCCTCGCGAATGGCGGGTTGGCCTGGTACTTCGTTGCTGGTTCTATCACGCTGACGAACCTGTCTACGGATCAGCTTGTCAGCATGAATGGCAATCAGATGTTGTTGATCGTCTGGTGGGAATTGGCCGCAGTCGTCGGCCTGTTCATTCTCGCCTTCGTATTCCTGCCAGTTTACTACAAAAACAACTGCACGACGACGACCGAGCTGCTGCAGAAGAAATATGGCGACAAGCACATTCGCGCGCTGATCAGTCTGCTGTTCCTTGCCGGCAATCTTTTCATATTCTTGCCTGCCATACTCTATGGCGGCTCGCGATTTTTCCTTTCGCTGTTGGGCTATGATGGCGGAATAGAGAACATCATGCTGGTCTCGGTGGTTCTCGCGATCGTGGGCGCAGCCTATGCGGTCTTCGGCGGATTGCGCGCTGTCGCGGTCTCAGACACTTATTCAGGGGTTCTGATACTTAGCTTGGCGTTGGTTGTGGTCTATCTCGCTCTTCAAGCGATCAATTTCGATTTCAGCGGCATTCCGGCTGATCGTTTGACGCTGATCGGAGATGGCGATTCCGATATACCCTGGACCACGTTGCTGACAGGCATGATCTTCATCCAGACATTTTACTGGTCAACGAACCAGACGATCACTCAGCGCGCGATGGCTTCACCGACCGTGAAGGAAGCCCAGAAGGGCGTGCTCGTGGCGGCTGCTATCCGACTGATGATCGTTCCATTGATTGTGGTCGTACCAGGTATCGTGGCTTACAAGCTGTTCGGCGATGTGCCGTCCGATGGGGCGTACGGCATGATAGTCGCGGAAGTTCTCCCGACATGGCTGTCTGGCGCGTTTGCTGCGGCTTTGTTTGCAGCCGCACTCACCACATTCAATTCGATTCTGAACGCTTCTGCCGCGCTATATGTCTGCGATATGCATGAAGCTTATATCGACAAGCCGAGGAAAGTCGGCCGTCTGGGTGCGATTGTCTCGATCATCATGAGCCTGCTCGCGCTGACACTGGTGCCGTTCTTCGCCAGCCAGGAGAGCCTGATCAACACTGTACAGCAGCTCTACGGCCTGCTTTCCATGCCGATACTTTCGGCTTTCATTGTGGGGCTGCTTTTTACCAATGTGCAAGCTGCTGCGGCCATGATAGGCGTGGTGTCAGGCGTGGTCATCTACGGCTTCTGGAGCATGGTCTGGGAACCAGCGCACTACATCCACGGCATGGCGGTGACCCTGCTGTTATCGGTGTTCGTGTCGCTGTTAGTGAACCGGGTACTGCTCGGACAAAGCGCTCAGCCGGTTTGGTCCTCCGCCAAGGCCTGAGTTATTGCGCTTGCAGATAGGCGATCAGGTTAACCCTTTTTTGCCCGTCTTTCAGTCCGGCATAAGCCATGCGCGTGCCAGGAATGACGCGGCGTGGGTCTTCCAGATATTGAAACATTTTTTCGGGAGTCCATACGATCCCGCTGTTTGCATTGGCTTCGGTATAGCTGAAGCCATCAACGGTGCCTGCTGTGCGACCAATTATACCAGCAAGTGAGGGGCCAACCCGGTTCACACCTTCATCGACTACGTGACAGGCTTTGCATTGGAGAAACGCATTCTCACCATTCGCCGCGTCGCCCGTGAAATCAGCCAAAGTTGTGCCATCGACTGTTGCAACATCATCTGCCGCCGGAACAGACGGCGCTGCTTCTTCTACTGTCGCATCCGTGGCGGTTTGGGTCGGGGCTTCGATTTCAGCTGATTGCGCTGATCCGTCATCACCAGCTTCGCCACCACAAGCGGCAAGAAGAAGCGCGGACGCGCTAACAGCAAGACCCTGGTAAAAATTCTTCATCAAGAATGCCCTTTTACAAATTTGCCGACCATGCTCCCGACGTAGCACGCGATCTTGGCATAGCTCAATCGAGCCGATGGGAAGGATATTTCCCGAACTCGATATTCGGCGCTTGCCAGCAGGGCGGCACAACCCTTGAAGATAGGCTGAAACCTCGCGGAGGTCGCAAATCGATCCGATTGCTATGCGGTTTCCTTGGGGTAATTCTCTCCAAAGATGACCTTGGGAAAGCCGCATACCGCTCGTGATGCTTCCATGCCAGACATGGTCGCAGCTTCCACGCAGCCGTAATTGAGCCCGGTATAGGTCCAGTCTCCGGCGGAAAAGAGATTGTCATAGCCGGTATCGCTCGCTCTGATCCGGCGATGGCGAGCGCCGATGAGCCCAAGGTGCTAGATGCCACCCGGCGTAAAATCTAAGCCTTCTTCGCCCAGCGCTTCGCAAAGCGTGTCGACCGCGCTTCTCAGATTATCTTCGCTCGTCGAACGAACAACGAAATTCGCGCCCACTCGGCCTTCGCGGAAGAACGGGTAGCTGCCGATCTGGCAATTCTGATGGGCTTTCTCGACCTCGCGCAGCACATCGGCCACTTCGCTTTCAGCTGTCCAGCATCCCACTGTTTCAGTCAGAAGCGGTGCGCCACCTTCCAGCGTGCCGGTTAAAGCGTCCAACATGCCCGCCGTGATATGCGGGACGCCCGCCATCAGATGGACTTTGCCATACTTGATGCCGGGGGCGCCGGACATGCGATTCGGGATAAGCTCTGCCCCTTCCGGTACACGCGCCATGCGCAGTCGGGCTTCAGTCAGCTCCATATCCCGGTTGCTATAATAATTCTCAAGCATCTCGCGTGCTTCAGGGTGAACAATGACATTGACGCCCAGCGCTTGCGCCACGGCATCAACTGTAATGTCATCATGCGTGGGCCCGATGCCGCCAGTCGTGAAGAGGTAATCATAGCCTTCACGCAATGCGTTCACGGCTTCGACGATGCGTTCCATAACGTCTGGCACGACGCGAACCTCGGACAGTCGAATGCCTTGCACTTGCAGCCAGCTTGCAACCTGGGCGATGTTCTTGTCATGCGTGCGACCGGACAGGATTTCGTCGCCAATCACGACCAGTCCTGCGGTCCAAATCTTTTCCGATGCGGTCATGGCCTAAGCGTTAGTCAACTGCGCCACACGAGGGAAGAGCGTTTATTCCGCTGCTTCCAATTGTTCATCGGGTGATTGTGCATTCGCGCCTGCTTTTGTGAATGTCAGCACGCCATCCAGGATATCACCCTTACGCATGACCTTGCGATCGTAGAGATATTCCTGATTGAGCCGCCACGGATACGCAGTGGCACTTTTCGGCATGATATGCTTCCCGCGCTGAATATAACCGGAAGAAAAATCGAACAAATCGTCTTCTTCCAGCTGTGCTTCGGCTTCAGGCGTCAACACTGGCGTTGCCAGATCGCTGCCGTTGGCCTCCATCTGGTTCAAAACTCGGCAGACAAATTCGGAATTGATATCTGCCCGCAGAGTCCAGCTGGCATTCAAATATCCGAACACCACGGCAAGGTTAGGCAGGTTGGAGAACATCACGCCTTTATAGTAAAAGCGTTCATCGAACTTGACCGGTTCTCCAGCCATCCGAAGATCAATCTTGCCTGCAATTGCCAAGCTAAGGCCGGTGGCGGTTACAATAATATTCGCTTCGAGCAACTCGCCTGATTTCAAGCGGACACCACCAGCTTCGAACTTGTCGATATGGCCAGTGACGACAGACGCCTTCTTCGCTTTGATCGATTCAAACAGATCGTCATCAGGGACCAGGCAAAGCCGCTGTTCCCACGGATTATAGGGCGGGGTGAAATCCTTCAGATCGAAGTCGTTACCCATTGTCTTCGAGATGCGCTTATGCAGCGCGTCCTTCACCTTTTGCGGCTTGTCGCGCGCAGTCTTGAAGGTGAAATCCTGCATCCGGATATTCTTGAACCGCGTGATCGCATAAGCGACCTTTTCAGGCAGGATTTTGCGCAGGAAGTTAGCGATTGCGTCTCTCGCGGGGCGCGAGAACATCCATGTTGGCGTGCGCTGAAGCATCGTCACATGCGCCGCTTTCTCCGCCATAGAAGGAACGATGGTCACTGCCGTCGCACCCGATCCCACAACGACAACTTTCTTACCGGTATAGTCCAGATCTTCGGGCCAGAATTGCGGGTGGATGACTTGTCCTTCGAACTCGCTGAAATCGAAGCCGGCATCATAGGGGTCGTCGTAATCGTAGTAACCAGAGCCGAGATATAGGAAGTTGGCTGTGAGTAATTTGCGCTCACCGTCTTCCAGTTCCACAGTCACATGCCAGCGCGCTTCATCAGGACGGAAATCAGCCAAGACCACCTTGTGCCCGAAGCGGATGTGATCGCGAATGCCGCGCTCGTCTGCAATGCGGTTGAGATAGTCCAGGATCGCAGGGCCATCTGCGATGGATTTCTCATGCTTCCATGGTTCAAAAACAAAGCCCAGCGTGTGCATGTCGCTGTCAGAACGAATGCCGGGATATTTAAACAGATCCCATGTGCCGCCGATATCGGCGCGCCGCTCAACAATGCCGTAGCTTCGGTTCGGACACATCATTTCAAGATGCGCGGCCATCCCGATGCCGGAAATACCGGCGCCGACGATCAGAACGTCAAAATCAGGCGGTGTTGCGAGCATCGATTTCTCTCCCTTGCTTACACAGATGTAAGCACATCCTGAAGCATCATGCGATCGCAAATGGCATTTTGCAACTGACTGCATTGAGAGGATCGTTTAGAGCGCGGCCTCATGCGTATCTTAACTCCCATTGCTTCGATCCTTCTCACCTTTGCACTTGCTGCGCCGTTGGCTGCACAAGAAACTGAAAACGTAGCAGAAGAGGGCGTAATCGTTGTCCTTGGTGAAGGCCTTAAGGACACGCCATCGGTTGTCGCATATTCGTCAAGCGAGATAGAGCTCGAGACGATCATCTCAGCCCCATCCGGGCGAATCGAAGACGTTTTATCCAATGTCGCCGGCTTCCAGCAATTTCGCCGTTCAGACAGCCGGTCTTCGAACCCCAGTGCGCAAGGCGTAACTTTGCGGGCACTGGGCGGGAATGCCACCAGTCGCGCGCTTGTGCTGTTGGATGGAGTGCCGATTGCCGATCCGTTCTTCGGCTATGTCCCGTTGAATTCGATCAATCCGGAGCAGCTTAGTAGCATCCGCGTGACCCGCGGCGGCGGCTCGGGCCCGTTCGGTGCGGGCGCCTTAGCCGGTACAATCGAGCTGCAAAGCGCGGACGCAGCAACACTTGGACCCTTCGATGCGAGTCTGCTCGCAAACAATCGCGGCGCGACCGAAGCGACGGCGAGTCTTTCGCAGGAGCTGGGTGCGGGCTTTGGCGTGATCACCGGACGTTGGGATCGCGGCCAGGGATTCTTTACAACACCCGATGATCAGCGTGTGCCTGCCAGTGCGCGCGCGCGCTTCGATAGTTGGTCCGTCGGCATTCGTGGTGCCGCGCCATTGTCCGACACGGTCGAGTTGCAGATGCGCGCCGCCGCTTTTCGCGATGATCGGACCTTGCGCTTTGATGGCGCGGATTCATCAAGCGAAGGACAGGACGCAAGCCTGAGAATTGTCGGCCATGGTGATTGGGAATTCGATGCGCTTGCCTACATGCAAGCGCGCAACTTCTCGAACATTGTCATCAGTTCGACCCGCTTTGTGCGTGTGCTCGATCAACGCAATACGCCTTCAACCGGACTTGGTGGAAAATTCGAATTGCGCCCTCCGGTCGGGAATGACCGTACTTTGCGCCTTGGTGGTGATTATCGCCACGCCGACGGTGAATTGCAGGAAGATGCCTATTCCGCATTCACAGGTGCATTGACCCAGCGCCGCAGAGCAGGCGGTGTAAACACTAATCTGGGCTTGTTTGCGGAGAATGACTGGAACCTGGGCGCGCTGACTCTGACTGGTGGACTGCGGGCAGATCGCACGCGGATCAGCGAAGGTTTCTATCGCGCGCTCGACGCCTCTGGCGCACTGGTGACAGAAACAATTGCTTCAACGCGCAGCGATTGGGCAGTGTCCTGGCGGGCCGGTGCAGCATTCGAAACCAGTGACGCGCTCACGCTGCGTGCGGCTGCCTATACCGGTATGCGCTTGCCGACGCTCAACGAATTGTACCGGCCATTCGTGGTCTTCCCGGTTGTCACTCAGGCGAACGCAGAGCTGAAGAATGAGCGTCTTGAAGGGTTCGAGGTTGGCTTTGATCTTATGCCGACAGAGGCTGTCTCTTTCTCTTTGACCGCATTCGACAATCTCGTGAAGAACGCCATTGCCAATGTTACGCTGCAACCAAATTTGCGGCAGCGGCAGAATCTTCCGGCTATCGACGCGCAAGGTGTTGAAGCTGTAATGCGCGTGCGAACTGGCTCAATTAGCCTGGATGGCTCACTCGCGTTCGCCGATGCCACTATTGACGGTCGAGATGCGTCATTAGCGCTGGATGGCAATCGTCCGCCACAAACGCCCCGTTGGGCGGCTTCAGCTACGTTGGGCTGGTCACCAAAACCGGATTGGTACATCGCGCTGACGCTGCGCCATGTCGGTGCTCAATTTGAAGATGATCAGGAAACTGACCGGCTTGAGCCTGCGACCACTCTGGGTCTGTTTGCCGAAGTTCCGGTCACCGAGAAGCTAAGATTCGTGCTGCGCGGAGAGAACCTTACTGACGAACGCATCGTCACACGCAATTCGCGTGGTGCGATCGACTTGGGCACGCCGCGCACAATTTGGGCGGGATTACGTTACGGCTTCTAAAGTTGTCACGTAAAATTCGCGGTAAGCCAAATGCGACAAGATGTTGCATTTTTGCATCGTGACATTTGCGGTTTTGCTGGCTGGCGCCGCCTGCTCTTGTGGTATTATCCAAGCAATTGGTAGTCTCTCAGCCCATCAATAAGGTTTTTGGGAGAGGAAACCAATGTCACGCAAACTTACCCCGCTCGCGGCTGGTCTTTTGGCCAGCACATTTATGGTCGCGCCAGCATATGCGCAGGACGCCGATGGCGCTCCGCAAGCTGATGAGTCGTTTGATGACAATGTGATCATCGTTACCGCGACCCGCCGCGCCGAGAATGTTCAAGACATTCCTATCGCGGTTACTGCGGTCAGCCCGGCGCAGTTGGAAAAGCAGGGTGTTGTCAACGTCCAGGAAATCACTCAGGTTTCGCCTAGCTTCTCGACTTCGCAAGCGCAGAACTCGTCCGGCACAGTGGTGCTGCGTATCCGCGGTGTGGGCACGACATCGAACAACATCGGCTTTGAAAGTGCAGTTGGCGTGTTTGTGGATGGTGCCTACCAGTCGCGAGCCGGTATCGCCTTGAGTGAATTCGTTGATGTGGAACGCGTTGAAGTCCTGCGAGGTCCGCAAGGCACGCTGTTTGGCCGCAACACCTCTGCAGGCGCGCTGAATATTACCAACAAGCGTCCGGAGTTGGGCGAGTTCGGCGGCTTTGTGAATGCTACTTACGGCAATTACGATCACTTCAATTTGCAGGGTGCGGTCAACGTTCCACTTTCTGGTGATACTGTGGCCATGCGCGTCACTGGCGCTTACCGTCAGCGCGATGGGTTTGTTGACTGGGTCGATGCCAATGGGACCAAGTTTGGCGAAGGTAACGACGCGGACCAGTATCTTATCCGTGGGCAGATCGGTTGGGAAACACTCACCGGTTTCCGTGGCCGATTGATTGCTGACTATTCGAAGTCGGAAGGTGTCTGTTGTTCAGCAGTAGAAGTGCTGCAATCTTCAGTTGAGACAGCAGGCAATTTTGCTTTGGTTGGACTTGGTGCAAGAGGGGGGATGGCCGGTCCGGACGTCGCGATCGACCCATTTGATACCAATGCCGCCCAAAGGGCGACCGACAATCAGATCGCGTCAATCAATACGCCGCATCTCAACAATACCGATCAATGGGGCATTACCGCGGAGGTTGAATATCCGCTGAGCGATGCAATCGATATGATCTACATCGGATCGTACAGAAAGTATCAGTCAGCTGAGAGCTATGACTCAGACTTCTCTGCCCTGGACATTTTTGATGTTGCACCCGGTGGTGGAACCGAAATCAAGACCATGACGCACGAACTCCGTTTGCAAGGCGATGCAGGTCGCCTGCAATGGATGATCGGTGGTTACTATTCTGATGAGACTATCGATCAGGAAGTCAATTTCCGACTGGGCGATGATTATGACGGGTTGGTTGGTGCGCTATTCGGCGGCGCATTTGGGCCAGCACCGCTGCAATTGCTCACCAACAGCAATGTTTTCGCCGGACCTTTGAATGTAGCCGGCGGGATCAGCCCTTCAGTTGTGACGGCAACAAATGCATATTCGCAGGACAGCAAGAGCTGGTCGATCTTTACGCACAACACGTTCGAGATCACCGATGATCTAACCCTTACGCTTGGCGCTCGTTGGTCGGATGAAAGCAAGGACGGCAGCTTTACGCAGCCGACAATCAACAACCCACTCTGCCCCGCCATTCAAGGTTCGATTGGAGCGGGTAACGTCCCGGCCTCATTGGCTACAAACGTATTTGTCCTTGGGTGTTTCCCGTTTGTGGCACCTGCGGTTGGATCGGATGCCAACCCATTCCCGTTGCCACGCACATTTAGTGGCAAGTTCAAGGATGACGAACTGATCTACACCGCCAAGGTCGGGTATGATTTCGGCGATCTGAATGCATATGCCAGCTTTACGCACGGCTATAAGGCAGGTGGTTTTAACCTGGACTCGACGGCTGCGGCTGGTGGTGCCGATCCACGCTTCAATTCAGAGGAAGTGGACGCATGGGAAATCGGCATGAAGGGCCGTTTTATGGACGGCGCCGTGACCGCGAACATTGCTTTGTTCCATCAGGAATTTTCCGATTTCCAGGTTCTCGAGTTTACCGGAGCGCAGTTCCAGACGTTCAACGTTCCAACGGCTGAGTCCCAAGGGTTCGAGCTCGAAACTCAGATCCGACCAACCGATGGCCTCTCGATCAATGCCGGCCTGACCTACGTTGATGCCGAATATCCGAGCGATTGCGCGGACTCGAGCGATGCACTGCGTGTGCAGAACCTGTGTGGGAACTCATTGACTAACGCACCCAAGATCGTTGCGATCATGGGGGCGACTTATGAAGGGGAGATCGGCGATAGTTTGGGGTACTTCCTGAACGGTCAAATTCGCACCGAGAGTGACCGCCGCACTACCACGCAAGCGCGGGCGGTTCCAACTACAGCAGCACAGCTTGGCAGTACTCCGCTGCAACCCTTCGATGTTCAGGACAGCAATGTGAAGATCAACCTCCGCGCAGGGATCGGTGACATTGACGAAGCTTGGGGCATTGAAGCGTGGGTGACAAACCTCACCGATGAAGTCACCCGCGGTGTCACCTTCAACACAGTGCTTCGTGGCACCTCGCGCTCTGCCTTTACACAGCAGCCGCGGATGTATGGTGTGACGCTCCGCACGAAGTTCTAGGACTTCTGCGTTAAAGCCAAAAGAAAAGGGCGGTGGGGAAACCCGCCGCCCTTTTACTTAGTCCGAAATAGGGCGGTCACATTCCCCGAGCAATCACCATCTTCATGACTTCGTTGGAGCCACCGAAGATCCGCGTGATGCGGCTGTCGCGGTACATCCGCGCGATCGGGTAATCATTGATGAAGCCCGCCCCGCCATGGAACTGCAGGCACTTGTCGACCACTTCGCCTTGCAGCTCTGTGACCCAATATTTCGCCATGCACGCGGTATCAACGCTCAGCTCTTTCTTGAGGTGCTTCGCGATGCAGTCATTGACGAACACTCGCGCTGCAGTCGCGCGAGCCTTTAGATCCGCCATCACGAACTGCGTGTTCTGGAAATCCCAGATCGTTTGTCCAAA
Source organism: uncultured Altererythrobacter sp. (assembly GCF_913057185.1). NCBI lineage: Bacteria > Pseudomonadati > Pseudomonadota > Alphaproteobacteria > Sphingomonadales > Erythrobacteraceae > Altererythrobacter > uncultured Altererythrobacter sp. Next base: position 1,045,974 of record NZ_CAJXNK010000001.1, read on the forward strand.
GGCTTTGCGGTTCTTTACAAAGTCCATGGTTGTCTCAAGCGCTTTCTCAATGCCGGTCATCGCGCCCATCGCAATGATCAGGCGTTCCTGCGGCAATTCACCCATCAACTGGTAGAAGCCTTTGCCTTCCACGCCGCCAAGTACGTTTTCGGCCGGAACAAACACATCATCAAAAAACAGCTCTGATGTGTCAGCCGCGTCCAGCCCGATTTTGTCGAGCTTCTTGCCGCGTTGGAAACCCTCGGCCCCTTCGGTTTCAAGCAGCATCAAGGAGATACCCTTGGCACGCTCATCGGGATCGGTCTTCGCGACGACAATGATGAAGTCGGCAGTCTGACCGTTCGAGATATAGGTCTTCGCGCCGTTGATCTTGTACCCGTTACCATCTTTCAGGGCCGTCGTAGTGATGCTCTGAAGGTCCGAACCAACACCAGGTTCAGTCATTGCGATCGCGCTGACCAGCTCGCCAGTGACGAGTTTGGGCAAATACTTCTTCTTCTGCTCTTCAGTGCCGTGGCGCACTAGGTATGGCAGGATGACCGTGTTATGCAGCGACGCAGCAAAGCCTTCAACACCGTGCTTTGCCTGCTGATCGATCACGACCATATCGTGGCGGAAGTCTCCGCCGTGACCGCCATACTCTTCAGGCACAGATACGCCGAGAAGCCCGGCTTCGCCTGCTTCGTTCCAGAAACCGCGTTCGACTTGACCGTTTTCGCGCCATTGCAGCACACGCTTTTCCGGCGCGTGTTGTTGGTAGAACTTGCCCACGGCGTCTGCGAAGATCGAGATTTCCTCGTCCTCCATAAATTCGGGCTGGGGAACGTTTAAGACTGACATATTATTTCCCCTTCCAGTTAGGCTTGCGCTTCTCAGCAAAGGCAGCGGCGCCTTCGCGTGCGTCCTCGCTCATGAATACCGGGCCGAGAGCCTCGCCTTGGCGCTTGTAGCGCTCATCCATTGGCCATCCGCGCGATTCCTTCATGATCTTCTTTGAGATGCGCACTGCCAGTGGGCCATTTTCGGCAATCTTGGCAGCCAGTGCTTTCGCGCCGTCCAGTGCAGAACCATCAACGACCTGATTGATCAGGCCCAGGCTCGCCGCGCGTTCGGTGCCGATAAAGTCGCCTGTCAGAGCCAGTTCCATCGCCACGCGTTGCGGGATCTGATCGGGCAGCATCATCACGCCGCCAGCAGCCGCCACCAGCCCGCGCTTCACTTCAGGAATGCCGAACTTTGCGTCCTTGTTGGCAACGACAAGGTCACAAGCGATCATCAGCTCTAGGCCGCCCGCGAGCGCATAGCCTTCGACAGCGGCTATCAGCGGTTTTTGCGGTGGTGCTTCGACCACGCCGCCAAACCCGCGCCCTTCAACAGTCGGGCGTTCACCGCGCAGGAAACCTTTCAGGTCCATGCCAGAGCAGAACGTACCGCCTGCACCGGTCAGGATGCCGACTCGCAGCGAGTCATCAGAATCGAGCCGGTCCATCGCGGCCGCAATTCCTTCGGCTGCGGCCTTTGTCATGGCATTTTTGGCTTCTGGACGGTTGATCGTGACGATCAGGACACCGTCTTCTTCCTGCGTCAGAACTTCTTCGCTCATCAAGCGCTCTCCTATCACTTTTTGGCATTTCAGAATGCAACTGAAATCTTGTGTGAGTGGTGCAGGGGGTTTACGGAAACGTCAACCGCATTTTCGATAAGCGAGAGGATTCCCCATGGGCGAAGCATATATCATCGACGCAGTCCGCACCCCGCGCGGCATTGGCAAGCAAGGCAAGGGCGCGCTGGCAGCTGAACATCCGCAGCATCTGGCAGCGACCGTTCTGAAAGCAATTGCCGAGCGCAATCACCTCGACACTTCGACCGTAGATGATGTGATCTGGTCTGTTTCGACCCAAGACGGGATGCAAGCTGGAGACATGGGCCGCATGGCGGCGCTTGATGCAGGCTATGACATCACTTCCAGCGGGACCACGCTTGATCGCTTCTGTGGGGGCGGGATTACTTCGGTGAACCTCGCAGCTGCGCAGGTTATGAGCGGTATGGAAGACTGCATCGTTGCCGGCGGTACGGAAATGATGAGCCTGACGGCACAAATGTCCAAGGAGAAGATGCAGGCCGGGATCAAGCCGCCAATGATGGGCAGCTATAACGAACGGCTTCAGCGCGTTCACCCGCAAAGCCATCAGGGCATTTGCGGTGATGCCATCGCCAGCATGGAAGGTTTCACCCGCGAAGAGCTGGACGAAGTTGGTTATCGTAGTCAGCAACGCGCAGCCGCAGCAATTGAAGAGGGGCGTTTCGCGAAGTCAGTGATCCCGGTGGTGGACGATGACGGGAATGTTATTCTCGACCATGACGAATATCCGCGTCCCCAAACAACGCTGGAAGGGCTGGCACAGCTGGAGCCTGCCTTCACCAAGATCGCTGATGTGCCGCTGGATGCCAATGGTACCACTTTTCGCGGACTGGTAAACCAGAAGTATCCCGATCTTGAGATTCAGAATTTCCACCATGCGGGCAATAGCTCAGGCGTGGTTGATGGCGCGGCAGCTGTGCTGGTCACCAGCAAGGAATACGCGCAGAAGAACGGTCTCAAACCGCGCGCACGGATCGTTGCGACCGCGAATATGGGCGATGATCCTACGCTGATGCTCAACGCGCCTGTGCCAGCGGCCAAGAAGGTTCTCGAAAAGGCCGGAATGACGAAGGACGACATTGATCTTTACGAGATCAACGAGGCTTTCGCCGTGGTCGCCGCCAAGTTCGTGCGCGATCTTGATCTCGATTGGGACAAGGTCAACGTCAATGGAGGCTCCATCGCATTGGGTCACCCGATCGGGGCAACCGGCTCGATCTTGATCGGCACGATCGTTGACGAACTGGAGCGTCAGGACAAGCGCTATGGCCTAGTCACCATGTGCGCTGCGGGCGGAATGGCTCCCGCCATCATCGTTGAGCGCGTAGACGACTTCGTCGACTGAGTCTCACGCTATGATCGCTGACAACACGCCCATCATCATCGGGGTAGGACAAGCTTCGGAGCGCGTTGGCGAGCCGAACTATGAGGCTCTGTCCTACATGGATTTGGGCGGCCGAGCACTTGCAGCAGCCATTGGCAATGCGGGCGCAACTGGCGATCTGGCGAGTGAGATTGATACGCTGGCCGCGATCCGGGCGTTTGAAATGTCGCGTCCCGGTAAAGAGCCGCCCTTTGGCGGGCCAGACAATATTCCGGGTGCGTTGGCGAAGCGTGTGAATGCCCAGCCTGCGCGCTTAATCCTGTCCCCGACAGGTGGTCAGACGAACCAGCAGTATGTCGGTGAATTTGCAACCGACATTGCGGCGGGTGACAGCCAGTGCGCAGTCATTGTCGGTTCGGAAGTGATTTCAACGGCGTTGGCGCTCGCTGCCAAGGGCGAGAAGCCCGACTGGTCGGAACAAATCGGCGGCGAGTTCGAAGATCGCGGCTTTGGCTTGGACGGTATGATGGAGATGCAGCTTTTCGCGCATGGCGCGACCGGGGCGATCCCGCTTTATGCCATCGCCGAAAATGCGCGGCGCGCCAAACTGGGCAAGAGCCTGAATGAATATCGTCACGACATTGGCGAACTGTTCGAGCCTTTCACCAAAGTTGCAGCGGCCAACCCGCATTCTGCCGCGCCCGTTGAACGCAGTGCTGAAGAGCTTGCGACAGTTACCGATCGCAACCGCATCGTGGCAGAGCCATATACACGAATGACCGTCGCGCGCGATCAGGTAAACCAGGCCGCGGCGATCATCATCGCAAGTGCCGGCCTCGCTCGAAAGCTTGGTGTGCCGGAAGAGAGGTGGGTACACATTCACTCTGTCACTGCCGCTACTGAACTGATGCTATCTGCGCGGCCCGATCTGTCCGCAAACCCAGCCTCAATTGCTTCGGTCGAAGCTGCACTGGATCGGTCGGGCAAAGGCATAGACGACATGCAATTCCTGGATTTCTATTCCTGCTTTGCAATTCCAGTGTTCAATCAATGCGATCACTTTGGATTGGCCGTGGATGACCCTCGCGGATTTACGTTGACAGGCGGCCTGCCGTTCTTCGGCGGGGCAGGGAACAATTATTCCGCGCATGCAATCTGCGAAGCGGTGGAGCGGGTGCGCGGCAATCGTGGCTCATATGCTCTGGTTGGAGCCAATGGCGGCTGGATGAGCAAATACGCCACGGGCATTTACTCGACTGAACCTGCCGACTGGTCTGCGAACGATCGGTTTGAGAAACTGCCGATGGCGGACAATGGCGTGCCGTGCAGCGACGCGCCATTCGATAGCGCCACGGTTGAGAGCTACACTATAAACTACAGCAAGACCGGCAGCGACGCCGTGTTCATCGGGCGCAATTCTGCGGGTGCGCGCGTATGCGGCAACGCCGACCTTGCCGACGAAGCTACTCGCACAGCATTCGAAGGCGGTGAACCTTTTGGTGCAAAGCTGACCGTCACACAGGACGAACGCGGGCGTAATATGGGCAAGCTTGCCTAATCGTTCTTGCGTTCACCCCCGAGGAAATCGAGCGCGTCAAAGCCTTCAGGCGCAGGAACTTCCGTGACCGGATCTTCCCGATCATCGAATTCGGTGCGTAAGGCCCGGCTCATGATCGCATGCATGTGATACATCGCGGTGGTGTACGTCAGCTCGAGGATTTCCTCGTCTGAGAACTGCTCTTTCAATTCAACGAATAACGCGTCGGGCACGCGGCCTTGATGTGTGACAAGCCTGTCTGCATAGGCCAGTACGAGGCGTTCTTTCGCATCAAAGTACGGCGCCGTTTGCCACACCGGGATCGCTTCAATTTTGGCGTCGGGATAGGCGAGCCCGCGCAGGCTCTTGCAGTGCTGAGAGAATACGAACTGGCTGCCCGTGGCCCATCCGGCCCAAGTCTGGCCCAGCTCGCGCAATACCGGATCCAGCTTGCGCGAAGGATCGCGATAATAGGCAAAGCCTTGCGCGGCGTGCTTCAATGTTGCGGGCGAATTGGCAAAGATAGTCCACCAATCGCCCGGCGTGCCGGTTGGCGTACCTGGCTCTGCGACTGGATCGCGATCTCCGAACAACAGCTTATATAGCGGTAATGCGACCTTTTCGTCAGCTTCCGCCTTGGGAACCTCTCTCAATCGGGGCATGGCTCAGGCCTCCACTCTATCGGCCGCTGTCGCGGGTTCATGTGCGACATCTTCGGGCCCGAAGCTTTTTGTCGTGGCGGCAAACTCCAGCATGATGCTATTGGGGTCAGTAAAATAGACGGAGCGGACAAACACGCCTTCGTGTTTTTCGCGCGCGACGCCCATCGGGCTGTCGTCATGGTTTACGACAGCATGGGTATGAGGGACACCGGCTTGCTCAAGTCGGTCGAGCGCTGTTTCAAGCTCATCTTCGTCCATGTCGAATGCTAAGTGGTTCATGGATCCGACGGCGGTCTTCGCGTCGCCAGGAAAGCTTTTGACTGAGGCGATGCCGGGGGCAGCGGGCGGAGCATCTGCCCACCAGAAGAAAGCGACACTCGCACCGCCGCCGCAGTCGAAGAAGAAGTGCTGTCCACCGCCCGGCAGTTCAACCGTCTTGAACAGCGGCATATTGAGCACTTCGGTGTAGAAACGAACCGTTTCCTTCATGTCGCGGCACACCAGTGCGATATGGTTGATACCTTTGGTCTTGATCATCTCGCCTTCTCCCGCCACCTTCGTGCACGCATCGCTGCACGCTGGCAAATAGGCAGATCAGATAGGTGGGGCGGCGTGCCGCCTGCCAGTCTCACCGCCGCTTTGACAAAATGACGGGCTTCGCGTATTTAGTTACAAAAGAAACTATATTGATTCTCACTGGACTAAGCTCATGAACACGCACGAAACCCTTCACTCTGGCGACCTCTTCGAAAATCCCGCTGGCCTTGATGGATTTGAATTCGTTGAATTCTGCGCGCCCGAGAAGGGGCAGCTTGAAACGGTTTTTGAAGCAATGGGGTTCACTCATGTGGCTTCGCACCGTTCCAAGGACGTGCATCTGTGGCGTCAAGGCGGCATCAATTTGATCGCCAACTACGAGCCGCGCAGCGCGGCATGGTATTTCGCGCGCGAGCATGGACCGTCGGCATGCGGCATGGCGTTTCGTGTGCGCAACGCTGCCGCGGCCTGGGACCATCTGATGGAGCTGGGCGCAGAGCCGGTCGCAGTTGAAACGGGACCAATGGAACTTGCGATCCCTGCAATCCGCGGCATCGGCGGCGCGATCCTATATCTGGTTGATCGTTACGAAGACGAGAATGGAGAGGGTCTGTCGATCTATGACATCGATTTCGAATATTTGCCCGGCGTTGAAAAACACCCTGAAGGCGCAGGCTTCAAGCTGATCGATCACCTGACGCACAACGTCTACACCGGCCGGATGAAGTACTGGGCCGACTATTACGAGAGCCTGTTCAATTTTCGCGAAATCCGCTTCTTCGACATTAAAGGCGAGTATACCGGCCTGACGTCCAAGGCGCTGACCGCGCCTGACGGCAAGATCCGCATCCCGCTCAATGAAGAGGGCGAGGGCGGCAAGGGCCAGATCGAGGAATTCCTGCGCGAATTCAATGGTGAAGGCATCCAGCATATCGCGCTGATCTGCGATGATCTGGTCGCTTGCTGGGACCGTCTTAAAGACATGGGCGTTCCCTTCATGAACGCGCCGCCTGTCACGTACTACGAGATGCTCAATGAGCGTCTTCCGGGTCACGGAGAAGATGCTGAAGCGCTGAAGATGCGTGGTATCCTGCTCGATGGCACGACGGAGGGTGGTCAGCCCCGCCTGTTGCTACAGATTTTTGCAGAAGCGCAAGTTGGTCCGGTGTTTTTCGAATTCATTCAGCGCAAGGGCGACGATGGCTTCGGAGAAGGTAATTTCAAGGCGCTCTTCGAAAGCATCGAGCGTGACCAGATCGCGCGTGGTGTACTCGACACAAAGACTGCGGAGCCTGCAGAATGACAGCAGCCATAAAGCCATCTGGCATCCATCATGCCGCCTATCGCTGCAAGGACGCAAAAGAAACTGTCGAATGGTACGGCCGTGTGCTGGGCATGGAATACACCACGGCCTTTGCTGAGGATCATGTACCGTCAACTGGCGAGTATGATCCCTACATGCATGTCTTCCTTGATGCAGGTAACGGTAACATCCTCGCGTTCTTCGAACTGCCTAATCAGCCGACCATGGGCCGCGATGAAAACACCCCGGCATGGGTCCAGCATCTCGCCTTTCGGGTCGCATCGGAAGACGAATTGCTCGCTGCCAAGGCGCATATAGAAGCGCAAGGCATCGATGTGCTTGGCCCGACCCATCACGGCATCTTCAAGTCGATCTACTTCTTCGATCCCAACGGCCACCGGGTCGAGCTCGCCGCCGATATCGGCACGGACGAGCAATACGCCGAGCTCAAACGCGTAGCGCCGCCGATGCTCGACGAATGGAGCCAAACCAAGAAGGCCCCGCGCCACGCCGACTGGCTGCATGAGATTGCGCACGCAGAGCACGGTCTGGAATCGCGCGACTAAACTGAAGTCAAATCGGCTTCGCGATAAGACGAATCTTGTTACGATGCCATTCATATGTTAACGTTCCCAAAAACCGGGTTTTGGGAGCTCATGCACAATGTGGAAACCGATAATCGCTGTGGCGGCATTGGCACTTATTGGCCTAAGCGCTGCCCCGCTATCTGCCGACCAAAATGTTATTGCAGAACTTGATGCGCAACTTCCAGGAACACTGGTCAACGACCCTACAAGGCTTGATTGGGAAAGTTATGGCAGTGATTTAGAGCGTAGTGTCGTCCAAGACGAGGCGATACCTGGCGGCGGCGTTGCTGTCCGCTTCGATATCAAGCGGGCGGACGAGTTTATCTACACTGCGGGGACCAACGTGCCTCTGACCAAACCGGTTCGCCGTGGCGATACCATTACTATCGGGTTCTATGCCCGAGCGATTGGAGCACAGACGGACGATGGTAGAGGCGTTCTGCGGGTTCGTTTCCAGCAAAATGCGCCACCCTATCCCGGTTTTGGAGAAAAGACGCTTTCTATTGGCAACGAATGGGAATGGTACGAAGTAACCGCTGATGCCGAGCAGGGCTTGCGAAGGCAAGATGGAATCGTGGCTCTTCAATTTGGACGCACACGCCAAGTGCTCGAAATTGGACAGACCATCGTGGTATCCGGATCAGGTCGGATAGCTTCGGACGTCCCCGCAGCGCCAACTCAGCCCACAGCTATAGCTGAACCCAAGCCTAAGCCGACGCCTATCCCTTTGGTTCGTGAAGAACCCTTGATCCCTGACGCCTTGCAGGGTGCAGGCGAACTGCTCAATGATCCGCGGGGCAGCGATTGGCGGGTGATAGGCGATATGGCGGCTGCGGAGCAGCGTGAAGAGCCAGCAATATGGCTCAATAGAGCAACGCGTTTCACTGTGGGCACCCCTTCCGATGATCCGGATTCGTTGTCGCTAGCGATCCCTCTCGACGCCTCGATCGAAGCTGGCGATAGTCTGCTAATTGCAGTGGCCGGAAGGACCGAACAGGCCATAACACCTGATCGCCGTGCGCGTGTAGAAGCCAAGATCGACGATCTGGAGCCAGGCCGTGGGAATTTTGCGCAGGCGCTTTTCCCATTGGGCGAAGACTGGCAACTGATCCGCCTGCGGGCCCAGTCGCCGCGTGCTTATGCTCCGAGAGCCGCGGAACTGGTGCTTAGTTTTGCTGGATATGCGCAGATCGTCGATATTGGGCCGGTCTACGTATTTCGAACAGAGCCGACGGAATAGTGCCAAGGTAATAGATAACAAAAGCGCAGGGTGTGTCGGTTGCATTTTGCGCTATGAAAGCGGGATCTAAAGGAGATTCAGCTCTATGACCGGCTTTGTTGCCCGCCCAGTACCTAGCTACCCAACGCATTGTGCGACCGAACAATATGACGCGATGTATGCGCGTTCGCTCCAAGATCCGGACGGTTTCTGGCTAGAGCAGGCTCAGCTGCTGGACTGGGTGCAGGCTCCAGACAAAGGCGGTGAATGGTCGTATGACCCTGTCGTTATCAAGTGGTTCGCGGACGGATCCCTTAACCTTTGCTACAATGCGGTGGACCGTCATGTTGATGCCGGGCGGGGCGATACGACTGCGCTGATTTTCGAGCCAGATGATCCAGCATCGCCGGGCCGCAGTCTGACCTATCGCGAGTTGCATGCCGAAGTGGTTCAGATGGCCAATGCGCTGAAATCGCTGGGTGTGACCAAAGGTGAACGCGTCACGATTTATATGCCGATGGTAATCGAAGGCGTACTGGCCATGCTCGCCTGCGCACGGATCGGTGCGATCCATTCAGTGGTATTCGGCGGGTTTTCTCCTGAAGCGCTTGCGGGGCGCATTGTCGATTGCGGCAGCCGGTTCGTGATTACGGCTGATAGTGGGCTCCGAGGATCAAAACCGATACCGCTGAAAGATAATGTCGATGCCGCGCTGAAGATCGACGGCGTCGATGTATCGGGCGTCTTGGTGGTCAAGCATACCGGCGCAGATGTTGCGATGAGTGAGTGCCGCGATAACTGGTATCATGAATTGAAATCTGACGCGGATTGCCCTTGCGAGGAAATGAATGCCGAGGATCCGCTATTCATTCTCTACACATCAGGATCGACCGGAAAGCCCAAGGGCGTGCTGCACACCACCGGCGGATACGGCGTCTGGACCGCGACCACCTTCAACTACATATTCGATTATCAGCCCGGCGAGGTCTTCTGGTGCTCGGCCGATATTGGCTGGGTCACGGGCCACAGCTATATCGTGTACGGCCCGCTGATGAACGGCGCCACGCAGATCGTGTTTGAAGGCGTACCGAATTATCCGGACCATGGGCGTTTCTGGAACGTTATCGCCAAGCACAAGGTCAATATTTTCTACACTGCACCTACCGCTATTCGCGCACTGATGCGCGAGGGCGATAGCTTCGTGGAGGTGCATGACCGGTCATCGCTGCGGCTGCTCGGCACAGTGGGCGAGCCGATCAATCCAGAGGCTTGGCGCTGGTACCACGAAGTGGTGGGCGAGGGGCGCTGCCCGATCATCGACACTTGGTGGCAGACTGAAACCGGTGGCTGCATGATCACAACACTACCAGCGGCGCATCACATGAAGCCCGGCAGCGCGGGCAGGCCGTTCTTCGGTGTGCGGCCACAACTGGTGGGCAATGAAGGCGAAGTTCTGGACGGGGCAACCAGCGGCAATCTGTGCATCACGCACAGCTGGCCAGGCCAAGCGCGCACCGTTTACGGTGATCACGAGCGGTTCGTGCAGACCTATTTCAGCACCTATCATGGCAAGTATTTCACCGGCGATGGATGTCGCCGCGATGAAGACGGATATTACTGGATCACGGGCCGCGTAGACGATGTGATCAACGTTTCCGGACACCGGATGGGCACTGCAGAGGTGGAAAGTGCGCTGGTATTACATCCGCTTGTTTGCGAGGCGGCGGTCGTGGGATATCCGCACGACATCAAGGGGCAAGGTATCTATTGCTATGTTACCCTGAATGCCGATGCTGAAGTTACGGACGATTTGGTCGCTGAGCTGCGCCAGCATGTGCGCAAGGAAATCGGCCCCATCGCCACGCCCGATCACATCCACTTAACGCCCGCGTTGCCAAAGACTCGCAGCGGCAAGATCATGCGGCGTATCCTCCGCAAGATTGCAGAGAATGACTACGGCTCGCTGGGCGACACCTCTACGCTGGCTGATCCGAGCGTGGTCGAAAGCCTGATTGAGGGGCGACAGAATCGGTAGAGACTAATGCACCCGTGCGGCCCCAGAACCGCGCGGTACACGGATATTCTCGACCAAGGCATCGATTTCTGCGGGCGGTTTGGCGGTCATCCGTGCGACCCCGATCGCAACGGCGAAGTTCAATACCATTCCGACCACGCCGATTCCTTCAGGCGAAATGCCGAACAGCCAATTTTCGGCTGTGTTTGCGGCTGGCTCCCACAGCTTAAAGTAAGCGATGTAGAGGAATGTCGAAGTCAGGCCCGCTACCATCCCTGCAATCGCGCCTTCGCGGTTCATACGCTTGCTAAAAATACCCATAAAGATCGCCGGGAACAGGCTTGCGGCAGCGAGGCCAAAGGCGAAAGCGACCACTTGCGCCACCCATCCCGGCGGATAGATCCCGAGATATCCCGCAACCACAATAGCTGCAGTTGCAGCGATGCGCGCCGCCAACAGTTCACCCTTCTCGGATATGTCGGGCTTGAGAGTGGACTTTAGCAGATCGTGGCTGACCGAACTTGAAATGACCAGCAGCAGTCCGGCAGCTGTGGACAGCGCGGCGGCTAAGCCGCCAGCGGCCACCAGCGCGATTACCCATCCGGGCAGGTTGCCAATCTCGGGGTTCGCCAGAACCATTATGTCGCGGTCGACATAAACTTCGTTTTCATTGACCGTCGCCATGTTGTCGAGCAGCCGCTCTCCCGAATTGCCAACGCCACTCTCGCTAAATTCGGGGCTGCCTGCGAATGCGTCGCCGGCCCGGTATTGCATGACGCCATCACCATTCTTGTCGCGCCAGGCAATCAGGTCATTGGCTTCCCAATTGGTGAACCACTCGGGCGCTTCGGCATATTGTGTCTCATTGACGGTATCGACAAAGTTGAGCCGTGCGAATGCGCCTACTGGCCCTGCTGTGGTGTAAAGCAGCGCGATAAAGATCAGCGCCCACCCGGCCGAGCGGCGCGCATCCGATGCCTTGGGTACGGTGAAAAAGCGCACGATCACATGGGGTAGGCCTGCAGTGCCAACCATAAGCGCCAGCGTAATGCAGAACACATCAATCATCGACTTGCTGCCTTTAGTATATTGCCCGAACCCTAGGTCCATCAGGACAAGATTGAGCTTTTCCAGCACGTACAGACTGCTGCCATCGCTGACCTGTGAGCCCAGCCCAAACTGCGGGATCGGATTGCCGGTGATCATGAAGCTCAGGAAGAAGGCTGGCACCATATAGGCGAAGATCAGTACGCAATATTGCGCGACCTGAGTGTAGGTGATGCCCTTCATCCCGCCCAGGACCGCATAGACAAACACTATGCCCATGCCGATGATCACGCCCCACAGGATTGGCACATCCAGAAAGCGGCTAAACACGATGCCCACGCCGCGCATCTGGCCTGCGATATAGGTGAAGCTGATAAAGATCAGGCAAATCACCGCGACCACACGTGCAGCCTTGGAATAATACCGCGTGCCAATGAAATCCGGAACTGTGAACTGGCCAAATTTGCGCAGGTACGGCGCAAGCAGTAGCGCGAGCAGCACATAGCCGCCGGTCCAACCCATCAAGTAAACCGAGCCATCATAGCCTGCGAAAGCGATGATGCCCGCCATCGAAATGAAGCTTGCCGCGCTCATCCAGTCGGCTGCGGTTGCCATGCCGTTGACAACCGGATTTACACCTCCGCCAGCGACGTAGAATTCCTTTGTCGAGCTTGCGCGGCTCCAGATGGCAATGCCGATGTAGAGCGCAAAACTCGCACCGACGAAGAGATAGATCAGTGTTTGCGTCTCCATTAACCGGCCCCACCTTCCATAGAGGCAGCGACTTCGTCGTCATCATCAAGGTTAAAACTTTGTTCGATCTTGTGAATTCGCCAATTGTAGAAGAATATCAGAGCGATGAAGGTGTAAATTGACCCTTGCTGCGCAAACCAGAAGCCAAGCGGATAGCCCCCCAGCATGAACTGATCGAGCCAGTCTCGAAACAGGATACCTGCACCGAAAGAGACGGCGAACCAGATCGCCATGAGCGTGAGCAACAGTCGAATATTCGCTGTCCAATAGAGGCTATTTGATTCGCCCGCTGCGGATTCGTGCTCGTGTTCGCTCATACTGTCCCCTCCAAGGCAATGCATGGCAGCTTTCCTTTGAATTTGTCCAGTCACAGTCATTTGGTCGCACCTTGGCGATGGACCTTGATACACAGGCTGGTAAGACCTTCGCCCGACTCCAAGGAGACCCAAGTGACTGATTATCCCCAACTCGAACTTCTTATTGGCGGCGAAGCAATTGGCGCTGCTGGTCGCGAGACGATCGACGTGCTTGATCCGGCCAGCGGCGATGTCATCGCAGCATTGCCTGCAGCGACCGCGGCGGATCTTGATGCGGCGCTGGATTCAGTTTCAAAAGGATTCAAAAGCTGGCGCAAGACATCTGCTGACGAACGCGAAGCAGTGCTGCGCAAAGGTGCTGCACTGATCCGCGAACGCGCCAAGGAAATCGGTGCGGCAATCACCCTAGAGCAGGGCAAGCCGTTCAAGGAAGCTGTAGGCGAGACGATTTACTGCGCCATGCTGCTGGAATTCTATGCGGGTGAATGCAAACGGCTATATGGTCGCACACTTGTTCGTCCCGATGGTCAGCGCGCAGAAGTAAGGTATGAGCCTGTCGGTCCGGTGGCGGGTTTTTCAGCATGGAATTTCCCGGCATTGAACGTGATGCGCAAGGTGGGCGGTCCGCTGGCGGCAGGTTGCTCAGTCATCGTCAAACCGTCCGAGGAAACACCCGCAGGCGGTCTCGGCATCGTCAAGGCGCTGCACGACGCAGGTGTTCCAGGAGAGGTGCTGCAATGCGTTTTCGGCGTTCCATCGGACATCAGCGAACACTTGCTGGCCAGCCCGGTGATCCGCAAAGTGACCTTCACCGGATCAACAGCGGTCGGCAAGCATCTGGCCAAATTGGCTGCCGAGGATTTGAAGCGCACTACGATGGAACTGGGCGGCCACGGCCCAGTCCTGATTTTCAACGATGCCGACATTGACAAGGCGCTCGACACCATGTCCGCCAACAAGTTCCGCAATGCGGGGCAGGTATGTGTCAGCCCAACGCGCTTTCTGGTCGAAGAAGATGTCTTCGAACGCTTCCGTGACGGGTTCGTTGAACGAGCAAAAGCGATCAAGGTTGGCAATGGCATGGATGGGGATACGCAGATGGGCCCGATGGCAAGTCAGCGTGGCCCGGATGGTATTCAGGCGAAGCTTGCGGACGCGCTGGACAAAGGCGCGAAGTTTGAAGCCGGCGGCAACCGGATCGGCAATCAGGGCTTCTTCCATGAGCCGACAGTGCTCTCCGAAGTCCCGCTGGATGCCGAGATCATGAACGAAGAGCCGTTCGGTCCGGTTGCGTTGATCAACCCGATGAAGGGCGAAGCTGCGATGGTCGAGGAGGCGAACCGGCTGCCATACGGCTTGGCGGCATATGCCTGGACACAAGATGCCGGGCGCCGGATGCGCATGGCTAGTGATATCGAAGCGGGTATGGTCGCAATCAACAACGGTTCGGTCAGTGCCGCCGATGCGCCCTTCGGCGGAGTCAAATGGTCCGGTTCCGGCTTGGAAGATGGCGCAGAGGGCGTGACCGCCTGTCTCGTTTCAAAGACCGTGCATGAAAGCGCCTAGGGGAGACAAGGTATGAAAACACGCGCCGCCGTGGCTTTCGAAGCGAAGCAGCCGCTTGAGATTGTCGAGCTGGATCTGGAAGGCCCCAAGGCGGGTGAAGTGCTGGTCGAGATCATGGCGACCGGTATTTGCCACACCGATGCCTATACGCTTGATGGCTTCGACAGCGAAGGCATCTTCCCCAGCGTGCTGGGCCACGAAGGGGCGGGCATCGTGCGCGAAGTCGGCCCCGGTGTCACCAGCGTGAAGCCAGATGATCACGTGATCCCGCTTTACACACCCGAATGCCGCCAGTGTAAATCCTGCCTTTCCGGCAAGACGAACCTGTGCACCGCGATCCGCGCGACACAGGGGCAGGGGTTGATGCCGGACGGTACCAGTCGCTTCAGTTACAAGGGGCAGACGATCTTCTACTACATGGGCTGTTCGACCTTTTCGAACTTCACTGTCCTGCCCGAGATCGCTGTGGCCAAGATTCGCGAGGACGCCCCGTTCCAGACCAGCTGCTACATCGGCTGCGGAGTGACGACAGGTGTCGGCGCCGTGACCAATACCGCCAAAGTGCAGGTGGGCGACAATGTGGTGGTGTTCGGCCTCGGCGGCATCGGCCTCAATGTGATCCAGGGCGCGCGGCTGGCTGGCGCGAACAAGATCATCGGCATCGACATCAATGAGACCCGCGAGGAATGGGGCCGCAAGTTCGGCATGACCGATTTCCTCAACACGCGTGGCATGAGCCGCGACGACATCGTTGCCAAGGTGGTGGCCATGACCGATGGCGGCGCGGATTACACCTTTGACTGCACCGGAAACACCGAAGTGATGCGCACCGCTCTGGAATGCTGCCACCGTGGTTGGGGAACCAGCGTGATCATCGGCGTGGCCGAAGCGGGCAAGGAAATAGCTACCCGCCCGTTTCAGCTGGTGACAGGACGCAACTGGCGCGGTACCGCATTTGGCGGAGCCAAGGGTCGCACCGACGTTCCGAAAATCGTTGACTGGTACATGGACGGGAAGATCCAGATCGACCCCATGATTACTCATGTGCTGAGCCTCGAAGAGATCAACAAGGGCTTCGACCTGATGCATGCAGGCGAGAGCATCCGGAGCGTGGTGGTGTACTGATGGCTACAAAAGTAAATTTGTCCGAGAAATTCGCCTTGTTTTCAGAACATTGGGCACCCCCCTTGCTGCACGGTACAATGGCAACGAGGTGCCCTTGTGCAAGGTCGAGGGCGAATATCACTGGCACCAGCATCCTGACACCGATGAGCTGTTCCTAGTTATCGAAGGCGAGCTCGATATGGAGTTGCGCGACCGGACCGAGAATCTTGTACAAGGGGACCTGATTGTCGTCCCGCGCGGGACTGAACACCGCCCCTGCGCGCGCAAGGGTGAGGTCAAGCTGTTCGTGATGGATGCAGATGGCACACCGAACACCGGCGATGGGGAAACGGCATTCAAACCCATCGAAGTCTAAGCCTGCGCTAGTTCAGGCCTGCACAACCTTCTGTTCGATCGCGCCAAAGATTGAGTGATTGTCACGATCGCGCATTTCCACGCGCACCTGATCACCCGGCTTCATGAATGGCGTCTTGGGTGCGCCATCATAGATCGTTTCGATCATGCGGATTTCCGCGATGCAGCTGTAGCCTAGCCCGCCTTCGCTGACCGGCTTGCCCGGGCCACCATCCGCGCCTTTGTTCGAAATCGTGCCTGAGCCGATGATCGCGCCGGCACCTAGATTGCGCGTTTTTGCCGCGTGAGCGACCAATTGCGCCATGTTGAAGGTGGCATCCACGCCCACTTCGGCACGGCCAAAGGCTTCGCCATTGTAATCGACCATCAGCGGCAAGTGGATCAGCGTATCCTTCCACGCATCGCCCAGCTCATCTGGCGTCACACAGACTGGCGAGAATGCGCTGGAAGGCTTGGACTGGAAGAAGCCGAAACCCTTGGCGAGTTCGCCCGGGATCAGCCCGCGCAAGCTCACGTCATTGACCAGCATCACCAGCTTGATGTGTTTTGCTGCGTCCTCTGCCGATACGCCCATGGGCACATCGTCGGTGATCACCGCCACTTCGCCTTCCATGTCGCATCCCCAGGCAGTGTCGCCCAGCGGAATGTCTTCGCGCGGGGCCAGGAAACTGTCGCTGCCCCCCTGATACATCAGCGGATCGTGATAGAAGCTTTCCGGTACTTTGGCATCGCGCGCTTTGCGCACCAGCTCGACGTGGTTGATGTATGCACTGCCATCGGCCCATTGGTACGCGCGCGGCAGCGGCGAATGGGCTTCGCGTTCGTGGAAGCGTTCGCACGGCACCGCCTCATGCTCGACATCCATGGCCAGCACTTCGAGCTTGGGAGCGATTTCCTCCCAATTATCAAGCGCTGCCTGCAATGTCGGCGCGATATTGTCCGCCGCGCAGTAGCGGGTGAGGTCTTTCGATACGACGACGAGCTTACCGTCGCGGGTTCCGTCATTAAGTGAGGCGAGTTTCATGAGGACATCTCGGGATTATCTGGTTGATTGTCTGGGTGCGCGCGCTGGAACTCAGGCAGGGCGAGGCATGCTTGCGCAATGCGCGCGATATGTGGTTTGTCGCTGAAATCGAATTGGAAGCGTTCCGCATTGTAGAACTGCGGCAACAGCACGACCTCGAAGAAGCCGGGCCTGTCGAACAGGAAATCGCCCGTTCCGAGCTGCGCCAGCCGCGCTTCCAGTGGCGCGAATGTACGCGCCAGCCAGTGGCGATACCAAATGTCGATCTCTTCCTGCGAATGGCCGAGCGGATCCTTGAGATACTTCAGCACCGGCAGGTTGTTCACGGCGTGCGTCTCGGTTGCGATCGCATAGGCAAGCTCGCGCGCGGTGTAGCGGTCTTCTAGATCGGCTGGCAGCAGAAAGTTTTCAGGATAGGCTTCATCCAGCCATTCGATCTGCGCCATGGATTGGGCACGGTCGAACCCGTCAGCCTCTAGCATCGGCACGCTACCAAACGGGTTGCGGCTGGTGAAGGCTTCACCCTTCTGCTCGGACGTCAGCAGGTTCACCGGGATATACTCGTAGTCGATCCCTTTCAGCTCCAGCGCGATGCGCAAGCGATAGGTCGTCGAACTGCGGAAGTAGCCATACAGTTTCATCACGCAGAACTCCTACAGGATGGAACACTGTTCAGGGGTGGAAAAGTCATCCGTTTTTCAGGGACTTGCAAAATGCGCTTGTTGTAGCATGTAGGGCGCAATGCTGGATTGGCACGTATGCCTGTCCTATGCCAGTTCTTGGCAGCGTAGGACAGCAACTCGCGCGTTTCCTTCATCAAAACGCCGCGATCCCCGTAATCCCGCGACCCAAGATCAGAGCGTGGACATCATGTGTACCTTCATAGGTGTTGACCGTTTCAAGGTTCACCATGTGGCGGATCACCTGATATTCCCCGCTGATGCCATTGCCGCCATGCATGTCGCGCGCCTGACGCGCGATATCGAGCGCTTTACCGACATTGTTGCGCTTGACCACGCTGATCATGTCCGGCGCAAAGCGGCCTTCGTCCATCAGGCGACCGACGCGAAGCGAGCCTTGCAGGCCCAGCGCGATGTCGGTCAGCATATCTGCCAGCTTCTTTTGGTAAAGCTGCGTTCCGGCCAGCGGGCGGCCAAACTGTTTGCGATCCAGCCCGTATTGCCGCGCAGCGTGCATGCAGAATTCGGCTGCGCCCATCGCGCCCCAGCTAATCCCATAGCGTGCGCGGTTGAGACACCCGAAGGGACCTTTCAGGCCTTGCACATTGGGCAGCAGCGCATCCGCACCTACCTTCACATCATCCATCATGATCATGCCAGTGGTGCTGGCGCGCAGTGAAATCTTGCCTTCGATCTTGGGCGCGGAAAGCCCCTTCATGCCCTTTTCCAGCACAAAGCCGCTAATGCCGCCGCCATGCTCTTCGCTTTTTGCCCAGACCACGAACACATCGGCGAAAGGCGCGTTCGAAATCCAGGTCTTGGAACCATTGAGGACATATCCATCGCCGTCCTTCTTCGCGACGGTCTTCATGCCAGCAGGGTCAGAACCTGCGTCGGGCTCGGTCAGGCCAAAGCAGCCGATCAGCTGGCCCGAGGCGAGGCCGGGCAAGTATTTGCGGCGCTGTTCTTCCGATCCGTATTCATAGATCGGGAACATCACGAGCGATGATTGGACCGAAGCCATCGAGCGATACCCGCTGTCGACGCGTTCGATCTCGCGCGCAATCAATCCGTACGCAACATAGCCAGCGCCTGCGCCGCCGTATTCCTCCGGAATGGTTGCGCCCAGCAGGCCCGCCTGGCCAAACATCGGGAAAAGTTCGGGTGCGTCGATTTCGTCAGCGAAAGCTTTTATTACGCGCGGCTGCAACTCGCTTTGTGCAAAGCCATGCGCGGCATCACGGATCATCCGCTCGTCTTCGGTCAGCTGGGTTTCCAGATCAAAGGGATCTTCCCAGTTAAACGGCACCATTCCGGCCATTAGTTACTCCTGAAACTATTTTACGGCTCCATTCGCAGGAATGGCGTGCGGCGACAAGTCTTGTCTAGCGATTCAAGAGTGTGCGTGAAAGGGGCGATGCGGAAGGCGCGAATGAGCACATTCCCTATCGAGGTTTCTCTCTTGAACCGGTGTCGCGACTGGTTCAGCCGTTCTGGCCAAACTTGCTTGTAAAGCCGGCCTCGTCGCCTGCACTCAACAGTTTGGCTTGCTCCACCCATGCATCGCGGCGGATGCGCCCCTGGAAGCGCCCGAGGTGGGCATCGATGCGCTCGATATCCGCATCATTCCATGCGGCAATATCTGCGAAACGCGTCACGCCTTGTTCGCGCAGCAATGTCGCGATCTTGGGTCCAAGGCCTTTAATCCGGGTCAGGTCATCGGCGCCGGCTGGAGTTGGCGCGGTAACCGAAGCTGGTGCGGGGCCAGCGTCAAGAGGCGGCGCAGGTGTGCCTGCATCAATCAGCGCCTGATTACGGCTCGCGCGCTCTGCGCCTTCATCGAGCACGTCCCTGGTCGAGCTCTCTCGCACAACCTTGGCCTTGCGGTTGGCGCGGCCAATCAGCCAGACAATTGCGATCGCGACCACAAATCCGATCGCGATATAGACTCCATAGGCTTCCAGAATTTCAGCAGCAGTCATCAATCAACATCTTCCTCAGCTCGGCGTGTCACCGCCAACATTCTTGCGAAACAGCAGCCGGTCTTCTTCGCCGAATCCCTTGCGCCAGATCACAAAGCCATAAGTTGCCAGAATCGCCGGAATGCCGAAGATCAACTCCATCCATTCGGGCAATTGCGTGAACGCGAAGCCCACAATTACCGCAGGCGCGGTTGCCCATACAAGGCCCCAGCGCCAATTGCTGACCGGCGCTTTAAGCAGATTCTTGAGCAGCAATGCCTTTATCAGGCTGGAGGCGCCGAGCGCCAGGAACAGTGCGCCAGCGGCGCCAGCGGCTTTGAAGCCTTCGTCCAGCTGCAGATACTCTGCCAGCATGATGAGGCCAATAGTCAGCGCGGCTTGAAGCGCGATGATCCCGATTGAAATCGCGAGGTTACGTTTGCGCGCAATATAGACCAGCACGCTTTCGGAAACGACCGCCATCGAAGCAACGACTTCGGCGGCAAGCAGGATTGCGAGCGCGCCTGTGCCGCCGACAATTGCCGGGCCGCCAAGCCCCATCACCGCTTCGCCAGGAATGGCCAGCGCAAGCGCAATCGCAGCCTGAACCGCAATGATCCAGAACCCGACCTGGCGCACTTGCGCCGCGATCGCGTCCATATTGCCGATCTTCAGGTTCTTGGTCACAACTGGAGACAGAATGGGTTCAAAGCTGGACTTCAGCTTTTGCGGCAGAGTGGCGATTTCTTTCGCGAAGAAGTAGATGCCCACTGCGCGCTCTGACGTGAATTGACCAAGCAAGAACACATCGAGCAATCGCGTACTGCGCTCGATCACGTCGGCGCCGGAAAGCGGTAAGGCCCGCAGGACCATCGAACCAAGATAGCGCGGGCGGGGGCGCCATCCATCAGGCAAGCCGTAAGTGCGGATGAATGACCACAAGGCTGTCAGAAGCGCGGCATAAATCGCAACGACAAAGGCGAGTGCCAGCCCGCTCTCGCGTGCGCCGGGTATGTAAAAGAATGCGAGCACAGCGATTGACTTGACCCATGGCTCGATAAGCGCGCGTGCGCGTACGGTTGTGGTAATATCATATCGATAGGCCTGCGCGGCGAGCAAGATCTCGGTCAGCGCAAAGGCAGGGATCGCTGCCACCATCAGGATGTCAAGCGGGCCGTTGACGCCGTTCGGGAACATGATTGCTGGAAAGATCAGTACAATCACTGCCGCCAAAGCGGACACGATGAGTGCGGCCAGCATCCCGTCGAACACGAGATTAACGGGTTTCTGAGCGTCTTGATCGGCCCCTTCGGTCAATCGTTGTGCAAGCCCGCGCTTCTCGCCCAGAGCGCAGAACAGCGCGAATATCTCGATAATGACGAAGGCCGATGCGAAGCGGCCCATGTCTTCGACGCCATACAAGCGGTAGCCAATGAACAGGAACGGGATGCCGCCGATCAAGCGGATCAGGAAGCCAAGCGTGTTGGTTCGCCCGCCCTTGGCGAGAGTTGCCATGTCGTCTTTGTGTGCAGAATCAGCGCTGCTCACACAGGCTCGCCCTGTTCGGTGGTCAATGGCCGTGCGAGTAGTTGCGCAACAACTTTGGCAGGGGTTGCGCCGCCCAGGATGGCATTGACCGCTTCAACGATAGGCATATCGATTTCGCGTCCTTGCGCCAGTTCATGCAGGACGGGGGCCGTGTGCGCCCCTTCGGCAACTGTCTTGCGATCCGCCATCAATTCGGCCGCGCTTTTGCCTTCGCCCAGCGCTTTGCCCAGCGAGAAGTTACGGCTCGACGTACTGCTGCAAGTCAAAACCAGATCGCCCAGACCGCACAGACCCGACAGCGTGTCACGCTGCCCGCCCAACGCCTGCCCGAAACGCAGCATTTCGGCATAGCCACGCGCGATCAGCGCCGCACGTGCGTTCTGGCCCAGGCCAAGCCCGTCCACCACGCCGCACGCGATTGCGAGCACATTCTTGATCGACCCGCCGATCTCGGCTCCGGTCACATCCTCTGTGAAATAGGGGCGGAAAGTCGGCCGCGCGATAGCAGTGATCAGCCGATCCCATTGTGCTTCACCGCCAGTGCAGGCGAGTGTGACTGCCGTGGGCAGGCCGGCGGCAACTTCATGTGCAAATGTCGGGCCGGACAGAACGGCAATTTCACTGTCAGGCAGCGCGTCCTTCGCGACATTGTTCATCAAGCGGCCGGTGCCCGCTTCGATACCCTTGCTGCACAGCACAAGATCGCCCGGCGCCTTGGGCATCTGCCTTAGCACGCTGCCGAGATGCTGAGCGGGCGTGACGGCGAAAACAATTTCAAGCTCGGCAAACTCGCTCAGATCGCTTGTCGCGCGGATGGTTTCAGCAAGTTTGGCCGACGCCAGATAGGTTGTGTTGCGGTGCGTGCTGTTGATCTCTTCGACTACGTCAGGCTCCAGCGCCCAAAGCACCACATCACGGCCATCACTGGCCAGCATTTGCGCCAAGGCCGTACCCCATGCGCCTGCGCCAAGGACACCCACCGGTCGGTGAGAGGTCATGCTTTCACTCCTGCGCCGCGTACCGGCTCGGCTTGAGGGTCGAGCGGCCAGCGCGGACGCGCGGCGACATCCAGCGGATCGAAAACGCCAAGCGGCAAGCGTTCGCAGCCAGCCCAAGCGATCATCGCGGCATTATCGGTGCAAAGCGCCATTGGCGGCGCAGTGAAGCGCATGCCGTGCCGTTGAGCAAGCTTTTCCAGTGCAGTGCGGATGGTCTGGTTCGCGGCAACACCGCCTGCGACGACCAGATTGCCCGGCGTCTCGATACGTTCCAAGGCATATTCAAGCCGGTCAATCAGGCAATCGACGGCGGCTTGCTGGAAACTGGCCGCGATGTCTGCGTCGGTATGTTCGCCGCTGTTCTTAGCTCTCAAGACTGCGCTCTTGAGGCCGGCAAAAGAGAAATGCGGTTCTTTCGATCCCTTGAGCGGACGCGGCAATGGCACCGCTTGCGGATCGCCTTGCATGGCAAGCTTTTCCAATGCAGGCCCACCCGGATAGCCAAGGCCGAGCACCTTGGCGCTCTTGTCGAAGGCCTCGCCCAACGCGTCATCGATTGTGGTGGCTAATCGGCGATATTCACCGACGCCTTCGACCAGCAGAATCTGGCAATGCCCGCCGGAAACCAGCAGCAAAAGATAGGGGAATTCGAGGTCCGGATTCGCAAGGCGCGGGCTGAGCGCATGCCCTTCCAGATGATTGATCGCGAGCAGCGGTGTGTCAGACGCCATTGCAAGCGCCTTGGCCGTTACGAGGCCAACCATCACCCCGCCGATCAGACCGGGCCCCGCAGTCGCCGCAATCGCATCACAATCCGCCAGCGAAAGGCCCGCTTCGTCCATCACGGCTTTGAGCATCGGCGCGAGTTTTTCGGCGTGCGCGCGCGCGGCAATTTCGGGCACGACCCCGCCATAGGGTGCATGCTCTTCGATCTGTGAGGCGATTTTTTCGGCAATAATCGTCCAATCACTCGTAACCAGCGCCACGGCGGTTTCGTCGCAACTCGACTCAATGCCCAGAACTATTTTCGGCTTCGCGTTCATCGCGCTTTCCCTTAGAGGTTTGCGAGGTTAGAGCAAGCTCAGCGATGAACGACGAAACACCAATTATCCGCCTGGGAACGCGCAATTCCCCGCTGGCGATGGCGCAGGCCTATGAGACGCGGCGGCGACTATGCGGCGCGCATGGCTGGGATGAATCAAAGGTCGAATTGGTGCCGGTTGTGGCGAGCGGGGATAAAGTACTCGATCGTCCGCTGGCGGAAATCGGCGGCAAGGCGCTGTGGACCAAGGAGCTCGATCATTGGCTGCACGATGGCACAATCGATGCCTCGGTTCATTCGATGAAAGATGTGGAGACGCTACGGCCCGGTACGCTGACAATCGCGGCGGTCATGCCGCGCGCGGACACCGCGGATAGTTTGGTTGGCGCAAAGTCGGTTGCGGACATCCCTGAAGGCGCGACAGTGGGAACCAGCGCGCCGCGCCGCGCGGCGCAGCTGCTGCATGCGCGGCCGGACTGCAAGGTTGTGTCGTTTCGCGGCAATGTCGCAACGCGGCTCGCCAAGCTGGAAAAAGGCGAGGCGGATTGCACTCTGCTGGCCTCTGCTGGACTTGATCGATTGGGAGAGGATTCGGTCGGCGCGCGGCTTGATCCTGAGATATGGTTGCCCGCGCCCGCGCAAGGCGCGATCGGGATCGAATGCCGCACCGATGATGCACAGACGCAAGAATTCTTGGCGGCAATAGACCACGCGCCGAGTCACCGCGCAGTCATGGCCGAACGCACTCTGCTAAAGGCACTGGGCGGAAACTGCCATAGCCCGATCGCGATGCTGACCACAGCGCAGGATGATGTATTGGCGCTGCGCTGCGCCCTGTTCAGCCCGGATGGTCGTGAACGGATCGAAGCGACGCATAGCGGCTCAGCGGAGGACCTCGCATGGGTCGCGGCCATGGGGAGAGAACTGATCGCGCGCCTTACGCCCGGCATGGCACCACATTTCGGGCAACACGAGGTGTGACAAAGGCCTTCGCCATCCGGCCCGAGCCGGGGCTTTCCAAGACCATCGCAGCGGGTGCGGCGCGCGCGCTACCCATCGCTGGGGTAGCGCTTTTCAAAGTGATACCGAGTGGTTGGACTTTGCCGGATCTGGAGGCATTTGATGCACTTCTGGTGGGAAGCGCCAATGCCTTCCGCCATGGCGGGGACAAGCTTTCCGCTCTCACTCATCTACCGGTCCTCGCCGTAGGGCAAACGACCGCGGATGCCGCGCGTGACGCTGGCTTTACGGTCGCACGGGTCGGTTCTGGCGGATTGCAGCAAGTACTCGACGGGATCGGCGGCGATTTTCAGCATCTCTTGCGCCTTTCAGGCGAAGATCATGTGACGCTTTCCTCTCCCGCTGATGTGCAGATCACCGAACGCATCGTCTATCGGATTGGCAAGGTCGACTTGCCAGAAGAGGTCGCGGCGCAACTATCCAAGGGGGCGCTTGTCCTGTTGCACTCAGCCGAGGCGGCGCAGCACTTCGTGAATGAATGCAATCGTTTGGGCGTTGATCGGACGCATGTTTCGCTTTGTGCGCTGGGCCCGCGCATTCTCGAACCGGTCGGAGAGGGTTGGCAAGCGGCGCGCGCGGCTGCTAGTCCCAACGAGAACGATCTCTTGGCCTTGGCAATTGCAATGTGCCAAGAATAAGACCGGGACAGAGTGATGGTGGTTAAAGGCTGGCGAAAGCCTGTGGGTCGTAGAACGGAAAAATATGGAATCTAGGTTTGGTAGCCGACGCACAAAGCCTTCAAAGGGCCCGATTTTCGGGGCGGTTGCGGCTGCGTTTCTACTGGGTGCGTCGATTGTAGGGATTTTCTACTGGCAAGATACGAAAGAAGAAGAGCCGGTCGCGCTGTCCAATGAAGCGGGCCAGGCGCAGGCCAATCTCCCCGCCATCGCCGATAGCGCCGAAGACGCGCCAGCACCCAGTCCCACGCCAGCTGAAGAGGCGGCCGTGGTAGTAGCCGCGGTAGAAGCAACCGAAGCGGTTGAACGCGTTGCTGAGCAACAAGGCGGACTTGATCAGCGATTGGCAGCGGCGGAACAGCGACTTGCGCGTCTGGACCTGCAAGCACAGGCTGCAGCGGGTAATGCCGCGCGTGCCGAAGGTCTGTTGATCGCATTTGCCACGCGCCGTTATATCGAGCGCGGCGAAGAGCTGGGTTATCTGGCAGACCAGCTAAGGCTGCGCTTCGGCGACAGCTGGCCCAATGCGGTGCGAACCGTGATCAGTTTCTCGCGTGATCCGATAACGCTGGATTCCCTCCTGGCGCGGCTGGATGGCCTCGCTCCAGAGCTTCAGAAAAGCGAAGGGATCAACAGTTGGGCTGATTTCCGGCGCGAATTGAGTGAATTGTTCGTTGTGCGGCGTGAAAGCACACCATCGCCTCAGCCCGCGCGGCGTTTGGAACGCGCGCGGCAGTTCCTGGAGAGCGGGCGGATCGATTCCGCTATCGGAGAGATCAAGAATATGCCCGGGGCGGCAACCGCAGAAGACTGGATTGCCGATGCGGAACGCTATGCCGCTGCAATGAGTGCGCTGGAAACCATCGAGATGGCAGCCGTGCTTGATCCGGGCCGCTTGCGCGATGGCACAGGTACGCCTGTTGAACAGCGTAGCCCGGTTGAAGCACCCGGTGGCGAATAAAGCGTTGAGTTAGCCGCGCAGCAAAGCGGGTGCATCGCCAGAAACGCCGCGGGCTTCGTCCATAAACCAATGCTTAAGGCCCGGCATTCGTTGGACGCCAGCCATGCCCAGGCGCCGAACGGCCGATGCTGCCTTGCCGGGCACGCCGAACAACCGGGTCAGCCCGTCTGTCGCGCCCATTACCATCAGCGAGTCGAGCGCACGCCAATTCTCGTATTTCTTGAGCATCTGCTCATTGCCGAGATCGAGGCCCAGCCGCTGCGCTTCTTCCAGTACTTCGACCAGTGCGCCTACATCGCGCAAGCCCAGATTAAGGCCCTGGCCCGCAATCGGGTGCATGCCATGCGCGCTGTCACCCACCAAGACAAGCCGTTCTCCGATAATCTTGGCAGTGTGCTGCAGGCTCAAAGGATATGAAGATCGTTGGCTGTTGAGCGATACTTCGCCCAGCAGATCACCCATGCGTTTTGTAACCTCGGCCAGAAACGCGCGGTCTGACAGCTTCAGAATGCCTGCTGCGTCCTTTTCGTCGACGGTCCAGACCAGCGAGCTGCGATGCGTGCCATCTTCGCCATCAAGCATGGGCAACAGGGCAAATGGGCCAGCCGGATAGAAGATTTCCCACGCCACATTGTCATGCGGTTTTGTATGAGTCAGACCTACGATGATCGCGCGGTGGCCATAGTCCCACTTCGCCATCTTGAGGCCTTCTTCCTCGCGGCTAGGCGAAAAGCGACCTTCCGCGCCGACCATCAGGTCGGCCTCCAGCTTTCGTCCGTCTTCCAGTGTGACCGAGACACCGAATTCGCCGCGCTCACGCGATGCGACATTCACCGGCGCATGCCAGCTGATCAGCGGTTCCTGCGCCGCCGCTTCGAACAGCGCCAAGCGCAACTGGCGGTTGGCAAACATACGGCCCAGCGTGCCGTCATGCGGTTCCGGCGTGAAGTCGAGCCGCCCGGGCTTCATCTGATCGCTCACCGCGATACTGTCGATCGGGCTGCCATATGGCTCCAGCGCGTCCGCAATTCCGATATTGGTGAACAGGTTCCAGCTGGCTGTCGAGATGGCTGATGCCCGCCCGTCGAAGCCTTCGGCTGTCAGACTGTCAGGATCGGCGCGGTCCACCACATGGCTGGAAAATCCCTTGCGCGCCGCCGCAATCGCCAGGGTCATACCAACTAGGCCGCCACCGATGATCAGGAGATCGTGTTTTTGAGGCTGTGGATCGGACATAGGGAACTGTAACTCTCAGTATAGATTTGCGAACTGTATGTGAGACCCCTAGAGGGACAGGTGTGACCCAAGCAAGAATGTTCAAGTCTTTTGGTGCCTTTTGGCTGCTGTTGTCGCTGCTCGGCATGCTGGCGCTGGCCACTGCCGCGCGCGCGCAGGATAACAATCTTGTCGGCAGCTTGCATGCAGAGGGACCAGCCGTTGCAGGCGAAACGTTGACGCTGGCGATCCATTTTGAACCGGTATCGGAAGAATGGCACGGCTATTGGTCTAATCCCGGCGATGCCGGGCTGGGCATGGCGCTGGACTGGGAACTGCCCGAAGGCTGGCAAGCGGGCGAGCCGCTGTACCCTGTCCCTCAGAAACTCTCGATCTCCGGTCTGATGAACCACGTCTACAAAGGCGCATATGCAGTCCTGGTGCCGATCAGCGTTTCTGCTGATTACGTTCCAACAGGACCTTTGCCCATTGCGGCAAAAGGCGAATGGCTTGCCTGCACCGATGCGATCTGTGTCCCTGAACAGGGGCGGATGACCACCATCATTCCGGCCGAAGACAGCTCGTTCACGCCCGACCAGCGCTTTGCCATGTGGCGCGCAGCGATTGCACCTCCGCTTGATCGTGAGGGCACATACGAACTTACAGCGGACACTTTGCGCATAGCGATCCCGATCCCGGCGACGATGAGTCTCAGCGCGCCGCATGTCTTTGTAAGCAACACCCGCGTGGTCGATTATGCTGCGTCGCAGACTTTCCGGCGCAATGGCGATGTGTTGGTCGCTGAAATCCCGCGCAAAGGCCGCGGCGAGTTCGAGACACTCGAAGGCATTCTGGCGCTTGGCGATGGCAATGGGATTCGCTTTGCCGCGCAGGCGGGCGAAGTACCGGCAGGCGGCGAATTGATCGCCGGACAGCCAGCCAGCACGCCGCCGATGTGGACGCTGATCCTGGGTGCGTTGGTAGGCGGATTGATCCTCAACATTATGCCATGTGTGTTCCCGATCTTGAGCTTGAAAGCGATCAGCCTGGCGCGCGCCGGTGAAAGCGAAGCACAAGCGCGCAGTGAAGGCATCGCCTACACGGCTGGCGTGGTGCTGGCCTGTGTGGCTCTGGGCGGCGTGATGCTGGCGCTACGCTCGGCGGGCGAGCAGGTAGGCTGGGCATTCCAGTTACAAAGCCCGAGTGTTGTCGTCGTCCTGCTGATACTGGCGGCAGTCATAACAGCAAACTTTGCAGGTGTGTTCGAGCTGCCCTCACTTTCATTCACGCGTAGCGGCGAGCCGGCAAGCGCCTTTGCAACCGGCTTGCTGGCAGCCTTCGCGGCAACGCCTTGCACCGGACCATTTATGGCGGTGGCATTGGGCGCGGCACTGCTATTGCCCCCCTTGCAGGCCTTGCTGCTGTTTGCGGCCTTGGGGCTGGGGCTTGCCCTGCCATTCCTGCTGATCGGTTTTGTCCCGGCGCTGCGCCGGATGTTGCCCAAACCCGGCGCATGGATGAACACATTTCGCCGCGTGATGGCGATCCCGATGGGGTTGACCGCGCTCGCGCTGGTGTGGCTGACACAGCAGCTGGGCGGACGCGGCTTTGCGATGTTTGCTCTGATCGTCGTGTTCGGCGTGATCATGGCGCTGTGGGTGGTCGGCAAGCTTCAGCAGCGAGGCAAGATGGCATGGCCCGCATTTGGCCTTATCTCAGCACCATTTCTTGTGTTTGGAGCCTTTGCGCTTCCGTCTGCCTATGCCGAGCAAAGCTCGAGCACTGCTGAGTCAATCCTCAGCCCGCGGCCGTTCAGTGAAGCCGCATTGGCCGAAGCGCGCGCGAGCGGGAAGCCGGTTTTCGTATGGTTCACCGCCGATTGGTGCGTTACCTGCAAAGTCAATGAAGGCGTCGCTATCGAACGTGAGACCACCAAGGCCGCATTCGAAGAAGCGGGCGTGATCGCGATGGTGGGCGACTGGACCCGGCGCGATGCTGAAATCAGCATGTTCCTCAACAAACAAGGCGCGGCAGGGGTGCCGCTTTACCTATGGTATGAGCCAGGACAGGAAGCCGAACAGCTACCGCAGGTGCTGACGCCGGACATGCTCATACAGAGGGCGATGCGCGACAATCCTCAATGAATTGAGCGGGGCGTTGGCTCGGGTTGAGCACCAGTCGCCCTGCGCCCGGGATCGTCACGGCCACTTGGCGCGTGCCAGTCAACACTTCCAGATCCTCGCTGAAAGCGGACAGCTCTGTCCGCCAGAACGATCCATTGTCGATCTCGGTTGCGTCGACGGGGATACGGGCAATGTGCCCATTGCCGATGAACGCCGCCATCGCTTCTGCGCCTTCGTCTGCCAGCGCATAGCGTGTGATCAGAATGCTGGGATGGTCGCCCATATCGCCGCAGCCCAGCGCAAGCAGCGGTGGTTGCCCGGGGATGCCGTAAATGATGCGGCCTGTAGTTATCGGGCTGTCAGACCAGACCGCGCCTTCGGTATCCGGGCTGTCGATAGGCGCGGATGGACCGCTCTGGTTGCTTGTCACATCGCGCGCCGCAATATCCGCATCCGTTGGCGGCGGTTTGCAGGCGGATAGTGCTAAAACGAGCGCTAGGCTGGCACAGCGCCACATCATTTGCCGAACTTCCTTTGCGTTTTGCCATAGCGCATTTTGCGCGTCCCCGGCCTTCCTTCAGTGCTCTTGCCCTTGGGTGCGGCGCGCTTGTCTGCGTCGAGCAAGCCTAGCTCGTCATTCTCCAGCCGCCGGATTTCATCACGCAGGCGCCCGGCTTCTTCAAATTCCAGATCGGCGGCGGCTGCACGCATCCGCTTCTCAAGGTCTTCGATATAGCTGCGCAGATTGTGGCCAACCAGATTGTTGACCTCGTCATCGCCGGTATCGACCACCACGCCATCCCTGCTGGCCGTGTGCGCCACAATATCGGCAATATCGCGCTTGATCGTCTGCGGCGTGATACCGTGCTCTTCATTGTAGGCGCGCTGCTTCTCGCGCCGGCGATCGGTCTCTGCCATTGCGCGTTCCATGCTTCCGGTCACGCGATCAGCATAGAGAATGACGCGGCCATCGACATTGCGCGCCGCCCGACCAATCGTCTGGATCAGCGATGTCTCGCTGCGCAGGAAACCTTCCTTGTCAGCATCAAGGATTGCCACAAGACCGCATTCGGGAATATCCAAGCCTTCGCGCAGCAGGTTGATACCAATCAGCACATCATAGACGCCCAGTCGCAGGTCTCGGATCAGCTCGATCCGCTCCAGCGTCTCGACATCGGAGTGCATGTAGCGCACGCGCACGCCCGCTTCGTGCATGAATTCGGTCAGGTCTTCCGCCATCCGCTTGGTCAGCGTGGTGACCAGCGTTCGGTAGCCCTTTTGGGCGGTTGCAAGGCATTCCTGGATGCAATCCTGCACCTGATCTTCGACCGGGCGGATTTCAACCGGTGGATCGATAAGGCCGGTCGGGCGGATTACCTGTTCAGCGAATACGCCGCCGGTCTGCTCCATCTCCCAGCCACCGGGCGTTGCAGACACGCACACGGTCTGCGGGCGCATCGCGTCCCACTCGTTAAACCGCAGCGGACGGTTGTCGATACAGCTCGGCAAGCGGAATCCATATTCGGCCAGCGTGATCTTGCGGCGGTGGTCCCCCCGCGCCATCGCGCCGATCTGCGGCACTGTCTGGTGGCTTTCGTCAACGAACAACAGCGCGTTCTCGGGCAAATACTCAAACAGCGTTGGTGGTGGCTCGCCCGGCAAGCGCCCGGTGAGAAAGCGCGAATAGTTTTCAATCCCTGCGCAAGAGCCGGTTGCCGCGATCATCTCCAGATCGAAATTGGTGCGCTGCTCTAGCCGCTGATGCTCCAGTAGCTTACCTTCGGCCTCCAGCTCCTTCAGCCGATGCTCAAGTTCAAATTTGATCGCTTCGGTGGCCTGTTTCATGGTCGGGCCAGGGGTGACATAGTGTGAGTTCGCGAAGACGCGAACCTTATCGAGGCTCGCGCCCTTCCTGCCTGTCAGGGGATCGAATTCGCTGATTTCCTCGATTTCATCGCCGAAGAAGCTGATCCGCCATGCCATATCTTCATAATGGCTGGGATAAAGTTCCAGGCTGTCCCCGCGCACGCGAAAGCAACCGCGCGCGAAAGCGGTATCGTTGCGCTTGTATTGCAGGCTTACGAGCTTGCGGATCAATTCGCGCTGGTCGACCACTTCGTCTTTCTTGATGTCGAACACCATCGCTGAATAAGTCTCGACCGAGCCGATGCCGTAAAGGCATGAAACCGACGCGACGATGATCACGTCATCACGTTCAAGCAGCGCACGCGTGGCTGAATGGCGCATCCGGTCGATCGCTTCGTTTACGCTCGACTCTTTCTCGATATAGGTGTCGCTGCGCGGGACGTAGGCCTCTGGCTGGTAGTAGTCGTAATAACTGACGAAATATTCGACAGCGTTGTTGGGGAAGAAGCTTTTGAATTCGCCATAGAGCTGCGCGGCGAGGATCTTGTTCGGCGCAAGCACCAGTGCGGGGCGCTGCAATTCCTCGATCATCTTTGCCATGGTGAAAGTCTTGCCGCTACCGGTCACGCCGAGCAGGGTTTGCGTCTGCTCGCCATCATTGGCCGCGCCAACCAGCTCTGCAATGGCAGTCGGCTGGTCACCCGCGGGTTGATACTCGCTGACCAGCTCGAACTTCTTGCCGGGCATGGATTTTTCCGGGCGGGCAGGGCGGTGCGGGACAAATTCCTCGCCGGTCTCCGGCTCGTTCAGCCCGCGTCTGATCACCAATTCAGCCATAGCGGAACATATGGGGGACATCGCGCAGATTCGCAACGATGCTTTCTGACCTTAGTCAGAGAATTTCGCACAATTTGATATGACAATTTTCTTACTTGCGCAGAATATCGTTGCTGCGATCAAGGCTGGCGCATTGGACTATCTGGCATTGCCCATAAAGCCTGATCAGTTGCTGCGTACACTCTCGAAACTTGAGCCCGAAGCAGAAGAGTTCCCTTTGGCGCGCAGGCGGGTGATCGAGGCGCGAAACCGGATTGAGAGCCTTTCAGGCCGCGAACGCCAAGTGCTGGAATGGTTGAGCGCGGGTAGCAGCAACAAGGTGATAGCGCGCGAACTCGAGATCGGCCCCCGCACTGTCGAAATCCACCGTGCGAATATGATGGCGAAGTTAGGCGCGCAACACGCGGCCTAGGCAGTGCGGCTCAAGCTGGAAGCAAAGCTTTAAGACGCGTCAAATTGGGCAGTTATCTGCAAAATCCGCCACCGCTGATCTCGACATGCAAATGGTCGCGATGCGCCGCGTTATAGTCTGGCCCCAGCACCGTGCCAAAGCGCCTGCAAGCGCTGTTATGCACCACGCGCAGGAATTCGCGCTCTTCACGGCTTCCACCGGACCAGGCACTTTTTACGTCAATGCGACGGCCATCCTGCAGCACAAATGCGCCCACATCAATCGCTTGCGCCGTGGCGTGGGCGGATCTGCGCGAAGTGCCGGCGACATTGCGGCATGAGTAGCTACCCATGGTCTCGATCCGATCGATGGGCGAACCTAGGATCTTCCGTGCTGCGCGATCGACTCCAAACCGGGCCCAGGCGATGAAAATCTTCGCCGTCTCGCATTGAACCGGGCCGATATTGCTGATGCCCAGATCGGATGCATCTCCGCGCACAGCGGATAGCTGGACAGCGCGAGTGATGGCGCACCCGTTTCCATTGTACTCATCAGGTATGGGCGAGTAGCGCGAGCCTGTCTCGGTGATCGCAGCCAGGCACATTTGAGCATCCGGGCTAACAGCAACGGGCCGAGGCGCGGATTGCGGGTTTCGCGTGGATGACGATCCGCCAGGCACGGTGCCGCAAGCTGCCAAGGTCAATGTGGCGAGTAACAGGATTGATGAGCGAGCGAACATGGCTGGGATTTTGAGGATATATGATTAACTAAAAGTAAACGTGGGAACAGCTGTTTTAGCTAGGCAGCTCTTCTGCGACCTGCTCCCAAAGTTCGATTTTCACGCCATTGGGGTCCAGTATCCATGCAAACTTGCCATAGCCTTCGTCCACCGTGTCGAGCACTTTCACGCCCTTCTTCTTGATCTGTTTTACGAAGGCATCAAGGTCATCGACCCGCAGATTGATCATGAAACCGCGCGTGCCCGGCTTCATATAGGTGTCATCCTTGAAATGGCTGATCAGCGAATAGGGGTTGCGCTTGGTTTCCTAGCTCCACGCCAACTGCGGGCCATATTCGCCATCCAGCCCCAGCTTTTCGCGATACCATGCAGGTGTCGCTTCGGGGTCTTCCACCATATAAAACACGCCGCCAAGCCCGGTAATCTTAGCCATTTTCGCTCTCCTTGCGGCGAGTCTAAACACACTCGCGAAAAGAAGAAATAGTGCGTTAGAAGCCTTGTGCTTGCCCGTCTTTCCGCATCTCTGTCGCGCCGGTGAGCACGCCGGTGTCCGGATCGCGTGCAATCGCCTGATAACCGCCGAACATGATGCCGTTGGTCACCACACGGACATTGTGACCCATCGCTTCTAGTGCTGCGATGGTCTCTGCCGGAATACCAGGTTCAACATTCAACGTCCCCAGCGGATCCTTCGCTGGGCCGGTTAACGGTTCGGTCGGTTGGCGACCGCCGTCATGATTGATACGCGCAGCATCGCCCGCTTCTTGCAGGTTCATGCCATAGTCGACGATATTGATCAGCACCTGGACGTGGCCTTGCGGCTGCATACCGCCGCCCATTAGACCCAGTGTCATGAACGGCTTCCCGTCCTTCTTCACGAAGGCCGGAATAATGGTCTGAAACGGGCGTTTGTTCGGCTCATATGCATTGGGGTGCGCGGGATCGAGGCTGAACAACTCTCCGCGATCCTGAAACATGAAGCCGAGGCCGTCGGGCGTCAGCCCGCCGCCCATACCGCGATAGTTTGACTGGATCAGGCTGACCATCAACCCGTCCCCGTCAACCACGGTTAGGTAGGTCGTGTCGCCGGGACCTTCCAGCTTGGGCTCTGGCTTTGGCTCGCCCGGTGCGAACTCCGGCGTGGCGCGTGCCGGATCGATCAAGTCAAAACGAGCTTTGCCATATGCGTCGCTCAATAGATCCATCGGAAAAGCCCCGAAGTCGGGATCGGCATAGAAACGCGCGACATCGGCATAGGCGAGCCGCTTGGTTTCGGTGATATAGTGGATCACCTCAGGGCTGCCGCGTTCCCACTGGGCAAGGTCCACATTCTTCAGGATGTTGACCATTTGCAGCGCTGCGAAGCCTTGCCCGTTGGGTGGCAATTCGCACAGTTCGAACCCGTTGCGGTATCCTACGCAGGCTGGCTCTACCCACTCCGACCGGTGGCTGGCGAAGTCATCCAGCGTGTAGGCGCTGCCTTGCCGCTGAAGGTAATCGACCATCACTCGTGCGCTCTCGCCCTTGTAGAACTCATCGCGGCCATTCTGGGCGATCCGCTCCAGCGTGTTGGCCAGATCAGGGTTCTTGAAGATTTCGCCAGCTTTCGGCGCGCCGTCTGCGAACCAGGTGGCGCGCGCGTTGGCAAAGTCGAACAGGTTTGAGCGAGCTTCAAAGGCGCGCAGATTCCGTTCGAAATAGTGGCCGATGATGGGCGCAACCGGATGGCCTTCGCGGGCGTATTTGATGGTTGGGGCAAGCACGTCTGCCATCGGCAATTGGCCAAAGCGATTGTGCATTTCGAACCAGCCATCAACCGTGCCGGGAATAGTGACAGGCAGTGGTCCAACCGGCGGCAAGCTGTCTCCGCCATCCAGTTTTTCCAGAAGTTGGTCCAATGTTTGTCCAGCCGGGCTGCGGCCGGAGCCATTGATGCCGTAAAGCTGGTCAGACTTGGGGTCATAGATAATCGCAAAGAGATCGCCCCCGATGCCGTTGCCGGTCGGCTCCATCAGGCCAAGCGCCGCATTAGCCGCAATCGCCGCATCAACCGCGTTGCCGCCGTCCTTCAGAATATCGAGTGCGATCTGGGTCGCGAGCGGGTGCGCAGTAGCTGCCATGCCATGCTGTGCATGGACCGGACTGCGTGACCACGGCGCGCCGACCGGACGTCCGCCTGCACCGATCTGTTCGTGCACCGGTCGGGCCTTCTGCTCTTCAGCGGAATGGTCGTCTGCAAGTGTCGGTGCGGTCAGTGCCATCGAGGCCAGTGCAGCAAAGGTGAGTTTGGTCGGTTTCATGTCTCTCTCCGATATCGTGTGCAATCAACCTCGGGCAGGCCGAGCGGTTCCTGTCGCCTTGCTGACAATCACAATTGCCAGCCACGCAGCAATGAATCCCGGCACAATTTCATACAGATATTGGCCGCCCATAAAGCTGGCATTGAGGCCGCTTGCGATCCAGATCGCAACAACTGCAGCGCCCGTGACAAGGCCAGCCACCGCGCCCGCGCCGGTCATCTTGTCCCACGTCAAAGCTAGGATGATCAGCGGGCCGAACGCTGCCCCAAATCCGGCCCAGGCATTTGAGAAGCGCGAGTGTTATCAGGGTACCTGTCTGCATGAAGCAGGCGGGTAACAGGCTGCAGCCGTAATGGCTACCGCTCTCGTCTCAGTCTGGGAAGAGCTTACGCTGCGTCCTTCTTGCGCTTGGCTTTCTTGCGCTCGTGCGGGCACAGCAGCGCTTTACGCAAGCGGATTGAATGCGGCGTCACTTCGACCATTTCATCATCATCGATATAAGCGATCGATTGCTCGAGGCTCATCCGGCGCGGCGGTGTCAAGCGGATGGCATCGTCCTTGCCTGACGAACGCACGTTGGAAAGCTGCTTCGCCTTCATCGGATTTACTTCCAGATCGTCCGGCTTGGCGTTCTCTCCGATCACCATGCCTTCGTAGACTTTCATCTGTGCGCCAATGAACATTTCGCCGCGATCTTCGAGCATATTGAGCGCGTAAGCGTTGGATTCGCCATCTCCGTTGGAGATCAGAACGCCATTGTTACGGCCGCCGACAGCGCCTTTGTAAGGGCCGTATTTTTCGAACAGGCGGTTCATAATGCCGGTCCCGCGGGTGTCGGACAGGAATTCACCGTGATAACCGATAAGGCCGCGCGAAGGCGCAGAGAAAGTTATGCGGGTCTTGCCCATGCCCGATGGGCGCATCTCAGTCAGATCAGCTTTGCGCAATTGCATCTTCTCGACAACGGTGCCGGAATGCTCGTCATCAACGTCGATAACCACAGTTTCGTAAGGCTCCATGCGTTTGCCGTCTTCTTCGCGGAACAGGACTCGCGGGCGGGAAATGCCCAACTCAAAGCCTTCGCGGCGCATGGTTTCGATCAGCACGCCAAGCTGCAATTCGCCGCGGCCGGCAACTTCGAATGCATCTTTGTCTTCTGACTCGGTCACGCGGATTGCGACATTGGTCTCCGCCTCACGAAGAAGGCGGTCCCTGATCATGCGGCTGGTCACCTTGGTGCCTTCGCGCCCCGCCAGCGGGCTGTCATTGACGGCAAATCGCATTGCCAGCGTTGGCGGATCGATCGGTTGCGCGGCAATCGGCTCTTTGACAGCCGGATCAGCGATGGTGTTTGCAACGGTAGCTTTCTCAAGCCCGGCCAAGGCGATGATGTCACCTGCCACGGCGCTTTCCACCGGAACCCGCTCAAGCCCGTCAAAACTCATCAGCTTGGTCGCACGGCCCACTTCAACTACATTGCCGTCCATGTCGATGGCGTGGATCGGATCATTCACCTTGAGCGAGCCTGACTGCACGCGGCCGGTCAGAACCCGGCCCATGAAATTGTCGCGGTCCAACAAGGTGGCAAGGAAACTGAACGGCCCGTCTTCATCCAGACCAGGGGATGGGACGTGGCTAACAATCCGTTTGAACAGCGGAGCAAGCGTGCCTTCACGCGCCTCCTGATCTTCGCTGGCATAGCCATCGCGGCCAGAGGCGTATAGCACCGGAAAATCGAGCTGCTCGTCATTTGCATCAAGGCTTACGAACAGGTCAAAAACTTCGTCCAGAACTTCTTGAGGGCGGCCATCAGGGCGGTCGATCTTGTTGACGACCACAATCGGCCTGAGCCCCAGCGCCAGCGCCTTGCCGGTAACGAACTTCGTTTGCGGCATTGCACCTTCAGCCGCATCGACCAGCAGGATCACACCGTCGACCATGCTCAAGATACGCTCAACTTCAGCGCCAAAGTCAGCGTGGCCAGGTGTATCAACGATGTTGATGCGCGTGGTTTCGCCATCGGCACCATGCCATTCAACACTGGTGCATTTAGCCAGAATAGTGATGCCGCGCTCTTTCTCCAGATCGCCTGAATCCATCGCGCGTTCTTCTACGCGCTGGTTTTCACGGAAGGTACCGGACTGGCGGAACAATTGGTCAACCAAAGTGGTCTTGCCATGGTCAACGTGAGCGATGATCGCGATATTGCGAAGCGAGCGAGACATAACGAACTTTCGAATATAAAGAGGGGGACGGCATGTTGCGCCGCACAATTTGGCGCGCCTCTAGCCTAAGCTGCATCACTTAACAAGCAGGTGACGTAACGGAAGGTGTGTCTAGCACGCAACATAGGATGATTGCGTCGTCTATATGCCGCTGATTTACTTGTGCCTTGTTAATCACTTCCGTATTGAACAGGTCGAGATCGGTATAAAGCGTTCAAAATAAATGTCGCGCACCCCACCGGTCGCTTTTGAGAGGAGAACTCAATGAACTTTGATAAGACCGGCTTTGCCGGATCAACTCGCTTTGCCCTGATGAGCGGTGCAGCGGTCCTTGCGTTTGCCATGCCCGCCGCGGCCCACGCGCAAGACACAGCTGACGACGACACGAGTGTTGAAGATGAATTCAGCGGTGCACCCGTTATCGTAGTTACCGCGACAAAGCGTGAGCAGACACTTCAGGAAACCCCGATTTCGGTTTCTGTGACCTCAGGCGAAACGCTTGAAAATGCACAGATTCGTGACGTTCTCGATCTCCAGACGGTTACTCCATCGCTGCGCGTCAGCCAGCTTCAAACTTCGTCTGCATCAACTTTCATAATTCGCGGTTTCGGCAACGGCGATAACAACTTCGGCATTGAGCCATCGGTTGGCGTATTCATCGACGGTGTTTTCCGTTCGCGTTCAGCAGCCGCGCTGTCTGACCTTTCAAACGTTCAACGCATCGAAGTCCTGAACGGCCCGCAATCGACATTGTTCGGCAAAAACGCGTCGGCCGGTGTAATCTCGGTCATCACACGCGAACCGCAGTTTACATTCGGCGGCAGCGTTGAAGCCAGCTACGGCAATTTCAATGCAATCGTTCTGAAGGGCGATGTAACCGGTCCATTGACTGACAACATCGCATTTTCGATTGATGGCAGCTACAACAAGCGCGACGGCTATGCGACGATCGTCAACCTCGACGAAGAGCAGAACAATCGTGATCGCTGGGCGACTCGTGCACAGCTTTTGTTTGAGCCAACCCCTGACCTGCGCATTCGCGCAATCGCTGACTACTCGGAAATCGATGAAATTTGTTGCCAGGTGGCAACGCTCGTTTCGGGCCCTGTGACCGGTGCGATCAACGCGGTTGGTGGACAATTGAGCACGGACTTCTTCGGTTACGAAGCATTCCTGAACTTCGTGCCCAACAACGAAGTGAAGAACTACGGCGGCTCAATCCAGGCAGACTGGAACACTGGCCCCATCAGCGTCACGTCGATCACGTCTTATCGTGAGCTGGAAAATTTCTTCCTGTCAGACATCGACTACACAAGCGCCGACATCGCGACTGAAACGCGCGATCAGGCAGTTGAGACCTTTACGCAAGAACTCCGCATCGCGTCGGATTTCGACGGTCCGATCAACTTCCTGCTTGGCGGTTTCTACTTTGATGAGAAGATTAACCAAGACAGTGCGATCCCGAATGGCAGCCAGATCCGCAACGTATTTGAATTGCTCGCTGGCGGCAATCCAGTCGATGTTTTGACGGGTGCACCCAGCGTGTTTAACGGAGTAGAGGCTGCTCTCGGCCTGCCGCAGGAAAGCATTTTCCTCACGCCGTTGCTGACATCTGAAACGTTCAGCATGGATAACACGTCATGGTCGATTTTTGGTACGGTCGACTTTGAGCCTGTTGATGGCCTCGTGTTCACCGCGGGCTTCAACTACACAGACGATAAGAAAGACTTCGCGCTAAGCCAGACGTCTTTCGATCCGCTTGGTCAGGTTAATCTGGTTGACGCATTTATCGTTGGCGGAATTGCGCAAGCACTTATGGTTACGCCAGGCAGTGTCGATGCGGCAACTATTGCCGGATTTGCTTCGAATCCGGCGACAGCGCCGATTTTCCAGGCGATTACTGCTGCAGCGCTTGATCCAGCTCAGAACCCGCTTCTCGCGCTTCAAGCGTTTCAGTTCCAACCGCCGTTCCTTGCCATCCCGAATGCTGTCGAAGACGGCAAGACCCGCGATGACAAGCTGACGTATCTCTTCCGCGCTTCTTACGAGGTTACGCCGGAAGTCAATGTCTACGCCAGCTACGCAACCGGCTTCAAGGCAAGCTCTGTCAACCTGTCGCGTGACAGTCGCCCGCTCAATACAGACTTTACGGCTGGTCCGGGCGGCTCGACAATCCTTGCGCCATCTTCGCCAATCTTGAATGCAGGTCTGGCTGTTCCAAACCTGGTTTCAGGCTCGCGTTTCGCAGGTCCGGAAGAGGCGGAAGTCTACGAAATCGGTCTGAAGGCTTCAATCGAAGGCGTGAACTTCAACCTCGCGCTGTTTGACCAGAGTATCGAAGGGTTCCAAAGCTTTGCCTTCACCGGCACGGGCTTTGCGCTTCGGAACGCTGGTAAGCAGTCGGTTCGCGGTTTCGAGATGGACGTCAATATCCGTCCGACAGATGGCTTGGTCCTGACGTTTGCGGCAACGCACCTTGATCCGCTGTTTGACGATTTCCCCGGCAGCGTTCTGGGTGATCTGACAGGTGTACGTCCGGCCGGTATTCCTGCCTGGGCAATTGCCACTTCGGCAACTTACACGCATGAGTTTGGTCTGTCGGGCAACCGTCTGATTACCCGCGTGGATTACAACCACGAGAGCGACACACCGATCAACAACGGTCTGCCAACATTCGGCCCGAACAACTTCACGCGTGAAGTCAATCTGGTGAATGCGTCAATGACCTTTGCTATGGAGAACGGTATCGAAGTCGGCATCTGGGGCCGCAACCTGTTTGATGATCAGTACATTCTGACCATCTTCGATGGTGTGGCTCAGGCTGGTACTGTATCTGGCTACCCAAGTGCACCGCGCACCTATGGCGGCGTAGTACGCTTTAAGTTCTGATCACACGGACTTGGTTTGAGTTTAAGGGGGTCGGTGAAAACCGGCCCCTTTTTATCGATTTTGCAAGAATTGCCGGCACACTTCGCAAGGACATACAGTTCGAGGGAGTGTCACAATGAGCAACTATGCAGGTTTCTGGATACGCGTGGCCGCGCAATTTGTGATATATTCGGTGATGGGAATTAGCGTCTTCGGCGCGACGTCGCTCGACCCTGAGGCGAATGAAATCTTCACAACGACAATCGGGCTCGTGACTTATGCTTTGGTTATTGTCGGTTCGATTGCGTACTTCGTCTTGATGGAAAGCTCTTCCAAGCAAGGCACACTGGGCAAGATGGCGGTGGGCATCATCGTAACTGATACGA
Source organism: uncultured Altererythrobacter sp. (assembly GCF_913057185.1). Classification (NCBI taxonomy): domain Bacteria; kingdom Pseudomonadati; phylum Pseudomonadota; class Alphaproteobacteria; order Sphingomonadales; family Erythrobacteraceae; genus Altererythrobacter; species uncultured Altererythrobacter sp. The sequence continues at coordinate 1,086,822 of NZ_CAJXNK010000001.1, forward strand.
ACGGCAACCGTATTACCTGGCTGCGTGCGCTTGGCCGTTACTTTGCCAAGATTCTGTCCGGAATAGTCTTGCTCATCGGCCACATCATGGTTGCCTTCACAGAGCGCAAGCAAGGCCTGCATGACATGATCTGCAGCACATTGGTGGTAAAGGGGCGCCCGGGCGAAGGCTCCGTCGACCCGACAGTATTTGACTGATTGATTGTTAGGAGCGGGCTCTGGCCCGCTCCTAGAGCTCTCTAAGCGCTTGGGCGGGTTTTGCTCTTAACAAGGGGAGCGACCCGCCTATTGCGAATGCCAGCACGAGGACCAATCCGATGCCGAGCACGCTGAGCACTTGCGTCCAGTCCGGCAGCCAGTCGAACTCAAACAGTTGGGTGATGACAAACCACGCGAGTGTTGACCCAAGCGCTAACGCCACAGCAGCCAGCAGTAGCGCCAGCAATCCATACTCCACGAGCTGCAGACCCAAAACTTGACGCCGGCTGGCGCCCATAACGCGCAGAACGACGGTGTCATAGGTACGCGAAGCACGCGCAGCCGCTATGGCGCCCATCAGCACAGCAAGACCAGCCAACACCGCCACAGAAGCCGCCGCAAGCGTCGCTGCGCCGACCTGTTCCAGAATTGTGCGAGCTTCGATCAGCACCTGACCGATTTCGATCACGGAACTTGAAGGGAAAGTTGCAACCATCTGGCGCAGCAGGGCGCCCGATTGACTGTCATCGGTCAGCTCGATTGTGGCTGCCAGATTGTGCGGAGCATCGGCAATGGCATTGCTGCTGAAGACCAGCGCATAGTTGAAGCCCATGCTCTCCCAATCGATGACGCGCAGGTTTGCAATGCGGACATCGCGCTCGATGCCCAACACGCCGATCGTGATGTAATCGCCTATTTCAAGCCCAGCCGCGCGCGCCGCGTCAGCCTCGATAGAGACGAGCGGTTCGCCGTCATAGCTTTCGTCCCACCACTCACCTTCAGCCAGTGAATTTCCTGGTGGTAGCGTGTCTGTATAGGTGAGGCCCCGCTCACCACGCAGGAACCAAGCGCCATCGGGTATTTTCTCGAGGTCTGCAACGCGGACCATGTCATCCTGTGGGCCAAATGCCAGCACAGAGCCGCGCAAGGCAGGTACTGTGCGGATCGTGGCTTCGCTGTCGAGATTGGTCACTAGATTGCGGAAATCGGCTTCGCCATCGCGCGGGATGTCGAGTACGAAATAGTCCGGCGCTTCTTGCGGCACGCGGCTTTCGATATTGCCGTTAATCGCGCTCTGGATGGCTGCAAGCAGGACGAAGGACGCCAGGCCAAAGCCCAGAGCCGTCACAAGCGCCCCTGTCGGCGCGCCCGGACGGTGCAGATTGGCGACTGCTGAACGCAGCAAAGGGTTGCTCGTGCGCGGTGCACGCCTAGCTGCCAATCGGATCGCAAATCCGATCAGGGCCAGCGCGATCAACGCGCCACCAGCACCGATCAGGAAGCCACCTGAAAGCATGGGTTGATTGGTTGTCAGCAAAGCCAGCGCGCAAATGGCGACGATGCCAAGGCCAGTCCAGACTAGAGCACGCAGATCGCGGGCGAGGGGGGAAACGCGTGCCCGCATCAGCGCCATCGCCGGAAACGTTTTTGCGCGCAGCAGCGGCGTTGCAGCAAAGGAGAACGCGACCAATAGGCCGTAAGCGCCGGCGAGCAAGAGAGGAGCGGGCTCGATCACAAACCCGCCTTCAACCGGCAGTAGGCCTTGGAGTGCCGTACCAAGCAGCGGGGTGACCAGAACGCCGGTGGCGATGCCTGCCAAGCTGCCGACAAGCGCCGCCGCGCCGATTTGCAGTGCGTAGATCTTTACAATGTCTCGGCTGGAAGCGCCAAGCACCTTGAATGTCGCGATGGAGTTGCGCCGAGCGTCAAGATAGCTCGAAACGCCGCCACCTATGCCGATTCCGGCGATTACCAGTGCGGCCAATCCGACCAGCGTCAGGAAATCGCTCATATTGCTAACAAACCGGTCTGCGCCGGGAGATGCGCGGTCACGATCACGGAAATCGAAGCCTGAATTGGGGAAACGCTCTTCCAGCTGTTCGCGCACTGCATCGGGTTCTTGCCTTCTGTCGAAGGCGATGCGGTATTTGCTTTCATACAGCGCGCCGGGCGCGATCAGGCCCGCACGCAGTGGATAATCCGCAGCGACAATGATAGGCGACCCTAGCTGGAAGCCTTCCGATAAACGGTCCGGCTCGTTCGCGATCACACCGGCAGCGGTCAAAGTACCTGTGCCAACGCGGAATGATTCGCCCAATTTGATGTCGAGCCGGTCCAGCGCGCCTTGGCCAAGCCATGCTTCGCCAGCGGCGGGGGCGCCCACTTCGCGCCCATCTGCCAAAGTAAGTACACCATACAGCGGCCAGCGTTCATCGACGGCTTTCAGTTGCACTGGCGCTGCTGCGTCATCGGTACTCGCCATGGCTTGCATTCGCGTGCCGCCCGATAGCGTGCCGTACTGACCCAGCCCCGTCTTCTCTTCGTCGGTCAGATCGCGCTGCCAGACTTCGACTTCCAGATCGCCGCCGAGCAGCTCCTGCCCGCGATTGGCCAGTTCCCGCTCGATCGCAGCTGTCAGCGTTCCTATCGCAGCAAGCGCCGCCGTACCCAGAAATATGCACACCAGCAGCAGGCGTAGGCCCTTGAAGCGCGCATTGAGATCGCGCTTGGCTATGCGCCAGGCCATCGCCCAGCTCATCGGAGTGGCAGATGCGGCGGTCATGCTGCTGTGCTGGCAGAGGCGGTGTCAGAAACGATCACGCCGTCTGCCATCGTGACCACGCGCTCACACCGCTCAGCCAGTGCGCGATCATGCGTGATCATTAACAGTGTCGCGCCGGTCTCTGCGCGGCGTGCGAACAGCAATTCGATGATGTCTTGCCCGGTTGTCGCGTCCAGATTGCCGGTCGGCTCGTCGGCAAAGATCAGCTGCGGGCGTGGCGCGATCGCGCGCGCAATCGCTACGCGCTGTTGCTCTCCGCCGGAAAGCTGGGTTGGATAGTGGTGCAGCCGGTGGCCCAGACCGACAGAGGTAAGCTCCGCTTCGGCGCGAGCCGTTGCGCCTTCGGTGCCAGCCAATTCCATCGGCGTGGCAACATTTTCAGCGGCTGTCATGGTTGGCAGCAAGTGAAACGCCTGAAGTACAATGCCGATGCGGCCACGGCGGGCCTGCGCCAGCGCATCTTCATCCATGCTGGTGAAGTCTTCACCTGCCACGATCAGGTTGCCGCCACTGGCGCGCTCCAGTCCGGAAAGCACCGCCATCAGCGAGCTTTTGCCAGAACCGGATGCGCCGAGCAGCGCGACGATCTCTCCTTGCGCAACGTCAAGGTCGATCCCGCGCAGGATTTCAACCGGCGCGGCACTGCTGCCCAGCGTTAGAGTGAGATTTCGGGCGGAAATTGCGAGAGGGGGCTTGGTCACAGGGTTCGCATTCGCATAGGGGTTACATCCGCACAAGGAGACTCGCAGATGCAAAAAGGCGTTTGGTCGATCATACTGGCCCTTTCACTGGCGGCCTGCAGCAGCGAAGTGCCTGCTGAGGGGCCAGCAAGCACGGGTTCGGACACCAATGTTGCAGAGGCGCCTCCGGTTCCCGTCATGGGCCCTGAAATGGATATTGTCGCGTTCGGCAACAGCCTGTTCGCGGGCTACAATGTCGACAAGGAAGATAGCTATCCCTCGAAATTGCAGAATGCATTGCGGGCGAGGGGCGTAAATGCGCGCGTGTCCAACGCCGGCATTTCGGGCGATACGAGCGCGGCTGGATTGCAGCGCTTTGCTTTTACACTGGACGCGCAGGACTATGAGCCCGAGCTAGTGATCATTGAGCTGGGCGGAAACGACTTGCTGCGCGGACTTTCGCCGGATCAAACGCGAGCGAACATTGCCGCGATGATCGAGAAAGCTCAGCGACGCGGCATTCAGGTGCTGCTGATGGGAATGCGTGCGCCGCCAAACTATGGCCCTGAATATCAGGCTGAATTCGATGCACTTTATAGCGATCTTGCGCGCGAATATGGCACTGCGCTGATCCCGTTCTGGCTGGAATCGATCTATCAGGATCCGACGTTGTTTCAGTCTGACCGCATTCATCCGACTGAGATCGGGATTGAGCGGCTTGTGGGGGCGACAGTCGAGCAAGTGCAGGGCGCCTTGCCTGACGATGAAGGCTAGACTCGCTCCACTGTTCCGCCGCTAACCAGCCACACAGCGGCTTCTTCGAGAATATCCTCAAACGGGCCGGCCTCCGTCCCGGTCAGCCAGACTTGCGCTTTGCCCATCCGCAGACGCTCGAACAGCGCGGCCCGCCGGACAGGGTCCAGATGTGCGGCGACCTCATCGAGCAACAGGACGCCGGGGCGCCCCTCCGCTGCCAGCACGGCATGCGCCAGTGTCAGCGCGATCAGCATCGCTTTCTGCTCGCCAGTTGAGCAGGACGCGGCGGCTTGACCGCTGCCAGTCATCACCACGTCCAATTCGTCGCGATGCGGACCGGTGAGGGTGCGTCCCGCCGCACGGTCTCGCCCTCGGGTGCGGGCCAGTTCTGCGCGCAGTTCCTCGCGCCCGGCCGGGCCGCCGGGCAGATAGGTCAGGTTTGGTTTGGCAAAAGGGGCGTCGGGCAGGGCGGTAAGTTCGTCCGTCAGCGTTGCCACCAGTTCCGCGCGATTGGCGCTGATGGCTGCACCATACTCGGCGACCTGCGCTTCGATTGCGTCGAGCCAAGTTGCCTCGCGGTTCTCCTCCAACAGCTTGTTCCGCTCGCGCAGAGCGGTTTCATAGCGTGAGACATGGCGAGCGTGATCTGGCCGCAATGCAAGCGCCAACCGGTCCAGATAACGCCGCCGTGCGCCCGCGCTGTCCATGAACAACCCGTCCATCGCCGGGGTCAGCCATCCGATTGCGAGCCATTCGCTTAAGGACTGCGCGCTTGTCTCTGCGCCGTTGATACGGACCAGGCGGCGTCCGGGACGATCTGCTTCAACATAGGTGCCGAGCCGCGCGCTTTCGTGCCCTTGCTCGATCAGGCTGGCGCCGATCTGGAAACCGCCTTCCCCTTGCTGCCCGGGCAAGTCTGACAGTGGCGCACGCCGCAATCCGCGGCCGGGGGCAAGCAGAGAGATCGCCTCAAGGATATTGGTTTTGCCCGCGCCGTTTTCTCCCCACAACAGGTTGAGTTGCGCTGTCCCGCGCAGCTCGGTCTGGCGGTGGTTGCGAAAATGGGAAAGGGCGATGCGATCAAGCGCCATATTACATTGCATCGCTTAGCATTTCGCCGCGAATTGACCATCGTGCAGCACTAAGAAATCACCAATCCCGAATGTTGGGAAAAATCACATCGCGGAGATACCGCCATCCAGCTTTATCTCAGCGCCTGTCATGAAGCGGCTTTCATCGCTTGCCAGATAGACCACTGCGTTGGCGATATCGTTGGGTTCGCCGACGAACTTCAACGGGATCTGACGCGCCAGCTTTTCCAGCAAAACATCCTTGTCGAGGCTATGTGCCTTTGCTGTCCCGTCCAGGATCGGCGTGTCGACAAAAGTCGGGTGGATGGAATTGCTGCGGATCTGCATATTGTTCTTGGCGCAATGCAGCGCGATCGATTTGGACAGCATCCAAACGGCCGCTTTTGACGCGTTGTAGGCCGGCATCGTGTCGCTGGCGATCAAGCCGGCAATCGAGCTGATGTTGATGATAGAGCCGGGCGCATGTTCGCGCATGAGCGGCAAGGCCTTCTGGCAGCCGTGAAAAATCGAATCGACATTGACGGAAAAGCAGCGCTGCCAGTCTTCGAACTTGCAGGTCTCGATATTGCCGGCAACGCCGATGCCGGCATTGTTGACGAGGACATTCAATCCGCCAAGTTCTGCATCTGCCGTTTCGATCGCGCGCTCCCAATGATCGGGATTGGTTACGTCATGCTGGATGCCATATGCGTGGCCGGCACCCATTTCTTCGACAATTGAAGCAGCGGTCGCCTGCGCACCGTCACCATTGATATCGGTACAAAGAACGCGCGCGCCTTCTTCTGCTAGCCGCCTCGCATGCGCAGCGCCAAGGCCTTGCGCCGCGCCAGTCACCAAAGCGAGCTTGCCCGCACATCTTCCAGCCATTTGTTTCAATCCTCTCTGATAAGTCCGGTCGCAGCCATCAACATGGCGATACGTACATCCACACCGTGGCCCTTTGCGCGCCAATCTGCAACGAATTGCGGCAGGTCACGCAAGTTTACGCGGTGCACCGTGATGTCTTCACTGGCGGTTCCGCCACCCTCGCTCACTTTCGTAAGACCATGCGCGCGCAACAGAGTGAAACTTTCAGAGACCATGCCGGGGCTGGAGTAAAACTCGCCCAGATTCTCCATGCGTTCCGCGCGATAACCGGTTTCCTCTTCCAACTCGCGCTTGGCAGCGTCTTCGGCCAATTCGCCTGCTTTGCCTTCGTCGTCTCCGATCAGGCCAGCTGGGATTTCCAGGCATATCTTGCCTAGCGGTACGCGATACTGCTCGACCAAGATCACGTGGCCGTCATCTATCGCGATGATCGCAGCGGCACGAATGCCTCGGGTGCGGGCAACATATTCCCAGCGGCCGCGGGTCTTGGTGGTGATGAATTTGCCCTGCCACTCGATGTTTTCGGGCTTGCTCGCGTCTGGATCGCTCATGGAGCGGGGTCTTAAACTTCAATCAATCGATCAGGCAACTCGTTCTGGTCATCTTCATCGCGCGGGAATTGTTGGGCGAGCACCTCACCAATGTCGCGAACGCCCGCTGCCATTCCTTCTGCGATGCAACCGCGTTTGATCTGCTCAAGCATGTCCGCCATCGCATCGCCCAGACATCGCGCTTTTTGAGCTGATCACTTCCCATTAAGCTGAATGCGCCTATATAGGGCGCGTCGGTTTCGGCCGACTATGACGATAAATTGCGGCGTGCAATAGGCACAACGGACCCGGGGGCAGTACCCGGCGGCTCCACCATAAAGCCCTGAAATCAGGGTGTTCTGACGGGGCCGAACTAGGATCGACGTGTGTTGAAAAGCGTTGTTTTCGTCCGGGTTGAGAAACCCCGTTAAAGGCTCATTACACACAAGTGCCAATGATAATGAAGCACTCGCAGTTGCAGCGTAATTTTAAGGCCTAACGGTCTGAATTTACAAAGCTAAAGCGCGGTTGGACCCACCGGGCAACAGAAGCGGATTCCGGGGGCCCGGGGGGGCCTAGCAACAGAACCCCCCACCTGTTCCCATTACCATTCCAACTCTCGGCCTCTTCATGGCCTTGCCAAGTTTTGAAAACTGCTCCAGTTTCATTTCGGGATTGATGGCGCTGAGCTGTGTTCAAGCGCCGGGAGAGGATCACAATGAAGAAGCTATTTGCCGTCACGGCGTTGTCATTCGCGCTTGCTGCATGTTCTGCTCAGGAATCTGCCGATGAAATGCCGCTGGGCGACCCGGGCTATGAAGAAGTGCTTATGGCGCAACTGCTTGATGCGCAGCCGGGCGATGTCATCACGATCCCCGAAGGCAAATTTCCGATAACGCGCAGCCTCAGCCTGACGGTCGACGGCGTGACCATTCGCGGTGCCGGCATGGATAAGTCGATCCTTTCATTCAAAGGGCAGGTATCTGGCGCGGAAGGGCTGCTCGTTACCGCGTCCGACTTTACAATCGAAGGGCTGGCGATCGAAGACACGATCGGAGATGCGCTGAAAATCAGTGAAGGCAACAACATTACGATCCGCGGTGTGCGCACTGAATGGACTGATGGCTACAAGACCGAAAACGGGGCTTACGGCATTTATCCCGTGCAGACGACCAATGTGCTGATGGAAGACAATGTCGCAATCGGCGCGTCAGACGCAGGCATCTATGTCGGACAGTCCGCCAATGTCATCGTGCGCCGCAACCGCGCGGAATGGAACGTCGCCGGGATTGAGATCGAAAATACTGTCGATGCCGATGTCTACGAAAATGTCGCGACTAATAACACCGGCGGTATCCTGGTGTTCAACATGCCCAACCTGCCCCAGCTGGGAGAGCGCACCCGCGTGTTCAACAATCGGGTGGTGGACAACAACACAGAGAACTTCGGCCATGAAGGCACCCCAGTGGCCAGTGTGCCTGCTGGCTCTGGCATCGTCATCACCTCCAACGACAAGGTTGAAGTGTTCGATAACGAAATCAGGAATAACCAGACCGCCAATATCATCATCTCAAGTGTCTTTTCGACCAATTATTCCGGCCTCAGCGCTCAGCCGAACTACGATCCATATCCTGAAGGCATCTACATCTACGGCAACACGCTGGAAGGCGGGGGCGATTCGCCTGACGGGCTCGATCTCAAGGCTCTAAAGACCATGATGTTCGGCATTAACGGCAGCTTCCCTGACGTGCTGTGGGATGGCTTCGTCAATCCGGACAAGGTGGTGAATGGCAAACTGCCGGTGGATCAGCGGATCTGCATTGAGGATAGCAGCGTGGGAATCATCAATGTCGATGGCCCGAATGAATTCGCCAATCCCAATACCGAAGATGCCGATCACCGGTGCACACTGCCCAAGCTTCCTGGTGTCAAGTTAGAGAACGCTGACGCATGATCGAGACAATGCGTGCTGGATTGCTGGCAGCGGCGGCTGGCGCGGCTCTGGCGCTGTCTGCGTGCGGAGAGACCACGCAGGGCGGGCCGGATGTAATTGCGTCGACTGTGCCGGTTTTCCACGCCGAGGGGCGACCTGAGAAGCTGAGCGAGTGGAACCTGTTGCGGGTTGCGGATGGCGGATTGGTACTGAACGACCGCGTGACCGCTTATGATCTTAATTCCTCACTCTTCACCGACTACACACACAAGTTGCGCACGGTGTGGCTGCCCGCTGGCGAGGCGGCGAAATACGATGGCGAAGAGACATTCGACTTCCCGGTTGGCACGGTCATCTCGAAGACGTTCTATTACCCGCGCGAAGGCGACGCGGTTCTGCTGGCGGATGACACGACTGCCAAGCGTTTGAACAGCGGCTTTGCGCTGGCCGATGTGCGGCTGATCGAAACGCGTTTGCTCGTCCGGCGAGAGGCAGGGTGGGAAGCGCTGCCCTATGTCTGGAATGCGGAGCAAACAGACGCGGTGCTCAAGCGCACCGGCGACGCGCAGACGTTGACGCTAACCAGCGGAGACGGTTCTTCGAGCGAGTTTACATACATCGTGCCCAACGCGAACCAGTGTGCCGGTTGTCATGCGACCAATGCGACGACGCGCGAAGTGATGCCGATTGGCCCCAAGGCTCGGCATCTCAACCGCGATTTTTCTTATGCGGAAGGTGCGGAAAACCAGCTGGCTGAATGGAGCAGGCTAGGCCTGCTGTCCGGCGCGCCGGAACCGGGCGAAGCGCCGCGAAACGCGGTTTGGAGCGATGCGAGTCTGTCATTGGAGAGCCGCGCGCGCGCCTATCTCGATATCAATTGCGCACATTGCCATAATCGCGTGGGTCCGGCGGACACATCAGGCCTGCTGCTGGAGCATGATGCGCCGGTCGGCCCTTCGTTGGGCCTGTGCAAACTGCCGATTGCAGCAGGGAAGGGCACAGGCGGGCGTCTGTTCGGGATTGTGCCGGGCAAGGCCGATCAATCGATCTTCACTTACCGGATGGAATCGACCGACCCTTCGATCATGATGCCCGAACTGGGGCGTTCCCTATCGCATGCAGAGGGCACGCAACTGATTGCAGAGTGGATCGCGGCGATGGACGGGAGCTGCGCTTAGGCGCTATTCGTGTACAGAGGTTTCTGCCGCTTCGGCTGCGCGCTTTTCCTGCTCGTATGTGATCGCATCGAGGATCTTCGCGCCGCCCAGGAACACCGCGCCGGCAGTGGCTGCCCACAACAGATAACCGCCAAAACCGGGATATTCGAGCGTGTAATGCACGCCGCGAGTCATTGCGCCAAGGGCCAACGCATAGATGATCAGATACGCTTCCCAGCGCGTCTTGATCACAAACAGCCGGCCAATCTTGCGCAGCATGCGGTTCCTTTCGCCTTCCAACCGCAGACAGCGACTGGTGAATGAAAGGTTATCCTATGCAAAGCGTCTCTGGTGTAAAGTGCGTTAACCCAGTTCGGTAAGGTTAAGCGCTTCCAGAAGTGCATAACGTGCCGATCTGACACTGTTTTTCAGGGCTTCATTGCCCATATCGGCGGGATCGATCTTTTCCGGCCAATTCGCCGCGATCACCGACTCGATCAAATCGGCCTTGGCCTCGTTGATCAGAAAGCGCGGGTCGACCGTCGCTGGATCGCATACAACGCGCAGGCGCAAACACGCGGGTCCGCCGCCATTGGCCATTGATTGGCGTACGTCGACCGGGATCACCTCACGGATCGGACCGTTGCTGGCCATCATCTGCTCGCACCAGCGCCAGACGCTCGCGCTTTCGCGGCATTCCTCCGGCACGATCAGCGCCATCCCGCCGTCTGGCAGCGTCAGCAATTGCGCGTTGAAGAGGTAAGTCTTGATCGCATCTGCCAGGCTCACCGCGCTATCAGGCACTTCCACCACTTGTAGTGCGGGAAAGGCCGCGCGCATGGCGTCATAGGCGCCTTGACGATCTGCAAAGGCGAGTTCATGTGCGAAAACCACGGTTTCATTGGCGACCGCCACCACATCATTGTGGAATGCACCTCCCTCGATGGCTGCCGGGTTCTGTTCGATGAAAACGGCGCGCGTGGGATCTAGTCCATGCAAGCGCGCAACCGCGCGGCTGGCCTGTTCATGCTGGCGCGCCGGGAATTTGCCGCCTTGCTTGCCATACACGAACACTTCGACACCCGCTTCGCCATGTTTCTCGCACAAGCGCATATGGTTGGCAGCGCCTTCATCACCGAACGTCGGCGGCACGGCATCGTGCACTGTGAAATGGTCTGCATTGCCAAATGCAATGTCTAGCATAGCCTTGGTGTCCGGCCATTCCTGGCTGCGATGGAGCATTGTCACAAGGTTTGCCGGGGTGAGGTGGCATTTGCCATCAGCGGTGTCGGCAGCCGGACTGACGGTGGCCGCATTGGCGGTCCACATGCTGCTTGCGGACCACGCAGCAGCGAGCAGAGCGCGCTCGGCGGTCTCGTCAACAGCCAGCGAATGCAGCAGACTGTCATTGGGGCGCGGCAGGGGCAGCAGGAAACCCTGCACGCCAAGGCGGGCCAGATTGCCGCGCATTTTCTCCACGCCTTGCAGCGCCGCCGCGCGCGGATAGGACGGGTCGCCCTTGTGGCTCGCGCTGGCGATATTGCCTAGACTTAGTCCGGCATAATTGTGTGAAGGGCCAACAATCCCGTCAAAATTGATCTCGGTTACGCTCACCGCGCCACGCTCCAGACCTGATCACCAGCCTTGACGTCCAATACATCTGCGGCTTGTGCGTCGATAGAGATCGTGCCGTCTTCGTTTAGCGCCCGCGCGCCATAACAGGCACGGAAAGTGCTGAGCCTGCCGGTGGCCAGAATCGCGCGTTCGCCTTGCTCGAGGTTGATGCCTGCGATCTGTCGCTGCACGCTTTCCTTGACACTCTTGATGTCGTCAGTGCGGGCAATCATGCTTGGTCCGCCGTCAAAAATGTCGACGTAGTTTTCGTAGCGAAAGCCTTCATTCTCCAGCATCCGCATGGCGGCGCGTCCGGTGGGATGCGGCACGCCGATCACGCTGCGCGCGTCATCGTTCAGCATGGCAATATAGACCGGATGCTTGGGCATCAGATCGGCGATAAACTGATTGCCATTGATCGCATTGAAATAGTCTGCGTCCTGAAAGCTCATGCCGAAGAAGCGGCCTGCCACGCCATCCCAGAAGGGCGAGCCGCCGCGTTCATCAATAATCCCGCGCAGTTCCGCCAGCGTACGGTCGCCAAACCGGCTGCGATGCATTGCAATGAACAGATAGCGGCTGCGCGCGAGCAGCAGGCCTAGCCCACCGGCGCGCTCATTCGGATGCAGGAACAGCCCGCCGACTTCGCTAGAGCCTTCAAGGTCTGTTACCAAGCTCAGCAATTCAGCGCGAACCGTGCGGTCCAACTCCTGCGAATATTGAGTCAGGGTATTCAGGCGATAGGAATAGAACGGCCATTGTTGGCCCACTTGTGTCATCAATTGGCACGTGCCGCGGATTGCACCTGTTTGGGCGTTCTCCAATACCAGCACAAACTGTTCATCAGCGATTTCATCACCATCATTCGCGAAGGCTTCGCTCGCGCGTTCCAGTTTTGCGCCCAGTGCTGCCCGATCAGGCGGCAGGTTGGTGAACCCGCCCCCGGTCAGCTTTGCCATCTCGTAAAGCGGCTCCAGGTCGGCGGCGCGCGCGGCGCGCAGGCGGAAAGTCAATGCAGCTCTCCGTTCGCAATGCGAGTGATGACCAGAGCAGAGAGCGATGCACGCTCTGCCAAGCTTGGCACTATCAGAAATTCTTCCGGGCTGTGGATTGCCCCTCCGCGCACACCCATAGTATCGACCACTGGCACGCCGCAAGCCGCGATATTGTTGCCATCGCACACCCCGCCGGTGGATTGCCACTTGATGTCTTGGCCCAGCTCTGCGCCGCATGCCTTGACGAGATCGAACAGAGCTTGCGCGCGGTCATCAACCGGCTTGGGCGGTCTGGTGACGCCACCATGGCGATGGATGCCCACTTCGTGCTCTGCTTCGACCTGCCTCAGGACATCGGCCAGATTGTGGTCAAAGCCCTCCATCGCTTCGGTTGACTTTGGGCGAATATTGAAGCGCAGCACTGCGTGGTCCGGCACCACATTGTTCGCCGCGCCGCCTTCCAGTTTTGCAGGATTGATCGTGATATCATCGCGCTCCATTGCTTTAAGGCGCAGGATCAGGTCAGCTGCGGCGACGACAGCATTGCGGCCTTCATGCGGATTGCGGCCTGCATGCGCGCTTTTGCCGGTGAAAGTGATCGAATAATTGCCTGTGCCGCCACGCGCATGGGCCAGTGTGCCATCGGGCAATGCGGCTGGCTCATAGGTAAGCGCCGCGAGTTTACCTTGCGCCAATTCTGCGATAAGATCGCGTGACGCAAGCGAGCCGGTTTCCTCGTCTGAATTGATCAGCACATCATAACCCAGCGATCCGATCGCGCCGCTGGCCTCCGCCGCTATAAGGGCATGCAGCATGACGGCGATCCCGCCCTTCATGTCCGCCACGCCTGGCCCGTTCAAAGTATCATCATCAAGCCAGGTCTGATTCTGGAATGAATGATCGGCCGGAAAGACTGTGTCCATGTGGCCAGTGAGGAGAATGCGGCGATTGGCCTTAGCGCGCACGCGCAACACCAGATGTTTGCCATGTGGCTTTTCAAACTCGCGACCATTGGGATCGATGGCTGTGACCTGTGCAGGCTCAACCAGTTCGGCATCACCGGGCAGCGCTGAAAAGGCTTCCGCCAGAACGTTTGCCTGCTGCGCTAGCCCTTCCAGATTGGCAGTGCCGGTGTTGATCGCGCACCAGCTTTGCACCTGTTCCAGCATGGCAACTGAATCGATCCGCTCCATCAAAGCGGCGGCATTGGATGATGGATTTTCTTGCATTGCCCGCTGCTCTAGCCGTGCCGTAACGTTAGGCCAAGTCGTGTGTTGATTGCGCGTGAAAGTACGGTTGCAAAGGCGCAAGGCTTTGGCCATAGCGGCCCTCGCTCCTCCCCGGGTACAATTCAAATGACTGCCTGCCGCGCAAAGCGGTGGCTCTATCTGTACGAGGGCGTGAAGTGAGCGAATTTGTGAACCGTGCCGGGATTAGGATCGATCCCCGACTGGCGACTTTCCTGGAATCTGAAGTGCTGGCGCCGCTTGAGCGCGATGCCGGCGCGTTTTGGCAGGGGTTTGCGGATTTGCTGGGCGTATTTGCCCCGCGCAATGCAGCACTGCTTGCCAAGCGCGAAGAGCTGCAAGCCAAGATCGATGCATGGCATTCTGAACGCCGCGGCAAGCCACTTGATCAAGGCGAATATCAAACCTTGCTGCGCGAGATCGGATACCTCGTTCCGGAACCAGACGATTTCACTATTGGCAGCCAGAACGTTGATGCGGAGATCGCAACTATGGCCGGGCCGCAGCTGGTGGTTCCGATCCTCAATGCGCGCTTCTTGCTAAACGCTGCCAATGCGCGCTGGGGCAGCCTGTATGATGCATTCTATGGCACAGACGCGCTGGACGCACCTCCTGTGCAACCGGGGGGATATGATCAGGCCCGCGGCGACGCAGTGATTGCACGCGGTCGCGAATTTCTCGATTCCGCTTTGCCGCTCGTGGACCAGAGTTGGGCAGATCTGGCGGACGAGAACGACGGAAAATTGCAGGATGAAAGTCAATATGTCGGCAAGACAGAACGTGGCTTGCTGTTCCAGAACAATGGTTTGCACATCGAAGTTGTGTTCGATGCTGAACATCCGGTCGGCAAGACGGATAAAGCTGGCATTGCGGACATCATCATCGAAAGCGCGCTCACAGCAATTGCCGATTGCGAGGATTCTGTCGCGGCGGTCGATGCCGAGGACAAGCTGCTCGCCTACACCAATTGGCTGGGCGTGATCCGCGGCGATCTGCAGGAAAGCTTTGACAAGGGCGGCCGCACGCTGACCCGCCAACTGTCTGATGATAAGCCATACACTGACCGGGGCGGGAACAACCAGAGCCTCCCCGGGCGCAGCTTGTTGTTCGTGCGCAATGTCGGCCATCTTATGACCAATCCGGCGATCCGGTTGGCCACTGGCGGGGAAGTGCCCGAAGGCATTATGGATGCGGTCTTCACGAGTGCGATCAGCACACTGGATGTTGAAGGTCACGCGAAATACGGCAACTCGAAACACGGCAGCATCTACATTGTGAAGCCCAAGATGCACGGGCCGGAAGAATGCGCCTTCACCAATGACCTGTTCAATGCGGTCGAGGATCTGCTCGGCCTGCCGCGTCACACGATCAAGGTTGGCGTGATGGACGAAGAGCGCCGCACCAGCGCGAACCTCGGCGCCTGTATCCATGCAGTGAAAGACCGCGTGGTGTTCATCAACACCGGCTTCCTTGATCGCACAGGCGATGAAATCCACACCTCGATGCAAGCGGGCCCGATGATGCGCAAGGGGGAGATCAAGGGCTCCAAGTGGCTTGCCGCTTATGAGAAGCGCAATGTTGCGATCGGCCTCAAACATGGCCTTTCCGGGCGCGCGCAGATCGGCAAGGGCATGTGGCCTGCGCCTGATTTGATGAAACAGATGATGACGGAGAAGATCGGTCATCTGAAAGCAGGCGCGAACACCGCCTGGGTTCCATCGCCCACCGCCGCCACCCTGCATGCGCTGCACTATCACGCCTGTGATGTGTTTGCAGAGCAAGCGCATGTCACAGATGTTCCGCCGCTCGATGATTTGCTCACTATTCCGTTGGCCGAAGGCACCAACTGGTCTGAAGACGAGCTGCGCGAGGAACTGGATAACAATGCCCAAGGGTTACTGGGTTATGTCGTGCGCTGGGTGGATGCAGGGGTTGGCTGCTCGAAAGTGCCGGACATCAATGATGTTGGCCTGATGGAAGACCGCGCAACCTTGCGCATCAGCTCTCAGCATATGGCGAACTGGCTGTTGCACGGTGTGGTGACAAAGGATCAGGTGATGGACAGTCTGCGCCGTATGGCGGCCAAGGTCGACGCGCAGAACGCAGGCGATCCTTTTTACGAGCCGATGGTAGGCAATGAAGATGCCCCAGCGTTTCGCGCGGCCTGCGACCTCGTGTTCAAAGGCGTGGAGCAGCCGTCTGGCTATACCGAACCGCTCTTGCATCAGTGGCGGCTGGTCAAGAAGGCTAGCTGAGTTCGCGGGCAAGTTCGACGAATTCGTCGACACTCAATGTCTCCGCGCGGCGAGTTGGATCGATTCCGATTTTTTCCAAGGCTTCTAGCGCTCCGGGCACGGATTTGAGGCTTTGGCGAAGCATCTTGCGGCGTTGGCCAAAGGCGGCCTCGGTCAAACGTTCTAGCGTGCGGGAACTCACACCCTCTGGTGCGTTGACCGGCGTCACATGAACAATTGCGCTCATCACTTTGGGTGGCGGTGTGAAGGCGCTGCGGTGCACTTTCATAGCCAGTCTGGCCTGACTGCGCCATTGCGCCAGCACAGCAAGTCGCCCGTAAGCACCTCCGCCTTCCTTGGCGACAATCCGCTGCGCGACCTCTTGCTGGAACATCAGTGTAAGCGAAACCCATTGCTGCGGCCAAGTCTCTCCACCGAGCCACCTTACGAATAGCGCCGTACCCACATTATAGGGCAGGTTTGCCACCACGTGGAAAGGCTCTCCGCCCATCAATTGGCCATGGTCGATCTTCATCGCATCGCCTTCGATCACGGAAAGCTGATCGGGAAATGCGTCGCTGAGTTCGGCCAGCGCAGGCAAGCATCGGCTGTCCATCTCGATCGCGGTAACGCGCGCGCCAGCCTTCAGCAAGGCGCGGGTCAGCCCGCCAGGGCCGGGACCAATTTCCAGCACAGACTGGCCGTGCAGATCCCCCGGAATGGCGGCTATCCGGTCCAGCAATTGCGCATCGAACAGAAAATTCTGCCCCAGCACCTTGGACGCGCTGAGCCCGTGCCGGGCGATAACTTCACGAAGCGGAGGAAGCTCAGCCATGGGCGTAGCGCCGCGCAGCCATTTCGCCGGCCATGCGGATCGCGGCGATCATTGCACCCGGATCAGCGATGCCTTTGCCAGCGATGTCAAAAGCGGTTCCGTGATCGGGCGATGTGCGGATAATCGGCAGGCCCAGCGTGACGTTCACGCCTTCATCAAATTCCAACGCTTTCAAAGGGATCAGCGCTTGATCGTGATACATGCACAGCGCGGCATCATATCCCAACCGGGCACGCGGTGTGAACATCGCATCGGCGGAATGCGGCCCGGTTACATTGAGCCCTTCGCTCTGCAACTCAGCGATGGCTGGTGCGATCGTCTCAATCTCTTCGCGGCCAAATTTTCCGCCTTCACCAGCATGCGGGTTTAGCCCGGTGACGGCGATGCGGGGGTTTTCGATGCCAAAGTCGCGCTTCAATGCGGCGGCGACAATGCGGCCGCGTGTGGCGATCAGGTTGGTCGAGATCAGGCTCGGAACATCAGCCAGCGGGCAGTGGACTGTCAGCGGGACAGTACGCAGGCTTGGCCCGGCCAGCATCATCACAGAGGTATTCTCTGGCAATCCGCAAGCTGCCGCGAGAAACTCGGTCTGCCCTGGATGTTGGAAGCCCACTTCTTCGAGTAGCTTCTTGGCGATCGGAGCGGTCACAACAGCGCTTGCCATGCCGCCCACGGCCAGCTGCGTGGCTTGCTCCAGTGAAGTGAGCGCGAGCTTTGCGCCTGCGGTGCTGGGTGCGCCGGGGTGACAGGCGACATCCTTGTCACCAAGCACCGGCAGCGCGGTATCAAAGACGTTGCTAGCCTGTGAAAGCGAGCTGATCTGAGTGATCGGACAATCAACACCAAGCGTTTCTGCCGCAGCGCGCAATACTCCGCTACCGCCAACAACGGCGAATGGCTTCAACCCCATTTCTGACCGTTGGCGCCACGCATGCACGATGATTTCAGGCCCAATGCCCGATGGATCACCGAGTGATATCGCTAAAGGAAGGTGTTCGCCTGTGCTGCTCAATTGTAGTCGATGTACGCGTCATTGCGCAGATCGCGCAGGTAACGCTGTGCGCGTTTGTTAACCCGTTCATCTTCGAGCTGGTTCATCATATCATCAAAGCTTGGCCCGCCAACCACTTCAGGATCGTCACGACCGCACAGCATCAGAACCCGCACGCCTTCCTCGATAGACCCGAATGGAGGTGTGGGCTGACCAACTTGAAGATTAAGCACGATGTTCTGCAGCTGCTCCGGCAGCGAACGCGCCCGGATCTGGTCATTGGTTACAACACTTGCTCCCAGAGAACCTGCAACCGCATCCGCATCACCGCATCCGCGCATATTCTGAACACCGGTCGAGAATGCCTGGACTTGCTGTGCCGCCAATTCTTCGCTGATTCCCGGTTCGAAACTGATCGAGATTTGCTTCAGGCTCAGCACCGCATCGCGCGGATCAGCCATCAGCACCTGACGCTTGTCGACCAGATATACAATCCAGAAGCCGCCCGGAATTTCGACGGGGCCGACCAGTTGGCCCGGCTGCATTTCGTTTACGATCGCTTCGAGCTGGGTCGAGCGCAATTGTGCAAGGCGAAGCCAGCCAAGATCGCCGCCAGTGGCCGCTGTCGATGCCTGCGAGAACTGACGCGCGTAGCCTTGGAAACTACCGCCCTGGCGGAGTTGTTGCATGATCTGCTGACCATTTTCGAGCACTGCGTTGCCATTTTCAGGTGTTGCAGCAAGGAAGATCTCAGCAAGGCGAAATTCTTCGGTTCCGCGCGATTCTTCCATCCGCTTGAGAAGCTCGTTAACTTCCTCCTCGGACACGTTCACAAACGGTGCAATGTTGCGGCGAAGCAGGTTCGACCAAGCCAATTCGCCTTCGATCTGGCGTTTGAGCGAAGCTGGCGACGAACCAATCGAAATCAGATATTCGTCCATCGCGCCGGTTTCCTGGCCGAAGTTTTGTACCGCCAAGGTACTGTAGCGGTCGGTTACTTCCGCCTGTGTCACTTCGATCTCTTGCGATTGCGCTGCTTGAATCTGCAGCGTTTCATCGATCAGATTACGCAAGACCTGCATGCGCAGCCGCGCGAGTTCTTCCTCCGACAACTGATTGTTGGATGCGGAAAGCACCAAAGCAACACGTTGATCGATGTCCGTGCCGGTAATGACATGGCCATTCACAATCGCAGTTGCGGTTCGGACATTGGGGTTAGCTTCGCCGAGCAGCGAAATATCAGCTGGAATGCCCAATGGGTCATCCAAGGTTTGCGCAGATGCAGAGGCCGGCAAAAGCGCCAAGGCTGCAAGTGAAACAAGACAATTTTTCAAGATATTACGTGTCACTTAGTCAATCCATTTGCTGGCGAAATCTTCGCCCCGTCTATTCACGCCAATTGGCAAAAACTGGCTGAACCCGAGCTGAGCCTGATTGGGCCCCCTCTATTCATGCGGCAGATAACCGCTTTCAGCGCGCCTGCCAACGGTTGAAGCTGGGCTATCGCGACTTATCGCAAGCCAAGATTGCGCAATGCAAACGTCAGCTGAAATGTGTCGCCCCGTTCCGCGTCGCCCGCAGTCACATAATCGCGCCGCCAAGTGAAGCCGAATTCCAGGCATTCATCGCGGTAGGCGATGCCCAACCTTGTGCGGATCGGCTCGAAACCATCGCTTGAGAACGTGGGGTCTTCATTGCGGTCTGTCAGGTTGACGATGCCCGATCCAAAAATGGACCAATGCCGCGCGAACGCGACCCGGGCCGCGGCACGCAATTCTTCGCGGTCCTGCAAATCCTCAAAGTCCTCGATATCGCGGTTCAATCGCAGATACCCCACTTCGACATAGGTGCGTGAGTTACCCACAGTCGCGTCGAATTCATTGCGGCGCACCTGGAAATTGTCTTTGTCGATGCGGAAGCGGTGGGTCAGCTTGACTGTGTCTTTGAAGCGCAGCTCTGCACGCCCGACGAAGTCCGAGACGCGTTCCGACAATCCCGTACCATCGGGCAAAATCGCGCGCTGCGTGTCGAAGCGATAGGATTGACCGACTGTGGTTTTGACGCGCCAGCCGGGACGCTGCAATTCCCAATCGAGACCATAAGTTAAGCGCACGCCATCTTCGACGCGGTCATACCCCGGGAAACGGTTGAGCGCGAAGAGATTTGAGTCTTCCAGATCGATCGCTCGCGAATCCTCATTGGGAATTTCAAGATTACGAATAGCAGGGCTTGCGACCAGCTGAAGCCGGGGCTTGAATACTTGCGTGCCGCCAAAAGCTTCGCCGACGAATGGCCATTCGACGTCCACCGCACCCATCGCGATCGCGCGGCCTTCCCAGCCTTCATTGCCGCGATAGATTTCCGTGGTGGTGAAACCGTTCTCATCGCTGTGATAGACATCGCTTCGCGCAAGTGCGCTGAATGTCACAACCTGACCAAGTCCTGTGAGTCGACGCAGATCCCATCTCGCACCGGCGAACGCGCGCTGCGTGTCCTGGCCTTCGTCACGCACCAGGCTCAGAGTGTTGGCTTGAAGCTCAACTGTGCCGCCAAGCACCGGGTCGGCCATGCGATGACGGAAATCGATCGCGGGCAGTGCCATCGGCACCTGACCCTGGCGCGCATCCAATCGCAATGTCTGAGTGGCCCATCCCGCTATCGAGAAATAGGTCTGATCGTTCGTCCGCTCGATATTGAAAGTCGAACGCAGCCGGTCATCCCGGCTGATGTCATAGCGGCGCAGGAATGTGCGGTCGCTCGCGAGGCGGATTGATCCGGTCAGGCTCCACTCTGGATTGAACTGGAATCTTCCGTTCGCAAACAGATAACCCCGCAAATCGCGCTCTGTCGTCGGATTGCCGGTAAAGGTTGAGATACGCCGACTATGCGTTCCATATCCGCTGATCTGATAGGCACCCTTCTTGGTCAGCTGGCGCCATTCCGCTGACACAAGCGGGGTTGCCTGCGTGAAGAACCGCGTGCCGAGCGTCAGGTCCTTGTTGTCGGCAAGCCGCAGATAATATTCGCCGCTGACCTCCACGCCGTTCGATTCCGATATCCTTAGATCGGGAACCAGAAAACCGGAGATCGCGCTGCCGTCGGTTCGGAACGCCAAGCCCGGCATGGGCAGAATGCGTGCGCCGAACAATTCCAAAACGGCGCCGTCAAAGCTGACCGTGCTGTCTTCAGGATTGTAGATTATCCGCTTGGCGGTGATCCGCCAGCTGGGCGTTTTATCGCAACCTTCCAGAGTGGTGACTGCACATGCCGTATATGCAGCATCGTTCAAGATGACATCGCCATCAGCTGCACGCTGCCCGCCACGCGCAGCCAATCTTCCGCCCGCCCGAAGCGAAACGAGCAATTCGTTGATCGCGCCAGCTTCGAAACGTTCGGTCAGCTCGAGCGAATCCGTCAACAGCTGATTGCCGCTTTCATCGACCAGGCGCACATTGCCCGAGGCGTAGATTGTGCCGCTCTGACGGTCCCAGCGGATATTGTCGGCACGAACAGATTGGTCTTCGCTCGAAAGCAGCACATTGCCACTGGCAGTTATGACCTCGCCGTCATTCTCGTTGTCGTAATCGAGATTGTCCGCTTCAAATGCGATGATCCGACCGTCTGTAACCGGCGGCAATGCCTCTGGATCAAGCTCGGTGACTTGTTCTTCGAGCGGCTTCAGCGCGTCGGGAGCGATGCCCGCTTCATCCTGCGCGAGCGCCGGCTGTACGCCCATGAACAAAGCCAGCGCGGCGGGCACCGCACTAAGCGACAATTTGAGACGTGAGTGGGCAGGCAGGCAATGCTGCAAAGGCAGGGACATGGCTTGCCTATCGCACCGCTCGCGCCTAATCGCAATCGCGATTGGCCATACCGTTCCACAACGGTGTTTAACTGGCCGCAGACTAACATGCATTCAATCGTTCTGGAGCCTTCATGCAGATCAAATTCTCAGACACTTCACCCTCTAATCCCGGCCTTATTGCTTATGTCGTCAATCAAGGCAGCATGCCGGCGGCAGTTGAACCTGTGCTGTCTAACGGAGCGAAAGCGGCGCGTTTCAAGGGGCGCGGCGGCCAGTTTTTCGAAGGCTTCGTTGAACGTTGCGATCACACGGTTCGCGTGGCAATCGCGGGGGCAGGGGATACAGGCGCAGACGCGACCAAACGCGAAGAGGCGTTGGAAAAAGCAGGTGCAGCTCTGGCGGCCAAATATCTGACCTCGGGTGAGAACGAGATTGTGCTGGACCTGAGCGAAGCGGGCCTGAACGCAGCGGAAACCGCATCTGTCTTGCTTGGCTTGCGTCTGCGCAGCTGGCGGCATGATGCGTATCGCACGAAGCTGAAGGATGAGCAGAAAGTCTCCCTGAATAGCGCGATTGTGGTGGGTGCAAGTGAAGGCACCGAAGCTGCTTGGGATGTAGCAGCGGCCGTGGCCGAGGGTGTCGAATTCACTCGAGACTTGATCGCAGAACCTGCCAACAAGCTATATCCGGTCAGCTTCGTGGAGATGTGCCAGAAGCGTTTTGAAGGCACAGGCGCTGAGCTGACAGTGCTTGACGAAGACCAGATGGCAGAGCTCGGCATGGGCGCACTGCTCGGAGTAGGGCAGGGCAGCACTCAGCCTTCACGTATGCTTGCGATCAAATGGAATGGCGGCAAGGACGGCGATGCGCCGATCGCATTTGTCGGCAAAGGCGTAACATTCGACACTGGCGGCATTTCGTTGAAGCCGCCTGTCGGCATGTGGGATATGAAATGGGACATGGGCGGATCTGGGGCAGTGGCGGGCGCGATGCTCGCTCTGGTAAAGCGCAAAGCCAAAGCCAACATCGTCGGCGTGGTCGGGCTGGTCGAGAATATGCCGGATGGCAATGCGCAGCGCCCCGGGGACATTGTGACCTCGATGAGCGGACAGACGATCGAAGTGCTCAATACCGACGCTGAAGGGCGGCTTGTGTTGTGCGACGCGCTGACTTGGACGCAGCGCACCTTCAAGCCTTCGCGGATTGTCGACCTGGCGACCCTTACTGGCGCGATGATCATCGCACTGGGCAAGGAATATGGGGGTATGTTTGCCAACGATGATGATCTGGCCGATGAACTGGCTACGGCGGGCAAGCAGGTTGGTGACAAATTGTGGCGCCTCCCGCTGGGCCCAGAATATGACAAGCTGATCAATTCGCCGATCTGCGACATGAAGAATATCGGCCCGCGCGAAGGCGGATCGATCACGGCGGCGCAATTCCTGCAGCGTTTCATCGAAAACGACACGCCTTGGGCGCACTTGGACATCGCCGGCATGGTTTTCTCTGACAAGGCGGGCCGCACGTGGGACAAGGGGGCAACCGGTTATGGCACGCGCTTGCTTGATGCGTTTATTCGCAACACGGCTGAGGGGTAAGCCAGCTTCTGATGGCCCGTATGCGCAAAAAGTCCGAGCTGCCCAGCAAGACTTGTGCGCATTGCGGGCTACCGTTCACCTGGCGCAAGAAGTGGGAACGTGACTGGGACAATGTGCTCTATTGTTCGGAGCGTTGCCGCAGGAGCAAGGGATCGACGGGATGAGCGCGAGAGTTGATTTCTACCAGCTCAGCCGTGACCCGGTAGAACAGGTCGCGGTCATGTTGGCCCGCAAGGTCTTGCAAGCGGGCAAGCGGCTGCTGATTGTCAGTGACAATCCCGGTCAGCGCGCAGCGATCGGCAAGGAATTGTGGCGCGGCGGGGGCGCAGAAGAATTCCTCGCCAATGGTCAGGCCGATGCAGCTCATGCAAACAATCAGCCAATCTTGCTATCGGACAGCATGGATGCGGCGAATGGCGCTAGCATGGTGATGTTCGTTGATGGGAAATGGCGCTCTGAAGCCCTGAAATTTGAGCGCGCGCTGCTGCTTTTTGATTCCGAAGCAACGGAGGCTGCACGCGGGTTGTGGCGAGAACTGGACGACGCCGAAAATGTTGAGCGCGAGATCCACAAGCAGGATGAGAACGGGCGTTGGCAGGCAGGGGCCGGAGCAGGGCGCTAGGCTCGCTAGGGCTTGCAGTTGACGCAACTCGGCGCTAGTGGCGCGCGCAATCAAAATTACCCCCAAATATTCGCAAGGAACACATGCCATGGCGGTTACCCGCACATTCTCGATCATCAAGCCGGACGCGACCAAGCGTAACCTGACCGGTGCGATCACAAAAATGCTCGAAGACGCGGGCCTGCGCGTTGTCGCATCGAAGCGCATTCACATGACCCGCGAGCAGGCCGAAGGCTTTTACGCGGTTCATAGCGAGCGTCCTTTCTTCGGTGAGCTGGTTGATTTCATGATGAGTGAGCCGGTTGTTGTTCAGGTCCTCGAAGGTGAAGACGCTGTGAAACGCAATCGCGACATCATGGGTGCGACTAATCCTGCTGAAGCCGCTGAAGGCACCATCCGCAAGGAACACGCACTGTCGATCGGCGAAAACTCGGTCCACGGTTCGGACAGCGAAGAGAATGCGAAGATCGAAATCGACTTCTTCTTCAAACCCGAAGAAATCGTCGGTTAAGCGCGCTTACAAGGCGTATTTGAAAAGGCCTCGCAGCAGAAATGCTGCGGGGCCTTTTCGATTCAGGGGCTTGAGCGCTGGATTCGCGCTGCAAGACACAATCAGCTATCCTGATTTGGGTCACCTGAATGATTCTGGGGGAGGGAATCATGGGCAGATTGCTGTTGATGTTGGTTTCACTGACATTTTATACCGCCGCCGTTGCGGCTCTACTTTTTCTGATCGGCTGGGTCGGCGCGTTCGATTTCATGCCGCTAACAGTCGACAAGGGACGCGAAGGTCCATTGGCTACTGCTCTGTTGGTCAATGTCGGCCTGATTGCACTTTTTGGCGTTCAACACACCGTAATGGCTCGCCCCACTTTCAAGGAAGCGTGGACAAAGGTAATTCCTGCGCCGGTCGAGCGCAGCTTTTACCTGCTTGCTACTGTTTTGGTATTGGGCGCACTATTTCATTACTGGCACCCGATCGAAGGAACCATCTGGTCGATCCAGAACGAAGCAGCGCGCACGGCAATCTGGGCTGTGTTCTGGCTTGGTTGGGCGATCCTGCTGCTGTCGACTTTCCTGCTCAATCATTTCGAATTGTTCGGATTGCAGCAGGCTTGGCACAATCTCACGGGAAAGAATGCATCGCCGCCGCAGATGCGTACGCCGCTGTTCTACAAGCTGGTGCGTCACCCTCTTTACACCGGCTTCTTCCTGGGGCTTTGGGCGACGCCTGACATGACATACAGTCATGCCTTCATGGCCGCCGGGTTCACGATCTACATCGTGATCGGGATTGCCTATGAGGAGCGAGATTTGCTGGATGTCTTTGGCCAGGAATATGCCGAGTATCGCAAGCGGGTCGGTGCGTTCCTGCCGGGGATCGGCAAAGTCCCCTAAACCGGTTTTCCTGATTTGAACCTTTGCAACTGGGCGGCGTGCGCTCTGTGCGCGCCGCCTTTGCTGCTCGTCATTTCCTTGAGCATTTTAGCGCTCGCCTGCGGCGTCAGCTCGATATCGAGTTCGCGATAGATGCGCGCAATCTCGCTTTCCCAATCGGCACCCAGCTCATCGAAATGGACATGCGCGACTGTGCCATTGAAATCTGCAAGCGCTGCCTGGACGCGCGAATGGCGCAGCTCCAGCTTGCGACGCCATTCGGCTTCGATCCACTCAAGGTCTACTTCGTCCGACTGGATCGCCATCTGATTGGCTACTACTGACATCGAACTGTGCAAGACATCCTCGTCATGACGGTTCGCCACCACCAACCGGGCATTGGGGAATTGTGCAAGCAGAGCCGGCAGTTCTTCGGCGATCTGTGGAACCTTCAACACGCGGGGCTTGTCGGCATTGCCGTGATGCGCGGCGTCGATGCGCAAAATTCTGGCAAATTCGCGATAAAGCGGTGAAGGGTCGCATTCTTCGCAAAAACGCGTGAAGCTCGGCACATGCCATTGCGTGTCATAGGTACTGTGACCAAATGCGCTTGCAAGCCAGCCGAGTTCCTCTTCAGCGCGCCGTGAACCCATCGGGTGGAGCGCATCAATCCAAGGGTCGAGCTTTCGCGCTATCGCGAGCATCATCGCGCCCGATAGCGGACGCATATCAGGCCTTCGTGGCACCGGGTTCCAGCTGTCGCAAAACCGCGTGGCGCTGTGTGCCGGGTCAGCCGCCAGCAAGCGGTGAATACGCGTTGTCCCGCTGCGCATTTGGCCAATCACTATGATCGGCGGCGCCAGTTCAGTTTTCAGCAATTCAGGCTTGTTCGACCAAAGTTGCCCCAGACCCAGCCGCTGTTTGATTACCCGTACGATCTGACCATGCGCCATGGTTTTGCCAAGCGCATTGAGTTTGGATTCAGCAGATACGGCGCTGCACAAAGCAATCAACCGTTCGCGAAAATCGATCACGTCCTCTTGGCTTCGTCCGCCATGTTCAGCAGCGATTCTGGTGCCCTTGGCGGCGCGGCGCCACAGATCATTGGGATCAATAGAAGGTGGGGCCACACCTTTAGCCCATCCTAATTCCAGCGCGGCGCAGGCTTTGTCGACCAAGGGCGTCCGCGCCAATGGGTGCGGGCGCTCTGGAGGCAGCACACCCACGCTCAGGCGGTGACCTGGGCTGCCCGGGCTACATAGCTTGCCAGTGCGCGGGGGTAGAGCTGATACTCAGCCAGCTTGACCCGCTCGGCGAGCGTGTCAGGCGTGTCTTCGGGCAGAATGGTGACTTTTACCTGCTCAAGGATTGCGCCTGAATCGAGTTCCGGCGTCACCAGATGAACGGTCGCGCCGCCATGCCTGTCGCCAGCCTCAATCGCACGTGCATGCGTGTTTAGCCCTTTGTATTTGGGCAGCAGCGAAGGGTGGATATTGATTATCTTGCCCGTCCAGCGCGAGACAAACTCTTCGGACAGGATGCGCATGTATCCGGCCAGAACGATATAGTCCGCGTCCGCATCCTGCGCCGCGCGCTCCATCACCGCGTCGTGATCGGCGCGCTCCAAGCCTTTGTGCGAATGGGCAAAGGTCGCAATGCCTTCGGCTCTAGCCAACGAAAGCCCGTCTGCGCCTGGCCGGTTACTGGCGACTAGAACGACTTCATAGGGGCAATCTGGCAGCCTGCTGGCGTAAAGCAGCGCGGCCATATTAGTGCCGCTGCCGGAAATAAAAATGGCGACCTTTGCCTTAGGCAAGGTGCTTTGCTTCCCAGTCGGTCGTGGCCGACCATGTCCCTTGGCTGCCCTTGACGGTGCAGCCCCGATCGCCCGCTTCGATTGTGCCGATGGTGAAGGCATTCTCGCCTGCATCTGCCAGCCGGGTAAGGACAGCATCCTGATGATCCGGCGCAACCGCAAGCACCATTCCGGTGCCGCCATTGAAGGTACGCGCCATTTCCGCCGGTTCGATATTCCCCTGCGCTTGCAGGAAGGCCATCAGCCGGGGCTGCTCCCAGCTATCGGCATCGACCATCGCATGCGCGCCTTCGGGCAGAACGCGCGGGATGTTTTCAAGCAATCCGCCGCCGGTGATATGCGCCATTCCGTCGATCAACCCTTCGCGAACCAGCGGCAGCAGCGATGTGACATAGATTCGCGTTGGCTCGATCAGCGTATCAATCAGCAGTCGATCTGAATCGAACAGGGCAGGGCGATCCAGTTTCCATCCCTTGTCGGCAGCAAGACGCCGCACCAGCGAATACCCGTTCGAATGCACGCCCGAGGAAGCAAGCCCGATCAACATATGGCCCGGCGCAACTTTCTCTCCGGTCAGCTGTTCGCCGCGTTCAACCGCGCCAACACAGAATCCAGCCAGATCATAATCACCTGCGGCATACATGCCGGGCATCTCAGCAGTTTCCCCGCCAATCAACGCGCATCCCGCTTGTTTGCAGCCTTCGGCGATGCCCGCAATCACGCGTTCCGCAACCCCATTTTCCAGCTTGCCGGTGGCAAAATAGTCCAGGAAGAACAGCGGTTCTGCGCCTTGCACGATCAGATCGTTGACGCACATGGCGACCAGATCGATCCCGACTGTGTCATGCCGGTCGTGATCGATCGCCAGCTTCAGCTTGGTGCCGACGCCATCGTTGCCCGCAACCAGTAGAGGGTCTTTATAGCCAGCCGCCTTGGGGTCGAAAAAGCCGCCAAATCCGCCGATTTCGCCATCCGCACCAGGGCGCATTGTCGCTTTCACCAGGGAACCGATCGCCTTGACCAAGCGGTTGCCGGCATCAATCGAGACGCCTGCGTCTTCGTAAGTATAGCTTTCGGGCGGTGTGTTATTGGCCATAATGTCCACCTCTTTAGCCTTTCGAGCTTGGAATTCCACTCGCCTTTGGGCAAAAGGCATCAGCTTTTCCCCTATGACTGTATCATCTGCCTTCATGCGCCTTACGCAACCGCTTCCAAGCCGCACAATTGTGGTTGCGATTCTCGGCGTAATCGCGCTTGTCGCGGGCCTTGCTGCGCTGACAGCACAGGTCACCGGGGATCGCGGAATTGCGCCGGTCGCGTCGAGCAGTGACATCGATGTGACAGGAATTGAGGTCGACGTGCGCGGTGACACCGCTGAAGAGGCGCGCGCAGCCGGCTGGCGCAAGGCTCAGCGCGATGCTTGGGCGAAGATTGGTGGGCCGAACCTACCGGATTCGCAGATTGACGGTATGGTCTCGGCCATCGTGATCGAGCGGGAACTCATCGGGCCGCGCCGCTACCGTGCCAGCCTCGGCGTTATTTTTGATCGCAATCGCGCAGGCCAGTACCTTGGCGGTGGTTCACGTGGTCGGTCGTCTGCACCGATGCTCTTGCTGCCGGTGACTGCGAGTGCGGGCACCTACACCATGTATGAAGTTCGCAATCCGTGGCAGCGGGCCTGGGCGGAATTCAATCCGGGCACCAGCCGCATCAACTATGTTCGCCCTGCTGGCGCCGGTGGAGACTTGCTGCTGCTCAACCATGGGCAGAGCATGCGCCGCAGCCGAACCTGGTGGCGCGTGATCCTCGATCAATTTGCAGCCGCCGATGTGCTCGTGCCGGTCGCGCGGCTTGAGTATTCTTACCCGGGCGGGCCCGTAGAGGGGACGTTCACTGCGCGCTACGGCCCGGATAACCGCTATCTCGACAGTTTTACCATGGACGCGGTATCGCCGGCGGAACTGCCCGAAATGCTATCTGAAGCAGTGTCACGTATGGACAGCATTTTCGAAGCAGCTTTGGCCGCAGGTGTATTGCGGCCAGACCCGACTTTGAACATCAGTACGACGGCTGAGATGGATCCCGCTTTGGCACGGCTGATCGAAATCGGGCGAGCGATCCAAAGCCGAGAAGCGGCCATTACAGCCGGAGAGCTGGATCCGACAGCTCCCGCAGTCGCGCCGAACGCGACCGAACCCGCAATCGTCAGTTCCTATGTCGTCCAATTTGGCAGCCCCGATGCGGCCTCGATCGACGCGACATTGGCTGCGGTGCGCAGTGTGCCCGGCGTTCGCGGAGCGGCAACAACCAGCCTCGCGTTTGGCGGCACTTCGGTCATGCGTGTCAGCTTTGGCGGATCGCTTGATGCATTGGCGCAGGGCCTGCGAGAGCGCGGCTATAATGTGACGCAAGGCGCAGACGCGCTCGCAATCAGTCGATAGGTTCGAAAGAGCCCCACCATGCCGTCACAGATTGCGCTTCCATTATCACTTTCCGGTTCAGGCGACCCTTCTCGCATAGTGATTGGGAACGCCAATAAGGCGGCCTATGAAGCGCTATTGAAGCCCGAGCGCTGGCCCTTCAACACGGCGGTCCTCACCGGACCTGAACGTTCCGGAAAAAGCCTGTTCGGCAAATGGGCGCTGGGGCAGGGCATAGCGGTAGTCGATGGTGCTGACGCCTGGGATGAAGCGGAACTTTTCCACCGTTGGAACCGCGCGCAGGAATCGGGTGAGCCGCTTCTATTGATTTCAAATCGCCAGCCGTGGGACATCACATTGCCCGATTTGAAATCCCGCCTGAGTGGTTCGTTGCAGCTTGAGATTGGTGTGCCGGATGACGATATGGCGGCGCATCTGATCGAAGCGATCGCTGTTCAGCGCGGGCTTGCACTGGCTGATGGAGCTGTCGATTATCTGGTTCCACGGGCGGAGCGCAGCTTCGCGGGAATTGAGCGACTCGTGGTTGCAATTGATCGTTTGAGCCTTGAACGCAAAGCCCCTGCCACCATGTCGCTGTGGCGGGACGCATTAGAAGGCACACGGGGCCCGGAGCAGGCACGCTTGCTTTAAAGGCTGTTTGGTGGGAGTATTTGAATATGTTCGACCAGCTCAAAGGCTATCTGGACTCAGTCAAGGCGCGCGATCCGTCACCGCGTTCGCGTTGGGAAATCCTTTTTTATCCAGGTGTTTGGGCGCTGGGGCTCCACCGCGTCGCGCATTGGTTGTACGAAGCCAAGCTTTATTTTCTAGCGCGGTTCGTGAACCATTTTTCGCGATTTCTGACAGCAATCGATATTCACCCCGGGGCGGAAATCGGGAAGAATTTCTTTATCGATCACGGTTTCACGGTGGTTGGAGAAACAGCGCAAATCGGTGACAATGTCACGATCTACCAGAATGTGACATTAGGTGGGACAAACCCGACCAACGGCGTGGGGGGCAAGCGCCATCCCACCATCGGGGACAATGTCATCATCGGTTCGGGCGCGCAAATCATCGGTCCGATCACCTTGGGTGAGCGTGCACGCGTCGGTGCAAATGCAGTTGTTGTGGAAGATGTCCCTGCGGGAGCAACCATGGTGGGGTTCAAGGCACGCTCGACCCTGATCCCGGCCGAGGAATGGATGCGCGAGTTTGTTCCTTATGGCATTACGCCGGAATGCGAAGATGCTGAAGGCAATCGCATCGATTGCATCGAAAAGCTGGAAGTTGAATTGAAAGTCCTGAAAGCAGAGATCGAAGCATTGAAGGCCGAACACGAGCTCAATGTGCCCCCACAACGCAGCGGGACTGACGATTGATGAATTCTCGTATGCGTTCGGGGATGGCTGGATCAGTCGTCGCGTTTCCCGGACGTGCTCCAAACCAGATTGCATTTGACCGCGAAGAATTACAACGCATTCTCGATCTCTATGGCCGAATGGTCGCGGCCGGTGAATGGCGTGACTATGCGATGGATTTCACCAAGGACGTAGCGGTGTTTGCGGCCTTTCGGCGCACAGCCGAGCAACCTCAAACACGGATCGAGAAACGCCCTGCCTTGCGCGGCAAACAAGGCATGTGGGCGCTGTTTGGCGAACAAGGCCAGGTATTAAAGCGCGGGCACGAGCTGGCCGGCGTGCTGGCGCCGATCGAACGGCGGCTGGTGAGGGCAATCGATATCTAAGCCTTAAGGAAAAAGGGCCCGCGCCTAGGCACGAGCCCTTTCCGGTCCAACTCGAAGTTATCGAGTATTACGTTGCCGCTGCTGTTATCGGCAGACGGGCCTGAAGATCCTGCGGCAGAGGCTGGACAACGGCCCAGCGGATCGGAGTCCAGAACGCCGACAGTGTGAGCAGGGCAGAGCCGATTACCAGCGCAGTCAGCGCAACATTCAGCTCTACAGCGAGAATTATCCGCGTGCGCTGGACGGTGCGGCGTCTGCGCCAAGCACTTTCTGCATCGCTTTCAGGATATTACCGCTCTGTTCGCTGCCCGATTGCGGGGCAGTGAGGTTCGAGAATTCGCTGATCTTGTCCCAGTTCGCGGCAAAGCCTTCGACTGTGCGGTCTTCTTCCTTGAGCCAAACCGCATCATTCATAACGGTCCAGCTGCTGTGATAGCCGCCTGCGCCCGCGCCAACGATTGCGTTGGTGGGCGAATCTTCGCTGACCAGGAACAGCGCAGCAGGAACAACGTTGACCGGATCGAATAGCTTGAATGCTTCTTCCGGGAAAAGGTCTTCCGTCATGCGTGTACCCGCAACCGGCGACAGCGTGTTCACGCGAATGTTGTACTTCGCGCCTTCAAGCTGAAGCGTCTTGGTGAGGCCAGCCAGACCCAGTTTCGCTGCGCCATAGTTAGCCTGGCCAAAGTTGCCGAACAGGCCGGTCGACGATGCTGTCATCAAGATACGGCCATAGGCTTGCTCACGGAAGGTTTCCCAGCATGCCTTGGTGACGAACGCTGAGCCGGTCAGGTGTACCTTCAACACAAACTCAAAATCTTCCGGGCTCATCTTTGCGAAGGTCTTATCGCGAAGCACACCGGCATTGTTGATCAAGACATGCACGCCGCCCCATTTCTGTTTGGCGTCGGCGACCATCTTTTCCATCTGTTCGTATTCAGTGACAGAACCGCCGTTCGACATGGCTTCGCCGCCCATGGCCTCGATTTCCTCGACCACTTTCAGCGCCATGTCCGAATGGCCTGTGCCATCCCGCGAACCGCCAAGGTCATTCACCACGACCTTCGCACCGCGACGTGCCAGTTCCAGCGCATACTCACGGCCCAGACCGCCGCCAGCGCCGGTTACAATGGCTACTTTGTCCTTGAAGTTGATGCTCATGGGGGATCCTCTCCTGCTTATCCGGCCGCCTCAGGCCTTCCGTTTACGTAATATGCGGCCTGCGTGGCACTTTCTTTGCTGCGTTGCAACAGGCGGTTGCAGCGAGGCTGTATTCCGTAGCGGCAATCGTGCGTCTCAGAGCGCTTCCAGAGCCGGAATCAGCGCTTTGAGCGAATCAATAACCGCATCCGCGCCCAGATCCTGTGCCGGCAGATCGCAATAGCCGTAGGCTGCAGCGACAACCGGTACACCCGCTCCTTGCGCGGCTTTTACATCATAGGTCGAGTCGCCGACAAATACGAAACGTTGCGCTTCGCATCTTTTCCGGGCTTCAATCACCGGATCAGGTGCAGGTTTGGCGAGAAACTTGCCATCCTCACCGCGCCCCATCGAATCCCCGCCAATGATCCCTACGAAGTGGTGAGCCAGACCAAGCTCTGTCAGCACCTTGGTCGCAAACTCTTCAAACTTGTTGGTCACCACCGCCATTTTGACACCGCGCATCGTGAGTTCATCAAGCACGCTTTCGGCATGTGGGTATGGAGCTGTATAGACCGCGTTGTGCTCCGCATAATATCGCAGCATCTCCTTATAGAGCGCGCGGAAATCGTCTTCGGGCATACCGCCCTGTCCCTCGACCGCCTTTGCCAGCATGATCTTTGCCCCACCGCCGATCAGGTCTTTCGAACTGTCCACGGGCACGGGTTTCATGCCGCCTAGCTTGAGCGCATGGTTCACCGCTGCGCCCAAATCACGAAATGTGTCGAGCAAGGTCCCGTCGAGATCGAACCCGACACCATCAAAGGGAAAATCAGTCATGCACCGCGCCGTGGAGGATGGTTCTTCAAACCGCAAGCGTTTGGTGCCATATCGCTCATATGAGTGATTTAGCTGCGATCGTTCTTGCTGCGGGCAAGGGCACACGAATGAAGAGCGACCTGCACAAGGTGCTGCACCCGATTGCTGGACGGGCGATGCTTGACCATCTGCTTGCATCGCTGGACGAGCTGGCACCGAAACAGACCGTCGTCGTGGTCGGCGACAAGGCAGATCAGATTGCGCGGGCGGTTGGAGGTCGGGCTGAAACCGTCCCGCAGGAGCCACAACTGGGCACAGGCCATGCTGTGCAGAATGCGCAGGATACGCTCACCGGCTTTAGCGGTGATGTGCTGGTGCTTTACGGAGATGTCCCATTCGTTCGCGCAGAAACAATGCGCTCGATGCTGGAGCGTCTGCATGGCGCAGATGAGCCCGCTTGTGTGGTTTTGGGCTTCGAGCCCGCCGATCCAGGGCATTATGGCCGCGTCATTGCCAACAATGCTGGCAGCATATCCAAAATGATCGAATTCAAGGATGCTAGCGAGGAAGAGCGTGCCTGCAGTCTGTGTAACTCTGGCCTACTCGCCGCCAGGAGCGAAGATCTGTTCGCGCTGCTCGCGCGGGTCAGCAATGACAATGCGCAGAGTGAATACTACCTGCCTGATATCGTCAATATCGCGATCGGAGACGGCCGGGCTTGCGCGGTGGTGGTATGCGATGATCCGAGCGAAGTAACCGGGATCAACAGCCGCGGCGAATTGGCTGCTGCCGAAGCTGCGTGGCAAGCTGCGCGCCGTGAAGCCGCGCTGGCCGATGGCGCAACGCTGGTCGCGCCCGAAACCGTCTTCTTCAGCCATGACACCCGGCTGGGCCGCGACGTTATGGTTGAGCCTAATGTCGTATTCGGTCCGGGCGTTACGGTCGCCGATGGGGCATGGATCAAGAGCTTCAGCCATATCGAAGGCGCGAATATAGGTACGCGCGCGCAAGTCGGCCCCTTTGCTCGGCTGCGCCCGGGGGCAGTGCTGGAAGAGAATGCCTTTGTCGGCAATTTCGTGGAGATGAAGAAAGCGACGCTCGGCCCCGGGGCAAAGGCCAGCCACCTCACCTATCTGGGTGATGCAACAGTGGGCGAAAACGCCAATATCGGTGCGGGCACCATTACCTGTAATTACGACGGCTATTTCAAATACAAGACCGAGATTGGCCCGCGCGCCTTCATTGGATCGAACAGTTCGCTTATCGCGCCGGTAAAGATCGGTGCGGATGCCATTGTGGCTGCGGGCAGCGCGGTCAGCCGTGACGTTGGCGACGGGGACCTGCGCATGGTGCGTGGAGAGCAGATCGTGAAGCCCGGCTGGGCGGACCGGTTTCACGACGCGATGAAGAAGAAGAAAGCGGCGAAGAAAGATTGAGGCGCGTGTGAGCGAAGCCGCTTGCCTCACCTGCTGGTTGTGCGAACGTCCGTTCGAAACGCTTATGCAGTGGCACCACACGGTTCCGAAGGCGAAGAAGGGCCGCGAAACTGTGGCTATCCATCCGATCTGCCACAAGGCGATCCACGCGAACTTTACCAATGCCGAACTTGCAAGAATGGGCGCAGATCAGGGGGCGATCCGCGCCCATCCGGAGATTGCCAAATTCGTGAATTGGGTCAGCTCCAAGCCGCCTGACTTTCACGCACCGACCAGGAAATAGTGCGTTCGATCAGGCGGCTAGCGTGACGATACGGGTTGCGACCCTTGGTAGCTGCGACCCTGTCGGACTAAACCTCAGGCTTCTTCCAACTCTCCGCCTCTGGCCAGCTCGCGATTGCGCAGCTCCAGCGGTTGTTTTGGAGTGACCTTCTGTGCGTGGCGGGCATCCACCTGCTGTTCCCACTGGCGGAACTCGCGTGACTCAGCAGATAGCGCCACCGCGCTTCGTCGAAGCTTATCAGCTTCTCTCGTACGGCTTGCACAACCTCTTCCTTGCGCGCTTTGGACCAGTGAATATCGTGATTCCGAGGCAGACCGGCACGC
Organism: uncultured Altererythrobacter sp.; assembly: GCF_913057185.1. Classification (NCBI taxonomy): domain Bacteria; kingdom Pseudomonadati; phylum Pseudomonadota; class Alphaproteobacteria; order Sphingomonadales; family Erythrobacteraceae; genus Altererythrobacter; species uncultured Altererythrobacter sp. Next base: position 1,121,898 of record NZ_CAJXNK010000001.1, read on the forward strand.
TTGATTGCGTCAGTCACATTCTCATTTGGGGCGTATACCATCGACTTTCTCCAACAAAACCATAACCCCCGCGGAAACAAATCGTGGATTTTCTGAGTTAATTCGGACTTTCGAAAGATGGTTCTTTTTGAGTTAAACACTCGATCGGTGCTGCTTATGCGACGAACCGCGCAAGGTTATCCGGGTTAGCTGACGGGTCAGTGCAAAGATGGAACCAATACGCTTCTCATTCGCTTGAAATCTCAAGACGAAGGGGATTCGTATGGCATTCGGGAAAGTGTTCTTGGCATTGGCTGGAGCTGCAGCCGCGGGGCTCGTCTTTGCGCCCGCCCACGCTCAGGAGGATGAGGAGCAGCCAGCGTATCAAGCGCTGGTTGAAGAGGATCGATTTGAGGTTCGTCAGTATGAGCCTATGCTGGTCGCTGAAGTCACCCATCGCGGCGAACGGGGCAGAGCGCTGAATGCGGGTTTCCGCCGCCTTGCCGCTTACATTTTCGCTCAAGAACGGCCTCGCCGCGACCAGGGCGATGATCAGAGCGAAGCTATCGCCATGACTTCTCCGGTTATCGTCGATCAAACCGAAGAGATCGCGATGACATCACCTGTGATGCAGGATCCCGGCCAAGAGGGGGCATGGCGCACGCGGTTCGTGATGCCCCGCAAATACACCTTGGAGACACTGCCAGAAGCGGCAGAGGACATCACGTTGTCCGAAGTTCCTGCGCGCAGGATGGCTGTGGTTCGGTTTGCCGGCGCCTCGAGCAGCCGCAATTTGGAACGGGCCGAGGTCATTCTGCGCGAATGGATGAATGAGAAGGATATCGAAGCGATCGGCGCGCCTGAATATGCCTTTTATGACAGCCCGATGGTGCCGCCCCAATATCGTCGTAACGAGGTGCTGATTCCGGTTGCCGAGTAACCCCCAAATGAAAAGGGCGACCCGAACAGGCCGCCCTTATGCATTTGTTTTTCAGTAACTTACTCGCCGTCACCACTGTCCATCAGCTGTTGCATGAGATAGACATATTGCAGCGCCTGTAGCTTCGCGCGTTGTTCATTATCGACGCCGCCCGAGTGCCCGCCAGTCATGTCTTCGAAGTAGAAGTAAGGCTGGCCCAATTCCTTCAGCTTGGCTGCACCCTTGCGCGCGTGCGCAGGATGGGTGCGGTCATCTGCCGTCGATGCCCATAGGAACGGAGTGGGGTAGTCCACGCCTTCGACGATCTTCTGATAGGGAGAGTAACCCCCGATCCATGCGCGTTGCTCTGGAATGCGTGGATCGCCATATTCGCCGATCCACGAGGCGCCGCGCCCGATCAGGTGATAGCGCAGCATATCGAACAATGGGATCTGCACGATTGCGCCGCCGAACAGGTCAGGGCGCTGTGTGAAGGCGGTTCCGACCAGCAATCCGCCTTGGCTGCCTCCCTGAATGCCGAGGTGCTGAGGCGAGGTGAAGCCCTTGTCGACCAGATCCTGACCGACAGCGATAAAGTCATCCCATGTGCGTTGCTTGTTCTCGCGGATCGCGGTCTGGTGCCAGCCGGGGCCGAATTCACCGCCCCCGCGCAGGTTTGCCAGCACATAGGCCCCGCCATTTTCAAGCCACAGCTTGCCTGTCGTGCCAAGGTAGCCGGGCAGGCGCGGAACCTGGAAGCCTCCATAACCGGTCATCAGCGTTGCTGTGATGCCGTCCATCTCCATACCTTCTGGCTTGACGATGAAATAAGGAATCTTGGTCCCGTCAGCGCTCGTGGCCTCGTGCTGCTCGACTTCCATACCCGCCTTGTCAAATCGGCTGGGTGACTGCTTGAGCGCCAGTGGAGTGCCGCCGTCCGAATAATACAGCGTGGTAGGATTGAGGAAATCCGTAACCGTGAACATGATCTGGTCGGTTTCAGAAGACGATGCCGCAATGCCTACGGTTGCATTGTCTGGCAGATCAACCTGCTTGCTGACCCACGCGCCATCTTCGAAATCGAATTGGACGACCTTGCCAACGACATTGTCGAGCATGCCCACGAATAGCGAATTGCCCGTGATAGCGCCGCCGCGTTTCGTCTGGCGTTCAGCGGGAGCCCATACCAGCGTTTTCTTCGCGCCGTTTGGATCGGCTTTCCATTCTTCCAGATCGACCGCGATCAAGCTGTCCGCCGGGAAGGTTTGGCCATCAACCTCCCAATCGACATCGGTCGAATAGAGAATGTGGCCGTCCACAATGCCGTAGGGCGATGTTTTGAGTGGAATATCAAGGCGTAGCCACTCGCCATCTTTCTCGACGTAGTATTCGACCTCATGGAAGCTGACTGATCTATACGCGATCCGGGCATGCACCGTCGCGTCATTGTCGCGAAGCAGATAGGCGCCCGAAGATACATCGGTCTTCTCTCCGCGGAAGATTTCCGGCGCATCCTCAATTGATGCGCCACGTGTCCAGATGCGGGTTGTGTAGGGATATTCGCTCTCGGTCTGCAGTTCTTCGCTGAAGTTGCGTGTGACGAGCATGGTGTCTTCATCGACCCATTGGATGCCGCCCTGGCTCTTTTGATCCAGCACAAATCCATCTTCGACAAACTCCTTCGACGAGGTGTCAAATTCGCGCAGTATAGTCGCGTCTTCGCCACCATCCGAAAGTGCAATCATGCATCTGTTGAGTGCCGGGGGCAGGCAGGATGAGCCTTTGTAGACCCATTCCATGCCTTCAGCCGTTGCGAGGGCATCAACGTCAAGGATGATCTCCCATTCGGGATCATCGGTTTGATAGCTTTCCAGAGTTGTCCGGCGAAGTAGACCCTTCGGGTTTTCCTTGTCCTGCCAGAAATTGTAGAGGCCATCCGGGCGGAAGGAGACGAAAGGAATGCGGTCCTCGCTATCGAGGATTTCCAAAGCATCGTTCTTAAGCTGTTCGAAGCGCGGATCGGCTTCCATATGCGCCAAGGTGCGTTCGTTCTCTGCCCGTACCCAGGCAAGCGCCTCTTCGCTGCGGGCTTCTTCCAGCCAGATATAGGGATCCTGTTCAGGGCCAGGCACACCGTCTTCGGCGGCTTCAGCCTCATGCTCGTGGTGGCCGTGGCCATCTGCAAATGCCGGGGATGTGGTCATGGCAAGTGCACCTGCCAGGGCAATTGTCGAAACAATTTTCAAATATCCTCTCCTTTGGGGGAATTCCGTCGATAGTTATGTGGCGGTTGCAACGTCGAATGTGAAGGAGATTCCAACGAAAAAGGGCGACCAATTGGCCGCCCTTTCCAATTTCATCTGTGTCGAGGAGGGTTATTCTTCGATCTTTTCTGCCAACACTGTCAGCCCTTTTTCGCCCACTTCGGCGAAACCGCCGCGCACTTCGATCAACTCAGGTTCTACGCCTTCCTTGGCGTAAACCTGAACCGCACCGTCGCGGATGGTCGACATGAAAGGCGCATGGCCTTCCAGTACACCGAATTCACCTTCGGTGCCGGGGACGACGACCATATGGACGTCTTCCGAGCGGACCAGCTTGGCCGGAGTAACGAGTTCAAAGTGCAGTGCCATTGTCTTTTCCTTGGCCCGGCTTAGGCTTCCTCAGCCATTTTCTTAGCTTTTTCGACCGCCATATCGATGCCGCCAACCATGTAGAAGGCCGCTTCAGGCAGGTGGTCATATTCGCCATCAACAACAGCCTTGAACGATTTGATCGTATCTTCGAGCTGTACGAACAGACCCGGAATGTTGGTGAAGACTTCGGCCACGTGGAACGGCTGAGACAGGAAGCGCTGGATCTTGCGCGCGCGCGCAACGGTCAGCTTATCTTCTTCCGAAAGCTCGTCCATGCCGAGAATGGCGATGATGTCTTGCAGCGATTTGTACTTCTGCAGCGTTTCCTGAACGCGGCGAGCAGTCTCGTAGTGCTCGGTGCCGACAACGCGCGGCTCAAGAACGCGGCTGGTTGAGTCCAGCGGGTCAACCGCCGGATAAATGCCGAGTTCGGAGATCGCACGCGACAGCGTGGTGGTCGCATCCAAGTGCGCAAACGAAGTTGCTGGCGCAGGGTCGGTCAAGTCATCGGCAGGAACGTAAATTGCCTGAACCGAGGTAATCGAGCCCTTGGTTGTCGAAGTAATACGCTCTTGCAGGTTACCCATGTCAGTCGACAGGGTCGGCTGATAGCCCACAGCCGACGGGATACGGCCGAGAAGTGCGGACACTTCTGAACCAGCCTGCGTAAAGCGGAAGATGTTGTCGACGAAGAACAGAACGTCCTGGCCTTCCTCATCGCGGAAGTATTCCGCCATGGTCAGACCCGAAAGAGCAACACGTGCGCGCGCACCAGGAGGTTCGTTCATCTGGCCGAACACCAGCGCCACTTTAGAGCCTTCGCTGATGGCTTCGCCAGCATCATTCTTGGCAATAACGCCTGCGTCGAGGAACTCGTGATAAAGGTCGTTACCTTCGCGGGTACGCTCACCCACGCCAGCAAACACGGACACGCCGCCGTGACCCTTTGCGATGTTGTTGATCAGCTCTTGAATCAGAACTGTCTTGCCCACGCCGGCACCGCCGAACAGGCCGATCTTGCCGCCCTTTGCATAAGGAGCGAGAAGGTCGATAACCTTGATGCCGGTCACGAGGATGGCGGCCTCTGTTGACTGGTCGACGAACAGTGGTGCTTCAGCGTGAATTGGCGAGGTCTTTTCAGCGCCAATCGGGCCGCGCTCGTCAATCGGCTCGCCCACCACATTCATGATGCGGCCGAGTGTTTTCGGGCCAACCGGCACAGAAATCTGCGCGCCAGTGCTGGATACATCCTGACCGCGAGTAAGACCTTCGGTCGAGTCCATCGCGATTGTGCGAACGGTGTTTTCACCCAGGTGCTGGGCAACTTCTAGAACCAGCTTCTTGTCGCCGTTCATCGTCTCCAGCGCGGAGAGAATCGCGGGCAGTTCGCCTTCGAAGGTCACGTCGACAACAGCGCCGATGACCTGGGTAATTCTGCCAGTGGTTGTCTTGTTCATTACAGGTGCGGTGGCCATTTTCTATGTCCTGCCTTGGTCAAATACTTACGCGCCGGTGGCGCAAACTGTTTCAGTGTCGGTCAACACCCACTCGCCATCGCCTGCGGTTAAGGTTGCCTTATTGCGGAGGTATTCGTCTTCACCCAAACCGTACTCGCAAATCACGTCGTCACTGCCCATGCCTGCACGACGGCAGGCAGCGGTGTTAACCGGCTTTGCGTTCGGGCATGACGCCGCGAAAACGGTTGAGAAAATTTCCTGATTTGGAGCTGGAAGTGCGGGTTCAACCGGCGCTTCGACAACTGCTTCTGCTTCTGGCGCAGGTGCGGGTTCTTCACCGCAAGCCGCGAGAGCGAACACGGGGAGAAGCGGGAGGATGATCTTCTTCACTGTTTCGTCCTGTTGTTAAAGCGCTTCCGCGCCAGCGATAATTTCGATCAGTTCAGTGGTAATCGCGGCCTGACGGCTGCGGTTGTACTGAATGGTCAGCTTGTTGATGAGGTCGCCTGCGTTACGCGTGGCGTTGTCCATCGCAGTCATCGAAGCGCCTTGCTCGGATGCTTCACGTTCCAGCAGTGCGCCGAAGATTTGCGTCTTCACGTATCGTGGCAGCAATTCCTCGAGGATTTCCTCTTCGCCTGGCTCATATTCAACAACTGCATCGCCGCCGCTTGCTTCCTCTGGAGAAGGAACCGGGATCAATTGTGCTGTCGTCGGAGTCTGAACCAGCGCAGACTGGAAGGTAGGGGCGACAAGATGGGCAACATCGAACGCGCCATCTTCGAACATCGCGATGAGTTCGTCTGCGACCGCGTCTGCTTCTTCGAATCCTGGCGTCTTCACGTTCGAGGTGTCGAAATGCTTCGCGATCTTGTTCGCATAATCACGCTTGATCGGTGCGCGGCCTTTCTTGCCAACAAGATAGAACTGAACGTCCTTGCCTTCAGCAATCAGCTTCTTCGCCTGAAGCTTGGCTTCCTTGACGATGTTCGAGTTCAATCCGCCGCACAGGCCCTTGTCCGTGTTGACCACGACCAGCAGGTGTTTCTGGTTCGAACCAGTGCCAGCCAGCAGTTTCGGCGCGCTATCGCCGCTAACCTTGGTCGCGAGCGATGCCATCACCGCCGCCAGACGCTCTGCGTATGGGCGTGCAGCTTCGGCAGCTGACTGCGCACGGCGCAATTTCGCCGCTGCGACCATCTGTTTGGCCTTGGTGATCTTCTGAGTCGATTTTACCGACCCGATCCGATCCTTGAGTTCTTTAAGCGAGGCCATGGTGGCTCCCTAGTCAGTCTCTCTCAGGCTTAAGCGAACTGCTTGGCGAAGGCTTCGAGCGCCTTGACCGTGCGGTCCTTCACATCATCTTCGAACTTCGTGCTTTCGCGAATGTCCTTAAGAATGTCTGCGTGCTCGCTGCGGAAGTAAGCCAACATTTGCTCTTCGTAGTCGGTCACGCGATCAACATCGACAGGATCGATGAATCCGTTGGTACCAGCGAAGATCGACACGGTTTGCTCTTCAAACGGCAGCGGGCTGAACTGCGGCTGCTTCAGCAGTTCAGTCAGGCGTGCACCGCGGTTAAGCAGCTTCTGTGTCGACGCATCAAGGTCAGAACCGAACTGCGCAAAAGCCGCCATTTCGCGGTACTGCGCCAGGTCCAGTTTCATTGAACCGGAAACCTTCTTCATAGCCTTTGTCTGGGCGGCGCCGCCAACACGGCTAACCGACAGACCCACGTTAATCGCCGGGCGGATACCCTGGAAGAACAGGTCGGTTTCAAGGAAGATCTGGCCGTCCGTGATCGAGATCACGTTGGTCGGAATGTAGGCCGACACGTCGCCTGCCTGCGTTTCAATGATTGGCAGCGCTGTCAGTGAACCGCCACCATTATCCTTGTTCATCTTCGCTGCGCGCTCAAGCAGGCGGCTGTGGAGATAGAAAACGTCACCTGGATAGGCTTCACGGCCCGGAGGACGACGAAGCAGAAGCGACATCTGACGATAGGCAACAGCCTGCTTCGATAGATCGTCATACACGATCACAGCGTGCATGCCGTTGTCGCGGAAGAATTCGCCCATCGCGCAGCCGGTGTACGGTGCGAGATATTGCAGTGGTGCAGGCTCTGAAGCGGTTGCAGCGACCACGATGGAGTATTCCATCGCGCCGTTTTCTTCGAGCTGCTTCACAATCTGCGCAACAGTCGAACGCTTCTGACCGACAGCTACATAGACGCAATAGAGCTTCTTGCTTTCGTCGTCGCTCTGGTTCGGGCCCTTCTGGTTGATGAAGGTGTCGATTGCGACAGCGGTCTTGCCGGTCTGGCGGTCACCAATGATCAGCTCGCGCTGGCCGCGGCCAACTGGAACAAGTGCGTCGATGGCTTTCAGGCCCGACTGCACCGGCTCGGAAACCGATTCGCGCGGGATGATGCCCGGCGCTTTCACTTCGACACGGCTACGCTCGGTTGTTTCGATCGGGCCCTTGCCGTCAATCGGGTTGCCCAGAGCGTCAACAACGCGGCCCAGCAGAGCCTTGCCAACCGGAACGTCCACGATGGTTTCGGTGCGCTTGACGCTGTCACCTTCTTTGATCTCTGCGTCAGAGCCGAAGATAACTACACCGACGTTGTCTGCTTCAAGGTTCAGAGCCATGCCCTGAACGCCATTGGCGAACTCAACCATCTCACCGGCCTGGACATTGTCGAGGCCGTGGATGCGGGCGATACCGTCGCCCACAGAGAGAACGGAGCCAACTTCGCTGACTTCTGCTTCAGTGCCGAAATTGGCGATCTGGTCTTTGATGACCTTGGAGATTTCTGCGGCGCGGATTTCCATGTCTTTAGTCCTTTAGGCCTTCATTGCCTGCGCTAGGGAATTCAAACGGGTACGAATCGAGCCATCAATGCGCTGCGATCCAATGGTGACGACGAGTCCGCCCAGAAGATCCGGATCGACACTCGGGTTGATTTTGACTGCGCGACCCTGGCGGGCCGTCAACTTGTCGTTCAGAGCTGAGAGCTGCCCATCTGTCAGAGCATGCGCAGTGGTGACTTCTGCAGTCACTTCCCCGCGCTGAGCCGCTGCAATCATCTGGAAAGCGCGGATCATGTTGCCCAGCGCCGACAGCCGGCGATTGCTAGCCAGAACACCAAGAAAATTCTTTGTCAGTCCGCTCACGCCAAGGTGATCGGCAACCGCTGCAATCGCGCTGCCTTGCGCGGCGCGGCTCAATTCAGGGTTGGTTGTGACTGCCTGAAGGTCGCTCGATTCGGAAAGCGCAGCAGACAGTTTTTCAAGGTCCGTCTCAACGGCCGTGACTGTCCCGCTTTCAGAAGCGAGGTCGAACAATGCTGAGGCGTAACGCCCTGCAAGGCTAGCCTGAATACCGGCGGAAATATCCACGCGCTGAAGGTCCTCGATTGGATCTGCGAAAATAACGATGCAACGCTTAAACCGTTCCGGATGCGTTGGAGCACCCCGGCAAAGCTGGCGCGCGCCTAGCATCGCATATGCTGCGATGCAACCCGATTGAGCGGGAATCTATGGACTCATTTGGCGTAACTCTGCAGAAGCCGGTGAAACAGCGGAATTCGCAGGGGAGAGAGACGATGAAACTGACGCCGATGGCGCCCAAATGTGGGGTCGAGATTTCAGGTGTTACGCTGGCGACATGCAGCGATTCTGAAATGGATGAGATCAAGCAGGTCATCTATGAGCATGGCGTGGCGGTGTTTCGCGATCAGGAGTTCTCACCCGAAGATCACATTCGCTTTGGCAAGCGTTGGGGCGGGATCGATGTGAACAATTATTTTCCGCTACAGGAAGAGTATAACGAGATCGCTATCGTCAAGAAGGAAGCCGACGAGCAGACCAATATTGGCGGCGCCTGGCATACCGATCATTCCTATGACCAGATCCCGGCGATGGGTTCCGTATTGGTGGCGCGCGAGCTGCCTCCTCAGGGCGGGGACACGCTGTGGGCGCATATGGGCGCGGCCTATGATGCTCTGCCCGACGATATCAAAGAGGAGATTGACGGGTTGGAAGCGTTCCATACCGCTGATCATGTATATAAGGCCGACGGCATCTATGCGCAGACCGACATGGGCAAAAATTTGCGCGGGCAGGATCTGAAGACCGGCGCAGTGCATCCGGTGGTGATCCGCCATCCACATACCGGCCGCAAAATGCTTTATGTCAACGGCGGTTTCACGATCAACTTTGTCGGTCAGTCCCGAGAAGAGAGTCTGCCGCTGCTGCAAAAGCTGCTCGATGCAGCGCTAACCGACGACAATCAGTGTCGCCTGCAATGGAAGCCCGGCACGATTGCGATCTGGGACAACCGCACCACGTGGCACAATGCGATGAATGACTATCAGGGCCACCGCCGCGAGATGCACCGCATCACGCTAAGCGGGGAAGCGCTGGCAGCTTAAGCAGTCATTCCTCGCTGGCCGCCAGGTCGCTACCACCCGCTGTAGCACGCGGCTCGCAGGAATATACCAACCGCTCGTTCGGGCGTGCAGGAAGCAACGAGATCACGCTTTGCTGTCGCTCACCAAGGCTGTTCGCCGCCTCGCTGACGCTGCATCTGGGCGCTTCATAGTTGGCGCGTATGTCGCGCACTTGTGCCATATCATTCCGGCCCAGAAGATAGCGCTCGCTGAGGAAGGTGCGTGTTGCCGGATCGTAGCGATTGACCGAAACGACTTCCTCATCGTCCGGAACAAGCACGCGGGTCCATTCGCCCGAGTTGAGCCCATATTGCGTGCGTGTGTTGACGCAGCCATCCGCAGCCCAGTCAAACTCGACATCATCTGTACGCGCGCCGGTAACACGGCTGCGTTCGGGCACCAGAGTGCAGATCATCGTGCCTTCGCTTGCATTTGAGGCGATGGGCGGCGCTTCGCCATTCTCGCCCTTGTTGAGTGCGGCCTCGACTCGGCGGTCAATCTCGTCAATGCCTGGCCGGCTGATCCACAGGATCAATGCGCCAATGAAAGCCACGCCTGCGATACCGGCTGCAATCATAAAGCGCCGTTCAGCGCCTTCCTTTCCGCGCGCATTGGCCGCGACATAGCCCGCGCCAATTGCGATCATCAACAGGATCAGCGCAGCAGCCATCGCATTCTCGCGCTCGCTTTGCACAGACAGCTGAGCTTCCAGTTGGGCGCGGTCGCGGCGTTCGCGCAGTTCGGCTTTGCGCGCTTCGATCCGTTCGCGGGCTTCCTCGCGTTGCTGCTCGATCCGCGTGCGCTCCGACGCTTCAACCTCGTCGATGCTGCGGCAAGGCAATGCATTGACGCTCGGTTCGACGTCGTTCTCGCGCAGGAAAGGCAGCAGTTCGCGGATCGATACAGCGAAGTAGAACTCGGCATCCGACCCATCCGAATCCGCGCCAAAGCTGTTCACGCCTAACACCCCGCCGCAACTGTCGAGCAGCGGCCCGCCCGAGTTGCCGCGCGCGATCGGCGCGGTGTGCAGTATCGTGTCAAATTGGCGGCTGGGCCGCGCGCCAGACAGGAAGCCGCGGCTTTTCACCGGCGGTTGCGCAAGGAAAATGTCACTAATCTCCAGTCCCTGGGCACGATCGACATTCATCGGATAACCAACGGCTGAAACTTCACCCATGTCGCCGACAAGACTGCCGGAGATGGTAAGCGGCGGCAGGCGCATGGCATTGTCGATAATCTCGATCAGTGCCAGATCGTTGCGCGGGCTGACGGATATGGCGCGGGCATAGGCTGCGTCGTCACCCTCGGATGGGACTACGCCAATTCGCAATGTGTCATCCTGCAATGCTTCGCGAATGACATGCGCATTGGTGACGATCCGCGTCGGGGAGACCGCAAAGCCAGAGCCATGGCTGACCGGATAGACTTCGCGTCCGTCGCTGCCGACGATGACCACGCGCACCACACCGCGTGCGGCGGCGTCAATATCTGCACCATCGGCCAGCGCGATATGTGGCGTGAGCAGCGCAATCAAAGCGGCAAAGAGAGTGATTATCCGACCCATAGACGCCATATTTGACGCGGGCGGGCTTTGATCGCAAGCTTCGGGATGCAGTGAATGGCGCATTACCCTATTAATCTGAACATGACCGATGAATTGATCCCTAACGAAACCGCATGGTCCGCTGTTATGCGGCGGGACCGCGCATTTGATGGCCGCTTTGTAACCGGCGTGCTGACCACCGGCATCTATTGCCGGCCCAGCTGCGCTGCGCGGCATCCGGACCGCAAGAACGTGCGCTTTTATGCCACTGGTGAAGAAGCACGGGCGGCGGGGCTTCGCGCTTGCAAGCGATGCCTGCCTGACGATGTCGGCCGCGATGAAGCAGCGGTGCTGGCCGCGATTGAAGAGATCAAAGCGTCGGAGGGCGCGCCGACGCTGGACGAGCTTGCGACCATCACCGGCTATTCGCCCACACATTTCCAACGGGTGTTCAAGCGGGCGACCGGACTGTCGCCGGCAGCCTATGCAAGGGCATTGCGCGAAGAACGAGCCAAGGATGCCTTGATCGGCGCAAACCGGGTCAGCGATGCGATTTACGATGCCGGATACGAAGCGCCGAGCCGATTTTATGAAGGAGTGGAAGGCAAGATGGGCATAACCGCCAGCGACTGGAAAAACGGCGGTGCGGGCCGTGTGATCCATTGGACAGTGGTCACAACGTCGATTGCGCCCATGCTTGTCGCTGCAACCGACAAGGGTGTGTGCTGTCTAAGCTTCAACAAGGGTGAAGAGGAGTTGCGCGCCCGCTTCCCAAACGCGGAACTGATCGGCGGTGGTGATGCATTTCGCGAACTTTTTGAGCAGGTTATCGCTGCCGTAGAAGACCCTACGCTCGACAATTCGCACATCCCCCTGGATGTGAAGGGCACCGCGTTCCAGCAGCGCTGCTGGCAGGCTTTGCGGCAGATCCCGGCTGGTGAAACGCGCAGTTATGGCGATCAAGCGGCGATGCTGGGCAATCCCAAGGCGAGCCGTGCCGTCGGTAGCGCGAATGGCGCAAACAACATTGCGGTGCTGATCCCTTGCCACCGCGTTGTGCCGGCGAGCGGAGGCGTGGGCGGCTATGCCTATGGACCCGAGATCAAGGCCGAACTTCTGAAGCGCGAGCGCAATGATTGAAACCTTTTGCTGGTTTTCTCCGTTGGCAATGTAAGAGAGTTTCTCGAACAGCGGAGCCAGAGTTATGTGCGATGAAGAAAAGATCACCCGTTGGGCTCGCGAAGGGCTGACACGGCGCGAATTTGGTGTGCTTGGCGCCACTGCGGCGGTCGCGGCCTGCGCTCCTGGCAATGGCATGGCCCAAGATCAGGTAGAGACTGTGTCTTCGCCAGGATTCCCCGCGTGGACCGAGCAGGCGGTCAGTTTCGTCACCGACGATGGTACGATGGATGGCTGGCTTGTCTCCCCCACATCGGGCCCTGCACCTGCCGTAATAATCTGGCCCGATATCGCTGGTTTGAGAGAGAGCAAGAAAGCCATGGCCCGGCGGTTGGCTGACCGCGGATACACAGCGCTCGTGGTGAACCAGTATTACCGCGATACGCCAGCCCCCATTTGGAAGGATTTCGCCGACTTTGCGGGAAATGGCGGCTGGGGACGCGCCCGTGAAATGCGCGGGAAGTTGGATGCGGATGCAATCATGCGCGACGCAAACGCTACCGTTGCCTTCCTTGACAGCAGTGCGGAAGTCGACAGCGAACGCGGCATCGGAACGCAGGGCTATTGCATGGGCGGCCCCTTCACAATGTGGAGCGCCGCCGCTGTCCCATCTCGCGTAAAGGCCGCAGCCAGCTTCCACGGGGGCGGGCTGGTGCGTGAAGGCAACCCAAATAGCCCGCACAGACTGTTTGGCCAGATGGACGCAAGCCTGCTTATCGCGATTGCGCAGGATGACGATGCTGAAGCACCGGAAGAGAAAGACACACTGCGCGAGGCCGCTGCGGCTGCCGGACGCGATGCGACGGTTGAAGTCTTTGCCGGTGACCACGGTTGGTGCGTGCCCGATAGCCCCGCCTATACCGAAGCGGAAGCGGAACGAGCCTGGGCCGAGTTGCTTAACCTCTATGAGCGTGCACTCTAGGGAGAACTGGAGCAAACCGCTCCACTATTCCAACAGCACGGAACACATGGAATACAGTTCAGGCGCGAAACCTGTTCGGTTCTGCGAAAGGCGATTTGACTGTATTATCAACACTTTGAAAGAGTCTTCGCCCTTATCGCCAGTTCGCGCTGTGTAGGAGAGAGTTCCCTCGAAATCCGGACCTCATGTCGGAGCAGTCTCCGAAGCCGAAGCCTATTTTTGTTTAGGCCCGGCGCGCTTGCCTTTGGGCTTGCCCGCACCCTTGCCTTTGAAACCTGATTTGGGTTTTCCCGAAGATGGCTTGCCGGTGAATGGGTCGCTTCTGCCTTCGCCGCCAGAGCGCGGCGTATCCTTCCTGTCGCGCTTGTCTTTGAAGCGAGGCTTGCCGCCATCACCCTTACCACCGGGGGCCTTCCCACCGGGCCCCTTGCGGAAAGGCTTGGCTCGCACATTCGGCGCGCCATGCTTGCGGTTATTGCGCGCTTCCACCCGCGGCCCTTCAGCGGATTCCTCGATCAGGATCGCATCCTGCTCGTCTTCGCTCGCTTCGGTACGTTTCAAGGTGTCCGCAAACTTTGGTGCGATTGCGCGAGGGATCTGGAACCAGCTCTCGTTCGGGCCAACCCGGATCGCGCCGATTTCATTGCGCGTAACATGTCCACGCCGGCAGATCAGCGGCATCAACCAACGCGGCTCTGCATTCTGACGGCGGCCTATGCCCATTTTGAACCAGACCACATCCTCGAAACCGGGGCGGTGACGTTCGGCCTTGGCCTTTTCGCGTGCTTCGGGTGTGTTGGCGAGCAGCTCTTCAGGTTGCGGCATCTTCGCGCGGTGCGCTTGCACAAGTGCTGCGGCGATGTCCTCTGCCGGAAGCCGTTCCATCAATTCAGCTGCGATCGCACGGTCATCATCTTCATATTCAGCCGGTGCAGTCAGCTTTTCCATCAGCCGCGCGTGATCTTTCTTGTGGACCGCCTCCGGGGTCGGCGCATCCATCCACTTCGCTTCGATCTTTGCACCGCGCATCATGCTCTCCACGCGCTTGCGGCGATTATAAGGCACGATGATTGCAGCGGTGCCTTTTTTGCCTGCCCGGCCTGTCCGGCCAGAGCGGTGCTGAAGCGTTTCGGCATCGCGCGGTGTCTCGACATGGATCACTAGGCTAAGCGTCGGCAAATCGAGGCCGCGTGCGGCAACGTCTGTTGCTACGCAAACGCGGGCGCGGCGGTCGCGCATGGCTTGTAATGCCTGATTGCGCTCTTGCTGGGAGTGTTCGCCTGACAGCGCCACCACACCGAAACCGCGGTTCTGCAAAGTCGCATGCAGCCGCCGCACGCTGTCGCGCGTTGCGCAGAAACAGATCGCTGATTCCGCTTCATGAAAACGCAGCAGGTTGACGACGGCGTTTTCGATTTCAGACGGACCAACGGTGATCGCCTGATAGCTGATGTCACCGTGTCCGCGATCTTCGCCCGCCAAAGAAAGGCGCAGCGCATTGGACTGATAACGTTCTGCCAGCCGCACAATCGCGCGCGGCATAGTGGCCGAAAACAGCAGCGTGCGGCGCGTATCCGGCGTTGCATCGAGAATTTCTTCCAAGTCGTCGCGGAAGCCCATGTCGAGCATCTCGTCCGCTTCATCGAGCACAACCCCGACCAGGGCAGAGAGGTCTAGCGCGCCGCGCTCCAGATGGTCGCGCAAGCGGCCCGGCGTACCAACAACAATGGCTGGGCCGGAACGAAGCGCGCGGCGTTCTTTGCTCGCATCCATTCCGCCCACACAGTTTGCAATGCGCAGGCCGGCCTTTTCATAGAGCCAGCCGAGTTCGCGGCTGACTTGCAGGGCCAGTTCGCGTGTCGGCGCGATGACGAGCGCCAATGGGCGTTCGGTCAACGGTGTCCCGCGAATCTCTCCGAGCAGTTCGGGCGCAAGTGCCAGTCCAAACGCGACCGTTTTGCCAGAGCCGGTCTGCGCAGAAACGATCAAGTCGCGTCCCGCGGCATCGGGTGCGATGGTAGCGGCCTGAACAGGGGTGGGTGCAGAATAGCCGCGCTCGGCCAGAGCCTCGCCCAGGATCGGTGGTAGGGATTCAAAAGACATGGTATTTCACTTGGGTAACGGCGCAGGAGTTCGCGCGGAGGGAGAGAGGCATGAGAATAACGCGCTCTTTGCACTCATCTCAAACGGGCGACGGCCAATGCCGCAAACGCCCGTGCCGCGCCCTATAGCGACAATTGCTCCACTTGGCTTGCGTTATTTTGCAAGTGCGAAGAGTCAGTCCAGCTTGGGCGGGAAACCCGGCTCGCATTTCGCCATCGCACGCTGGTAGGCATCGCGCGCGCCGATACGCTTAAGATAAGCCTTCAGGTTCGGCATGTGATCGATGCTCATGTCGTTGAACGCGCGCGCGGTCGTGAGTGAGAATCCCAGCATGATGTCGGCTGTCGTGAAATTTGATCCGCCGAAATAGTCCGCTTCACCAAGCGTGGCTTCCAGATGGGCCCAGGCATTGGTAACGCGCTTCATCAGCGGCGGGGGCATTTCAGCTTGAACTGCATTCACCGCGATCATCATCATGCCATTGGTCATCAGCGTCGCATTGGCGAAGTGATACCAATAGAGGTGGCGCGCAAAATCGGGGTCGGTGGGGCCGGGCACCAGCTGTGTATCAGGCGCATATTTGCCGACGATGTAATCCATGATCGCCCCGCTTTCTCCCAGCACGAGATCGCCATCCTCAATTACAGGCGCAATTTCCATTGGATGGAGCGCTTTGAGTTCGGGTGGGGCAAGCCGTGTTTCGGGATCGCGGTTATAGAGCTTCAGATCATATTCGAGCCCCAGCTCCTCGCAAAGCCAGACGATACGTTCGGATTGCGAAATGCGCAGGTGGTGGACGGTCAGCATGTCTGGTTCTCCCTAGGTGTAGCGCGCCCAGCCTTTGCTGGCCGGCTGCAGAGAGTCGAGGAAATTCTCCGCACTATCAAGATATTCGCGCCGTTTCTCTTCGCCCATCCGGTCCCAGGTCGAATAGATTCGCCCGATGCGGTGATTGCTTTCCAGCTGGTCGCGATTTCGGTCCATGAAATGCCAATAGAGCGGGTTGAAGGGGCAGGCACCTTCGCCGGTTTTCTTCGACACGGAATAGCGGCATTGCTTGCAGTAATCGGACATCTTGTTGATGTAATTTCCGCTCGCCGCATAAGGCTTTGTCGCGAGCTTCCCGCCATCGGCATACAGGATCATGCCAACCACATTGGGCAGCTCAACCCAGTCATAGGCATCGGCATAGACCGCCAGAAACCAGTCCTGCACATCGCGTGGATTGATGCCGGCAAGCAGAGCGAAATTCCCGAGCACCATCAGCCTCTGGATATGGTGTGCGTGCGCGTTTTCGCGCGTAGAGCGAATGCTGTCTGCCATGCACCGCATGTCGGTTTCGCCGGTCCAGTAAAATTGGGGAAGGGCGCGCTGGGCGTTCAGTGCGTTGCGGCTCTCCAGTTCTGGCATGAAGTGCCAGTAGAAGCCGCGGACATACTCGCGCCAACCAATGATCTGGCGGATGAAGCCTTCAACCGAATTGAGCGGCGCATTGTCTTCTTCATAGGCTTGCTGAGCACGCTCGCACAGTTCCAGCGGGTCGAGCAGGCCCAGGTTGATGCTCGTTGACAGCATGGAGTGGTAGAGATCGTCAGACCCGTGCACCATCGCGTCCTGATAAGGGCCGAATTTCTCGATCCGTTCTGCGAAGAAGGCATCGGCGGCTTCCTCTGCCTGCGCGCGCGTAACGGGCCATTCGAAGTGCTCCAGCGATCCAAAGTGATTGCCAAACTGGCCTTCGACCAATTCGATCACTTCGCGTGTAATTTCGTCCGGTTCGAATTTCGGCCGTGCGGGCGGGTCCATGCTGTCTTTGGGAGGCTGGCGGTTTTCCTTGTCGAGATTCCATTCACCGCCGACAGGCTTGCCGTCGCCGCGCATGAGAAAACCGGTTTTCTTGCGCATTTCGCGATAGAAATACTCCATCGTCAGATGCTTGCGACCCTCGGCCCATGCCTCGAATTCGGCATGCGAGCAAAGGAAACGGTCATCGGGCAGAATCTCGACGTCACAGACGAACTTGTCTGGCCATTCGTCCTGCATCTGGTGCACGCGCCACTCGCTCGCTTCCACCACATGGATTGCGCGGGGATCATAGCGCCCGATTGCGCGCGCGACTTCGCCGGTGATGCTGCCCGAATTGTCCGCATCGGTCAGCTTTATGTAATCGACCGTCCATCCGGCTTCCCGAAGTTCGGCCGCAAAATGCCGCATCGCGGAGAATATCAGCGCGATCTTTTGCTTGTGATGTTTGACGTAGGTCGCCTCGTCCCAAACCTCCATCATCAGGATGACGGTATCGTCCTGCGTGCGTCCGCGAAGGCTGGCCAGATTGCGGGTCAGCTGATCGCCGAGGATGGGGACAAGGATCGGTTGAGGCATAGCTACTCAATGAGCGAGCACGAGATTGGTGCCTCAAACAAAGCTGTAGGGGTCAATGTCGATCCCGATGCGCACGCCGGGCGGGAATTCCTGCGTTGCGATCCACTCCGTTATGACCTTTTGCAGGTTTGCGCTGCGCCGCGCGTTGACGAGGAAGCGGTGGCGGTATCGCCCGCGCAGCATGGCGAGCGGAGCCGGGGCAGGGCCCAGGATTGCGACATCGTCCACATGCGGGCGAATATCGCCCAGCCGGTTTGCCGCTTGCCGGGCTTCCGCATCGTCCTCAGACGAGATGATAATCGCCGCCCAGCGCCCGAATGGCGGCGCGCCGACATATCGCCGGGCTTCGGTTTCGGCTTCATAGAAAGCGTCCCGGTTGCCTTCAGCCAATGCGGCGATAACCGGCGCGTCAACATGGCGCGTCTGGATTAGGACTTCGCCCGGCTTTGCTCCGCGTCCCGCGCGTCCGGCGGCTTGGGAAACTTGCTGATAGGTGCGCTCGCCCGCGCGTAAGTCTCCGCCCTCCAGGCCCAGATCCGCATCGACCACGCCCACCAGCGTCAGTTCGGGGAAGTGAAAGCCCTTGGTTACCAGCTGCGTACCGATGATGATATCGATCGCACCAGCCTCTGCCGCGGCGATGAACTCGGCGGCTTTCTCAGGTGAGTTGAGCGTATCCGAAGTTGCGACCGCGATGCGCGCTTCGGGAAACAGTTCGCGCACTTCATCGGCAATCCGTTCAACCCCGGGCCCGCAAGCGACCAGACAATCGGGCTCGCCGCATTCGGGGCAAGTCGCGGGCGGCGTTTCCTCATGTCCGCAATGATGGCACGCCAGCCGCTGAGACAGGCGATGCTCGACCAGCCACGCGCTGCAATTTGTGCATTGAAACCGGAACCCGCAATTGCGGCATAGCGTTAGCGGGGCATAGCCACGCCGGTTGAGGAACAGCAGCGATTGCTCTTTCTTCGCAAGCCGATCTTCCAGCGCTTCGACCAATCGCGGCGCGAGCCAGCGCTGCCGGTCGGGCGGTTCCTCAGTCAGGTCAATCGTGTCGATATGCGGAAGCTGTGCCCCGCCAAAGCGGCTGGGCAGATCGAGTTTTTCGTAGATGCCGCTTTCGGCCATTTGCAGGCTTTCCAAGGCAGGCGTTGCGCTGGCGAGCACCACGGGAAAGCCTTCAAACCGCGCGCGCATTACAGAGACATCGCGCGCATTGTAGCGCACGCCGTCATCCTGTTTGAAGCTGACTTCGTGCGCCTCGTCGACCACAATCAGGCCGAGATTGGCATAGGGCAGGAACAACGCCGATCGCGCGCCGACCACGACTTGCGCCGAACCCTCAGAAATCGCGCGCCATGCGCGACGTCGTTCAGTGGACTTTAGCGATGAATGCCATTGCACCGGCGCTGCGCCAAAGCGTCCTTCGAAACGATTGAGAAAATTCTCTGTCAGCGCGATCTCAGGCAGCAGGACCAGCACTTGCTTGCCCTTGCGAATGGCCGCTGCGACCGGTTCGAAATAGGTTTCGGTCTTGCCCGATCCGGTCACCCCGTCGAGCAGGAAAGGCGCAAATTCCTCGGCCTCCACAGCTTGAACCAGCCGGTCTGCCACTTCGCGTTGGTCGGGTGACAGATCAGGTACATCATGATCCGGGTTGGCGGGCGGGAATGGACGGTCGATTGCGACAGAGACCGGCTCGATAACCCCTTGCCCAACCATCCCGCGCAGAACAGCTTCGGATACGCCTGCGATGCCTGCAAGCTCGCGAATTGTTGCTTGCTCGCCTTGCAACGCTTCGATCGCTTGCTCGCGTTGCGGCGTCATCCTTTCGGGTATCCCGCCTGACAGCCGATATTCGGTCATGGTGGCCGGGCCATTGAGTGCGCCGCCGGACGAAATTACCATCCGTGCGACCGAGTTCATCGGGGCACAGTAATAGTCTGCTGTCCACTCTATCAAGCGGCGCAATGCGCTTGAGAGAGGCGGGACCGGAAGGACTTCAATAATCGGGCGAAGCTTGTGATCGGGTACTTCATCAGTAACAAGCCGATCAGGTTCCCAAACTATGCCGGTCAATTGGCGGGGGCCAAGCGGAGCGATAACGACATTGCCGGGCACAACCTCAACCCCTTCGGGCACGCGGTAATCCAGCACACCCAAAGCACGGTTGAAAACAAGAAGGCGGATACGTCGCATAAGAGCCTGCCAATATGGGCCTCTCATGCCATCAACTACAAGCGGGGATGCCCGCGATATGAACGGCTAAGCGTACCGCCGCGCGTATCAGAACGTGTAGGACACCCCGATCAGCGGTGCATGGCCGACCCGATCTGGCGCATTGTCGTGGAAGTCCTGCTGACGCAGATAGGTCAGGCTGAGCGACAGTTTGTCATTCACATCATGCGCCACACCGAACTGCGTTCGCAGGCCGGTCAGGCCGTCCTGTCCGCCCTTGCTGGTGCTGCGCACGGTAAGGAACAGTTCTGCATCGGTCCTAAAGCTCCAGTCGCCGCTATCGTTGATGGGTACCACAACGCCCAAGCGCGGACGGATGCGAAAGCCCATGCGGCTTTGATCTTCGACCCAGCGTTCTTCCAATCTAACGCGTGTGCGTATGAAGCCATGTTTGCTTGAAAGCTGCTGGATCATCCGAACTTCGTCAAAGCCACCGTCATTCTCGCGTTGTTCAAGCGCGCCGGAGAGGGTGAAGGTTTCGTTCAAATCATGGTGCAGCCATGCCCGAACGAAGTAAGTATCGGCTCTGCCGTCGCTTGCGCTGCGAAATCGTTGCGCCGTTTCCAGCTCGATCGAGTCATGTTTCGACAGATCATACTCGATCGAAGGGTTGAGCCACACTTCGAAGGCATCATCGGTAGCATGCGCAGCAGTGGTCATCGCTGCGAGCGACAGGCCAAGCATCAGTTTTGGCAGAATTGCGGGTTTTATCGCACTTTTCCTCAACGGTCATTTGTTCATCGCCCGGCGTCTAGGTGATTATGCCTAACACCGGGTTAACCATCCTGAATTCGCCCCAACTGTGGCTTTCGCGGTGCGCGCACTGTCCGCGGGGCACCAGCATGCGCTAGAGCATAAGCGATTCGAATCCATGATGCGGAGCCAAGCCATGAAGTTCTTTGCCGACACAGCCGAAATTGACGACATCAAGGAACTGGCCGCGACCGGCCTGCTCGATGGTGTCACCACTAATCCCTCGCTGATCGCCAAGTCGGGCCGAGATTTCATGGAGGTGACGAAGGAAATCTGTGGGATCACCGATGGGCCCGTTTCTGCAGAAGTCGTCGCGCTGGATCATGAAACCATGATGACAGAGGCAGAAGTCCTGCGTAAGATCGCGGACAATGTCTGTATCAAAGTGCCGCTGACGATTGATGGTTTGAAGACCTGCAAGGCGCTGACCAGCGATGGCACGATGGTCAATGTCACGCTGTGCTTCAGCGCCAATCAGGCTCTGCTCGCGGCGAAAGCCGGTGCGACCTTCATCAGCCCCTTTGTCGGCCGCCACGATGACAATGGCTTTGATGGAATGGAGCTGATCGAAGATATCCGTCTGATTTACGACAATTACGATTTTGGCACGGAAATCCTGGTCGCAAGTGTGCGCCATGTCACCCATGTGCTGCAAAGTGCGAAGATTGGAGCCGACGTTATGACTGCGCCGCCCAAGGTGATCAAAGCGCTGTTTAATCACGTCCTGACAGATAAAGGGATTGAAGGCTTCCTGAAGGACTGGCAAGCGACCGGGCAATCAATAGTTTAATGTTCGGAGCCGTCTTTGGCGGAAGAAACACCTCTCGATAAGTTCAAGCAGGCGCTGACCGGCGCCAGCCGCGCGATTGCACGTGAAGCGGAGGTGGAAGTTGCCTGGAGTGCGGATTCCCCGTCTGCCAGCGGCAATAATTTCCGCGTGCCTTTGCCGGGGCGCGATTTGCCGCCGGAACAGGTCGCTGAAGCGCGCGGATTTGCAGACAGTTTTGCTCTGAAGTTGCGCCATCACGATGCCGACCTGCACAGCAAGAACGCGCCGCCGGCAGCGACCGCGCGGGCTTGCTATGACGAGTTTGAGCGTGTTCGCTACGAAGCGCTGGGCGCGAACAATTTCGGCGGAATAAAAGCGAACCTCGAAAGCGCAACCGAGATGCGCGTACTGTCCGATCCGATTGCGCGTGCGCAAACTCGCGAAGATGTGCCGCTGCAGACCGCGCTTTCACTGATGCTGCGTGAAAAACTGACCGGCGAGGCCGTGCCAGAGGCTGCGCAGCACGGAGTCGAGCTGGTGCGCGAGTTTATCGAACGGCGGGTCGGTGATGACTTTGAAAACCTGCTGACTTCGCTGGACGATCAGGAAACCTTCCAGTCGCTCAGCCTCGACATGCTGCAGCACCTTGATCTGACCCAGCCGAGCGATTCCCCTGACGAAGCCGATAACGATCAAGGCGACGACGAAGAGGGGCAGGAAGAGCAAGAGGAGGGCGATCAGGATCAAGGCGAAGGCGACGCGCAGTCCTCCGAAATGGCCGGCGAGATGAGCGAAGGCGATTCCGACGGCGAAGGCGACACGGAAATGTCGTCCGATTCCGAAATGCAGGATGGCGAGCCGGGCGAAGAAGGTGACGACGGCATGATGCCGGTGCGCCCCAATCGGCCGCAAGGCGAGATTCCGATGGATCTCGACTATAAATCCTACACCGAGGCTTATGATGAGGAAATTCCGGCCGAGGAACTATGCGATGCAGAGGAGCTCGACCGTCTGCGCGCCTATCTCGACAGCCAGCTGACCGGGCTGCAAGGGATTGTCACACGGCTTGCCAACCGGCTTCAGCGCCGATTGATGGCGCAGCAGAACCGCAGCTGGGATTTTGATCAGGAAGACGGTGTGATCGACGCTGCGCGGTTGGCGCGCGTGGTTGTCTCGCCCGGGACGTCGATGGCGTACAAGATCGAGAAGGATGTCGAGTTCAAGGACACCATCGTGACCTTGCTGATCGACAATTCCGGTTCGATGCGCGGGCGCCCGATCAGCATCGCCGCGATCAGCGCGGATATCCTGGCTCGCACGCTTGAGCGTTCGGGCGTGAAGACAGAAATCCTCGGATTTACCACCCGCGCCTGGAAAGGCGGGCAAAGCCGTGAACAATGGCTCGCCGATGGCAAGCCGCCAAACCCTGGTCGCCTGAATGATCTGCGGCACATCATTTACAAGAAAGCCGACGAGCCTTGGCGCCGCGCGCGCCGCAACCTCGGCCTGATGATGCGCGAGGGCTTGCTCAAAGAGAATATCGACGGCGAAGCGCTGATGTGGGCGCATAACCGGCTGATGGCGCGGCGAGAGGATCGCCGCATCCTGATGGTGATTTCGGATGGTGCGCCGGTCGATGATTCAACGCTCAGCGTGAACAGCGCGGGCTATCTCGAGGCGCATTTGCGCAAAGTGATCGACTGGATCGAGCGCGTTTCGCCGGTGCAACTCGTCGCGATCGGTATCGGCCACGATGTGACGCGTTACTATCGCCGCGCGGTGACCATCATGGATGTCGAACAGTTGGGCGGCACGATTATCGAGCAGCTGGCGGAATTGTTTGAGGAAGAGAAGGGACGCAGATGAACGTTACCGAAGCCGTTAAATCCCGCCGCAGCGTGCGAGAATTTTTAGACAAGCCGGTTGATCTCGAAACGATCCGCCGCGTGATGGATACCGCGCGCTGGGCCGCCTCGGGCTGCAATTATCAGCCGTGGGAAGCGAGCATCCTCACCGGAGAGCCGCTAAAGGAACTGCAGGCCAAGCTGGCGGCTGATGGCCCGCAAAAGCCCGAATATGATTGGACCGCACCGGGTCAGGAAGAGACGTACAAGAAACGGCTGGATGCCGTGTCTTCCGGAATGTTTGGCGCGATGGGCATTGCACGCGAAGACAAGGCGGGACGCATGGCGGCGATGGGCCGCAACGTCACCAGTTTTGACGCGCCCGTGCTGCTGCTGTGTTATTTTCCGCGCCTGATGAAAGAAGCGCAATGGTCTGACACCGGCATGTGGCTGCAGACGGTGGCACTGCTATTGCGCGAGGAAGGGCTCGACAGCTGTTTTCAGGAATTCATGGGGCTTTACCCCAAGACGATCCGCGATTTTCTGGGCCTTGATCATGACCGCTATATGGTCTTTTGCGGCATGGCGATCGGCTATCGCGATCCGGACGCGCCAGTGAACAATTTCGAGCGTGAACGTGTGCGGCTAGACGATCAGGTCAAGTTCCTCGGCTTCTGATCGGTTGACCGCTTCGGCGCGCCTCGGCAAAGGCCTCCACATGACTGACACGCCGCCGCTACAACTATTCAACAGCCTGACCCGCCAGCTGGAGACCTTCCAGCCTGTCCATCCGGGTGAGGCGCGCGTGTACACCTGCGGCCCCACGGTCTACAACTATCCGCATATCGGCAATATGCGCGCCTATGTCTTTGCCGACGTGCTGGGCCGTACGCTGAGTTGGAAGGGTTACAAGCTCACCCACATCATCAATATCACCGATGTCGGCCATCTGACTGACGATGCCGATGCGGGTGAGGACAAGATGGAAAAGATGGCGGCTGAAAAGGCGCAATCCATCTGGGACATCGCACAGCATTATACGCAGGCATATTGGGCGGACGTGAAGGCGCTCAATATCCGTCAGCCAGCGAAATGGTCGATCGCGACGGACTACATCGACGAGATGATCGATTTCGCGAAAAGCATCGCGGACAAGCACTGCTACGAGCTAGACAGCGGCCTCTATTTCGATGTCTCAACCATCGAAGATTACGGGCGGCTTGCACGGGCCGTTACCGAGGATGGAGAGGGCCGGATCGATACGGTCGACGGCAAACGCAACCCTCAGGACTTCGCGATCTGGCGCAACACGCCGGCTGGCGAGAAGCGGCAGATGGAATGGGATTCCCCATGGGGTAAGGGCGCTCCCGGCTGGCATCTTGAATGCTCGGTGATGGGGGAAAAGCTGCTCGGCTTCCCGTTCGACATTCACACCGGCGGGATTGACCACCGCGAGATCCACCACCCCAATGAAATCGCGCAGAACCAGGCGTTCTGCGGCTGTGGTGGCCTGTCGGAAGCGACCAATTCGGGCGCAAAGATTTGGATGCACAACAACTTCTTGGTCGAAAGATCGGGCAAGATGTCGAAGAGCGCGGGCGAGTTCCTGCGCCTGCAATTGCTGATCGATAAGGGCTATCACCCGCTCGCCTACCGCATGATGTGTCTGCAGGCGCATTATCGCAGCGAGCTGGAGTTTAGCTGGGAAGGGCTGCAGGCCGCACTGACCCGGCTGAAGCGGATTGTGATGGCGGTTGAGCGGCTGGCGGATGCGCCCGCGCAGCCCATGGCGGAGCATCCCAAATTCGCCCCATCTCTTGCGAAATTCGAAGAGGCCATGTCTGATGATCTCAACACCCCGATCGCATTGACGGCGCTTGAAGATGCATTGGCGGTCAAGAAGGTTGATGCCGGGATCAAGCGCGCGGTTGTGGAGCACATGGACGCAGTTCTTGGCCTGGACCTCTTCAAGATCACCCGCACCGATCTACGCATCCGGCCCAAGGATGCGCAGATCACAGAGGCCGAGATCGAAGACGCGCTCGCCCGCCGCAAGGCTGCGCGTGCTGAGAAAGACTTCGCCACCAGCGACGCCATCCGCGATGAACTCGCGGCCAAGAGCGTCGAAGTGATGGATGGCGATCCGCTGGGTTGGGAGTGGAAGCTCGATTGATGCTGCCATCCATTGTGGGGGTAGCGTTCCCGCAACTGCCGATTTAACAAGCGCGGCATGACAATTCTCGCACTATCCGGCCTGATCCGCCCGCTGCTCGAACCGCGTTTGCCCGAAGGGCTCGATGTCCGCTGGTTCATGACCAAGGAAGAGGCTCTCAAGGCCGTGCCCGAGGCCGAAATCGGCTGGTTCGACATGTATGAGCAGGACGCGATGGCCGAAACGCTGCGCGCCGCGACCAATCTCAAATGGCTCAACTCGATCTACGCAGGGCTCGATTTCCTGCCGATGGATGTGCTGATCGAGCGCGGGATCACCGTTACGAATGGCGCAGGCATCAATGCGCTGACCATCGCCGAATATGTCGTGATGGGCATGCTCAATATCGCCAAGGGATATCGCGATGTCGTGCGTGCGCAGGAACGCCGCGAATGGTTGCTCGACAGCCCCGGCAAGCGCGAGCTGGCGGGATCGAAGGCGCTGCTGCTGGGTTATGGCGCGATCGGGAAGCTGATCAAGCCGCGGCTTGAGGGCTTCGATGTCGATGTGACCGTGGTGCGGCGCACTCCAGCTGAAGGTGTGCTGACACCAGACCAATGGCGCGACAAGCTTGGCGAGTTTGACTGGGTGATCCTTGCCGTGCCCGCCACGCCGGAAACCGATGGCATGATCGGTGCTGCAGAGCTGGCGGCAATGAAATCGGACGCAGTGTTGGTGAACATCGCGCGCGGCGCGGTGATCGATCAGCCCGCGTTGGTGGACGCGCTCACGGCCAAGACAATCGGCGGAGCGTTTCTGGACGTCACGACACCAGAACCACTGCCCGCCGATCATCCGCTATGGGCGCTCGACAATGCGCATATCACCATGCACCTGTCTGGCCGCGCGCAGGACAAGATGTTTCAGCGCTCCGCTGATCGCTTCCTCGACAATCTGGATAAGTATCTGAAGGGTGAGCCGATCGGCCCGATCTTCGATCCCGCGCTCGGCTACTGATCAAGCATCTTCGAGCAGCAGCAACACACAGGTCACCACCATGCGCGGGTAGGGCAGCGTGCTGCTTGTCACTTCACTGACTGTCGCATTCGCTACCAATTGCCCGGGGATCGAGAACTCGTGGTCGGGCAAGGCGGCTGGCGCTACTCAGCCAGAACCTCGCCTACCCACCGGTTGAAGTTGCGGCGGATGAGGTCGAGATTATCGGCCGCGTGGTTTGGAAAGGCGGGCGGGTTTGAATGACTGTTTTTGGGGTGGAAAGCGGTCGTTCAGCAGAGTGAGTTAGCCGGCTGGCCTTGGGCCGTAAGCGGAAAGACCGCTTTCGGATCGAGCGGTAAGGGAACGCGACCTAACGGAACTCGGAGTGGCGCAGGTTTCGTGAGTGACAGCAATGGCCAACGTGACATGGCATTTGCAAAAGCCACTCAAGCAGAGTTCGAGGACTGCTGCCAATTGCGTGGCGAAGCACCAGTCCAGCTCTTGAACGCTCGACTGAATGCAGACGTATCCTTGTAGCTGAGATTTAGCGCCAGTTCGGTTACGCTCATGTTCCCATGCTGGAGATGCGCTTTTGCCAATCTCTCACGACTGCGTCTGAGGATTGTTTCGAAGCTGGTCCCTCGCTCAGACAGGCGCAATTGCATCACGCGGGGACTTACGCCCAGGAGCTGCGAGACTAGAGGGAGTTGGCATTCCCCGGTGGGTAGGAGAGATTCAATCGCCAATCGCAACCGATCTTCGAGATCGAGGTCCAGCATGCCTTCGGCCGCCGATTGCCAGGCCGCATCAAGTGATTGCCGAACTTCTTTGCTGATCGCGACCGACGTATCCAGAAGTTCCGGCAGATAGTGAACCGCGTTGCGCCAGCTGCCGCAATCCATCTCCGCTCCGTGTATTCTGGTCTTACGCAATGCGCTACAGTTCGGGCGAGCAAACTCGACTCGTGTCGGTGACACCTTGCCTCCGCTGAGTTGGGCGATCGCACTTACTGAAAGCGCGATGCTTACGGCGGCGAGCTGGGTGCAATCGACCTGGTCCTCGAAATCAAATCCAAGCTCGAGGATGACGCTCTCGTCTTCCGGATTGATGTCGAATCTGACCCCCCGGGCATGAAAGCCCAAGGACTGCTGCATCATCAGCAGTGCGCTTTGCATATCGCGTTGTAGACATGCGGCCGACCCGAGAGCTCCGAACACCTCCAACCCCTGGCTCTCTCCCAGCAACAGACCAAAGTCGCCGCGATCGAGACTAATAGCAGTACGATGATATAGTTCTGCGAGTACCGTGTAAGGAATGTAGATTTCCGGCGTGCGGGTAATAACCGGGCTTAGCCCGACCGAGCGGAGCAAAGTGGCCGGATTGCCGCCGAGGCTGGTCACCAGTTTTTCGAAGCCGACAAGTGATCCGGCACGCGCAAAATACTTCATAGGCCACCCATGATTCGCAATATGTCAACTCTTCCTTCGCAATATGTCAAGTATATTGCTCGCTCCTTGCTATTGGTTTCGTCGGGAAGTGAACTGGGAGAGGGGCGATGAGCGCCGCGTTCGACATTATCATCAAGAATGGACGATACTTCGATGGAACTGGCGGAGCATCCGCCATCCGCAATGTCGGGATCAAGGATGGCCGCATTGCATCGGTCGAGCAGGTCCCGCTTGACGAGACTGGATGCGAATGGATCGTCGATGCCGATGGAAAATGGGTCGTCCCAGGCTTCATCGACACTCACACACATTACGATGCCGAGGTGATCGTCGCGCCCTCGCTGTCCGAAAGCGTCCGCCATGGCGTGACCACCGTACTCATGGGGAGTTGCTCGCTCAGCATGATTTGCAGTGAGGCGGAAGACGCATCCGACATCTTCACCCGCGTCGAGACCGTCCCTCGCGAGAAGGTCCTTCCCGTTCTTCAAGAGCACAAGAGCTGGAGCACACCGAAAGAATGGAAGGACTTTGTCAATTCCTCACCAATGGGGCCAAACGTAATCGCGTTCGTGGGACACAGCGACATGCGAGTTGGTGTGATGGGCCTCCATCGCGCTACCGATCGCGCGGTCAAGCCAACCAAGGCTGAGCTCGAGAGGATGGACGCGATCCTCACAGAGGCGCTCGACGAAGGCTATCTCGGCCTGTCGACCATGTGTCTCAAATGGGACAAGGTCGATGGCGACCGCGAATGGTCGAAGAGCCTGCCCAGCACCTATGCCCGTTGGGGCGAGATCGCGCGGCTCAATAGGCAACTGCGCAAGCGCAAGCGAGTGCACCAAGGTGCGCCTAATGCGGCCAATCCGCTTCAGATCACCCAATACCTGTGGGAGACGATAGGATTATGGCGCCGTCCGCTCAAGACTACGCTGATCTCGATGCTTGACCTAAAGGGCAACAAGACGCTCCAGCCGCTCGCCTCCTTCGCTGCCAAAATGGCCAACCTTGTGCGCGGAAACTTCCGCTGGCAGCTGCTACCAACGCCGTTCACCGTATATGCCGACGGCATCGATGTAGTCTTCTTCGAGGAGTTTGGCGCTGGCGAAATGGCGTTGGATCTCAAGGAGAAGGTCGAGCGCGATGCGCTACTCAAGGACGAGACCTATCGTCGCAGTTTCCGCAAGTTCTACGGCGAAAAGCTCAGCCCGCGCGTGTGGCAACGCGACTTCGGTGATGCGATCGTGCTCGAATGCCCCGACGAGACCCTGGTCGGGCGCAATTTTGCCGAGATTGCCGCAGAGCGCGAGATCCACGTCGTCGACCTGTTCCTCGATCTGGTCGTCGAGCACGGCAAGAAGCTGCGTTGGTACACGACCGTGGGCAACCACAATCGCGCCAAGCTGAAGAAGATGGTGCAGGACAAGAATACCCTGATCACCTTCTCGGATGCCGGCGCGCATATCCGTAACATGGCGTTCTACAACCTCCCGCTACGTTTCCTCAAACTGGTGAAAGAGAGCCATGATGAGGGCAAGCCAATCATGTCATTCGAAAAAGCAATCTGGCGGATGACCGGCGAACAGGCCGACTGGCTGAATATCGAAGCAGGCAAGATCCGTGTTGGTGATCGGGCAGATGTTGCGGTGATCGACCCCAACGCTTTCGAACAGGATCTCGAGAAGGTTCAATGGGCGGACATGGAGGGCTTTGGGCTCGAGCGGCTCGTCAATCGCAATCCTGGGCTGGTGCAAACCGTGATTATCAACGGCAAGCTCGCGGTCGAGGACGAACAGGTTGCGCCTGCACTCGGACAGGAGCAGGGATATGGACGGTTTCTGGAGGCTGCGTGAAGCTGCTATATATAACGCATGCGAATTAAGGGGATTGGCCAATGGATAATCTGATCAGGATGGCATTGGGAATTAGTTCCATCGCGTTCATGGGAAGCTGTGCCATTGCTCCGGGCGACCGAGATGGCCGTGAGCGAGAGCAGCTTGTGGACGCGGCTGCGGTCGCGCCCCAAGGCAATCCCGACGAGTTGTTGTGGGGCGACATCCATCTCCACACCGAGTATTCGATGGATGCCAACACGTTTGGCGTGCGCCTTTCGCCGGACGATGCATATCGCTTTGCAAAGGGGGAGGCGGTTACCGCTTCCAACGGCATGAAAGCCCAGTTGGAAGCCCCGCTCGATTTCCTGATGGTTTCTGACCATAGCGATTACCTTGGCTCGCTGGTCGAACTGCGTAACCGCAGCCCCAAGTTGCTAGCCAACTCGACGCTCGCAGAGTGGCTGCGGATTCTCGGCCTGCCCACCCGTGCCGAGCGACTTTCGCTAGAAGGTCGCCAGACAGAACAATCAAATCCTGCCGAACTTGATGCGGACGAGATTCGGGGGACCTATTGGGCCAAGACAATTGCTGCGGCGGAGGAAGCGAACCAACCGGGCGAGTTCACGTCTTTCATTGGGTTCGAATGGACCGCGCAAGATGGTGGGCGCAACCTTCACCGAGTGGTGATGTTCCGCGACGGGGCTGAGCGTACCCTGCAAACCTTGCCGCTTTCTGCACGCCAGACCGATGAGCCTCAGGAACTCTGGTCCTATCTGCAGGCGTATGAGCAGAAGACGGGCGGCAGGGTGCTCGCTGTCGCCCACAATGGCAATATCTCGAACGGGGCAATGTTTCCGCTCAACACGCTGGAGTTTGGCGGCCCAATGACTGCGGAATATGCCAGCGCGCGCGCGCGATGGGAACCGGCCTATGAAGTCACGCAGATCAAG
Organism: uncultured Altererythrobacter sp.; assembly: GCF_913057185.1. Taxonomy (NCBI): domain Bacteria; kingdom Pseudomonadati; phylum Pseudomonadota; class Alphaproteobacteria; order Sphingomonadales; family Erythrobacteraceae; genus Altererythrobacter; species uncultured Altererythrobacter sp. The sequence goes on from NZ_CAJXNK010000001.1 coordinate 1,152,453, forward strand.
GGCGACGGCGAGACTCACCCATTCCTTTCCGCTGATGACGATTTCGCCGACTATGAAACGTGGGACAGGGGCGATTTTGCTGGTGTACCGAAGACCAAGGACATGTTGCCCGCAGAGTATGCACGTTCGGCGTTGCTTCGCGGCCTGACAATCGAACAACGCTTTGGCACCAATCCTTACAAAATGGGTCTGATCGGCTCGACTGATGCGCACACGGCGCTCGCTGCGGTGGATGAAGACAATTTCTGGGGCAAGCACAGCGCAGAGATGGAGCCCGGCCCGACGCGTTGGAAGGACGCGGTAGGCGGTCGCGGCGAGCTGACGGTGCCGGGCTGGATGATGGCATCTTCGGGCTACACGGCGGTTTGGGCCCGAGAGAATACGCGCGCTGAGATATGGGACGCCTTCAAGCGGCGCGAAGTTTATGCAACCACCGGACCACGGATCAGGTTGCGCTTCTTCGGCGGCTGGTCTTTCACCGATGCTGATGCAAGAGGTGCGGATCTTGCAGCCACAGGTTATGTCAAAGGGGTTCCGATGGGAGGTGATCTGGGCGCCAGGGCTCCTGGCAAGGTTCCGAGTTTCCTGATTCAGGCCCTGCGCGACCCGAACGGCGCCTCGCTCGACCGGATCCAGGTGATCAAGGGCTGGCTCGATACCGAAGGTAATCGCAAAGAAAAGGTCTTCGATGTCGCCTGGAGCCATCCGGACAAACGTAAGCGCGGGGCCGACGGCAAGCCGCCCAAGATCGCCGGCAATGTTGATATGAAAAACGCCACTTATGATGACAGTGTGGGCGCAACGCAGCTCGTCACCATGTGGCGCGATCCGCAGTTCAATCCAAGGCAGAATGCATTCTATTACGTGCGCGTTCTGCAGATCCCAACGCCGCGCTGGACCACCTACGATGCCAAGCGCTTTGGGATCCAATTTCCGGATTATGTGCCCACTATCACGCAGGAAAGAGCATATTCGTCTCCGATTTGGTATTCGCCCTACTGACGAAAGACGAGCCTTGTTCAAATGAACGGCAAGCTCAAGCGATGACCGCTTCAGGCGAACCCGACGTCTCGATGCGAGTCCGCTCTTGGGTATCCATCCTCGAAGCTTTGATGTCCGACATTGGGGCGCAAAGCTACCACGAGGATCAACGTCCGCAACTGGGTCGTTAGCGGACGTTGAAGATTTCTTGCATTCCTCTCCTCCTCCCGCCACATCGCATCCCATGACTGACACATCCAAGCCTACACCCCCAATGCGCGCCGCGATCCTGCCGGTTACGCCGTTGCAGCAGAATTGCTCGCTGATCTGGTGCACCAAGACGATGAAGGCTGCGCTGGTCGATCCAGGCGGGGATTTGGACAAGCTCAAGGCGGGTGTCGAGAAGGCCGGCGTGACGCTGGAGAAAATCCTCATCACGCATGGGCATCTGGATCACTGCGGGCAGGCGGGAATGCTGGCAGACGAGTTGAGCCTGCCCATCGAAGGCCCGCACAAGGATGACCTGTTCTGGATCGAGCAGCTCGACAATGACGGTGCGCGTTATGGCATGGAAGCCAAAAGCTTCACGCCCACGCGCTGGCTGGAAAATGGCGATACGGTAACCGTGGGTGAGCTGACGCTGGACGTAATCCATTGCCCCGGCCACACGCCCGGCCATGTCGTGTTTTATCACGGGCCGAGCCGCTTTGCGATTGTCGGCGACGTGCTGTTCCAGGGGTCAATTGGCCGCACCGATTTCCCGCGTGGCAATCATCAGGATCTGATCGATGCCATCACCCAGCGACTATGGCCGCTGGGCGATGACGTGATGTTCATCCCCGGCCACGGCCCGACCAGCACATTTGGTCAGGAACGCAAGACCAACGCGTTTGTGAGCGACTACGCGCTTTCCTAGTTCCGCACGACATCCGGCGTGCGATTTCCTCGCTCACGCGACCTGAAGGCCGCATCGCTGCGGGCGGGCGCCAGAACTTTTGGGCGCCCTTGCGGCTCGCTGGTCGCTCGCCGTTGGGAGCGAACCAGTTGGCGCTTTCTCTACATGACCCCCATCAGGATCAGAAGCGCAACCACAGCCAGGCCGAGCAGTGTCAGCATGGTAATCAGCACGCCGATCATGCGTGGTTTGGTCGGGCCTTCGCCATCCATCCCGATGCCATGCGCAACACGCCCGAGCATGTAGATGCCAGCCACATAGGCCAGCCATGGTTCGCCGCGCCCGGTCAATTCGATCGCTGCAATCAGCGCGAGCACAAAGGGAGTATTCTCGACAAAGTTGAGCTGCGCGCGCATCCGGCGCGTGAGTGGGCCACCGCCATCATCGCCGTGGATCACCTTCAGTTTGCCACGCATTTGCCCGACGCGAATCGACAGCCAGATATTGATGATCGCCGCCGCGGCGACTGCGGACAGTGTAACCGGTAGAATAATTGCCATGAGAGCTCCCCTCAAACTTCGTTCCGCTAGTGTGCTATGCGGTGCTGCTACGGGTTGCAACCTTGGATTTTTGCGTTATAGCGCGCCGCTTACCGCCAAAGCCGGGATCGATTCTGGTGTGCATGACTTGTGCGCCTTCGGTTCCTGCACTAGAGCGGCTCACGATTTGACCGATTTATTAAGGAACAGGTGCCGAGATGGCTGTCCCTAAGAGAAAAGTATCGCCACACCGCCGTGGCATTCGTCGTTCGCATGATGCGTTGAAGGTTGAAGCCTTCCACGAGTGCAACAATTGTGGCGAACTGAAGCGTCCGCACAATCTGTGCCCGCATTGCGGCTTCTACAACGGTCGCGAGGTCGTTGCGGTCGGTTTGTAATCACCGCTGATTTGGAGATTGTGGAATGAGCCTGCCGCGTATCGCGATTGATGCGATGGGCGGCGATGAAGGCGTGCGCGTAATGGTCGAAGGTGCGGCCTTGGCTCGCCGCCGCCATGACAAGTTCCAATTCCTGCTGGTTGGCGATGAGACGCAGATCAAAGCTGCGCTCGATACGCACCCGCAAATGCGCGGGGCATCGGAAATTCTGCATTGTGAAGACGTGGTGGGCGGCGATGAGTTGCCCAGCCGCGCTTTACGTCGCGCAAAAACCACCAGCATGGGGCTGGCCGTCAATGCGGTGAAGCAAGGCGATGCAGGTGCCGCGGTGAGCGGCGGCAACACTGGCGCGCTGATGGCAATGAGCAAGCTTGCGCTGCGCACTATGCCAGGAATTGATCGTCCGGCATTGGCCGCAGTTTTGCCAACGCTTGAAGAAGATGACGTGGTCATGCTCGATCTGGGCGCGAACACCGATGCCGATGCGCGCAACCTGGTTCAGTTCGCGATCATGGGTGCGGCATATTCCCGCATCATTACCGGCCGGGAAGAGCCGCGCGTCAGGCTGCTTAATATCGGTACCGAAGAGATTAAGGGTACAGAGGCGCTGCGCGATGCGGCGTCTGTTCTTCAGGAAGCGGCTGGCACTTTGGCGATGCAGTTCGATGGTTTTGTCGAGAGCGACAAGATCAATCGCGGTCAGGTGGATGTGGTGGTTACCGACGGATTCTCCGGAAATATCGCATTGAAGGCGATCGAAGGCACAGCGCGCTTCGTCACGGATTTGCTGCGCAGCGCGTTCACAAGCTCGCTGCGTTCGAAGATCGGGTTTCTGGTATCACGCCCGGCAACAGAGCTGCTCAAGCATCACCTTGATCCGAACAATCACAATGGCGCCGTTTTCCTGGGCCTGAATGGCGTGGTGGTCAAAAGCCATGGCAGTGCGAGTGCGGCCGGCGTTGCCAATGCGGTCGCCGTCACAGCTCGCTTGCTTGAAAACAAGCTGACCGAGCGTATTGCGCATGATCTGGCCGAATTGGGCGAAGACAGATTGCGCACCCAGCCCGCCAATGGGTCAGAGGGTGCCAAGTGATCCGTTCCGTCATCCGCGGCAGCGGCTCTGCGCTACCAGCGAAGGTCGTCACCAATGCGGAGCTTGCACATCGGGTTGATACGACCGACGAATGGATCGTCGAACGCACCGGTATTCGCCAACGCTATATCGCCGGAGAGGGCGAAACGACATCGAGCCTCGCGACCGAAGCTGCGCGCGCGGCGCTTGAAGATGCGGGAATAGATGCGAAGAGCATCGACCTGATCGTTCTGGCAACCGCGACACCGGACAACACATTTCCAGCAACCGCCACCAAAGTGCAGAACGCGCTTGGTTGCAATGGCGGGATCGCTTTCGATGTCGCTGCGGTTTGCTCAGGCTTTCTATACGCGCTGACCACAGCCGATTCGCTGATTCGCACCGGCACGGCAAAGCGCGCTTTGGTCATTGGCGCAGAGACATTTAGCCGCATTCTCGATTGGGAAGACCGGACGACCTGCGTTCTGTTCGGTGATGGCGCGGGCGCGGTGGTTTTGGAAGCCTCTGAAGCTGAAGACTCGAAAGGCGCCGGGCTGCTCGGTAGCCGGCTACACGCAGATGGCGCGCAGCATGATCTGCTCTATGTCGATGGCGGGCCGTCGACCACGCAAACGGTGGGTCATTTGCGCATGAGAGGCCGCGAAGTGTTCCGCCATGCCGTCGTGAATCTGGCTGAGGTATTAGGCGAAGTCCTTGAAGATTCAGGTGTTTCAGTTGATGAAATCGACTGGGTTGTTCCGCATCAAGCCAACAAGCGCATTTTGGATGCAACCGCGAAGAAGCTCGGCATTGCGAGTGAGAAAGTGATCGTGACAGTCGATCAGCACGCCAATACTTCGGCCGCATCTGTGCCACTTGCGTTCGACGTTGCGCGCAGGGATGGCCGCATCAAATCTGGTGATCTGGTGATGTTCGAGGCGATGGGCGGCGGCTTCACCTGGGGGGCGTGCCTCGCGCGCATGTGAACAAGTTAGTTGGTCAATGTCCTGAAATTTGCCAAAATTCTGGCAAAATCATAAAGTAGGTTGATCGATAGGGGATATAGATTGGGGGGAATGCGTATGATGCGTTCGGTGGGCACACTAACACGCGCGGATCTGGCAGAGACGATTAATCGCAAGATGGGGCTGTCGCGCGCAGAGTCGCTCGATATGGTCGAAGCAATTCTTGAAAAGATGTCGAAAGCTTTGGAAGCGGGTGAGAACGTAAAGATCTCGGGCTTTGGTACATTCGTTCTGCGCGATAAACGCCAGCGGATCGGCCGTAACCCTAAAACCGGCGTTGAAGTTCCGATTACGCCGCGCCGCGTCATGACATTTCGCGCGAGCCAGCTGCTCAAAGAGAAGATTGCGAAAGCGAGCTAAGCGATGAGTGACTTCGCAGATGGCAAGGACGAAGGAGCTCTCCGAACCATCGGCGAAGTCAGCGACGCTTTCGGGATCAAGCAGCACGTTATACGGTATTGGGAGCAACAGTTCCCGATGCTCAAACCTTTGAAGCGCAGCGGCGGGCGGCGGTACTATCGGCCTGCTGATGTTGAGCTGGTTGAAACGATCGACCGGCTTGTGAACCGCGAAGGTTACACTCTCAAAGGCGCCAAATCGGCGATTCGAGAAGGCAAAGGTGCGGCTACAAGGCCGTCACTTGCCGAGCAAGCCAGTTCGGTTATTTCAGTCGCAACGAATAACGATGTTGGCGATGTGCTTGCGCAACTGAAATCGATCCGTTCCCGGCTGGAGGCTGCGCTAGAGGCCTAGCGCGCTCAGCGAAACGCGACGTCGACTGCGACGCGGCACTGCGCATTGGAGCCGAACTGGCGCCATACATCCGCGCAGATTGCTTGATCTGGCCCGCCTGCATTGCGGTACTTGACCCACAGACCGTTCAACGTGCGCGTTCGTCCAGATGGAGCAGCACGTGTGTTGTGTTCGCGCAGTATGGAAATCACTTCCGACACACGATCATAGCCCTGACCGGGCTTGACCACGGAGAGGAAGAAATTCTCATTCCTTGAATCGGCGCATTCGAACGCAAAGCCCCGCTCAGTGTAGTGAAGCACAGTGCGGCTGCATTGCACCTGTTGCTCGGTTCGGTTGGATTACGCCTGCGTTGCGGAAGGAATGGATAGAGATGCCGCGGCAACAAACCCCATTCCTAGAGTTCCTGCCATCATTCGCATCATATCATCCCCTCCTTCGATTATTCTGCGGCCATCAACTCCGCTTCGCCCAGATCGACGCTGACCAGTCGCGAGATGCCCTTCTCGGCCATCGTCACGCCGAAAAGGCGGTGCATCCGGCTCATTGTGACGGCATTGTGGGTCACAATCAAATATCGCGTCGCAGTGTCGCGCACCATGGAATCGAGCAAGTCGCAGAACCGCTCGATATTGGCATCATCAAGCGGTGCATCGACTTCGTCCAACACGCAGATTGGCGCTGGATTGGTCAGGAACAAGGCAAAGATCAGCGCTGTTGCGGTCAGGGCCTGTTCGCCGCCTGATAACAGGCTGAGGCTCTGTAATCGCTTGCCCGGCGGTTGTGCGTAGATCTCCAGCCCGGCTTCCAGCGGATCATCGCTGTCGACCAGCGCGAGATGCGCCTGTCCGCCTTCGAACAGCCGCGTAAACAGCTTACGGAAGTGGCCATCGACTTCTTCGAACGCCGCGCGCAGACGCTCGCGTCCCTCGCGGTTGAGATTACCGATCGAACCGCGCAGACGGTTTACCGCTTCAGCAAGCTCGGCCTGTTCGGTCGCGCTGGCGCCATGCTCTTCCTCGATCCGCTTCAGTTCTTCAGCCGCGACGAGATTGACCGGTCCGATACGCTCACGGCTGGCGGTCAGACGTTCCATCTCGTCCGATTCCGCACTGGCATCCTTGATCTGTTCGGGTTCAAATTCGAACCGTTCAGCCAGCATCGGGGGTGGGCATTGGAATCGCTCGCCTGAAATACGTGCCATTTCGCCGCGCCGCGCTTCTTCGTTTTCAGCGCGTGCGGCGAGGCCAGCGCGGGCTTCGCGCTGGGTTGCGAGCGTTTCGTTGACTTCGGCAAAGGCGCGATCGGCGGCGTCGAGCTTGGCTTGTGTTTCAGCGACCACGTCTTCTGCCTGTGCAAGCTCTTTACCGAGCTTTTCACGCATGACATCGCCTTGCTCGATCTCTTCGATCAGGCCGGCTGGCTTGGCCGCGACAACGTTGCGCTCTTCTTCAATCTCTTCGAGCCGCCGTGCGACTTCGGCCAAGCGGCGTTCGGCTTCGCCTGAGCGCGCTTCCCAATTGGCCTTGTCAGAGGATTGCGCGGCCAAGCGCTCTCGTGCAACCGCCAGGCCTTGGTCATGCGCGGCCAGTTCCGCTGCTGTACCCTGTACTCCGCTCCGCGCCGCTTCATTGCGTGCCTGGGCTGCTTCCAGAGACGCACGGCCTGCGTCGGGAGAGGGCAGATCCGCCCGCTTCGCCTCTGCGGCCTCCAACTCCTTGGTGGCTGCACTCAGATCGTCCGCAAGACCTGCCTTGGCTTCGCTTAGCTCTTTACTGCGCAGCGCTTGGCGTTCGCGCACTGCTTCGGCCTGGTCGAGCGCGCGCAAGGCCTGCCGTTCTTCATTTGCCGCTTCGGACAATTCGCGTTCACGTGCCACCAGGCTGGTCTGTAGCGCGGTCAACTCATCGCGAATGGTTCGCTCGGATGCTTCTGCGGTTTCGGCTGCCGAGCGCAGCGCTGGCAATTGCTTCTCCAGCTCTTCCAGCCGGTTCGCCGCTTCAAGGCGTGCGGCCTGCGCTGCGCCTTCGCCGCGCGCGATAAACCCGTCCCAACGGCGCAAATGCCCACCGCGCGTGACCAGCCATTCGCCCGGCTGCAAATCGCGACCGTCATCGCTTTCGGCAAAATGGACCAGCGCAAGCCGTGCTTTCAGCTCGGCAGGGCAATTGGTAATGTGCGTAAGCATGCTGTCAGGCACGTTTGACGGAGCGTTGCCGCCGGTCCAGAAACGTCCGTCGCTGCCGTCTTCCGGCCTGCCCAATGGTGATTTACCGTCGCGGCCCAGAACGGCAGCCAATGCCCGCTCATAGCCCCTTTTGACGGCGATATTGTCGAGCGCGGCGGGAAGGCCAGCACGGTTCTTCGCCTGGCGTTCACGCGCCTCGCGATCACGCACCAGCGCATTGTATTCGCGCTCGATCCCGGCCAGTTCAGCCTTGGCAGAGGCTGTCGCTGATCCTGCTTCATCGCGCTGCTCCTGCAGTTCCGCCTTGCGCGCCTGCGCGGTTTCCAGTTCGCTGCGCAAGTCAGCCAGTGCTTTCGCAGCACGCTCGGCATCTTTGCGCGCTTGCTCAACCGCGGCGATTGGATCACCGTTTCCGGTCAGCTCTTCCAGCTGCCGTTCGATGCGCGCTTGATCTTCCTGCAGCCGAGAAAGGCGAGACTTGGCTTGCGCAATCTCGGCCTCGGCAACACGCCATTCAGCCTCGACACCCGCATGATCGGCGGTCGCCTTGGCCAGTGCCAGCTCTGCGGCGCGTGACACGCGCTCGGCTTCTTCGGCCTTGCGCGCGATTTCCGGGCGGCGTGCCTCGTCTTCCTCCAGCGCAGCCTTGCTAGCAGCAATGTCGCGCTCCAGCCGTTTCAGCGCTTCGGTCGCATCAGTCGTAATGCGGCCTGCGTCGCCGCGGTCTTCTTCCAACCGGGTCCTTTGCCGATCAAGGTCCGCTAACCGTTGTTCGGCTGCTTCCAGCTGGCTGGTGAGCGCCGCCATGCGGTGTCCATGCGCGCTGGCATCATCGCGCCGGTCCGCCAGCTCGTCGCGCGCTTCAGCTACGGTGTGTGCTGCAGCGGCCTGGGCCTTTTGCGCCTCGTCCGCAGCTTGCTTTGCGGCGACCACGCGATCATCAGCCTTTTTAGCAGCCTCACGCGCTTCTTCAGCCATCCGCGCTGCATCGCGCCAGCGGGCATAGAGCAAGCGGGCCTCGGCCACTTTGATCTGTTCGGATAGTTTGGTGTAGCGCTCTGCCTGCTTTGCCTGTCGCCGCAAGGACGACATTTGCGAATCCAGCCCGGCCATCAAATCTTCAAGCCGCTCCAGGTTCTTTTCCGTCGAGCGTAGCTTGCTCTCTGCGTCCTTTCGGCGCACGTGAAGTCCGGCAATGCCGGCTGCTTCTTCCAGCATTTGCCGGCGTTCGGTCGGCTTGGCAGAGATGACTTGTGCGATCTTGCCCTGGCTCACGAGCGCGGGACTGTGTGCGCCGGTCGCGGCATCGGCAAAGGTCAGCGCCACGTCTTTCGCACGCACGTCCCGCCCGTTTACGCGATAGGCGCTGCCCGCCCCGCGTTCGATCCGGCGGGTGACCTCCAGTTCTTCATTGTCATCGTCGCGACCTTGAAGAATGACTTCGGCGAAGTCGCGCTGTGGCCGTGTCTCTGTGCCTGCAAAGATAACATCATCCATCCCGCCCGAGCGCATGGATTTGGGCGAGTTTTCGCCCATGACCCAGCGGATCGCTTCGAGCAGGTTGGATTTTCCGCAACCGTTGGGGCCGACAACGCCGGTTAGGCCCGGCTCCACACGCAATTCAGCCGGCTCTACAAAGCTCTTGAAACCACTGAGCTTTAGCCGGTGAATCTCCATGCGTGTCTATTGCCCCTCCCTAGTGCGGTTTATCGCGCGCCAGCGCGTTGTAGGATCGGCTCAAGGGCTTCCCACTGGTTTACGTTCAATTTTTGTCCGTTGAGGATGAAGGTTGGCGTACCAGTCAGCCCCAACTCGTTGACCTGATCCTGAGAGCGGGTCGCGATAGCTTGCACGGCGTCCGCATCGGCGAGACAGGTTCGCGCCTGATCAGCGCTCAAACCGCGCGCGCTGAAGAAGTCGATCAAACCAGCAGCCTCTGCGATTGCCACAAAACGTTGGTCTTCCGGGAGGCTCGAAGCGGCCTCAAATGCAGCACCGTTTTGGTTCACATTGGCGAAGATATCGTTGAGCGCGTTCCATGCTTGTGAAGATAGTGGTTCCATATTCTCCGGCTGGCCACAACGAACCAGCGAGGCAATTGTGAGGTCGATCGGATCACGCACCAAATTGCGCAACTCCAAGCTCACAACACCTGTCGAAACATAATTCTCTTTGAGCGGAGGGGCGCCGTTCTCAGAAAAATAGGCACAACCGCCGCAAGTGTGGCTGGCATATTCGATCAGTTTCAGCGGTGCATCGGGGTTGCCGATCAGATAGCCGTCAGATTCGGTTACCGTAACAACATCGGTCCAGCTTTGGCCCTCAGGCGCTTCAATCGCCGCAATTGGCTCACCATCGAGAGCCGCGGTATCTGCATCTTCGGTTTCACCACAGGCTGCCAGCGAAAGAGCAAGGCTGCCAGCGAGGGTGGCGGAGAGAATTCGGCGCGAGAGTTTCATAAGCTTTGTGAGTCCTTTGTCTCGAACGGTGAAGGCTATACCAAGCCGTGTTGGGGGTGAAGCGTGGAAACCTGCTTTCCACAGGCGCTTCCACAGGAGTCTGTGGTTAACGACCCGGCATTATTGTCCGTCTGCGGGCGCAGGTTTGGTGCGTTCGTCCAGCGCGATCTGAAGTTCCTGCCAGCGATGGACACCGTCCAGTAGTCGATCATTGATGGTAAAACTGGGCGTTCCGCGAATGCCAAGGCGTTCTGAGTCGGCTCGTGAGGCCTGAATCAATTTGGTTTCCTTGGCGCTGTCTGCCAGGCATCGATCAACTTCTGACCGCTGATAGCCGCGTGTTTCCATAATTTCGTAGAAATCGAGGTCGCTGGCGATGGCGCGGTGGGCTGCGGCGCGATCGGGTACTGACCAGCGCTGTTGCTGGGCCGGCGTGGAATTGACGGCAATCGGGAACCACTCGTTCTGCTTCAGCATGAAAATCGAGTGGTTCTGCGCAAACTTATCAGGGGCGCCGCAATGGGTCAGCATGGCCGCGGTCAGATCAATCGGGTCGCGCAGCATATGGCGGATCTCGACCGATACCTTGCCAGAGCGAACATATACGAGTTTCAGCACAGGGTCGCCGCTGCGAGCAAACTCGGCGCAATGGCTGCAAGTATAGCTGACATATTCTGCCAGCTTGATTTCCGCATCGGGGTTACCGATCAAATGCCCTGCAGGGGTCTCAGTGACGGTTACGGCCCAATTGGTGGCAAACCCGGTGCTCAGCACCATCGCACCAGCCAAAAACGCTGTCTTTGCAGCCTTCATTCCGATCTTTCCTCTTTATCTGTCATCGTTCGCGCGAGCGATTCCAGCACAGCGCGCATTTCAGGATCGCCAATATCGCGCAAACTGTCTCCCAATTCCATCGGGATCGGCTTGAGCGACGGCGGCGCTTTGGCGGGCGTTTCAGCAGATGGCGGCTTAACCGCGCCTTGCCGGATCTTTGCTCGTGACACCGCCTTATATCCGAAAAAGCGGTTCACCCGCTCGATAATTTCCGGGATCACATGCTGGATCAGCGGAGCATTCGCGGGCACGACCACCAATTGCAATATGCCTTCGGATTTCTCTCCAGGGGGGAAACGGATCGCCTCTGGCGCGCAAACTCTGGCATGCGTCGGGCCGACGATCTCGGGCCAGCGTGTCACGATGGAGCTTTGCACGAAGCCGAACCGGCGAAAGGCTGTTCGCCCGATTTGCGGCATCAGCTCGCCAATAGGTTTCGCCGTGCCACCGCGCCGCCGCTGAAACGGTTTCGCGGTCTTCGCTTTGTGCCCTTTTGTGGTTTTGGAGGTTTTGTCCCGTTCCATTGCAGCAAAGCCAATGCCATAGCGGGCACGTGACCGCCAGTACGAAGACAATCGAGCACGCTTTGCTCCACTGGTATGATGTGCATGCGCGCGATCTACCCTGGCGCAATCCGCCGCGACGGGCTGTGCCGAATGATCCCGCTTGGCCTTATCGCGTTTGGCTGTCTGAAGTGATGTTGCAGCAGACCACTGTGGCTGCGGTGAAGCCCTACTTTGCGAAGTTTATTGAGACTTGGCCGACGGTCGAGGCTCTCGCAGCGGCCGACGAAGCCGATGTTATGAGCGCCTGGGCAGGGCTGGGCTATTATTCGCGCGCCCGCAATCTGGTGAAATGTGCGCGCGAAGTGGCGACAAGCGGAGGGTTCCCGAAAACAGAGGCTGAACTGCGCGAATTGCCGGGCTTGGGCCCGTACACTGCCGCTGCGATTGCCGCGATCGCGTTTGATGAGCGCGCCGTGGTGGTTGATGCAAATGTCGAGCGGGTAGTATCGCGGCTATTCAATATCGAAGAGCCATTGCCCGGTGCCCGCAAGGCTATCCGAGCGCGAGCGGAGGAGATCACCCCCGCGAAACGCGCGGGCGATTTTGCCCAAGCGATGATGGACCTTGGCTCATCACTCTGTACCACGCGCGATCCCAAGTGCCTGCTGTGTCCGCTGGCCGGGATGTGCGAGGCCAAGGCGGGCGGCGATCCGGCAAGGCTACCCGTCAAGGCACCCAAGAAGCCCAAGCCCGAGCGCAAGGGCCGCGCATTCTGGATCGAGCGGGATGGCCCCGATGGCACAGAGATCTGGCTGGTCACACGCCCCGGCACTGGCATGTTGGGCGGGATGCGCGCCTTGCCCGATGACGGCTGGAGCGCGCAGGCAGACGGATCAGGCATGGCTCCTTTCGCGGGAGCTGCCCAAACGCTTGGTGCGGTGCGGCACGTCTTCACTCATGCGTCACTCACGCTTGAAGTGGTGCGGCTCGACGCGGCGCCGGGGGGTGAGGGCGAGTGGTGGCCGCTCCAGAAAATAGAGGATGTGGGGCTACCGACACTCTTCGCCAAGGCTGCGCGACTGGCGCTGGCGCAGCGTTAGAAAATTCCACCGCCAAGGGTCAGACGGACAGCCGCGATCAAGAGAATAACGAGGCAGAAATTCCGCCCGCCGTCACTCGAAGATATCTGGCCTATAATCAGGCCGATCACGATCAACGGAAGCGCGATCCAGTTGGCCCAGCCCAGAAAAGGGATAGTTGCGGGGATGACAATCACCAGAGAGATGATGCCGATGATGTATGAGAGCACGTTGAACATGTGTGTTATATGACCACAACACCGAACAGTTTCAAGACTCAATCTATCGATCAATTGACCAAGCGTGCCCAATCGCTCAAACACCCTCGGAAATAGATTTCGAAAGAGTACGCATAAATGGCATTCCGCGAGTTTGATTCCCCCCAAATTTCCCGCCGTTCACTTCTAAGAGGCGGCGGTTATCTCGCCGCTGGCGGCGCGCTTACGACGCTGCCACTTTCGGGCAGCATTCTGAGAGCCCACGATGTCGGCGCGATGTGGCCCAATGTCGCGGCGATGACAAAAAGCTATCTTAGTTCCAACAAGGTGCCGAACCTGCTTGTCGCATTCGGCCGAGGGCAAGACGATATCGCGCATACGGTTGGCGGCGGAACGCTATCATTTCGAAGCTCGCAGCAAGTTGATCTAGATTCGCTATATCGCATCTATTCGATGAGCAAGCCGGTCACAGGCATGGCGACCATGATGCTGGTCGACGAAGGCAAGATCGGCCTGGATCAGCCGGTTGCGGAAATCCTGCCTGAATTCAGCAATATGCAAGTGATGGTCGATCCCGAGGGTTCACTCGACAACACTGTACCGGCAGAGCGGCCCATCACAATTCGCCAGTTGCTGACCCATACCGCAGGGTTGGGATACATCATTGGCGTGAAGGGGCCTCTACTCGCAGCCTATGCGCAGAACGGGCTGGTTGGCGGGCGGGTTAGCCGCATGCCTATTCCCGGTCTGCCCGAGGTTACACCTGCGCCCGATCTGGCAACCTGGTCAGAGCGGCTGGCGAGCCTGCCCCTTGTCGCACAGCCGGGCAAGAAATGGATTTACTCAGCCAGCATCGACTTGCTGGGCCGGGTTATCGAAGTTGCATCAGGGCAGGATTTTGAAAGCTTCCTGCAACAGCGGATTTTTGAACCGTGCGGTATGGGCAGTACATGTTTCACTGTCCCGCAAAGCGAGGTTGGCCGACTGACCACCAATTATGGTGTGAATGAAATGCTGCCCGTTCCGCTGCCAATCGATCCTGGGGCCACTTCTATTTACCTCGACAAGCCAAGCGTGCCGTCCGGTGGCGGCGGCTTGGTCAGCTCCGCGCGCGACTATGACCGGTTCCTGCGCATGCTGCTGGGCTATGGCAAGATCGATGGGCGCCGCGTTATGGGCGAACTTGCGGTGCGCGTCGGCACATCCAACCTTTTGCCAAAATCGGTGGACACAGCGGGCTCTTGGATCGAAGGCGAAGGCCATGGTGCAGGCGGTCGTTCGACTGGCACCAGCTTTGGCTGGGGCGGGGCAGCCGGCACACTCGCCAGCGTAGATTTCGGGTTAGACATGCGTGTTGGTCTGTTCACGCAATACATGCCGGCTGAAGCCTATTCGATCCGGGCAGATTTCCTTTCGGCCATCGAGCAAGACCTTACTGTAATGCGGGGTGCAGCTTAAATGGGGCAACGCGCACCGATCGCCTTTTCCGGCTCGCCAATTGACCGTGCGGACAATTTGCGTGCGGATCCCGATGCGTTGGCCGGGATGATGAACTGGAAAGCGCGGCTGCTCGCTCTTGATCAGCTGATGCCGTCGCTGGATGATAACAACCGACTTGTCTGGGGCACGCTGGCTGATGCGCCCGAAGATGCCGAGTTGGTGTTCCTGGGCATTGACCGCACCGACGGCGGGGAGAAGCCATGCTTTGCGGCTGTCCCGGCAAAAGGCGACGCGAGTCCGCGCATGGCGAACCCGCAGCTATGGGCACTGATGGCAACGCTCGATGCTGGTGACCTTGCGCTCTATGGCGGGGCACGCAGCCTGATAGACTGGCACGCGCGCCATCGCTTTTGCGCGGAGTGCGGCGGCAACACCAAGGTCGCCAAGGGCGGCTGGCAACGCGGCTGTGAAAGCTGCACCGCGCAGCATTTCCCGCGAACCGATCCGGTCACAATCATGTTGGTCGAGTATGAAGGGCGGCTGATGCTTGGTCGAGGCAAGGGATGGCCGGAGGGCGCGTTCTCTGCCTTGGCGGGCTTTGTCGAGCCCGGCGAAACCATCGAGGAAGCTGTGCAACGCGAAGTGTTCGAGGAATCGGGGGTGCGCGTGCGCGATGTCTCTTACATTGCCAGCCAACCGTGGCCGTTTCCCAGCCAGTTGATGATCGGATGCCATAGCTATGCCGATGACGACGCATTGGTCATTGATGAAACCGAAATGGCGGAGATCATCTGGTTCACGCGCGAACAGGTCGAATCCTCGCTTGCAGGCAACGGGCCATTTCGTGCTCCGCCGCTGCATGCTATTGCTTACAACCTTATGAAATGGTGGCTTGAAAAATGACCGATCCCGCACCGCACCGCATGACCATCGACATTTATTCGGATGTCATGTGCCCGTGGTGCCTGATCGGTTATGGCCAGCTGACCAAAGCGCTTGGTGAACTTGACGGAGAGATCGAAGCGCAACTGCGCTGGCGCCCTTTTGAGCTCAATCCTGATATGCCGGAACAAGGCGAGGAACAAGAAGCGCATCTGCAACGCAAATATGGCCGCAGCGCTGAAGAGGGCGCAGCAGTTCGTGGCCAGTTGAAGTCGATTGCAGACAGTGCGGGGGTTTCGCTGAGCTATGAGGGTTCCGGCGAAGCGCCGCCGGCAATGATGTGGAATACGCGCGCGGCGCACAAGCTGCTGACATGGGCGCTAGAAGAGGCAGGGCCCTCGGTGCAAACCGACCTGAAGCTCGCGCTGTTCAAGGCACATTTTAACGAGCGGCAAAACGTATCTGACGAGGGCGTATTGCTGGATGTCGCGGCAGGTATCGGCTTGCATCGCGAAGCGGCGAAGGCCGCGCTGACGGACGACGAATTGGAGGCGCGCGTAATCGCTGAAGAGCGTCAGGCGTGGGATCTCAACATATCTGGCGTCCCGGCGATGATTGTGAACGGGAAGTTCATGATCCCGGGCGCGCAATCGCCCGAAACCTACGTCAACGCACTGCGGCGAGTTGCCGAGAAGACTGTGGCGTGAGTGGATTCACCCCTCGCACTGCGGTGATAACCGGCGGGGCGAGCGGGATAGGCTTTGCGATCGCTCAGGACCTTACCGCGCGCGGCGTTCAGGTCATGCTGGCAGACTTACCTGGAGACAAGCTCGAGAAGGCCGCTTCGTCACTTGACGGGGCCATCGCGCAGCCTTGCGATGTGAGTGATCTGGAACAGGTTGAAGCACTTGCAGAGGTGGCATTTGACCAGCTCGGCGAAGTGCATCTGGTGCTGAACAACGCGGGGCAGGGCGGCGTTCGCGGCAAGATGTGGGAAGTCGATCCAGAGGCGGCGCGCAAGCACTTCGACGTCAATTTCTGGGGCGTTTGGCACGGCTGCAAAGCATTCGCGCCGCGCTTGATCGAACAAGAAGCCCATTCAGCGATCTATAACACGGGCAGCGAAAACAGCTGGTTCTGTGCGGTCAAGCAATCCGCAGCCTATATTGCCGCGAAACATGCTGTGCTGGGCATGACGGAAAGCTTGCGGGAGGATTTGCCGGATCACGTCCATGCCGGCTTGATTGTGCCCGGCTGGGTCTTCACCCCGCTTGGTCCCGAGCAGTTTATGAAGCTGGGTATGCCGGTCGATGAATATGCCAGAATCGTTGTGCCGCAATTGCTTGCGCGACGACGTTTTGTGGTCAGCCATGGCTACAACATGGTGCGCATCGCCGAACGGATGGACCAACTTGCCGAGAGCTACGCCGAATATGCGCTGCCGCCGGAACAAGACGCGAAGCACGATGTGCAATTGGTGATGGCGCAGTTGATGAAAGCGCGCGAGGGTTAGATCAATTCCAGCCGTGCCACTTTCGGTACCCGACAATCAGATACATCCCAAAAAAGACGGCCGCTCCGCCGGTCCACAACCAATCACCAAGGCTCTTTGGACCTGCAAGGAGCTTGCTTCCAAATATGGTGCCGCTCAAGATAAAGACAAAAGAGATCAGTCTCTAGGGAATTGCTTCATGCGCCAATTGCCGGTTGAGTTCTTTTGAGCGCGGCGGCCCGAAGTCGGGGCGACCTTTCACAAGTCGGCGTGGGGCAAATGATGCTCAGAAAAGCCAGCCCACTACAGCCAATACGACTGTGGCCAGAAATACTCCAGAACCCCACTCTGGCAGGGCCAGCGTTCGTTCAACTGCAACGAATACAAAAATGGCGCCAATGATTGCGCCAAGCATCAACCAGAATCGCTTTCCTTTGCTCGCATCCGTCCAGTCTCGCAGGAGACCCTCATACTCCTCGTGGCTAACGAGCTTCCCGCCACTATTGGGGGAGGGGTAATAGAGATATCCGTCATCGACTGGATCGAACTGGCGTTTGAATGCTTCTACAGGGTCAACCATCGCGCAGTGCCGTCCTAAATCAGCCCCAGTTTCTGCAACTTGACCGCCATCTTTCCGGGCAGCGCATCGCCGATGTCTTCGTCGTCTTCCAAGTCACGCGGTGGCTCGCCTTTGAGATAGCGCCAACCCTGATGCGCGCGCTTGGGTTGGGGGTGCACCCGGATCAGCTTCGGCTCCAACTCGATCAGCCAACGGCCGCTGTCGGTTTGTGAAAATCCTGTGATCTTCGATCTCGCGACCAGATTGTGCTGATGAATCCAGTAAAGTGATCCGCCAATGCATTGCTCCCACTTGGTGGGCCGATACTTTGTCGTCAGATGCGGGCTGCGCCGTCCGGCATACCAGCTCTCGATATCGTCGAAGCTTTGCGCTCCAAATGCAATCTTGGTCAAATTGAGCGGCATGGGTATGATCTGGCACATGAGGCCGCAGATTCAAGCCCGCTGGGGCAGTTTTGTTAGGGGAGAGTTTCAATGAATACGAAGAATTTCCAAGGCGGCGTGCTTGCCGGAGTACTTTTGGCGGTGGCCGCTTGCTCGCAAGCTCCAACGCAGGATGCTCCCGTCGCTGTTGGCGAACCTGATCCTCAGCTGGGCATGGTGACCACGATCACGCCGGGAATGACCGCGCGCGCTGCGCGATTGGTCACTGAAGGCAAAACCTATGCGCTGGGGGTGATCACCGGCCCTGACACGGTTCCTTATCCGGGGCGGAGCTATTCAATCAGTGTTGTAGGCATTAATGAGCCGATGGGTTCGAACAAAGCCACCGCGCATGATGACCGGCTCGAAACGCATGTCGGGATCGGCAGCCAGATCGACGGGTTCGGGCATATCGGGCGTGACGGAGTGCACTATGGAGGGGTCCGGCGTGAGGATATCTTTTCTGAAGATGGATTGAAGGCTCTAGGAATAGAGCACATTCCGCCCATCGCCACGCGCGGGATCATGCTCGATATGGCAAAGCATTTCGGCGTGGACCGGCTTGCTCCCATGCAGGGTTTCGGGCGCGAGGAGATTTCCGCCGCTGCCGAAGCGCAGGGTGTAACCATCGAAGCGGGCGATATTGTGCTGTTCCATACCGGATGGCTCTCGATGGCGGACGAAGACCCAAAAGCCTATATCGAGCAGCAGCCGGGCATAAATATGGACGGAGCGGAGTATCTTGCCGAACTGGGCGTTGTGGCCATCGGTGCGGATAGCTCAGGGCTTGAAACGCAGGACTTCGGCGAGGGCCGTGTCTTTCCTGTCCACCAATTCCTGTTGGTGGATGCCGGTGTCTACATTCTGGAGACCATGAATACGAACGATCTTGCAGCAGACGGTGTGCACGAGTTCTTCTTTGTACTGGGTCAGCCGCGATTTGCGGGATCAGTGCAAGCGGTGATCAATCCGGTGGCGATTAGGTAGATAGCGAGGCAGCCGCGCCCGCTAGAAAAACTGCCGCTAGGCAAGGCCAGCAAGGACAGCCAGGCCAAGGAAGGCGAAAAAGCCCATGCTGTCAGTGATCATCGTCACGAAAACTGATGATGCCACAGCCGGGTCCTGATCCAGACGTTCAAACATCACCGGCACCAGAACGCCGGCCATGCCGGAAACGATGATATTGATCACCATCGCAACCGCGATCACCGTACCTAGCTGAGGCGTGAATAGTATTGCGGTTGCGATTCCGATCAGCACAGCGATGGTTACACCGTTCAGCAACGCAACGCGCAATTCGCGGCTCACGATTTTCCAAGTGTTGGCCCGCGTCAGCTGATTGGTCGCGATTGCGCGCACAGCGACAGCCATGGTCTGTGTACCGGCATTGCCGCCGATACTGGCAACGATCGGCATCAACACCGCGAGTGCGACCAGTTTCTCGATCGCGGCACCAAAGAAGGCGATGATGGCAGAGGCAACCACGGCTGTGCCAAGGTTCGCGATCAGCCAGCGCACGCGGCTGGAAAAAGCTTCGCGGATCGGCTCGTTAATATCGCCATCGCCCGCGCCCGACAGCAGCAGCACATCTTCACCGGCTTCTTCGGAGATAATGTGGACGATGTCGTCCACTGTCATCTGCCCGACCAGGCGCCCGCTCTCGTCGACCACAGCGGCTGATATCAGATTGTATTTCTGGAACATCAGCGCGACTTCTTCCTGATCGGTATCGACCGGAATCAGAGTCTGATCGCGTTTCATTACATCGGTCAGCTTGATGTGACGCGGCGTGGTCAGCACCCAGCTTAGCGCGCAAGTGCCAACCGGATGGTGCCGTTCATCCACGACGAATACTTCGTAGAATTCCTGAGCCAGATCGCCTTCGTGACGCATATAGTCGATCAGACCGCCGACATTCATATGTTCCGGTACCGCCACAAAGTGCCGGCTCATCAAACGGCCAGCGGTTTCTTCCGGATAAGCGAGCGCGCTTTCAATCGCCGCGCGGTCTTCGGAATCGACCTCGGCAAGGATTGCTTGCTGATCGTCTTCGTCCAGATCCTCGATCAGCTGAACCGCATCATCGGTTTCGAGCTGCTCGACAATGGTCGCAACCGCTTCAGGCGCGAGCGCTTCCATCATGTCTTCGCGCACGTGGTCGTTCAGCTCGGCGACCACTTCAGAACTCATCAAGTCTGTTATCGCAGCGGCGAGCTGTCCGCGCTCATCCTTGTCAAACAGCTCCAGCAAGTCGGCGACGTCAGCTGGGTGAAGCGGCTCCACCAGATCATACACGGCATTGTTGTCACCCGACTCAAATGCGTCACGTACGCTGCGGATATATTTGGGTTTTAGCCGGTTTTCTTCATCGTGCCGCTCGTCATCGATGCGGTCGTCAGGATGCGGGCCGTCTTCTTCCGGCATTTCAGCCGTCAGCAGGTCTTCCTCTTCAAGGCGCGCATCATCGGACATAGCGCTTGGTCTAGGCAGGCAGGGGGAAAAGGCAAGGTGCAGGGTGACTCACGCTCACAACTCTTTATACCGCTGCGCCAACAAAGGAGATTCTACCCATGGCTGAGAAGCTGACATTTACCCTCGAATCCGGCGATGTTGTGATTAAATTGCGCCCCGATCTGGCACCGGGCCATGTTGAACGCATTACCGATCTGGCACAGGAAGGCTTTTACGATGGCGTGGTGTTCCACCGCGTGATTCCCGGCTTCATGGCGCAGGGCGGCGATCCGACCGGGACCGGCATGGGCGGCAGCGACCGTCCTGACCTGAAGGCGGAATTCAATGCAGAGCCGCACGTGCGCGGCACATGCTCTATGGCCCGCACGCAAGTTCCGGACAGCGCGAACAGCCAGTTCTTCATCTGTTTCGATGATGCGCATTTCCTTGATGGCCAATACACCGTTTGGGGCCAGGTCGAGAGCGGCATGGAATTGATCGATGGTTTGGCAGTGGGTGAACCACCAGCCAATCCGAGCAAAATCGTGAAAGCCACGGTTTCCTGATCCAACTATCATGACGCACCGCAGAGCAGCACTGGTCCTGCTGGCATCGCTGCTCAGCGGTTGCGTCACATATCCTGACATCACCCGGTCGCGCAGCCCCTGCCGGATGGAGCCGGGCGGGTGGTGCGACTTTGGCCGCGAGAAGGACGTGCGCCGCGCCGCCTCTATAGCAGAATGATTGAACCCGCGCGGTCTTCCCGCTAAAGCGCGCGCCATCATGAGACCGACAGAGACCCCCAAGACGTACCGCGTCAAAAGCTTCGGCTGCCAGATGAATGTCTATGATGGCGAACGCATGGCGGAACTGCTTACTGAAAAAGGCATTACTGAGGCACCCGAAGGCAAGGACGCCGATCTGGTGGTTCTTAACACTTGCCATATTCGCGAGAAAGCAGCGGAGAAGATCTATTCGGACATTGGCCGCCTGACCAAAGGCAAGACGCAGAAAAAAGCGCCGATGATTGCGGTCGCTGGCTGCGTGGCGCAGGCCGAAGGCGAAGAGATCATGAAGCGCGCGCCGGCAGTTTCCATGGTGGTTGGGCCGCAAGCCTATCATCGACTGCCTGAAATGCTGGACCGGGCAGTGAAGGGCGAACGCGCGACCGATACCGACATGCCTGCGATTGCGAAGTTTGACAGCTTGCCTCAGCGCAAGCGTCGCTCCCCCACCGCATTCCTCACGGTCCAGGAAGGCTGCGACAAGTTCTGTACCTATTGCGTGGTACCCTACACACGCGGTGCGGAAATCTCGCGTCCATTCAATGATCTGATCACTGAAGCGCAGAAACTGGTTGAAGCCGGCGCGCGCGAAATCACGTTGCTGGGGCAGAATGTGAATGCCTGGTCCGCAGAGGACACAAAGGGACACACAGTAGGTCTGGCGGGCCTTATCCATGCGCTAGCCAGGATCGATGGGCTCGAACGCATTCGTTATACAACAAGCCACCCCAATGACATGGATGATGCGCTGATCGCGGCGCATGGCGAAGTCGACAAGCTGATGCCCTATCTTCATCTGCCGGTGCAGTCGGGCAATGATCGCGTGCTGAAAGCGATGAACCGCAGCCACACCGCGGAAAGCTATTTGCGGCTGCTTGAGCGGTTCCGTGAAGTGCGCCCTGATATCGCGCTGTCAGGCGATTTCATCGTCGGATTCCCAGGGGAGACCGAGGCCGAGTTTGAAGACACGCTGAAGATCGTGGACGAGGTCCGCTATTCTCAGGCGTTCAGTTTTAAATACTCGCCGCGTCCCGGCACGCCCGCAGCTACGATGGAGAATCAGCTCGCCAAAGAGGTGATGGATGACCGGCTTCAGCGCTTGCAGGCGCGGCTTAATCGCGACCAGCATGCATTCAACCAAGCGCTGGTCGGCAAAACTTGCGACGTGCTGGTGGAGCGCAAGGGCAAGCTGGACGGCCAATGGCTGGGCAAGTCGCCCTGGCTTACCTCGGTCTGGTTCGAGGATGACGCCCAGATAGGGGATATGGTAACGGTTGAGATCGTTGAAGGCGGCCCCAATTCGTTGATGGGCAAGCTCAAGCAGCCGGTATTCGCCTGAGGGAATTGCGTGACAGCTGAGTGACTTTCCACCGCTTCGTGAAGGGCGCGCGCTTGCCAGCGGCGAAAACCCGCTTACATTTTCGACTCAGAAACACAGCTGGCGTTAACGCCAAAGGAGCGCATGGCACGTAAACCCGCCAATCAATCGCCCCGCGAAACCGGATCGAAGGTTTCGCCCTTTCCAGCAGCAGCCAGGCCGCGCCGCGCGCGGATCGAAATGAGCTTTGAGGATCAGTCGTTGCTGGTCCCATTGTTCGGCGAGTTCGATGCCAATCTGGTGCAGGTCGAAAACCGACTGGGCGTGTTTATCTCTGCCCGCGGGGACCAGCTACAGATCGAGGGGCCGCAAGACAGCGTGGCGCGCGCCCGCGATACGTTGCAAGCAATGTATGACCGGCTCGCCCAAGCGCAGGATCTGGATGCTGGCGCGATTGAATCGCTGATCGCAATGTCGAATGAGCCGACGTTGGAGGGGATCATCTCGGGCGATGAGGACAATGGCCCGCCGGTGATGATCCGGACCCGGCGCAAGACGATCGTGCCGCGCAGTGCCGGGCAGATCCCTTACATGCGGCAACTGGCGAAGGATGATATCATCTTTGCATTGGGCCCAGCGGGGACCGGAAAAACCTATCTCGCGGTGGCACAGGCCGTCAGTCAGTTGATAACGGGCAGCGTACAACGCCTGATCCTGTCGCGCCCGGCGGTGGAAGCTGGCGAAAAGCTGGGCTTTCTGCCCGGCGATATGAAGGACAAAGTCGATCCCTATCTTCGTCCGCTTTATGACGCGCTGTTCGATTGCATGCCGCCAGAACAGGTGGAAAGACGGATCGAAAGTGGAGAGATCGAGATCGCGCCGATTGCATTCATGCGCGGGCGGACACTGGCCGATGCATTTGTAATCCTGGATGAGGCCCAGAACACCACGCGCGAGCAGATGAAAATGTTTCTAACCCGTTTTGGCCAGAACAGCCGGATGGTGATCTGCGGCGACCCCAAACAGATCGACATTCCGGGTGGTGACCGGATGAGCGGCCTCGCGGATGCAGTAACCAAGCTGGAGAATGTTGAAGGGATTGCGGTGTCGCGCTTCACCAGCGCAGACGTGGTGCGCCACCCGATCGTGGGCCGTATTGTTGAGGCCTATGAGGGCCCGTCCGAGTAGGTGGAACTAGACACCGACATTGATGGTTGGCCTTCGGGCGATTGGGAGGCGTTGGCCGCGAGCGCTGCGCAGGCTTGTGGAGACAACGCGCCCGAGCTTGCCAATGTGCGCCTGAGCGCAAGCCTGCTGTTCACCTCGGACGAAGAGGTTCGCACGCTCAACCGCGAGTGGCGGGGTCGTGACAAACCCACCAATGTTTTAAGCTTTCCCATGCTGACCCGCGAAGAATTGCTCGATCTGGCGCCTGACGGCCCGCCTGTCATGCTGGGGGATCTGGCACTTGCGTATGAGACTTGCGCTCGCGAAGCAGGGGCGAAATCGATACCGCTGGACCATCACGCCGCGCATTTGATCGTCCACGGATTGCTGCATCTTGCGGGCTACGACCACGAGATTAGTGAAGAAGATGCGGACAATATGGAGGCTTTGGAGATCCCAATACTTGCAAAACTTGGTATCGCAGACCCATATATGGATCGTGACTGATAGGAGTAGCCACTAAGGGCCATGCCCGATTCCCCATCTACCGCGGGAGACGCGGACAGTAGCAGCGGTCTGATGACCACTCTCAAGAACTTGCTAAAGATCGGCAATGGCGATCGCAGCCTTCGCGCGCAGCTCGAAGATGCGATTGATGAGCATGAAGACGGCAATTGTGATGCCGCTCCATCCGAAGATGCTGGTGGCGATCTGTCGCCGGTTGAACGGCAGATGATGCGCAATCTACTGCACTTCAGCGAACACGATGCCGATGACGTGGCGGTGCCGCGTAGCGAAATCATCGCTGTGGAAGCGTCGATCAGCTGGGATGAGCTGGTCGCCGCATTTAGCGAGCATGGCCATTCGCGCATGCCGGTTTACCGTGAAAAACTGGATGATGTGATCGGAATGATCCACATCAAGGACGTCTTTGCTTTCCTTGCAAATGGCAAGCCGCCGCCGGCGGATTGGACCACGCTGATGCGGCAACCACTCTATGTGCCGCAGGTGCGCGGCGCATTGGATGTATTGGCCGACATGCGCGCACGGCGCGTTCATCTGGCAGTTGTCCTCGATGAATTCTCGGGAACAGATGGCCTCATCACGATTGAAGATCTGGTCGAAGAAATTGTCGGTGACATTGAAGACGAGCATGACGATGCGCCAGAAGCGCTGATCGTGCCGATTGGTGACGGTATGTGGGATTGTGATGCGCGTGCCGAGCTGGATGATGTCGCTGAAATCGTGGACCCGCGCTTGGCAGAAGTTGCTGAATCGGTTGATACCTTGGGCGGCCTGACGTTCGTTCTGGCCGAACAGGTTCCGCCGGTTGGCGCAGTGGTTGAACATTCCAGTGGGTGGCGCATCGAAGTGATAGACGGCGATGAAACCCACGTCACGCGGCTGCGTTTGCACGCGCCAAAGGATGCGGAAACAACAACAAAAGCCTAACAAATTTGGGCTTTTCTTCGATTTTTTGCATCTTTTGACTGGCGTAAGCGTATCTTTCTTGGAAAGAGAGAAATTGAAATGCCAGCTCGTCGCCTACCCCCACTCCGCGCTCTTGAAGCGTTCATGCGAACAGTCCGCCTGGGCTCTGCTCGTGCCGCCGCTGAAGAGATCGGCCTGAGCCCTTCGGCGTTGTCGCGTCGGATCACCAATCTTGAGGAATTCGTCGGCAAGAAGCTGTTCACCCGGGCGCGCCAATCGATGCAGCTTACCGACGAAGGTCAGGCGTTCTACGAAGCGGTGAACCCGCACATGGAAGCGCTCGCTCGTGCGGTGGAAAGCCAATCGGACAATATCTCCTTGCTGCGATTGCGGTTGGGCGTGCTGCCACTGTTTGGTAGTCAGCGATTGTTTCCACGGCTGGGCGAGCTGCGTAAGCGGCACCCCTTGCTGCATATCGACATCGACACCGGGCCGCATCTGGAGGGCCGTGTTGGCGATACTCTCGATGCAGCCATCATCCTGTCCCAGGGGCCAGAGCAAGGCCTTCATGCGGTGCGGCTCGATCACAACATGGTGCACGCGATCTGCAGCAAGGAAATGGCGGGCACGCTGGGGGACGAGGTTGATATCGACAAGCTCGGCAAGCAAACCTTCCTAATCCACAACGAGCTGCCATTTAGTTTTGAAGCATGGAAGCGGGCACTTGGTTTGGAGAATCTGGAGCCTGCAGCGATCGACCATTACGACTCTGGCCAGTTGATGCTGGAAGCAGCGGCGCAGGGTCTTGGCATAGCAATCATGCATGATGACCATTTGCGCCGTGCGGCCGACAATCGTCTTACTGACCTATATGGGGCGGAAGTTGAAAGCCCGTACAGCTATTGGTTTGTGTGCAAGCCGACCGCGCTGGAAGAACGGCCTGTCCGCCTGTTCCACGATTGGCTGGTCAGTGCGGGGCTTTAAGCCCGCTATTCGATCGGGAAAATCTTTTCCGGCGCTTGATAACGCACCGGATCAACCGAAAACTCGAATTCGCGCAAAGGTTTGCCGAGCGCATTGACCAGTGCGGACTCGATTTCGTTTCGAGCCGTTGCGGCAATCGCCTTGCGTCCATGATGATCTTCCGGGCTGAACGGCTCCAGAAAATGCAGCTCAAGCGGGAATGTGCCCTTGCGCGCCATGACGCGTTTGAAATTGTTAAGCCCGGTCTCATCACCGACCCAGCCAACCCATTCTGCAATCTCGCCGTAGAATAGCATGACCGGTTGAACGAGCACTCCTGGCGGCGGCGGCTCGAGCACGCGCAACATGCTAGTCTTGAACGGCAGCAGAGACTGGCCATCGGTTACAGTGCCTTCGGGAAATACCGTGACGGACCAATTGTCCGAAAGCACTTCACGCAATGAGTTGATTTGCTCGGCTACGCCCATGCGGTTCTCACGCTTAACGAAAACCGTGCGGTTGAGCCTCGACAGCCATCCGACGATTGGCACCTCGTTGAGTTCTGCCTTGGCGACAAATGCGGTGCCGCTCGCGCCAGCCAGCGCCAGGATATCAAGCCATGATAGATGGTTCGATATGAAGAACACATCGCGGCGCAAGGGTGTGCCGATCACTTTGACTCGCGCCCCGGCGACCCATGCGGCGAAGCGCAGGAAGTACATCGGAAAAGGCGAGCCATAGGCGAGCGCTCGATACAGGTAATGCACTGGTACGAGCAGCAGCAATGCCAGGAACAGCAGGAATACCCGCCTGCCCAGACGCACCCAGCCCATTGGCGATATTGGAGTTGGCTCACCGCGCGCCGCGGCTGCCCGTAACTCGGCGTCAGTCTTCGCGCGCGATGCGGACGCCATACAGTTCCATTCGATGGTCGACCAAGCGATAGCCGAGCTTCTCTGCTATAACTTTTTGCAAGGCTTCCAGTTCAGGATCGACAAATTCGACGACCTTGCCCGTCTCGACGTCGATCAGATGGTCATGGTGAGCTTCCGGCGCGGCTTCATAGCGCGCGCGGCCATCGCCAAAGTCATGCCTGTCCAGGATTCCCGCCTCTTCGAACAGGCGGACTGTGCGATAAACGGTGGCGATCGAAATCTTCGGATCGATAGAAGAAGCACGTTGATGCAGAAGCTCGACGTCAGGGTGATCTTCGCTATCCGACAGCACGCGCGCGATCACGCGGCGCTGCTCTGTGATACGCAGCCCCTTGTCGGCGCAAAGCTGCTCAAGATCGATTTTCTGCGACAATCCTGCCTCCGCTAGTGTTGGAGTACGCCTTGTATAGCCACAAGCTGCGGCGAAACAAGGCGCTCTTCAACAGACCACGGCCTGCGTCTTTAGGTGGTCTTTTTACGGCGACCGCGCTTCTGGCCGGGCATGCGGCCAAGGCCGATTTCCTTGGCCAATTTGCGGCGCGTTTCTGCGTAGTTCGGCGCGACCAGAGGATATTCGGGTCCGAGCTCCCACCGGGCGCGGTATTCGTCAGGCGTCATGCCATGCTCTGTCGACAAGTGACGCTTGAGCATTTTCATGCGCTTGCCGCAATCCAGGCAAACGATGTGATCCTTCTTCACTGAAGCCCGGACGGTAACAGCAGGCTCTGGGCGCTCTTCCTTTACGCCGGCCACCCCACCAAGCGTCGAGAGAGCTGAATACACATTGCTGATCAGCGATGGTACGCTTTCGACATCGACATTATTGTTGCTGACATGTGCAGCGACAATATCCGAAGTCAGCGTGATCAGCGTTTCTTTCATGTCTACTTCGGTCATATCCATAGAGTTCCTCACTTTTATTATATTTTGCCCTTCGGAGTGTAGCCCCCCGATTTGTTTCGGATGCACCTAATCTGCGAGATTTTCAAGGCGTGTATGTGTGAAATTCTACATAAATGAGTACTAATTCACATCAAATAGACAATCCATAAGTAATGGCATCCATACGATTTCCGTCTGAAAGCAAGTAGTATGCCCTGCGTCTGCCGATGGGTTCAAAGCCTGCCCGAAGGTATAATACTTTGGCTGGGTTGTTCTCGCGCATCTCAAGAAAAATATGTGATGCCCCGCGAGTGCGTGCGTCAACCTTCAATTGCGATAGCATTTTCTTTGCTGTACCCTGTCTTCGATAATTTGGATCGACCGCGATCAGCAGAAGCTCTTCTTCCCCCGGAGCGTGGCGCGTTATAAGAAAGCCGGTTGCTGTTTCATCTTGGCTGTCGCTAGTATTGAGAATGGCAAAAGTATTGGGAAGAAGAAGCGCATCTTCGACTTGGCGCCTGTTCCATGCTTCGCCCCATTGCGGGTCAAAGGCGGTCTCCATAACCGCCATGATCTGATCGACTTGGCTGATCTTGTTCATCCGGTTGGCAACTTCGCATCAGGCCCGCGGCCATAGATCGGCGCAAGGTTGGTTGTTAGGTGGGCTTCGCGGAGCAGGTAGGTCTTGCGGGCATCGGGCAGTATATTGAGTGCCACGCTCTGACCTCCCAATTGATCAGCCATTTCCTGCGCCCGATTTCCTGCAATGACTTGGTAGTTGCAGACAGCGACAGCTTCATCCGGCGTAAGTGACTGCACTTCGCTTTCAGGATTGCTGCCATGCGAATAGTTCTGAACGAACCATTCGCCATGCCCGCCATTCATGCAGACCATAAGCGGCGCATCCGGTCGCTCGCTCTGAGCCATTGCTGCGAGCAGCGTGAGTGTTGGATAACCTTGCACATCAGCATCCCATGCAAGGCCCAATGCGCGCGCTGCAGCGATCCCGATCCTGACGCCGGTAAAGCTACCCGGGCCAAGCGAGACCAGGATACGGTCCGCTTTGCCATTGTCGGGCAGCGCTTGGATCATCGGCACGAGCCGTTCGGCATGGCCGCGGCCCAATACAACATGTTGGCCCGCCAGCAATTGGTCTCCCTCGAACACGGCGACCGAGCAGGCCTCAGTTGCTGTTTCGATTGCGAGTGTTCGTTTGGGCGTCCGCATGGAAGTTGCGATGCCTCAAGCGGCCAAACGCTTCAAGTCAGACGATTGTGTTGAACGTGTCAAAATCCGGCCTTGGGCTGCGATCAAAGATGCTTTCCAGATCGCCATAGCCCACCGAGCAGATGAAATTGACGCGGTGGCGCGGTTCATCGGCAAAGAATGCGGCGTTGACTGCGTCTGCATCGAAGCCCGACATAGGCCCACAATCGAGCCCGACCGCGCGTGCCGCCAGCATCAGATAGGCGCCCTGAAGCGTAGAATTGCGGAACGCGCCTTCCTTGCGGCCTTCTTCGTCGCCTTCGAACCAGCTTTTCGCGTCGCTATGCGGAAACAACCAGGGCAGCTCTTCATGGAAATCGATATCGTAACCGATCACGGCAGTCACTGGCGCGGCAAGGATCTTTGCCTTGTTGCCTTCCATGGCGCAGTTTGCAAGCGCCTGTTTTTGTTCGTCAGATTTGACCCAGACAATCCGCACAGGCTGCATGTTCGCCGATGTTGGCGCCATTTTCAGCAGGTCCCAGATCGCATGCAATTGCGCGTCAGTCACCGGCTTGTCGAGCCAGTCATTATAGGTGCGCGCTTCGTTGAACAGCTGATCGAGCGCGTCGACAGACAACACGGTTCCATGAAATTGCTTGGTCATCAATCGTCCTTGAGTGTTAGGCTGCGCGCACTTCCAGCACCTCGGGAACATAATGCTTTAACAGGCCTTCGATGCCGTGCTTGAGCGTCGCTGTGCTGGAAGGGCATCCCGAGCATGCCCCTTGCAGGGTTAGGTAGACCACGCCGTCCTTGAAACCGCGATAGGCGATATCGCCGCCGTCACCGGCAACCGCAGGGCGCACTCGCGTTTCCAGCAATTCGTTGATCTGAGCCACGACGTCCGCATTGGCCGGATCATCTTCGACAACCAGTGTGTCTGCTTCGTCTGCGGGGATTGATATCCCCGATGCGTCACCGCCAGCAAACAGCGGCGCTTCTGAAACGAAATGGTCGAGCAGGATCGCGACCACTTGCGGCTTCAAATCGCTCCAACTGACGCCGGGCGCTGATGTGACGCTGATGAAGTCTGCTCCAAAAAAGACATTGGTGACTTCGCCGGTGTCGAAGATGGCCTGCGCCAAGGGGCTCGCTTCGGCGGCCTCGGGTGTCGCAAATTCGTGCGTTCCTGCGCTCATAACCTGCCGGCCAGGCAGGAATTTGAGGCTGGATGGGTTGGGTGTCGTTTCGGTTTCAATGAACATAGGTGTGAATGTAGGCGCGACGCAGCCTGCCGACAAGGCAGCAAAGCTTGGCGATCATTCACTATCCCTTCACTTGTTGCGCCCCTATAGTGAATTTCATGAAATCAATTGCCGGCGCATTTGGCGCAATCATTCTCCTTTCAACTCCGGTTGTGTTCGCCTCTGAGCTCTTGGCTCAGGATATTGCGGCAACTCAGCAATCCGCGCCTGATCCGCAATTCCTTCAGGCGGAAGACGAAACACCGTGGCTGTATGAAGGCAGCAATGTTCCGGTGGACCGCGAATGGCAGTTCGGCGAGATCGACAATGGCTTGCGCTATGCAGTGCGCAACAATGGCGTTCCGCCGGGTCAGGTTTCGATCCGCGTTCGCATCGATGCTGGCTCCTTGCATGAAGAAGATAGCGAGCAGGGATTTGCGCATTTGCTAGAGCATATGCTGTTCCGTGAAAGCAAATACCTTGGTGAGGGCGAAGCGATCCCTCGCTGGCAGCGGCTGGGCGCGACGCTGGGGCATGACACCAATGCGAGCACCAGCCCCACTGCTACGGTCTACAACATCAATTTGCCGGCATTTACCCCAGCGAATCTTGAAGAGAGCTTCAAATTGCTGTCGGGCATGATCCGCGAACCTGTGTTGAGCGATGCCAATGTTGCAGCAGAGGTGCCGATCGTGCTCGCCGAAATGCGCGAGCAGGGCGGGGCGCAGCAAAGGGTCAGTGAGAAAACGCTGGAAACGCTGTTTGCAGGACAACGCCTGGCCAACCGTCGACCGATTGGCACGCCGGAAACGCTGGGCGCAGCAACGGGCGAGACTGTTCAGGCCTTCCATGCGCGCTGGTATCGGCCCGAGAACGCCGTGGTAGTTGCGGTGGGCGATGTTGATCCGCTGCTCCTGGCTAAACTGATCGAAACCTATTTCGGAGATTGGCAGGGCGAGGGGCCGTTGACCCCTGCTCCCGACTTTGGCGATCCGATCCCGCTGGCTGGGTCAAGCGGCGGTACGACGGTGGGCGAGCTTGCCGTCATTGCAGAGCCGGACATGCCGCGCAGCCTGACTTATGCAGTGATGCGCCCGTGGCGCCCGGTGCAAGACACCGTGGTCTACAACGAAGGCCTGATGATCGAAGCCATTGCGCAGGCGATCATCAATCGCCGACTTGAGACCCGCGCACGCAGCGGGGGAAGCTTCCTCTATGCGCAAGTCCAGCAAGACGACATTTCCCGCTCTGCCGATGCGACGATTATCAGCTTCGCGCCTTTGGGTGGGGACTGGAACGCAGCCCTGGCCGATGTTCGCGGCGTGGTCGCGGATGCATTGGCTACACCGCCCAGCCAGGAAGAGATCGACCGCGAGGTCGCTGAATTCGACATCGCCTTTGCCAGCGAGGTCGAGCAATCCCGCGTGACTGCAGGCGGGCGGCTGGCTGACAATATCGTGCGCGCGGTTGATATTCGCGAGACGGTTGCTTCGGCGCAGGTTGCGCTCGACATCTTTCGCGGGACCAATCCGCGTTTCAACCCCGCTGAAGTTTTCGCTGCAACGCAAAAGCTGTTCGAGGGCGACGTTGTTCGCGGCGTCTATGTAACACCTGTTAGTGGCGAAGCCGAAGAGGCAGCTTTGCGTTTGGCTTTGGCCCGCGACACATCGCCCGATGAGAATGCGCGTTTGGCCAACAGGACAATCTCATTCGACGAATTGCCTGCGATTGGGCCGATCGGGACGATTCTCGAGCGCAAGGACATTGGCCTGCTGGACATTGAGCAGCTGACATTTGCCAATGGTGTGAATGTCATCTTGTGGTCGAACAATGACGAGCCCGGCCGCGTGTCGGCCAAGGTTCGGTTTGGCGCGGGCTATCGCGCATTCGAGGCCGAAGACGCACCTTATGTTTCGCTCGGCGAAATCGCGCTTGTATCCTCGGGTCTGGGCGAGATTGACGAAAATGATCTCGATCGTCTCGCAAACGGTCGCAAAATGGGCTTCGATTTCTCGATCGAAGACGCAGTCTTCACATTCACGGCGCAAACCCGTTCCGAAGATGTGCAAGATCAACTTTATCTGTTCGCGGCCAAACTGGGCATGCCGCGCTGGGATCCCAACCCGGTCTTGCGCGCCAAGGCTGCAGCAGAGATCGGTTATGCGTCCTACTCATCCAGCCCGGCTTCCATGATCTCGCGCGATTTGGATTACCTCTTGCGTGACAAGGATGAACGGTGGGCCACATCGACACCGGAAATGATGGCAAAGGTAACACCTGAGGGCTTCCGCGAGGTGTGGGAGCCTCGCCTTAAAGAAGGGGCGGTTGAAGTTTTGGTATTCGGCGAATTTGACCGCGAAGCTGTGGTCCAGACATTGCGCGAAACCTTTGGTGCCTTGCCAGCGCGCATGCCGTTGACGCCGGAAATCGCCAATCGATTGCCAGCATTCCCCGCACCTGACGCGCCGACCGAGGTGTTGGCTCATCGCGGCGATGCCAACCAGGCCGCAGCGGTCATCGCTTGGCCCACTGGAGGCGGCACTATTCGTCTGCGCGAATCTCGCCAGCTCGAAATCCTGACAGAGATATTCAACAATCGCCTGATGGATGCGCTGCGAGAGAAGTTGGGCGCTAGCTATGCGCCGCAAGCTATCTCTCGCTGGCCGGCCGACATCCCGCAAGGCGGGACAATCATGGCTCTGGCTCAGCTGGAGCCGCAAGATGTTCCAGTGTTCTTCGCTGAGGCTAACCAGATCGCAAAGGATCTGGCCGAAACAACACTGACAGAAGAGGAAATCGCGCGCGCCACGCAGCCATTGGGGCAACTCTACAGCAGGGCGGCGACCAGCAACTTTTTCTGGCTGCTGCAATTGGAAGGTGCCAGCACTGATCCCAAGCGGGTAAAGCTGGTACCAACCTTGATCCGAGACTATTCCAGCACGCGGCCTGAAATAATGCAATTGCTAGCGCGACGTTATCTGGCGGCGCGTCCCGGATGGCAATTGGCGGTGATTCCGCACGGGCAGGAATTGGCGGAAACTACGCCTACAATCCGGCCAGCGGCGCCTGCTGTAATGGGCCGATAGACAAGCAAAGCTTGGGTCATGACGTGAAATTTTGTTACCTTTTGTCCATATTGTGCTTTGTGCTTCTTAGTCCGGGCGTGTTAACGCTCTGACTGAATTTTAATGGAATGAGAATGTGACAGTGGCGCACAACTGGAAACTCGACGGCTGGAAAGCCCATGAAGCGCGGCATTTGCCGCATTACGAAGACGCAGCTGAACTAGCCGAGGCGGAAGCGACGCTGTCCGTCTATCCGCCGCTAGTCTTTGCCGGCGAAGCACGTGCGTTGAAGGCGGATCTGGCAGACGTGGCCAACGGCCATGCATTCCTGTTGCAGGGCGGTGACTGCGCGGAAAGCTTTGCCGAATTCCACCCGAACAATATCCGCGACACTTTCCGCGTGCTTTTGCAGATGGCGGTTGTGATGACTTTCGCCAGCAAGCGGCCAGTGGTGAAGGTCGGCCGCATGGCTGGTCAGTTTGCCAAGCCGCGCAGTTCCGCAACGGAAACGCAAGGCGACCTGACATTGCCGAGTTATTTCGGTGACAACATCAACGGGATCGATTTCGATCCGGTGCAGCGCCGCAATGACCCGGCGCGGATGGTAAAGGCCTATTCACAAGCGGCCGCGACGCTCAATCTGCTGCGCGCGTTTGCCGGTGGCGGCTATGCCAACCTGCGTCAGGTGCACCAGTGGACGCTCGATTTCATGGGGCGCACGCCCTGGGCGGAAAAGTTCGCGGAAACCGCTGACAAGATTGGCGACGCGCTCGATTTCATGGAAGCTTGCGGCGTTGATCCGGCAACTGTCCCGCAATTGCAGGGCACAAGCTTTTATACCAGCCACGAAGCGCTGCTGCTGCCATACGAGCAAGCTCTGACGCGCCAAGATTCTCTGACTGGAGATTGGTACGCCACCAGCGCGCATATGGTCTGGATCGGCGATCGAACACGCTTCCCGGGCAGCGCGCACATTGAATTTGCGCGCGGCATCGGCAATCCGTTGGGTATGAAGTGCGGACCGTCGCTCGAACCGGACGCTCTGCTTGAACTGCTCGACGTGCTCAATCCATCGCGAGAAGCGGGCCGGATCACGCTGATCAGCCGCTTTGGCCATGACAAGGTCGAGGAGGGGCTGCCCAAACTCGTGCGCGCGGTGAAACGCGAAGGGCATCCGGTGGTTTGGAGCTGTGATCCGATGCACGGCAATGTGATCAAGTCGGACAGCGGCTACAAAACCCGTCCGTTTGATCGCATCCTCTCGGAAGTGAAGGGCTTCTTCAATGTGCATCATTCGGAAGGGACTCATCCGGGCGGCATCCATATCGAGATGACCGGGCAGGATGTAACCGAATGTGTCGGTGGGGCAGTGGCGATTACAGATGAGGCGCTAGGCGATCGCTATCACACCCATTGCGATCCGCGTTTGAATGCGGCGCAGTCGCTAGAGCTGGCATTCCTGATCGCGGAGATGCTCAACCAGCAAGTGAACGAGCAACAGGCCAACGCGGCCTGACCAGCGTTTGCCACCTTCAGTCGCTGGGCATGCCTTTCAATTGTAACGCCTTTCGGGCATGATCTTGCCAGCACAAGCTGACGCGGGAGAAGTAACGTGCCTGAATCGCTTGCCAGCGCTGTTGTTGATCGGGCGGCTGGGCTAGCCGATAGATTTCGCGCAACACGGCGTTTGAGCAAAGCGTTGGTTGCGCCGCTCAGCGATGCCGACGCCACGATCCAGTCGATGGAAGATGCTTCGCCAGCGAAGTGGCATCTGGCCCACACGACATGGTTCTGGGAAACATTCCTGCTGCGCGGTCATGCGCGCGGGTATCAGCTGTTCAACGAGCAGTATCCATTCCTGTTCAACTCCTACTACGAAGCAGAGGGCGAACGGATTGCCCGTTTCTCGCGCGGGATGCTGTCGCGCCCGACTTTGGAGCAAATCCTCGAATGGCGATCACATGTTGACGCTGCGATGGAGCGTTTGCTTGATGATCCGGCGCACAGCGATCTGATTGAACTGGGTATCGCGCATGAACAGCAGCACCAGGAATTGCTGCTGACAGATATCAAGCATGCGCTGTTCCAGAACCCGCTCGGCCCAGCGATGTTTGACGGCGCTTTACCAGAATCGGGATCAGCGAAAGAAGGCTGGCACGAACATCCTGGCGGTATCGCAATGATTGGGTACGAAGGCAGTGGCTTTGCGTTCGACAATGAAGGGCCATGCCATCGGGTCTTGCTGGAACCCTTTGCACTGTCAAAACGGCTTGTGATCAATCGCGAATGGGCAGAGTTCATTTCGGATGGCGGTTACACCAATCCTTCGCTTTGGCTGTCTGATGGTTGGGCCTGGGTTCGAGGCGATCGCATCTCTGCGCCGCTTTATTGGCGCGAAGGCGAGCAATTCACTCTGAACGGATGGCAGGATCGCGATCCCGACGCGCCGGTCACGCATATCTCCTATTTCGAAGCTGATGCCTTTGCCAGCTGGGCTGGTAACCGATTGCCGACCGAGTTCGAATGGGAAGCTATGGGACAGGCACAAGACTCTGCGGCAGGTAACCAGCTGGATGATGCAAGCGGGGTGCAACCCACTGGCGGCGACAGTCTGTTCGGCGATTGCTGGCAATTCACCCGCTCGGCCTACTTGCCGTACCCCCGCTTCAAGCCCGCGCCGGGCGCAGTGGGCGAATACAACGGCAAATTCATGAGCGGCCAGTTTGTGTTGAAAGGTGCCAGCTGCGCTACGGTGCGCGGGCACTCGCGTTCCTCTTATCGCAATTTCTTCTACCCGCATCAGCGTTGGCAATTCACTGGCCTGCGCTTGGCAAAGGACTTTTGATGAACGCGTCTGAAGGCATGAGGCTGATCAATCTTGACGAAGATGGCGTGGACCGCGCGTTCAGGCAGGACGTTTTGGCAGGGCTGAAGCAAGTCCCCAAGGCGATCCCGGCACGCTGGCTATATGACGATGCCGGTTCACAATTGTTTGAGGAAATCACGCAGCTGCCCGAATATTATCCGACACGCGCGGAGACCGATATTCTGAAAACGCGCGGCGGTGAATTCGCGGAATTGATCGGTCCGGGCAGGGCAGTGGTCGAATTCGGCTCTGGCAGTTCCGTTAAAACTCCGCTTTTGCTGTCTGCTATTGCGCCTGCGGCCTATGTGCCGCTTGATATCTCTGGTGACTTTCTGCGCGCTTCGTCCGCTGAGCTCGCAGCCAAGTTTCCCGGCCTTCCAGTCTATCCGGTCGAGGCGGATTTCATGCGCAAGGTCGCACTGCCTGATGCAGTTTCGGACATGCCCAAACTTGGTTTTTTCCCGGGTTCCACCATCGGCAATATGGTCGCGCGTACTGCAGTGGATCTGCTGCGGACAGTGCGCGAAACGCTGGGCGAGGGCTCAAAGCTCTTGATCGGTATGGACCTGATCAAGGATCCCGATGTCCTGATCGCCGCCTATGATGATGCGGCGGGTGTAACCGCTGAATTCAATTACAACCTTGTCCGTCGGATTAATCGTGAGCTCGATGGCGACATTCCGCTTGAATTCTTGCGGCATGAAGCGCGCTGGAATGATGACTTTGCGCGGATCGAGATGCACTTGGTCGCGCAGAAAGACATTAGCTTCAGCGTGTCAGGCCAGCCATTTGCACTGGCTCAAGGCGAGAGTTTGCACACTGAAAACAGCCACAAATTCAGCCGACGTACGGGGAACACATTGCTGTTGGCAGGTGGGTGGACACCAACACATCGATGGCTTGATAGCAAGGAACGCTTCTCGCTCGTGTTGGCCGACGCGTCGATCCCGCGCAGCGCACCCTAGTTGGCAGCAGATGGACCTGCGCCCATTAGCTTCCTATATTCCGGTGATGTCGATCAAGGCCCTCTGGGAATATCTGGCGATGACCATTTCCGCGATCCCGCGTTCGGGATTGCTGTTGATGGTGGTCGCGGCAATCGCCGTAAGCGCGATCGGATCGCTAATGGTTCGCCGGAAAGTGCCACTGGGGCTGATGGTTCGGCGCGCCAGCACGGTTGTATTGGGCGGCGTTCTGCTGGTCGTTGTGTTGCAATTGTCGCGCTTCGATTCACGTCTGGAGATAGCTGTTCCGCAGTTTGGCTTGCCCGAACAAATCGTTGAAGGCGGCGAAACCCGCATCCCCATGGCACCTGACGGGCATTTCTGGCTGCGCGCACAGATTAACGGTGTGCCGGCAAATTTCCTCGTCGATACGGGCGCTACGCTAACGGCCATTTCTCAGGATCTGGCGGATCGCGCAGCGATCAAACCACGACCTGGCGGGTTACCCGTTACCATCAACACCGCCAACGGCCCAGTCTCAGCTGAACTGTCTACCATTGGCGAAATGCGCTTTGGCAGTGTGGCCGCCCGCGGGCTCGACGTAGTAATCGCGCCGTCTCTTGGTCAGACCAATGTTGTCGGGATGAATTTGCTATCGCGGCTCGCGTCATGGCGCGTTGAGGGCAACAACATGATTTTGGTGCCTAATAATCCGCAGCCCGAATCTGATCAGCGCTAGCCAGGCAAGGGAGGCAGAGGCTGTGGCAGGGCGGAAATCCGTTCTGCAAGGAAGTCGAATACCAGTCGGATGCGGCGGCTTGTCTTCAGTTCGCGGTGCGAGACAAGCCAGAGCTGGTAAGCAAATCCAGGCATAAACGGGGCGGCGCGTTCAACGCCGGGTTCACCATCGCCGCGGGACTCGGAGTTTACGCCAATGCCCATGCACGCCACGTTTCCCACGTCACGGCAGTCGATGTTTCAGAGAAGATGCTGGAATTCGCGAAGATAAATGCGGCGGAAGCTAACGTCGACGATGTGACATTCAGGGCTACCTCAATCGAAAGTTTTGAGGCCGCTGATGGCAGCTATGATGCTGTATTGATGCTAAGCCTACTGCATTTGCTGGAGAATCCCCGCGCTGCGCTGGACAAGGCGCACCGGCTTCTCAAACCTGGCGGCTTGCTGATCACCAGCACAGCGTGCCTTGGTGATAGTATGCGCTGGTTCGGCATGATTGCTCCGGTCGGCGCAGCATTGGGCCTGATACCCAAAGTCCAGTTCCTGTTCGTGGAAGAATTGCGCAGCGAGATCGCAGACCGTGGATTTGCTAGTCTGGAAGAATTCAATCAGGGCGACAATCGCACCTACTTTCAAATCGCGCGCAAGCTTGCGTAGCGATCCGGGCGGCTGGTCAGCCCCCCAAGTACCTCGCTTTTGGCCAGCCGCCCACCCTCACTGATCGACCGACATTTCACTAGTGGATCGTATCTCTATGCCCAGCTAGCCCTTACCGCGATGATCGTAGGAGAGCGCGCATGAAAGAACTGTTTGATCTTACTGGAAAGGTTGCCGTTGTTACGGGAGCAGGCCGCGGCATTGGAGAAGGTATCGCCACGCTGCTGGCAGATGCTGGCGCTGATGTGGTTTGCGCGGCGCGCTCTACCGACCAGATCGAACATACCGCCAAGCTGATCAATGAAAGCAATTCCGGCGGGCGTGCGGTCGCGCAAAAGACCGATGTATCGAGCGCGGAAGATATGGAAGCGCTGGCTCAGCGCGCGGTCGATGAATTCGGGCGGCTAGATATCTGGATTAACAATGCCGGTGGATCGCTGGTTTCCGCACCTCTGACTGAGCTTGATCCGGCAGAATGGGACAAGACACTGGCCGTCAATCTGACGTCGGTTTTCTGGGGCGTACGTGCGGCGGCCAAACACATGAAAGACGGCGGCTCGATTGTGAACACGTCATCGATGGCGGGGCGCGATCCGTTTCCCGGAAGCGGGCATTATAGCGCGGCCAAGGCCGGCGTGAATATGCTCACCAAAACACTTGCTCTGGAGTTGGGGCCACAAAAGATTCGTATCAACGCGATCTTGCCCGGGTTTGTGCCGACAGATACAGTGAAGAAGGCACTTGACATGACAGACGCGGATTTCGGGCCTCTGCTTGAACAGCTTAATCTTCCGGCTGGAAGGCTTGGGACACCGCGTGATATTGCAGCTTGTGTGCTATACCTTGTCGGGGAATCAGGAGAGTGGGTCACGGGTCAATGCCTTTGTGTTGCTGGAACGGTATAGCACTCGGTCTACTGACCCTTGGTCGGCGTTAAAAGCCTACTGAATGTTATCAATCAGGGCCAAATGTTTTCTAAATTTTCATATCTATTCAATACGCTATTAATATTTCGTTCAATTTAATGAGGATTTTGGGAAGGGTAAATTAACCGTAGTAAATTCAATCATCAGTATGAAAATTCTTACAAACATCATTACAATTTTCTTGGTTTCGACTTTAGTTTCTTGTGGAGACGAAGGGCAACAAATGCCACCAAATACGGTTGGAGGAGGGGGTGTTCTGCCACCATCGCCACCCGTGTCTTCTCCTGCTTCCTTTGATACCTTGGTTTTTGAAGATCAGTTTGCGAATGGCTCACTGGATAGAAGTATATGGAATGTTGTCGGGCCGGATTTTTGGGTAAATAACGAACAGCAAGCCTATATAGACTCTTCGGACACAATATTCTTTGAAGCTGCAACAGGTTCTGAAGATGATGCAGTGTTGGTTCTCAAACCTGAATGGCGCGAGGGTTATCCAACACCAACTGGTCGTATAGTGGATTTTGTTTCTGGCCGTATTAACTCTCGCAACAAACTTGATGTTACGTATGCAAAGGTTTCAGCTCGAATTCGGATGCCTGATGCCCAAGGAGTTTGGCCCGCGTTTTGGCTTCTCGGATATGGTAGTTGGCCTAATTCTGGCGAAACCGATATCATGGAATATGTTGGTGAAAAGGAGTGGACGAGTTCGGCTTTGCATGGCCCTGGATATTCTGGCGGAGAGAGCATTGGGGCGCGAAATAATTTTGAAGACGGTGCAGAAGTATCTGATTGGCATATATATACGGTCGAGCGGCGTACTGAAGATGTAAGATTTTTTGTAGACGAAGAAGAATTTTTTAGAGTTACAAGAGCGGAGGTTGAGGAGCGAGGTGAATGGAGATTTGATAGAGCTCAACATTTAATTTTGAATTTTGCTCTGGGAGGAAATTATCCTCAAGGCGTTAATGGAGTGAATTCACCTTATCCTGGCTTGCCTGCGGCCACAGTAGAGGCAATTAAGGCTAATGAAATCAGTATGGAAGTAGACTGGGTCCGCATTTGGGAATGATCAAAAATATTTTTGATTAGGTTGGCTGGGGTGGCAGGATTCGAACCTGCGCATGCCGGTACCAAAAACCAGTGCCTTACCACTTGGCTACACCCCAGCAGAGGGGCGGTCTATAACGGCTTGTGCGCGGATGTGAAGTGCAAACGCGCTGTTTTATGCAGGCCTTTGTCTGAGTGTCTATGCAGGCCTCGCGCGGCGCTGAGCCAATTCGCTTTCTATTGCCGCCAAAGTGCGTCGATCGATGTTGTAAAACAGCATCGCGATCCCGCCAGGAACCAGAACAATCGCCGGGATAATCGCGAAAGCGAGGTTGATTCCCATTATGGCGCTTTCGGATTGCTGCTCCCCCGCGACAAAGCCGGTCATACTGATGATTAGACCGGGTAGAGCGAGACCAAATGCAACGCCGGTCTTCACAGCGAAGATTGATGCGGCGACCACCAGAGCTGTCATCTGCTTACGCGAACGCCAGTCGACATATTCCGCGATATCCGTGAACATCGCGTAGGCCAGAACCATCAGCATGCCGAAGCCGATCCCAACTCCAAATTGTGCAAATGTTTGCAGCCATACAGCGTCCAGCGGCATGGAGTGGAACAGCATGATCGTCGAAGCTTTTAGTGCCCCGGCAAAGATCACGAGATGCGATTTTTCAAACCGCCGCTGCAGGAAATTGGCGAAGATCACGCCTGTAATCTGACCTATCGCCAAAGCAGTCAGGAAAAGCGCGGGGCGATCAAGAAACGCGAGGACCGGCGAGCCATCGTCGCCTGCAACATACTCGAAAAAGAACAGCGCGCTGGCTTGTCGGGCGGCAATTGCTGTGACGCCCAAGATCGCGGCTATTGCCACCGCGATCCACGGGCCGGTCACGACCAGTTCCTTGCAATCACCCAGAATAGATCCGTTTTCCTGGTTCGGCTCGATCCGTTCTTTGGTGGTGAAGAACGTTGCCAAGAGGCAAAAGAATGAAACGCCTGCAATGCACGCCATTGTCCACATAATGCCGCTTGCCTCGTCTCCGCCACCCAGTTCGCGCACCAGCGTAGTTCCAAGAACACCAATCAAGATCCCCGACATTGCCGAGAAGAACATACGGTATGCGGTAACGCTGCCACGTTGTTCGGCGCTGGGAGATATCACACCCAGCAGACCGCCGTAGGGCACGTTCACGAAGGTGTAGACCAGCATCGCGAGCGTGTAGGTGACATAGGCCCAGATCAGCAGGCCGGTTGGGCTCAAATCTGGCGCTGCAAACACCAATACGCCAAAAAAGCCAAACGGCACCGCTCCAAACAGCATGTATGGCCGGTATCGGCCCCAGCGGCTGCGCGTGCGGTCGGAAATTGCGCCCATCATCGGGTCAGTCACCGCGTCGACTAGCTTGGTCAGGAGCAACATCAAGCTGATCGCGGCAGGCGCCAGACCGTTCAGATCGACCAGAAAATAGAACAGGAAAAAGCCGAAAAAATTGAGATAGAGCCCGGAGGCAAGGTCTCCCACGCCGTAGCCCAGCTTCTCTTTCAGCTTGATGCGCTCAGGCGGGACGTGGTCCAATCAGCACTCCAATAACGGCTTGGCGGCCCAGGCAAAAACCCTGTGCCACGAAACCCTAACGCACTGACTACGTCAAATATCCCGG
This sequence comes from uncultured Altererythrobacter sp., assembly GCF_913057185.1. Taxonomy (NCBI): domain Bacteria; kingdom Pseudomonadati; phylum Pseudomonadota; class Alphaproteobacteria; order Sphingomonadales; family Erythrobacteraceae; genus Altererythrobacter; species uncultured Altererythrobacter sp. Next base: position 1,194,508 of record NZ_CAJXNK010000001.1, read on the forward strand.
ATCAAATATCCTTGCCTTCAAAATCCGCTGCCGAGTGGCGTTCACGAAGTTGCTGGTTCTCTTCGCCCCAGGTTTTGTTGACGATGCGGCCACGCTTCACTGCGGGGCGTGCAGAAATTTCCTTCACCCAGCGGCCAACGTTTTTATACTCGTCGATCGAGAGGAAGGTCTTGGCATCGTTGTAGATATCGCCCGTGGTGAAAGGCGCGAGCCAAGGGAGGTTGGCCATGTCTGCGATGGTGTATTCGTCACCTGCCAGGAAGCGGCTTTCCGCCAGGCGCTTGTCCGCGACATCAAAGATGCGCTTTGTCTCCATCGCATAGCGATTGATCGGGTACTCATATTTCTCCGGCGCATAAGCATAGAAGTGTCCGAAGCCGCCGCCGATGAACGGGCCTGTGCCGACTTGCCATGCCACCCAACTCAGCGTTTCAGCGCGAGCGGCGGGATCGGTTGGCAGGAATTCGCCGAATTTCTCGGCCAGATGGATCAGGATTGCGGCCGATTCAAAAACGCGAAATGGCTTGTCACCGCTGCGATCTTCCATTGTTGGGATTTTCGAGTTGGGGTTGAGAGCCACGAACCCGCTCGTGAATTGTTCGCCCTGGCTGATGTTGACCGTGTAGGCATCGTATTCCGCGCCTTTGTGGCCCAACTCGAGCAATTCTTCCAGCATGATGGTGACTTTCACGCCGTTCGGCGTAGCGAGCGAGTAGAGCTGGAAGGGGTTATCGCCGACCGGCAAGTCCTTCTCTTCGCGCGCGCCGGAAGTGGGGCGGTTGATGTTGGCAAAGCGGCCGCCGCTTTCGGTATCTGCTGACCATACTTTGGGTGGGGTGTAGGTGGGATCGGCCATATTTCTTGGTGTCCTGTCTCTTGAAGCTCTCTCTGAACTCGAGAGGTGGGGCATCGACGCTACGAGTGCAAGGCGCATGTCCCCAAGCGTCCGTCGCCAATTGCTTTCCAGAGCAGTAGCGAAACTTGCCAAATGTATCACAAAAGGATACTAAATTCGATATGCATTTGGCTGGATACAAGATTCGCACCTGGCGTGACGCGTACAAGCCGCCGCTGTCAGCGGAGGAATTTGGCATTCGGTTTGGCGATCCCTGGCCAAGCAGGACTGTTTATGGCTGGGAATCCAAGGGGAAAGTTGCCCGTCCACCGGTCCAAAGACGCTTGGCCGATCTGGGCATATGTTCACCCGAAGACTGGCTTGAGCCAGCTCCCGAGCAGGATACTGACAATTCCCTAATGGTATCAAGAAATGATCAATCAGATCGGGATACTGGCGGTCACCCCTTCTTCGACCTGCACCAGCACGGGATGGTTCGTGTCGCGACGAGTACGCCGAAAACGCGCACTGCGGACATTGATTACAACGTAGATGGAATTCTGGCCGAGGCCGAACGCGCGCACGAGGCGAGGGTCGATCTTGTCGTTTACCCAGAGCTTTGCGTGTCATCCTATGCAATCGATGATCTGCATTTGCAGTCCGCTTTGCTGGATGCAGCGGAAGCTGGTGTTGCTCGCATTGTCGCCGCGAGTGCCGACATTGATCCTGTGCTGCTGATCGGCGCGCCGCTGCGGCACAATGGACGTGTCTATAACTGTGCAGCGGTTGTCGCGCGCGGGCAATTGCTGGGCGTTGTGCCGAAAAGCTTCCTGCCCAACTATCGCGAATATTACGAGAAGCGGTGGTTTGCGCATGGGCGAGAGATCAGGGGGATGGAGATCGCCGTGGCGGGGCAGGCCGTGCCTTTCGGTGTTGACCTGATTTTTGCGGCATCGAACTTGTCCGGGTTCATGCTGCATGTCGAAATTTGCGAGGATTACTGGGCGCCAACGCCGCCATCGACGCAAGGGGCGCTGGCAGGTGCAACCGTGCTCGCTAACCTCTCTGCCAGCAACATCACCATCGGTAAGTCGGATGAGCGCCATCTGTTGGCAAGGGCGCAAAGTTCGCGCGCGGTCGCGGCCTATCTCTATTGTGCCAGCGGGTATGGCGAAAGCACCACGGATCTCGCGTGGGACGGGCAGGGGATGATCTACGAATTGGGCGACCTGTTGGCAGAAAGCGAACGTTTCAGCCTCAATGCAGAGCTGTGCATCGCGGATGTGGATTGCGAACGTATTCTTGCAGAGCGTGCACGGATGCAGACGTTCAACGACGCCGCTGAGGCGGCAGGGCGCCCAGAGGACAGTTTTCGCACAATCAGTTTCGCATTCGCGCCCAGCGATGGTGATCGCGGTCTGGTGCGCCCGGTCCGGCGGTTCCCCTTTGTGCCCAATCGCCAGCACAAACTTGATGAAGATTGCTACGAAGCTTTCAACATTCAGGTCGATGGCCTTATGCGGCGGTTGGAGGCGACCCATGCCAAGAGCATGGTGATCGGCATATCGGGTGGTCTTGATTCCACCCACGCGCTGATTGTTGCCGCTAAATGTTGTGATCGGCTGGGTCTGCCGCGCAGCTTTATCCGTGGCTACACCATGCCCGGATTTGCAACCTCTGATCACACCAAGTCGAACGCATGGAAGCTGATGAAGGCGCTGGGGATCACAGCGGAAGAGATCGATATCCGGCCGGCAGCGACGCGGATGCTCGAAGACATGCAGCACCCCTTCGCTGACGGGGAGCCGGTCCACGACGTGACGTTCGAGAATGTCCAAGCCGGGCTGCGCACCGATTATCTGTTCCGGTTGGCGGGGCACCATTCGGGCTTTGTGATCGGGACGGGCGATCTGTCAGAGCTCGCGCTTGGCTGGTGCACCTATGGCGTTGGCGACCAGATGAGCCATTACGCCGTCAATTCGGGCGTGCCGAAGACCTTGATCCAGTATCTGATACGATGGGCTGTCAGCACCGAGCAGTTCGATCCGACAACCGATGAAGTTTTGCTGTCTATCCTCGATACGGAGATTTCGCCTGAACTAGTGCCGCCGGGCGAGGGCGGTGAGATCCAGAGCACGGAAAGCATCATTGGCCCCTATGAACTGAATGACTTTTTCCTGCATCAGACCATCCGCTGGGGGCAGCGGCCCAGCAAGATTGCCTTCCTTGCCTGGCATGCGTGGAAGGATGCCAAGGCTGGGCTGTGGCCGGCTGAATTTCCTGAAGCAAAGAAGAACGAATATGATCTGGCGACCATTCGCGAGTGGCTTGAGAAATTCATCAAGCGTTTCTTTGCGTTCAGCCAGTTCAAACGCAGCGCCATTCCCAACGGCCCCAAGGTGAGCGCGGGTGGCGCTCTTTCACCGCGTGGTGATTGGCGCGCGCCAAGCGATGCGGTGGCCGATGTCTGGCTGAAGGAATTGCGCGATAAAGTGCCGGAGAGCGAGAAGCTCCCCGACACCCGATAACCCTAGTATGCGAGCCGAAGGGCCTTGGTCCTTTATCCGCGATCCAGACTGAAACGGCCCGGTCCAAACGCGGCGACCAGCTGGGTGATCGATGCCATGCGCGATGCCTTGGCACAGTGTCCGGACTAGTTATGTGGCTTGATCGGGCCCGAAAAGGATCCGGTCGTCACCGGCCTTCCAGGGCACGAATTTCGGCATGATCGACTTGAACAGGTCCGAGGCGAGGTGCTGTTCCAGCCATTGCTGCAAATGCGGCAGGCCTTGTACGTCAAACCAGTCGCGGTCGGTGTTGGCGAATTGCCGGACAAAGGGAAACAGCGCGATATCGGCTAGCGTACGCGTGTCGCCGCAGAGGTATTTCTGACCACCCAATCGTGTGTCGAGATCGGTCAGAATGGCCAAGCCGCCTGAACGGTGATCGTAACGGAAGGTTTCTTCATCGCCGTTCGCTTCATCGGGATAGCGCGTGGGATATTTGTAGCGGTCCAGGTGACGCTTGAACGGGCCGTCATTGCGCTCGATCAGCTCGCGATCATCTCCGGCAAGCCATCCTTCCGGGTCATTCTTGCCGAGTGCCCAGCGCATGATATCGATACTCTCTTCGAGCAGCGGGCCATCGGCTGATATCAGCACCGGCACTGTCGCTTTGGGCGAAATTTCACGCAGCGCTTGCGGTTTGGCGGAAAGCTTCACTTCGCGCAGGATCACGCTGATTCTGGCGCTCCACAGGGACATCCTTGCGCGCATCGCATAAGGGCACCGGCGAAAGGAATAGAGGACCGGGGGATGCTCAGTCATCGGCGGTTTCTTTTGCGTCTCGCTCCAGCCGCTTGCCGATATGTTCTTCACCCCGCTTGCGCGCCAGTTTCTGCTGCTTTTGCCGCTCGGCATAACGCGCGCGCTGTTCTTCATTGCGCGCGTCGATGCAATGCGGGCAGCTGACCCCCTCCGCATAAGCGGGTGAAGCCATTTCTTCGTCAGAAAGCGGCATGCGGCAGGCAAAGCATTGCCCGTAAGAGCCGAGCTCTAGCCCATGCTTTACCGACACACGTTGATCGAACACGAAGCATTCACCGTGCCATAGGCTTTCGTCCTGCGGCACGGTTTCGAGATATTTCAGGATGCCGCCTTTCAGGTGAAAGACATCGTCGATGCCTTCGCTGCGCAGGAAACTGGTCGATTTCTCGCAGCGGATCCCGCCGGTGCAGAACATCGCGACCTTCTTCTTGGCTTCCAGCAGCTCGTCGCGGTGTTCGCGAAACCATTGCGGAAAGTCGCGGAAGCTCGCGGTTTCCGGATCAACCGCACCTTCGAATGTGCCAATCGCGACTTCATAGTCATTGCGCGTATCGATCACGATAGTGTCGGGATCGCTGATCAGTTCGTTCCAGTCTTCGGGCGCGACATAGCGGCCAACGCTTTGGCGCGGGTCGATGTCGGGCTCTCCCATGGTCACGATCTCGCGCTTTAGACGCACTTTCATGCGGTTGAACGGCATGCTCTCGGCATGCGAAAACTTGACGTCCAGCTCTGCGCATCCGGGCATGGCGCGGATATGGCCAAGCACTTGTGCGATAGCGTTCTCGCTGCCAGCGATGGTGCCGTTGATGCCTTCCTTGGCCAGCAACAGCGTGCCCATCGTGCCCACTTCCTCGCATTTGGCGAGCAGCGGCTCGCGCAAGGACGCGGTCTCCTCAAAACGCGTGAACTGGTATAGCGCGGCAACGGTGATGGGGGCATTCGCCACTGTGGTCAATCCAGCTTCATCACCCAGCCATGGGTGTCTTCCATTGCGCCGCGTTGAATCGCGACCAGCTTCTCGCGGAGCTTCATGGTCAGCTGACCGGGGCCGCCGCTGCCGATTGTGAACTCGCCATCATGGCTGGCAACCGTGCCGACAGGCGTCACCACAGCCGCGGTGCCGCAAGCCATAGTCTCCAGCAGTTTGCCGCTTTCCGCATCCGCGCGCCATTGATCGATGCTGTAGGGCTCTTCGCGCAGCTCCAGTCCCTCTTCGCGGATCAATTGGATCAGGCTGTCACGCGTTATACCGGGCAGGATTGTTCCCGTTAGCGGCGGTGTCACCACGCTGCCATCATCGAACACGTAGAACAGGTTCATGCCGCCCAGTTCTTCGATCCATTTGCGCTCGACCGCATCGAGAAACACAACCTGATCGCAGCCTTGCTCGATCGCTTCGGCTTGGGGCACGAGTGATGCAGCGTAATTGCCGCCGGTCTTGGCCGCGCCAGTGCCGCCGGGGGCCGCGCGAACATAATCCTGGCTGACCCAGATTTTCACCGGGGCAGGGCCGCGTTTAAAGTAACTGCCGGACGGGCTGATAATCACAACGAATTTGTATTGTTTGGCCGGGCGCACACCAAGGAAAGCTTCGGATGCGAACATGAAGGGGCGCAGATAAAACGAGCCGCCTTCGACTGGCGGGAACCAGCTCTTGTCCTGCTCCACCAGCTTGCGGATGCTCTCAAGGAACAGTTTCTCTGGCAGTTCGGGCATCGCCATACGCCGCGCTGAGGCATTAAAACGCCGCGCGTTTTCTTCGGGCCGGAACAGGGCCATGGTGCCGCCGTCCAGTTTATAGGCCTTCATGCCTTCGAAGATTTCCTGCGCGTAGTGCAGCACGCTGGCCGCCGGATCGAGCGGGATCGGCTTGCGGGGCCCGAGCGCCGCGGAAAACCAGCCGCCTTTCGCTTCGTCATAATCGATCACTACCATGTGGTCGGAAAAACACTTTCCAAAGCCAGGGTCAGCGATTGCCGCGAGGCGTTCTGCTTCGGGCGTTGGCGAAGGGTGGGTGATGTAGTCGAACAACATGGAAGTTGCGAATAGTGAGATGGAGGAACGAGGGCAAGATATGAAAAGGGCGGTCACCGCCGGTCGGGGTGAACCGCCCTTTCATGGTCAGCGGCGGTAAGCGCCGCTCACGAAGTCTCTATAGGTTCCGAACTTACCTATAGTACCTCGTGCGGAAACTTGCCGACCTCTCTACTGAACCATGAGACATCGGATCACCTCCTTTCGCGCTTGTAAGCCAAGACCCAGACCGTATCACCGGGGGCCGAGAGCCGCGTTCGCCGCTGGCCTCAGGTGTCAATCTGATTCATGTGAATCACGAAAACAAGACTTGAATTTTAGTTTTCCCACGTCAGAATAGATCGTCTTCGCCAAGAGCGCTCTGCTTAAGAGTATTTACCTACAATCCTCGATTACGCGGGTCACTTCGGCCCATGCCGGAAGATAGAGCGGCTCCATGCCCTCGACTTCGACGGCGAAGCGCCCTTTGGTAATGGCCATTGCATCAAGGAGGCGGTTGTTTGGTGCCAGCTCAACCGCGATCAGGCCGGTCATTGGAACCGGCTCTGCGGTAAACAGCTGGTCTTGTGTCTCTGCTCTTACACGCATCAAGACATCGCCCACCTGTTCCGAGGAACGAGCGAGCCAAACTTGGCGCGTTGGTCTGTCGCAGCGGATCATGAAATGTCGGTTATCCGGCATGGCGCGATCACCAAAATAGGCAAAGGCCTCACCCGGTTCGGAAACATAGACCCAAGTGCCGGGCGTTTGTGGCTGGTCGTTCCAGCTGCCATCATCTGCCATCTCGATTTGAACCAGAGGCGTTTCATTTTCCTGCTGCTGAGCGCAGGCGGTGCTTGATCCGATCGTAAAGGTCGCCGCTAGCCCTGCGGCCATTTGCAAATAGATGTGTTTCATGTGCGCATATTGCGCGCTAGTGGCTGTCTCGTCCATGACCAAGATAACGCTATGAGCAAAAAACAACGGATCGATCAAATGCTTGTCGAGCGCGGGCTCGCGGAGAGCCGCGCGCGCGCTCAAGCACTGGTGATGGCGGGGCTTGTCTTCAGCGGGGACACCAAAATCGCCAAGCCCGGTCAGCAGTTGGCCCAAGACGTGCCGCTTGAGGTGCGCGGACGCGATCACCCATGGGTCAGTCGGGGCGGGATCAAGCTTGCCCACGCGATCGAACACTTCGGGCTTGATCCATCGGGCGCGGTCGCAATGGATATCGGCAGTTCAACCGGCGGCTTCACCGACGTGCTGCTGCAGGGCGGGGCAGCGCATGTCTTTGCAGTCGATAGCGGCACTAACCAGCTCGCATGGAAGCTGCGCCAGGATGAGCGCGTGACCGTGCTGGAGCAGACCAGCGCGCGCATTCTGACACCAGACATGATCGACCGTCCATGCAATTGGGTGGTGTGCGATGCGAGTTTTATCGGACTTGCCAAAGTGCTTGAGCGGCCTTTGGAGCTGGCGGCACCGAAATGTCAGCTGGTTGGGCTAATCAAGCCGCAGTTTGAAGTCGGTCGCGAGGAAGTAGGCAAGAAAGGCGTGGTCAGCGATCCCGCCTTGCACGCGCGCGTATGCGATGAAGTGCGCGATTGGCTGGAAAGCGGTGGTTGGAATGTCGAAGGTATTGTTGAAAGCCCGATCACCGGCCCGCAAGGCAATGTGGAGTTCCTAGTTTCCGCGACGCGCACTTAGCGGTCTATTCCAAATCCAGACTGCTGATTTTCGCATCCAGATCGATCGGGATCTGTGAGAGCACTTCGACGCCGCTTTGTTTCTCATAAGCCTTATCGCCATGCTCGACGACAAGTTCGGCATGGCGGAGATCGCGCTGGCGCAGAAGCTCCGCAATTTCTTCGCGGTAAAGCGCGACCATGGCCGTCACGAAGCGATTGACGAGATCGTCCTCCTTCGTCTGGTCGACATTGAAGTCGGGCAGATGCTCGATCATCACATCGGCCGGAAAGAGAAACTCGTTCGTGACAAAGCGGTTTACGGTGAACCAGGCACGCGGGATGCCTATGGTATCGATCGACAGCCCTACCAAATGCGTAACATGCGCTTTGCAATCTTCGCCCTGCGGCGGCCAGACCGTGGGCTCAAAACCCTTTGGCAGCTGAGTGCGGTGCAGGAACAGGTGAAAATGTCCGTGTTCGCCTTCATCTCGCGATCCCGGCGCGTGTACATGGTAGTACCAGCGCGACTTGGTTTTGGCATCGCGCGCATCGCCTTTCGGGTAATGTGTCCAGAAGTTGCTCTCGCCACCCTCTGGTAACACGCGCAGCATCAGCGGGCGCTGTTCTTGCGCCATCTGCGTAACGGTTTCGATGACGGTGTAGGCGGCGTCCGTGGCGTTCATACTCGCTTGCCTAGAAAACGAAACGGCCGACGGCAACACAGTCACCGTCGGCCGAATTGTCTGTTTTGAACAGCTAGAGCTTATTCAGCTGCTGCTTCTTCTTCAGCAGCGGCACAGCAACCTTCAGCTGCACAGCAGCCTTCTTCAGCAGCTGCACAGCAACCTTCAGCTGCAGCTTCTTCAACAGCTGCTTCTTCAGCAGGAGCTTCTTCAGCTGGAGCCGAACATGCAGCAGTAGCTACAGCGAGGCCGCCTGCAACTGCCAGCATCGATGCCAGATTCTTTCTCATTACCAAATTCCCCTTGTGGGTTGGGCGCCCCAAATGACGACCCCACGCCGCTGTGCGCCCAATCGCACGACGCGGAAACAGGGAGCTTAGCAGAAGATTTCCTTTTCGCTCAAATTCTTTTTCCACTTCTTTCATGAGACACGCCGTTGAGGTTTTTTTGACCTTTTCTCTGTTTGAGACAGCATTTGGCGTGCAATTGCCCAAAGTGTATCGCGTGGCAGGACGCAAGATGGGCGATTCGCCCTACCTTTTGCCGGGAGATCACATGAACGTCATTGCCTCACGCAGCCAATTGCGCGCCAGCTTCTTTCGCTGGGCGCTTTTCACTGTGCCATTGATTGTTCTGTTGGGCTTTGTCGCTGGCCAGTTAGGCAGTCCGAATACCTTGTGGTTTCAAAGCCTCGTCAAGCCAGACATTTTTCCGCCACCCGCGGCTTTCGGTATCGTCTGGTCGATCCTTTATGTGATGATCGGTATCGCATTGGCGCTGGTTTGCAGCTCTTGGGGAGCACGCGGGCGCGGGGTCGCGATTGGAATTTTCGCAGTGCATTTCCTGTTCAATCTCGCGTGGACGCCGGTTTTCTTCGGAAATCAGAACATCGAAGGCGGGCTTATAGTCATCGCAATCGTGCTGCTGACGCTGCTGGCTGTCATTGTTGCATTCTGGAAGGTGCGCAAATTGGCGGCCTTGCTGCTGCTGCCCTATCTCGCATGGGTTGGCTTTGCGACCTTGCTCAACTACGAATTCCTCGAAGCAAATCCTGACGGTGGGCAATCGATCCCGAGCAACGCAACCCAGCGCATCCAGTTGTAGGAATTTCTTGCCTTTTGCGGCCTCCGACCCCATTTCCCGGACGATGCAAAGCAAGAATCCGATGATCGCCGATTTTGTAAAGATGGCAAACAGTGCTGCGGGCACATTTGCCGGCATGACCCGTGAAGCGCGCGAGAGCGCACGCGAACGCTTGAAAGAAAGCATGGCGGGCATGGATTTCGTCTCTCGTGAAGAGTTCGAAACGGTCAAGATGATGACTCAGAAGGCGCGCGAAGAGAATGAAGCGCTGAGAGCGCGGTTGGAAGAGCTGGAAGCGAAGCTCGCTTCCAAGTAATGACTGCGCGCGATGAACCTGCGCGCGCCAGCCATTCTTGTAGCCTCCCGTAGCCACGGCGAAACCGCCAGTATTGCGCGGCTTCTCACAGAAGATTTTGGCCTGGTCGCCGCCTATATCGCGGGCGGACGAGGCCGGCATTTGCGACCTGTTATGATCCCGGGCAATCGGGTCGAGATCGACCTGCGCGCCAAATCGGACAGCCAGCTACCTTTTGCAAAGATTGAACTAACGGAAAGTCGCGGGCCATGGATGACCGAGCCGTTGCCCGCTGCTGCAATCACATGGGCTTGTGCTTTGACAGCAACTGCGTTGCCTGAACGAAATGCCTATTCCGCTCTGTTCGGCGCGCTTGATGCGTTGTTGAGTGCGGTGTGTCAGGCCCCTTCGGCGCGGGGCTGGCTGCCCGCGATGATCGGATATGAAACGCTGCTATTGCGCGAGCTAGGTTATGGCGGCGCGCGTCCGGATGTGGACACTGATCTGTCAGCATTGGTAGCTGCGTTTGACCGGCTCGAACAACCTCTTGCGCGCTACCTGCTTGCAGACAAGCGCGGCGATGTTATGGCATCGCGAAAGCTATTGAGGGAGCGGCTTGGCCGCATGCTGACACAATGAAGATTGCAGTTCTGCCAGGTGACGGGATCGGCCCCGAAGTAACGCACGAAGCCTTGCGGGTGCTGGATGCGTTGAGACTGCCTGGGCTCACACTGTTCGAAGGCGATGTGGGCGCGGCGGGATACCGCGACCATGGCCATCCTTTGCCGCCCGAGACACTACAAATGGCCCGCGAGGCGGATGCCATCCTGTTCGGTGCGGTGGGTGATCCGTCATGCGACGATCTAGAGCGGCATTTGCGCCCCGAGCAAGCGGTGCTGGGTCTACGCAAGGAATTGCAACTGTTCGCGAATCTGCGCCCTGCGACAATGTTTTCCGGGCTGGAAGAACTGAGCGGACTAAGGCCCGAGATTGCGCGGCAGATCGACTTGTTGATCGTGCGTGAACTGACGGGTGATGTCTATTTTGGCGACAAAGGAACGCGCACGACTGATAGTGGCGAGCGAGAGGGGTGGGACATGATGTCCTATTCCGAAAGTGAAGTGCGCCGCATTGCCCACACCGCTTTTCGCGCGGCGCAAACACGCCAAAATCGCTTAACCAGCGTGGACAAGGCGAATGTGCTCGAGACGAGCCAGCTTTGGCGTGATGTCGTGATCGAAGTCGCCGTCGAGTATCCGGACGTTGCGCTTGAGCACATGTATGTCGACAACGCCGCGATGCAATTGGTGAAGGCGCCAGGCGCGTTCGACGTGGTTCTGACCGGTAATCTGTTCGGCGATATTCTGTCCGATCTGGCGAGCATGTGCGTTGGCTCGATTGGTCTGCTGGCGAGTGCTTCACTGGGTGACCGGCAAACCGCGCATGGCACATTTGGCCTTTATGAGCCGATCCACGGCAGTGCGCCCGATATCGCGGGGCAGGGCAAGGCCAACCCCATGGCCACAATCCTGTCCGCGGCCATGATGCTGCGCCATTCATTTGGTTTGGAAGATGAGGCGAAACGTATCGAGGACGCCGTCGCGCGCGCCTTGAAGAACGGCATTCGCGGCGGCGATCTGGGTGGAGACATGGGCTGCGAAGCGATTGGAAAGGCGGTCTGCGAACGGCTGTGATATGGCGGGCGAGGCGGGATTGCGGCGGCTCGCTTGTGATATCTCCGCAACAAGAGCTTGAAATAACGCTTTATCGCTGAATTGGGGCAGTTTGCCCGCACCCGTTAAGATTGACATTCAAGCAGTTTTCGCCGATAACTACTGAGAATTTACAGTATTTTGGAAGTCCAAGGGGAATAACTTTATGTTGAAGAAAATTGGTCTTGCTGCTGGTGCCGTTGCACTGGTTGGCGCGCCGATCGCTCTGCAAGCTAGCGAGCGCGTGATTGCTCCTGTTGAAGGTGAGCAAGAGCTTGGCGGCGGTTCAAACGGTTTGATAGCAGCTATTGCAGGTGCAATTCTGGTCGGTTTCATCGTTATCACTGCTTCTGATGATGATGAGCCAGTCAGCCCATAAGCTGCTTGCACAAAATCGAATTTGAAGAGCGGGGCCCGGTGCCCCGCTTTTTTATTGCCTGATGGTGACGTGAGCGACTAACCCCGCAAGGCAATGAAGAAAACAACAGGCATGGACCGCGCGACTACGCGCAATTGGCGCGCCGCGACACAGGCTGTGCGTGGTGGAACCTGGCGCAGCGAGCACGGAGAGACCAGCGAAGCGCTGTTCCTCACATCCGGTTACACCTATGATGACGCGCAGACCGTGGCAGACCGGTTTGCAGGTGATGCGCAAGGCATGACCTATTCGCGTTTGCAGAACCCGACCGTTGCGATGCTGGAAGAACGCATTGCTCTGCTCGAAAGTGCTGAAGCCTGCCGCGCGCAGGCGAGCGGAATGGCTGCGATGACTGCGGCGCTCTTGTGTCAACTCTCTGCTGGCGATCACTGCGTTGCCGCGCGTGCTGCATTCGGATCGTGTCGCTGGCTCGTCGATCACCTGCTCCCACGATTCGGGATCGAAACAACAGTGATCGACAGCGCAGATGATGCGCAATGGGAAGCGGCGATCCGCCCCAACACAAAGGTCTTCTTCTTCGAAACGCCGGCCAATCCGACGCTTGACGTTGTGAACCTGCAGCATGTTTGCGATGTCGCTCGTGCGCACAACATCATTACGGTTGTAGACAACGCTTTCGCCACCAGCGCGCTGCAACGCCCAATGGATTTCGGTGCGGATGTTGTGGCCTATTCGGCAACAAAGCTGATGGACGGACAAGGCCGTGTATTGGCTGGCGCGATCTGCGGTAGTGAGCAGTGGATCAATGAAGTCTTGCTTCCCTTCCAGCGCAACACGGGGCCAAACATCTCGCCCTTCAACGCATGGGTTGTTCTGAAAGGACTCGAGACGCTGGAACTGCGCGCCATGCGGCAGAGCCAAAATGCGGTGGAGCTCGGCGGATTCCTGGAACCGCGCATTGATACAGCTGGTGGACGCTTGCTGCATCCCGGTCTCGCGAGTCATCCTCGCTATGAGCTTGCCAGGCGCCAGATGCGATCAACCGGACCGATTTTTGCATTCGATGTTGGCACGCGTGAGCGGGCATTCGCGATCCTCGATGCGCTACAACTGATTGATATCTCAAATAATATTGGTGATGCTCGATCGCTGATGTGCCATCCGGCTTCAACCACTCATGCAGGCATGGAAGCCGATGACCGCGCTGCAATGGGCGTGACCGAAGGGTTGTTGCGTATCAATGTCGGGCTGGAAGATATCGATGATCTGAAAGAGGATCTCGACCAAGCTCTTCAGGCAGCAGGCATCTAGGAGAAAGTTGCATGTCCAAACGCGTTGAACTGGTTTTCGATTTCGTCAGCCCCAATGCCTATTTGATCTGGTGGCCGCTGCGCGATCTGGTGCGGCGAACAGGGGCAGAGCTGGATGTGATCCCGGTGTTTCTTGGCGGCATGCACAAACTGACCGGCAATGCACCTCCGATGATCCGTGACGCTGATGTGAAAGGCAAAGTCGAGTATTCCATGCTGGAGATGCATCGCTTCATCGCCAAGCACAATTTGACCAAATACAAGCTGCATCCGCAATTTCCGTTCAACTCGATCACGCTTCAACGCATGCTGTTCGCCGCTGACCAAGATGGGCGCGGGGTTCAGTTCGCAGAGGCAATGCTGCCTGCGATCTGGGAAGAAGGCGTGGATGTGCTTGATCCCGCGTGCCTGGGTGCGGCGGTGACTGCGGCCGGGTTTGATGCGAAGGACCTTTACGAGCGCAGCCAAACAGACGAGGTCAAGCAGGGGCTTGCCGCCAATACCGATAATGTGGTGGCGCGCGGCGCATTTGGCATCCCGACTATGTTCGTTGGACCCAAGGGCGCAGGCGAAATGTTCTTCGGTAAAGAGCGGCTCGATCAAATCGAAGACGAATTGAATAAGTAAGCCTGACCATAGCCAACATCAGGGCTGTGCTGGCAAGCCATTGATCCATGTGGCCAGATTTTCGCCAATTGTGTGCGGATGGTCTTCCTGCAAATAGTGCGTGCCGCCATCCAAATCGACCGTGGTAAGGTTTGGAGCACGTGCCACCACGGCTGGCTTTGCTGCAGGAGGCATCAAGGGACCCGGATCGGCGAATAAGAAAGGCTTTCGGAATACGCGAGAACCGAAGGCCAGACTTTGGCTCTGGAAGCAATCGATGTCATTTAGATTATGTTGATCATCTATAGTGTCAATCCACGCATCTGCGACGCCGAGTTTCACTCAGCTCCAGGCGCAATCGGAAATTTTGCGGATTTCGGTAGATCAGCGTGGAATAATCGTGGATCGGCTCTTGAGGCCTTCGCCTTAATCGCTACCTTCAGTTTGTCATGAAAGAGCTTTTCCAACATGCTGCAATCACCGACGGGATTACCGTGCGGGTGGCGGTCAACTTTCTTCCCGAGCAATCACAGCCCGATGCGGGCAAGTGGTTCTGGGTTTATCATATCCGCTTGGAGAATGGCTCTCACGAGGCGGTTCAATTGCGCACCCGCCATTGGCGCATTACCGACTCGCGCGGCATGGTGAACCATGTCGATGGTGAGGGTGTGGTAGGGGAGCAGCCCTTACTTAAACCCGGCGAAAGTCACGATTATGTGTCGGGCTGCCCGCTGACAACGCCGCATGGCTCAATGGAGGGCTTTTATGTCTTCCATCGCGAGGATGGAACGCCGCTAGAAGTACTTATTCCGTTCTTCCCGCTTGCGGCGCCCGAAACCGCCGAACGCTAAGCGGTGCTTGCGGTCCTGCTTGGACCACCCTAAATCGCCCACACTATGAAGCGGACCCACCTGCCTTTAAATGCCTTGCGCGTGTATGACGCGGCTGCACGGCATCTGTCGTTCACACGCGCAGCAGACGAGCTCGCGGTAACCCCTGCTGCCGTGGGGCAGCAAATCCGGGCGTTGGAAGATCATTTGGGCGTGGTCCTTTTTCGCCGCACCAGCAAGGGGCTAGAGTTGACGGGCGAGGGTTCTGCCGGGCTCGACGCGTTGCGCGAAGGTTTTCTGAAGTTTGAAGAAAGCGTGCAGGCAATGCAGGCCGGACAAGCGTCCGATCGCTACACTATTGCTGTACCTAGAGAGTTCTATGCGCAATGGCTTGGCGTGAAGTTGGCCGAGTTTAAAGCCGAGAATCCCCATATTCAGTTTCATATCGTCGCTGACGAGAACGCGGATTTCACCGAAGCGAATCTGGACCTTGCGGTGCGTCTTGTAGACGGACCTGGAGATCTGGAGGGCGCACAATTGGCAGAGGCGCGGCGTGTTGTTGTGGCTGCGCCCAATTCTCAGGATAGCTGGATCAGCTGGCCAGGTGCCCCTTTGCCGGATGGCGCCAAGCCCTGCGTTACCACCGGGAATCCCGGCCAAGCGCTAAGCTCAGCTATCTCAGGCCTTGGCAAGGCCATATTGCCTTACCCTCTCGTGGAAGAAGCAGTAGCTGCCGGGAAGCTTGAGATTCTCGAAGGTCCTGACGAGGGTCGCCGCGCCTATTGGCTGGTCGCACCGCTGCCGCAATGGCGCCAAAAGAAAGTGAAGGCGCTGGTCGCGCATCTGACCGCAAAGTGACCGCTTCACTGCCAACACCCACATTGGAAACCACGCGATTCACAATGCGCAAGCTTGTGCGCAACGACACTCAGGCTCTCTTCCCGACCCTATCTGATCCCGAACAATGCAAATTCATGCTGAGCGCTGCGTTCGAGACGGAGGAGAAGCTTGGCGATTGGCTATGTGATCCCGATTGGAATGGCCGCAGTTGGAGCACGATCGAGCGTTCGACAGGAGAGCTGGTGGCGCGGATTGTCGCTGTGCCGTGTGAGCATGAAACAGCCGAGCTGGGCTACATCACCGTTAAGCACCGCCAAGGGGAAGGCATAGCATTTGAGTGCACGCAGCGCTTGCTGAAGCAGCTGTACGAAGTGGAAAATCACCATCGAGTTTTCGCTGTTACGGATCCGCGTAATTTGAACTCAAACCGGTTGATCGAGAAGCTCGGCTTCCGTCGCGAAGCGCATTTTGTTGAAAATATCAAAACGCATATCGGGTGGTGCGACGAATACTATTGGGGCATGCTCAAAAGCGAATGGCTCAAGCGCAATCGATAGCGCTAGGAAGGCATTGATAGCGAAACGCGGTCAGTAACCGGGTCATATTCTACCGCAACACCCGCTCCGCGAAGCTCATGATACGGTATGAATCCGCTTCCGATTTCAAGCGCGCTGACGATCCGTCTTGGAAGGGCTTGCGCGCGCGGACCCAGAGCATCCGCCACAGCAGCGGTTGCGATATAAAGCTGCGCACTTTCCTCGATACGGATGGCCGCACGCCCTTTGCTTTCTCCGTCAACCAACAAGGCCTTGTTCACTGTCAGGCTGGCGTCCGATGCATTGTAATTGGCAGAGGCGCTACTGCCACTGGCAGGCTGGCTTGGTAAGAGCTTGGCCAGATCATAGCTTAAATTCAGGAAAGCTCCGGGTTCGAGCCCTTCTGCTACCGCCAGTGCGGCCGCCGCGCGGGCGTCAGAACGCTGAGATGCAGGCAGTGAAGAGGTGAAACCTGCAAATGCGCTCGCAAAATCGCGGCTTTCCGAAGGTGGAGCGAGCGGTTTGGAAATAGCCGGTTCGATCGCGCCAGGCACTTGCACATTGGCTGCGACTTCCGGCTCGGGAAGCAAGTCGAGCGCGGCAATGGCGGGATGCGTGGCAGACAATTGAGCCAATTGCTCTAGCGAGATTTCGCCCGCGACTTCTGGCCGCGACATTTGCAATGGATAAATCTCGGAAATTTGCGCGCTTGCACCACCTTCGACCAAAAGTTTGTCACTCTTGGGTAGGGGCCACGCCAGTGTCATGGCCCATGCAACTGCAATCAGTGCCAGCAATGCCAACCGCGGCGCACGATCTAGCAACCGGTCAAGCCAATCACGATCTTCGATTAAGTAGTCGTCAATTGAGAGTGAGTGCGCGGACATTCGACAATCAACCTACCAAACCTGTCCAGGCAACGAATACGCCGCCGATGGCGATCGAGACGCCATAGGGAAACTTTGCGTGCAGGCTGCCATCTTCGGGTTTCTTCAAGGGTAATACGCGCCGCAACACCATCCAGCTCAAGATCGAGATAATCCCGGCGATCGAAACCCAAAGAAGCAGGTTCAACCCCTCGCTCAATGGGAAAAAGGCCGCCAATCCAGCGCAGAATTTCGCATCACCGCCACCCATGATGCCAGCGGCAAATATCCCCGCGCCAACCACCATGGCAATCAAGGCATGTGCGAAATGCCAACCAGTCATGCCTAGGCCACCGAGATAGTAGGCATGGGGCAACCCCAGCAATAGCAACGCCAGCGCCAGCCAATTTGGCAGCCGTCGATCGCGAATATCACCGATCGCCCCGACAAGCAGGAGCAAGGTCAGTGCTGCTGGCCAGAGCAGCGCAATATCCAAGAGTTAGTCCTCGCTCTGCCGGCGCAGCGAAATGCGCACCGGATAGTTCTGCGCAAGTGGTCGCGCGCTCCAGCGTGGACCAGCGCGCGACACGGAAATGCGCGCGCGGCGCTGTTCGGGCTTGACGACCTGGCCGACGAGGCTGATGCCTTGCGCAGGCGTTTGAACTCACGGCTGGAGCTGGATGTTTCGGGCATGCCGAGGGTGATTGGCTCGACAGTTTCCGGCTGGACCCGCGAGCGTTGAACGAGGGTGTTTACGCCCTGGAGTTATCAGTCGAGTAGGCCATTCTTTTCCTACAGGATGGAACAATGTCCTGAGAGGAGAAGGAATTTGCATATTGAGTCTAAAGGATCCAACTCCCCTTGACCCCCACACTCTCCCCCGCTAAAGGCGCACGGTCTATCGGTGAGGTGACTCGTCGACAAACATAATTATTGAGCTGAACATTGGCGGTCTCGCTGCTCCTCATATGGAGTGACAACCGGCAAAGTAATCCGGCGGCTTTGGCCAAAGGGTGGAGCGTTTTCAGTCTCGTGGTACTCGCCAGCCCGCTGAACCAGCGGCGCTTGCGACTTTCCACGGCACTGCATCCCCTTCATCTTCTGATCGAACTGTCAAATTGTTTCGACCTCGCGCCTGGGCTTGTGGCTATATGCCGCTCTCCCATCAGCAAAAGTGGGAACCGGTTGGAACCTCATCATGTAAAAGTGGTCACCACTTTTACGCCCGGATGAGGTGACAGAAACAATCCGCCCGCCCGGATGGGGCGCGCAACGAGTAACGAAGGGTACATATGCCTACTATTAACCAGCTGGTCCGCAAGGGCCGCACCCCGCAGAAGGCCAAGTCAAAGGTCCCTGCGATGGAGCAGAACCCGCAGAAGCGCGGTGTTTGCACCCGCGTCTATACCACGACGCCGAAGAAGCCGAACTCCGCTCTGCGTAAGGTTGCCAAGGTGCGCCTGACCAACCAGCGTGAAGTCATCAGCTACATCCCGGGCGAAGGCCACAACCTGCAAGAGCACAGTGTTGTCCTGATCCGTGGTGGCCGTGTGCGCGACCTTCCCGGTGTGCGTTACCACGTGCTGCGCGGCGTGCTCGACACGCAGGGTGTTAAGGACCGTAAGCAGAGCCGTTCGAAATACGGCGCGAAGCGGCCGAAGTAATTTAGGCGCGGCGACGGTCTTCTCCCGCGACGGTCCACCCCCAGGGATATTTCCCGGGTGGAAGGGCGGGGGAGAGGGCCGGTGCCGCAAGGGGCGGGCGGATGCCTGACCCGCACTCCGAAGGAGTTTAGAGAAAATGTCACGTCGTCGTAGACCCGAAAAGCGGGTTATCCTTCCAGATCCCAAGTTTGGTGATCAGGTTTTGTCGAAGTTCATGAACAACCTCATGCTGGACGGTAAGAAGTCCACTGCAGAGCGTATCGTTTATGGCGCACTGGAAACCGTTGAAACCAAGGCGAAAGCCGATCCGGTTCAGCTGTTCCACGAAGCGCTCAACAACGTCGCTCCGCAGGTCGAAGTGCGTAGCCGCCGTGTTGGTGGTGCAACGTATCAGGTTCCGGTTGAAGTGCGCCCCGAGCGCGCTCAGGCTCTCGCGATCCGCTGGTTGATCGGTGCGGCTCGCGGCCGTGCGGAAACCACTATGGCAGCGCGCCTGTCGGGTGAGCTGATGGATGCTGCGAACAACCGCGGCAATGCTGTCAAAAAACGTGAAGATACGCACCGTATGGCTGATGCCAACCGCGCGTTCTCGCATTACCGCTGGTAACACTAGTTCAAGGGGCTGAGCCCCTGATGGAGAATTGAAAATGGCACGCGAGTATCCGCTAGAGCGTTACCGCAATATCGGCATCATGGCCCACATCGATGCTGGTAAAACCACGACTACCGAACGTATCCTTTACTACACCGGCAAGTCTTACAAGATCGGCGAAGTGCATGATGGCGCTGCGACGATGGACTGGATGGAGCAGGAGCAGGAGCGCGGCATCACGATCACGTCTGCTGCGACGACTACGTTCTGGACCGCCGAAGATGCGACCATGGATCCGATGTCGGACCCGGAAGCGCTGCGCGCAAACATGCCGAAGCACCGCATCAACATCATCGACACACCAGGCCACGTTGACTTCACGATTGAAGTTGAACGTTCGCTGCGCGTGCTCGACGGTGCAGTGGCTGTGTTTGACGGTGTTGCCGGCGTTGAGCCGCAATCCGAAACCGTATGGCGTCAGGCTGACAAATACGGCGTTCCGCGGATGTGTTTCATCAACAAGCTCGACCGTACCGGCGCAGACTTTTATTACTGCGTACAGTCGATCATCGATCGTCTGGGTGCGAACCCGCTGGTGCTTTACCTGCCGATCGGCGCGGAAAGCGATCTCAAGGGTGTCGTAGACCTCGTCAACATGCGCGGCATCGTATGGCAGGCCGAAGATCTGGGCGCGAAGTACGAATTCGTCGAAATTCCTGCCGATCTTGCTGACAAGGCTGCTGAGTATCGCGAAAAGCTCGTCGAAACTGCGGTCGAGCAGGACGATGACGTGATGGAAGCTTACCTTGAGGGCAACGAGCCTGACGCGGCAACGCTGAAGCGCCTTATCCGCAAGGGCACTATGGACCGTGCATTCGTTCCGGTTCTGTGTGGTTCGGCGTTCAAGAACAAGGGCGTACAGCCGCTGCTCGACGCAGTGGTTGACTACATGCCTTCGCCGCTCGATGTTCCTGCGATCAAGGGCGTTCTGCCTGACAGTGATGTCGAAGAATCACGTCCGTCGGATGATAACGCGCCATTCTCGGCACTGGCGTTCAAGATCATGAACGATCCATTCGTTGGCTCGCTGACCTTCACCCGCATCTATTCCGGCAAGCTCTCCAAGGGCACAGTCCTCAACAGTGTTAAGGACAAGAAGGAAAAGATCGGCCGTATGCTGCTGATGCACTCCAACAATCGCGAAGATATCGAGGAAGCGTTTGCAGGCGACATCGTGGCGCTTGCCGGCATGAAGGACACCACAACCGGTGACACGCTGTGCGATTCATCCAAGCCGATCATTCTTGAGCGGATGGAGTTCCCGGAACCGGTGATCGAACTGTCGGTGGAACCGAAGACGAAGGCTGACCAGGAAAAGATGGGCGTAGCGCTCAACCGTCTGGCTGCTGAAGATCCAAGCTTCCGCGTGACGACTGACCACGAAAGCGGTCAGACGATCATCAAGGGCATGGGCGAACTTCACCTCGACATTCTTGTTGACCGCATGAAGCGCGAATTCAAGGTTGAGGCCAACGTTGGTGCACCGCAGGTGGCCTATCGTGAATCGCTCGGCCGTGAAGTCGAAGTTGACTACACTCACAAGAAACAGTCGGGTGGTTCCGGTCAGTTCGGTCGTGCCAAGGTTGTCGTCACCCCGGGTGAACGCGGCCAGGGCATCCTGTTCGAAGACGAGATCAAGGGCGGTAACATCCCGCGCGAATATATCCCGGCTCTTGAGAAGGGTATGCGCGAGCAAGCTGAAAGTGGTCACCTGGTCGGCTTCCCGATCATCGACTTCACGATCCGCCTGACCGATGGTGCTTACCACGATGTCGACTCTTCGGCGATCGCGTTCGAAATCTGCGGACGCGGTGCAATGCGCGAAGTGGCCAGTAAGGCCGGTATCAAGCTGCTTGAGCCGGTCATGAAGGTTGAAGTCGTGACACCGGAAGACTACCTCGGGGATGTAATCGGCGACTTGAACAGCCGCCGTGGTCAGATCCAGGGAACCGACACTCGCGGCAACGCGCAGGCGGTTGAAGCATTCGTGCCGCTGGCCAACATGTTCGGTTACGTCAACGAGCTGCGTTCGTTCACACAGGGCCGCGCCCAGTACACGATGCAGTTCAGCCACTATGACGAAGTTCCGGCAAGTGTTGCACAGGAAGTCAAGGAGAAGCTTGCGTAAGCGAGCGACACAGTCTAGGGGCGGCGCCTGATTCAGCGGGTGCCGCCTTCTCCCGCAGAAATTCAATTTTAGCAGAGGTTATTTGAGAAATGGCTAAGGAAAAATTTGAGCGCAATAAGCCGCACTGCAACATCGGCACCATCGGCCACGTTGACCACGGCAAAACCACGCTGACAGCGGCAATCACCAAGGTGATGGCTGAATCTTACGGCGGTGCAGCAGTCGATTTTGCAAACATCGACAAAGCCCCCGAAGAGCGCGAGCGCGGCATCACTATCTCGACCGCACACGTCGAATACGAAACCGAAGCTCGTCACTACGCACACGTCGACTGCCCAGGTCACGCTGACTATGTTAAGAACATGATCACCGGTGCTGCGCAGATGGACGGCGCGATCCTGGTTGTGAACGCAGCTGACGGCCCGATGCCGCAAACGCGTGAGCACATCCTGCTTGCTCGTCAGGTCGGCGTGCCAGCTCTGGTTGTATACATGAACAAGGTTGACCAGGTTGACGACGAGGAAATCCTCGAACTCGTCGAACTGGAGATTCGCGAATTGCTGAGCGCGTACGACTTTGACGGCGACAATATCGCAATCGTCAAGGGTTCGGCTCTGGCGGCTCTCGAAGGTCGTGACGACGAAATCGGCAAGAACTCGATCCTCGAGCTGATGAAGGCCGTTGACGAGCACATCCCGCAGCCCGACCGTCCGGTTGATCAGGACTTCCTGATGCCGATCGAAGACGTGTTCTCGATCTCTGGTCGTGGTACGGTTGTTACCGGCCGCGTTGAGACCGGCGTTGTGAACGTTGGCGACGAAGTTGAAATCGTTGGTATCAAGGACACCACGAAGACGACTGTTACCGGCGTTGAAATGTTCCGTAAGCTGCTTGATCGCGGTGAAGCTGGCGACAACATCGGTGCGCTGATCCGCGGCGTTGGCCGTGAAGAAGTTGAGCGTGGCCAGGTTCTGGCGAAGCCAGGTTCTGTGAACCCGCACACCGAGTTCTCTGCAGAAGTTTACGTTCTCTCGAAAGACGAGGGTGGCCGTCACACGCCGTTCTTCGCGAACTACCGTCCGCAGTTCTACTTCCGTACAACTGACGTGACCGGCGAAGTGATCCTTCCTGAAGGCACTGAAATGGTCATGCCTGGCGATAACGTATCGATCAACGTCAAGCTGATCGCACCGATCGCTATGGACGAAGGTCTGCGTTTCGCTATCCGCGAAGGTGGCCGTACTGTTGGTTCAGGCGTTGTAGCCAAGATCACCAAGTAAGCCGCTGCTCCATTAAAGGAGCTTAGCAAATTCGGGGGCTGGATCGCGAAAGTGATCCGGCCCCTAATTTATGAAAGGCCCTTTTCACCGCACCTGCGGGGAACAGGGTTGATCGGCAGGCATAATTTTAGGGCATTCGGGGTTGCCAGAATCCTGTGCTCCCGATATAGGCCTGCCAACTCCAACGGAGATTCGTTTCCGTTGTAACGAAAATTGTAGAGGTCGCCTGCGGAAGGAAGCGGAAGCAGGGCGGGCCTTTTTTGTTTTGAGAGGTGGAAACACCTCTTTGGCTCTTTCGCATTGGTATAGGTAATGGAAGCACAGAATATCCGTATTCGCCTTAAGGCGTTCGACCACCGCGTTCTTGACCAGGCAACTGGCGAGATTGCAGAAACAGCACGTCGTACGGGTGCTCTTATTCGTGGCCCCATTCCCATGCCGACGCGTATCGAGAAGTTCACCGTGAACCGTGGCCCGCACGTCGACAAGAAGTCGCGCGAGCAGTTCGAGGTGCGCACTTACAAGCGGTTGCTCGACATCGTGCAGCCGAACGCACAGACGGTCGACGCGCTGATGAAGCTCGATCTGGCCGCTGGCGTAAACGTAGAGATCAAACTGGCTTAAGCCATCTGATCCGGGTCCGTCGGTAGGGACCTTAAACCCACCGAGAAATTCGGGGCTCCAACGGCCCCGCTGATCTGCCCAGACTGATGGGCGTATCAGCAAGACATTGGGATACCGCCGGACATGTCCGGGTCTGCGTCCCCCGTCTAGCTTCCCGAGCCAACCGGCATGGGTGGCACTCAGCCCGGACGGGGCGATGCACAACAATTTGGGCTGACAAGCACCTCGGGATGGGCCCGTTGTGCCTCTGTGTTAGGAGTTTTGACGATGCGCACAGGCGTGATCGCAAAGAAAGTCGGGATGACCCGCCTGTTCCAGGAGGACGGACGTCACGTACCTGTGACTGTTCTGTCTTTGGAAGACTGTCAGGTTGTCTCACACCGCACCGCAGAAACGGACGGCTATTTTGCTGTTCAGCTGGGTGCAGGTGAAGCGAAACAGAAAAATGTAGCCAAGCCGCAGCGCGAGCACTTCGCGAAGGCCCAAGTCGGTCTGAAGAAGCGCGTTGCCGAGTTCCGCGTTGAGAGCGAAGACGGTCTTGTACCGGTCGGCGCCACAATCAGCGCAGAGCATTTTGTGGCTGGCCAAAAGGTCGACATCACCGGGCATACCCAGGGTAAGGGTTTTGCTGGCGCCATGAAGCGCTGGGGCTTCGGTGGTCTTCGTGCAACGCACGGTGTCTCGCTCTCTCACCGTTCGCACGGTTCGACGGGTAACCGTCAGGATCCGGGCCGCGTGTTCAAGGGCAAGAAGATGGCTGGTCACATGGGTGACCGTCAGCGGACGCAGCAGAACCTCGAAGTGGTTCGCACCGACGCTGATCGTGGTCTCATCTTCGTGAAGGGTTCGGTCCCTGGTTCGAAGAATGGCTGGTTGCTGGTCCGTGACGCTGTGAAGCTGGCTCTGCCAGACGATCTTCCGTTCCCGGGCGCTATCATCGACACGAATGCACCGGCTCCGGAAGCAGAAGCTCCGGCAGTTGAAGAGCAACAGGTTGATGCAGTGGCAGCAGAAGAAGCAGCGGCTCCGGCTGGGGCTCCAGCGGAAGCACCTGCTGAAACTCCGGCAGCTGTAGGCGATGCGCCTTCCAGCGACGAAAATAAGGAGGGCTAAGCCATGAAGGTGAAGGTCCAGAAAATCGACGGCAAGGCAGCTGGCGACGTAGAACTGAATAAGGATGTGTTCGGTGTAGAGCCGCGCGCAGACATTCTGCACCGCGTGGTCACCTGGCAGCTGGAAAACCGCCGTGCCACCGCACGTCCGACGCGTGAGCGTTCAGACATTGCACGCACTGGCAAGAAGTTTGGCCCGCAAAAAGGTTCAGGTGGTGCACGTCACGGTGACCGCGGCGCGCCTATCTTCATCGGTGGTGGTAAAGCGCACGGTGCTCGCAAGCGTGATTTCGATCAGTCGCTGAACAAGAAGATCCGTTCGCTTGGCCTGAAAATGGCTCTGTCGAGCAAGGCGAAAGACGGCCTGGTGGTTGTTGACAACCTTTCGCTCAAGGATGCCAAGACCAAGGTGCTTAAAGGTCACTTCGACAAGGCTGGCTGGAACGGCAAGGTCCTCGTGATCGACGGCGAAAGCGTAGACGAAGGCTTCAAGAAAGCCGCAGGCAACCTGCCGGGTGTCAACGTGATGCCGGCGATGGGTGCGAACGTCTATGACATTCTCAACCACGACACGCTTGTCCTGACCAAGGAAGCGGTCGAAAAGCTGGAGGCGCGCTTCAATGGCTAAAAAGCAAGAAATCGATGCGCGTCACTATGACGTGATCCTGGCTCCGCACATCACCGAGAAGTCCACGATGGCTTCCGAGAACAACGCTGTTGTTTTCAAGGTTTCGGGCGATGCGACGAAGCCACAGATCAAAGAGGCGGTTGAAGCGATCTACGACAAGAAAGTCGTGAACGTGAACACCATCAACGTCAAAGGCAAGACCAAGCGCTGGAAGGGTAAACCTTACAAGCGCAATGACGTGAAAAAAGCGATCGTCACCCTCGCCGAGGGTGAAATGATCGATATCACTAGCGGTATCTGAGGCGGATCATGGCACTCAAGAACTACAAACCGACAAGCCCCGCGCGCCGCGGCCTGATTCTTGTCGACAAGTCCGGCCTGTACAAAGGCAAGCCGGTCAAGTCGCTGACAGAAGGCAAGCGCAAGACCGGTGGCCGTAACAACAAAGGTCATGTCACGTCGCGTGGCATCGGCGGTGGTCACAAGCAGAAGTACCGCTTTATCGACTTCAAGCGTCGTAAGTGGGATGTTCCTGCGACTGTCGAGCGGATCGAGTATGACCCGAACCGTACGGCTTTCATCGCGCTTCTCAAATATGAAGACGGTGAGCAGGCATACATCATCTGTCCGCAGCGTGTTGCTGTTGGTGACACCATCATTGCTGGCGAAAAGACCGACACGAAGCCAGGCAATGCCATGCTTCTGGGTCAGATGCCGGTTGGCACGATCTGCCACAACGTAGAGATGAAGCCGGGCAAGGGCGGTCAGATCGCTCGCTCTGCTGGCGCTTACGTTCAGCTGGTTGGCCGTGACCGCGGCATGGTGATCGTTCGTTTGAACTCTGGCGAACAGCGTTACATTCGCAGCGATTGCATGGGCACGGTTGGCGCGGTGTCTAACCCCGACAACCAGAACCAGAACTTTGCGAAAGCCGGTCGCACACGCTGGAAGGGCAAGCGCCCTCTCACACGTGGTGTTGCGAAGAACCCGGTCGATCACCCACACGGCGGTGGCGAAGGCCGTACCTCAGGTGGCCGTCACCCGGTTACCCCTTGGGGCAAGCCGACCAAGGGTGCTCGCACTCGTAACAACAAGCAGACGGACAAGATGATCATCCGTTCGCGCCACGCCAAGAAGAAGAGGTAAGGACACATGGCACGTTCCGTCTGGAAAGGTCCGTTTGTCGAACTCAGCCTTCTGAAGAAGGCGGAGGACGCACAAGAGGCGAGCAACAGCAAGCCGATCAAGACCTGGTCGCGTCGCTCGACCATTCTCCCGCAGTTCGTTGGTCTGACATTCAATGTCTACAACGGGCACAAGTTCATTCCCGTCTCTGTTTCGGAAGAGATGGTTGGCCACAAGCTTGGTGAATTCGCGCCGACGCGCACATTCCCCGGCCATGCTGCCGACAAGAAGGGTAAGCGCTAATGGGCAAGGCAAAATCACCGCGCCGTGTTGGTGATAACGAGGCATTGGCTGTCGGCACCACGATCCGTGGTTCGGCGCAGAAGCTGAACCTCGTTGCACAGCTGATCCGCGGCAAAAAGGCCGAAGAGGCTTTGAACATCCTCTCCTTCTCCAAGAAGGCGATGGCGCGTGACGCCAGCAAGGTGCTCGCTTCGGCGATTGCCAATGCGGAAAACAACCATAATCTCGACGTCGACGCGTTGGTCGTTGCCGAGGCTTCAGTGGGCAAGTCGATTACGATGAAGCGTTTCCACACACGTGGCCGCGGCAAGTCGACCCGTATCCTGAAGCCGTTCAGCAAGCTGCGCATCGTGGTTCGCGAGCACGACGAGGAAGAGGCGTAAGATGGGCCAGAAGAGCAATCCGATCGGTCTGCGCCTGCAGATCAACCGCACCTGGGACAGTCGCTGGTACGCTGAAGGGCGTGACTATGCGAAGCTTCTCAAGGAAGACATCGAGATCCGCAAATACATCTTCGAAACCGTGCCACAGGCTGCGATTTCGAAGGTGGTGATCGAGCGTCCGGCGAAACTTTGCCGCGTTTCTATCTATGCTGCACGCCCAGGCGTGATCATCGGCAAGAAAGGCGCAGACATCGAGAAGCTTCGTTCGAAGCTTGCATCGATGACTGATAGCGAAGTGAAGCTGAACATCGTTGAAATCCGCAAGCCGGAAATCGACGCGAAGCTTGTTGCACAAGGTATCGCTGACCAGCTGATCCGCCGTGTCGCTTTCCGTCGCGCTATGAAGCGTGCGGTTCAGTCGGCTCTGCGTCTTGGTGCAGAAGGCATCAAGATCACCTGTGGTGGTCGTTTGGGCGGTGCGGAAATCGCCCGCGTTGAATGGTACCGCGAAGGCCGCGTTCCGCTGCACACGCTGCGTGCCAACATCGACTACGCCGAAACCGAAGCGCTGACTGCTTATGGCATCATCGGTATCAAGGTCTGGATCTTCAAAGGCGAGATCCTGGCACATGATCCGACTGCGCAAGACCGTTTGATGATGGAAGCTCAGACTTCCGGCGTGCGCCCCGCTCGTTGATGGCGCCGCGCTGATTGGAAGATAGAGACAGACAATGTTGCAACCGAAGAAATCCAAATACCGCAAGGCTTTCAAGGGCCGGATCAAGGGCGACGCAAAGGGTGGCACTACGCTGAACTTCGGCTCTTATGGTCTCAAGGCACTTGAGCCAGAGCGTATCACTGCACGCCAGATCGAAGCTGCGCGTCGTGCGATTACCCGTGCGATGAAGCGTCAGGGCCGTCTCTGGATCCGTGTATTCCCGGACGTGCCGGTTTCGAAGAAGCCTGCCGAGGTCCGTCAGGGTAAAGGTAAGGGTTCAGTTGAATACTGGGCTGCGCGCGTAAAGCCGGGCCGTATCCTGTTCGAACTCGACGGTGTACCTGGCCCGCTGGCTGCGCTCGCATTTGAACGCGCTGCGATGAAACTGCCGATCAAAACCAAGGTTGTTGCCCGTCTGGGTGATACCTCTCACCTGGGAGGCGACAAATGAGCAAGGTAGAAGATCTGCGCACTAAGACTGATGATCAGCTTTCCGCTGAACTGACCGAGCTGAAGCGCGAACAGTTTAACCTGCGTTTTCAGGCTGCCACCAACCAACTCGAGCGTCCTGCTCGGGTTCGGGAAGTGCGCCGTTCGATCGCTCAGATCAAAACGCTGCAAAACGAGCGCGCAGCTGCGGCTGTGAAGGCTTAAGGAGTAGACCATGCCGAAACGTATCCTGATCGGATCTGTCACCTCCGACAAGACCGACAAAACCGTGACCGTACTGGTCGAACGCAAGGTGAAGCACCCGCTTTACGGGAAGATCATCCGTCGTTCGAAGAAGTATCACGCTCACGACGAAAACAACGAATACGCGATTGGTGACGTGGTCCGCATTGAAGAGACCAAGCCGATTTCGAAAACCAAGACCTGGACCGTGAAGGATCGGGTTGTGGCTGGTGGAACTCAGGCAGTGGAAGCTGACCTCGAAGTCGAAGCCGCCGGTAACTGAGTTAGACGAAGGAACTGTTGAGCCCCGGTTGGTATCGGGCGTCCCAACAAGCCAAGAGAAGGAACCGGATCAATGATCCAGATGCAGTCCAATCTCGACGTCGCAGACAATAGCGGCGCAAAGCGCGTCCAGTGCATTAAAGTACTGGGTGGCTCAAAGCGTCGCACTGCGAGTGTCGGAGACGTGATCGTGGTTTCCGTTAAGGAAGCCCAACCACGTGCCAAAGTTAAGAAGGGCGACGTGCACCGCGCAGTGATCGTGCGAACAAAGAAGGAAGTGCGCCGCAAAGACGGCAGCGTGATCCGCTTTGACAGCAACGCTGCAGTGCTCGTGAACAAGAGCGAAGAGCCAATTGGCACCCGTATCTTTGGCCCAGTTGTTCGTGAACTGCGTGGCCGCGGCTTCATGAAGATCATCTCGCTTGCGCCGGAGGTGCTGTGATGGGTGCTGCAAAGATCAAGAAGGGTGACAGCGTTGTCGTTCTGTCTGGCAAGGACAAGGGTAAGACCGGTACGGTCACTCAAGTCATGCCAAAGGAAGGCAAAGTCGTGGTTGAAGGCATGAATGTCGCAACCCGTCACCGCAAACCGAGCCAGGCCAACCCGCAAGGTGGCATTGAGCGCCGTGAGGCTCCGATGCACATCAGCAAGGTTGCAGTGGCTGATCCGAAGGATGGCAAGCCCACCCGCGTCCGCTTCGATGTGAAGAAGGACGGTTCCAAAGTGCGCGTTGCCGTAAAGAGTGGGGAGACCATCGATGGCTGATTACACTCCTCGTCTAAAGCAGAAGTTCGAAGACCAGATCGTCAAGGCGATGACCGAGAAGTTCGGTTACAGGAATCGTCTTGAAGTTCCGAAGCTTGAGAAAGTCACACTCAACATGGGTGTGGGCGAAGCAAGCCAGGACAAGAAGAAGGTAACGATCGCTGCTGAGGAAATGGCGCTGATCGCCGGCCAGAAGCCGGTCATCACTAAAGCCAAGAAGTCGATCGCTCAGTTCAAGCTGCGCGAAGGCATGCCGATCGGTTGCAAGGTAACCCTGCGCCGTGACCGTATGTACGAATTCATGGATCGTCTGGTGACTGTTGCAATGCCTCGCATTCGTGACTTTCGTGGTCTGAACCCGAAGTCATTCGATGGCCGTGGCAACTATGCAATGGGCCTCAAGGAACAGATCGTGTTCCCTGAGATCAGCTATGATCAAATCGAAAAGGTGCGTGGCATGGATATCATCGTCACCACTACCGCAAAAACCGATGACGAAGCACGTGAATTGCTGAAGCTGTTTGGCTTCCCTTTCCCCGCCGAAGCATCAGATGAAGATAAGGAAGCGGCGTAAGCCGCTTAGGAGAGCTTAAGTCCAATGGCGAAACTGAGTTCCATCAACAAGAACGAGAAGCGCAAGAAGCTCGTTCAGAAGTACGCAAACAAGTACGCCAAGCTTAAGGCGATTGCTGCGGACGAGTCTCTCGATGAGAGCGAACGTCTGATTGCACGTCTGAAGATGGCGGAAATCCCGCGCAATGCGAACCCGACCCGGGTCCGCAACCGCTGCGCCACCACCGGCCGCCCACGCGGCTATTACCGTAAGTTCGGCATCAACCGTATCGAACTGCGTCAACTCGGCAACCGGGGCATGATCCCTGGTCTGACCAAGTCGAGCTGGTGAGGAATTAGACAATGGCAATGACCGATCCATTGGGTGATATGCTCACCCGTATCCGCAACGGCCAGCAGGCGAAGAAGGACTCTGTCCTGTCACCTGCGTCAAAGCTGCGTGCGAATGTGCTCGAAGTGCTTCAGCGTGAAGGCTACATCCGTGGCTACAGCGAAGACGCATCTGGCAAACACCCTGCGCTGCGGATCGAACTGAAATATTTCGAGGGTGAACCGGCTATCAAGCATGTCGCTCGTGTCTCCAAGCCTGGCCGCCGCGTTTATTCGGGTTCGAAAGAGCTTCCGACTGTGCGCAACGGCCTTGGTATCACCATCGTTTCGACCCCTCGCGGCGTGCTTTCGGACAGCGAAGCTCGCAACGAGAACGTCGGTGGCGAAGTGCTGGCGGAGGTGTTCTAATGAGCCGTATTGGTAAGAAAGCGGTTGCGATCCCTAGCGGCGTAACGGCTACCATCGAAAACGGTACGATGACCGTGAAGGGCCCGAAAGGCACCCTTTCCATGGGTCTCAGTGACCTGATCGACTACAAGGTCGAAGGTGAAGAGATCCAGGTCAACCCGGCCAACGACACCAAGCAGGCGCGCTCTTTCTGGGGCATGCATCGCACGCTGGTATCGAACCTGGTTGAAGGTGTGACCGACGGTTTCACCAAGACACTTGAAATTTCAGGTGTCGGTTATCGTGCTCAGGCGCAGGGCAACAAGCTCAAGCTGCAGCTCGGTTTCAGCCACGATGTCGACATCGACGTGCCAGAAGGCATCGACGTGAAGACACCTGATCAGACAACTGTGATTGTAAGCGGAATGGACAAGCAGGCCGTTGGCCAGCTCGCCGCTGAAATCCGCCGCTGGCGCAAGCCCGAGCCTTACAAGGGCAAGGGTATCAAGTACCAGGGCGAGTATGTCTTCCGTAAGGAAGGGAAGAAGAAGTAAGATGGCAAAGCTTTCTCTCTTTGAACGCCGCCGCCGCCGCGTGCGCACCGCGCTTCGCAGCCGTGCTGGTGGTAAGCCGCGCCTGTCCGTGCACCGCACCGGCAAGCATATCTACGCGCAGATCATCGATGATGCAGACGGCAAGACGCTTGCTGCCGCTTCGACGCTCGGTGCGAAGGCTTCAGGTGCCAATGTCGATGCCGCCACAAAGGTTGGCAAGGACATTGCAGCTGCTGCCAAGAAGGCTGGCGTAACGACTGTCGTGTTCGATCGCGGCGGTTTCCTTTTCCACGGCCGCGTGAAAGCGTTGGCTGATGCCGCTCGCGAAGGCGGGCTGGAGTTCTGATGATGGCTGACGAAAAGAAAACACCAGAAGCCGAAACTGAAGCACCGAAGGTTGAAGAAACCGCGGCTGCTGAAGAAACCAAGGTAGAAGCAGCGACGGAAGAAGCTGCTCCTGCTGAAGAAGCTGCTCCTGCTGAAGAAGCTGCTCCTGCTGAAGAAGCGGCTCCTGTTGAAGAAGCGGCTCCTGTTGAAGAAGCGGCTCCTGCTGAAGAAGCGGCTCCTGTTGCTGATGACCAGCGTCAAGGGCGCGGTCGCGGTCGTGGCGGCAACCGTGATGGCGGAAATCGTGGCCGTGGCGGCCGTGACAACCGTCGTGGTGGACGCCGCGAAGAAGAAGATGACGGCATCATTGAGAAGCTGGTTCACATCAACCGCGTGTCGAAAACAGTGAAGGGCGGTAAGCGCTTCGGTTTCGCAGCATTGGTTGTTGTGGGTGACGGATCGGGCCGCGTCGGCTTCGGCCACGGCAAGGCTCGCGAAGTTCCAGAGGCAATTTCGAAAGCTTCGGCTGCTGCGCGCAAGAAGATGGTTCGCGTTCCTTTGAAAGAAGGCCGCACGCTGCACCACGACGGCAAGGGCCGTTTCGGTGCCGGCAAGGTAACCGTTCGTACGGCGCCTCCGGGTACTGGCATCATCGCCGGTGGTCCGATGCGTGCTGTGTTCGAAAGCCTGGGCGTTGCAGACGTTGTGACCAAATCCGTCGGTACGTCGAACCCGTACAACATGATTCGCGCTACATTCGATGCGCTGACCAACCAGTCTTCGCCGAAGTCTGTGGCTCAGCGTCGTGGCAAGAAGGTTGCAGACCTGCTTGGCCGTGGTGGCGCTACCGAAGCGGAAGCAGAAGCTGACGCTGCTGCAGTTGTGGAGTAAGATCAATGGCTGCCAAGAAAACCGTAAAAATCAAGCAGATCGGTTCGCCGATCCGTCGTCCGGAAAGCCAGCGCAAGATCCTGATCGGTCTTGGGCTTAACAAGATGCACAAGGTCGTAGAGCGTCAGGATACCCCTGAAGTTCGCGGCGCGATCGCCAAGATCCCGCATCTGGTTGAAGTGGTCGACTAAACCAATCACGTGACCCTGCTTCGGCGGGGGTCACTTTTTTAGCGCGAACCCCGGATCGGGGCATAGAAAGCGA
Organism: uncultured Altererythrobacter sp.; assembly: GCF_913057185.1. Classification (NCBI taxonomy): domain Bacteria; kingdom Pseudomonadati; phylum Pseudomonadota; class Alphaproteobacteria; order Sphingomonadales; family Erythrobacteraceae; genus Altererythrobacter; species uncultured Altererythrobacter sp. Next base: position 1,227,175 of record NZ_CAJXNK010000001.1, read on the forward strand.
AAGCGAGTGCAACAATGAAACTCAACGACATCCGTGACAACGAAGGCGCCCGCAAGGGCCGCATGCGTGTTGGCCGTGGCATCGGCTCTGGCAAAGGCAAGACCTCTGGTCGTGGCCAAAAGGGTCAGAAGAGCCGTTCTGGCGTAGCGATCAAGGGCTTTGAAGGCGGCCAGATGCCGCTGCACATGCGTTTGCCAAAGCGCGGGTTCAACAACCCGTTTGGCAAGGACTTTGCTGAAGTGAATATCGGCATGGTTCAGAAGTTCATCGACGCGAAGAAGCTCGACGGCAAAAAAGACATTACTGAAGAAGCGCTTCGTGCTGCTGGCCTCGTGCGTGGTGGCAAGGACGGTGTTCGTCTGCTCGGCAAAGGCGAGATCAAGGCCAAGGCGAAATTCATCGTTGCTGGTGCCACCAAAGGTGCGATTGCAGCGGTTGAAAAGGCTGGTGGCAGCGTCGAAGTGATCGCTGCGGCTCAGCCCGAGCACGAGAAAAAGGCTGCCCGCCACGAAGCCAACAAGGCGGCGAAGGCCAAGTAATCAAATAAATTGGGGAGCGGGGGTTCGACATTGGGCCATCCGCTCCCTATCTAACCGTTCTGAGCTATCTGAGCCGGACACGGGCCGGCGCAAGACCAGGATTGATCTGATACAATGGCATCACGCGCCGACAGCATTGCGAGCAATCTAAACCTCGCCAATTTCTCCAAAGCCACCGAGTTGCGTCAGCGCATCTGGTTCACGCTCGGCGCGCTCATCGTGTTCCGCTTTTTGAGCTTCGTGCCGCTGCCGGGTATCAACCCGTTGGCGCTGTCACAGCTTGCAGAGCAGACCCAGGGCGGCATTCTGGACATGTTCAACATGTTCACAGGCGGCAGCCTGGAGCGGATGAGCCTGATCGCGCTTGGAGTCATGCCTTACATTACCGCTTCGATTGTGGTGCAGATGGCATCTGCGCTCCACCCGACGCTCGCAGCCCTCAAGAAAGAGGGTACGACTGGTCGCCAGAAGCTGAACCAATACACGCGCTATGGCACAGTGTTCCTGTGTTCGATCCAGGGCTGGTTCCTGGCTGCGGGCCTGGAAAGCTTTGCTAACTCTGCTGGTCTGCAGGCTGTGGTCGATCCGGGCTATATGTTCCGTGTTGGCGCTGTGATCAGCCTTGTCGGCGGCACGATGTTCCTGCTGTGGCTGGGTGAACAGATCACCAGTCGCGGTATTGGCAATGGCGTTTCGCTGATCATTATGGCTGGCATCGTGGCGCAGTTCCCGATGTTTACCTCGAACCTGTTCGAAGGCGGCCGCACCGGTTCCATTGCGCCAGGCGTCATCATCGGCTTTATCGTGATGGTCGTTGTGCTTATCCTCATGATCAGCTTCGTTGAGCGCGCACAGCGCCGCCTGCTGATCCAGTATCCGAAACGTGCGACGCAGCGCGGCATGATGCAAGCGGACAGCTCTCACTTGCCGCTCAAGCTCAACACAGCCGGCGTTATCCCGCCGATTTTCGCCAGCTCGCTGCTCTTGCTGCCGCTGACGATTACTCAGTTCGCGGGCAATTCGCTTGATCCTACAAGCACCGGTGGCCAGACAATCCAGTCGATCGTGCAGTATCTGCAGCATGGCCAGCCGCTCTACATGACGCTCTATGCTATTCTGATCATGTTCTTCGCGTTCTTCTACACAGCGGTTGTGTTCAACCCGGAAGAGACGGCAGACAATCTGAAGAAAAACGGCGGCTTCATTCCGGGTATCCGCCCGGGCAAACGCACCGCGGATTATCTCGACTATGTGCTAACCCGTATCACTGTGGTGGGCGCAATCTATCTCACCGCGGTCTGTGTGGTTCCGGAATATATGATCGCGCAGACAGGCATTCCGCTGTTCCTTGGCGGCACCAGTCTGTTGATTGTGGTCAATGTGACAGTGGATACGATCAGCCAGGTGCAATCCCACCTGTTGGCACACCAGTATGGCGATCTTATCAAGAAGGCCAAGTTGAAGGGCCGTAAGCGCTAAGCTTTTCATTCGGGGGTAGGCGACCAGTGAACATTATTCTTCTTGGCCCTCCGGGCGCTGGTAAAGGCACCCAAAGCGGCCGCCTTGTCGCCAATCGCGGGATGAAGCAGCTCTCCACCGGAGATATGCTGCGCGAAGCGGTCAAGGCGCAGACCCCGGTGGGCATCAAGGCCAAGGCGGTTATGGATGCAGGCGAGCTGGTCTCGGACGAGATCGTCTCTGACCTGATCGATGCCGAATTGGCTGAGCTGGACGATGCAACCGGCGCAATCTTTGACGGATATCCGCGCACTGAAGCGCAGGCGGAAAGCCTGGATGAGCTGCTGACCAAGCATGGCCGCACGCTGGACTATGTGATCGAGCTCGAGGTCGATGTGGATGCTCTGGTAGAGCGTATCACGGGCCGTTTCAGCTGCGCCAATTGCGGCGCGCTGTATCACGACACAGCAAATCCACCCTCGAAAGAAGGCGTGTGCGACACTTGCGGTTCCACCGAGTTCAAGCGCCGACCGGATGACAATGAGGAAACCGTGCGTACGCGGATGCAGGAATATCGGGCCAAGACCGCGCCGATCCTGCCCGGCTATGAAGCGCGCGGCATTGTGCGGCGGGTTGATGGCATGGCGTCCATCGACGAATTAACTGCAAAGATCGACGCGATCCTTGGCTAAAGCCCCGCGCGGCGAATAGTCCTTTCCCTTGAGGCCGTGGTTGCTTAGACCAAAGTCCAAGAGGAGAGGGCCACCATGAGATTCCTGACTGTTTTCGCCGGTGCGGCATGGCTTGCAGTGTCTGGCGCTGCGCAAGCGGAAGTTGTCGCGAGCAGCGACGACGGATTTGTCACGCGAGACAGTGCGGTGGTTGATGCCACCCCGATGGAAGTCTGGCTCGCCCTGATCTCTCCAGGCAAATGGTGGAACGATGCGCATACCTGGTCGGGCGATGCAGCGAATATGACGCTCAAGCCGCAAGCGGGCGGGTGCTTTTGCGAACGGATTCCTGAAGATGTCGATGCAGACCGTGTGACGCTGGAAGGCAGCGTCGAGCATATGCGCGTGGTACAGGCCTTTCCCGAAAGGGCGCTGCGCATGCGCGGCGGACTGGGCCCGCTCCAGAGCGAGCCGGCTGGCGGCGTTTTGACGGTAGTGATCAGCGAGGCCGAGAATGGCACGCAGATCGTCTGGGAATACATCGTGGGCGGTTTCATGCGCTATGAAGTGCCGGTGATCTCGATCGCGGTGGACGGTGTCATGACGCAGCAGCTGAATGGTCTCGCCGATTTGCTGGGCCGTCTTGATGTGCCGGACGCTCCGTCGGAAGATGTCGAACCTGAAGCTGAAGGGGCTCCGGTTGAAGAATCCGCCCCTGAAGTTGACGGCGGGGAGCCCCGTCCGTCGGTCGATGAAGCCTTCAGCGATCTCAGCGACAACTAGTTTTCACCAAGCTAGCGGATTGCCGATTTTGGATATCGGGTGCTAGCTGGTATGAGGTTGAAATTTAGCGATGAGGGCCCATATAAGGCTGCGTTGTCGTTTGCGCGTGCTTGCCTGTTGACGACTCAACAGAATCACATTAAGCGCGCTCATCATTCGACATGTTCGAAATAAGTCCGGCAGGCGGCAGACGAATGCGCCCCTATCGGGCTTTTTGCCGTTTAAGCGTCAGCTTGCTCAGGTTTGCGCATGTCGATTTGTAGCGATGAGATAGGGAGGCGGACTGTTCTGTCTTGGCCCTGTGGAGCATGGAGAAGTAAGTGGCTCGTATTGCCGGGGTGAACATCCCCACAAACAAGCGCGTGATTATCGCGCTGACATATATTCACGGAATTGGCCGCACAACGGCCGTCCAGATTACTGACAAGCTGGGCATCGATCACACCAAACGTGTGCAGGATCTTTCTGATGAAGAAGTTCTGCGTATTCGTGAGACGATCGACGCTGATTACACCGTGGAAGGCGACCTACGTCGCAATACCGCGATGAACATCAAGCGCCTGATGGACCTGCGTTCATATCGCGGTCTTCGTCACCGTAACCAGCTGCCCGTTCGCGGCCAGCGTACCCACACCAACGCCCGCACCCGCAAGGGTAAGGCGAAGCCGATCGCCGGTAAGAAGAAGTAAGCGGATCGCGGTCTTCGGACCCGAGATGCTTTTCCCTTCTTTGGACGAATAAAGAGGAATACGAACCATGGCACGCGAACCCGTCAAAATCAGGCGCCGTGACAAAAAGAATATCAGCAGCGGCGTTGCGCATATCAACGCCAGCTTCAACAACACCATGATCACCATCACCGACGCACAGGGCAATGCTATCAGCTGGTCCAGCGCAGGCATGATGGGCTTCAAGGGTAGCCGTAAGTCGACACCATATGCTGCACAGGTTGCTGCGGACGATGCCGGCAAGAAAGCTGCCGAGCACGGTGTGCGTACGTTGGAAGTCGAAGTGAAGGGCCCGGGCTCGGGTCGTGAGAGCGCGCTGCGCGGTCTCGCCGCTGTCGGTTTCAACATCACATCGATCAGGGACGTGACGCCGATCCCGCACAATGGTGTGCGGCCGTCGAAGCGTCGCCGCGTCTGATCCGTTGCTGATTGGCGGCTTTCGGGCCGCCCAAACAGAGTTTCGGACCGGACGCGCTATAACCAGCGCTCCGGTCCAGTCCGCATTTGAAAACGCTGCTTAGCGAATTAGGGGAAATCCATGTCCGTCAATATGAAGAACTGGCAGGAACTTAAGAAGCCCAACACTCTCGAGATCAAAGAAGGCGGAGACAAAGGTCGCAAGGCGACTTTCGTTGCAGAACCGCTGGAGCGTGGTTTCGGTCTTACACTCGGTAACGCGCTGCGTCGCGTCCTTCTGAGCTCGCTTCAAGGTGCCGCGATCACATCGATCAAGATCGAGAACGTTCTGCACGAGTTCAGCTCGCTTGCGGGTGTTCGCGAAGACGTGACCGACATCGTTCTGAACGTGAAGCAGATCGCATTGAAGATGGAAGGCGAAGGCGCCAAGCGTCTGCAGCTTTCTGCAACCGGCCCAGCTGAAGTGAAAGCCGGCGATATCGCTGTTTCCGGCGACATTGAAGTCATGAACAAAGATCTAGTGATCTGTCACTTGGACGAAGGCGCAACGCTCAACATGGAGCTGACCGCTGACGTAGGTAAGGGCTATTCGCCCGCAATTGCCAATCGCCCGGCAGATGCGCCGATCGGCCTGATCCCGGTCGACAGCCTGTATTCACCGGTTCGCCAGGTGAGCTACAAGGTTGAGAACGCACGTGTTGGCCAAGAGCTGGACTATGACAAGCTCAGCCTCACCATCGAAACCGACGGCACAGTCACCCCTGAAGATGCGATCGCTTACGCGGCGCGCATCCTGCAGGATCAGCTGACGCTGTTCGTACACTTCGAAGACGGCATTCCGCAGCCACAGGCCGCAATGATCGGTCAGGCAGCGACTCCGCAAGAAGACGATGCGAACCAGCTTAACCGCTACCTTCTCAAGAAGGTTGACGAGCTTGAACTGTCGGTTCGTTCGGCTAACTGCCTCAAGAACGACAACATCATCTACATTGGCGATCTGGTCCAGAAGACCGAAGCCGAGATGCTGCGTACGCCGAACTTCGGCCGCAAGTCGCTCAATGAGATCAAGGAAGTGCTCTCCAGCATGGGTCTGCGCCTCGGCATGGATATCCCGGGCTGGCCACCAGAGAACATCGAAGAAATGGCCAAGAAGCTCGAACAGGAACTTCTCGGCTAAGATTGGCGAAGGTGGCGGCCACAACTTGCCACCAGGAACGGGCTACCTTGCACGGGCCCATTACGAACGAAGCGCTGATCCCCTCAGGAAAAGTCGGAACCGGTTTTCCGCCCGGAGGGGTCAGCCAGAAAGAGATAAACAATGCGTCACGGAATTTCACAGCGTAAGCTGAGCCGTAAATCGGGCCACCGTACGGCCCTGTTCCGCAACATGGCAGCGGCTCTGATCAAGCACGAGCAGATCCAGACCACATTGCCAAAGGCGAAGGAACTGCGTCCTTACGTCGAGAAGCTGATCACGCTGGCAAAGCGTGGCGGCCTGTCGAACCGTCGCCTGGCGATGAGCCGTCTGCAGGACGAAACCCAGCTGAAGAAGCTGTTTGACACTCTGGCAGAGCGCTACAGCGACCGTGAAGGCGGTTACACGCGCATCATCAAGGCCGGCTATCGCGGCAGCGACGCTGCGCAAATGGCGATCATCGAGTTTGTCGAGCGTGACGAAGACGCGAAGGGCCAGGACTCTGGTCCGGTCCAGAACGAAGAAGACATGGAAGTAGCGTAAGCGACTTCATATCCGAACAAGCAAGGGCTGGAAGGGTAACCTTCCGGCCCTTTTTTGATGTGTTTGACACACTTCAACCTTTCCCATAACAGGCGCCCAAGGCTGAGAGCGGCCTGCCGTCCGCGGGCGCAAGCCAGGGTGAACACTCTCACGATATCACAACTCATCTTCAGGCTAGCCGGGATGGCAATGCGGACTCCATCGTAATCGGCTTGAGAGCAGGAGATTGATATGATTTCGCAACACCTTCCCAATCTGGCGAATATGAAGGTGCTGGCGCGGCGATACCGCTCCATCAAACAAACGCAGGGGCGCCATGTCTCGCATTCGCGCGCGCTGGAATTGATCGCGCGTCGTTATGGTTTCTTCGATTGGAACACTGCGGCTGCACAGGCCAGAAACCTGCATACACCCGATCGTTTTCAGGCCGGACAACATGTTGCTGGCCGGTACATGGGGCACGAGTTTCAGGCGCGCGTTGTCGCATCGACACGGCTGTCGCAAGAAGAGGTGCTGATCTCCCTCGAGTTCTGGGAGCCCGTTGACGTAGTGACGTCCAAGTATTTCTCGAACAATCGCAAGCGAGTTTCGGGCAGGATCGGGATTGATGGCCGGTCTCGGGAATGCTCGTCCGGCGGCATTCCCCACCTCGAGGTGATGGAAGAAGCAAGTATGGCGCGACCTTAGTTTAACCGCAGCAAGCGATCGGGCCGGTGGAGCGATCCATCGGCCCTTTTCTTTTATCCGCGCCGGGCTAGGGTGGCGCGCATGATCCGCACATCTCTCGGCGCTCTCGCGCTACTCGCTGCCATTCCCCTCGCAACCCCAGCCGTTGCGCAAGGCGCGCAGGAACAACTCGACGCTCGCTATGACCGGGCGCTGGCTGCTGGTTACAAAGCTCTGTTCCTGTGCAGCGCGATCGCGAATGCAGAGGCCAACGGCACCATGCGAACACCCGAAAGCGTCCACGAGTGGGAGCTGACAGGCATACAGGCGCCGCTGAATGATATCGTGCGCGATTTGCCCTATGAGATCATCCGCACGCCCGAATCCGGAACGGTTGATCAAGTGCGCGTCACTTGGGCCGATGACATGGGTCCGCGTACCGCGCGCCATCAGCCGCGCTTCGGCTGCGACCTGATGCCCATTGACTCCCCCGAGTTGGAGACACGAGAGCCGCTTCGCATGCGCAATTCCAGCTCAGAATCGGGCTGGTCCTTTCCTGACAGTGTGTCCGTCAACGGATTGCCAGGCGAACTCGGCGCAAAGGCGTTCGACGGGACCTATGGCGAGGGCAGCCGCACTACATCGGTCCTGGTCGTACAGAATGGCGACATTGCGCTTGAGCGTTACGCAGAGGGTTTCAACGCTGCGACCCCGCAGCGCACCTGGTCGGTGGCCAAGTCTATCGCTGCGACGCTAGTCGGTTGGGCGGTGCAAGCCGATGACGTAACGGTCGATCAACCGGTCGGGCTGGCTTATTGGCGCACGCAAGACGATCCTCGGCGGACGATAACGATCGACCATATGCTGCGCATGGCCTCGGGGCGTTATTCAGACACGCCCGGTAACAGGACTGATCTGCTTTACTGGGGCGGAGCCACTGTGGATGAAAGCGCGACCCATTGGCCGCTCGTGCATAAACCAGGCACTGTCTATCGCTATGCCAACAATGACACGTTGATGGCTGTGAAGGCGATCCAGTCATATCTGTCTTACTATCGGCCAATGGACTTCTTCGAGAGGGTCGGGATGCACCACACGGTTGCTGAGACCGACCATCGGGGCAATTATGTGCTTTCCAGCCAGGTCTGGTCGACCGCTCGCGATCTGGCGAAGCTCGGCCAGCTATACCTAAACAACGGCGCTCTGCCTGATGGTGAGCGCCTGTTGCCTGAAAACTGGCGGCAGTATGTATCCGATCCCAGCGGCCCCCAGCCGGATGGCCCGCTTGGCTATGGCGCCGGTTGGTGGCTGCTAAACAAGCAGGATGGCATTCCGGATGATGCATTTGCAGCGCTCGGCAATCGCGGTCAGTATGTCGTGATCGTGCCCAGCCGCAACGTCGTGATCGTTCGCCGAGGCGAAGATCCGGCCGGCTATCGTTTCGATATTGCAGCCTTTACGCTCGATGTGCTGGCGACGCTTGATTAGCGGCGCAACCTAGTTAGATTTTCCTGACACCCCTGGTCGCACCCACCGGAGTAAACCGAAAATGATCCGCCCGATACTGCTGGCAGCTACAGCCGGCCTTATTGCTGCACCGCTTGCCGCAGGCACACCTACTGTTTCCGAATATCCCGAAACCTATGCGCAGGATCTGACCGAGACGTTCTTCGGCGAGGAAGTTGCAGACCCCTATCGCTGGCTCGAAGATGATGTTCGCAACAACCCTGAAGTCGCGCTGTGGGTTGAACGTCAGAACGAAGTTACCGATGCGTTCCTGAACCGGCTCGACAACCGTGACTGGTTTGCGCAGCGGATTGCCGGGCTGATGGACTTCGAACGGTTTGGAATTCCGGAAAAGGCGGGCGATAACTACTTCTACACACGCAATTCCGGGCTGCAGAACCAGTCTCAGCTTTACGTGCAGACCGGCATCGATGGCGAGCGGCGCCTGCTGATCGATCCTAATGCATGGGCGGATGATGGCGCGACAGCGCTGGCCGGGTGGGAGCCTTCGCCAGATGGCTCGCTGCTCGCTTACAGCGTGCAGGACGGCGGAACCGACTGGCGCATTATTCGCGTGATCGATGTCGCGACCGGCGAGCAACTGGGCGATGAAATCCGCTGGGCCAAATTCACCGGCATCGCCTGGGTTGGCAACGAAGGCTTTCTCTATTCGCGTTTTCCCGAACCGGAAAAGGGGCAGGATTTCCAGGCGCTCAATTACAATCAGGCGGTCTATTTCCACGCCATTGGCACCGAGCAAAGCGATGACAGGCAGGTGTTTGCAACGCCCGATCATCCGGAGCGCGGGCATTCAGCGCGCACGACGCATGACGGGCGCTGGGCCACGATGACCAGTTCGCTCGGCACGGATGATGTCTATGAAGTACATCTGATCGATCTGAAAAGGCGCGGGCGCGATCGCTGGACTGCATTGCCATTGGTAACCGGCTTCGAAAATAGCTGGTCACTGATCGCCTCGCTTGATGGGACGTTGTACTTCACCACTAATCACGATGCGCCCAAGTTCCGCATCGTTTCGATCGATCCGGATGCTCGCGCGCCTGAATGGCGGCTGGTTGTGCCGGAAACGGATGAGCCGATCTCTGGCGCTTCCATTGTCGGTACCAAACTGGTGGTCGAATATCTGCGCGACGCCGCGAGCCGTGCGGTTGTGCTCGATCTGAAGGGGGAGGGCGCCAGTGCGATCGAATTGGCGGGGCTCGGTACCGCAAGCGGATTTGGCGGATCCCCCGGTGATCCCGAAACATTTTACAGCTTTGAAAGCTTCAACCGTCCGGATTCGATCTATCGCTTGAATTTGGAAACCGGTGAGACCGAGGCTTTTGCCAGCCCCGATTTGACCTTCGTGCCTGAAGATTATGCCATCGAGCAGAAATTCTATGCTTCAAAAGACGGCACGCGCATTCCGATGTTCATCGTGCGCAAGAAGCAGCTGGCCGAGAGCGGAGAGGCCGCGCCAACCCTGCTTTATGGCTATGGCGGATTCGATATCTCGATCACGCCGGGATTCAATGCCACCCGCATGGCATGGTTGGAAGCGGGCGGCGTGTTCGTGCTCGCCAACATTCGCGGCGGGGGCGAATATGGCAAGGAATGGCACGATGCCGGTCGCCGTGCGAACAAACAGAATGTATTCGATGATTTTATCGCGGCTGGCGAATTCCTGAAATCCAATGGATACACCACGCCGAACGGCCTGGCGATCGAAGGGCGCTCCAATGGCGGCTTGTTGGTGGCCGCCGTGACTAATCAGCGTCCTGATCTGTTCGATGCCGCACACGCAGCTGTGGGGGTGATGGACATGCTGCGTTTCGATCGGTTTACCGCGGGCCGATACTGGGTCGATGACTATGGCTATCCCGACCGCGAAGAGGATTGGCGTATCCTGCGCAGCTATTCACCTTATCACAACGTGCGTGATGGAGTGGACTATCCGGCGGTCCTTGTGACTACGGCTGATACCGACGATCGCGTGGTTCCGGGGCACAGCTTCAAATACGCCGCAGCGCTGCAAGCAGCTGAACTGGGCGACAAGCCGCAGCTGATCCGGATCGAGACGCGCGCGGGGCATGGGGCGGGTAAACCGACCGATAAGGTGATTGCTGAAGGCGCAGATGTGCTTGCTTTCCTTGCGCATTTCACTGGATTGGCGATTGTTCAGGAAAAATAGGACTTTTCTGAACAATCGCTGACACGCCAGTTCAGCGAGCCATCACCCCGAATCATTTAGTTCTCTCATCACAGCCGAGGCAATCCCGCCACGGCCCAGATGAGGAGAACCTCAAATGAGCAAGACAACACAAGCATTCGCGAAGGGTGGGATCGCAACTGCAGCCGTGGGCGCACTGGCATTGGCCGGCGCGGCTCCAGCGCAAGCGAAAAACCGCGACGACAAGATTGATGCAGGCGATGTGATCGCCGGTGCGCTGATCATTGGTGGCCTTGCAGCCATCCTCGGCGGCTCGAACAACAATAACCGCTATCGCGACAACTATCGCTATCATGACCGCGATTACCGCCCGCAGGGCAACCCAGAGCGTGCGATCCAAAAATGTATCAATGCCGTAGAGCGCGATGCACGCCGGGCGGGTTACCGGTTCGCCGATGTAACCGAGATCCGCGATGTCGATCGTGAGCGTCGCGGTTGGGAAATTCGTGGGCGCCTGGTGGTTGATGAGGGACGCGGCGGTTATCGCGGCGACCGGTACCGGGATCGCAACCGCTATGATGATCGCGGATATGCCTACAACCATCGCGGCCAGAATCTTGATCAGGGACGTTTCAAATGTGAGATTCAGCGCGGTCGGGTAGTCGGCATCAATTACCGCGGTCTACGCTACCTCGATTGATCGGGAATGACTCCAACCTCCACCAGACTGGGCGGTTCAGGCTTTGCTAAGCCTGGGCCGCCTAGCTCTTCGTCATAGATTCGACGCGTTTGGTGGGCGCATACAGCAGGAGGGACCATAATGGCCCAATTTGTAAAGCTTGCGGTCGCTTCCGGCACGCTTGCCGCAGTATCTTTAATGACAGCACCAGTCGCGGCCGCAGACATTCCCGCTATTGCACCAGCGGTGCATTCTGAATTGCCGCAGTTCGATGTTTTCAGCGCGGACGCGATGACTGCCGAGCATCACCGCCGCTACCGTTATCGTGGCTACCGCCATCGCCACCGCGTTGATGCGGGTGATGTGCTGGCAGGCGTGCTGATCATCGGTGGTATCGCGGCCATTGCCAATGCTGCATCGAATTCAGAGCGCCGCGAACGCAACGAGCGCTATCGTGACTATCGCGAGGACCGCAATGACTATCGCCGTGATCGTGATGATCGCCGCGATACGCGCCGTTCGTCTGGCAGCGGGCGCGGCATCGATGGCGCGGTTGATCAATGCCTGGCGGAAATCGAGCGCGACGTCCGCGTAGACGAAGTTGAAAGCGTGGATCGGACTGGTGAAGGTTGGCGTGTAACCGGTACTATTTTCAACGGTGACCGCTTCACTTGCACGATCGGCGCGGACGGCAGGATCGAGAACGTGAACTATGGCGACAGCTTTGCGGCGCAAGATCGCTCTGGCTCTGCTCGACCACGTCAGGTGCGCGACAACCAGTTTAGCGATGATCGCTATCGCACGGCCTGGGCGCAAGTAGAACGCGAAGAACAGGTCGATCCCGATGCAGAGCTTCGCTCTCAGCAGGTTCCGGCCTATCCCGGTGGCCCGGTGGATGGCGATCTAGAGGAAAGCCCCTCGGACGATCGCTATGCAATGGCACAAGCGCCCGCGACCTAAGCCAACCTAATCTGTCGTGCTTTCCGTCTCGTCATAGGATGGAAGCGCGATTTGCCATCGGATCGCCGCGCTGCGCAGCGCGAAGCCTGCTATCCATGCCGTGCCCCATACGATGGGGTTGTCGATACCCGTGGCCATGCCGCCAACGGTTAGAGCTGCGGTGGCTGCGGCTGCAGTCACATATAGCTCTGGCCGCATGATGATTGACGGCCTGCCTGCAACAACATCGCGAATAATTCCGCCCACGCAGCCGGTGATGATCCCCATAAGTGCAGCCGGTACGGGCGGGATGCCGTATGACAGCGCCTTTGCGCTGCCGAGCACTGCATAGGCCGTAAGACCCGCGCCATCGGCATAATCGAGTAATTTGCCTTCCCACCAGCGCGTGGGTGTAAACCACGCGATCAAAGCAGTGCCGAGGCATATCGGCGCGACCCACGGGTCAGTCATCCAGAACACCGGCGCGCCGATCAACAGATCACGTACGGTGCCGCCGCCTACTCCTGTCACCAACGCAAAGAAGGCCAGCGTAACGAATGTCTGCTTGAGCTTGGCGGCAAGCAACGCGCCGGTCAGCGCAAAAATGGCAAGGCCGAGAATATCGAGCACATCGAGTACCGGGGTGAGCACTTCAGCGCCGTTCACGCGGCTAAGACCTTCGCTTTGCGGCGGCGGAACATCAGAATGCAGCCAAGCAGCGCACCGATCACACCCAGAGCGGCAAACAGGATCAGGATCGGATGGCTGGTATCTTCGCGAGTCCTCAAATCCATGATGTGCAGGCCCCACATGAAATCGAACCCGCGCCACCAACGCGTGCGTACGGCCTCGATCTGGCCGGTATCGCGCCCGATATAGATATGCGCGCCATCTTCCAGTGCGACCTGCCAAACGGGCATTTCGCGACGGAAATCGAACGGGACATTGTCGGCATCGAACGCAGTCACGCTGCGTATCTGGTCGCCTCCCTTGATCTGTTCGGCCACAATCAATCGGGCATCATTGGCGGACAGCGCGGGCAAGGCCGCCCCGCTTTGAATATCGACCCGGCGTGTGCTGCCATCCATGCCGGTAAGGATCGCCACGGCGCGGCCATCCTGCATCACGGCGCGCATTTCGCGGATCGGAAATTCTGCACTCGCCAGCGCGCTTCCTGGCAGTACCAGCGGCTGGACCGCTTGCTCTACACGCAAGTGATTGCCGCGCACTTCCTCGATCGGCTTGGCCGCCATGTAGAGGCCTGTCACCATCCACATCAGCGTGGGAAAATCCACCAGCCAGCCAAGCCAGATATGCCACCTGGCAAATTTAAGCATCGTCAGTTTAGGCACTGCTTATCCGTTCAAAAGTGTGTCGATTTCACGCGCGGCGGCGACGCAATCCAGATCGCCCCAACGCCGCCCCATGACTTGCATCCCGCATGGCAGCTCTGCACCGAGATATGAGCCTGAACCAATGGGCAGCACGGTAGCGGGCAGATTGGGGAAGGTCGCGAGACCCGCCCAGGCTAGCCCGCCAGAGGCCGGATGAGCTTCGCCATTGATGTCAATGTCGCCGCGAAAAACTGCTTCGTCGCGATGCGGGACTGCCAATACAGGGGTAGGGGGCGCGAGCACAAAGTCATAGCTTTCAAACAGATGCGCCCATGCCAATTCGTTGCGCGCTTGCAGATCTAGCAGGTCGAACCAGTCGGTTGCTGTCGCGCGTTTACCATCGGGCGAGGGGGCTCCGCGCGCCATCGCGACATTGAGCATGCGCAGATAATCCGCTTGCTGTGCTGCGAGGTCGGGGATGAGATCGCTCGTCCGGTCGATCTGCACGCCCGCCGCTTCGAGAGCGCTCAAAGCCGCTTCCATCGGTCCGCGTACGCTGTCATCCAAGGGGCTGTCAGGGTGATCAAGGATCGCAAGAATGCGGCATGACTTGAGCGGCTTCTGGCGTTCAAACAGCGGGAATTCTGCTGTCAGGCGCAAGATAATCTCGATGTCATCGGGATTGCGCGCCAGCGGCCCTGCAATCGAAAGCGCGCCATCATGCGCGTCTTTGCCTGCCATCAGCGGGTGATCATGGCCATGCTTGCTGACCAGACCCCAGCTGGTCTTGTGGCCCCAGACGCCGCAAAAATGCGCTGGCACCCGCACAGAGCCGCCAATGTCTGTGCCGTACTCGATCGGTACCATTCCGCTTGCGACCGCTGCGGCTGAACCGCCCGATGATCCACCAGGGGAACGATCGTGATTGTGCGGGTTATTGGTGCGGCCGTAGACTTCGTTGAAGCTTTGCCAGTCACTCAGGTCGATCGGCACATTGGTTTTGCCCAGAAAGACCACGCCTGCCGCCTTGAGTTGGCGTACGATCTTGGCATCTCGTCGCGCAACATAATCCTCGTGCGACTTGTGCCCCCACGTGGTGGGAAGGCCAGCGATATCAAAACTTTCCTTAATCGTCATAGGCACGCCGAACAGCGGCTGATGCTCGCTGGGGTCATCGCGATCCATAGCCTTGGCGGTCGCAATCGCGCGCTCGAAATCGCATACGGCAATGGCATTGATATGAGCGTCGAGATGTTCAATCCGCGCAATCGCATCTTCGACGGCTTCATGCGGTGAAATCTCGCCTTTGCGGATGCGTGCCGCAGTCTCCAGCGCGCCCGGCTTGTCGGTCAATTTCGGATAGGCCACACAATTCTCCCTCTCCCAGCTCGCTTCTTAGGGAGAGGAAAGGGGCTGATCAAACGCGAATTGCTAGTTGTGACGAGGCACAAAGGCACAATTACCATGATTTCCGGGTCGATGAACCTTGGGGTGGGGCAAACGATGCGTTCAATGGCTTTGGTAGTCGCAATATTTGGATTGGCGACTTGCGGTGGCTGGATTTCTTCCCTGCCGGCGGCTAGAAAACGTCTGTCGCAGCGAAATTTGTCGGAGGTATCCATCACATGTCCCAAGGCACGACGGGCTATTTTGCACTCGAGCTTGAGCAAGGCGAATGTGGCATCACCGCAGAAATACCCGACGCCAATGGTAAGGATTTCTTCCAGCGGTTCGGCGTCGAATAGTCGAAGCCGATCAAATGTGGATCGGCTTGCCTTGCACCGCCATCGCCGCTTCTTTCATCGCCTCAGCATGGGTTGGGTGCGCATGGCAGGTATAGGCGATGTCTTCTGATGTTGCGCCAAACTCCATCGCGATGCCAGCTTCGGCAATCATTGTGCCGGCAACGCTGGCGATAGACCACACGCCTAGAACGCGGTCGGTTTCTGCATCGGCGATGACCTTTACGAAGCCGTCAGGCTCGTGATTGGTTTTCGCGCGGCTGTTTGCCATCATTGGGAACTTGCCGACTTTGACTTTGGCCTTGTCGCCACATGCCTTTTCGATGGCTTGCTCGGTTGTCAGTCCAACACCGGCGATCTCGGGCCAGGTGTAGACTACGCTCGGGATCACATCGTGGTTCACGATGCCGGTCTCACCCGCGATGTTCTCAGCTACTGCGATGCCTTCATCTTCGGCCTTATGCGCCAGCATCGGGCCGGGAATCACGTCACCAATCGCCCACACGCCCTCGATTGATGTCCGGAAGGAGTGATCGGTTTCGATTTGACCGCGCTGGTTGGTTTCCAGACCGATGTTCTCAAGACCCAAACTATCGGTATTGGGCTTGCGACCGATCGACACCAGCACGCAATCAGCCTCCAGCTTCTCTTCATCGCCGCCTGCAGCTGGCTCAAGCGTCAGTGTCGCTTTCTTGCCTTTCACGGATACGCCAGTGACCTTGGTCGAAAGCTTGAACTCGATCCCTTGCTTCTTGAAGATCTTGTTTGCTTCCTTGCGAATATCGCCGTCCATTCCGGGCAGGATCTGGTCGAGGAATTCCACACAAGTCACTTCTGCACCCAAACGGCGCCACACAGAGCCAAGCTCTAGCCCAATCACACCGCCACCGATGACGACCATTTTCTTCGGAACTTTAGCGAGCTCGAGCGCACCAGTGGAATCGACCACGACTTGCTTGTCATTGTCGACCTCTACACCCGGCAGTGGAGTGACCGAAGAACCGGTGGCAATCACGATGTCTTTGGCGGTTACGGTTTCGTCGCCGACTTTTACCGTGTGCGCGTCCTGGAACGTGGCGTAGCCCTTTTTCCAGTCGACCTTGTTCTTCTTGAACAGGAACTCGATGCCCTTGGTCAGACCATCGACCGCATCGATCCGCTGTTCGTGCATTTTTCCAAGGTTGAGTTTCGGGGTCACGTCTACGCCCATGCTGGCCATAGTGCCATTGGCGGCCGCATCATAGAACTCGGACGCATGCAGCATCGCTTTTGATGGGATGCAACCCACGTTCAGGCATGTTCCGCCCAGTGTGGCGCGGCCTTCCGCACAAGCCACTTTCAGGCCCAGCTGCGCCGCGCGAATTGCTGCGACATAGCCACTCGGGCCAGCGCCGATAATCAGGACATCGTAATCGTAAGAATGGTCAGCCATTGGGGGTATTCCTTAAAGGTCGATCAGCATCCGTGTCGGATCTTCGATCGCTTCCTTGATGATCTTGAGTGCGGTCACCGCTTCGCGGCCGTCGATCAGGCGGTGGTCATAGCTCAGCGCGATATACATCATCGGCTTGATCACGACCTGGCCGTTGACCGCGACGGGGCGGTCTTCGATCCGGTGCAGGCCCAGCACAGCGCTCTGCGGCGGATTGATGATCGGGGTCGACATCAGCGATCCGAACACGCCGCCGTTAGAGATAGTGAAGGTACCGCCCGACATGTCTTCCATCGTCAGCGTGCCATCTTTGGCGCGCTTGCCGAAGTCTGCGATGTCTTTCTCGATCTGAGCAAAGCCCTTGGCATCGCAATCGCGCACCACCGGAACGACCAGCCCGTTTGGCGCGGACACTGCGACAGAGATGTCGACATAGTCGTGATAGACGATCTCATCGCCTTCGATATAGGCGTTGACCGAGGGCACATCCTTCAGCGCCAGACATGCGGCTTTCGCGAAAAAGCCCATGAATCCCAGACGGATATCGTGCTTTTTTGCGAACATGTCTTTGTACTTGCTGCGCGCTTCGATCACCGCCGACATGTCGACATCATTGAACGTAGTCAGCAGCGCGGCATTGTCTTGCGCGCCTTTCAAACGCTTGGCGATGGTCTGGCGCATCCGTGTCATCTTGACGCGCTCAGTTTTGCGATCACCTGCTGCTACAGCAGCGGCAGGCGCCGGTGCCGCGGCCGGTGCAGATGCGCTCTCGCCATCGCGCTTGTTGCGCGCTGCGGCCAGAACATCTTCCTTGGTCAAGCGACCGTCCTTGCCGGTACCCTTGATCGTCGTCGGATCGACCCCGTGTTCCAGTACGGCGCGGCGCACCGCCGGCGACATGGTGATGGAATCGCTGCTACCAGAGGTATCTTCTTTCGCTGCAGCCGGGGCAGGGGCGCTTTCCTTGCTTTCAGCCTTCTTGGCCGGTGCGCCGGAGCCTTCTTCGATGATCGCGATCACTGCGCCGACTTCAACGGTGTCGCCAACCGCAACCTTGTGCTCGCCGATCACACCCGCGACAGGCGAAGGTACGTCAACCGCGACCTTATCTGTCTCTAGCGAAACAATCGGCTCATCGGCCTCTACCGTGTCGCCCGGCTGCTTCAGCCATTCGCCAACGCTCGCTTCGGTGACTGATTCACCCAGAGTTGGTACTGTAACTTCTGTGGCCATGATGTGGTCCTTAGCCCTTAGACTTACTGGAATTGGTTTTGCTGTTCAGGCCCAGTGCTTCCGCGATTAGCGCTTCCTGCTGTTCCTGATGCCGTTTTGCGAGACCTGTCGCTGGCGAAGCGGATGCATCGCGCCCGGCATAGATCGGTCGCAAGCCGGGATGACCAGCATCGCTCAACGATTGCTCGATCAGCCGATCAACGAAGAACCATGAACCATTGTTCTTTGGCTCTTCCTGACACCAGACAACGTCCTCAAGCTTTTTCATACGCTTGAGGCGCACCGCAAGCGCATCGCCGGGGAAGGGGTACAATTGTTCGATCCGGATGATCGAGACATCGTCGAGCCTTTCCTCGTCCCGCTTCTGCATTAGATCGTAAGCGACTTTGCCGCTGCACAGTACCAGACGCTTTACCTTCGTGTCTGCAATATCTGTCATGTCAGACTTGATCCGCATGAAGTGATGGTCTCCCATGAACTCGTCTGCGCTGCTCTTGGCGAGGGGATGGCGCAGCAAGCTCTTGGGCGTCATGATGATCAGCGGTTTGCGGAAATCGCGATGCATCTGGCGGCGAAGCACATGGAAGTAATTCGCCGGCGTTGTGATGTTGCAGACCTGGATATTGTCATTCGCACATAGCTGAAGGAAACGCTCAAGCCGCGCAGAACTGTGCTCTGGCCCTTGACCTTCATATCCATGCGGCAACAGCATCACGAGCCCGTTTGCGCGCAACCATTTGGCTTCGCCGCTCGCGATGAACTGGTCGATCATGATCTGTGCACCATTGGCGAAATCGCCAAACTGCGCTTCCCAAAGGACCAGTGTTTTCGGGTCTGCCATGGCAAAGCCATATTCAAAACCGAGCACGCCATATTCGGACAGCGGGCTGTCATAGACTTCGAACTTGCCATGCGGCAGCTGACACAGCGGCAGGTATTTGTCCTCGGTCTTCTGGTCGACCCAGACTGCGTGGCGCTGGCTGAAGGTGCCGCGGCCCGAATCCTGTCCGGACAGGCGCACGCCGTATCCTTCGGTTACGAGGCTGCCGAATGCGAGCGCTTCCGCAGTCGCCCAGTCGAAACCGTCACCGCTCTCGAACATGTCTGCGCGGCCCTTGATCACGCGCTGCAGCGTGCGGTGCGCGTTCAGATCATCCGGGATCGTCGTCAATGTTCGGCCCAAACTGTCGAACAGCTTCTTTTCGATCGCCGTTTCAATGTTGCGCCGCGAACCTTCGGGGTCGGCCGGTTTGTTCAGGCCCGCCCAGCGTCCGCCGAACCAGTCGGCTTCATTGGCCTTGTAGCTTTTGGCTGCTTCAAACTCTTCGTCGAGCAATGCGGTGAAGTCGTCGCGCAATTTAGGCGTATAGCCTTTTTCGATCACGCCTTCTTCAATCAAGCGCTCTGCATAGAGATAGCTGACCTTTTTGTGCTTGCCGATCGCGTCATACATCAACGGCTGCGTAAATTTCGGCTCGTCCCCCTCGTTATGGCCGAAGCGGCGATAGCACCACATGTCGATCACGATATCGCGCTTGAAGCGATGACGATAATCGACCGCGAGCTTGCACGCGAAGGTCACGGCCTCTGGATCATCGCCATTGACGTGCAGGATGGGTGCCTGAACGCCCTTGGCAACGTCAGACGGGTAAGGTGATCCGCGCGAGAATTTGGGCGCGGTCGTAAAACCGATCTGGTTGTTGATGATAAAGTGCAGGCAACCGCCAGTGTTGTAACCGTTGATGCCCGTAAGGCTCAGGCTTTCCCACACCACGCCTTGCCCTGCGAATGCTGCGTCACCGTGGATCAGCACTGGCAAGACTTGCTCGTGCTTGTCCAGGTCGCCGCGGATCGCTTGCTGCGCGCGGGCTTTGCCCAGGACCACCGGATTAACCGCTTCAAGGTGAGACGGGTTGGGGACCAGGCTCATATGCACTTCGATCCCGTCAAATTCACGATCGGTGCTGGTGCCCAGGTGATATTTCACGTCGCCAGAGCCGCCTACGTCTTCCGGGCTGGCAGAACCGCCGGAAAATTCGTGGAAGATCACCTTGTAAGGCTTGGCCATCACATTGGCGAGCACGTTCAATCGGCCGCGGTGCGCCATGCCATAGATGATTTCGCGCACGCCGGCTTGGCCGCCATGCTTGATCACCGCCTCCAGGGCAGGGATCATCGCTTCGCCGCCATCCAGGCCGAAACGCTTGGTGCCAACGTATTTCTTGCCGAGGAAATTTTCATATTCCTCGCCGCGAACCACAGCGGCCAGGATCGCGCGTTTGCCTTCGTCGGTGAACTGGATCGTTTCACCCGGGCTTTCGAACTTGTCCTGCAGGAAACGCCGCTCTTCTGTGTCGGCAATGTGCATGTATTCAAGGCCAACCTTGCCGCAATAGGCCGCGCGCAAAGTGTCATAGAGTTCGCGAACGGTCGTCCATTCCAGACCCAATACGCCGCCAACATAGACTTCCTGATCTTCATTGCCGGCAAGCCCGTGAAAATCGAGTGTTAGGTCGTTTGGTGTCTCATGGCTGTGCAGACCAAGTGGATCCAGATCCGCCGCCATATGGCCGCGCACACGATATAGCCGCACCAGAGTCATCGCCGCTATCGATAGGCTCGCCGCCTTTTCGACCGCTTTGGGGTCAGTTGGCTTGCCAGCCGCCGCGGCAGCTTGTTTGACCTCTGCCTTGAGCGTCGTGGGATCAAGCGCAGCTGTCAGGTCTGCGCCTGAATCCGCAACGGTTTCCAGCCAGCGCGGATTGCCCCAGCTGGGCCCCTGTTGAGGGACTTCCTGGTCGCCCATTTCAGGCAGAAACTCGTGGTTTTCGTTACCCATTTCGGTCTCCGGGGAGGAGGAAAAGTTAAGCCAGTTCTTTCAGTAGCGCGTCGAGCGTTGTGCCAAGTTCGCTGGGGCTTGGCGATACGCGGATACCCGCAGCTTCCATCGCTGCGATCTTGGCATCCGCGCCGCCCTGGCCGCCCGATACGATTGCGCCAGCATGGCCCATCCGGCGGCCCGGAGGCGCTGTGCGGCCAGCAATAAAGCCAACCATCGGCTTTTTGCGGCCTTTCTTTGCTTCATTGGCGATGAATTCAGCGGCTTCTTCTTCCGCGCTGCCGCCGATCTCGCCGATCATGATGATCGACTTGGTTTCATCATCGTCCAGGAACATGTCGAGCACGTCTATGAAGTTGGTGCCGTTCACGGGGTCACCGCCGATGCCCACCGCGGTGGTCTGGCCAAGACCAACCATAGTTGTCTGGTGGACGGCTTCGTAAGTGAGCGTGCCGGAACGTGAGACAACGCCGACGCTGCCCTTTTTGAAGATGCTGCCCGGCATAATGCCGATCTTGCATTCGCCCGGTGTCAGAACACCCGGGCAGTTCGGGCCGATCAGGCGCGATTTGGAACCTTGCAGCGCGCGCTTCACGCGAACCATGTCGAGCACCGGAATGCCTTCGGTGATGGCAACGATCAGCTCGATCTCTGCATCGATCGCTTCAAGGATCGCGTCCGCCGCGAACGGAGGCGGCACGTAAATGCACGAAGCGGTCGCGCCGGTTGCCGCCTTCGCATCGCCAACCGTGTTGAACTGCGGAATGCCGATATGCTCGGTGCCGCCTTTGCCAGGCGTAACACCTGCCACCATCTGCGTGCCGTAAGCGACAGCTTGCTCTGTGTGGAACGTACCTGTGTTACCGGTCATCCCTTGCGTGATGACCTTGGTGTCCTTGTTGACGAGGATAGACATTCACAAAACTCCGTCTTTCTAATTCGGTTCAGCCAAGCCACACGCCACGTTCGTAGACGCGCAGAGAGTATTCATTGGTGCGCATCATCGCGCGGGTTTTGGCGCTGAGGGAAAAATGCGCCCGCGCACCATCGACAAAAGTGTTGACATCGAATGCTGTTCGATAGGGATCGTTCTGACTGGCAACAGCCAGATCGAAACACGCGCGTGCGATTTCAACATTGGCATCCGTATCGCCATCTGGCCCTTCGAGTGCGGCATAGGTGCGGATCAGGCGCGACTTGCTTTGTGCGCGCCAATTGACGCAAGCGCGGTACTCGGTTCCGTCAGCCAGCGTTACCACTTGCGTGTCAGAACAATAGACACGCCGCTCGGGCGCGACATTGGGAGCAAAATCCTCGCCAATTTCCGCACGATGAACCTCACGTGCGGCTGCGGGGAATGCGGACAGCGCAAGGAGGCAAAGAAGGGAAACCTGCTTAAGCAAGGCTGCTATCAAGCCCCTTGCACACCTCGAGCAGTTCCTCGACCGCGTCGGTGCTGACCTTGAGATTCGCTTTCTCTTCGTCGCTGAGTTCGATCTCGATCACTTCTTCGGTGCCGCCTGCGCCGATCACTGTCGGAACGCCGACATAGAGCCCGTCGAGGCCGTATTTGCCTTCGACATAGCTCGCACACGGCAGGATGCGCTTCTGATCGCCGAGGTATGCTTCGGCCATCGCGATCGCGCTGGTGGCAGGCGCGTAATAGGCCGAGCCATTGCCGAGCAGCTGGACGATTTCGCCGCCGCCTGCGCGCGTGCGCTTTACGATTTCATCAATGCGGTCTGCGGGCACGCCCTTGATCTTAGCATAGTCATTCACCGGAATGCCGTTGATCGTGGTGTAGCTGGTGACCGGGACCATAGTGTCGCCGTGGCCGCCGAGGACGAATGCGTTGACGTCCTTGACCGAGCATCCGAATTCCCATGCGAGGAAGGTCGCAAAGCGCGCGCTGTCGAGCACGCCTGCCATGCCGACGACCTTGTTGTGCGGCAGGCCGCTGAATTCGCGCAGCGCCCAGACCATCGCATCAAGCGGGTTGGTGATGCAGATCACAAATGCGTCAGGGCAGTTGTTCTTGATGCCTTCGCCGACCGACTTCATCACCTTGAGGTTGATGCCTAGCAGATCGTCACGGCTCATGCCCGGCTTGCGCGGCACACCAGCGGTCACGATCACTACATCTGCATCCGCGATGTCGGCATAGTCGTTCGAACCCTTGATATTCGCGTCAAAGCCTTCGATCGGGCCGCATTGCGACAGATCCAGTGCCTTGCCCTGCGGCATGCCTTCCGCGATGTCGAAGAGGACGATATCGCCCATTTGCTTCTTCGCCGCGAGGTGGGCGAGCGTGCCGCCGATCATGCCGGCGCCGATGAGCGCGATCTTTTTACGAGCCATGGTGAGGGAAAATCCTTTCCGCGATTAATGCATCAGACGCATAAAAACTGCCTAGCCACATTGGCACGCTTCCCCTGCGTCCGGGGGGATTTCGCACCGGGACACTTGCCAGAGGCCTAGGCGGCTACGCGCGCGAAAGCAACCGCGAAAAGCATGCAGCTCGATTGAATATTTGATAACTATTCGCAATAGCAATAAGCGCTATCAAAATTGTTGAATTTGCGCTGTTTTGCAAGAAGTGCCCGCAAAGGCGAAGTGTGTCAGGCCTGCGCGCGCGCAGGCTTATCGTCATCGCTTTCCTGCGTAAGCAGCATAGCCGCAAGATAATCTGGGACAGCGCGGCTGAAGTAATAACCTTGCCCCAGCGTACATCCGGCTTCGCGAACGGATTGGACCTGATCGATCGTCTCGATGCCTTCGGCGACAATATCCATGTCGAGTTGCGAGCCAAGCTTGGCCACTGCGCGAATAATAGCATCGGTCTTCTTGCCAACATTGGGGCCAGACACAAAGCTGCGGTCGACCTTGATCTTCGAGAATGGGAAGCTGTTGATATAGCCCAGCGAAGAATACCCCGTGCCGAAGTCATCAAGCGCGAAACGGACGCCGCGGCTCGAGAGCTCTTCCATAAATACCGCAGTGGCATGATTGTCATCCACGAACAGGCTCTCTGTGACTTCAAGTTCGAGCCGGTGCGGGTCAAGATTTGCTTCGCGCAAGGCGTTGATGATGCCCAGAGCTGCCCCCGGAGCGCGGATCTGCATAGGCGAAAGGTTTACCGCAACGCTGACATGCTCCGGCCATTGCGCGCAAGCTTTGGCGGCTTGCGCGGTAATCCAATTACCCAGTGTAACAATAACGCCGGTTTCTTCAGCTACGGGAATGAACTCGTCCGGGCGCAGCTCACCTTTTTCAGGATGGAACCAGCGTACCAGCGCTTCGAAGGTGTGGATCTTGCCTGTATCCAGATGAATGATCGGCTGGAAGTAGATCGACAGTTCGTCCCGCATGATTGCACTGCGCAACTCGTCTTCGATCTCACGGCGGCGCACCAGATCGCGCGTCATCTTCGGGTTGAAGAAGCTGGTCTGCGAACGGCCGGCGACCTTGGCATGATAGAGTGCGAGGTCGGAACGCTGCATCAACGTTTCGATGTCTTTTGCATCATCGGGCATCATCGCAACGCCGAGCGAGACCCGCACATCCAGCGATCTTCCGTCAACCCTTAGTGGGCGCATGACTTCAATATGAATTTCGCTGGCCAGCCGCTCGGCTTCCCTCCGGTCTTCGACCGGGCCGTAGAGGACGAATTCATCGCCGCCGAAGCGCGCTAAGGTTGCACCTTCAGGCACGACTTCGCGCAGGCGATTGGCCACTTCTGCCAACACTTTGTCGCCGATCGGGTGGCCCAGCAAATCATTCACTTCCTTGAATCGATCCAGGTCGATCCAGATCAATGCCATCTGCTGGTCGCCCTTCAGGCCCCTCATGCTTTCGACCATCACATGGTTGAGGCCCGCACGATTCGCGAGTCCTGTAACAACATCGGTACGAGCAAGGATCTGCATCTTGTCGGCCATGCGTGCACTGGTTTCCGCTGAAGCGATGGAATCGCGCAGAACCTTGAACACATTCAAAGTGATTGAAGCCATCGCCGGGATCAGCAGCAACATGTTCACGAAAAGTGCGAGCAGGGCGAGCGAGCCGATGTAAAGCGCCGCGGCCATGATGGGAAAACAGACCAGACAAAGCTGGCCCATCGCGATTGTTGGACGGCCTGCATTGCGTGCGCAAATGCCAACACCGTAGCAGGTGGCGTTGGCGATCATCAGCACTTCGACCGAAGCGGTGGTTTGCAGCGCAATGGTCAAGGCGGCAATTCCGCCAAGCACAAAGGCGTAGCTGAACGCACCGACTTCGTACACCAGCTCGAGCTTCTGCGTGCTGGTATGCGTTTGATCAGGGGAAAGACCAAGCGAGGCAACCACGCGTGCCATCGCGATCACCGTCAGCAGGATACATCCGATGTACAGGATATGCTCACCGGAGACCCACGCTGCAATCGCGGTAGAGGCCACCCCATTGAACGCGCCGATCGCAAGGCTGGCTGGTTGGGTATAAAGGGTCGATACGAGGGTTCGCCGCACGCGCGCAGACAATGTGTCCTGGCTCGAACGGACAGATAGGCGCCTTTTGATGGCGTTGATTGTCGCTGACATTCCCATTACCGCTCGGGATTAACCCAAACTTGTCAATGACAGGTTAACGAGGTGCTTACCAAAAAGACGGAGGGTTTCTGCGGATTGGCGGGCGCATTCTATGTTGCAGGGAGATTAGGGGATCAGGCCTGAAGTTCGCGCGCCGCAATTACTGCCATGCGCCGGTCCAGCTGACGGCAAATCTCCAGCCACCAGCGATATTCCGGCTGCTTGTCCGCAAAGAAGGCTTGTTCCGCACGGTGGCGCGCCGCGCGGGCAGCACCAAGCCCATGCTCTGCGAAATGGCGCAAAGCCGCTTCGACAATCGCAGGGTCAGTAGATTTTACTGCGCCATTATCATTTGCGGCGACCACGCGCGCCGGCACGAACAGCAATCGCGACATTGCGCCGCGATTGGTAGAATACGCAATATTTGAATGACTTGGCATTGTGCGACCCCGACCTGTGTGTTAAGCCGTCCCGTCTAGTGCATGGGTGCTAACGTCGCGTTCAGGGACAGGGTTAACGCCGGATTGACAACGATATTTCGCCTAAAGCTTTCCGGTGCTTGCAGGCAAAGGGGCACGTCCCTATCGCGTGAATGATGGGGAGTTTTCGCACATCAATGGCTATCGGTAGCCGGCTTGCCTTAACCGCGGCACTAACGGCCGGCTTGGCCACCTGCGCGCCTGCGGAGGTTGGCGAAAAGGCCGGCGATGACGGCGCGCCGCGCGTCGTCAGTCTCAACCCTTGCCTTGATGCGATAGTGGTCGAAGTAGCCCATCCCGATCAAATTCTCGCACTGTCACACTATAACGCCAACCCGCAATCCAGCTCTATCCCGCAAGAAATCGCGCGGCGTTATGACGTCACGGGCGGAACGGTGGAGGAAATTGTCGCGTTGCAACCTGACATTGTACTGGCGAGCACATTTATGGCGCCCGCCACCCGCGCTGCCTTCGATAAGCTGGGCGTGCGAGTGGAGGCTTTTGACAGCCCGATGTCGGTCGAAGAAAGCATTGATCAGGTGGGCAGACTTGCACAGCTGATAGACCGCAAGACTTCCGGCGAAGCGCTAGCTGCAGACATTCGCAATTCCGTCTCAATCGTTGGAGCTGGAGAACAGAGGTCCGCGGTTTTGTGGCAACCGGGCGGGATTGTCCCGGGCGAACAGCAATTGATCAGCGAATTGTTGCGAGCATCCGGATTTGCCAGCCATTCTGCCCGATTGGGGCTAGGGCAAGCAGACTATCTTTCGCTTGAGCAAGTTGTCGCGTCACCGCCAGATGTGCTGATAGTGGCCGGGCAAAGTCGTGCACAGCAGCATCCTGCGTTAGCCCGAACCGATACATTGATCGCCCAATTCGATCCTACGCTGCTTTATTGCGGCGGTCCGACGATACCGCGCGCGATGCAGCGGCTGCGCCAGATACGTGAGCAGATATCATGAACCGAGCCGCGCTCTTGTTTGCTGCTCTTCTTGTGATCTTGCTCCCGCTGTCATTGCTTGCCGGGCGCGTGTGGCTCGATCCCTTTACCGATCCGCGTGCGTCTCTGATCCTTATGGAGCTGCGCTTGCCGCGTGCGTTGCTGGCGATTGTGATCGGTGCGGGGTTGGGCGCGGCAGGCGCTGCGATGCAAGGCTATTTGCGCAATCCGCTGGCGGATCCCGGCCTGTTCGGTATCGCGCCGATGGCGGCGTTGGGCGCTGTGGCCAGCCTGTGGCTGGGTGTTTCAGCCAGCCAATGGACATTGCCGGTGATGGCTTTGGCCGGAGCGGCACTGGGCATGGCGCTGCTCGCGATTATTGCGGGTCGCACTGGCGGAATTGCGCTATTCACACTGGCGGGCCTGATGATCGCGAGCCTAGCGGGCGCGCTGACCGCGCTCGCCATCACCTTGGCGCCCAGCGCCTTTGCCATGAGCGAGATTGTGATGTGGCTGAATGGCGCGCTGACCGACCGCAGCTGGCGCGATGTCTATCTGGCTGCACCGCTGGTGCTTGCGGGAATTGCATTGCTTGGCATTAAGGCGCGCTCGCTTGATGCTTTGACACTGGGCGAAGTGGCGGCCCGGTCCATGGGCGCCCGCGCGGATCTGTTGCTCGCATTGCTGGTCGGCGGAGTGGGGCTGACTGTAGGTGCGAGCGTAGCTGTCGCGGGAATTATCGGATTTGTCGGCTTGATTGTGCCGCATCTGGTGCGTCCATTGACTGACCGCTTGCCCTCCAGCCTGATCCTGCCAAGCGCACTTGCGGGCGCGTGCCTGGTCCTGGCAGCCGACAGCGTGGTGCGCATCTTGCCGCTGGTCACAGAGCTGAGACTTGGCATCGCTTTGAGCCTGCTCGGCGCGCCGTTCTTCCTCTGGTTGTTGCTCAAGATGCGGCGAGGGCGGCTATGATCCTCTGCGCAGACAATATTTCGCTTTCTCGCGGGGCAAGGCTCGTTTTGGACCAGGTTTCGATCAGGCTGGAACCCGGCAAGATCACAGCCATTTGTGGCGCTAATGGCGCGGGTAAGTCCTCGCTCTTGATGGCGCTGGCCGGACTCCTCGAAACGAAGGCAGGGTGCGTTTTGCTCGCTGAGAACGAGCTGTCTGGGTTGCATCCTCAAATACGCGCGCAACGCATTGGATATCTTCCGCAAGAGGCCGAAATTGCGTGGGATGTCGCGGTTGAGAACCTCGTACGGCTGGGGCGTATGCCCTATCGCGATCGCGGTGATGCGGCGGTAGAAGCGGCCATCGCTGCGCTCGATCTCGAAGGATTGCGGCACCGGCCAGCCTCTCAACTTTCCGGCGGTGAGAAAGCGCGCGCGTTGCTTGCCCGCGTGCTGGCGGGCGAACCACAATGGATCCTGGCGGACGAGCCGCTTGCCGCGCTTGATCTGGCGCATCAGCAGACCTTGCTGAGCCACTTGCGAAAGGCTGCGAATGCTGGTGCCGGCGTGGTAATCGTGATGCACGATCTTGCCGCTGCGATGAATCATGCGGACAGAGTAATCGTTCTGAGTGAAGACGAATTTGCGGGACACGTTGCTGCCGATGGCGCGCCAGAGGAAGCGCTATCGGCCCATAACATCAAGCGTGTGTGGGGCGTGGATGCGCGGTGGATTGGCGAGCCGGGCGCACGCGCGCTTATCACATATTAAAAGGGCGACCCGAAGGCCGCCCTCTCATATCTGCATTCCCCGAAGAGCTTACTCTTCAAGCAGCCCGCGGCTGATCAGCATCGGCTGCACGTCCGGCTGGCGACCGGCAAAGTTTTCGAACATCTGGAAATAATCCATCGTTCCGCCACGGCTGAGCACGGTCTGGCGATAGTGATCTCCATTCTCGCGGCTCAAACCGCCGTTGTCGAGGAACCACTTGCGGCTGTCCTTGTCGAGCATCTCGGTCCATAGATAGCTGTAATAGCCAGCCGAATATCCCGCAGGGTCCGAGAAGATGTGGTTGAAGTAGTTCGACCGGTAGCGTGGCGGCACCAGATCGATTTCCAGACCCAGGGCCAACAGCGAGTTACGTTCAAACGCATCAACCTTTTCCGGTGTATCGATCGCTGCGGCTTCTTCCGGTGAAAGCGCGTGCCATTTCATGTCGAGCAGCGCGGCTGTCACCACTTCACCAAAGTCGTAACCCTGGTTGAATTTGGACGCGGCCTGGACCTTCTCCACCAGTTCCATCGGAATGGTTTCGCCCGTTTCATAGTGCTTGGTGTAATTCTGCAGCACTTCCGGGTAGGTCACCCACATCTCG
Organism: uncultured Altererythrobacter sp.; assembly: GCF_913057185.1. Lineage (NCBI taxonomy): Bacteria > Pseudomonadati > Pseudomonadota > Alphaproteobacteria > Sphingomonadales > Erythrobacteraceae > Altererythrobacter > uncultured Altererythrobacter sp. The sequence goes on from NZ_CAJXNK010000001.1 coordinate 1,256,358, forward strand.
TGAACCTGGCTGGGGTATTCGACAAAGTCGCGCGCGGTAGCGGTGCCTGATAATGTCTCGTACTTCTGATCCGCGAAGAAGCCGTGCAGCGCATGTCCAAACTCGTGGAAAGTGGTTTCTACCCAGTCAAAGCTGACCAGCTGCGGCTCGCCATCGGCGGCCTTCGGGATGTTGAGCACGTTGTAGATCACCGGCTTGTTGCCTGTCTCATAGCTTTGATCGACGAAGTTGCTCATCCACGCGCCACCCCGTTTTGACGGGCGCTGGAACGGGTCAAAATAGAACAGGCCCAGTTCGCTGCCGTCAGCGTCGAACACTGTGTAGACCCACACATCCGGATGGTAGACGGGGATATCGTCACGCTTTTCGAAAGTAAGGCCGTAAAGCTTTTCGGCCATGAAGAACACGCCGTCCTCAAGCACCCGCTCGAGTTCGAAATACTTCATCACTTCGCTTTCGTCATACGCGAATTGTTCAGCTTTCACCTTCTCGGCAAAGCGATACCAATCCCACGGCTGGACTTCGAAATCGAGCCCGGCGGCGGCGATCCGCTTGTTAAGCATTGCGGCATCGCTGCGCTGTGTGGCGGCAAGGGCCGGTACCATATCTTCCATGAAGCCCAATGCGGTGGCCGGTTCCTTCGCCATGCGATCATACATGGTGTAGGTCGCCCAGTCGGGTTTGCCGAAAATCTCGGCTTTCTCGGCGCGCAATGTAGCGATTTTCGCCAGCAGAAGCCGTGTATCGTTATCGCCGCCTTGATCCGCGCGGTATGCGCTGGCCTTGAACAGACGCTCACGCACTTCGCGGTTTTCCAGCGCGGGCAGCAACGGCTGCTGCGTGGTGTTCTGCAAAGCGAGTGCAAACTTGCCTTCCATGCCCTTTTCCGCTGCCAGCGTTGCGGCCGCATCAATGTCGGAATCTGACAGACCGGCCAGTTCGTCGCGCGTGTCAACGATCACTGCGCCGTCCACGGTCGCCTTGCGCACCTTCTGGCCGAACTCGGTCGTCAGTTTGGATAGCTGGCTGTTGATTGCCTTCACTTGCTCGCGCTGGTCTTCGTCCAGCAGCGCGCCAGCCTGCACCATGTCTGCATAGGTTTTTTCCAGCAGCACCGCATCTTCGGGTTCCATCGTCATTGCTGCGCGATTGTCATAGATGGTTTTCACGCGCGCAAAGAGGCCCGGATCCAGGTTGATCGCGTCATAATGCGCGGTCAGCAGCGGGCTGACTTCGGTATCAATCTCGTCAAGGCGGTCCGTTGTGTTCGCGCCCGTCAGAGCGGAGAAAACATAGCTGACCCGGCCCAGCATCAGGCCCGATTTTTCCAGCGCGACGATGGTATTCTCGAAAGTCGGCGCTTCAGGATTGTTCACAATTGAAGCGACTTCGGCCTTCTGGATCGCCATGCCCTGTTCAAAGGCGGGCATGTAATCGTCTTCACTGATTGCGTTGAAATCGGGTGCATGGAACGGCAGCGTGCTTTCTGAAGCGAAGTATCCGGTGCCTTGCGGGATGGATTCAATGCCAGCGAAAATCTCGTCACTGCTGTAGATCTCAGCAGGGGTCATGTTGCAACCGCCCAATACGGCAGCGGCCAATGCGATAGGTGCAACGCGGGCCAAAATTCGGGCCTTCATTCGTAATTCTCCAGTCCAATAGATTTGCCGGGCTGCGCGTGCGCGATTCCGGTGATGCGACCAAACGGCATCTCTAATGCCGTTCGGCGCTTGAACCTCAGATTGATAACATTTGCAACCAGTCTGCCGTCGCATGTCGGGAGACATATGTCGCTGGTCGAATATTGGCGCAAATGAACCGGGCAAGCGGGGAGCCCTCTTGCCCGGTTCGCCGTGCGACCCTTTGAGTAGAAATCGCCGCATAATCCCCTTGGTGCGACCCGAAGGGCTTGGGGTTTGACTCCGCAAAGAGAGGTATTGTTTCGGCTACTGGCGGCACGTTTTCGACCTGACGTTTCCTGCAGGTCGCACCGCGCGTGTAGTCTCAACCAAAACATAAAGTGACGTATAGGTATAACATAAGGGGCGGCAGTTGATTGCGAAAGCCTTGCGAGCACGCAATTATCGCCCAAGCTGTTCTCGGGTCGCCGCTTCGGGCTGAAAGCATTGGATTTTTGCGCTCGGACGCCTGCGGGGTTGCAATGGCCGAATACACTTACAAGGCTTTCATCAGTTACAGCTGGGCCGATACCAAATGGGGCAAATGGTTTCAGCAAGCCGTTGAGACCTATCGCACGCCCAAGGCACTGATCGAAAAGCACGCCGGGATGCGCGGAACCTTCTTCGCCGTCTTGCCCTCACTCCATTCACAACCAATATCCACCGCCAGCGAGCCGCAGCTTGACAGCGTGAACATTACCGGAACATAGAGTCTGCATGTCCCTGACCAAAATTTCTGTACGCGGTGCGCGTGAGCACAACCTCAAAGGTATCGATATCGATCTGCCGCGCGATGCGCTGATCGTGGTGACGGGCCTTTCGGGCAGCGGGAAAAGCTCGCTCGCATTCGATACGATCTATGCCGAGGGTCAGCGGCGCTATGTGGAATCGCTCAGCGCCTATGCTCGGCAATTCCTCGAAATGATGCAGAAGCCCGATGTCGAGCATATCGACGGGCTTTCTCCCGCAATCTCGATCGAGCAAAAGACGACGAGCCGCAATCCGCGCTCCACCGTGGCGACGGTGACCGAGATCTACGACTATATGCGGTTGTTGTGGGCGAGGGTGGGCGTGCCTTATTCACCCGCCACGGGAAAACCGATCAGCGCGCAGACCGTCGGCCAGATGGTCGACCGGGTGATAGAATTACCCGCAGGCACGCGGCTCTATCTGCTTGCGCCGGTGGTGCGCGGGCGCAAGGGCGAATACCGCAAGGAGCTAGCCGAATGGCAGAAGGCGGGCTTCACCCGCGTTCGAATCGATGGCGAGATTTACGCGATCGAGGAAGCGCCCGCGCTCGACAAGAAATACAAGCACGATATCGAAGTGGTGGTTGACCGGCTGGCGGTGAAGGCCGGCCTGGAAACCCGCCTCGCGGACAGTTTTGAAACCGCGCTGAAGCTGACCGAAGGGTTGGCCTATGTCGATCTGGCGGATGGCGTTGTGCCGGGGCGCGAGGATGAAGGCGAGACTGGCGGCGCGATGAAGGGTGTGGGCATCCCTGCCAACCGCATCGTGTTTAGCGAGAAATTCGCCTGCCCGGTCAGCGGCTTCACCATCGAGGAGATCGAACCACGCCTGTTCTCATTCAACGCGCCGCAGGGGGCCTGCGCGACGTGCGACGGGATCGGCGAAAAACTGTTATTCGATCCGCAGCTGGTCGTGCCGAACGAAAGCCTGACGTTGAAACAAGGCGCGGTGGTGCCCTGGGCGAAGAGCAATCCCCCGTCACCTTATTACATGCAAGTGCTGACCAGCCTTGCGAAGGCGTATGACTTTGACATCACCACGCCTTGGAACCAGCTGGAGCCGGATCAGCGGATGATCATCCTGCACGGCACGGGCGGCATGCCGGTCGAGCTGACCTTTAAGGACGGGCGCAAGGAATATACCGTGCGCAAGCCGTTCGAAGGCGTGATCGGCAATCTCAACCGCCGATTGCTTCAGACCGAAAGCGCGTGGATGCGCGAGGAGCTGAGCAAGTTCCAGACCGCGCAGCCGTGCGAAAGCTGCCATGGCAAGCGCCTGAATGAGAAAGCGCTGGCGGTGCGCGTCGCGGGCACCGATATTGCCGATCCGGTCAGGATGAGCGTTTCCGATGCCAAGGAATGGTTCCTTGGCCTTGAAGCCAAGCTCAATGAAACGCAGCAACAGATTGCGCGCGCCATCCTGAAGGAAATCAACGAGCGGCTGGGCTTCCTCGACAATGTCGGCCTAGACTACCTCAACCTCGACCGTACATCCGGCACGCTGTCAGGTGGGGAGAGCCAACGTATCCGGCTCGCCAGCCAGATCGGCAGCGGGCTTTCCGGCGTGCTCTACGTACTCGACGAGCCCAGCATCGGCCTGCACCAGCGCGACAATGATCGCCTGCTGGAGACATTGAAGCGGCTGCGCGATCTCGGCAATACCGTGATCGTGGTAGAGCATGACGAAGACGCGATCCGTCAGGCGGATCATATCGTCGATCTGGGCCCCGGCGCGGGTGTGCGCGGCGGCGAAGTGGTGGCGCAAGGCACGCTGAAACAGATCATGAAGGCCAAGAATTCGATGACCGCCGATTATCTGACCGGGCGGCGCGAGATCGCGGTTCCGGCCACGCGGCGCAAGGGCAATGGCCACAAGCTGACGGTGAAGGGCGCGCGGGCGAACAATCTGAAAGACGTCACTGCCAGCATCCCGCTCGGCATATTCACTTGCATCACCGGCGTATCGGGCAGCGGCAAGTCCAGCTTCACGATCGACACGCTCTATGCCGCCGCCGCGCGCACATTGAACGGCGCGCGCGTGATTGCGGGCGCGCATGACAAGGTTACGGGGCTGGAGTTTTGCGACAAGGTGATCGAGATTGACCAGTCGCCGATCGGTCGTACCCCACGGAGCAACCCTGCCACCTACACCGGCGCCTTCACAAATATCCGGGACTGGTTCGCCGGCCTGCCAGAGGCGCAGGCGCGCGGCTACAAACCCGGGCGCTTTTCGTTCAACGTCAAGGGTGGCCGATGCGAGGCCTGCACCGGCGACGGGTTGATCAAGATCGAAATGCACTTCCTTCCCGATGTCTATGTGACGTGCGAGGAATGCGGCGGGCGTCGCTACAATCGTGAAACGCTGGAGGTGAAGTTCAAGGGGCTTTCCATCGCCGACGTGCTCGACATGACGATCGAGGATGCGGAGGAGTTCTTCAAGGCCGTGCCCCCCATCCGCGACAAGATGCATATGCTGAATGAAGTGGGGCTGGGCTACGTCAAAGTGGGCCAGCAAGCGACCACGCTGTCAGGCGGCGAGGCGCAGCGGGTGAAACTGGCGAAGGAACTCAGCAAACGCAGCACCGGGCAAACACTCTACATTCTGGACGAGCCGACCACGGGCCTGCATTTCGAGGATGTGCGCAAGCTCTTGGAAGTGCTGCACAGGCTGGTCGACCAGGGCAATTCGGTGGTGGTGATCGAGCACAATCTGGATGTGATCAAAACCGCGGACCATATCCTCGACCTTGGCCCTGATGGCGGCGTGCGTGGGGGGGAGATCGTGGCGGAGGGGACGCCCGAAGAAGTGGCTCACGAACCGCGCTCTTTCACGGGGCAGTATCTTGCGAACATGCTGGACAAATCGAGGCAGGCGGCGAAATAAACCCCTCTACCAAGGGAGGTGACACATGGAATTGGAAGCGTTCTTTCTGACGGCGGCGGAGATTTCCGTCGTGTTGATCGGGTTTGTTACGATCTTCCTGACCTTCGTGATGAGCGGGCGAGAGATCGGCAAGGCAGACCGGATGCACAGCCGTGCGTTGCTGACCGGGGCCTACCCCTTGCTATTCGTACCCTTCGTGTCGGTCGCGGCCAATGCCTATGGCGCGAGCGAGGCGACCGCACTGCTCAGTTTCCACCTTGCCGGAGGGCTCCAAGCGTCATGATCGGTATCGTGATGACGGGCTTCTATTCGCGGCTGAGCCAGGCCGAAGTCAGGGAAGTCGGCTGGATATACACCTTGGTGTCATTCACACTGGGCTGGGGTGCCGGGGGTTTTTTCTGGGCAGACGCGCTCGGCTATGCGCCCGCGGGCAATGCGGTGGTGGCGGTGATTTTGAGCTTCCTGCTGACGGGAACCGTGCTGTTCAGCTTTGCCGCGCAGTAGATGAAGCTGTTCGACTGGAAGAACTCGCGGGGTGCGGGCGGGGGCGGTTAGCGCCCCGTAGCGGCCATCAGCGCGGCCAGGCCTTCGCTCTCTTCGCTGGTGAGCTCGAGCGGGGCGCCACAGCGCGGATCGGTCTTCTGAAGTGCGCGGATCATCGCGTCATTGATCGGGATCGGGTCACAGCCATTGTCCGTGCTGCAGATCATGTCGAACTCGGGCCGCGCCTTCTCATGGCATTCCAGGCAATTGCCGTCGAACCGGTTGACGACGTCGACATGTCCCCGCTTGCGGATCGCGGTGCCTTCAGGAGAAACTTCGAATTCGAAGAACTCCCAATCCTTGGTGTCCGCATTGAAACCTTTTGCGCGTTTGACCATCGCTTCGCCTGGAACAAGCTGGACGACCGAACCAACCGGAAAGACGCCGCCGTCCTCGGACGACGCAACTGCAACGGTCGCTTCCAGGTCGCCATCAAGGTTGCCGACGAAGAAACGGTCAACCTGGGTCAGATCGCGGATGCAGCCGAAGCTGGCCGCTGTCATGTTCTCGGTCGCTGACGCCGCAGTGTCCGGCGCTTGCTCGGCCGGCTCTGCACAAGCCGAGAGTGTCAGCGCGATGGCGGATACGAAAGCGATGTTTGCGAAGTTGCGTGTCATGGAAACCACCCCCGGTTTGCGAGCCGGAGACTGGGGTGCTGGGGCGCTCAAGTCAAATGCGAAATTGGTGCAAGATCAACTCGCCAACAGTTCTATACGTACTTCGCCCACTCCACGTCGGACCAGGCCGATTTCCTCTGCGGCGGCGCGGCTTAGGTCAATCACGCGATTAGGCGTGAAGGGACCGCGATCATTGATCCTGACGATAATGGATCGGCCGTTGCCGGTATTAGTGACAAGCACCATGCTGCCAAAGGGAAGCGTCTTGTGCGCCGCAGTCATCGCCCGCATGTCAAATCGCTCTCCATTGGCAGTTCTTCGGCCGTGAAAGCGGCGCCCGTAGTAGGAGGCGTGACCGGTGCCGAGATCGCGTACGACATCACCGACGGCTGGCTCTTGTGGCGGTTCGATCTCAGAAATGTCGACGGCGTCGTAAGGATGGTCGTGCGGAGGGAGGGGGATGTCGAACTCGGAAAAGCCATCTTGGAAGCTCTGGTCTTCTTGCTGGGCTTCTGAATATCCGTCCTCGCCCGCATCCTGTCCTACAACCGGCGGCGAAGCTATAGCGAGCAAGCTCACTATGAGGGCGCAGCAAATCCGCGCATGAAGATGGAAAGCCCTCTCCATTCCGGAAGAATAGCCAAGCAGGGTAGCAATATGCAAATTTCCGCTGCGCAAGCCGGCGCTTGGGCGGCTGCATCGAGCGAAAGTTGTGCGAAATCTGCGTCCAGCTGCGTGCCCGGTACGGGAAGAAGTCTGTACTCCAAGAACCAAAAGCAAATGGGGCCGACATTGCTGCCGACCCCACTCTTACCGTCGCGTGGTCTTCTTGTCCGGCGAACCTTTCAAGAAGCGCTTGGCACTCGGTTTCTATCCCCTCCAACGGGTTGGAGGTTCTTTTCACCGACGCTCGCGTCGGCATCCGGTCTCGCCTTTCAACTCAGTCCTACCTGTCCGTGCCGAAGCCTTTTCAAGCGGTGCTGTGTCTTCCAACGCTACCGAGACCATTCCCCCTTCGCGATCACTTCCCTCAAACGGCTGGTTTCTGCCTCAGCTTCCACCTTCCTCGGTCCACAACCAGGTTCCTGGCCTATCCAGTGAATGTGCTTCGCGTTCTTCTCAGGCAACTGCACTTGCTTCCAGTTTGCACCTTCTGCATATCCAGTCTCGAAGTCCGCGTGGAAAAAATCCACTGCGTCGGTTTTTTGAGAAACTCTCGTGAAATCAACTCGTTGGAGCCAAATTTCCGGTTGGGTTTCTCTCCCTTCCGATGTTTCAAGACTGCGCCCTCGCAGTGAGTCGCGCAAGCTTTGCAACCCCGACTTATCCACTTTCCCTCAGATCACCTGTGGACGCGCGTGGATAACTCAACCATTCGTCGAAAATGTGTGTTAGCCTCAGGCGTGATCGCGTTTCGCAAGCAACTTGAGCCGTAAAGCGTTCAGCTTGATGAAGCCTTCAGCGTCTTTTTGATCGTAAGCGCCGGCATCGTCTTCGAAAGTGACGTGCGATTCGGAGTAGAGCGAGTTCGCGCTCTTACGTCCAACTACGCCTGCAACACCTTTGTAGAGCTTCAGGCGAACCCTACCGCTGACTTTCTCCTGACTGTGGTCAATCGCCGCCTGCAGCATTTCGCGTTCAGGGGCGAACCAGAACCCGTTGTAGATCAGCTCTGCATATTTGGGCATCAGCTCATCCTTGAGATGGGCTGCCCCGCGATCAAGCGTGATCTGCTCGATCCCGCGATGTGCGCGGGCATAAATCTCGCCGCCCGGAGTTTCATACATGCCGCGCGACTTCATCCCGACGAAACGGTTCTCGACCAGATCGAGCCGGCCAATGCCGTGCTTGCGACCTAGATCATTCAGCGCGGTCAGCAGCTCGGCAGGCGACATCGCTTCACCGTTTAGCGCCACTCCATCGCCGCGTTCGAAATCGATGGTGATATATTCGGGTGTATCCGGCGCGCCCTCAGGGTTGTCGGTGCGCGAATAGACATAATCCGGCGTCTCTTCCCACGGGTCTTCCAGGACTTTGCCCTCAGACGAGGTGTGGAGCAGGTTCGCATCGGTCGAGAACGGGCTCTCACCGCGCTTGTCTTTAGGCACGACGATCTGGTGCTTCTCCGCCCATTCGATCAGCGCGGTCCGGCTGGTCAGGTCCCACTCGCGCCAAGGCGCAATGACTTTGATGTCGGGGTCAAGCGCATATGCGCTCAGCTCGAAACGAACCTGATCATTGCCTTTGCCGGTTGCACCATGCGCTATCGCATCAGCGCCTGTCTCATGCGCAATTTCGACCAATCGTTTAGAGATCAGAGGTCGCGCAATGGAGGTGCCCAGCAGATAGTCGCCTTCATAGCGTGCATTGGCGCGCATCATCGGGAATACGAAATCGCGAACGAATTCCTCGCGCAGATCTTCGATATAGATGTGCTTGTCCGGAATGCCCATCGCACGCGCCTTGGTACGGGCAGGCTCGATCTCTTCACCTTGGCCGAGGTCGGCGGTGAATGTCACCACTTCGCAGCCGCGCTCTACCTCTAGCCATTTCGCGATGACCGAGGTGTCGAGACCTCCGGAATAGGCGAGAACAACACGTTTGATATCTGGCATTCTTGGAAACCTCTTTTCAATCGCCGCGCGGCTAGCAGGAGCAAGGGGAAGGGGCAATGAAGAAGCGTGTTGCAAGGGTGTAGTCGAGCTTCGTGCGCTGCGAAAAATCATGAGAAATGAGTTAGAAGGTACTATCTAACGACTTCAGAGGCGGGAGAAGCAGTGATGGCTAGTATGTGGGTAAACGCGCGCGAAATGGCGCAAATGGCGCCGCCAGAGCGCAATCGCTGGGTCGACTTCCTGCGCGCGCTGTCAATCCTGGCGGTGGTTTTCGGGCACTGGCTGGTTGCCGCTCCCTACATCGATTCTAGCGGAGCGGTGCAGGGTGGGCATTTGTTGGGAATCTTGTCGTGGAGCCAATGGCTGACATGAGGCTTTCAGGTCATGCCGATTTTCTTCCTCGAGGGTGGCTATTCCAACGGGGTCAGCTGGCGCGCGCAATTGCGCAAGGCGGAGGCTGGACTTAAAAATCTAGTAACAATAAATATTTCTGCCAGACTGAAATAGCTTGGAAAACACTGTCAGTATTCAAATTGGCCAGCGGGACAGCGGTACATGGTCCACTGATCTTCACCATAAGTATTGTCGTAATAGGTCAGTTTATTGGGATCGTCACTCAATTCAACTATAAGGTCCAAATAGAGGTCCTCTCCTTCGGCTCCGCATTCCAAGGTTCCATCAAAACCCAGCTCTGTAACTTTATCGTCAGGTACAGCGCAGCCCCACTCGTACCCACTCCAGTACCAGTTGCCTTCTCCAGAGTATTCTTCGTATTTGAAAAATATGGATGTGTCAGATTGCATTTGATTTTTAGAGCATTGCTCTAGATTGCTATTCCACTCACCGGTCAGACGCTGCCGAATATCGTTAGGTGAGGCTTCTGTAGAACCTTGTGGGGCTTTTTGTTCCTGCTGGGCAGTCTTGGGATTACCAGTCTTTTTCTCAATAACTGTTTTGAGCCTATCGAAAATGCTGGTCTGTGCCTGAAGTGCTCCAAGGCCACCAAAAGCCGATAGTGCGGCCAAGATTACGAAAGATTTGCGCATAAATTCTCACCAAAGGTTCTCTGCAAATAACTAGCTTCTCCAGAAAGCGACACCTTGAAAGTTTCAGCAATGATATCAAGGGCGGTTGAGAGAGTTAGTGTCCGCCGCAGAGTAGCGCGGAAAGGGTGAATGGCAACCGGTTTTGTTTCCCGTCGTTTGTTACCCCATTTGTTACCCCGCGGGGAAAAATCAGCTGAGACGCGGACCAAAAAGACCGTTAAGTTATTGAAAGGTATGGTGCCGGCTGCAAGATTCGAACTCGCGGCCTGATGATTACAAATCAACTGCTCTACCAACTGAGCTAAGCCGGCACTTTTCTGTTCGCCGTTTGCCTGCCAACACCTGGCAATCCGAAACGGAAGCGGTCCCCTAGGCGAAAGTTATTCGGGCCTCAAGTGGGAACTGACATAGCATAGAAAAATTCTAAAGAGCACCAAAGGTCCACCCTTCGGTGCGCGCAATTTCCGGTGTTAAGCCCTTTGGGGCCCAATAGGCTGGATCCGGGCCGATCTTGCGGAGCCACGCCGCGGTCACCAGAGCGTCCGAAGAATGGTCGTCGATAGGGCCGGTTCCGGCCACAGGAGGCGAGCCCAATTGCGCGAGTGCCACGTTCAAATCTTCGAAACTGCGAAGTTTGGTCCTGGCGCCGCCGACACCTCCGCCCCGCGCAGCGATAGATGTGTACATCTCGACAACAACAGGGCCGCTATCGGGCAGCGGATCGATCGGCCAGACCGCGACGGCATCGCGCAATTGGTGCAGCATTCGCATGCCGGTCAGAGATGATTTGCCGACCTGCGCGGCGCCAACAAGGTTGAAATTGCTGACCGGGCGCACACCTTGCTCGCGCTGAGCCAGTTCGGCGCATCGAAAGCGACCTTGCCTAGTGGGAGCGTCGGCCAAGTGAAAATGCTGTCCGAGATGTTCTTTGGAATGGCGGAAATATTCGCTTAGTTGAGGATGCGAGACAAAACTGCCGCACTCCAAATTCGGGTCATCAGAGCAAACCTGGTCGATCAGCGCCCAAAGCGATTTTGCATCCTTGGGGCTGTCATTCCAATGCGGAAAGAATGCGCCTGCGTCCTGAAACGGAAGCGAAATGCCTAAATCCATCCCTACCAGTGTGTCGCGCGGAATATCATCGCGCAGGATGGCGAGCACTTCTTTGCGCGCCCAGCCTCCTCTTGGTGGCTCAACCAGCACCGGCGCACTGCCCGTGCCTTCTGCCAGTGACAGGGCAATACCCTTCTGTCGCGCGCCTTTCGCGCCCGACCAGTCAATCGCGAGATAATGTGTGAAGTCACGCATCTTTGCGTTCGGCTCGCAGCTTTTCCCAATAGGCGATCCGCTCTTTCACCTTGCGCTCAAAGCCGCGCTCTACCGGCGTGTAATAAGTCTGAGGCTCCATATCTTTCGGCCAGTAATTGTCGCCAGAGAAGCCTTCTTCGGTATCGTGATCATAGGCATAGCCTTTGCCATAGCCGACATCCTTCATCAGCTTTGTCGGAGCATTCAGGATGTTCTGGGGCGGCAGCAGACTGCCGGTTTCCCTCGCGCTCTTCCAAGCTGATTTCTGGGCAGCATAGGCAGTATTCGATTTGGGGGCGGTCGCCAGATAGAGGCAGGCCTGCACAATCGCGAGCTCGCCTTCGGGTGAGCCAAGAAATTCATACGCATCCTTGGCAGCGAGGCACTGAATGAGGGCTTGAGGGTCGGCCAGCCCGACATCTTCGCTCGCAAAGCGTACCAGTCGGCGCAATACGTAGAGCGGCTCTTCACCGGCCACTAACATTCGCGCCATGTAATATAGTGCGGCCTGTGGATCGCTGCCCCGAAGCGACTTATGCAGCGCCGAGATCAGATTGTAGTGTCCGTCGCGATCCTTGTCATAGACAGACACTCGCCGCTGCAGGAAGGTGCCAAGCCCGGCGGGATCGAGCGGGGTATTGATCTGCGCATTATAAAGCGTTTCGGCCTGATTGAGCAGAAACCGCCCGTCACCGTCGGCGCTGCCAATCAGGGCGTCACGCGCGGCATCATCAAGGGGGAGGGGGCCTTCCAGCTCTTCCGCGCGCGCAAGCAGTTTTTCCAGAGCAGCCGCGTCCAGGCGATTGAGGATCAGAACCTGCGCACGGCTAAGCAGAGCTGCGTTGAGTTCAAAGCTCGGATTTTCGGTTGTTGCGCCGACCAGCGTCACCGTTCCGCGCTCGACAAAGGGAAGGAAACCGTCCTGCTGCGCGCGGTTGAAGCGATGGATCTCGTCCACGAACAACAGTGTTTTTTGGCCAACGCCCGCCATCTTGTCCGCTTCGGCAAAGGCTTTCTTGAGGTCCGCCACCCCTGAAAAAACCGCGCTTACAGAGATAAACCGCATGCCCACTGCATCCGCCAGCAGACGCGCAGTGCTGGTCTTGCCCGTGCCAGGCGGCCCCCACAACACCATGCTCGACAGCTTGCCTGCCGCGACCATGCGGCCGATTGCCCCTTGCGGTCCGGTCAGATGTTCCTGCCCGATGACTTCGTCCAATGTCCGTGGGCGCAAGCGGTCGGCCAGCGGTGCGTCCTCACGCGGAGCGGCGCTGGCTTTTGCTTGCTGTGAAGGGTCATTGCCAAACAGATCTGCCATTGGTCGAGTGCCATAAGCCGTTCATCGCTCAAAGCCAAAGTCCTCTTGCAAAACGGCCTCTAAGATACATCTTTGAGCTATCAAAGATACTCAGGAGTTAAATGAATGACTTGGAATAGATCTGGGCGCGGTGGTTGGAGCAATCTGGGGCCGATGATCGCAATGGCAATGGCTTCCGCCGCAAATGAGTGGGAAGACGAGTTCAAAAGCTCACGTCACCGCCGCAAGTCGCGCGATTGGCAAGACGGTGCGCGCCGCAACAAACGTCGAGGGCGGATGTTCGGCACAGGAGAGCTACGCTTGGCCTTGCTGGCGCTCATCAACGAAGAGCCGCGTCACGGCTATGAGCTGATCAAAGCGATCGAAGAGATGACCGGAGGTGCTTATGCGCCAAGTCCTGGCGCAGTCTACCCGACGCTGCAAATGCTGGAAGAAGAAGGCCAGATCAAACAGTCCAAGCCCAAGAAGAAGGGCAAGCCTGCTGATGAGGAAACGAGCGGCAAGAAGCCTTTCGAAGTTACAACATCGGGTGCGGCTGAACTCGAAGACCGTGCAGATGAAGTCGAGGAATTGATGGGCCGCATCAATGAACACGGCGATCGCGCAGAGAAGGTGAAAGAAAAATCACCTGACCTGTTTCGCGCAATGGGGAATCTTGCCTCTGTACTGAAAAATCGCGCAAGGGCCGGCAAGCTCGACAAGGATACGGTTGATCAGATCGTTGATATTATTGATGAAGTTGCCAAGCGCATCGAGCGGATGTGATCGGCTTGCGTAGGCAATGGCTTAACGCATTTGCCATCGCGCCAAGCGCGCAATAATCTTTCCTTCATCGATCCGGCACCAGACCGGACTGGAGGGGAGAATTTTCATGAGTGAAGCAACGAAAGCGCCGTGGCACCTATGGGCTGTCGGGATTGTGGCTCTGCTTTGGAATGCTGTTGGCATTTTCAGTTACATGATGACGCATCTGGGAAAGCTGGAAGACCTTGGCATGACGCCAGATCAGATAGCTTTCTTTGATTCATTCCCGGCCTGGTCCAATGCGCTTTGGGCTATGGGAGTCTGGGGCGCATTTTTCGGATCAATCCTGTTGCTCTTGCGCTCGCGTTGGGCAGTGACATCAATCGCCATTTCTGTGGTCGGCCTGGTTGGTACAACGATCTATCAGAACTTCATGATCGAGGTGCCGGCGGAGGTGAGCCTGCCGCTAAACCTGACTATTTGGGCCACCACACTGTTTATGCTTTGGTATGCCCGCAAGATGCAGTCCGAAGGCATATTGGACTGACCTGAACTAGGCTGAATCCAACGCCGCCTTGATCTTCGCCTCGTCTTCGGCGCGCAATTCCTCGCGCGCGGTGACGAGGCGGATATAGGTGTCGGCCACCACCTGATTGATGGCATCCCAGCTATATTCGCGCGATTTGCGTTCACCGGCTGCACCATGCGCGTGGCGGTGCGCATCATCAGTGCAATAAGGCGCGATAGCTTCTGCAAAAGCGGCGGCATCACCGGGCGGTACAAGCTGCCCGGTCTCTTCTGGCGTAACGAGCGAAGACGCACCAGTCGCGCCAGCGGCAACCACCGGCAGTCCGCTAGCCATGGCTTCCAGCGTCACATTGCCGAATGTCTCGGTTATTGACGGGTTGAAGAAAATGTCACCGCTTGCGAGCGCGCGGCCCAGGTCAGCGCCGGTCTGGAATCCGGCGAAAATGCCCCCGGGCAGGGCTTGCTTGAACCAATCCTTCGCCGGGCCATCGCCAATGACGAGAACCTTGTGTGGGACCTGCCTTTTGCGCAGCTCGATGATTGTGTCCGCGAACACATCAAGCCCTTTTTCCATGACCAAGCGGCCCAGAAAAACGATGGCAACGTCATCATCTTCCAGCCCGAGCGAACGACGCCACTCCATGTCGCGTTTGCTGGGGTCAAAGATCGTTCGATCTACCCCGCGCGACCAGATCGTGATGTCATCATGCATGTCTTGCTCAATCAGCGTGTCGACCATGCTTTGCGATGGAGCCACCAGCGCGTCACAACGATTGTAGAACCGGCGCAAAATCCACTCGATGGTGGGCTCAAGAAATGAGAGTCCATAATAGCGCGGATAGGTTTCGAAGCGCGTGTGAACCGATGAAAGCACGGGCAAATCGTATTCTTGTGCCCATCGTAACGCGGCATGACCCGTTGGATCAGGAGACGAAATATGGGCGACATTTGGCTCAAATTTCACCAGATCGTCTTTAGCCTTCCGGCTTAGTCCGGTGGGTAAGCGGTATTCACCGCGCCCCTTCACCGGCATCCGGACATTGGGCACGCCAACCAGATCACCTGTAGGCTCAAAATCCGGGTTTGCCACCTTAGGCGCGTAGACACGCACAGACGCTCCCTGACGGAGCAAATACTCCACCAAACGGTTCAAAGCCTGGTTCGCGCCGTCACGCGTGTAGTTGTAATTGCCACTGAAAAGGGCAATGCGAAGTTCGCTGGTGTGCATATTCTAAGTCGGCATATAGCACAGCATTGCGAATGAAAAGCGGCGCGCAATCAACTTGCGCGCCGCCTCCACCGATCTCATGATCGGAAGTAGGGTTTTGCTTTAGCTGTCAGAGCCTGACGAAAGGCCTTTCAGCGCACCCATCACCATATCGTACAAGCGACGTGTGATTAGCGATGCGGACATACCAGCGGCCGCAACAGCAAGGTTGCTGAAGATTGCGGTCAAATATTCCCCAATTGCCGGAATCGCGCCAAGCACTGCACCAACCGCAGGCAGAACAAGAACTGCCAAATACATACGAATGGCACCGTCCTGATCAGCGGCAATGCCGCCAATGATTCCCAGAACGAGTATGATCAATCCGACTTCCAGGCCCGGAATGGATACAAACCCACCAACAATTGCTAGCACCACTGCCAAACCAGCTGCCAGTCCCCCAACTTTTTCCATATATTCTCTCCCAATCTCTCCCCCATGGAGAGCAGACAAGATAGCCGAAGTTTCGTTTCCAGTGAAACTTTCATGCTGCGCGGTAAAATATTGATAAAAAAATTGAAAATGAAGATTTCCACGAGTTTTTTAACAGGCTGCGACGCTCTATGCTGCGGCAAGAGGCGCTTTTCCAGCGACGAGTCGTGACGTGAATAGCTTTGCACAGCCCGCCAGCATCGCTTGACATGTTGCGGCGCAAAACTAATGCGATCCGTGGGCCACGCGGTCCCAACGCCGCGCGAGCTCTCTGTAAGGAGAGAATACATGACTAGCATACCCAGCGAACCGGCACTGAAGCCGGCGCGCCCACAATTTTCTTCCGGTCCCACGGTTAAATTCCCGGGCTGGTCCCTAGATAAGCTGAAGACAGAATCGCTCGGTCGCTCGCACCGCTCGGCGACAGGCAAGGCGCGTCTCAAATACGCGATCGATCTGTCCAAAGAGATGCTGGGCGTGCCAGAGGACTATCTCGTTGGCATCATGCCGGCTTCTGATACTGGCGCGCTGGAATGCGCGATGTGGACGATGCTGGGGCAGGGCCCCGCAACCGTCGCGGCATGGGAAAGCTTCGGCAATGTCTGGATTCAGGATGCGGTCAAACAGCTCAAGCTAAAGGACTTGCAAGTCCTTGATGCCGACTATGGCGAAATTCCCGATCTGAACCAGATTCCGCAAGATAATGACGTTGTCTTCACCTGGAACGGTACGACTTCGGGCGCGAAGATACCGAACACGGATTGGCTCGCTCCAGGCCGTGCTGGTGTGACCATCAATGACGCCACCAGCGCAGTGTTTGCGCAGGAAATGGATTGGGCAAAGCTCGATGCCACGACCTATAGCTGGCAAAAAGTGATGGGTTCAGAGGCGCAACACGGCATGCTGATCCTTTCACCCAAGGCGGTCGAGCGGATCGAAAGCTATGATCCCGAGTGGCCGCTTCCCAAGTTGTTTCGCCTTAAGAAGGGTGACAAGATCAATCGCGGCATCTTTGAAGGTGCAACGATCAACACGCCATCTTTGCTCGCGACTGAAGACTATATCGCGGCGCTGGAATGGGCGCAGTCGATCGGCGGTCGCAAGGCTATGTTCGAACGGGCCGATGCAAACGCAAAGATCGTCACCGATTGGATCGAGGCGACGCCTTGGTTGCGCAATATGGTCAGCGATCCGGCGCAGCGCACCAATACCGGTGTGTGCTTTGTTTTTCAGGGCGAATGGTACGAAGGCCGTTCTGCAGAAGATCAGGCTGCCGTGCCAAAGACAATCGCAAAGATGCTGGAAGAGCGCAACGTGGGCTATGACTTTAACGGTTATCGAGATGCCCCGCCAAGCTTGCGCATCTGGTGTGGTGGCACGGTTGAGCAGGAAGACCTGAAGCGTCTGCTGCCCTGGATCGAATGGGCATACGAGACCGTTAAGTCTGGCATCTGATGTGAGTTCCTGCGGAAGCAGGAACCCTGCGCCAACTCGAACAAACCGAAATTCTGGGCTCCTGTTTTCGCAAGAGCACGCAAAGGATCAGTAACATGACCAAACCTAAAGTACTCATCTCTGACAAGATGGACCCGAATGCCGCGCGTATATTCGAAGAACGTGGCTGCGAAGTGGATGTGATCACCGATCACACGCCTGAACAATTGGCCGAGATCATCGGCCAGTACGATGGGCTCGCGATCCGTTCGTCGACCACTGTGACAAAAGAAATCCTGGATGCGGCCACTAATCTGAAGGTGATTGGCCGTGCAGGTATCGGTGTCGACAATGTCGATATCCCCTACGCCTCTGGCAAAGGTGTAGTCGTCATGAACACACCGTTCGGCAACTCGATCACCACTGCTGAACACGCGATTGCGATGATCATGGCGCTGGCGCGCCAGATCCCGGCGGCGAACACCCGTACGCAAGCCGGCGAATGGCCCAAGAAAGACTTCATGGGCATCGAGGTGACCGGCAAGACGCTCGGCCTGATTGGTGCGGGCAATATCGGTTCGATCGTGGCGAGCCGCGCACAAGGCCTCAAGATGAAAGTGATCGCTTACGACCCATTTCTGACCGAAGAGCGCGCGATCGAGCTCGGTATCGAGAAGGTCGATCTGGACACGCTGCTTGGCCGCGCTGATTTTGTCAGCCTGCACACCCCGTTGACCGACCAGACGCGCAATATCTTGAGCCGCGAACGGCTCGAGAATGCAAAGCCCGGCATCCGCATCGTCAATTGCGCACGTGGAGGGTTGATCGATGAAGCAGCGCTGAAGGATTGCCTGGAAAGCGGCCAGGTTGCAGCAGCTGCGCTAGACGTGTTTGAATCCGAGCCCGCAACGGACAACCCGCTGTTCGGTGCGCCGAACTTTATCTGCACGCCGCATCTGGGCGCGTCGACGACAGAGGCACAGGTGAACGTAGCGCTACAGGTTGCTGAACAGATCAGCGATTATCTGGTCAATGGCGGCGTTACCAATGCGCTCAACATGCCTTCGCTTAGTGCCGAAGAGGCGCCGAAACTAAAGCCGTACATGGGCCTTGCGGAGGCGCTTGGTTCGCTTGTTGGACAACTCGCGCACGGCAATCTCGAAAAGGTCAGTATCGAGCGCGAAGGCGCGGCTGCCGAGCTTAACGGCAAACCCATCACGGGTGCGGTCCTGGCGGGCTTTATGCGCCGCTATTCAGACACGGTGAACATGGTCAACGCGCCATATCTCGCGAAGGAACGCGGGCTCGAGGTCAGCGAAGTGCGCCAGTCGCGCGAAGGGGCGTTTAACACGCTGATCCGTGTGACGGTTCAGACTGCCGAGGGACCACGTTCCGTGGCCGGAACACTGTTTGGAAACGACGCCCCACGGCTGGTGGAAATCTTCGGAATCGGTATCGAAGCCGAGCTGAGCGGTCACATGCTTTATGTTGTCAATGATGACAAACCGGGCTTCATCGGCCGTATCGGCACATTGCTTGGTTCGCATGATATCAATATCGGAACCTTCAACCTCGGGCGTCGCGAAGCCGGCGGCGAAGCCGTGCTGCTTCTCAGTCTCGATCAGAAGATCCCTGACGATGTGATCGCTCAGGCAACTGAGATCGAAGGTGTGAAACTGGTCAAAGCGCTGGAATTCTGATCGCGGATAGGGCAAGCGCCCGCGTGTAATGACCGAACCAGACGACCTGTTGCCTGAAGGGCTTGAAGACAAGCTGCCGCGCGAGGCGGAGGCGATCACGCGCGCCATGCGGTCATCGCTCGATGTGCTGTGGAGCCATGGCTATGATCGCGTACGCCCGCCGCTGATCGAATTCGAGAAGTCGCTTGCAGGCCGTATGGACGGTGTGCAGCCGCGCCGAATGTTTCGGTTCGTAGATCCGGTCAGTCTGCGTACGCTCGCTTTGCGCAGCGATATCACACCGCAGATCGGCCGAATCGCAGCGACCAGTATGGCAGGCACGCCGCGGCCTTTGCGGCTGGCCTATTGCGGTGAGACGGCGCAGATCAAAGCGGATCAGCTTGCACCCGCGCGTGAACGAACGCAGCTGGGGGCGGAGCTGATCGGTGCAGATTCCGTTGCTGCGGCAAGCGAAGTGGTTGCACTCGCAATTGAGGCATTATCTGCAGCAGGTCTGACGGGTATCTCGGTTGATTTTACGCTGCCAGACCTTGTCGACACTTTGTCTGAAAGCGCTTTGCCCTTGGCACCGGAATTGATCGGCAATGTTCGTCGAGAGCTGGATATGAAGGATGCAGGCGGACTGCGCGCGGCAGGTGGCGAAGCCTATCTACCGCTGCTCTATGCGACAGGCCCGTTCGAAGAAGCACTTGAGAAATTGTGTGCAATTGATGCCGGCGGGGCGCTCGCTTCCAGGATCGCGGGGCTGAAAGCAATTGTGAAGCGGATCGGAGACGCGGCGCGCGTTACATTGGATCCGACCGAACGCCATGGCTTCGAATACCAAAGCTGGTTTGGCTTCACGCTTTATGCCGAAGGTGTTCGCGGTGCAGTGGGGCGGGGTGGAACCTATTTGATTGGCGGCGCCAATGAGCCAGCAACCGGCTTCACGCTATATGTCGATCAGATGATCGAAGGCTCGCGGGGCAGCGAAACAGTCGATCTGGTGTACCTCGCAAATGGGCATGACAGAGAAAAAGCGGCGGAGCTTCGTGCCAAAGGCTATCGTACTCTTGCCCAGATCGAAGACGGCGAAGATCTCCTTGCGCTTGGCTGCACGCACAAGCTTTCCGGCAAGGATATGGTTGCGCTCTAGTTCCGCGAGCGCACGTGTTCGCTGATCCAGACGCCCGCTTGCATCACCTTTTCCATGCCCAGTTGAGCAGCAACACTGCGGCTGAGTGTTACCAGGTCGATTTCCGACAGGCTTTGGCGGTAGGCCTCCTGCGCGCGCCAGAATCCTGCTGCAATATTACATGGCGCTTGGCAGTCAGCCGGTTTGCTCGCTCAAGGCCCCTTCTGACGAATTTCCGTCCAGCGAAACATCGGCTTATCGCCATCCACCGCGAGCAATATGTCGAGCAAGGTGATTTCATCTGGAGCGCGGGCGAGGTTGTGAAAACCGCTTCTTCCACGCCCCCCTGTGATTATGCCTTCACGTGCAAGGGCTCGCATCTGTTTGGCCATATAGGGCTCCGGGAGGTCATGAAATTCAGCCATAGCTGAGAGTGCCAGCCCGCGATCTGGCCAAAGCGGTGCCATCACGGCACAGGCATGCGCAGCCCATTCTACACCCTTGTTGATCCACATAGCGAACAATCCCGTTGCTTGCCTCCAAAGTAGATGCAGATAGCGTTGGCTCGAGCGCTTGACTTTGCAGTGCTCGGCATTTTATCGGCCCGAGCGCAATCGGGGCGCATATCGCCCCACGTTTCCGTCCCTTGGTCGAGTCCTGTCGAAGGACCATGAGGATCCCCCTGGCAGGGGGTAAGGTGTAAGCATGGCTAATGTTACAGTGATCGGCGCTCAATGGGGCGATGAAGGCAAAGGCAAGATTGTTGACTGGCTTGCGAGCCGTGCCGATGCCGTTGTGCGCTTTCAAGGCGGGCACAATGCGGGTCACACATTGGTGGTGGATGGCACAACCTACAAGCTGAGCTTGTTGCCGAGCGGCATCGTGTCCGGCACCCTGAGCATGATCGGGAATGGCGTGGTGCTGGACCCATGGGCATTGCGGGATGAAGTGCAAAAGCTTGAAGGTCAGGGGGTCACGATCAGCGATGATAATCTGGCGATCGCAGACAATTGCCCGCTGATCCTGCCGATCCACCGCGATCTCGATGGCTTGAGGGAAACTGCGGCGGGTTCTGGCAAGATCGGCACCACAGGCCGCGGTATTGGCCCAGCGTATGAAGATAAGGTCGGGCGCCGCGCGATCCGCGTTTGCGACTTGGCGCATCTGGACAGTCTGGATACACAGCTCGATCGACTTTGTGCGCATCATGACGCACTACGCGCCGGTTTTGACCAGCCGCCGGTCGACCGTAAGCGTCTGCTGGATGATCTGAAAGAGATCGCGCCCTTCGTATTGCAGTTCGCTCAACCTGTTTGGAAGCGTTTGAAGAAAGTGCGCAAGGCTGGCGCGAAAATACTGTTCGAAGGTGCGCAGGGCGTGCTGCTTGATGTCGATCACGGCACCTATCCGTTTGTCACCAGCTCCAACACCGTAAGCGGAACAGCGGCATCGGGCTCAGGGCTTGGGCCGGGCGCCGCGGGCTTCGTACTCGGTATTGTGAAGGCCTATACTACCCGCGTGGGTAGCGGTCCGTTCCCGACCGAACTGGACGATGAAGTTGGACAATTGCTGGGCGAACGTGGTCACGAGTTCGGCACAGTAACTGGGCGGCAACGCCGGGTCGGCTGGTTCGATGCGGTGATCGTGCGCCAAAGCTGCGCGATCAGCGGTGTGACTGGAATTGCGCTGACCAAGATTGACGTGTTGGACGGTTTGGAAACTGTTAAGATTTGCACGGGATACCGCCTGCGCAACAATGTGATGGATTATCTGCCAAGCCATGCCGGCGATCAGGCAGCGGTTGAGCCGATCTACGAAGAGCTGGACGGCTGGAGTGAGAGCACAGCCGGCGCGCGCAGTTGGGCGGATCTGCCAGCCAATGCGATCAAGTATATTCAACGGATTCAGGAGCTAATCGAAACACCGGTCGCGCTGGTATCGACCAGCCCTGAACGTGATGACACCATTCTTGTGCGCGATCCATTTCTCGATTGATGGCTTCGCCGCAAGGCAAAACCTGACAGGCTACCTATTCAACCGGATTACGGCCCGCCGACTGGCCGCGTAGCTCACATTCATCGACGTAAGTATTTTGGGCAGGGGCTCCTCCCCCGGCTGGCATTTCTCACCAGTTTCTTGCGCTACTAGGCTTGGCCTTTGTACTCGTTCGGCAGGGCAATCTGGCGTTGCCTCAAGCAGCTTGAATGGGCGCGACAATTCGAACTACGGTTTGACCTGGGTAGTCTGCCTTGGCGTGTTCTGATGGCACGCGCTGTGCGTCGGCTCTTGCTCGCGCCAGAACTGTGCCGGGGACGTCCCCTTCCATCAGAATGATGTCCGCTACACCCAACCAACGCATTTGCCTTATCGTCAGGTCCTCGGGATCTTCGCTGGTGAGCTGAATGATCTGGTTCTTCCCATCGTTGATGCTTTGCTCGTTTGCCAGCCAGCTCTCGACCTTGTCGGCGCTTGCGGCGTCAAATGGATCCAATTCGCCGCCTTCACGCAAAGCCGCATCGATTACGCGCCGTCGATCAGCACCATCGGGGTGTTTGGCTCGCAGTTTTTCCCGAGCGCTGAGTAGAGCACTCGCAAGCTTTCCCAGAGATTGCGGCAGGATAGCATCAAGGCGCAACCGCACATGCTTGGCAAGCCCTGCCGAGGCCCCGCCAGTACCAATGGCGATCAGCACCGGGTCTCTGTCCAAAATGCTCGGCGTAGTGAAGTCGCACAAATCCGGCATGTCGACCACGTTCACCAGCATGCCGGCACAGCGTAAATTGATGGCCGCTACTTTACATGCCTCCGCATCGTCATAGGCTACAAAGGCCACCTTCACACCCTCATCAATCGCGCGTTGGATATCGTCTTCGATTATACCGCCGGCGCGTTCAATTAAACGTATCTTGGGCTCAGCCGTATCCCCGCTACCCAGCACCAGTACCTTCTGCCCCTTGATGCGATGGAATAGCGGGAGCGAATTGATCATGAGTGTTTCATCTATTCTAGCCAGTCGGGAACGCGCTCGGCATTAATGAAGGAATCGGCGCCAACCCGGTTGGCCACGACTGCAAACTTGTCACCATCAACCAGAGTTTCGGCCACGAACCCGCGCGAGTTGTATGAACTTGCCATTGTCGCGCCATAGGCGCCAGCCGTGCGAAAAACCGCCAGATCGCCGCTCTTCACGAGATCGCATTGGCGGTCCCGCGCAAAGGTGTCACCAGTTTCGCAGATCGGGCCGACGATGTTGGCGATCATGCTTTCACCGGTGGGCGTAACCGCTTCAAAATGGTGGTACGCTCCGTATAGGGCGGGGCGGGCAAGGTCGTTCATTGCCGCATCGACAATCACGAAGGGGTTGTTGAGCCCGCGCTTTACGCGCACCACTTCGGTCAACAGAACCCCGGCGTTGCCAGCGATAACACGGCCGGGCTCAAAGATCAGTTTGACCCCCCAGTCTTTAGTGACGCAGGCGACCATGGCTCCATACTCGGCTGGACTGGGCAGAACTTCGCCCTTGCGATAAGGCACGCCAAGGCCGCCGCCCAGATCGACATGGGTGATCGTGTGGCCCGCGCCGCGCAACCCGGCAATAAGTTCACCGAGCTTTGCGAACGCGCTTTCGAGCGGAGTGATGTCGGCCAGCTGACTGCCGATGTGTACAGCTACGCCGCGCAGGTTCACGCCTTTCTGGCTGGCAAGCTTTCCGAAGATTTGCCCTGCCTGATCAATCGGTACGCCAAACTTGTTGTCTGCCTTGCCCGTCGAAATCTTGTCATGCGTTCCGGCATCGACGTCCGGATTGATTCGCAGCGCGCAATCTGCGGTCAGGCCCATTCCTTCCGCGATTTCGGCCAGCTCCAGGCCTTCTTCTTCGCTCTCGATGTTGAATTGACCGATCCCGGCTTCAAGCGCCTCGATCATTTCGCGGCGGGTCTTTCCCACACCAGAGAAGACGATCATTTCCGGAGCGATACCTGCGGCTAGCGCGCGGCGCATTTCGCCAACGGAAACGACATCGGCACCATACCCCTGGTTTTGCAGCACTTTCAGTACAGCCAGATTGGGATTGGATTTGACCGCAAACGCAATCAGCTTGTCAGGCACTTCGTCCAGTGCTTCTCGAAAAACGCGTGCATGCCGTTCCAGCGTTGCGCGCGAATAGACATAGACCGGCGTCCCCACCTCTCTGGCTATCTGCGGCAAAGGCACGTTTTCGGCGTGAAGCACACCGTCTTTGAGTGCAAAATGGTCCATAGACTTGCTAAAATTTCCCTATTCTGGGGGAAGATCGAACGGGTCGTCTTCGCGTTCTTCCGAACGACGCCTTAACTCAACACTACGTTGTGGCGCTGCCAAAGTTTCCAGTTCCAATAGCTGTTCCGCTTCTGGTTTGGCTTCGCTCCCATAGGGCGCTGGCGGCAAGCTGGAGTTTGCGAGCGGTTGAATGTCGGCGCGTTGCCCGCAAGCGCCAAGCGCTATCGCGGCAAGCGTGAGTGTGACGATCGACCGTTTTGTCATTGCTTCAATCCCATCCGCTCTTTCGCTGCGGCAATCTGCGCCTTTACCTGATCAGGCGCGGTGCCGCCATATGAGTTGCGCGAGGCGACGGAGGCGTCGACTGAGAGCGCTTTGAACACTCCATCATCAATCCGGCTGTCGATTTCCTGAAGCACGCTGAGCGGCAGCTGGTCCAGGGCAACACCGTCTGCCTCTGCGCGTTTAACCGCAGCGCCTGTGATGTGGTGCGCTTCTCGAAACGGAATGTCGGCCTCGCGTACTAACCAGTCCGCGAGGTCGGTCGCAGTTGCGTATCCAAGCTCGGCTGCTTCACGCATCCGTGCGGTGTTGAAAGTGCTGTCGGCAATCATTCCGCTCATGGCCGCGATGCAAAGCTCCAACAGCCCCGCGGCTTCGAACACGGGCGGTTTGTCGTCTTGCATATCCTTTGAATAGGCGAGCGGCAGCCCTTTCATGGTGATCATGAGCGAGGTCACGCAGCCAATGATGCGACCCGTGTGCCCGCGCACTAGTTCGGCGGCATCGGGATTCTTCTTCTGTGGCATTATGGAGGAACCCGTCGATAGGCTGTCCGCTATGCGCACAAAACCGAAGGGTTGGCTGGCCCAGATAATGAATTCCTCTGCAAGCCGCGAAAGGTGCAATGCGCACTGGCTTGCAGCCATCAAGAAATCGAGGGCGAAATCGCGGTCTGAAACAGCATCAAGACTGTTGCGAGTGGGAGCAGCAAACCCAAGCGCCATGGCTGTTGCTTCGCGGTCTATCGGAAAACCGGTACCGGCGAGTGCTGCGCTGCCCAAAGGGCACATGCTGAGCCGGGTACGAGCGTCGTTAAAACGGTCGCGGTCGCGGTCGATCATCTCGAAATAGGCCATCAGGTGATGGCCCAATGTTACTGGCTGAGCAGTCTGCAAATGCGTGAAACCAGGCATGATGCTGTCAGCATGCGCTTCTGCCTGATTGAGCAGCGCCAGTTGCAGCTGGCCCAGCGTGGAATCCAATTCATCAATTGTGTCGCGCACCCAGAGTCGGAAATCGGTTGCAACCTGGTCATTTCGGCTGCGCGCTGTGTGCAGGCGGCCAGCGGCTGGCCCGATCAATTCGGTCAAACGTGCTTCGACTGTCATGTGAATATCCTCGAGGTCCCAATCCTCGGGCACGCCATTGCGCGCGTATCCTTCAGCAATCTGATCCAGTCCGCCCAGAATGGCATCGCAATCTGCCTTGCTGACGATGCCTTGCGCACCCAGCATACTTGCATGCGCCTTGGATGCGCGGATATCTTGGCGCCACAGGGCTTTGTCGAACGGGATCGAAGCATTGATTTCGCGCATGATCGCGCTAGGCCCTTCAGAGAACCTTCCGCCCCACATCTGATTGGAGCCTGCCTCTATGTCTTTTCGCCCGGTATCGTTGTCTTGGTCGCTCATCTGCGCCTCGGCCTTGTTTCTTTCCGGTTGCGATAGTGGCGCTGGCCATGGCGCGCAACCGCAAGAGGAATTGGGCGTAGACAAGCAGGAGTTGACCGGCGAGATCGATTACAGCTTTGCAGGCGAATTGATGCCAGCAGTCAGTGTGACCAATCCGGATGGAGCGCAGCTCAATCTGGGTGCTCTGCAAGGTCAGCCGGTTCTGATTAACCTATGGGCCACCTGGTGCGCGCCATGCGTTGTCGAAATGCCGATGCTGGATGAACTCGCTGCGCTGAAAGAGGACGAGCTGCGCGTGCTGACCGTAAGCCAGGATATGCGCGGCGCAGAAGCTGTCGTGCCGCTCTTCGAAGATCGCGATTTTACGCATCTCGAGCCTTGGCTTGATCCCGCGAATGATCTGGGTGTGAGCTTCGGAGGTAGCGGGGCGATGCCGCTCACCGTGCTGTATGATGCCGAGTCGAAGGAACTTTTTCGTGTCGCGGGCGGCTATCACTGGAACTCGGAAGAAGCGATCGCGGCCATTGAAGCGGTAATCGCAGACTAGTCCGGCAGTTCCAACCCCAATGGCTGTAGCGGAAACCCGAACAAGCTTGACATCAGGTGTGCCTGAATTCGCGCTTCCACGCGTCCAGTCCGGCATCTTTCCATGCAGCGTATTGGCCACCTCTTAGCGACAAGAAGGACGCTGCTTCTTCAGGCCCGCTTTTGCTGCGACGGCCGATTAGTAACACGCCTACGATCTGGTCAGCATGCCGATATCGCTGGTCGAGCAGGTTTCCAGCAAGCGGATCACTGACTTAAAGCGGAACCGTTGCCCACAAGGCACCATAAGGCAGAAAAGAAGGGGTCTATCCTGTGAGCGATGATCGCCATCCCATTGCATCGACCATAAGACCTTACGAATCGCTGCTTGAACCGCTTGCAAAGATAAGGCTTCGACGATGCCCCTTGAGCATCGATCCGGTAACCTGATCGCCTGGTTCGATGCGGATGCCCGCTGATGGAGCGGCCTAATGCAGGCAATCGAACAGACTGGTACGGTGGATACGAAACCCGACCACCTCTGTTTAACCGGATCTTGCGTAAGGCGCTTTAAGAGCGATGCGGCTGTCTTGCTGCATGCCTTTCAACCCATCAATTCGCCATAATTAATGCAATACATCCTCCGACCTCGAAATCAGCAAGCAGAGAAATTGCCGTGAATAGCCCCGTCTGTTTGATGACCAAGCCGGTCTCCTACAAGGCTTAAGAGCTTTTCGGATCGTTCGTAAACATCGGAAATATTCGAGGGGATCTTCAGCCCACTAGCGCACAGAATCAGTGATCCCGTGTGCATAGTGACTGAATGGTGGGCGATGACAGGCTCGAACTGCCGACCCTCTCGGTGTAAACGAGATGCTCTACCAACTGAGCTAATCGCCCATTCCGTCCTGCGGAGACGCGCTATCTAGCGCCGATTCATGGAAAATCAATCATAGAGTTTAAAGTAATGGGTGATCTGACGACATTCTGGTTCAGACAGCTATCAGGCCCATTGTGATCAAGTGGCCTTGGATACCGTGGATCGCTGCATCTTCCGCTTGGTTATCCGGTCGCCCAGAAACACCTTGCCCAGCCAGAATACCAAAAGAATCAGAACCAGTGTATACGGAAATTCAAGATAGATTGTCTCGTGCAGCGCTTCAGGGAAAACCTGCTGTTGCCCGCTGAATAGAGAACTGGTGGCGACACATCGGAAAGAACATGCGCCATAGGCGGCGCAGCAGGCGATGCTTGTCCTTGAGGTGACAGGAAATTGCCTGACGTGGTGCGGCGCGAGCTGGCCCGTTTTGCTAAAGATGGGCTGATTATTGTCCGAGCCAGCCGCACGGATGAGGGGTTGGTTGATCGCGAGCCGGAGGACGATGCCAATGGGTTCGTCGCTGTGCGTGCACTCAATCTGCAAAAGGCACGAATTCTGCTGCAGCTGCTGATCGCGAACGGGATCAGTGATCCCGGCGCGATCCAGTCAGCATTTGATAACCGCTGAAAATTCAGCCCCAGGGCGTGACGAGATATTTTTCGCCGGTCTTCATCTGGCGATAATCGCTGATCGCTTCCTTGGTCAGCATCTCTTCCAGATTGACCTTCGCCTTGTAGCTCGACGCAAAAGTGGTGGTGAGGTTTTGCTGTACGCGGGTGCGCATCTTCACGACAGTTTCCATCCCCGCATTGGCCAGGAATGGAGTCAGCAGCCAGCCTGACAGCGTCCAGCCAAAGCCATAGCTTGGCGTCAGGATCGTCGGGCCGAAGTCCAGGCGGCCGTAGATGAACATGCGCTTTGCCTGGTTAGAGCCATAGCGCGAATATTCGGTCATCTTGCTGACCGCGACCTGCTCCATCGCCTTGAACACATTGTCGACCGCTTGCCCACCGCCGATCGGGTCAAACCCATAGAAAGCATCGCTTTCGTCAATTGCTGTGCGCAGCTGTTCCATGAAATCATCGTCAGAGGAGTTGACGACATATTTCGCGCCAATACCTCTCAGCATCTCGACATGTTCGGCTTTGCGCACGATGTTGACCAGCTCGATACCGTCTTCCTGGCAAATCTTGATCAACATCTGTCCAAGGTTTGATGCCGCGGCTGTATGGACGATTGCCTTCTGCCCATCCATCTTTGCATTCTCGACAAATCCCAGCGCAGTCATCGGATTAACGAAGCTGGACGCACCCACTTCGCTGGAATGGTCACCCAGCGGCAGACACATCATCGCATCGGCGATAGCGTATTGCGAAAAGGCATTGCCGGGAACGCAGGCCACGCGCTGGCCCATCAGCGCTTTGGCCATGTCGCTTTCGCCGGTCGCAACCACGGTGCCTGCACCTTCATTGCCGGCTGGCAAACGTTGGCCGTAGCGGCTTTTCTGGCCTGAGAGGAAAGGTTCAGGCATTTGCGCGACAACTTTGCCCGGCGAATATTCGGCATTGTCGAAATCGGCTGCACTGGTCAGGATCGCGAGGTCTGACGGATTGATTGGCGCAGCCTCCATCTTGACCAGCACTTGATTTCCCGTTGGTTCAGGAAAGCTCTCTTCGCTCACTTCCAGCGTCAGCTTGCCGTCGGCGGTAAGCGTGGTGAAAAGCTGTTGGCCAGTGGTGGTCATGATTATTCCTCTCAAGAATCGGCGTAAGTAGCTTCTACGAAGTAGAGACCATGTGGCGGGGCGTTAAGCCCTAATTCCTGCCGGTCGCGTGCGGCGAGTGCTTTTGCAACCTGATCTTCGCGCCAAACGCCTTGTCCGACAAGCTTCAAACAGCCGACCATGCTGCGCACCTGATGGTGCAGGAAACTGCGCGCAGCGGCGTGAATGCGGATTTCGTTTCCGTCTCGCTCAACATCCAAGCGATCGAGTGATTTGACCGGACTGTCTGACTGGCAATGCGCAGATCGGAAGGTGGTAAAGTCGTGCTTGCCAACCAGCGCCTGCGCAGCGCCGTGCATCGCCTTTTCATCAAGCTCCTGCGGGACTTGCCAGGCGCGCTTATGATCGATCGTCAGCGGTGCACGGCGGTTGATGATGCGATAGACATAGCTTCGCCCGATACACGAAAACCGGGCATGCCAATCGTCAGGCGCAATCTCGCAATGTGTCACGGCGATGGGGTTAGGGCGCAGATGGGCGTTCAATGCCTCCATCAGGCGGAATGGTGCCAGTTCTTTTCCGATGTCGATGTGGCTGCGCATGGCCAGAGCATGCACGCCGGTATCAGTTCTGCCAGCGCTGAACAGGCGAACATCTTCACCTGTCACGGCATTGGCCGCCTCCTCGACGGCTTGCTGCACGGTTGGACCATGCTTCTGACGCTGCAGGCCCTGAAACGGTGTGCCGTCAAATTCCAGTGTCAGCGCGAAACGAGTCACGACAGAATGGTGCCTTTCGCAATGGGATTGCCGCGCAGGAAGTCCTCACGATCCATCGCCGGTTTGCCCGCGCGTTGCAGGCGGAGCGGGCGGATCGCGCCGGACCCGCAAGCGATGGTGAAATCTTCATTGAGAACCTCACCGGGATTACCTGAACCTTCGGCCAATTCTGCCCGCAGCAATTTTACGCGCTCTCCGTCGCTTTCAGACCATGCGCCCGGGAAGGGGGCGAGGCCACGCGCCAGCCGTTCAATTTCCTCTGCCGGTTTTGACCAGTCGATCCGCGCTTCGGCTTTATCTATTTTGGGCGCATAGGTTGCCGCACCATCATCCTGCGGGATCGCGGCCAGATGCTCCAGATCGTTGAGCACGCCCACCATTGCATTGGCGCCCAGTTCGGCCAGTTCCTCTGTCAGTTCGCCCGTGGTCTTGGCATCTATCGGTGTTATCACCTTGGCGAGCATGGGCCCTGTATCCAGCCCGGCTTCCATTTGCATGATCGTGACACCCGTTTCCGCATCTCCGGCCAGAATTGCGCGGTGGATGGGGGCCGCTCCGCGCCAGCGCGGCAGGATTGAAGCGTGGATATTGAGACAGCCGTAGCTGGGCGCGTCGAGCACCGCTTGCGGCAGGATCAGGCCATAGGCAGATACCACCGCCACATCTGCTTGCAATGCCGCGAACTCCGCCTGCGCATCTTGGTTCTTGAGAGAGGTCGGATGCCGAACCTCGATCCCCAGTTCTTTCGCCTTGCGATGCACCGGGGATGGTTGAAGCTTTTTCCCTCTCCCTGCGGGGCTCGGCGGCTGGGTATAGACGCACACCAACTCGTGCCCTGCTTCGTGCAACGCAACCAGCGCCGGAACGGCGAAGTCAGGGGTTCCCATGAACGCGATTGTCATTTTGGGGCGCATAACAGTGCAGGCGGGCCTTTCTCGAATTCGCTCAAGCCCCTATCTGTCATGACATGGCATCGCAAGAGATCGAAGCATTGGCAGGTGCATTGTCGCGTCTGCCCGGATTGGGCCCGCGCAGCGCGCGGCGCGCGGTTTTGTGGTTGGTCAAGAACCGTGAGCAGGCGCTGCCAACGCTGCTAGAGGCATTGGGCGCGGTTCGCGATACGCTGGTTGAATGCGAAATTTGCGGCAATGTCGATACGAAGAACCCTTGCGGGATTTGTGCCGACCACCGCCGCGATCTAAAATCGCTCTGCGTGGTCGAAGATGTGGCAGACCTTTGGGCGCTTGACCGCGCGCGACTGTTCACCGGCAGGTATCACGTGCTGGGCGGAAAGCTGTCCGCGCTCGACGGCATCGGGCCGGAGGATCTGAATATCGCTTCGCTTTTGTCTCGCATTGAAGAAGGCGGGATCGACGAGGTGGTTCTGGCAATGAACGCGACGCTGGAGGGGCAAACCACGGCGCATTACCTCGCTGAGCGGCTAGAGGCGTTTCCGCTGCGCATCACGCAGCTGGCGCATGGCCTGCCTGTGGGCGGCGAGCTCGATTATCTGGATGAAGGCACGCTGGCGCAGGCGCTTAGGGCGCGGAGGCCTGTTGACTAAAGTCACGGCAGTCAACGGGCGACCGCCCGTCGGCCTGTAGGCCGCCCCCGCGGAGGTGTTCGCGTAAGCGAACTGCCGCGAGCGATAACAGTTTCGTTGAAATATAGCTCTCAACCGCCTATTTCCGCTTTATGGCTATACGTGAAATTCTGGAAGTGCCGGACCCCCGGCTCAAGGTCGTTTCTGAACCCGTTGCGGAAGACGAGTTCAATGACGAGCTGAAACAGCTGGTCGAGGACATGTTCGAAACGATGTATGACGCGCCCGGAATTGGCCTCGCCGCCATTCAGGTTGGCGTGCCCAAACGCGTGCTGGTGATCGATCTGCAACCGGAAGACCCGGATGCGGATCCGATCGAATGCGAGCATGACGGGCACAAGCACACCCATCCGGCTACCAAGAAAGAGCCGCGCACGTTCATCAATCCGGTTATCGTTGATCCCGCGCAAGAGCAGTCGACCTATCAGGAAGGCTGCCTGTCCGTGCCGGAAATTTACGCCGATGTAGATCGTCCGGCGACCTGTACGGTTCGATATCAGGATCTGGACGGCAACCACCATGAAGAGAGTATGGAAGGCCTGCTCGCGACCTGCATCCAGCACGAGATGGACCACCTGGAGGGCATTCTCTTCATCGACCACCTGTCGCGCCTGAAACGTCAGATGGCGCTCAAGAAGCTGAAGAAGCTAAGGCAGGCGGCGTAAGCTGCGGGTAAACCTTACTCAGCACTGGCGTTCCGGTTCCGTTCCGCCTAAGTTGACGGGATGGACCCTACACTTCTTACTATCATCGCGCTTGTTCTTGGTCTCGCAATTGGTGCGGGGGCAGGGTGGTTTATCGGTTCTCGCCAAGCGGCGGATACAAGGGCCAAATTGGCCGAAGTGGAGGCTGTTGCTGCAGAACGCGAAGCCGAATTCAAAACCGCGATCAAGGAACTGGGTGAGGCGCAGATTGGGCTTGCCACGCTGAAAGCGAACGCTGCCAATTTCGACAAGCAGATGGCGCAGATGAAAGAAGCGCGTGAGGAGATGCTCACACAGTTCAAGGCGCTCGGCAGCGAAGTGCTGTCGCGCAGTCAGGAAGAATTCCTCAAGCGTGCTGATGAGCGCTTCAAGCAGTCCGAAGAAGCGGGTGAAGCCAAGATCAAGACCTTGCTGCAACCCGTGGGTGAGCGGCTGGCCAAGTATGAGCTACAAGTTGAAACGCTGGAGAAACAGCGGGTCGATGCCTTTGGTCAGCTGACCGGCCTGATCCAGTCAATGCGTGAAGGGCAGGAAGAGGTGCGCCGCGAGGCGCAGCGGCTGGGCAATTCGCTCACCAATGCGCCCAAGGCACGTGGGCGCTGGGGCGAGAGGGCGCTGCAAAACCTGCTCGAACAATGCGGCCTTGCTGAACACACCGATTTTCTGATGGAGCAGTCGGTCGACACCGAAGACGGGCGCCTGCGCCCTGATGCCATTATCAACGTACCGGGCCAGAAAAAGCTCGTAATCGATTCCAAAGTTTCGCTCAACGCCTATCAGGCCGCGTTCGAGGCTGATGATGACGATGCGCGCAAGACGCATTTGGAAATGCATGCGAAGTCCATGCGCAACCACGTCCAGACGCTTGGCGCAAAAAGCTATCAAAGCCAGTTTGAAGAAGCACCCGACTACGTCATCATGTTTATTCCGGGCGAACATTTTGTGACAGC
Source organism: uncultured Altererythrobacter sp. (assembly GCF_913057185.1). Classification (NCBI taxonomy): domain Bacteria; kingdom Pseudomonadati; phylum Pseudomonadota; class Alphaproteobacteria; order Sphingomonadales; family Erythrobacteraceae; genus Altererythrobacter; species uncultured Altererythrobacter sp. Next base: position 1,289,454 of record NZ_CAJXNK010000001.1, read on the forward strand.
TGCCCTGGATGCGGATCCAACATTGTGGGACTTTGCCTTCGAACGGCGTGTCTTGCTGGCTACCCCGACCAACTTGGTCGCCATCGCGCGGACGGTCGCGCAAGTCTGGCGGCAGGATGGCCTTGCTAAAGAGGCGCAGGAAATCGGACGCATGGGGGCAGAGTTGTACGAGCGACTTTCAACCACTGCACAGCATCTGAAACGGGTGGGGGGTGGCCTCGAAAGCGCGGTCAAGAATTACAACAGCTTCGTTGGCAGCTTTGAACGCAATGTGCTGTCATCCGGCAAGAGGTTGGCGGAAAAAGGCATCGAGATCGGCAAGCGCGAAATTGAGGAGGTCCCACTCGTTGAAGGCGCGCCGCGATATACGTCGGACGACTTGCTCATCGATGGCGGCAAGGACGGGGCTGAATAGCGGTTAACTGTCCAGCCCGGCCAGCACTTCGTAAGCCAACACCGCCCCAGCTACCGCCGCGTTGAGGCTGTCCGCGCGGCCTTTCATCGGCATCGTGACGCGCAAATCGCATGCGGTTTCGTATTCCTCGGGCAGGCCTTGCGACTCATTGCCGACGAGAATGAAGCAGGGGCTTTCATAAGGTGCGCCGCGATAAGGCACTGCGTCGCGCAAGCTTGCGGCAACCAATTGGCCCGAACCACTGCGTAGCCAGGGCAGGAATTCTTCCCAGCTTGCACGCGCCACGGCCTGCGTGAAAATCGCGCCCATGCTGGCGCGTGCGGCTTCGACGCTGAAAGGGTCAGCGCAATCGTCAATCAGGATCAGCCCGCCTGCGCCCACAGCATCTCCTGTGCGCAGCATGGTGCCCAGATTGCCCGGATCGCGCAGCGCTTGTGCCACCAGCCAGATGTTTGCGGTTTCGCGTTTGATAACGTCCAGTGAACTATCAAATTCAGCAAACACGCCTGCTACCGCTTGCGGGTTCGATTTGCCGGTGATCTTGCTGAGGATATCGGGCGAAGTCTCGATGATCTCGCCACCCGCGGCTAGGACGTCTGCTTCAAGCGCGCTGAGCAGAGGATGCGGATCGCGCCCGCTGGCCATCACCAGCACTTCCGGAACATGCCCGCATTCCCGCGCATCGGTAAGCAGGCGCAATCCTTCGGCCAGAAATTGGCCAGCTGCCTTCCGGTGCTTCTTTTCGCGCAGACTGCGCAGATATTTGACCGTCGGGTTGGAAAAGCCGGTGATCTCTCGGCGATCAGACACAAAGGTTACTCTTCGCCAAAGCCGTCTTCGATCAGAGCGGCCAGTTCGCCGCCCACACTTTCGGCATTCACTCCGCCAACGATCAGCTCAACATCGTCGCCTTTGGCGGCGCCAAGCATCATCAGGCCCAGGATCGAACCGCCAGCCGCTTCATTGCCGTCCTTCGCAACACGTACATGCGTGCCTTCGGGCAGGACAGAAACTGCACCTACGAATTTTGCGCTGGCGCGTGCATGCAGCCCGCGCTTGTTGACGATAGTAATTGTCTTGCGAAACTCGCTCACGCGCGAGCCTCTTCCGGCGCAGCCTCGTCGCCGAGAAACTCGCTGGCAACAGTGATGTAGTTGCGGCCAGCCTTCTTCGCTGCGGCAACGGCATCGATCACACTCATCTTCTTGCGCGCTCCAGCCAGACGAATCAGCATCGGTAGGTTGATGCCGGCAATCACTTCAACATGGCCGCGATCAAGCAGCGAAATCGCCAGATTAGATGGCGTGCCGCCGAACAGATCGGTCAACACTATTACACCCTCGCCATATTGGACCGACGAGATTGCGTCGGCAATTTCCTGGCGCCGGTTTTCCATATCGTCATTGGGGCCGATGCACACGGTGGCCACGTCTTGCTGCGGGCCGACAACATGCTCCATCGCGTCCACAAAGTGGTCGGCCAGATCGCCATGCGTGACGAGGATCAATCCGATCATGAGAGTGTGCGAAGTCCGTTCATTCCTGCGGCGCGACGCCGTATGGTGTTTCTATTGGTGCTCAACGCCTTGCCCCTTCGATCTCGTCGCTGGTGCGTGAACCCAGATTGCGGTGGCGGACAGTGGGCGAAAATCCTGCCTCGCGCAAGCCTTCTGCGATGTGTTCGGCGGTGAAGACAGAACGATGGCGTCCGCCGGTGCAGCCAAAGGCAATGTGAACATACGATTTGCCCTGCGCCTGATATCTTGGCAGCAAATCCGTGATCAGCGGGAGAATTTGAGAGGTGGCGGATTTGAAGCCCGGATCATTCCTGATGTGATCACCCACGGCTTTGTCGAGCCCGGTCAGTTCACGTAATCCGTCTACCCAATGCGGGTTATCAAGGAATCGCATGTCAAACACGAGATCGGCGAGCGGAGGGTGGCCTTTGGCAAACCCAAAGCTTGAGACCGTTACCGTCATCGGAGTGCTGGGGGACTGTGAATAGAGTTCGCGCAGTTTCTGCTGCAACTCGTTCGGATTGAAACTGGTGGTGTCGATAACGACTTCGGCCCAGTTCCTGAGCGGTGCCAACAGATCGCGTTCCGCACGTATTCCCTCTGTTAGTGGACGCCCGCTTGCGAGTGCATGGCGGCGGCGCGTTTCATTGTAGCGTCGCTCCAATTCTTCGGTCGAGCAGTCAATGAACATAGTCGAGATTGAGGCGTTCTGATGAGATAACCTATCGACTAATCCGATTATCTCGTCCGGTACAAACCCGCGTGTGCGTGAATCAAATCCGATAGCAATGGGCGTGCCTGACAAGCCAGGAGCAGCTGTCATTGTCTTGAGAAATCGCACCGGGAGATTGTCGATTGCTTCCCAACCCAAATCCTCCAGCACATCGAGTGCAGTGGACTTTCCGGCACCCAACATGCCTGTGACCAGCAGGATGTGCTGTGGCGCCGAGTCGAGGTGATCGGTGGAGCTCATGGTGATCGACGCTAGAAGCTAAGCCCATGTTTGCGCAATGCCCATTCGGCGCGGGTCGCTTGAATTGCATCGCCTCTACGGAAGGGCAGAACCGGGACAATGCAGTCGAATATTTCGCGCTGCTCAAGGATTTCGGGAAGTCTTGAACCTTCGGCCTCGAGCAAAAGAATCAAGGCAAGCGGCGCGGATGTGGTTTCCAGGTTCACAATACCGACGCCGCGGATCTCCATTTTCCCCTCAATGTTTGGCGGAGGTCTGGCTATCACTTGGTCGCTGCCGTTTGCGAGACACACGCCGTCATCTCCGATCAGCACTGCACCGCGATCGACCAATGCGAGCGCCAGGCTGCTCTTGCCACTTCCCGGAGGGCCTTCAATCAGGACGGCACGACCGTCGATCGCAACCGCGCTAACGCCTATCAGAGTTTTGCCATCGCTCATCGCGCCGCTGGCATCTCGAAACGCATGAAGGCGCCGTCTGCGCCGTCGGGCCGGCTTTCTGCGATTAACCGCCCGTCATGAGCTTCTGCAATGGCGCGTGCGATAGCAAGGCCGAGGCCAGAGTGATTGCCAAAGCTTTCCGCCTCGGGCCGAACCGAGTGAAATCGTTCGAACACTTTCTCTCTCTCATCTTCCGGAATGCCTGGCCCAGCATCACAGACCGTAATTGCCACACAGTCTCCATCATTGCTGATATCGACAAGGATGGGCGCGTCGACTGGCGAGAATGATACGGCATTGTCGAGCAGGTTTTCGATCACGCGTTCCAGGCGCGGCGCAACTCCGGTTACGATTGCCGCATGACCGCGGCTAGTGATCTCGATCTGGTGGTCCGCGTTCTCGGCGCGGGTTTCGCGTGAGCCGACGATTGCCTTTATCAATTGCGTCATATCGATGCGTTCACGCTTCGCCCGCGACATTTCTGCATCGATCCGGCTGGCGTCAGAAATCTCGGAAACCAGGCGATCAATCCGTCGCACGTCATGGGTGGCGACAGCGAGCAATTGGTTGCGCAGTTCCGGGTCTTCCACGCGGGGAAGAGATTCCATTGCGCTGCGCAGGCTCGCCAGTGGGTTCTTGATCTCGTGCGCGACGTCGGCGGCAAAACTGTCGACGGCATCGATGCGATGCCTCAATGCGCTCGTCATATCAGAGACGGAGCGTGCGAGTGTGCCGATCTCATCGCGGCGATTCGGTAGACGTGGCACCTCTACTTCGCGGTCGCGGCCTTGGCGTACCTTTGCCGCCGCTGATGATAGCAACCTGATCGGCGCGACGATAGTCCGCGCAAGAAAGAGCGAAAGCAGGATCGAAGCTACCAGAACGAGCAGCACAGCCAGGCCAAGCGTTGAACGGGCCGCGCGAACAGACTCAGTGATGTCTACCGCATTGCGGGTGGTCAACAGCGTGGCGCCATTCAAGCCCACCGGCGCTGCAGCAGTGATAACTGGTGTTCCGTCGAGCCAGTCATACAACGTGATCTGGCTCACCCCTTCGTCGCGTGCGCGAACAACCTCTGGCCAAGCATCCGCACGCTGCGATTCGGGTTCGATATAGTCAGTCACCGGTTCAGCGCTGACAATCGTATCTAGGGCTCGATCAAGCCAGCGGGCGAAGCGCTCACCGGGCGGTTCATCGCCGGGCTGATCGAGTTGGAAAGAGGGTTCATCGAGCGCGAAACTATCCGCCCACAGCAAGCCTTCCGCATCGAACATGCGGAGCCGCATGCGCTGTTCTTTACCGATCTGCACGAGCAAGGCTTCCTGACGTGTCCGCGAAGCACCAGCGAGCGCTTCAGCGGTGATCTGCGCTTCGATCCGCGCCAGCTTGTAGCGCTCGTTGAGGAGCTGGGTACGGTAGGTGTCGAGGTAAAAGATGCCGCCGCCCAAAAAGAGCAGAGGAAGAATGTTCACAGCCAGGATCCGCGAAGTCAGCGACAGGCGGGAACTCCAGCCCAGCCGGTCAATTGCCGGGGCCAAGGCTGATGGACGCGCGGGATCAGCCATCTGTGAAACTATACCCTGCACCGTAAAGCGTTTCGATTGCGCTGAAATCGTCGTCGACCTGGCGGAACTTGCGGCGCATCCGCTTGATATGGCTGTCGATTGTTCGGTCATCGACGAAGACATCATCCGGGTATGCCGCATCCATGAGTTGGTTTCGGCTCTTGATGACCCCGGGACGGCCCGCAAGCGCTTCAAGGATCAGAAACTCCGTGACAGTCAGCGAAACGGGCTGCTCGTTCCATGTTACATGATGCCGTGACGGGTCCATATAGAGACGTCCGCGTGCAATGACTGTTTGCCGCTGATCGGAATTGCCTGGGTCGCTTTGTTCGCCCGCATTGATATGATCAGCGCGTCGCAAAATTGCGCGGATGCGAGCCAGCAAAAGACGCAAGCTGAATGGCTTGGCGATGTAGTCATCGGCGCCCAACTCTAGCCCGATCTCCTCGTCGCGCTCGTCATCCTTGCTGGTCAGGAATATGACAGGCAGGGCAGACTCGCGCCGAACGCGGCGCAGCAACTCCAGCCCGTCCATCTTTGGCATCTTGATATCGAACACGGCCAGATCTGGCGGATTGTCCAGCAAGGCCTTCAAGGCCGTTTCGCCATCCGAATAAACGCGAGTGGTGAACCCTTCCGCTTGAAGCGCAATCGAAACCGACGTCAGGATGTTGCGGTCGTCGTCGACCAGCGCGATCACAGATTTCTCGCTTGTTTGGCCAGATTCGGCCGCAGAATTGTCCATTTCTGGCCCTTTCATCGCGCTATCCATACGCAATTAGCGTGTCCGGCGAAATGAAACAACGAATGGTCGCAAGAATCGGACAGATTGTGGCTATATGGCGCTCGTGGTTTGACCTCACCTAAGCTCCAGACTAGAGAACAACTCGATTCCGCACATTCGTATGCATAGCTCATCTATGGGCCCGTGCATGCAACGGCGCATTGAAGCAAAACACAGGCCTGATTGCAGCTCAGGTCAGTTCCGGAAGCATCCAGGAGAATCGCGTGTCCATTTCGCTTGCCGTTCCCTTGTCCGCCCAGGGCATTGAAACCGCCTCTCGCATTCACTCAAACCTCGGCACACCGCAACTGGTCGAGCAAGCATTAGCCAGGGGCGAAGGCGAACTGTCGCGCCATGGCGCGCTGGTTGTGCAAACCGGCCCGCACACAGGTCGCAGCGCGAAAGACAAATTCATCGTTCGCGATGCAGAGACTGAAGACAGCGTCTGGTGGGGAAAAGTCAACGCCAGCATGACGCCTGAGCATTTCGCCGCGCTGAAGGAAGACTTTCTGGCTGCGCTCAAGGAGAAGGACGAGCTTTTCGTTGCGGACCTTTTCGGTGGTTCACAGCCGGAATACCGCGTAAATGTGCGTGTGATCAACGAGCTTGCTTGGCACAATCTGTTCATCCGCACGATGCTGGTTCGCCCGACTGCGGATCAACTGGCTGACTTCGCGCCTGAATACACGATCATTGATCTGCCAAGCTTCCGCGCTGATCCGGAACGCCACGGCACTCGCAGCGAAACTGTGATTGCTGTGAACCTTAGTGAGAAACTGATCCTGATCGGCGGCACACGCTACGCCGGAGAGATGAAGAAGAGTGTCTTCGGCATTCTCAATTATCTGCTGCCGACCAAGGGTGTGATGCCGATGCACTGTTCGGCCAATGTCGGCGCAGACGGCAAGACTGCCGTCTTCTTCGGATTGTCCGGAACTGGCAAAACAACGCTTTCTGCAGACGCAAGCCGCACGCTGATCGGTGATGACGAGCATGGCTGGTCAGACACCGCGGTCTTCAATTTTGAAGGGGGCTGCTATGCCAAGATGATCCGCCTGTCTGAAGAGGCTGAACCGGAGATCTACGCAACAACACGACGGTTTGGCACAGTGCTCGAAAATGTCGTGATGGATCCGCAGACCCGCGAACTCGATTTCGATGACAATACGCTCGCCGAAAATACACGCGGTGCTTACCCGATCGAATTTATTCCGAACACTTCGGAACACAATCTCGGACCGGTGCCCAGCAATGTTATCATGCTGACCGCTGATGCATTTGGCGTTTTGCCTCCGATCGCCCGGCTTACACCCGATCAGGCCATGTATCACTTCCTGTCGGGCTATACCGCAAAGGTAGCGGGTACAGAAATCGGCGTGACCGAGCCTGAAGCCACCTTCAGCACATGTTTCGGGGCACCGTTCATGCCGCGCCACCCGAGCGTTTACGGCAATCTTCTGAAAGAACGCATCGCCAAGGGCGGCGTTGCGTGCTGGCTGGTCAACACCGGCTGGACCGGCGGCAAATATGGCGTGGGCAATCGTATGCCGATCAAAGCGACGCGCGCACTGCTTAATGCAGCGCTCGATGGAAGCTTGAATGATGTCGAGTTCCGCAGGGACGTGAATTTCGGCTTCGATGTGCCGGTTGCCGTTCCGGGAGTGGACACCGCGATCCTCGATCCGCGCGGCACATGGACCGACAAGGAAGAGTATGACCGCACCGCTGAGAAGCTGGTGAAGCTGTTCGTTGAGAATTTTGCGCAGTTTGCAGATCACGTTGATCAAGGTGTTCGCGAAGCTGCTCCGCGCAGCATTGTTGCCGCCTGACAAGATTAACGTAGAGGAGAGGAAGGCCTCGTTCCCATTCGGGAGCGGGCCCTTTTCATTTGTTTATTTGGCCGCAGGCGTCACAGACCTTCGGTTATCACTCAAACTTTACTCCAATGTGGTGAGAAGTCATGAGCATGTCCAACGGTGTAGTTACCGCCAGTGTTAATTCCTGCATCATTGCCATGTGTGGCTAGAGCAATAATCTGGACTATTTTGAGGCGCTGGCAATATACCGCTCTACATTCGCTTCCAGCACGTTGAGCGGAGCGTTGCCGCCCAGCACCACAGCATCGTTGAATGCCTTGAAGTCATACGCTGCGCCCAGCTCAGCCTCGGCGCGGCTGCGCAGATCGACAATCCGGCTATGGCCAAGCTTGTATCCCGTCGCCTGGCCCGGCCAGCTGCAATAGCGGTCAACCTCGCCGCTCACTTCGATCGGTTTGGAGCCATTGCGTTCAACAAAGAAATTGACTGCACGTTCGCGGCTCCAGCCCTTGGAGTGCAGCCCGGTGTCGACCACCATACGGCAAGCACGAAACGCGAGCGATTGCAGATAGCCCAAACGCCCAACCTTGAAATCGTCATAAGCGCCAAGCTCGTCGGCCAATTGCTCGCCGTACAATGCCCAACCTTCGCTGAACGGGTTGAAGGCGAGGATCGAGCGGATCAAGGGCAAGCGGTTGGAATATTCGCCTTCCCATACGTGGCCGGGAATGGCCTCGTGATAGGTCAGGTCAGCCAGATCATACTTACGGTGCAGGTCTGTGCTGCGCAGATTGATCCAGAAGCGTCCGGGAATGGTGCCGTCCTTGCTACCAGCGCCGCCGTAGGCGCCCGGTGCGCCGGCTTCTTCCGCGATGGGAATTCGGGTGACCTCCAGATTGGGATCGACCAGCGTGTTGAAGGCGCGCGGCATTTGGCTCTTGATCCAGTTGATCCGGTCCCAGATGAATTCGAAGATTTCCTCGCGCCCCGCATCCCCCTCTGCAAACATATATCGCGGGTCAGAACCAAGCGCCTGCATACGCTCGCCTACAGTACCATCAGTATAACCGATCTCGCGCAAGATGGGGTCCATCCGCGAATGAAGCGCTTCGAGTTCTTCCAGACCTTGCTGGTGGATTTCATCGGGCGTCATACGTGTTGTGGTGCTTGAACGAAGCGCCCAGGCGTAAAATTCATCACCACGTGGACGGGTGGAAATCCCGGGTTCGGAAGTCGCAACTCCGCGCTCTACGCGCAATTCTTCCAACTGACGGGTTAGCGCTTCAGCGATCGGGCCGGTTTCCAGCCTGCTCGCCAGGTTCGCATGACTTTCCGGCATACCGGCCTCACGCAATCTTGCACGCAGAGGTTCCGCGAACAGTTCGCCTTTGCCGGCGCTGGCGATGCTTTGCTCCATCTGGTTGATGGCCTTGTCGAGCAGGAAATCGGGCGGAACAACGCCCATCGCGCGCGCCGCTTTGATCCGCGCCAGTTCCCCGTCGAACGCAGTGGGAAGCTGCTGCATCCGTTCGATGTAAGCGTCGGCATCGTCGCTATCTCCCATCGGCGTGTCTGACTGCATGAAACGCGGCGCGCCGATGTAAGAACCGACATTCTGGATCACCACATAGGGTGCGGTGCGCCAGCTGCCGACGGGCGTATCGCCATAGGGCAGGGCAAAGCCGTCGAGGGCGAGCTCATATGCACTTTCGACCACTTCCAGATTGGTGCGGTTGGTGCTGTCGAGGCCATCCTTCGGAAACGCCCGCACCCGCGCCAGGTCTTCACGCAAAGTACTGGCATAGGCTTGCTGGCCTTCTGGCGATTGATCCTCAAGCTTTCCGCGAAGATAGGCATAGCGACCGGTATCAACGCCGAGCGTCGTTGCGCGGCTCGGCTCGTGATGGAGCAGATTATACGCCACCACCTCGAGCAAACGCTCAGCACCGATCGTTTGAGCCTGCGCAATCCCCTCTGGACGCGGGATCGCGGCGCAGCCAGACAAAGTAAGTGCGGTCGTCGCGCCAAGCCCGGCGAGGGTCTGGCGACGTGTGAGCGAAATGGAGCTTTTGATCATGCGGTCGGTGTTAGCGAGGCGAAAGCCCGTGTCAATCTTGCCCCGTTTGCTACCGGGTGCAAATCGTCTAACGGACCATACAAGGAGTTTCACGCCATGAATGCGGTATTTTCGATCATCATGTTGGCTGCGGGCGCGCTGGTCGTTGGTGCGTATCTGCTTTGGCGTAAAGGCGCACCGCTCAAGCAGCCGCTGTTGATGCTTCTGCTTGCGGTGATTGCAGTGGTGAATGTGTTGATCTGGACGCTGCCCGGATCAAGCGGAGAGGCTCCGCTTGATCAGGTGCAGCAGATCACTGGTGAGTGATCGAAGTTAGTCGGGTAGCTCCCAAGAGATTGCATTGGAATAAGTGCTGGCGACGGCTTGGCCGCTTGCATCGGTCGCAGGCCTAAATCGAGCACGTTTGGCGATCAGCTGGCATGTCGCATTGTCCAACGTATTATGCCCGGTTGAGCGCGTGATCTCACAGCCTGTGACGCGCCCGCTTGCATTGATCTCAAGCGAGAAACGCGCAGTGCCGGTCCAATCGCGATTGATCCAGACGGTTCGATAGTCGCTCTCCGTCACCCAACGGCCCGGATCATTGCGCGGCGTGGCGACCGCCGGCTTGATCGAGCCGAAGCCTGGGCCGGTGTCAATCGGCGGCAAGGCGAAGGGGATTACCTCGCCACCGATCGGGGGCAATTGTTCAATTGGCTTCACTGTCCAGTCCGAAGTCGGGATTTCAATCGGGCGTTCCGGCGCCACCAATTGAGTGGAAGCTGTGTCTTGCTGCGGTTTGGGTTCGACGATTTCCTCTGGCGGTGGTGGGGGCGGAAGTTTGACCGTTATGCCTTTAATGGGCTTATGCTTTGGCGGCAGGATGATGTCTTTTACCGCCAATCCCGAGATAAAAATTGCGCCCAGCGCTGCGGGCAGGATTATCGCGCCTGCCATGCCAGCGCTGCTTTCCTTCAGGCTCTTCTGATCTGCAAATGCCATGTTTTCGGCTCCTCTCTTTCCAAAGCGGGGCCGCATCGGGGCTTTTCTGCCATTTATGGACCTGCAAGCGGCGCCACAAATAAAATGTTACAACATAACATAAATTGATGCAAGGCATGTTCATTTACGCGCGCGTTCGCACAATTAAGTGTTTGATTAACAGATGAACTGTGCGCGTCGACGCAGAACTCTGCGCCGCTTACGTCATCACTTGATCGGACAGTCCGGATCGAGTCGGAAGTCGAGATAATTATCGACTGAGCCCATCAGATCTTCGATTTCGTTCTCGAAGAAGTGGTTGGCGCGCGGGATCTCTTCATGATGGATCGTGATGTGCTTTTGCGTGCGCAACTTATCGACCAGCTTCTGCACGGCGGTCGGTTGCACCACCGTGTCCGCGGCACCTTGAATGAAGATGCCCGAAGCCGGGCAGGGCGCAAGGAAGCTGAAGTCATACATGTTAGCGGGCGGTGCGACCGAGATGAATCCGCGCACTTCGGGGCGGCGCATCAGCAACTGCATGCCGATCAAAGCGCCGAAGCTGTAACCGGCAACCCAAGTGGTTTGCGCCTCTGGGTGGATCGACTGAACCCAATCGAGCGCAGATGCTGCATCGCTGAGTTCGCCAATACCGTTGTCAAAGCTGCCCTGACTGCGGCCGACACCGCGAAAGTTGAAGCGCAGCGTTGCAAAGCCGCGATCGCTGAAGGTCTTGTACATCCGCTGCACAATGCGATCGTTCATTGTGCCGCCACCTTCGGGGTGCGGATGCAGAATCATTGCGACCGGTGCACGCGGGCGCGGTGGTGGAGAGAAACGACCTTCAAGACGGCCTTCGGGGCCGGGAAAGATGACTGAGGGCATCGGGAAACCTGCCAGAAAAGAGTTGGCGCATTGGCCGGGTGGCACATGCGCAGTCGCGCGCTATATAGGGTTTATTGCGCAAATCGCAATGAAATTGGCCAGCAAGAAAGCACTCGTCCCATTCCCGAACGCATCTATCTCGATCACGCCGCGACCAGCCCGCTGCGCCCCGAAGCAAAAGCGGCAATGGAAGAGGGCTTTCGCATCTGGGCAAACCCCTCTTCTCCGCATGCCGAAGGGCGCAAGGCCAAGGCCGCGCTGGAGGATGCGCGCGAGCGGATCAAGCGCGCGCTCGGCTGGGGTGGCGAGGTGATTTTCACGAGCGGCGCGAGCGAGGCGCTGTGGATCGCGCTTAACCGCGCGAAGGTCGATCGCCGGATCGTCAGCGTTGTGGAGCACGACGCTGTGTTCCGGGCTGCTCCCGATGCGGAACAAATCTCAGACAACACAATTTTTGATGAGAATTGCATCCTAACGATCCAGCACGTGAACTCTGAAACCGGAGTGATTAATCCCGTCGATCAAATGGTTGAGACGGTGCGAAAAACGGGCGCGATCGTGCTGTCCGATTGCGCGCAGAGCGCGGGTAAGCTCGCGCTTCCAGATGCTGACATGATTGTCGTTTCTGCGCATAAGTTTGGTGGGCCGATTGGTATCGGTGCTCTGCTGGTCCGGGATTACAATTTGTTGGAGCCCGTTGGCGGACATGAACGTGGATATCGGCAAGGTACAGAAAACATGCCTGCGGCATTGGGAATGGCCGCGGCGCTAGAGGCGGGTGATTGGCAAACGACGGCGGCAGATCGCGTGAAGTTTGCCGAGGAGCTGGGCAAGGAAGTGCTCCGCTTTGGTGAACAGAATGATTATATTTTCGCGGTGACGCATCCCTCAATATCTGCCCAAGCGCTTCTGATCCGTCTCGATGCGATGGGGTATGCGGTGTCGGCGGGGAGCGCGTGTTCATCCGGAACGCTCAAAAAAAGCCGCGTGCTTGATGCCTTTGGCGTATCCGATGAGGTTGCGGCGCGGACAATCCGGGTCAGCATCGGCTGGAACACGACGCTGGACGACTTGGCCAAGTTTGCCAAAGCTTGGAAGTCGCTCACATGATCTATCTCGATTATCAGGCCACGAACCCGCTTGCGCCAGAGACTCGCGATGCCATGCTGCGCTGGCTCGATGGGCCGGATGGTACCGGTTTCGGCAATCCGCATAGCGCGCACCGCATGGGCCGGATGGCGGCGGCCGCAATCGAAGCCGCGCGGGACAAGATCGCGGCGCTTTTTCCTCCGGGCGGCAAAGTAATCTTCACCGGCGGCGCCACGGAGGCGCTTAACCTGGCGATCCGCGGCTCTGGTAATGGTGGCAGCGTATCCTATTCCGCGATCGAGCACTCCGCCGTCGGCGATACAGCGCAAGCTGCGGGCAAGTCGCACATCCTTAATGTCGGCCACGACGGCCAGTGTGACGCGTCGCAGGATTTGCCGCCCAACACGCGGCTGATCGCGGTGATGCAGATCAACAATGAGATCGGCGTGATCCAGCCGACGGTTGAGTGGCATCGCAGAGCCAAGGAGGCGAACGCACTCTATCTCTGCGATGCTGTGCAGGCGTACGGCAAAGTGGAAGTCACCGGAGCGGACATGATCGCGGTTAGCGCGCACAAGCTTCACGGGCCCAAGGGCATCGGCGCGCTGTGGGTGCGTGACGGGGTTGAGCTCAACGAAATGCAGACCGGCGGCGGGCAAGAGTATGGGCTTCGTTCTGGCACATTATCGCCCGCGCTGATCGCTGGTTTTGGTGCAGCGGCAGAGCTCGCAAATGAACGCATGGCAGAGGACGCGGCACATGTGGAAGCACTATGGGTACGTGCGCGAGAGTTGTTCGCGGACTGGACGCTCAATGGCAGTGCGGAGGCGCGCTGGCACGGCAATCTCAATATTCGCAGAGACGGGCTTGATGTTGCCCGGCTTATGTCTGACGTGCGCGATGTTATGTTCAGCGCGGGCTCTGCCTGTGCGAGCGGATCGGGCCGCCCCAGCCATGTATTGAAAGCGATCGGACTGTCAGACGCTGAAGCGAAATCCTCTATCCGGCTGGGTTTCGGGCGCTATACCACGCTGGAAGAGATTGAAATCGCGGCGAATAAGATCAACGTTGCGGCGAAGGAGCAAGGGCTGTGAGTATCAAAGTCCGTTTTTCGGACACACAGGGCAATGTCACCGAAGGCGAGGGTGAAGTGGGCCAATCACTGCTCGAAGTGGGGCAGGCGCTGGGCCTGCCGCTGGAGGGCACATGCGAAGGCCAGATGGCTTGCTCGACCTGCCATGTCATTGTTGATGCGGAATGGTTCGATAAGCTTGCCGAAGCGAGCGAAGAAGAGGAAGACATGCTCGATTTCGCCGCCGGAGTGCGCCGCACGAGCCGCCTTTCCTGCCAGATCGATTTGACCCAAGAGCTCGACGGGCTCAGCGTCACTGTACCCGCCGAAGCGCATGATATGCGACGGATGTAGTTACGTCCGCTAACGACCCCATCTCCTGACATTCAGTTCATTCCTGTGGAAACGCCTCTCCCCCTATCCGGCGCGCGTTGCTAAGCGCGTGAGTGATGGCTGACGTTACCGAAATTCCCGATTCCGATCCGTTTGACGCGATTGTCGATGCGCCGTTCGATTCCGCGCTGGAAGAGCGCTATCTCGTTTATGCGCTCTCGACGATTACCGCGCGCTCGCTGCCCGACCTGCGCGACGGGTTAAAGCCCGTCCACCGCCGCTTGCTGTGGGCGATGCGGCAGTTGAAGCTTGATCCCAATTCCGCATTCAAGAAGTCCGCCCGCGTTGTGGGTGACGTGATCGGTAAATACCACCCGCATGGTGATGCCAGTGTCTATGACGCGATGGTTCGCTTGGCTCAGGATTTTGCGCTGCGCTATCCGCTGGTCGAGGGGCAGGGGAACTTCGGCAATATCGACGGCGATAATGCCGCCGCTTATCGCTACACCGAAGCGCGCCTGACCAAGACCGCGCTGCAATTGATGGCTGGCCTCGACGAAGGCACAGTCGATTTCATCCCGACCTATAATGGTGAAGAGCAGGAGCCGGAGATTTTCCCCGGCCTGTTCCCCAATCTGCTCGCGAACGGTTCGAGCGGCATTGCGGTTGGCATGGCGACTAACATCCCGTCGCACAATGTCGCAGAAGTGATCGACGCCACTTTGGAGCTCATTGATAATCCGCATGTTGAGCATGCGCGATTGATGGAGCTGTTTCAGGGGCCGGATTTTGCCACTGGCGGCCAGATCATCGACAGCCACGAAGCGATTGCGCATGCCTATGAAACAGGGCGTGGTAGCTTTCGCGTGCGCGGCGTGTTCCATGCGGCCGAGGCGGACAAGGCCGAAGATCGCGAAGCGGGGATTGAACGCCTGGGCGGCGGGCAATGGCAGCTGGTTATCTCTCAAATCCCGTATCAGGTGCAGAAGGGCAAGCTGATCGAGCAGATCGCGCAAGCGATTGCTGACAAGAAGCTGCCGATCCTAGACGATGTGCGCGACGAATCTGACGAGCAGATCCGGATTGTACTGGTCCCGCGCAGCCGCAATGTTGACCTCGAACTGCTCAAGGAATCGGTCTTCAAGCTGACCGATCTCGAAACCCGTTTTGGCCTCAACCTCAACGTGCTCGATGCCAATCGCACGCCGATGGTCATGGGACTGAAAGAGCTGTTGCAGAACTGGGTTGCGAGCCAGATCGACATCCTGCAGCGCCGCAGCCAGCACCGGCTGGATCAGATCGCGCGGCGGCTGGAGCTGGTCGAAGGCTATATCATCGCTTTCCTCAACCTCGACCGGGTGATCGAGATCATCCGTTACGAAGATGATCCGAAATCCGTGATGATGGCGGAATTCAAGCTGACGGATCGCCAAGCGGAAGCCATCCTCAACATGCGGCTGCGCAGTTTGCGCAAGCTGGAAGAAATGCAGCTGCGCAATGAGAAGGACGAATTGCTGGCAGAGCAGGAAGAGCTGGAAACTCTGCTTGGCTCGCCCGCGCGCCAACGCACCAGGCTGAAACGCGATCTGAAGGCTTTGCTCAAAGAATACGGGCCTGAAACCAAGCTGGGCGCGCGCCGGACCAAGATCGAAGAGGCGGAACCGGCGGTGGAATTCAGCATGGATGCGATGATCGAGAAGGAACCGGTCACTATCATCCTGTCAAAGAAGGGCTGGATCCGCGCGGCCAAGGGACACGTGCCGCTCGATCAGGAATTCAAATACAAGGAAGGCGATGAGCTGGCTTTCATCGTCCATGCGCAAACGACCGACAAAATTCTGATCGCGGCGGAAAACGGGCGTTTCTACACTCTGGGCGCAGACAAATTGCCGGGTGCGCGCGGCTTTGGCGAACCTGTCCAGTCGATGGTTGATCTCGAGGCCGATACAGGCATTGCAGGCATGTTGGTGCATAATCCCAAGGGTCGGCTGCTTCTGGCCTCCAGCATCGGCAAGGGCTTTGTCGCGGAAGAAGCTGAACTGCTGGCCGAGACCCGCAAGGGCCGTCAGGTGGTCAATTTGAAAGGCGGTGCGCAGCTACAGGTGATGCGCGCGATCCCGGAGGGGCATGATCATGTCGCCTGCGTGGGCGACAACCGCAAGCTGGTGGTTTTCAATCTGGAGGAAATGCCGGTCATGGCGCGCGGGCAAGGCGTAATGCTGCAACGCTATCGCGATGGCGGATTGTCCGATGCGACAACGTTCGTATTGGCGGATGGATTGAGCTGGCAGATGGGCGGGAAGGGTGATCGCACCCGGACCGAAACCGACATTTGGCAATGGAAGGTTGCGCGCGGTGCGGCCGGGCGCTTGCCGCCGCAGGGCTTCCCGAAAGACAACCGCTTCGGCATTTTGCCGGATAGGCTCGAGAGGGCTGAGAAAGAAGCCTGATCCGGATATGCAAAGGGCCGCGAGTGCGATTGCACCCACGACCCCCTATTCACTTAAGCGGCGAGTAACTCGCTAGTGCTTAGCCACCGACAGCCTGGACCGCAGCCATGATGTCGTCGAAGTTCGCCAGCGCGAACAAGCCGCCTTCCGGATTCGCAGCCAGCAGGTTCAGCGGCAAAGTGATCAGCGAATCTTCCTCAGACTTGATGATCACGTTTTCGCCTGCAATCTCTTCAACCATGCCAAGCGCCTGTTGGTCAGCGGTGATGACAGGCGCGCCAACCACGAGTGCTGCTGCCAGTGCGGCTGCGGCTTCTGCCTCGGCTGCCGCCTGTGCTTCTGCCATGGCTGCTTCCTGTTGCGCCTGAGCGGCTGCGAGCTGCTCTTCAATCTGTGCCTTGGTGATGTTCAGCGTCGGGCCATTCTCGCTGGTGCCAAAAGCTGACACCGGCAGCGCTGCAGTGTATTTGCCAGTGTTTACAACAGCGTTGGTGCCGTCATTGCTATCGATCGTGCCGATAGGATTTCCGTCATTTCCGTAAACGGTCGCGCCAACATCCTGCGCGCTTGCTGCAATCGGGGTCGCCGCCAGTGCGGTGGCCAGGATGGCGAGCTTTGCAAACTTCATGAATTTTCTCCGTTTAATTTGTTTCCAGCGACGCGGCGCAATTGCGCCACACGCAGCGAGTACGACTGTGCAAGCCAATTCAAGGAAGACCGGAAAACCAGTGTCCCAAGCGGCAGCCTCAAGAAATGAGGAAAAAAAGCCGATGCGGGCGCGCCCTATAGCCATAAGGTAAAGGGCAATGCAACCGGTGCCCGGATACAACCGCAAGAATGAAGCTGTGCTGAAGGAATGTAGAACTAGCGGGCAAGTTCCCGATCAAGCAGCTCCAGCACACGTTCGCGCGGCGGAAATCCCTCTGCTACCCATGCAGTTTCGACCGCGCGCAAAGTGGCCGCAACGCGTGGGCCGGCGGTGATACCGCGTTCCACAATCTCGCCGCCCTTCAACGGCAATTGCGGCACATCCCAGTCGATCAGCGGCGATGCGTCGCCAGCTTGCAGAAGCACGCGGTCGATCGCGATGTCGATGCTCTCGCGATAAGCGAGCGCGCGCGGATCAACCAGATCATCCGGCTTGCGATCAGCGACAGCAACCAAGTGCGCGCGTTGCGCACGCGACAAGTGCAAACGCGAAGCCACAGCATTGGCCACGTCGCTAATTGGCGGCAAGAGCGCGGCCATTCGCCGCATGGCAGCAGGCGCAACGGCTTGCGCCTGCTCTGCCTTGATAACAGCGCACAGCAACTCGATGTGTTGCGGACAAGCTTCGGGTAGCACTTCCTGCAAGACACCAAGTTTTCGCATCCGCGCGACAGTTGGATGCGGTTTAGGCAAAGAGAGGAACGCAGTCAGCTCAGCAGCGATCCGTTCACGGCTGAGCCCCTTGAGCGTAGAGGCAAGTTCAGCGCATGCGGCTTCTGCCTCGTCATCTAGCTCCGCGCCAAACCGCGCCTGAAAGCGGAAATAACGCAGGATCCGCAAATGGTCCTCGCGAATGCGCTGCCTTGCATCACCGATGAACCGCACTGTTCGCGCTTCGAGATCTTCCAGTCCGCCAAAGTAGTCCGAAATTTCGAGAGTATCAGGGTGAGCGTATAGCGCGTTGATGGTGAAATCACGCCGCGCGGCATCTTCCGGCCAATCCTGTGCAAAAGCTACAGTGGCACGTCGCCCGTCCGTAGAGACATCGCGCCGCAACGTTGTAACCTCGACCGGGCCGTCTGGCAGAATTGCTGTGACGGTGCCGTGCTCAATCCCTGTGGGAACGGTGCGGATGCCGACGTCCTTGCAACGATCTATGACAACGTCGGGCGAGAGCTTGGTGGCACAATCAACGTCATTTACATCAGTGCCCAACAAACTGTCGCGAATAGCGCCGCCCACCCAGCGGATATTCTCTGCACCGAGTGCATTGGTCAGCGCGCGCAACCCTTCGCGTTTGGTCCACGCAGCATCGGACAGCTCAGCGAACATTGTCGAGCTCCTGCAAATCCAGCCGGCGTGCGAGATTGGCAATGATCGCCGCTGTCACACCCCAGATTCTGAAACCTTCGTAATGCATTTCTAGATAGTTGCGCATCGCCCCGCGCCAAAACACTTCATGTTCTGCCCAGGCATTCTGATCGAGCAGCAATGTCAGCGGAGCTTCGAACCAGGCTTCGACTTCGGTCGGGCTGGGGGTGAATTCGAGACCGGGCGGGACCACCGCTAGCACGGGCGTCACGTCAAAACCGGTGCCGGTCTGATAGCGATCGGTTGTGCCGATCACCCGAACATGCTTGCGATCCAGCGCCAGCTCCTCCTCTGCTTCCCTTAGCGCAGCGGTGACAGCATCCTCGCCCGGATCAATCTTTCCGCCCGGAAACGCAACTTGACCAGGATGATCGCGCATATCCTGTGGCCGCTGCGTCAGGATCACGCCCGGCTCGGGGCGATCAGTCACCGCGATCAAAACGGCTGCCTTGGCCGTGCGCCCGGCTTGCGCGAAACGCTCGTCGCTCAAAAGGTCTGGAATATCGCGCGCGTGCCCCCGCTCAAGCGCGGCGCTCAATCGGTCGAACAGCACGCTCATCGCGGCAATAGCGAGAATGTCTCGCCCATGCTTGTGATCGTCCAGTCATCGCTTTCTGCAAGCGCGATGTCCGCCAATTGCTGATAGGTGCTGCGGTTGAGCCGCGCTTCGCAACCGCGCCGGACGTGCAGATAAAGCGCGGGCGTCTCTGCGTCCCCTGCTGCACGCAAGCGGTTGTCCGGCCCCGCTATTACCAACTCATCCGTATTGAGACGGAAGGCCAAGCCATCATCGCGGCGCGCCACATCGACCGCAATGAATGCTGCGTCTTCGACGTCGATGGAGGATTTTTCGAAGGGTGTGACCAGCCAGTGGTTTCCGGCCTCATCGCGCGTCAATAGTCCTGCAAACGCCCTAACCATGGCTTCGCGTTTGATCGGATCACCCTGGTGAAACCAGGTTCCGTCAGCAGCAATCCGCATGAAGCTGTCTGTGATAGCTTGCGGGTTCCAGCTTTCCACTGGCGGCAATTTTCGCGCGGCGACTTGCTCGGCGATCTGCGCCAAGGACAATTCAGCAAGGTGCGGTGGTGGTTCGTAAGGCATTGCTATTCGAAGCGTTGCCAGAATGAGTGTCGGTGTTCAATGGCGAGTAGTAGGCTGCGATCACCCATTCCAAGGGCCGAGCATGCCTTCGCGGGGAAGGACTATCGGATTTGCGCATCGGACAAGCAGGCGTTCTGGCGCCCATGGGCCGGGGCAACGCCATGCAGCTGTCGAACCGGCGCTGAAGTCCCAACGCCCGTAATAAGGTTCATCACCGATCAAGACTTGCGGCAAGGATGCATTCGGATCGAGCGATCCAAGCGATGCTGCAATCAAGGCCTGCCCATATCCTTCGCCTTGATGCTCTGGCAAAACCGCCACCGGCCCAACCATCAGCATGGGATGCGCGTGGCCATCGGGGTCGGTGAGCGCAATCGGCCAAAGCTGAATTGTACCGACCAGCATGTCATCGTCATCAAGCGCGGCAAAGCTCAGCGCCTCGAGCCAATCCATGCCCGTCCTGATGCGATAGGCGGTGCGCGCATGTCGCTCAGGCCCGAAGGCTCGGTCGAGCACTTGCTCGATCATGTCGGGTTCGACATTTGCTAAGGGAATGACGCTCGCCATGGGGCAGCGCGAATAGTGGTAGCGCTACGCCATGTCGATGCAATTTGTCGTTGGCCTTGCGAAAGTTACTCTGCGGTAAGGTGCAAGAGCCGCCCGCCTTCGCCGTCTTCGAACACCCAAAGAGAACCGTCGGGCGCTTCATCAACAGAGCGTATCCGACCTTCCAGGTCATAGCGCGCCGCTTCTGTAGCCGTATCGCCGTCAATCTCGACACGTACGAGGCCCAATGCGCCCAAGCCTGCAATAAGAGCATCGCCTTTCCATGCGCCAAACATGTCGCCGCGATAGAAGATCATGTCACCCGGTGCGATCACGGGTGTCCACCAGACTGCAGGCTTGTCGAAGCCGTCATCCGCGTTGTGATCGGGAATGTCATCGCCATTGTAATGATCGCCGTTCGATCGGGTTGGCCAGCCGTAGTTGGCACCCGCTTCGACCAGATTGAATTCATCACCGCCGGCCGGGCCGTGTTCCACGTCCCACAGACGCCCCTCGGCATCAAAGTCGAAGCCGAGCAGGTTGCGGTGGCCATAAGACCAGATTTGCGCTGTCACGCCACCTTGATCGGCAAATGGATTGCCCTGCGCTGGAGTACCATCGAGATTCAGACGCACGATCGTACCCAGGTTATTGCTGGTGTCTTGCGCGGGTTCGAGCTCCTGACGGTCGCCGCTGGTCACGAACAAGTGCTTTTCGTCAGGAGAGAAGCGAATACGGTGCGAGTAGTGGCCTTTCCGACTGGTCTTGGGGGCTTGGCGCCAGATCACTGCAAGACCTTCGATGGCACAGTCGCTGTCGGCCACACAATCAAGCGTTCCCTTGCCGACAACCGCACCACGCGTATCGCCTTCGCCAGCTTCGGCCCAGCTCAAATAGATCGTGCGCGGGGCGAGAGTGTCAGTCGCCTCGCTGTTAAGGAATGCAACGTCGCCCAGGCCACCTTGGCCACCATAGTCGATCTCCGGTGCGCCATTGACGGTGAACTGCCGCCCTGTCGCTGTGTCATAACCCAGAATCTCGCCGGTCTTCTGCGTGATGATCAGCGTTTCCGTGCCCGGCACAAAGGCCGCAGCCCATGGCTCGTTATAGGTGCCGATTTCCGCAATCTTGAGCGTCGGCTCAGTCTGGGAAGCTTCGGTGTCCACATTTGCAGTGGCGCCGCAGCTTGCGAGCAGAATGGTGGCGGGGAATAGTGCGGATGAGAATTTCGAGATCATGGTCATGTCCTCTGCAATGCACGAAAACAAACTTGGTGCCCGTAAATTTATCGTCGGTGTTGACGAAGCCGGACGAGGGCCATTGGCTGGGCCGGTGGTAGCTGCAGCAGTAGTGCTTGGCGAGGGCTATCCGCAAGGTCTGGACGATTCCAAGAAACTTTCGGCTAAACGGCGTGCTACTCTCGACGAACAGATCCGCGCCAGCTGCATATGGGGGCTGGGTGTGGTCGACTCGCACGAAATCGACCAGATCAACATCCTTCAGGCAACCATGCGAGCCATGACGCTGGCCGTGTGCGAACTGGTCGAGAAGCTTGGCCAGGAACCCGAAGCCGTGTTGATCGACGGTAACCTCTCGCCCCATGGGCGCTGTGATGAATGGCGCTGGCCCGATGCCAAGCCGATCATCGGGGGCGACGCGCTGGAGCCCGCGATCTCGGCGGCTTCGATCATCGCCAAGGAGTGGCGTGACCGGTTGATGTGCGAAGCGGCCGAGGCGCATCCGCATTACGGGTGGGAGCGAAACAAAGGCTATGGAACCATTGAGCATATGCAAGCGTTGCGCACGCATGGACCAACACCGCTTCATCGTCAGTCTTTTGCGCCGGTTGCGCAATTGACGCTTCTTTAATCCGGCAAATAGTCTAAGCGCGCAATCGTGATTGAAGCGATCCTCTATAGCGCGGTTGGCCTGGTCGGCCTGGCGTTTGGCGGCGAACTGCTGGTGCGCGGTGCGGTCAGCATTGCACAGCGGCTTGGCATATCCAATCTCGTCACAGGATTGGTCATTGTCGGATTTGCCACCTCGATGCCGGAAATGGTTGCAAGCATTCAGGCTGCGTTGGCTGGTTCACCGGGAATTGCCTGGGGCAATGTGGTCGGATCCAATCTGGCAAATACACTGTTGATACTGGGTGCGACGGCAATGATCATGCCGATTGCACTGATTGGAACCGGGCGGCGTGATGCTGTTGTAGCTTTGATTGCGACGCTGATAATCTGGTTAATGACGTGGCTTCAAACCGGCTCGATCTGGATCGGTATCGTGCTGCTCGCTGGTATCGCCGCGTATATCTATTGGCGCTATAATCATCCGCATTCGGACGCGGGCGATGATGATGACGAGACTGAACCAACGACCACTTTGAACTGGGCGATCATGTTGTTCCTGGGCGGGTTGGGATTGCTGGTTGTCGGCGGTTCGATGCTGGTGTCCGGTGCGATCGATCTGGCGCGTATTTTCGAGGTCAGCGAGACCGCGATCGGGCTGACAGTAGTGGCAATCGGTACATCGTTGCCTGAACTGGCGGCATCCGTTGCAGCGGCATTGCGCGGGAAGCCGGGCCTGGCGATCGGCAATGTTGTGGGCTCGAACATTTACAACATCCTGCTGATCGGCGGGGCGACCATGAGCATTGCGCCTTTCGCGATCCCCGCGGATTTGTTGACCTATGAGCTTGTCGTGCTCGCGGGCAGTGCGGTGCTGTTCTTGCTGATCGTGTCTTATGCGAAGCAGATCGGCCGCGCATTGGGCGCATTCTTGCTAGCGCTTTATGCCGGCACGATCGTGATCGCCTTTGCCTGACAAACTAATGCCGCGTTGAGTCCTCGGCGCAACACACCACTATGTTGAGTCCCGCAAACCGCAAGAGTCTCAACATCTTGTGCGGGACTCTTTTTGTTCTGTCATAGCTAACGCGGAATTAACCATATCCCCCTATCGCTTTGTGCTTGACCCGGAGTCCAAAGGGACTCACCCTGTGGATAACTGTTACTGAGGGGTGAATTATGGCGGTCCTGGAGACCACGAAGGCGCGCGTCGCGCGCGCGACAACTTTTGCTGTTGCCAAAGCGGATTTGCCTTTGGGGCGGATCCTTGACGGTGACTGTGTCGAAGCGATGCGCAGCCTGCCTGACAATTCGGTTGACTGTGTGTTTGCAGATCCGCCGTACAACCTTCAGCTGGGGGGCGACCTCAATCGCCCTGACGGGAGCCAGGTGGATGCGGTTACCGATCACTGGGACCAGTTTGACAGCTTCAAGATTTATGACGACTTCACTCGCGACTGGCTGACCGAGGCGCGCCGCGTCCTGAAGCCCGATGGTTCGCTATGGGTGATCGGCAGCTATCACAATATCTACCGCGTCGGTGCCATCCTGCAGGATCTGGGCTTCTGGATCCTCAATGACATCGTATGGCGCAAGACTAACCCGATGCCCAATTTCAAGGGCACGGGCTTCACCAATGCGCATGAGACGCTGTTGTGGTGCAGCCAAGGCGAAAAGGCGAAGTATCACTTCAACTATCGCGCGATGAAGACGCTGAATGACGAGTTGCAGATGCGCAGCGACTGGGTTCTGCCGATCTGCTCTGGCGGCGAACGTTTGAAAGAGGGCGGAACCAAGGTTCACCCGACGCAAAAGCCCGAAGCGCTGCTCTACCGCGTGCTGCTGGCCACGACAGAGAAGGGCGACGTTGTGCTTGACCCGTTCTTCGGCACAGGCACTACCGGCGCAGTAGCCAAGCGTCTGGGCCGCGAATGGATCGGCTGCGAGCGTGAGAATGTGTATCGCGACGCCGCCTATAAACGCATTGCCAAGGAATTGCCGCTCGATGAAAGCGCGATCGAGACGATGCAGAGCAAGAAATCGGCCCCACGCGTTGCCTTCGGCGCGCTTGTCGAGAACGGTTACATCATGCCGGGCACAAAGGTGTTCGACAAGAAGCGCAAATGGATCGCCACTGTGCGGGCAGACGGCTCGCTTGCGTATGATAAGCAGGTGGGATCGATCCACGGTCTTGGCAAAGAGCTGCAAGGCGCACCCAGCTGCAACGGCTGGAGCTTCTGGCACTATGAAGTGGACGGAGACGTGAAGCCGATCGACGCCGCGCGGCAGCTATATTTGCTGGCGATGGAGGATTGAGGCCATAAGGGCGGTAGCCAGCGTCTCGCATCAAATATTCGCGATTACTTTGCGGTCTGGGTCCCTGATTCTATCAGGCGACCGTACTTCCGCAACGCAGCCTGGAGGCGGTCATGCGGCAAGGCATGGGCCGTGTTGCCGTTGATGCCGGTCATCGTGCGTGCAGCAACCAACGCGTTGATCACCGCTTCCTCAGTCGCTTCGACAGTGGCACGGAATAGCGGGCCCATTAAATCATTTGGAAGGATATCGAGCCGGGCCGACTCCTCGCGGCTCCACGCGCCCGGATTGCCTGTCGAGAACGCAATGAAAATATCTCCGGACCCGTTCGAAGCGTAAGACCCGTTTCGCGCGATTCCCATTGCTGCCCGTCTCGCCAGACGCTTCAATTGATGAGGAAGCAAGGGCGCATCAGTCGCGACAACAATGATGATGGATCCGTTCTCCTGATTGTGGTCACCATAGGTTGTTTGCAAATCACTGATCTCGCGCCCGACAGGGGTCCCCGCCACTGCAAACGTTTCACGGATTCCATAGTTGGACTGAACCAATACCCCTACAGTGTAGTCCGTCTCGCCAATTGTGACGAGGCGCGAGGACGTGCCAATACCGCCTTTGAAACCGTGGGTAATCATGCCGGTGCCGCCGCCCACATTTCCTTCTGCGACCGGTCCGTCCGAGGCGCTATCGAGAGCCGCGAAAACGTGCTCCTTCTTTACATGGAAGCCGTTGATATCGCTCAGGTCACCGTCGTAAGTTTCAGCGACCACCGGTAACATCCAGAATGTGTCTTCCTCTCCCGCGAGCGGTTTGAAAAACCTTCGCTCGAAAGCCCACTCGATCGTCGCGTCGCGTACGGTGCCGACACTGTGCGTGTTAGTGATCATGACTGGTCCCTCGAGCCAGCCCGATTCCTCAACCCAGGTTGTGCCGGTCATTTCGCCGTTACCGTTCAAGGAGAACCAGCCTGCAAAAACCGGATCATATGTTTTTCCGCGGGGTAGGATCGCGGTAACGCCCGTTCGAACCGGTCCTTGGCCAACAACCAGTTTGCCATCGCCAGAGATTAAGGTTGTGTGTCCGACCTCTATTCCCGGCACGTCAGTGATTGCGTTGTTCGGACCAGTGCGACCGTCGAAAGGCACGCCAAGGTCACGTGCGCGTGCTATGTTGAGTTTTTTCCCGTCGTCATCCGCCAAGCCTAGTGTACCGAAACCGGCCACCCCCAGTAGCAGCAATGCGCCGATTGTTTTTGAAAAAGCTCGCATTGCTGTTCTCCCCCTCAGATATTCACCTGCCTATTTGGCCCTGAGGTTCGTGCTTCGTCGGTCTGGCAAACAAGTTCAATTAAAATCACTCTTAGCCGGCCGATAAGGACGTTTAGGCCTGTCCCGGAGTGCAGCGCTTCGCGTGTATCATCCGCAAATTCGCTATCAGACACTCACCTAGCGCGATACATAGGGGCAATGCGCGCGCTTGGCCCTTTCCAATTGTCTTTGAAAACCCAATTGAAGGCCTTGAGTTTTTCTTGTCTGTGGGCAGTGTTCCATGTGCTCCATCCTATAAGACTTCCCAAGGGGAATCAGCGTAAATGACCGACCAAATCTACATCCGCCCGGTGGGCTTTGTGCCAGGGCCGCAACATGAGGAAGGCAAGGTTATCCGGTTGGCGGGCGGGATGGTCTACGCGCAACGATTTGCGGTGGTCTTGCGACAGGATGGCAAGTTCACCAGGCGCTGGGTGTGCGATACCGATACAATCGGAGAGGTGCTGGCCGGGCTGCCCGCAAGCGTCTCAGACGAAGCGCAGGCGCAACTCACCAATCTGACGCTGAAACACCCGCCGCTCAATTTGGGCGCGCGCGTCATCCGGCTCGATCAGCCGCAAGTGATGGGCATCCTTAACGTCACGCCTGATAGCTTCAGCGATGGCGGCGAGTTCTTCGAGAAGCCAGAAGTCGGCAGCGCACATGCCTCTGCCATGCTGGAAGCGGGTGCGACAATCATTGATATTGGTGGTGAGAGCACGCGTCCGGGCGCCACCGCGACCTGGGAAGGCGACGAGAAAGAACGCGTGCTTCCTGCGATTGAATACTGCGCTGCGATGGGCGCAGCGATAAGTATCGACACGCGACGCGCGGGCGTTTTGGAGGCTGCGTTGGAAGCAGGCGCGCATATTGCCAATGATGTGTCCGCCATGCGACACGATCCGCGCAGCATGTCAATGGCTGCGAAAGCCGGTTGCCCCGTCATCCTGATGCATGCGCCCGGCGATGGCGAAGACCTGCACAGCAAGGGCAATTATGAAAACGTTGCTTTCGATGTGTTCGACGTGTTGAAAGAACGGCGCGATGCCGCGGTGGCGGCGGGCATATCGCGCGCGAATATCGTGCTGGATCCCGGCATCGGTTTCGGCAAGTCGCTACCGGACAATCTGGCGATCATCAACGCGCTGCCGATGTATCACGCGCTTGGACAGCCCTTGTTGCTGGGTGCTAGCCGCAAGCGCATGATCGGCGCCCTGTCGAATGAGGCAGACTCGCATAAGCGGCTTGGTGGCTCGCTCGCGCTGGCCGTCGCAGGCATGAATGCCGGCGTGCAATTGCTGCGTGTGCATGATGTGGCCGAGACGGTGCAGGCGCGCAATGTGTGGCGCGGCCTGCGCGATGCGGCGCTGACCGATTTCGCGGAACTTCCAGATAGCTGATGCAGTTTCTTGAATCGGTCACGGTTCGCGGGCAAGAAGTCGGCAACAATTGAAAGTGTAGGATACCTCTGATGCGCAAACCCTCCCTTGCTCTCGCCGCTGTTACGATGCTTGCAGCTCCATTGGCCGCTGACCAAGGTGTTGAGCTGACGCCAGAGGATTTGCTCGCGCCATACTACGCGAAGCTGAGCCAAGAGGTGGAGCTGCCGGTTGCGCCCGCCAATGTCTCGCTCGCGCATGAGCACACGCTGACCCGGATCGCCTTCGGCAGCTGTAACCACCAGTTGCGTAGCCAACACATGTGGGGCCAGATTGCAGCGACCGACCCTGACCTTTTCCTGTTCATCGGCGACAACAATTACGGTGATCAGATGTGGGATGGTGACGCAGCACTGGCGACATTGCGCGAAGCCTATGGCGTTATGGCTGAAACACCCGAGCTGGCTGCCTTCCGCGCGCAGGTGCCGATGATGATCACTTGGGACGATCACGATTATGGTTTCAACGACGGCGGAGCGAGCTTCGCCTATCGTGGATGGTCGGAGACGATCTTCGAGACATTCTGGGGTTCGTCTGATGAAGTAAAGTCGCGGCCCGGCATCTACGAAAGCCGGATGTTCGGCGAAGATGGCAAGGTCACGCAGATCATCACGCTCGACACGCGCTTCTTCCGCTCCGATCTGGAGACCATGCCTTATCAAAACGAGCGCCCGCCTTTGGGCCCCTATCAGCCGAGCAGTGATCCATCCAAGACCATGCTAGGCGATGCGCAGTGGCAATGGCTTGAGCAGGAACTGGCGAAACCGGCTGATCTGCGGATTGTGGTTTCCTCGATTCAGGTTCTGACGGACGCGCATGATTACGAGGCGTGGGAAAATCTGCCGCTGGAGCGTGAGAAGCTCTATGCCATGCTGGCGGCACGCGAAGACAGCGGTTTGGTGTTGCTGTCTGGCGATCGCCATGCGGGTGGGATCTACACTGATACGCCGCAGGCCGCTGGTGAGCAGTTTTGGGAACTGACCAGCTCTTCTATGAATTACTCCTTCTCTTCGACAGAGCGGAACACCGCGCGCGAGCCCGATCCCAAGCGTCTGACTGACTTCATATCGGAAGAGAATTTCGGACTGGTCGAAATCGATTGGGAGGCGAAGACATTCACCATGGGCATGCGCGGCAGCCAGGGTGAAACGCGGGTTTCACGTACGGTCGAGTGGTGATCGGTTAGCCTGGAGAAGCGGCGCTGCCTGCGAGCAAGCCGCCATCCAGTGTCAACTCGCTGCCGGTCATATAACCGCTTTCATCGCTGGCGAGAAAAACGCAGAGCTGAGCGACTTCTTCGATCGTCCCAAAACGTTTCAATGGCGTATCAGCGACCAGCGCAGCCATCTTCTCTTCGCGGTTTGGACCATCGCCGATCATCGGTTCCCAGATCGGGGTCAGGATAGCGGCGGGGTGGATCGAGTTACAACGGATCTTTCATCCTTGCTGGGCGGCATAAAGCGCAACGGATTTGCTGTGATTGCGGATCGCAGCTTTGCTGGCGGCGTATGCGGCCGCGCCAGGAATGCCGACCAGGCCAGAGCGTGAAGACATGTTGATGATAGATCTGCTGCATTTCGCTTTCATGGCCTTGAACGCGTATCGACAGCCAAGAAACACACCATCGGTGTTGACCGCGTGGACCGCGTGCCAGTCATCGAGCGAGCAGTTTTCGGGATCGTGCGGACCGGCGCTGCTCTCAAAGCCGGTTACCCCGGCATTGTTGAACAGAACATCGATCTGCGGATAAGCATAGGCCAGCCGAGCCCATTGCGCTTTGTCACGCACGTCGAGCGCAAAGAATTCGCAGCCGATTTCTGCGGCAGCTTTTATGCCTTCTTCTTCATCGATATCAGTCAGGATCGCGCGCGCACCTTCGCGCGCAAATGCGTCACAGGTGCCACGGTCAATGCCGCTTGCTCCGCCGGTGACTACACAGATTTTGTCTTTGAGTTTTGCCATGCCGCACGGGCTAGGCAATTCACGCTGCGTTGTCGATGCCCAGATCTGAAAGCTTGCGATAGAGCGTCGAACGGCCAATGCCCAAGCGGCGTGCGACTTCGGTCATGCGACCGCGATAATGGCCGATTGCCAAGCGGATAACGTCTGCCTCGATCTCTTCCAGCGCGCGAAGGTTGCCGTCCTCGGTGTAAAGCATCACTCCTGCGCCGTCCTGAATACTGCTGTCGGTGTCGACCGGTTCGCCTAGCAATTCGCTGAGCTGCGGGAAGCTCTCTGCGGTCAACGTTTGCTTGTCGCAGAACACTGCTGCGCGGAACAGCACTGCCTGCAGTTGCCGCACATTGCCCGGCCAATCATAGGCTTTGAGCAGTGATAGCGCGCCATCCGAAATAGACAGGTGTCTCAGGCCTGGCTGCTCGCCAATGCGCGACAGGAAGTGGCGGGTGAGGGCGGGAATATCGCCTGCCCGCTCCCGCAATGCAGGCAATTTGATTGTTGTTTGCGCCAGTCTCTCGACGAGGTCCGTATCAAACTGGCCATTCTGTGCGAGCTGCTTCAACGGCAGATTGCCGGCGCTCAGCAAACGCACGTCGACGCGGAAACCGTGTGTCGCGCCTAGCGGGCGCACAATGCCGCTGGTCAATACTTCCAGAAGCTTGCTTTGCACTGCCTCAATGATCCGATCGATCTCGTCCAGAACCAGCGTGCCGCCATCGCATTGTTGCAGAGCGCCAATCTGACGATCGAACGCGCCGGCAAAGGCTCCTGGCTCATGTCCGAACAGGACGGACTCGACAGAAGTTGCCGGAACTCCGCCGAGGTTGATGATGCGGAATGGCGCTTTGCTACGCGGACTTGCTGCATGCATCGCGCGCATCAGCATTTCCTTGCCAGTGCCTGCCTCGCCTTCGATCAAGACATGGTTGTGACCTCGCGCAGCTTTGGCTGCCTGAGCCAGCGCAGTGCGAAATTTTGGGGCGGTTCCGACCATGGCATCGAAATCGAGCGAGGCATTGAGCTTTTCTGCCAGCGGCTGAAGCTCGTCCTGTGCCTTTTCGCCTTCGGTTGCGCTGCGCAGCGCCTCTAGCAAGCGATCGGGCGCGACCGGCTTGATCAGATAGTCGGTTGCGCCTGCGCGCATGGCTTCGACTGCAAGCAGCGGTGAGGTGCTGGTCGTCAGCATCAGAATTGGCAGAGCGGGGCGTCTACGCTTTAATTCTTCGATCAATTGACAGGCATCGTCGCCCGGCACCCATTGGTCAAGGATGATGGCGGCAGTTTGCATCCCGTCACGGGTGCCAAGTAATGCGATGGCAGTGTCTGAATTAGGCGCAACAATGGTGCGCCAGCCTTCGCGTGCGGCAAGCGCGCTGATCAACCGGCATTGCGCAGGCTCATCGTCGATCAGCATCAGAATGCGGCTATCGCCCGTGTCCATTGTTCAATTTCGTCCCGCCGTGAAACAAAACGCGAGAATAAGAGCTAGGGGTAAAGACCTTATTAATGCTATCGTATCTCAAATTGGATAAAGCCCGGCTTTATAGGTCGTTGCCCTAATAAGTGATCGAGTGTAGCGTTGCTGTATTTTGAGGGCTGAGAGTAGTGAGGGGCTTGAGCTTGGTTCGATGCTTCGATACGGAACGGATCATTCAACAAACGGGGCAAATCCCCGCATTGTAAGCAAACCTCTGAAAAAGGATCAAACTTGATGGCTTCGCATGACATGAAATCAGTCAATAAGACCTACGGCGGGTTCATTTCCTTGCTTAAATGGTCGATTCCGATCATTGCAGTGATCACTTTGTTCGTAATCATGCTGATTGCCGAATAAGCTTGTGGCATTGCGCATCGCGGTATTGAAGGAACGCGCAGCCGGAGAGCGGCGCGTGGCGATCACGCCTGAGACAGTCAAGAAATTCGCCGGTTTTGGCGCAGAGCTCGCTGTCGAAAGCGGCGCAGGCGACACCGCCTCTATCAGTGATGCAGACTATGCCGAGGCTGGCGCGAGTGTGGGCTCGGCTGCGGACACGGTCAAAGGCGCGGATATCGTGCTGGGCGTGCAGGCTCCGGATCTAGAACTGCTCAATGGCGCCAAGCCAGGCGCATGGGTGGCGGCGACTTTCGATCCATTTGGTGCAAGAGACCGTGTCGAGGCCTATGCGAAGGCTGGGCTCGAAGCGCTTTCCATGGAATTCATGCCGCGCATTACGCGTGCGCAGAGCATGGATGTGCTTTCCAGCCAATCGAACCTTTCCGGCTACAAAGCTGTGATCGCTGCGGCCAACCAATATGGCCGCGCATTCCCGATGATGATGACTGCTGCGGGTACGGTGCAGGCTGCACGCGTCTTTATCATGGGCGTGGGCGTTGCCGGGCTTCAGGCGATTGCTACGGCCAAGCGCTTGGGTGCGCAAGTCTCTGCTACTGACGTACGTAGCGCTACCAAGGAACAGATCCAGTCGCTGGGCGCGAAGCCGATTTTCGTTGAAAGCGTCGAGGGGATCGAAGGTGAAGGTGCGGGCGGTTATGCGTCCGAGATGAGCGAGGAATACCAGAAGGCGCAAGCCGAACTGGTGTCCGGCCATATCGCCAAACAGGATATTGTGATCACAACGGCGCTGATCCCGGGCCGCGCAGCGCCGCGACTGATCAGAGACGAGCAGATCAAGAGCATGAAGCCGGGCAGTGTGATCTTCGACTTGGCTGTCGCTCAAGGCGGCAATGTCGAAGGCTCCAAGCCCGACAAACTGGTGGTGCGCCACGGTGTCACTATCATGGGCTATTCGAATACGCCCGCACATCTCGCGCCCGACACCTCGGCGCTGTTTGCACGCAATCTGTTCAATTTCCTCAGCGCGTTCTGGGATAAGGAAGCGGGCAAACCGGTGCTTGACGAGGAAATCGGCGATGCCGTGCGCCTGACGCAAGGCGGCGAGGTTGTGAATAAGAGACTGAAGGAGAACGGATAATGGACTTTATCTCAATCCTCTCGATCTTCGTGCTGGCGTGCTTCGTCGGCTATTACGTGGTCTGGTCGGTTACGCCAGCACTGCACACGCCGCTTATGGCAGTGACCAATGCGATTTCCAGTGTGATTATCGTTGGCGCGTTAATCGCCTCGGCTGAAGCGGGTAGCGTGACGGCCAAATATCTTGGCTTGTTTGGCGTGGTACTTGCGAGCGTGAACATCTTTGGCGGCTTTGCCGTCACGGAGCGCATGCTGGCAATGTACAAGAAGAAGGAGAAGAAGTGATGAGCTTCTCCATTCTCGCGAGTGCTGCTGATGGCGCAGGGACCCCTGCGTGGGCGATGCTGGCCTATCTGATTGCAGGCGTGTTCTTCATCCTTGCGTTGCGCGGACTATCCAGCCCGGCGTCTAGCCGCGCGGGCAACCGCTATGGCATGCTCGGCATGCTGATCGCAGTTGTCACCACACTGGTAACGCATGAGATCGCCAATATCGCCGAAATCGGGATAGCCATGTCCCTTGGCGGGGTCATCGGCGTGACTGTCGCGCGCAAAATCGCCATGACGGCCATGCCGGAACTGGTTGCGGGCTTCCACTCACTGGTCGGTCTGGCAGCTGTCGTGGTGGGCCTTGCGGCCTGGCTTGATCCGGCATCATTCGGGATAACCGATGCAGCAGGACAGATCTTGATGGTCAGCCGGGTTGAATTGGGGCTGGGGATCGCGATCGGTGCGATCACATTCTCCGGCTCTGTCATTGCGTTCCTGAAGCTCTCTGGCCGGATGAGCGGCAATCCGATCCTGCTGCCCATGCGCCATGTGATCAATCTGGGCACGCTTGTTGGGATCCTTGGAATGATCGCCGCCTATGCGATGTCCGGAGCAGGCGGAGGTGGTGAAGGCCAGCTGATCATTTACATCACAATCGCGGCTTTCCTGATCGGCTTTCTGCTGATTATCCCGATCGGCGGGGCGGATATGCCGGTGGTGGTGTCGATGCTGAACAGCTATTCGGGCTGGGCCGCGGCGGCGATGGGTTTCACGCTGGGCAATACGGCGATGATCATCACCGGCGCGCTGGTTGGCTCTTCAGGCGCGATCCTGAGCTACATCATGTGCCGCGCGATGAACCGCAGCTTCATCAGCGTAATCGCAGGCGGATTTGGCGCGGATGATTCGAGCGGCGGCGGCGAAGCCCGCGAAGCGCGCCCATACAAACAAGGAAGCGCGGAAGATGCCGCCTTTATGCTGGAGCAGGCAGAGAAGGTTATTATCATACCGGGTTATGGCATGGCAGTGGCGCAGGCGCAGCACGCATTGCGCGAAATGTGCGACATGCTCGAAGAAAAGGGTGTGGAAGTTAAATTCGCGATCCACCCTGTGGCGGGACGTATGCCGGGGCACATGAACGTGTTGCTCGCGGAGGCCAGCGTCGACTATGACAAGGTTTTTGAGCTCGAAGACATCAACAGCGAATTTGCGCAGGCCGATGTCGCCTTCATCATTGGCGCGAATGATGTGGTGAACCCGGCAGCGAAAACGGACAAGAGCAGCCCGATTTACGGCATGCCGGTGTTCGACGTGGACAAGGCCAAGCAGGTATTCTTCATCAAGCGCAGCATGGGCGGCGTGGGCTATGCCGGCGTGGACAATGACGTGTTCTACATGAACCAGACAGTGATGCTGCTGTCCGATGCAAAGAAGATGGTCGAAGAGATCGTGAAGGCGCTGGATTAGGTTGCGAACCGCTTGCGAAAACTCCTGATCTTTCTTCTATTGATCGCGGCTGGTGTCGGTGCGGCGTATTACCTCGGCGCGTTCGACCGTGTGACTGAGCGGCGCGTAGAGCGAGCTCTGACAGACGCCGGTGTCAGCCCGGAAATGGCCGAATGCATGGCACCCAAGATGGTCGACCGACTGACACTGCCTCAACTAAGAAAACTTGAACGGTTGGGGCCTGAAGAGGGCGAGGATGTCGTTCCGTTAAGCGGGCGGGAGGCGTTGACACGGCTTGAACGCGTTGAAGATCGTGAAGCGCTGGAAGTGCTCGTTCGCGCTGGCGGTAGCTGCGCCTTTGAGACGTTTCTGGACTAGGCCGGTGGGTCGGAGCCTTCCGGCTCAAAGTATCTTTGGTTGCGGATTTCCCCTAGGCAGCTGTTCGCCCAAGGGATGAAAATCGCCGCCAAAAAGAATTGGCAGGCGAGCCAGACAAGAACCGCCAACCCGTAGGATAGTTCGTCGAGATCGCTCACTCCATTGGCACTGGAATAGATCAAAAGAAAGGTCACAGGAAACAGGGCAAACGGAAGTAGCGCGTAGCCCAAGATACCAGCCAAGTGGAAGACCTCCCGTGATTGTATACGCATTCCAAGCTACGCGTGCACACATCTGGCAGGCGATTGTTAACAAGGTCAAAAGTGTAGATGCGACGTATTGTCGTGTTTTCTTCTCGTCGAATTCGTCGTTTACCCACGCTTCAAGCGGCTTCGTATGGTCGCTGATATTTCCCTATGCTTGCATTTCCATGGGTTTAGCTGTCACACCAAGCGCTGAGTTGTTTGTGGAGAGTTTCGGATGAAGTGGGTGCTGCGAATTCTTGGCGTACTGGTCGCTTTGTTGGTGATCGCTTTCCTGTTCTTCCGAACGCCAGACACAGATGCCACGGAGATGCGTGCCAAGTACGGAGGCGAGCCCTCGCAATTTGTCGAGCTTTCCAATGGTCTTACCGTTCATCTGCGCGACGAAGGCGCGTGTGATGGTATGCCGATCATCTTGCTGCACGGTTCGAATGCGGATCTGCACACATGGGAACCGTGGGTAGAGGCGCTCAAGGCTGACTATCGCGTGATCCGGTATGACCAGCGCGGGCATGGGCTGACAGGTGCTGCTCCCGATGAAGACTATACCCTGGCGAGTTTCACCAAGGACGTAGGCCTTGTTGCGGATGCACTTGGCGTGGAGGAATTCATTCTTGGCGGTAATTCCATGGGCGGATGGATTTCAGCTGGTTACGCGCTTGAGCATTCGGATCGGTTGGCCGGGCTGGTTCTGGTCGATGCCAGCGGCGCGCCAATCGAGCGTGATGGGCCGCCGCCGCTCGGTTTCCGCATCGCGCAAACGCCGGTACTGCGGGACGTGGCGCGCCACTTCATGCCGCGCTCGATCTTCGAACGAAGCCTTTCACAATCAGTCTCGAACCAGGACATTGTGACCGATGCTGAGATTGACCGCTATTGGGAGCTCGCACGTTTGCCCGGCAACCGGCAGGCAACGATGCAGCGTTTCGCTACGCCGCGAGTGGTCTATTCGGAGGAGCAGATTGAGGCATTGGAGGTTCCAACATTGGTCATGTGGGGGGAAGAAGATGCG
Organism: uncultured Altererythrobacter sp.; assembly: GCF_913057185.1. Classification (NCBI taxonomy): domain Bacteria; kingdom Pseudomonadati; phylum Pseudomonadota; class Alphaproteobacteria; order Sphingomonadales; family Erythrobacteraceae; genus Altererythrobacter; species uncultured Altererythrobacter sp. The sequence goes on from NZ_CAJXNK010000001.1 coordinate 1,324,766, forward strand.
TTGATACCCCTCGCCGCGGGTGAATGGTACGCGCAGCATCTTCCGAACAATATTTTTGTCGCTTATCCAGAAATCGGTCACATTCCGCAGCAGGAACATGCCGCGCAAAGCTTCGATGACTTGCGCCAATGGATTGAACAGCTGATGCCTGCGGAGCCCGAGGGGTGATATTGGCGACGCTTCGTCGCGATAATCCACACAGCTAAACGGTGTTGCCTTATTGTTCCTGTTGTCGCGGGCGCGCGGTTAACTTAGTCGCTGCGGGCAATGAGAGCGCCATACGCAGCCAATCCTGAAATCAGTCGGGGTCGCGAATTTCCGCAAGAGCGCGCCGGCGCGCGTGGTCCGCGAAGCGAATTCCAGCGCGACCGGGATCGGATCATCCATTCGATGAGTTTCCGGCGGCTTCGATCGAAGACGCAGGTATTTATCTCACCAGAGGGCGATCATTATCGCACGCGGCTGACGCATAGTCTTGAGGTCGCGCAAATCGGGCGGGTGATCGCGCGCAGTCTTGGACTTGATGAAGACCTGACTGAAGCACTGTGTTTGGCGCATGATCTGGGCCACCCGCCGTTTGGACATGCAGGCGAAGATGCTTTGTGCGAAGCGATGGAGCGCCACGGCGGATTTGACCACAATGCGCAATCGTTGCGCACGATCATGCGGATTGAAAGCCCGTATCCCGGCCATGACGGTCTCAATCTGACCTGGGATCTGCTTGAAGGACTGGCCAAGCATAACGGGCCGATCGAAGCCCCAAACTGGGCTCTGGCGGAGCTGGACGAGGCTTTCCCGCTTAAGTTCGAGCAGTGGCCTTCGCTGGAAGCGCAGGTTGCAGCAGTGGCGGATGACATCGCTTACGACAATCATGACATTGATGATGGGCTGCGCGCGGGTTTCCTGGCGCTTGAAGATCTACTCGAACTTGATCTGTTGAAGGACCAATGGCGCGCGGTTGAAAGGCGTTACCCCAATGCGCCGCGTGACCGGTTGCAGCGCGAGCTGGTGCGCGATCAGATCGGGCTGATGGTCAATGATGTCATCACCCATACCAAGGCGCAGGTTGCCGGAATTGGTTCGGTTGAAGAAGTGCGTGGGGCAGGGCGCCAGCTCGGTGGATTCTCGCCATCCTTCGCAGAGCAAGAGCGCGGCCTCAAAGAGTTCATGTACGCCAAGCTTTACTACCATTCGGATCAGGTGGCAGCCGCTAAGCGCGCGCACGAGGTGGTGGCAAAACTGTTTGAAGCTTATGCTCAGGACGCCAGCCTTATGCCGGAAGAATGGAAAGCGAATCTTCCTGCTGAAAACCCTCAACGTGCGCGGATGATTGCTGACTTCATTGCCGGGATGAGCGACCGTTTCGCGATTGAGCGTTGTGCCGCAATCTATGGGGAACGACCGAGCGGATTGACCAATGTTTGAGCCACTTCGTGTAGCGCTAGTGGGTGCAACGGGCCTTGTCGGTCGGCGTGTGATCGAAGAATGCATCGGCAGGCCTGACGTACGACTGGTGGCGATTGCACGTCGCGAAGTTAAGCTGCCGCATGGCGCGCGGATGGAATTGTTCGTTGCCGAACTTGAGAAATGGGGCGACGTGTTCGAGGCATTGCGACCCACAGCATTGATCTGCGCTCTCGGTACGACAATGAAAAAGGTGGGTGGTGACGAAGAGGCATTTCGCGCGATTGATCATGATCTTGTCATCAAAACAGCTCGCGCCGCCAAAGATGCGGGAGTGACCCGGATGGTTGCGGTCAGCTCCATCAGCGCCAATGCACGCGCCAAGAACTTCTACCTACGGGTCAAGGGTGAGACTGAAGCAGAGCTGTCCAGGATCGGCTTCAAGCGTCTGGACCTTTTGCAACCGGGATTGTTGCGCGGTCCCAGAGAGAATGACCAGCGAACCGGCGAAGGTATCGGGCAATTGATTGCGCCCCTGATCGATCCATTTCTGGGCGGGAAATATCGCGACTACCGATCTATCGATGCCCGAGTGGTGGCGCAGGCAGCGCTGGGTTTTGCGGGCCGAAAGGCATCGGGCAGGTTTACGCATACGCATGACCAGATTGTGCGATGCGCGCGCCAGTGGGTAAAATCGGGAGAGAGTGAATGAACTGGGACGCAATTTTCGGTGCTGCCAATATGGTCGCGCTCATCGCTTGGGTCGCGCTAGTGTTTCTGCCGCGATGGCCGGCCTTGCTCAGCGCTCTTCTTTACCTGATGGTGGGCGGTCTGAGCCTCACCTACGCTTTTGGCCTGATCGGGATCATGACAGGCACATTTGACGCGGTTGGTGGCGATGGTTCAGCCAATTTCAGCAGCATCGAAGGTGTCCGCGCGGTCTTTGCCAGCGATGGCGGTATTACGGTTGGCTGGATCCACTATCTGGCGTTTGATCTGTTCGTAGGTATCTGGATCGCACGCGATGCCGATGCAAAGGACTTTTCGCGCTTCCTGCAAGCGCCGATCCTGTTCTTCACGCTAATGGCTGGCCCGCTTGGGTTGTTCCTGTGGTTGGTGATCCGGGAGGGCAGGGCACGCGCGCAGGGCCGCTGGAGCTAGAGCAGATCAAAGGAACAGTTTGCCCACCGAGCGTTTTCTCTTAGAGTCCTTGAAAAGAGGATCACGGGGAGAGATCACGCCATGGGCCAGAATGCCTATCACGCCTTCATCAATTTTGACGACATCCTGAATTTCTGGGCCCGCGCACGCCCTGATGACACAGCACTTGAGCAGGAAGGTCGAACGACAAGCTATTCTCAGCTTGAGGAGAATACGCGCCGTATCATCGCGCTTATGGCGGCAAATGGTGTGACCAAGGGAGATCGGGTTGCTTGGCTTGGCAAGAACTCTGACCTTTATTGCCAGCTTTATCTTGCTTCTGCGCGCGTAGGTGTTGTGATGGTACCGGTTGGCTGGCGGTTGGCCCCACCGGAGATCGCCTATATCCTGAAGGATACAGGCGCGAAGATCGTCTTTACCGGTGAGGATTTTACAGAGACTGCCGCGAAGATCGCTTCTGAATTGCCAGCCAATCCAATCGTCATGGGCGAAGCGCAAACGCGCAGGGCAATTGCAGCCACCGAACCGGGCGAGCACGAGCGGGTCGGCGACGACGAGCCCGTACTGCAGCTCTATACCTCGGGAACCACCGGCAATCCCAAAGGTGTGATGTTGTCCAACGCCAATTTGCTGGGTCTGCGTAACCCGGGCAATGAAGCGGGGCTGGAATGGAATTTCTATGAAGGTGGCGAGTGTATGCTGGTCGCCATGCCGTGTTCGCATATTGGCGGGACGGGCCTCGTCAACATTGCCATCGTCAACGGCATCCGCACGCTCATACAAGCAGAATTCACGCCTGTGGGCGTACTCGAAGCGATCGAGAATGGCGCCACGCATATGTTTATCGTACCGGCAGCCCTGCAAATGGTGGTACAACATCCGCGCGCGGCAGAAACCGATTTCAGCGCGCTGAAATATCTGATGTATGGCGCTGCGCCGATGCCGTTGGAACTTTTGAAAGAAGCCGTGCGAACCATGCCAAATGCCGGGTTCCTGCAGGCCTACGGCATGACTGAGACATCGGGCACGATCTCGATCCTGCCACCCGCAGATCACACGCTCGAAGGCAACCAGCGGATGCGCTCTGCGGGCAAGGCCGTGCCGGGTGCAGAGATTCAAGTGCGCGGCCCTGACAACAAGGAGGTGCCGCTGGGCGAGATCGGCGAGGTTTGCGTCAAGTCACCTTCGAACACGGCGGGATACTGGCAACTTCCCGATGCGACGCGCGAAACGATTGATGCGGATGGCTGGCTGCACACCGGTGACGCGGCGATCATGGACGAAGACGGCTACATCTATATTCAAGACCGTATCAAGGACATGATCATATCTGGCGGAGAAAACGTCTATCCGGCCGAGGTCGAGAACGCGATCTTCGGCCACCCGGCAGTCGCCGAAGTTGCTGTGATCGGCGTGCCAAGCGAGCAATGGGGTGAAGAGGTCAAGGCATGCGTGGTTTGCAAGCCTGGCCACAATGTCGAGGCAGGTGACATCATCGCTTATGCGCGCGAACGCGTGGCCGCATTCAAAGCGCCCAAAAGTGTTGATGTGATCGCTGAAATGCCGCGAAACCCGTCCGGAAAGATCCTGCGCCGGCAGCTGCGCGAGCCTTATTGGGCTGGGCAGGAGCGGCAGGTCAGCTAGCGCCGCTTGTGAAGAAGTATGCGCCCGCCACTTTGCGCAACCGTGATGCCATCGCAGCAGTTCTGACAAAGGAATTGCCTGCGTCCGGCACTGTGCTCGAAGTGGCGAGTGGAACCGGTGAGCATGCTGTTTATTTTGCGTCGCGATTTCCCGATCTGATCTGGCAACCCAGCGACCCCAGCGAGGAGGCGCGCGCATCAATCGAGGCGTGGCGGGACGATGAAGGGAGCGCCAACCTTCGCCCGCCTTTGCAACTCGATGCGCTATCCGATCAGTGGCCGACTGATCAGGCTGATGCGATATTATGCATCAATATGGTGCACATCAGCCCATGGGAAGCGAGCGAGGGATTGTTTGCGGGCGCCGCGCGATTGCTGACGGGTACTGCGCCACTGATCCTATACGGACCTTATGTTGAACCGGATGTGGAGACTGCGCAGTCGAATCTGGGATTCGATGCAAGTCTGAAGGCACGCGATCCGCGATGGGGGCTGCGCTCGACAATCGACGTCGACAGACTTGCTTCGCAAACGGGTTTCAGGCGAGCAAACCGCTACGAATTGCCCGCCAATAACTTGATTCTGGTGTGTCGCCGGATAGACGAAGCTTAAGTTTCTTCGTCAACCGCGTCGGCGACCGACTTGAGGTCGTCACTCACGCCGCGCACAGTGTTGCATGCGGCGGTGGCCAAAGTCATTGCTGCCAGCGCAGCTACAATCAGCGTCTTGCGCATAGTTTGCGTATCCTTTGCTTACGGGTGCGCCAAGTCGCCACCCGAACGCCACGGCAACAGCAGCAATCATTCGTGACGCAAACCACCTGCGATCTGTGGATCATCGCTCCGCTGCCTCACTCCATCGATATGCTGCATTCGCAGCGCGAGCGGCTAGGATGGCTCGATCGTGTGAGATCGATTTCTGGCGATATTCAACTGCTGTTCCCGCCATGCGATCAGCAAGCCGGCTCCGACGATCAAAGGTGCGCCGAGCCAGGTCGTTGCCGGAGGCAAGCGATCAAACAGCGACCAGCCTAGCAGTGCGGCCCAGATCAGCGCGGAGTAATCCATCACGATCACGCTCGACACACTTCCATATCGAAGGGCACTGGTCAGCAAATATTGCCCCAGCAGGCCGCTGACGCCCAAAGCGATGAGGTAAAACCACTGCTCGGCAGACTTGGTCTGCCAGAAAAATGGCAAGAGGATCGCCAGTGCTAGCAGTGAAAACAATGCAAAATAGAATACGATCGTCAGCGAGCCCTCGGTCTTGGTCAGGTCGCGGATATAGATAGAGATTAGCGCGATCATGAACGCGGCACCCAATGCAACGCTGGCACCGAACACAGGGACCTGACCGCTGCCGGGCTGTGCAATCACCAGGACACCGGCAAAGCCAAGCGCGACCGCGCCCCACCGCCAAAGCCCGACTTTCTCATGCAGGATCAGTGCGGACAGGATGACTGCCCAGATGGCTGAAGTGAAGTTGAAACTGGTAGCTTCTGCCAGAGGCAGCAATGTGACTGCACCGAAATTCAGGAACATGCCACCGATCCCGAGTGCAGCGCGCATGCCATGCTGTCCAAGGCGCTTCGATCGCAGTTGCGACAGTTTACCTGTGCTCCAGAAGAGCAAGAGAATGATCGGGATTGTTGGCAATTGTCGCCAAAACAATATCTCTGGCAGTGACAGGCCGCTTTCGCTCGCCAGTTTGACCAGTGCTACCATCACCGACAGTGTTGCAGCCGCGGCAAGCCTGATCAGCAAGGCAAACATGGGGCGTTGGGCAGGGGCTTCGCTGGTCACGCTTCCGCTGTAAGGCGGTTGAAAGGTGACGCAAGCGCGGAAAGCATTGCTCTTCGTCTTCAGTGCCTCCAAATGCGCCCTGTGAAAAATTCAAACCCGTTTCTATTCGCCAGCGAAGCCCATCAAGTCGCTCTTTTAGGAGGAGTTTTCATTGCCGTGGCGATTTTTGCACTGATTATGGACCGTCTGCGTTCGCGGCGCGAGCGGCTAGCGCGGCTCGATCGTGTGGGATGGGTGCCGTGGACTCTCGTGTTTCTGGCATGCGCGATCATCGGAGGGGGCCTGTTGGCGCTCTCGTTGCCGACAGCTCTATTCTCGCAATAGACCGCTATCCTTACAGGCAAGCCTCAAGATACGCCTGATCAAAGCCGTACTGACGCGCCTTTTCCAGCGTGTAAGGGCGTAAGCCGCTTGAGCGGAACTCGCCAAGGATCTTGCCGTCGTCGCTCTCTTCCAGATACTCGAACTTGAACAGTTCCTGGGTCACGATCACGTCGCCTTCCATCCCTATAACTTCGGTGATGTTGGTCGTGCGGCGTGAACCGTCGCGCAGACGTTTCACCTGAACAATCAGGTCAACCGATTCCGCGATCTGGCGCGAGATAGCTTCCTTCGGGATCTTGATGTCGCCCATCAGGATCATGTTTTCCATACGGCCCAGGCACTCGCGCGGACTGTTGGCGTGAAGCGTACACATGGAGCCGTCGTGGCCGGTGTTCATGGCGGCGAGAAGGTCGAAACATTCCGCGCCACGAATCTCACCCAGAATGATACGGTCCGGGCGCATACGGAGGGCGTTCTTCACCAGGTCGCCGATGGTGATCGCGCCTTGGCCTTCGAGGTTGGGTGGACGGGTTTCCAACGGAAGCCAGTGGGGCTGCTGCAAGCGAAGCTCCGCCGCGTCCTCAATGGTCAGAACACGCTCGCCCGGGTCGATCATTTTCGACAAGGCGTTGAGCATGGTTGTTTTACCCGAACCCGTACCACCTGAGATGACAATATTCATCCGGCTAGCTCCAGCGATCTTCAGCGCGGTACACATCTTATCGCTCATCGAGCCGAATTCCTTGAGCATGTCCAAGGTGATCGGCTTCTCGGAAAACTTACGTATCGAGATGGCTGTGCCTTTGAGCGACAGTGGCGGCACAATCACGTTGACACGCGAGCCGTCTTTCAAGCGGGCATCGGCGAGTGGGGTGGTCTGGTCAACGCGGCGACCAACCTGGTTCACGATACGCTGCGCGATCTGGAACAGGTGGCTTTCATCGCGGAACTGGATAGGGGCCAGCTTCAGCTTACCGTTTTTCTCGATGTAGGTCTGCTGCGGGCCATTGACCATGATGTCCGAAACATCGGGGTCGTTGAGCAATTCTTCGAGCGGGCCAAAGCCCAGCAATTCGTCAATCAGTACTTTCTCAAGTGCGAATTGCTCGCGGCGGTTCAGAGTGACCTTAAGCTCTGCGAGCAATTCCATGATGATCGGGCGGAATTCTTCCGACAGTTCATCCTTGGTCAGCGTGGCCGCGGCTTCGGGGTCGACACGTTCAAGCAAACGTGGCAGCACTTGCTCTTTGATCTTGTGAATGCTGGCTTCGAAGCCACCGACTTCCGAATCAGTCGCATGTGTTGCATTCATGCGCTCAGACAGGCGCGCCATCGCGTCGTAATTGGGATTGCCAGATGATGGCGCTGGTTTAGGCGCGGCGGGCGCCGGCTCAGCCGAGCCACCACCGTTCGGAAGCGGCGGGAACTGATTGCCGCCCCTTTCTTCGGACCCTTCGGCATCAGCTTTCTCGCCCGACTTCATTGGTCGTGCAACGCCAAAAGATGGACGTGCCCCGGGCTTCATTCCCCCAGGTCCGGTCTTTTTGCCGAATGCGCTCATTCCTTGGCCCCCAAGCGGCTGATTCAATTCCAATTCGGCATGTCCACAATTCGCGAACAGTGCCTCTCGATGAATGGTGAATAAATGGGAAACCTTATTATTTTCCTAAGATTGCCGCCTATGGCAGCGTGGCTTTGAGCGAGGCTTGCCCAAGACGAAATCGGCTTGCCCAGGCATGAATTATGTCTATCAACCACGACTGGCCTGAACACACAAACTGATTGGCGAAGATTGCAAGATACGCGTTCCGGGATTCTGCTTGCAGTTATTGGCTTTGCCACACTTTCGGTGGGTGATGCGGTGCTAAAAAGCATGGCAGGCGATTGGCCAGTGACAGCCGTCGCAGCCCTGCGCTTCACAATCGGTGCCATTGCGCTCAGTGCATTGCTTGGGCTGAGCGAAGGCAAAGCCGGCTTTCGTCCGAACAAGCCTTGGCTGCAAGTCGCACGTGGCCTCTGTCTCGCGGGCGCATCTTTGGCATTTTTCTCCGCGATCTTCGTAATGCCTCTGGCGGAAACAATGGCGATCACCTTCCTCTCGCCCGTGCTGACAGCAGTGTTGAGCGGGCCTTTGTTGGGCGAAAAAGTGAACAGAGCGGTTTGGGCGGCATGCATTGCCGCATTGGTCGGTGTGACGTTTATTCTCAGACCCAATCTGGCTGAGATTGGTTGGCTTGCAATCCTGCCGTTGATTTCCGCTGTGTTTTTCTCATTGATGATTATTGCAAACCGGGCATCTGCGGGCACGGGCAGCGCTTTGGCGATGCAGGCCTATATGGCTGTTATCGCTGCCCCAATCCTGATCATGGCGACCATCGCTGGCGAGTATTCTGCGATTGATGAACTGTCGATCTCGTGGCCCCAGTTCGATGTCGTGCTGCGTTGTGCCTTCGTGGCTCTGACTGCAACGACGGCGCATTGGCTCGTCTATCTCGGGACTATGCGCGCCGGCGCATCCCAGGTGGCGCCGGCATCCTACATTCAGATGTTGGTTGCGACTATTCTTGGCTGGTGGTTTTTTGGCGATGTGCCTGATGTAATCACTTTGATCGGTGCATGTATAATCATTGGCGCTGGCATTTTTCTTTGGCATCAAAGCACTGGCGACAAAGAGATGGCTTGAAGCAGGGGCCAATACAAGTAAGGGCAATCTCTAGTTAAGGGCGTGGTCGCTAGCGCCGCCATATCCGAAACAGCAATTCAGGGTCAGAACAATGTGCGGTATTATTGGAATAGTCGGATCGGATCCGGTCGCTGATCGACTGGTCGAAGGTCTGCGCCGAATGGAATATCGTGGTTATGACAGCGCGGGCCTGTGCACAATCAGTGATGGTGAGCTGGTGCGCCGCCGGGCATCGGGCAAACTTGCCAATCTGGTCGAGGTACTAGGCGCAGAACCGGCCGCCGGATCCGTCGGGATCGCCCACACGCGTTGGGCAACGCATGGTGCCCCGACGACAAGTAACGCCCACCCGCACATGACCGATGAACTGGCATTGGTTCACAATGGCATTATCGAGAATTACAAGTCTCTGCGGGATGAGCTGAAAGGTGAAAATCGCACATACAAGAGCGAAACGGATACGGAGATAGTCGCCCATCTCATTTCGGTGCGGATAGAAAACGGGCTCACACCTCAGGAGGCTGTAGCAGAGGTTTTGCCAAAGCTTCGGGGTGCTTTTTCGCTTGCAATTACGTTTCGCCGATTCCCTGATATTCTGATCGGCGCGCGATTGGGTTCACCGCTTGTTGTCGGGTACGGCGATGGTGAAATGTACCTTGGTTCTGATGCGCTGGCGCTGGCCCATCTGACTCAGCAGATTTCATACCTGGAGGAAGGTGACTGGGCAGTCATTTCGCAAGAGGGTGCAGAAATCTTCGATGCAGAAAACAATCCCGTTGAGCGCGAAACGCGCCATTCGGGTGCATCCGCTGCTGCGGTCGAGAAGGGCAATTTTCACCATTTCATGCAGAAAGAGATTTTCGAACAACCAACAGCCGTCGCGCAAACACTCACATCCTATTTGCGCCGATCAGACAATTCAGTCGCTTTGCCGCAGTTCGATTTCGATCTTTCAGCCATCAAGCGGCTGACCATAGTTGCCTGCGGCACCTCCTATTACGCGGGTTTGGTGGCCAAATACTGGTTTGAGCATTTTGCGAAGCTCCCGGTCGACGTGGATGTTGCGAGTGAGTTCCGCTATCGCGATCCGGTGCTGGAGGATGGCGGATTGGCGCTGTTCATCTCTCAAAGCGGCGAAACTGCAGACACGCTTGCGGCGCTGCGCCATTGCAAGCAGGCAAGGCAAACCATCGGCGTTGTTGTTAATGTGCCGACCAGCACGATGGCGCGTGAAGCGGACCTGCTGCTTCCGACGCATGCGGGTCCAGAAATCGGTGTGGCCTCTACTAAGGCATTCACGTGCCAATTGGCGGTGCTTGCAGCGCTTGCGGCGCATATGGCGGTGACCAAAGGTCGGATGAGCCGAGAGGAAGAGAAGGAGGTGGTTCAGCACCTGCTCGAAGTACCGGCTTCGCTCAATGCAGCCCTTGATCACGACGAGGATATTGCTGCGATGGCGCACCTAATTGCACCAGCGCGCGATGTGCTCTATCTCGGCCGTGGTCAGGACTTCCCCCTCGCAATGGAGGGGGCGCTCAAGCTGAAAGAAATCAGCTATATCCATGCCGAGGGCTATGCTTCGGGCGAGATGAAGCACGGCCCGATTGCTCTGATCGATGAAAAGGTGCCGGTCATCGTTATCGCGCCGTCAGGACCGTTGTTTGAGAAGACAGTCTCCAACATGGAAGAGGTTCGTGCGCGCGGCGGAAAGATCGTGCTGATTTCTGATGCCAAAGGCCTGGCCGAGGCTGGTGAGGGCTGCATGGCCACCATTGAAATGCCCAGGGTGCACCCGCTAATCGCACCTATGGTCTATGCAATTCCGGTTCAGCTGCTGGCTTATCACGTTGCCTGTGTGAAGGGTACGGATATCGATCAGCCCCGCAACCTTGCCAAGTCAGTCACTGTTGAATGAGCGAAAAGGTCTCGGTTTCAGGCGGTTGTCATTGTGGCGCAGTGCGCTTCACGGCTGTTTCAGACCCGAACCCCGAAGTGTGGGATTGCAATTGTTCGATCTGCAGCAAGACTGCCTATGTTCACTTGTTCATCCCGCACGATGACTTCGTATTAATCGCCGCGCCTGACGCGCAAGCGCGCTATCGTTTCGGGAAGAAAGAGGCAGAACATCTCTTTTGCAGGACTTGCGGTATCAAATGCTTCTACCAGCCGCGTTCGCACCCGGATGACTGGAGCGTAAACTTGCGTTGTCTCGATGATGCAGAGGTGCTTGCTCCCAAAATCGTGCCTTTTGACGGCAAGAATTGGGAAAAGGCGGCCGAGGGTCGAATCTGAAGCAATTTTGATCGTTTGGCTGACGGGCTATTCGATTATTAGGCCTGCATTTACCGCAATATAACCTTTCCGCGTGAACTGCGATGGCGTGAGCGAGCACGAATCTGCCTTTGTTGACGAACCAATGCGTTTTTCCACTGCCGCAGTTCTTGGTCTGAATGATCCGGCGGACGAGCAGTGGGCACACCTGCGCGGCATGAGGTTCGACAACGGTTTGGCCGACACTAACAAGCGCAGGATCACCAAAGAGGAATTCCGGTACCAATTGGTTACGCCCGTTGCGTCCGGTCTGCTGTGGTCGGTCGCATTGCTGGTCTTTGCCCCAAAGGCGGGTGGCGTGGAAAGCGCCGTGGTCTGGACCATCGTGGCAGTTCTGATCACTGCTTCAACCCTGTTCTAAACGGCTGCTCCGGTCGGGATATTGGTCTTCGCCCACAAAGGCTGGAGATCGAAGTGACCGAAAGCATCTTTGTCCGCGATGCCAGTGTTGCGCGAAATGCGCTTGAGCAAGTCATGGCTCTGGGTTGCAGCGTGGCCTTGGACGACTTTGGGACAGGCTATTCTTCGCTGGGTTACATCCGCAAGCTGCGTTTCTCGACCATCAAGATTGACCGAACATTTGTGATCGGCGCTGCACAACAAAGCGCAGAAAGCCTCGCGATTATCCGTGCGGTTGTGGCGATGGCGCAAAGTCTTGAAATGACCACCACCGCTGAAGGTGTTGAAACCCCCGAGCAAGCGAAGCTTATCCGTGAGCTAGGTTGCGACAAGATCCAGGGATACTACTTCGGCAGGCCCATGTCCGCCGAAGATGCCGGCAAGATCTTTGCCGTGCGGCACAATCAACAACGCGCCTAAGCGCTGACCAGGCTTCCAATCACGCTTTCAAACAAGCGGCGGCCATTGCTGCTGCCCAGCACGTCTTCAATCGCACGTTCGGGGTGCGGCATCATGCCCAGAACATTGCCTGATGCATTGAGGATGCCCGCAATGTCACGGCGAGAGCCATTGCACGGTTCGGCGTAGCGAAACGCCACGCGACCTTCGCCCTCGATCCGGTCCAGCGTATCGTCATCCGCGAAGAAATTACCGTCGTGATGTGCCACCGGAATGCGGACAGTTTCACCAGCTTCATAGGCGCTTGTGAACAGGGTCTGGTTGTTTTCAACCGTCAAAGGCATCGTTCGGCAGATGAAGTTCTGGCCTGCGTTGCGCATCAATGCGCCGGGCAAGAGACCGGCCTCAGTCAACACCTGGAAGCCATTGCAGACGCCGAGGACCGGCACGCCTGCTTCGGCAGCTTTCACCACCGCTTTCATGATCGGGCTCCGCGAGGCCATGGCACCAGAGCGCAAATAGTCGCCGTAGGAAAAACCGCCAGGCAGCGCGATAAAGTCGAGGCCTTGTGGCAGGGCATCGTCTCCATGCCAGACCTGCAAGGGAGCGGTACCCGAGACTTGCTCGATCGCCACTGCCATGTCCCGATCGCAATTGGACCCCGGGAATGTGATCACAGCTGCGCGGAAAGACATCAGGCGGGCTCCGTCTGACCGAGCTTTTCGATCGAGTAATCCTCGATCACCATGTTGGCGAGCAGCTTCTGACACATATCATCGATGGCTGCTTCACTTGTACCATCGGCCAGATCCATTTCGATAACACGCCCGATGCGCACGTCTTCAACACCTTCGAAACCGAGCCCTTCAAGAGAATGGTGGACTGCGCGGCCTTGGGGGTCGAGAACTCCGGGCTTCAATCGAACCAGGACACGGACTTTCATGAGCAGCTCCTCTGGTGGGGCATGGCGGCTTTGCGCGTGCCCGCAATATGCGCAGCCCTATAGCGCGATGGGTGCATGTTGCAATCGTGATGCACGTGGTTGCCCACCGGCAAATGCGACTATTCAGCCTGAACGCTCTTTGGAACAACGATGATCTGCACTGCTTCATCCGGAGAGAGATAGGTTTGTGCTGCACCACGAATATCGTCCGGTGTCACTGCGCGGATCATGTCTGGTGCGTTGAAATACCGTTCCAACCGCTCCGCTTCACTCTGTGCATTGTCTGCCAGCGACATCCAGCCACCCAGCGTCTTGAGCAAATTGTCATACTGTTCGAGCAGCGGTGCGCGCGCCCTGTCAACCGTGTCTGAAACCACACTTTCGCGCAGCCCCGCGATCATTCCCATGATCGCGCTGCTCGCTGCATCAACTTGCTCATAATCAACCGCGACATTGATATCGAATGTGCCGTAATCGCGCCATGTTCGCGACAGTGAACTGTTCGCGCCAGGTGAATAGGCCTGGCCAAGCTCTTCGCGGAGCACTTCTTGCAAGCGGATTTGGACAACGCGGGCAAGCAGGCTCAGACGAATGTTTTCTGCATGGTCGGTATCGTCGGTGGTGGGCCAGACAATCCGGATAAGCGCCTGATCTGGCTCGCCAGAATGCGTGATGATGCGCGTTTCACGATCTGCGGTGAAAGTACGTTCACGAGCTTCTTCGCGGGGTTGGAACTCGGCTTCGCGTTCTGGCAGCGCGCCGAATGTTGCTGCGACAGCATCGATCGCTGCTTGCTGATCAAAATCTCCAACCATGGCGATCTCGATCGCCCCATTGGCCAAACGATCACTGATGTCTTCGCGCAACCGATCGAATGACAGCGCGTTATAAGCTTCTTCAGACTGAAGCGAGAAACGCGGATCGCCATCAGACAGGATTGCGCCGATATTGTTGCCCAGCGCCTGTCCCGGCGTCGCATCCATGCTTGCGAAGAATTGCGCGACACCTCTGCGGAAACGTTCGATCGCTTCCGGGCGATAGCCCGGGTCGGTAATCCCTGCGGTGAGCAGCTGCATCTGAAGCAAAAGATCGCGCGGGGTCGTGGTTCCGGACATCTGGAAACCCTTGTCGGCGGAAGACAACGCCAGGCGAACGCTGCGGCCCGCCAGAATGCTGACCAGTTCGTCTTGTGAATGCTTGCCCAGACCTCCGCCTGCCAGCGAACTTACCAATGCCGTGGTCAGCGGTGCGTCCTTGGTATTCAGCAGGTCGCCGCCATCGAGCTGCACACGGAACTGAATGCGATCCTCGTTGATATCGGTCTGTTTCAAATTGAGCATTACGCCATTGGCGAAGCGGATCATGCGGATGCCGAGCCGTTCCTCTGTCTCGTCGGAAACGATGTCACCCCGAGTGCCAAAATACTGATAGGCGAATTCTGCCATTTCAGCGAATTCAGGCGCGGTAATCACTGCCGCTTCAACCTCTGCCCATGCGGAGGTTAGCCCTTCCGCGCCACCTTCTGGCTCTGTCCGGCCTTGATACCGTATCAACGGGTCAGTCAGCTCAGCCGTATCCGCCAGCACGGCTGCGAATGCGACCTCCGGCGTAATCTCATCAGCGAAAGCTTCAAAGCGATCCAGTGAGCTTTCCGGTGTGGAGGGGACATTCTCCTCTTGCACCAGACCAAGTGCGGCAGAGACCAATGCACCATTGCTGCGCGTATTCGCAGAACGAGCGCTGTTCTCAATGCTTGTGCGCAGACGTGCGACTTGCTCGGCGACCTCGGCTTCGCTGAAACCGTACTGCAACGCCTTGCGCAGCTCTGTTCCGGCAGCAATCATTCCGCTGCGCCATTCGTTATCTGAAGTGGTGACAGTCAGGCTCGTAGAGCGTGCTTCCTCGAACAGATCGCTCGTGCCAAAACTTGCCGCTCTGAAAGGTGCGTTTTCTGCCCGCGCGAGTGTCGCTAGACGCCGGTTGATTATGCCGTAACCAACCTCTCGCAGCAGGTTCTGTTGGCGATTTGCGACCGTGTCTTTACGCTCTTCCCAAGGTGCGTATCGCGTGACGGAGACGGTTTCGTTGAGCGCCTGGTCAACATAGATGTCGGTTTCATTGGTACGGGTGATGTCGACTGGCCCGGTGATTGGATCGGTTCGCTCTGCGCCACCCTGCCAGTCAGCAAACCAGTGCTTCACGCGGTCTTCGAGCAGTTCCTCTGGGTAATCGCCAACGATCACCAGCACTGCGTTTTCAGGCACATAAGTGCGTTCGTAAAAGCCGCGCAAATGCTCTGCGTCGGCATTCTCGAGCACCTCCAACGTTCCGATCGGTACGCGCTGGACAAACCGCGCGTCCGGCGCAGCAAATTCAAAACCGTCAACAGCTGCCTTGAATGCGAAATTGTTGCGATCACGCCGTTCTGCCAAGATGATGCCGCGCTCGCGATCAACCGCTTCCTGCTCGATCAGCAATTCACTCGCGGTCTCCCGCATCAACATCAGCGCGGTTTCCAGCAAGTCCTCGTCATTGCGCGGCAGATTGAGCATATAGAGCGTACGATCAAAGCCAGTGCTGGCATTGGTGTCTGCCCCGAACGCAAGTCCTTCACGTTCGAGCAGAGGGATCATTTCGCCTTCGGGAATCCGTTTTGAACCGTTGAACGCCATGTGTTCCACGAAGTGCGCAAGGCCGCGCTCGCTATCAGTTTCATCGAGCGAACCGGAGCCGATATACAGCCGTACCAGCGCAGTGTCTTCGGGCGTAGAGTTTTGCCGCAGTATGTAGCGCATGCCATTGTCTAGCTCGCCAAACCGGAATGCCGGGTCGACCGGAATGTCGCTGTCCTCGAATGCCCAAGCGGGCTCATCCGGCGCGCTTTCCTGCGCAAGCAACGGCGTGGGCGATAAGGCGACTGCGACAAGGGTCGCTAACGAGGCAAACAAACGCATGATGCATGCTTACCTGCCTCGCACAGGCTGACAAATTACTGAATCGAATAGGCTGTGGGCGGCCTATTTCTTGGGAAGAGGTGGCGTCCCGCGCAGGCGGCTGCGATGGCTCGACATATCGAACACTTCGCCGGGGCCGTTGTCGTCATTCTGCAGCAGGCCAAGGCGTCGCGCGACCTCTTGATAAGCTTCGCTTTCGCCGCCCAGATCGCGCCGGAAACGGTCCTTGTCGAGCTTCTCGCCTGTCTTCATATCCCAAAGACGGCAGCCGTCGGGGCTGATCTCGTCAGCCAGGATCACGCGGCTGAAATCGCCATCGAATATGCGGCCGAATTCCAGTTTGAAGTCGATCAGGCGAATATCGATCGCTGCGAACATGCCGCTCATGAAGTCATTGATGCGGATCGCCATGCTGGCGATGTCCTGCATTTCCTCCGGGCCGGCCCAGTTGAAACACGCAATGTGCTCTTCGGAAACCAGCGGATCGCCCAGAGCATCGTCTTTATAATAATATTCGATCAGAGTGTGGGGCAGGGGATCGCCTTCTTCCATACCCAACCGTTTACAGATTGAGCCTGCCGCGACATTGCGCACCACCACCTCGATCGGGATGATTTCGGCCTGCCGGACAAGTTGCTCGCGCATGTTCAAGCGGCGGATAAAGTGGGTCGGGATCCCGATATGCGCAAGGCGGGTGAACACATGTTCGCTGATGCGATTATTGATCACACCCTTGCCATTGATTGTGCCCTTTTTCTCCGCGTTGAACGCGGTCGCATCATCCTTGAAATACTGGATGATCGTACCCGGCTCCGGGCCTTCATAAAGGATCTTGGCCTTGCCTTCGTAGATCTGGCGGCGACGCGACATGGGCTTTGCTTTCTTGCTGCAAAAATACATGCGCCCCGGCTGGCCTTGCAAATGCGCAAAAGGGCGACCGGGGCGAGAGTGGTTACCATAGTCGGAAGCGGGCGAATTGGCAATCTTGCCGTATCGGTCTGCGCACAGAGAAAGGGAGTGGTGCCTCGGGGCGGGATCGAACCACCGACACTACGATTTTCAGTCGTATGCTCTACCAACTGAGCTACCGAGGCATCGCTGCGGCGCGGGTGCCTTGAAACACCGGCGAGCGAGTGAGAGCGCGCCTATGGCGAAGGTGCGCGGGCTTGGCAAGGGGTATTTGGGAAGGAAATGGCGGATTTTCCCGGAGCGCGGCTTCAGTCGCGCTCTTCGCGGATGATCTCTCCCGCGATTTCTTCCGGAGCTGCTGGTCGGCCGGGCAAGGCATAGCCGTCGCCGAACCACTTCGCCAGATCACGGTCTTTGCACCGGCTGGAACAAAAGGGCGTGAATTCCTCGGTTCGTGGTCGCTTGCAGATGGGGCAGGGTTTGGAAGATTTGCTCATGACCCAATTACTTGCGCACTTGGCGCTTCAAGCGCAAGGCCGGGATCGGGTTCTACGCGCAATTCACGACCCGTGCGCCTGCGCAATTCATCTAGCCATTCGGGTTTGAGCTTGGCTTTGATCGCCGGGTGGACGGTGAGCAGGGTTACGCCTGCGCCTTCGGCCCGCTCGGCAACGCGCAGGGCATAGCGGGCGCACATGCCGGTGCGTGAAGAAGCGAATCGGTGAACCAATGATGGTCCCACTAGCCGTGCGACGATCTGTACAAAGCCAAATCCGTTCATTGCGGTGCGCTCATGCGGCCAGTGATCGAGTGCTTTCGCCAGAGCGCTATCGACTGCCTTGCGATCTGATTTTGCTTCGATGGTAGGGAAGTCTATCCCGATATTCCCGCCAAGATCAAACCACGCCAAGCCCTGTGCAATCGCTGGGATAGCCGCGAGCGAGAGTTCTTTGGGCGACCCTTCGCCATCAATGTCGATCAACGTCATCGCCGGGGTCGCACTGAAGATCGCTGATCCGCCTGCGAAATCGACCTGACCAGAGGACGCTGTGTGCCAGATATCTTCCCACAATCCGGAAGGGAACCCCGGCATGGCGCGAGCATCGAGCCCGTCAAATGACGAATTCTTGCCGTGCTGGAGGCCGTCAGTCACGCGCCCTTGGGCAAGTTTCGTGCGACCGATCTCTGCAATGGGCGGGCGAGTGATCGCCACTTCGACCATGCTGCCTTCGGTTACCTCTTTAGGGATGCGATCAAGCAGGATTTGCGAGCCAGTTTGTGTTACCGCAGTGCCGCGGCTCGATCCGGCGGCGCGCGACACCAGCTTCGCTTCAACTATCTGTCCCGCGAATATCTCGCCGGGCCAGTGAAGCTTTGCTGCGAGCACCCTTTCGCCTTCGACCAGCATCGCGCGATCTTCACCGATGCCATACTCGATCAGCCACTCAGCCAATGTTGAATCCAGCGGTTTTGAGCAGCGCGCGGGTCTCGAACAGGGGAAGGCCGACTACGCCAGAGTGACTGCCCTGAATCCATGCGATCAGCCCTTCAGCTATGCCCTGGATCGCATAGCCACCAGCCTTGCCCTCCCACTCACCGCTGGCGAGATAGGCGGCGATTTCGGCTTCGCTCAACCGTTTGAAGCGTACGATGGTCTCGCTTAGCTTCTCGTGCAGGGCGCCATCGGAAGATTTCAGCGCAATCGCGGACAGTACGCGGTGCCTCCGCCCCGACAACAGCTCAAGGCACTGGCGTGCGGTTGCTTCATCTTCGGCTTTCGGCAGAATGCGGCGCCCGGCCGCGACGACGGTGTCTCCTGCCAGAATGTGCCCGTTGCCAGACACTGCCATCGCTTTCTCGCGCGCCATGCGCTTGGCATAGTCGCGCGGAAGCTCGCTCCTTAACGGAGTCTCGTCGATCTCTGCGGGAGAGACTGCATCAGGGACCACGCCCAGACGCGCGAGCAACTCGCGGCGACGTGGACTGGCAGATCCAAGTATCAGGATGGGCGCGCTCATATCCGAGCAGCGCGCTTAGGCTGGGCCGGGGCCTTGGCCCGGGCCGCCGCGACCTGGCATGAAGCGATAGGTGATACGCGCCTTGGTCAGGTCATAAGGTGTGAGTTCACACAACACTTCGTCACCCACCAAAACGCGAATGCGGTTCTTGCGCATTTTGCCGGCAGTGTGGCCAAGGACTTCGTGGCCATTCTCGAGCTCGACCCGGAACATCGCATTAGGCAGCAGTTCGACCACCTTGCCGCGCATTTCGAGGAGTTCTTCTTTAGCCATGAATTTCCTTAGCTTTACCTAGTGAGTGTCGAATTTGGCGCGCTTTAGCCGCGCCGGGAGCAAAAGGGAAGCCTCGTGCGTTGTAGCCGCAATCATCCATGCGTCTGAAATGCGCCACGTTTCGAAACCATTAATGCAAACCGATACAATTCAGCGGCTTGTCAGTCCGCTTCGATTGAGAGAAATGCGCCTCTATGTCCCCCCGATATCTTCTTTTGAGCGCAACCTGCCTTAGCGTTGGTTTTGGAACTGTCGCGCATGCGCAACAAGAAAATCCAGACGCGGCCCAGCCGGTAGAGGTCAATACGTCCCCAGCAGCTCCGGGCACAATCGTCGTGCAGGCGGAGCGGCTGCGTGGTCAGCTCGATGTAGAGCAACCGCCGCTGCTCGAGTTGAACGAAGCTGATATTGCCTCGCTTGGCGCCAATTCGATCGAAGAGTTGATCGAAGCGATCGGACCGCAAACGGGATCTTCTCAAGGACGGGGCGCTGGTCGACCTGTCTTCCTGGTCAACGGCATTCGCATTGGCAGCTTTCGCGAGTTGCGAAGCTACCCACCTGAATCGGTGGCTAAAGTCGAAGTGATGCCAGAGGAGGTGGCCCAGCGTTTTGGCTTTGCCCCGGATCGGCGTGTGGTGAACATCATCCTGAAAGAGAATTTCTCCAGCCGCGAAGTCGAGTTGGAGTTCGAGGCGCCGGACCGGGGCGGATACTGGCGCAATGGGCAGGAATTCGCTCTGCTGACGATCAATGATGGCGCGCGGATGAACTTCAACCTTGAGGCCAGCGATCGCAATCAACTGACCGAGGCTGAAAGGGACATAGTCCAGACAGATGGTTCGGTTTCAGATCTCGCCAGCGATCCTGATCCCGCGCAGTTTCGCAGTCTAGTCAACGACACGCGCGAGCTGCAAGCGTCGATTAACTGGGCGAAAGCTTTTCTGGACAGCGGAGCATCGGTCAGTCTGAACCTGCAATATGATCGCTTTGATGGAACTGGCTTGTCGGGGCTCAATGGCGTGCTGCTAACCGCGCCTGATGGTAGTAGCGCCTTTCGCACCTTCGGGGCGGACGATCCGCTGGAGATACGAAATGCGCGCGATACGTTGTCCAGTTCAGCGAGCTATTCGCGCCAGCTTGGCGGCTATCAATTCACTGCAACCGCAGACGCCAGTCTGATCGAAAACGAGACCGAGATCGACAGGCGCGTCGATACACAGGCACTGATCGACGCGGCGGCTTCAGGAATGCTGGCGATCGACGGGCTGATTCCCGTACAAGCTGACGCCGGCTTCGACGTGGCGCGCAGTCAGACCATCACTACCGTCAACAAGGCGACCCTGCGCGGCAGCCCGCTGCTGCTTCCTGCCGGAGAGGTTTCGACGACTTTCGATCTTGGCCTCAACTGGCAACGCATCAACAGTGAAGACACCCGAACGGATGGCGAGACGCAGCTTTCGCGTCGCCAATTCGAAGGCGGGGTCAGTATCGTTGTTCCACTCACCAGCCGCAGAGAGGGCTTTCTCGATACGCTGGGCAGCTTCTCGCTCAATGGCAGCATCGGCTTTGAGGATTTGTCAGATTTCGGTTCGCTGATGGATTGGACGGCAGGGCTGAACTGGGCGCCCACAGATCGGCTCAACCTGGCCGCTACCTACGTATGGCGCGAAGCTGCGCCGGGCTTAAGCGATCTTGGTAGCCCGACCGTCACGACCTTTAATGTGCCGGTGTTCGATCTTGTAAATGGAGAGACAGTCCTTGCAACGGTAACCAGCGGCGGGAACCCTGACTTGCTGGCAGAGACTCAGCGTGATTGGCGCTTCAGCGCGAATTGGCAAATCCCGTTTTGGGATAATACGACGTTCTTCGGCGAGTATATTCGCAACCGATCAAGCGATGTGACGCGCGGCTTTCCCGCTCTGACGGCAGAAACCGAAGTCGCTTTTCCCGACCGAGTGGTGCGCGAGACGGGCGGCAATCTGGTCTCGCTCGACCGACGCTCTGTGACCTTCGACAGCGCGCGCAGCGAGCGGCTTGTGTTCGGCCTGTTCACGCGCGGATCGTGGGGCGGTTCGGCTTCAGGAGAGGCCGATGGTGGACGGCGCGGCCCTCCCGCCGGAATGCGGCGTGAAGGGCGGCCAGGTCCGCCGCCCGGCGCTGAAGGCCGCGGCCCGCCTACGCCTGAACAGCGTGAGCGCTTCATGGCTTTCCGCGAAAAGCTGTGCGCCGATGATGGTATGGCGTTTCTGGAACAGATCGCCGGAGCGGTCGAGCGTGGCGAAGATTTATCCGAGCAGTTTCCTGACCTTGATTTGACGCGCGCGCAGCGCATGCTCGAACGGTTCAAGGGCGAAGACGGCTCGATTGATCGTGAACGCCTTGGCCAATTCCGCGAGCGGATCTGCTCGATGGATCCGGAACAAATGCGCGGTGGGCCCTCCGGCGGCGATAACTCCGAACAACGCCCCGCGGGCACTATACCCAACCCGATCTCGGGCGGCTTCGGACGCGACGTGCGAGGGAGCTACTTTGCTAGCCTTAGCCACACGATTGAATTGGAAAACCAGATCCTTATTGCAGAGGGCGGAGTCGTGCTGAATCTGCTCGATGGTGATGCGCAAAGCGATTTCGGCCAGCCGCGACATTCGACCCAGCTCCAGGCCGGTTTCTTCCGCGATGGGAAAGGTATCCGTTTGTCAGGCTTTTACACTGGCAAAGCCCGTATCAACGGAAATGCCGTAACCGGCGCAAGCCCGCTGTTCTTTGAAGATCTGGCCACATTCAATCTGCGCGTTTTTGCCAATCTGGGCACGCTCACAGGGGCAGAGAATGGTCCGCTGAAGGGGCTTACAGTGTCGCTATTGGCGAACAATGTGCTCGATGCGCAGCGCCGGATTGTCGACGACAACGGCGATACGCCGCTCCGCTATCAACCGTTCTTGATCGATCCGAACGGGCGCTACCTTGGGATAGATATCCGCAAGGTATTCTGACAATAAGCGAGTTCTCGGCGCTTAATTGAAGCCGGTGTGCGGATACATCCACTGTTGCGCGAGCGAAGGCTCGAATGGCGCCCATTCGCCTTCGTCCTGTGCCAGCTTGTCAGCGATTGCGATTATCACGCAACGGTTCTCTCCCGTTTCGATGCCTTGAGACACCTTTCTGTTGCAGACGCTAACAGAAGCGCGTGCCTGGTCAACTTACCGCCTGCGTCAGGAGGTTCCGCAAGGGAAGGGCCCCCAACTGCTATGACGCCAAAGGTGTCTAAAGCGCGTCTGCGGCTGCAACAGCGCTGGCCCAGGCCCATTGGAAGTTGTAGCCGCCCAGCCAACCGGTCACGTCTACAGCTTCGCCAATGGCATAAAGGCCAGGAATTTTCTGTGATTCCATAGTCTTGGAGGATAGTTCAGCGGTCGAGATGCCGCCGATCGTGACTTCCGCCTTGGCAAATCCTTCGCTGCCGTTGGGCTGGAATATCCAGCGTGACAGACGGGCCTCTGCCTCGCGCAGTTTAGCGTCCGGCGCATTGCCTAGCTCGGTGGATAGAGCGATTTTGTCCGCAAGAATGTCTGCCAACCGGTCGGAAAGGACTTCGCGAAACACAGACCTCAGCGTTGCGCGCGGTTTGAGCCGCTTGGCTTCCAGCAGCCAGCCTTCGCTGTGATCAGGCAGGAAATTGATGCTGACCGCATCGCCGGGCTTCCAATATGAACTGACTTGCAAGATAGCCGGGCCAGACAGGCCGCGGTGCGTGAACAAGGCCGCTTCTGCAAAGCTTGCTTTGTTGGCTGTGGCCACAACCGGCGCGGACACGCCGGATATCTCCCGGAAGAGCACTTGCTCACCGCCCAAAGTCAGCGGCACGAGGGCAGGGCGCGGCTCGACCACTTTGAGGCCAAACTGCCGCGCAAGATCATAGGCAAAGCCTGTCGCGCCCATCTTGGGGATCGAAGGCCCGCCAGTCGCAATCACCAAGGCAGGCGCCGAATAGGTGCCGTTCTGGGTTATGACTGTGAAGGCTTGATCAGAGTGAGAGACCTTTTCGATATCTTCTTCACATCGGATTTCGACATTTCCCTTTGCGCACTCCGCCAGCAGAAGATCGACGATCTGCTGGGCGGGTCCGTCACAGAACAGCTGACCCAATGTCTTTTCGTGATGCGCGATGCCGTAGCTATCGACCAGTTCGATGAAGTCCTTCGGAGAGTAGCGGGCGAGGGCACTCTTGGCGAAATGCGGGTTTGAGGAAAGATAGTTTGCCGGGCCCGCATTCACATTAGTGAAATTGCAGCGTCCACCGCCTGAAATCAGGATTTTCTTGCCGACCTTTGCCGCGCGTTCAAGCACCAGCACGCGTTTGCCGCGATGGCCAGCGCGCGCAGCGCAGAACAGGCCGGCGGCCCCTCCGCCCAGGATAATGGTATCGTAGTTTTTAAACACGGGTCATACCGCCTCTGGCTAATCGCCGCTTTGCCTCCGTGCGATCAGGAACAAAATTGTTCCAACAACGAAAAGACCGCCGAAGGTTGTCCATGATTGCATCCCGGCATGCGAGGCAATCCAGACACACGATGCAAGCGCCAGAACCGCCATCAGGCCATGCAGCGGCTTGATGCGGCCTTCACGATGTTCAATCATGGGCAATGCAGCAGCCGTAATCACATAGGTCAGGATGCGTGTAAGAGTGCTAGCGGCGGCAAGTGCTGCAAAGCCGCCGGTCAGGCTGAACAGCGCACCGGTGAAACCGTAAAACATGATCGCATTTGCTGGCGTAAGAAAGCGCGGATGGATCCGCTCGAACCAGCCCGGCAGCATGCCTTGCTCGGCCATTCCATAGACAATTCGTGGTACAACAACCATTCCGCCAAATGTGTTGGCCATGATCGAGAAACCGGCTGCGAGCGCAATCATCGCCGCGCCAACCTGCCCCAGAGCGATTTGAGCTGCTCCGGCTAAGGCGTTGGCATCGCCGGAAGGCTCTGTAACTATCGTCAGATAGGCCCAGATGATCAGCACATAGGCAAGCGTTACGCCGGCAAGAGTTACAATGATTACACGCGGCAGATCCCGTTTCGGGTTCTTCATTTCACCGGCGGGTACAACAACGCCTTCGAAGCCGGTAAAAGCGTAGAATGTGAGTAGAATGACTGTTTCTGCATCGCTGAATTCCGGCAGAATAATGGACGGTGAGGTGAAGTTTCCGAATACCGCTGCCAAGACCAATATCCCCAACGGCACAAGCTTGAGCACGGTCAATACGCCCAGTGCGTTGACCGAGCTGCGCATGCCCAGGATGTTGTAGAGCGTCGCCAGAATCAGCGTAAGAAACACTGCGGCAGAATTAATGGTCTCGTTCTCCAGAACGGGAAAAATCGCTGCGAAATAGCTGAACATCACATGCGTATTCGCTGCGAGTGCGACTATGCCCGAAGCAGCACGACCCCAGCCGGCCTGAAATCCTGCGAAGCTGCCAAAGGCTACCTTACCATAGAGAACGGGGCCACCCGTTCTGTCAAAGCGCGTCGCAAGCCATGCAAAGCTAAGGCACAACGGCAAGATCAGTATGCCACCCATGATGATCATGACCGGCGCAAAGCTGCCTACCGCCGCGACCAGAACCGCAGGCAGGGCGAAGATCCCAGCACCGATCATCCCGTTGATCTGGATCAGTGAGGTCCCCCAGACACCAACGGTACGCGGCGGCTTTACTTGATCATTCATGCAATTCCCCCTGAGACCGTGTCACCGTTCGCATGTGCGGGCAGAGCGTGCAAGCGGCCCCATGCTCTTTGTGCATAGCTGTGTGCGTTTGCGGAATTGAGTTGGCGCGTCTTGCCCCCTATCTCTCATCCCATGTCACGCGCCAAAGCAGGATCTCCGCACGACCCGAGAGGGGCCGAACGCTTCAATGAGGAGCGCGCGGCCTATACGGTATCGAGTGCGCAGCCCGACCTTGAAGCCGGAGTGAAAGCGATCCGCGACACGGTGGACACGCTCAAGCCGGTGCCGGGCGTGTATCGTATGTGTGATGCGCGCGGAGACGTTCTTTACGTCGGCAAGGCACGCAGTCTGAAAGCTCGGGTGGCGAATTACACGCAAGTGCCGCAACTGACCAATCGGTTGCAGCGCATGGTCAGCCAATGCCGCAGCATGGAAATCGTCACCACCAATAGCGAGGCAGAAGCGCTGCTATTGGAAGCACAGCTGATCAAGCGCTATCGCCCGCCATTCAACGTGTTGTTGCGCGATGACAAAAGCTTTCCCTTTATCCTGCTGCGCGAAGGGCATGATTTCCCGCGCATCATGAAACATCGCGGTGCGCGCAAGGCGAAAGGCAATTACTATGGGCCGTTTGCCAGCGCGGGCAGCGTCAACACCACGATCAATGCGCTTCAGAAACTGTTTCTTCTCAGATCCTGCACCGACAGTTTTTTTAGCCGCCGTGACCGGCCTTGCCTGCTTTACCAGATCAAACGGTGCAGTGCGCCGTGCGTGGGGCGGATCAACGAAACGGATTACGCCGATCTGACGCGCCAAGCGAAGGATTTCCTGTCTGGCAAATCCTCTGCCGTGCAGGCTGATCTGGAACAACAGATGAAGAAGGCTGCGGAAGACCTGGATTTTGAAACCGCCGCAATTCTGCGTGACCGATTGCGTGCAGCGACCTTCATTCAGGGTAGCCAGGCTATCAATGCCCAGGGCGTAGGCGATGCAGACGTGTTCGCGCTAGCTACGAAGGGCGGACAGGTCGGCCTGCAGGCATTCTTTATTCGCGGCGGGCAGAATTGGGGCCATCGGGCCTTCTTCCCGACCCATACCAAGGATGTGGCGGAAGATCAGGTTCTCTCCAACGTGATCCTGCAGTTTTATGAGGAAGTGCCCCCGCCGGCGACTGTGCTGGTCGATCGTCCGCTTCCTGAAACCGAGCTGGTAGAAGCCGCGCTGTCAGAACTGGCGGGCAGGAAGGTCAGCGTATCTGTTCCGCAGCGCGGCGAGCGGCGCAAGCTGATGCAACAGGCAAGCCGGAATGCTGAAGAAGCGCTTGACCGGCGGCTGGCCGAACGCGGCACAAAGGCCAAGACCTTGCGCGAAATGACGGAATTCCTCGAGCTGGAAAGCCCGCCGCAGCGGATCGAGATTTACGACAACAGTCATATCCAAGGCGCCAAGGCGGTTGGCGCGATGGTGGTTGCGGGACCGGATGGCTTCGTCAAAAACCAGTATCGCAAGTTCAATATCAAGGAAGCGCAGACCAACGATGATTTCGGCATGATGCGCGAAGTGATGCGGCGGCGGTTTGAACGCGCGATCAAGGACGATCCAGATCGCGAGACTTCCGGTGAAGGGGCAGTCTGGCCTGACCTTGTCCTGATCGATGGCGGCAAAGGCCAGATGTCTTCGGTGCGTGATACGCTGGAAGAATTGGGTATCGAAGATGTGCCGCTGATCGCAATTGCCAAGGGGCCGCACCACGGGCGTGAGGGACGGGAGGTGTTCCACTTCCCCGACGGGCGCGAAAAAACCCTGCCAACCAATTCGCCGGTGCTGTTCCATCTGCAAAATCTGCGCGACGAAGTGCACCGCTATGTCATTGGCGCGCACCGTGCCAAACGCAGCCGCGCGATCACTGCTTCGCCGCTTGATGAGATCCCGGGCATCGGGCCGGCTCGCAAGCGCGCACTGCTCTTGCATTTCGGCACGGCAAGCAAGGTTCGCGCGGCGGCATTGGAAGATTTGCAGCGCGCGCCGGGCGTCTCTGATGCGGTGGCGCGCAAGATTTATGATTTTTACCACGCAGGTGGGTGAAGGGATGTGACTACAGGCACCCCAACGAAAGCTGTGCTCTCTTGCTTGAGATTGCAATCATGACGGGTGGATGTCCGTCAACAACCCTGGATCTGCCATTCATTGATGCACACACACGCTTAAACTGAGCTTGTCGAAGGCCAGGAGAGTATCCGTTAGATACTTTTTCATCCCCGCGTTCGCGGGAATGACGAAACTGGAATGTCTGAAAACGACCCAGTAGCTGACCTTCGTAAGTGCGCGCATTGCTGATATGGGCAGCGAACCAATGCTTTGTTATGGCTACCAATTGATGTTTGAAGATATTCTCTACTTTATCGTGCCGATCATTGCGGTTTGGTGGATGGCTATTGGGGGATTAGCCATCATGGCGATTGCTGTTCATGTATTTGGTCGGCCAGTGACAGAGGCTGGAACGGGAAAACCTGCCGATCCGAGAAAGCTGATCAAAACAGAAGTCATAATTGGGGGCAGTAGCTTAGCTTTCGCCGTGGCTGGAGCGTGGATGTATTGGAACGAGGACATTCTGCTTTCGGGGCGCTTCTTTGTGGTGGCAAGTGTTGCCGGAGCGCTCTTTTCGGGCGTGTTTCTTTGGTCGGCAAACAGACGAAAATAGGCAGAAGTTTGGGCTGGACCGAATGTCTGCTTTCCACCCCAATTGCGGTAATTGAAGAGTTACCCTAGCATCGTCCGTTCCACCCAGGTCGAATGCACGCCGCTGCTGATCTTGTGCGGCAAAGCCAGTCGACATATCGGCCCTTTCGTCACGTCGCGTGCATCCAGGATTGCGAATTCGGACGTGCCGCTATTCTCGTCGATCAGGAAGGTGACCAGATAGGCGTCATCTTCGCGTCCTTGTCGTCCTATCGGTTCAGCCTTCGGCTGTGCTTCGCAACCGCTACTTGACGAAGATTGCGCCCCTTTCCGCGGTACAATCGGGCTCTCGCTCGCATAGACACCTTCGGGAAGCTCAAACACTTGCTCCTCGCCAGTCTCGGTATCGTGCTTCACAAATCCGTTGAACAGGAACCAGCCCGGCTTGCTGGTCGTGTGCCAGACATAGCGTGATTTCTTCATCGAATACGCCGGATTGATCATGCCAAATTCAACGATGCGATCAGACAGGCGCTCCTCCGAAGTCTCGCCGGTGCTCAAGTTGAAACGCCAGCGATGCATGCGCGGCTGGAAGCTGTGCTCGTCTACATACGCCATCATATGCGCGTAACGCCCGAATTCTTCGAGAGGATCGGGCATCGGTTTGTCCTGGAAATAGCCTTCCAGCACAACCTCATCCTCGCCGTTTTCATTCTTGGCCTCATAGGCGTTGGTCCAATGGAGCACATAGGTCGGTGAGGCTTCGAACCAGCGGATATCTTCCGGCTGGCCGTGGCGCGGTATCAGTGCGAACCGTGTCGGTACGCCGTCGTGCATGCGCGCGGCGTGAATGTCCTTCTTCAGCGCTTCCTGGTCCCAGAACAGCGGCATGTCGTTCAGGATCGACCAATTCTTCGTGATCGCCATGTCATGCGGCAGGCGAGGGCCGGGCAAGGGGATCGGGACATAATGCACCAGCTTGCCCGAGCGATCGACAACGCCATAGTGCATGTATGGCGCATGGACCGAATAGTTGAAGAACATCATCTCGCCGGTCTCTTCATCCACCTTGGGATGTGCAGAGACGCCATCGAGCGGCCCCCATGGTGCCTTGCCGAGGTTTTCCAGCGAAACCGGGTCCACCATCCATGCTTCACCGCATTGGTAGAACGTGGCGTAAGCTACACCCGCATGCACAATGATATCAGTACTGCCAGTGTCCTTCAGCCCGCCATGCGCGCCGAAACCGGGCCGTTTCGATGTGCCTTTTGGGTCCATCAAGCCGCCCCAGAGCGATTGGCCGGCAATCTGTTCAGCCTCGAAGCAATGCGTGCGGATAAAGCGGTTGCGATAGCTGACCTTGCCGCCCCGAATGTCGACCTGATGGATCATCGCATCACCATCGAAGGGGTGATGGCGGCCAAGTGGCTGGTGGATGGGGTTTTCCGTGTTGCGGATGTAGATCCCGTCGATGTCGGCGGGCACTTCACCTTCGATCACTTCGAGTTCGTCGACTGACACTTCTTCATGCACGGGTGTCCACGGACCAGATAAATAGGGGTGGTTGCTGGGCTCCAGCGAGTATTGCAACGGTGCTTCGCGAGTAATTTGCATGACGTTCCTCTCGGCGCGGAGAGTAGCGCGTCCCGGCCGCTACGCAAGTTTCCTACTTCACACGAGGTGACTACACGGATGCCGTTCTTTGAACTCGCAGTGATCGGGGATTTCTTGCCGGAAACAGGCTGATGGATTTTCGCGCTCTGGACAGTGTTCCAAGTGTTCCATGCTGTAGGGTTTCGGGCGGACCGCAGGCGAATGATCAGCTCTTGTTCCTCCGACGGATCATGCCTTCCTGAGCTACGCTGGCGATCAGTTTGCCGTCGCGGTTGAAGATACGTCCGCGATTGAAGCCGCGCCCGGCGCCGCTCCAGGGTGCATCGGTGGCGTACAGCAGCCATTCGTCCGCGCGGGCTGGACGGTGGAACCAGATGGCGTGATCCAGGCTCGCCCCGGTCAACTCGCCGCGCATCCATGACAGGCCATGCGGCAATGCGCTGGTGCCAAGTAATGTAAAGTCACTGGCATAGGCGATCACCGCGCGGTGCAGCGCGGGATCATCGGGCAGAGGCGCAGCTGCGCGGAACCAGCTATGCGCGCTGGGCTGGCGGGGTTCTGAATTCATCCAGTGCAGCTTGTCGGTCGTACGCATATCGATGGGGCGCGGGCGGAGCATGACATCGCGCGCTGTGCCTTCGATCCCGGCCTGGTCCGCATATTCGCGGCGGAGCTCCATATCGGGGCGCAAATCCTCGGGCTGCGGGACATCGGGCATCTGATAGTCGTCATGCTCAAGCCCCGGCTCGGGCTTCTGGAAGCTGGCCACCAGATTAAGGATTGGGCGGTTGCTGCCATCCTCTTCCAATTGGCTGGCGACGACGCGGCGGTTGGAGAAGCTGCGCCCGTCGAAATCGGCCGCGACATCCAACGTGGTTTCCGGGCCTTCTTTGCCCCCGCGCAGAAAGTACGCGTGCATGGAATGCGCTTCCTTGCCATCGCCGACCGTTGCTTGCGCGGCCTGGAGCGCTTGTGCGATCACTTGTCCGCCGAACATCCGGCCGACGCCATTCTTCTGCGCTTTGCCAGTGAATTGCATTGCGCCAGCGGGCTCCACTGTGAGCAGCTTTACAAGGCCGGCGACCATGCGTTCGGGGGAGGCTGTGTCGGTCATGAAGGAAGCATTGCTTCGCGCTGACGCGAACGTCAACGCGCCAAATTCCTCAGACCAAAGAAAAACCCCGCCCGGATCGCTCCGAGCGGGGTCCCAGTCCCTCAAGGGGAACTCTTGTCTTAGTGAGCACCAGCCAGTGCAGCAAGCAGAAGCAATGCGACGATGTTGGTGATCTTGATCATCGGGTTCACGGCCGGGCCTGCGGTATCCTTGTACGGGTCACCCACAGTGTCACCAGTTACAGCAGCCTTGTGAGCTTCAGAGCCCTTGCCGCCGTGGTTACCGTCTTCGATGTACTTCTTGGCGTTATCCCAGGCGCCACCACCAGCTGTCATCGACAGGGCAACGAACAGACCGCCTACGATCACGCCGAGGAGTAGAGCGCCTACGGCCGCGAACGCTTCGTTCTGGCCCGCCAGGAAGTAGATCACGTAGTAGGTCGCGATCGGCGCAAGCACCGGAAGCAGCGACGGGATGATCATTTCCTTGATTGCGGCCTTGGTCACCAGGTCAACGGTACGGGCATAGTCTGGACGGCTGGTGCCCTCCATGATGCCCGGGTCGTTCGCGAACTGGTCACGCACGTCTACAACCACGTCACCCGCAGCGCGGCCAACAGCGGTCATGCCCATTGCACCGAACAGGTACGGCAGCAATGCGCCGAGCAGCAAACCGACGATCACGTAAGGATTCTCGAGGCTGAAGTTGACTTCAGCGTTCGGGAAATACTCGCGAAGGTCAGCGGTGTATGCAGCGAACAGCACGAGCGCTGCGAGACCGGCGGAGCCGATTGCATAGCCCTTGGTCACAGCCTTGGTGGTGTTGCCAACCGCGTCGAGTAGGTCGGTCTTTTCGCGGACGCTTTCGTCCAGACCGGCCATTTCAGCGATACCGCCAGCATTGTCGGTTACTGGGCCGTAAGCATCAAGCGCGACAACCATGCCAGCAAGTGCGAGCATTGCCGTAGCACCGAATGCGAGGCCGAGCAGACCAGCAAGCTGGTATGCGCCGATGATCGCAGCGATGATCACGATGGTAGGCAGAGCGGTTGATTCAAGGCTGATTGCCAGACCCTGGATCACGTTGGTGCCGTGGCCCGTTTCTGAAGCCTTGGCGATCGAGCGTACCGGACGGTAGTTGGTGCCGGTGTAGTACTCTGTGATCCAGATGATGACGCCGGTCAGAACCAGACCGATCAACGAGCAATAGAACAAGTCACGGCCGGTAAATTCGACCATACCCAGGCCCGGATTGAGCACTGTGTTCATGTCCATGCCAGCTGTGCCCAGTGCGTATGACGTTGCATACCAGATCAGTGGGATCGCCAGAACGGCGGTAACGACGAAGCCCTTGTACATCGCGCCCATGACATTTGTGCCATTGCCGAGACGGACAAAGTAAGTGCCAATGATTGATGTCACGATACACGCGCCGCCAATCAGCAGCGGAAGTGCCATCAATGGCAGCAACAGATCGCCAATACCGGTCAGAAGCAGCGCCATCAGAACCATGGTTGCGCCAACGGTCACAACATAGGTTTCGAACAGGTCGGCAGCCATGCCGGCACAGTCGCCAACATTGTCGCCCACGTTATCAGCGATGGTCGCCGGATTGCGGGGGTCGTCTTCAGGAATGCCTGCCTCGACTTTACCGACCAGGTCGGCGCCAACGTCTGCAGCCTTGGTGAAGATACCACCGCCCAGACGTGCGAAGATCGAGATCAGCGATGCACCGAATGCCAGCCCAACCAGCCCGTCAATGACCGCACGACTGTTCTCTTCGAGTTCCATCGGACCGATCAGAACGTAGAAGAATACAGCGATAGCCAGAAGAGCCAAGCCTGCCACCAGCATGCCGGTGATCGCGCCAGCGCGGAATGCGATGGTGAGGCCCTGCTGCAAACCAGTGCTTGCTGCCTGTGCTGTGCGTACGTTGGAGCGAACCGAGATGTTCATCCCGATATAGCCTGCAACTCCTGACAGGACTGCGCCGATAACGAAACCTACAGCCGGGATCGCGCCGAGGAACACCCCGACCAAGATTGCGACAACCACACCGACGCCGCCAATGGTAGTGTATTGGCGATTGAGATAGGCCTGCGCGCCTTCTTGAATGGCACCGGCGATTTCTTGCATTTTTGCGTTCCCGGGATCTGCCCCGAGAACTTGGCGGCTGGTGAAAATGCCATATACGATGGCAAGCAGTCCCAGCCCGATTGAAATACGAATTAGGTCCACGAACTCTTCCCCTTAAACCCACGTGGAAATACGCCCCTGCGGACGCAGAGGCGATTAGTGCAGGTGCTATACGGTATGCGACGCGGGTGACAAGGGTGAAATCGGCGGTTTGCGGCCAATTTCCTTGCGTTTCACCAGTTTCGCTAGTGTTGGTAGCCTAAACCTTCCGGGTTCACGATCGGATTGCCATCGAGTATCAGCGGCGCAAAACCTTGCTGTTCGACTGTGCCAATGCGCATGCAGTCGATAGGTGGTTCGGATTCGAGCGGTAGCGTGAATAATAACTCGTAATCATCGCCCCAACGCATGCATTCATTGCGTCTTTCATTCGATGCCACGGGTACGAGTGCACTGTCGATTGCAATAGAGACTTCGCTTGCACTTGCCATGCGGAAAGCATCAAGCATCAGCCCGTCCGAGATATCCATCATTGCGCTTACATGTGGTGCGAGAGCTTGGCCTTCACTAAGGCGGGGGGTAGGGCGGTTGTAGGCGGCTAGATGTTCTGGATCGTCTTCAAAACCCAACATCGCGCAACCCAGCTGCCCTGTGACGTATAACTGATCGTCAATCTGCGCGCCGCAGCGCGACGGAACCGGTGTATGCGAGGCTCGACCGATTGCGGTTAAGCCGAAAGTGCGTTTACCAGTTGCCTTGATCGTATCCCCGCCAAGCAAAGGAACATCATGGGCGGAGAGCACTTCATGCAAGCCTTCAAGAAACCGTTCGTCGCCACTGCCAAGGCTATGGCCTAACAGCACACCTATCGGTTCTGCACCTTTGGACGCGAGATCTGACAGATTCACCGCGACCAGCTTCCAAGCGGCGTCCGCCAAGTCGCCGCCTTCCTGGAAATGCGTGCCTTCGACGATCATGTCATGAGTCAGGATCAGCGCTTCATTACCGATCTCAATTATCGCGCAATCATCATCAAGCCCGCGCGCGCCCGGATGCAGCGGGAGTTTGCGCAAGGCTTCGATGAAACCGCGTTCGTCTATGACCGCACATCCTTGCCAATGGCATCAAGGATGCCGTTGACGAATTTGGCTTCGCGATCGTCGAAGAAAGCTTTTGCGACATCGACATACTCATTGATCGCAGTTGCGGTTGGCACATCGGCGCGGGCCATCAATTCGTAGGCCCCGGCGCGCAGGATTTGCAGCATGGTCTTGTCGAGCCGCGCTATTGTCCACCCGTCGGCCAACTTGCCGACAAGCAGTTCATCAATCTCCTCGCGGCGGGCATCCACTCCGCTGACGATATCGTCAAAGAAATCGACTTCGGCATCGGCAAAGACCTCGCCTTCATGATCTTCGTCATCGACTTCGCAGCCCAGCCGGTGCTGGTGAAATTCGTTGAGCAGTCTGGCAAGGGCAGTGCCTTCCATTTGC
This sequence comes from uncultured Altererythrobacter sp., assembly GCF_913057185.1. Lineage (NCBI taxonomy): Bacteria > Pseudomonadati > Pseudomonadota > Alphaproteobacteria > Sphingomonadales > Erythrobacteraceae > Altererythrobacter > uncultured Altererythrobacter sp. The sequence continues at coordinate 1,358,765 of NZ_CAJXNK010000001.1, forward strand.
ATCTGGTAAAGCGCCTGAACCGCAGCAAGACGTGCAGCAGACCGGGCCTGAGAGCGAGCGGGGGTATTCATTTGAGCCTCAATTCAACCGATTTGGCGTGCGCGGGCAAGCCCTCTGCATGTGCCAGCGATACCGCAGCAGGACCGATCCTGCCGAGCGAAGCATCGTCCAATGCAATAAAGCTGGTGCGTTTCATAAAATCGAGCACGGAAAGCCCGCTGGCAAAACGCGCACGTCGCCCGGTGGGCAAAACATGGTTTGGCCCTGCCACATAGTCACCGATGGCCTCCGGCGTCATCCGGCCAAGGAAAACGCTGCCAGCGTGACGGATCGCTTTGAGTAAGGGTTCCGGGTCAGCTACTGCAAGTTCGACATGCTCAGCGGCCAACTGATCAGCGAGCGGTGCTGCATCGGCCACATTGTCGACGATGATGATAGCACCATTTGCGTTCCAGCTCGCAGTGGCCGTTTCACAGGTAGCAAGCTCGACCAGTTGTGCTTCAACCTGCGCCGACACCGCATCGGCAAAACCGGCGTCGTCAGTGATCAGGATTGATTGCGAAGTCGGGTCATGTTCCGCCTGACTGAGCAAGTCTGCTGCGATCCAGTCTGCGCGATTGTGCTTGTCCGCAATCACTAGGATTTCGCTTGGGCCAGCGACCATGTCGATCCCGACGACGCCGAACAACTGGCGTTTCGCCTCTGCCACCCAGGCATTGCCCGGGCCAGTAATGACATCCACTTTGGCGATGCGATCGGTTCCATAGGCTAGCGCTGCGACTGCTTGTGCGCCGCCGACACGCCAGATCTCGTCGACGCCTGCCATGTGCGCAGCCGCGAGAACCAATGGGTTGGTCTTTCCTTGCGGGGTAGGGGTGACCACCACCAACCGCTCTACCCCTGCTACCTTAGCTGGAATGGCATTCATCAGCAGCGAGGATGGATAGGCTGCACGTCCGCCCGGAACATACAGACCAGCCGCATCAACCGCGCGCCAGATCGCACCTTGGCGCACGCCCGCATCATCGGTGAAATCGCGGTTCGCGGGAAGCTGGTCGGCATGATAGGCGCGGATCCGCTCTGCTGCGAGTTCCAGCGCGTCGCGTAATTCGCCGTCCAGAGCCTCGTATGCTTCTTTGCATTCATCCGCGGTGATGATCCAGTCGCAATCGCTGGCCAGTTCGTGACTATCGAAACGCTGCGAATATTCCGCCAGCGCCGCATCGCCGCGCGCCTTTACGTCAGCCAATATGCGGGCAACGTCTGCGCTGACATCAGCATCGCTTTCGCGCCGAGCATTGACCAAGGCATCGAATGCGGCAGCAAAGCCTGGATCAGAGGAAACCAGTCTTTGCATCAAGCCGCAGCTTTCTTGCTGGCAAACTCGCGGAAGGCAGACACAAGTTCAGCGACGCGTGGATCGGTTTTCAGCGCCGCGCGATTGACGATCAGCCGCGCAGAAATGTCCAAGATACGATCAGTCTCGACCAGACCATTTTGCTTCAGTGTCGCGCCGGTTGATACCAGATCCACGATCTGCCGCGCCAAACCCAGCGACGGTGCCAATTCCATAGCCCCATTCAGCTTGACGCACTCAGCCTGAATGCCTTGCGCCTCGAAATGTCGGCGCGTGAGATTGGGGTATTTGGTTGCAACGCGCAGATGGCTGACTGTGCTGCTTGGTGCTTCGTCCCCGGCTACGCGTGCAACCGACAGTCGGCAGTGGCCGATGTCCAGATCAACCGGTGCATAAAGGTCAGCGTAATCGAACTCCTCGATCACGTCAGAGCCGACGATACCGATCTGCGCTGCGCCATGCGCGACGAAGGTGGCTACGTCGAAAGCGCGCACGCGGATCAGCCGCATATCTGGACGCGTTGTTGCAAAACTTAGCGCGCGGTTGCCTTTGTCGTGAAAGGCATCTTCCGGCACCACGCCTGCATGCGCCATCAAGGGCAGCGATTCATCGAGAATGCGGCCTTTGGGAATGGCGAAAGTCAGCAGTTTGTTCACGATGTCAGTCATTGCGTGGCGGCACTTAGTGACTGGCGGCAGAAAGGGCAATGAAAAGGAGGCGCAGTGGCGGATAGTGCGTTGATGGACATGACATCCGTGTCAGAGAGGGCATCGAATGGCAGGCTGAGCATGCTGAAAAGGGTGGGGCGCCTGGCACGGGGCGCTTTATTCGCGCTACTCTGAAGTTGCTTGATGGAGACACTGCGACCGGCCGGAGCATGGCCAATTGGCAAGAGCTGGCGGTGAAAGACGCCATGCTGCTGCGGATCGCGGGCGCGGGTCGAATGGTTGGCGGGCTAGCCGTTGGCTGCCAAGAAATATTCCATCGCGGCGATCACCTTGTCCGGCGCCTCCCAAGGAACGAAATGCCCGCAATCGGGCACTTGAACGATGGTTAGTGGATCGATCACTTCGTCCAGCCCTTCGAGATTTTCCGGCGGCAATGCCAAATCATCCAGCGCCCAGATCACCAGCGTCGGGATCGTCAGCTTGGGAATTGGCGGAGGCGTGTAACCCGCGGGAACTTCGAACGGCTCGTCCATCGTTGGGACAGTCATCTGGCTGGCGCGATAGTAATTGAGCATGCCGAAACACGCGTCGCGATCTTCCCAATCCCTTAGCAATTGCGCGCGTTCTTCAGCGGGCATTGTGTCGGGCCGGTCCCAATTCACTTCCTGTTTCAGGATGCCGGTGATCCCCTTCTCGCGGATCATGCCATCATTGGCAGGGTCACGAAACGCGCGAATATATTGGCTCGCCTCACGCTGGCCGCGATTGGTGTAGAGCAGCTTCTGAAACACGGCCGGATGCGGAGCATTGGCAATAATCGCACTCTCCACGCGGGTATGCTGTCCACCCAGTGCCACACCCCAGGCAATCGCGCCACCCCAATCGTGTCCCACGATAGTGAACTTGGCGATTCTCAGTGCGTCGGCGAGAAGAAAGACATCACCGATCAGCTTGTCGGGCGTATAGGCGTCGACTTCTTGCGGTTTTGAAGAACCGCGATAGCCGCGCTGATCGGGGGCAATGCACCGAAAACGGTCACTGAAATGTGCGATTTGGTGTCGCCATGTGCGATGGCTTTCGGGAAAACCATGCAGGAAAATTAGGGCAGGGGCGTCGACCGGGCCTTCATCGACCACGTCAAGTTCGATACCGTTCGCGAGCGATACGCGCTTTTGCTCCATTGTCAGCCTTCCGATTCCATCTTCTCGATATATCCAGCGGCGACCATGGCCGCGACCTGATCGAACAGCTGATCCGGTGTGCGCCGCATTTCGCCCATGGCCTGTTCCATACCTTCAGCCACAATGATTTCGCGCTCGCCCGCGGCAACTGCATCGATCATGGTTTTGGCTGCGTCATTGGGCCGAATCCCTTCGTCGATCACTTTGTCGCTGCGCCCGCGCTTGCTGCCGTCAGATGTCAGCGCGTTGCGGCTGACATCGGTGGCTATTGAACCGGGATAAATGACATGGACGGAGACACCCTTCTGGCTCAATTCCGCTCGAAGCGCATCGGCATAGCCGGCAAGGCCGAACTTCGCCGCGCAATAGGCAGTGCGCATTGGCACGCCGACCTTGCCTGCGATTGACGAAATGAAGAGCAGGTTGCCAGAGCCGCGTTCAGCCATGTGTCCGATCAACCCTTGCGTGAAGGCAATCTGCGCGGTCAGGTCGATATCGATAATGTCGCGATAGACGCTCATCTCGGTCTTGTGTGCCTGGCTGCGTTGGGAGACGCCGGCATTGGCGACGGCTGCGTCTACGCCACCTTTCCAATCGATGGCTTTGGCCGTGGCATCTGCAAGCGCGGCATCGTCGCGCACGTCGAACGGCAGGATCAATGTTTCGCCGCAATCCGCAGCGACCTTTGCAAGCCGCGCTTCATCGCGGCCAGACAGCACCAGATGAGCGCCGCGGCTGGCCCATTTGCGCGCCAGCGCAGCGCCAATCCCGGATGATGCGCCAGTGATCCAAACCACCTTGCCGGTGAAATCCATTTATCTCTATCCCTGCGCGGATCACCCGCGTCTGTTTTAGTCAGTGACGGTTTTTGGCCTTCCTTCGGGTAGCGGGATATACTCCTCTGCGTCTCCCGGCACTTTTGGGAAGCGACCTGCTTTCCAGTCCTCGCTGGCTCGGCGAATACGCTCTTTGTCAGAGCTGACGAAGTTCCACCAGGCGTGGCGCGGAGTCGAGAAGGCTTCACCCCCTACCAGCATAATTCGCCCGCCCCGTTCGCTTGAAAGCATCATATTCCTGCCCGGTGCGAGCACGCTCAATTCATAGAGCCCAAGCGCTTGCCCATCGACGCTGGCTTCGCCGCCCACAAGCATGACCGCGCGTTCGTCCGCGCTCACCTCAATAGGTAGGGACCCCGTGGGCGCGAGCACAATCTCTGCGTATATTGTGTCAGCATAGGTGGTTGTAGTTGCGCGCTTGCCCCAAAGCTCGCCCATGATGATCGTGGCCTTGGCGCATTGGTCCTCGATAACCGGAAGGTCATTAACTGCTTCGAACGCAGGATCGATTTCTTCGCGTCCATCCGGCAGGGCGAGCCAGGTTTGTATACCGTAGAGTTTCGGCCCGATAGCGCGTTCTTCAGCAGGTGAGCGTTCCGAATGGACGATCCCTTTTCCCGCCGTCATCAAATTTACTGTTCCGGGGCGAATGGTGGAAAACGTGCCGAGACTGTCGCGGTGTTCGATCGCGCCTTCAAACAGCCAAGTTACAGTCGCAAGATTGATATGCGGGTGCGGGCGCACATCCATCGCGCTGCCGACGTCAAGCTGTGCGGGGCCAAACTCGTCAACAAAGATAAAGGGTCCAACCATCGTGCGCTCGCGCTTTGGCAACACGCGGCGGACCTCGAACTGGCCAAGATCATGCGTAGTTGGTGTGACGGTTTGCTCAATCATAGTGCTATCCGCCCTTATGTTCACCTGGAGCGCGCGCCTTGATCGCCAATGCGTGGACCCGTTCTCCGGGAATATTGTGCAGCGCCGCGTTGACCATGCGTTGCCTCTGAAGTCGTGAGACACCGTCAAAAGCTTTGCTTTCGATCACAATGGTAAAGTGCGATTCGCCGCTGCCATCGTCACCGGAATGCCCGTGGTGCAATGTGCTGTCATTGATAATATCGAGGTGGGTGGGATGAAGCGCTGCGCGCAGCAGTTCTTCCATTTCTTGAGCTATAGAACCTGTCATGAAAGTGAATTTGGGGGTTCCCATCGCGCTTGTCCATGACCATCTTGCCGTGCGTGGCTCAGACTAGGTTTCATGGACGTTTCGAAGACACCGGGCAGGTGTGCCAGCACCCTACGTGCCAGCAGGATGGCGAGTTCCGCGCTCCGGGCTATCGCGCAAACGGTTTTGATGGGCCGGGCGAATATCGCTGGTTCTGCTTGGATCACGTTCGCGAGTTCAATGCCGGATATGACTGGTTTGAGGGGATGAGCGCAGAAGAAATTCTGGAAGCGCAATCGCCCGCGTCGGGATGGAAGACGGAGAACCCCAGTTTCAGGCCAACGGCTGGCGTCGATGGTATGCCACGCTGGGCCGATTTCGACGATCCGCTGGACGCGATCAGCGCGCGCATGGCAGGAATAAAGAGCCGCGCAGAGCGGGCAGCCAGGATGGCGATGGATGGCAGGTTCTCACCCGATGAGGCGCGTGCGCTCGACACTATGGGGCTGGGGCTGGACACCGATCAGCGGCGATTGCGGCGACGCTATTCAGAGCTGGTACGGCGCTATCACCCTGATCGAAATGGCGGCGATCGGAAGTTTGAAGACCGGCTCAATAACGTAGTGGAAGCCTATCAATTACTTAGGAAAAGCCGCGCTTTCGTTTAGCTGCTCTCTGCCGCATCATTGATCAATTTCTGGTCGACTGCGACCGCTTCGACACATTTCGGTCGTGATGTGATCCGCTCGACATAGGCTTTGAACGCCGGCCGTTCTTCAATCGAACCAAACCGCAAGCCCCAGATGAACTGGCTGCCGAAATAGACGTCTGCCATTGTGAAACGACTGCCTGCTGCGAAATCGTTTTGGCTTAGCCAATCGTGGCACGCACCCAATGTAAGGTCGAGCGAGCCGAACCCAGCCATGCCGCTGCGCTCGGGGGGCACCTCCCAGTTCATTGCCTTTGCGATTACCGCTTGTTCAAGCGGGCCAGCAGCAAAGAACAGCCAGCGAAAATAGGCGGCGCGCTCATGCTCGTCAGGAAGCAATCCGGCTTGCGGGTGCGTTTCGGCGAGATAATGACAGATTGCCGCCGCTTCGGTCACAATGTGATCATGCCCGCCATGATGGTGAACCAAAGTGGGCACTTTGTTCATCGGATTTATGCCTTTGAAGTTCTCTGGTCGCGTCGCCCAGTCAAACACCACGTGCTCGTAGTCCGCGCCCGCCTCATGTAGCGCCCAGCGCGCAATCTGGCCTCGGCTCATCGCGACAGTGTAAAATGTGAACTCGGCCATAGGCTCTCTCCCTCAGCTGAAGCTAACTCAATTCTGCTTGAACGCCCAGCGCAGTGTTTTGCCCATTCCCCATGTTGCGGCGCGCGCAGGCAGGGCGGCGATGCCAGGGCGTTGCAGGCCCAGCATGGTGCGGGCAAACGGCGGCAGCATTTCGACTGCGTCGCCGCCGAGAACGCTCTGCATTCCTGGCGGGGTACCGGGCGGACGCTGCGTCAGCACCAACTGTGCAATTTCGCGTGCCTCAGGTGATGTCCGCAATTCATCGCGAAGCTCGCGGAGCACCTCTTCGGCCTCATTGCGATTGATCGGGACAGGATCTGCGCCCAATGCTTTCGCAATCACTGCAAACTGGCGATAGTACTCGTCTTGCTCATAGCCAGGCATATCGGGGCGCACATGGCGCAGATATCCAGCGAGAAAGCTCGAGGCTTCGGTCACATGCACCCAGGCCAGCGTACGCGGATTGGTCGCCGAATACGGTGTTCCATCCGGCAGTGTGCCTGAAACCTTGGAATGGATGCGGTTGACCCGTTCGATAGCTTTCATCGCTTCGTCGCGATGAGCAAAGGTGGTCACTGCGATAAACTTCGCTGTGCGGCGCAGTCGCCCGTGCATGTCCTCGCGGAAATTCGAATGGTCTATCACGCCTTGCAATGCGTCAGGATGCAACATTTGCAGCAGCAGCGCGCGAATCCCGCCCACCATCATGCCCACCAGATCGGCGTGCACCATGCGAATCGGCGAATCCCTTTCAAACAAGGCTTCGTCCGATGGTGGCGTTGGCTGCTCGCCTTGCGCTGTGTCATTGAACACACCGCGCACGCGCTCGACCAAGCCTAGGCGTAACTGTTCTATCGGATCGGTTCCTGCCATTGGCGAACAATACAGCTTGTTGCGGACTAATGAAAATGTTGACTTCGCAACGCTTGCAGCGGCGCGTGCACGTGTATAGGCGTTCGATGCATGGCTAGCTTGATGGAAACCGATTACGATGGAACAGGCAAGACCCTGTTTCCAGAGCCTGACACAGTACTCGACGTGCGTGACGCGTTCGGGATCGATGTTGATTGGCAAGTCCCCGCCTTCAGCCTAGCCGATGAGCGTGTGCCGGAGAAAGACGACAGCTATGTGTTCGATCCGGACACAACGCTAGCGATCCTTGCGGGCTTTGCACATAACCGCCGGGTGATGGTGCAGGGCTATCACGGTACGGGTAAATCGACCCACATCGAGCAGGTTGCAGCGCGCCTGAAGTGGCCCAGCGTTCGCGTGAACCTGGATGCGCATATCAGCCGAATCGATCTTGTTGGCCGCGACGCCATTGTTCTGAAAGACGGCCTGCAGGTAACTGAATTCAAGGAAGGCATTCTTCCGTGGGCATTGCAGCATGCCGTCGCATTGACCTTTGACGAGTATGATGCCGGTCGCCCAGATGTGATGTTCGTTATCCAGCGCGTGTTGGAAGCGTCAGGTGCATTGACGCTGCTCGATCAGAACAAGGTGATCACGCCGAACAAATTCTTCCGTCTGTTCGCGACGACAAACACGGTCGGGCTGGGCGACACCAGCGGGCTGTATCACGGCACGCAAGCGATTAACCAGGCGCAGATGGACCGCTGGAATGTCGTTGTTGCGCTCAACTATCTCAAGCCGGAGGTGGAACAGAAGATCGTCAAGTCAAAGAGCCCGGAAACGGATGACAAGACGATTGCCGACATGGTCAAGGTGGCTGATCTGACGCGTCAGGGTTTCATGAATGGTGACATCTCGACCGTCATGAGCCCGCGTACCGTTATGACCTGGGCGCAGAATGCGGAGATATTCAAATCGATTGGCTTCGCATTCCGGCTTTCGTTCCTGAACAAATGCGACGAATCCGAACGGGTGATCGTGAGCGAATACTACCAACGCGTGTTTGACGAAGATCTGCCGAGCGGTGCCGGAAAAATGTCCTAAGGGACTGGCAATCACTGTGTTAATTGGATAACACAGTCCGATGTTTGCCTGGCTTCGATCATCCCGACGGAGGAATCGCTCAACGGATCGCTATGAAGATGGTCGGCCGAAGGCTGGCTATTATGCGCTCCAAGATCCCTACGGCAGTGCGCTTGAGGATTTCGACGACGCATTCGATTTTCGGCCGGATGCACCGCGCCGGAAGCGCCGCTTCTGGCACCGTAAGCCCAAGCTGAATTCCGGCATCGAGCAGCCCCGTTTTGGCGAGCAATGGAAAGAGCCTGAAACCCGCTGGTATCAACCGAGCCATTATCGCGGCCGGCGTAAACGCTGGTGGCTGGTCAGGTTGATCGCGGCATTGCTGGCGATCTTCATCGCTATTGTTGCTTGGCTTGCGATAACTGCTCCGCTTGGAAAATCGCTAGAACCGATTGCACCTCCGCAGATAACTTTGCTCGCAAGCGACGGAACGCCGATCGCTCGAAGTGGGGCGTCGGTGGATGCGCCGGTTGTGGCGAGCGAATTGCCTGATCATGTTGTTGGTGCATTCCTTGCGATTGAGGACCGGCGTTTCTATTCGCATTGGGGCATCGATCCACGCGGGATCGCACGGGCAGCTTGGACAGGTGTGGGCGGTGGCAGCACAATCACCCAGCAGCTGGCCAAATTCACATTTCTCACCCCGGAACAGACACTTTCGCGCAAGGCCCGTGAGGCATTGATCGCGTTCTGGTTGGAAACCTGGCTGACCAAGGATGAAATCCTGTCGCGCTATCTTTCCAATGCCTATTTCGGAGATAATCAATACGGGCTGCGCGCTGCCAGCCTCCACTATTTCTACCGTCAACCGGAAAACCTGAGGCCGGAGCAGGCAGCAATGCTTGCCGGACTACTGAAGGCACCTTCGCGGCTTGCGCCCACTCGCAACTACGATCTGGCTGAAGAGCGCATGCGATTGGTGATCGGCGCGATGGCGGAAGAACGCTATTTGACCGATGCCCGCGCGAGAAATCTGCCGTCACCCAGGCTTGATGTGCGCAATCGCAATCGGTTGCCGACGGGCACCTACTTCGCGGATTGGGCACTTCCTATCGCCCGCCAGAGTGCCGAAGCGAGCTATGCCAAGCAAACGCTGACAACCACCCTTGATGCGCGCCTCCAAGGGGTGGCGAGCCGGGCAGTCGCGAATGCTGCATTGGGGAATGCTCAGGTTGCTTTGGTCGCAATGCGGCCGAGCGGCGAAGTGGTCGCGATGATCGGCGGCAAGGATTATGCGAATTCGCCATTCAACCGTGCAACACAGGCAAAGCGGCAGCCGGGATCGACCTTCAAGCTGTTCGTCTATCTGGCCGCGCTTGGATCGGGAATGCGACCAACGGACCGCATCGATAATACGCCGATTGAGACAGGTTCCTACCGTCCAAAGAATGCCGCAGAACGCTATTCAGACAGCCTGACGCTTGAACAGGCATTTGCTTCGTCCAGCAACGTTGCAGCGGTTCGGCTTTTTAATCAGCTTGGGAGCAAACGGGTGATCGAAACCGCGCGGAATCTGGGCATCACGTCCCCTCTGCCAGAGGGTGATCCCAGCCTGGCGCTAGGCACTTCGACGATGAGCCTGCTGGAACTCACCAGTGCCTATGCGGCGGTCGCTGCCGATGCCTATCCGGTTGAACCTCATGCTTTCCTGCAAGAGGAAGAAGGGTGGATTGAATGGCTCTTTGATGGACAGTCACATTTCCCGGGGCGTGTGCAAAGCGACATGGAACGTTTGCTGCGCGCGGCAATCAATGATGGTACAGGCAAAGCTGCGATGCTCGCTGGGCCGAATTTCGGCAAGACAGGGACAACACAGGATTATCGGGATGCTGTGTTCGTAGGTTATGCTGGCGATCTTGTGGTCGGCGTTTGGGTTGGCAATGATGACAACACCTCGCTCAATGGTGTGACCGGCGGCGGATTGCCCGCGCGTATCTGGCGCAATTTCATGCGCGGTGCGCGGGCCGGAAGTGACATCGTAGAACCGGCAGAGCGACCCGATCCGGAAGGGCCGATCCGCCCGCTCGACATCGAGGAACTGCGAGACATCCCGATTGATGACAACGGTCCAACCCTGTCAGTCGAACAGGAAGGGCTGACGGTGGTGACTGAGATTGACGGTCTGCCTGTGGAGTTTCGACTGACCGAAGACGGACTCGAAATTGAATCTGGCAGGCGTTAGCGGTCTGCCATCAGTATATTCATCACTGCTGTTGCGATTGGCCGATTGCGATCATCCTGCCATGCTTCCACAGTAATATTGGCATTGCGCCGCCCAAGTCGCGTGATCCGCCCCTGAGCGAAAGTTTTCTTGCGCTTGCCAGCGCTTAAGAACTGGACAGTGATGTTGATCGGCTTGAGTTGCGGGTCGCGATCTTCGCGCTGCAAGATTGCGCGCAATGCAGCGTAGCCGGCTGTTTCAAGCAATCCGCTTGTGGCCCCGCCGTGGAACGCACCAGGTCTGCCCTCGATGATCGAGCTGAACTCGACTGTGAGAACAGGTAAGCCGTCATCGCCCAGACTGTGGACGGATATGCCAAGCGAGCGCGCGTAAGCGGTCAGGAACCGGTCAAGATCCGCGTTACCGGTCACTGCGCGGGTCCTTATCAATGGTCATGAATACACCTGCCATCGTAGCGACCGGATCGCTGCGGTTCCCATCATGGGCAATGCCGCGCACGAAGGCGGCAGAACGGGTAATGCGATAACATTCAACTCGTCCCAGGACTGAACTGCGCTCTTTCGCGGGCCGTTGATAGTCCACGCGCAGGTCCAGCGTTGCAATGGGCGTGAAGACTTTCTTTGTGTGCCAGATGCTCATGCCTGACGCCATGTCGAGCAGGCTGACAATAGGCCCTGATGCAAGCACATGACGGTCTTCCTCGCCCAGCAAATCTTCTCGCCAGGGCAGTTCCAATTCCACCCAGTCTTCACCATGGTCTGAGTATTGCAAGCCCAGCCAACCCGAATGGCCATGCTGGCAGAAGAACTGCAACGCCTGTTTGGGATCGAAAGGAGGCAAGTCTTTAGCCATTGTCCTAACCATTGCCTGCAAGGCTCTGTCCTTACAATGTTTTAATTTTTCAGAGCGCGTTCTGAGCGCCATTCCTTTGCTGGTCCGCTGGCCAATCAAGCTGCACGCGATATGTTGTGGCGTGAAGCGGAACTGTCCGGCAGCCTAATCCTCCCAGCTATTGCTAGAGGCAAGCGATCAGCGGTGGCTGAAGCCTAAAATGCGTTCCCGGCCAGCGCATCAATCGCACCTTGCAGAATGATTGCCGCTGCATGACTGTCGATTTTTTCCGCGCGTTTGGCACGGCTCATGTCCTGCCCGATCATCGCGGCCTCTGCACTTTGCGTCGACCAGCGCTCGTCCCATAGCAGCACGGGCAAATCAAATGCCTCGTTCAAATTGCGCGCATATGCGCGAGCTGACTGCGCCCGCGGACCTTCACTGGCGTCCATGTTGCGTGGCAGGCCGATCACTATGCCCTTAATGCTGCGCTCCTTGATCAGTGCAGCCAGAGCTTCGCGATCACGCCCGAATTTGCCGCGCGCCAGTGTCTTGCCCGCTGTTGCAAATCGCCAACCCGCGTCGCTGGTTGCGATGCCGATGGTCTTGGTTCCTAGGTCCAGCCCGAGCAAAGCGCCTCCGTCAGGCAGCGCATCGCGCAAATCAGCCGCGCTGTCGGTGATCAGCGGTTTTGTGCCCATATTTCCACCCGGCGTTTGACGTCGGCCTGCAAATTCGCCCAGAACAGCGGGATGTCATAGACGTGATAGTCATTGCCTGGCAGAACATAGCGGCCCAGATCAGGAGGATCGCCAATCAGCAATATTCCGCGCGGATCGCAGCGAGCGGGGACAGCGTCAGCCACAAGTGCGCCGTCGGTCAGATCGGTTTCAGGTACCAATGTGCCCAGATTTGCGCTGGCTGGCGCAGTTCCGCCGCGCGTTCCCGTCAGCGGATTCGTGCAAAGCACCGGGCTGCTCCCGCGTGACCCTCCATTGAAGCCGACTGATCGGCTGTAATAGGCTTTGACCTGCGATGGATCGGCTGGCTCGGCATAGCTCGCCCAGCTAAGGATACAGCCGGCCTGATCAGACGCGGTGCAAGCCGGCAGCCCCATAAGCGGCAAATCATGGGTTTCAGAAATCGGCCAGCCGACAACATATGCGGCGGCGATCCGATCGGCGAGTGGGGACCCGGCGACCCGCTCGCTGAGCAGGCTCATCATGTGGAGTGAGCCTTGACTGTGGCCGGCGAGCACAATCGGTAGGTCAGGATCGATGGTATCAACAAAATACGCAAATGCCTGTGCAACATCGCGGTAAGCGGTGTCGAAAGCCATTTGACCCTCGGGCTTGTCGGTCATGAACGCACCGATTGTCGCTTGGCGATAGCGCGGCGCCCAGATCTCGCTCGCTTTGCTAAAAGGGCTGGCCATTCCGCGCAAATATATGCGTGCGACGCGTTCCGCATCTTCATCACCCAGTTCGGCATTCCAGCTCGACCGACTGAGGTAACTGGTCGGATGGACGAAAAAGACTGCAAAATCGGGTGGTGAGGGGGCAGCCGGAGTAGGCAGCAAGCCACGATTATTGGCGTAATCTGGCTGCCAGCGAACCAACTCGTCGCCCTTTCCCGGACGAACAAACCACATATCCGTTTCTGCATAGGCATTTTCGGCAAGCGCCTCTTGCTCAACGAATTGCTCGGTCGGAACAAAGGCAAGCGCGGTCAATTCCGCCGCCCAAACGCGCAGGACGATGAGGCCCGCAATCACCAAGACGATGATCACGGCTACGAGATAAAGGAACTTCTTAGCCATTGCCTGCGCGCGCTATTCCGCGCTGGAATATTCGGCCTTGGGCGCGCGCAGTGTCGACCAAGAACGGTTATCACGCAGCGCAGACCACCAGGTAAACGGGTTCCAGCTGGCTGAGCCGTTTAGCGAAAAGGTTATGAACTCTGCGCGCCCACCGATGTTTTCGAGCGGCACGGCGCCCATCAGTCCGCGATCGCTATTTAGCTCGCGGCTATCGGCAGAGTGGTCCCGGTTGTCGCCCATCACGAAGACTTCGCCTTCCGGAATGGTGATTTGTTCGAAATTGTCGAGCAATTGGTCTTCAAGATGGTCAATCACCAGAAACGAAGCGCCGTTGGGCATTGTCTCGCGATAGGCGGGCACTTCGTAATATTGTGTGCCGTCGGCATCCCGCACGAGGTAGGCTGAAAAGGCACTAAGGCAGGGCGATCCCTCGCATAGCAGCTCCGGCTCGAACGGGATTTTGACGTTGGGCACTATCTCGCGCTTCACTGGCTCACCGTTCAGGATAATGATGCCATTTTCGACTGCAATCGTATCGCCGGGAAGGCCAACAACGCGCTTGATATAATCCTCGTCGCGAACCGGATGAACCGGGATGACAACGTCACCATATTCCGGCGTATCGCCTATAATCCGCCAATCGCCGCGCGGTAGAAGGTGGAAGCTCGCCGAAGCCCAGCTCCAGCCATAGGGATACTTGCTGACCACCAGGCGATCGCCCACCCAAAGGCTCGGCATCATTGACGTCGACGGGATGTAGAATGGTTTTGCCACCAGGCTGTGAAAAACGAGCACGGCGAGAAGCATCAGGCTGAGCCCGCGCAATTCCGCGAGCCAGTTTACCTTTTCTTCGGTGTCCTTGGATTTGATCTTGTCGTTTGTCACAGTGTCAGAGCCGGTAGCCATATCTTTGTGTCGCGTTCAGCCTAGGATTGGGTGCGATTCGATGATCACGAATGCCTGCGCCCATGGATGATCGTCGGTGAGAGTGAGATGAATGAAGGCCTCATGGCCATCCGGCGTCAATTCCGCAAGCCGTTTCGCAGCGCCACCCGCGAGCGCTAGGGTTGGCGCACCCGATGGCGCATTAACAACGCCGATATCTTTCATATAGACACCGCGTTTGAAACCAGTGCCTACAGCTTTGCTGAAAGCTTCCTTTGCAGCGAAGCGCTTGGCGTAGGTTCCCGCGATAGTGAATGGCCGACGGCGTGCTTTGGCGCGCTCTATCTCTGTGAAGACCCGGTATTCAAACCGCTCGCCATAACGCTCGAGCGAATTTTGGATCCGCTCGATACTGCATAGGTCAGAGCCGAGCCCGATGATCATGATCCACCTCGTAAAATCATAGCTGCCAGCAGGAACACGATCATCCAGTGCAAAATGACCTGAGTCTTCACGAGATAATGCGCGGGGTCACCTTTCGCCATCTTCAGGGTCATGCCGTAGCCAAAGATTTGAAGGAGCGGCCATAAAATCGCAAATGAAAGAGCGATTCCGGTCCACAGGGAATAGCCGAGCAATGCAATGCTCAGGACGAACGACAGGGCTCCGGCCAAAAACCAGCCGAACTGAGCGCTGGTAACCTGAGCCTGTTCGCTGCTCACCGCGCCTCGTCCATCAGATTGCGCATGCGACGCACGGCAGGCTCCAATCCTAAAAACACCGCTTCGCCAATCAGGTAGTGGCCTATATTGAGTTCGGCCAATTGCGGGATGGCTGCAATGGGCTGGACATTCTCATAGGTCAGACCGTGGCCAGCGTGTGGCTCGATCCCGTTCTTTGCCGCGAGTGCCGACATATCTGAGATACGCTTCAGCTCCGCTGCAAGACGTTCATTGTCCCCATCCAGAAAAGCGTGCGCATATTCACCAGTGTGAAATTCGACGACGGGCGCGCCCAGCCGCAGTGCTGCGTCCAGTTGGCGTTCCTGCGCTTCGATGAACAAGCTTACTCGAATTCCTGCATCGGTAAGGCGCGTGACAATCGGTGCGAGCTGGTTGTCCATGCCGGCCGCATCCAGCCCGCCTTCAGTCGTACGCTCTTCGCGCTTTTCCGGGACAATGCAGGCGGCATGCGGTTTATGACGCAACGCAATTTCCAGCATTTCCTCGGTCGCAGCCATTTCCAGATTGAGTGGCAGGTCGGTTGCTGCCTGAATCCGTGCGATGTCGGCATCGCGGATGTGGCGGCGGTCTTCGCGCAGGTGAGCGGTAATGCCGTCACCCCCTACGCTGGCGACAATCTCTGCTGCGCGAACCGGGTCGGGGTGGTTGCCCCCGCGGGCATTGCGGATTGTCGCGACGTGATCAATGTTGACGCCCAGCCGCAACCGCTCAGGATTGTGAACATTGACCATCAGGCACGGCTACCCGGCTTCGTGATCGGCACGGCAGCCAGTTCGGCGGGAACTTCCTCGTCTGCATAGGTCGGGAAATTGAGTGCGACCAGCGGGAAGAACGGCACGCCAAGATCTGCTGTGCCGCCAGAGCGGTCGACCACAGACACTTCGGCTATGACCTCGCCGCCCTCTTCGCCGACGGCTGCAATCGCTTCGCGGCTGGAAAGGCCGGTGGTGACGACATCTTCCACCATCAGGACCTTGGCCCCCGGCTTGATCGCGAATCCGCGCCGCAGATGGAATGTCCCTTCTGGCCGTTCGAGAAACATAGCGTCTTTCCCGAGCGCGCGGCCCATTTCGTGACCAATGATTAGTCCACCCATCGCTGGGGAGACTACCACATCAACGCTGGAACGAATCTCTCGCGGGAGGTTTTTTGCCATAGCAACCGCAATGCGCGATGCTCGGTCAGGATTCATGAGGACTCGTGCACATTGCAGATAATATGCGCTGTGCCGCCCGGACGAGAGCAGAAAGTGCCCTTCCAATAGCGCGCCGCAGCTACGGAATTCGGACAGCACTTCTTCTTCAGTCATTCGTGAAACACCTACTAAAAAGATCAAATTGCGTCGGACTCATCCCGACTTGCATAAATTTCTCCCTAGAAGCGCTTGAGGCGCTGGGCAAGCGCGCCTATAGGCGCATCAATCTCGGGGGTAGTTCCGGGACTTTGGGTTGGCTAATGCGGTTTCTGTGATTAGAGGCCGCGCAGCTTATACATACGATTGAATCGGGAAACGTCACAAAGATGGTTTTGGGTCAAACAGGCCGCTACGCCTATTCACTTATCGTCACTGCCATGGTGGCCCTGATGCTATTGTTTGCATCGAGCGCTCATGCTCAGGTCGATGCAGCTCCTGCAGACGCAGCGGCAACAGAAACCACCGCCGGTTACACGCCAATGGCACCAACCGAAGGCAAGGGAATGCCGGTTGACGGTCGGCTGAGCTTCCAGGACCAATTTACGCAGGACGGCCGCGACGCGCTGTGGATGCATGACGCAATCCTCATGCCGATCATTACAGTGATCAGTCTGTTTGTGCTTGGCCTGCTTCTGTGGGTGATTGTTCGCTACAACCGCCGGGCGAACCCGGTTCCATCGAAAACAACGCACAACACTTTGATCGAAGTGATCTGGACTGTGGTGCCAGCGCTGATCCTGGTTGTAATCGCGGTTCCTTCGATCAATCTGTTGCTGAGCCAATACGAAACCCCGCCTGAAGAGGCGATCACAATCAAAGCGACCGGGTACCAGTGGTATTGGGGTTATACCTATCCCGACAATGGTGGCTTTGAAGTCATTTCGAATATGCTTCCGCCGGAAGAAGCGCTGGATCGCGGTGAGCCCAATCAGCTTGCTGTCGACAACCGTATGGTTGTGCCAGCGAACACACCATTACGCCTCCAGACAACAGCAGCGGACGTGATCCACTCATTCGGTGTGGCATCGCTGTGGTTCAAGCAGGACGCGGTTCCGGGCCGTTTGAACGAGCGCCTGCTCACGATCGAAGAGCCAGGCGTCTATTACGGCCAGTGCTACGAACTTTGTGGTGCACGCCACGGCTTTATGCCGGTGGTGGTCGAAGCGCTTCCGCGCGAAGAGTGGGAAGCTTGGGTGCTTGAGCAAGGCGGCACTGTTGGCGAACCAGAAGTGGTTGAGGCCGAAGTGAAAGCTGAAGCAGCGCCTGCCGCATAACGAATAGATTTAGAGCAGAGAGTATCTGAACGATGGCAACTACCGCAGAAGGCATCACCGCTCCCCATACAGATCATGGGCATGATGCGGACCACAAGCCGGGCTTTTTCGCCCGCTGGTTCATGTCGACCAACCACAAGGATATCGGCACACTCTACCTGATCTTCGCAATTTGTGCGGGCATCATCGGTGGTGCGATTTCCGGCATCATGCGGATGGAACTGGCAGAGCCGGGCATCCAGCATCTGGGCATGTGGGTTGATATGCTGGGTGGTGACGGCACCTCGATGGATGCGAACTACCACATGTGGAACGTGTTCATCACTGCGCACGGCCTGATCATGGTCTTTTTCATGGTCATGCCGGCGATGATCGGTGGCTTCGGTAACTGGTTCGTTCCACTGATGATCGGCGCGCCAGACATGGCGTTCCCGCGCATGAACAATATCAGCTTCTGGCTGACCGTTGTCGGTTTCTTCAGCCTGCTGTTCTCCATGTTCGTCCCGGGCGGTACCGGAATGGGCGCTGGCGTGGGCTGGACAGTCTATGCACCACTTTCGACAACGGGTTCGCAAGGGCCGGCAGTCGATTTCGCGATCTTCTCGCTCCACTTGGCGGGCGCTGGCTCGATCCTGGGGGCAACCAACTTCATCACGACCATCTTCAATATGCGTGCGCCGGGTATGACCCTGCATAAAATGCCGCTGTTTGTATGGTCAGTACTTGTCACGGCATTCCTGCTGCTGCTCGCACTTCCTGTGCTGGCGGCTGCGATTACGATGCTGCTGACAGACCGCAACTTCGGCACGACATTCTTTGATCCGGCCGGCGGTGGTGACCCTATCCTTTACCAGCACCTGTTCTGGTTCTTCGGTCACCCTGAAGTCTACATCATGATCCTGCCGGGCTTTGGTATGATCTCGCAGATCGTTGCTACCTTCAGCCGCAAGCCCGTTTTCGGCTATCTCGGCATGGCGTATGCAATGGTTGCGATTGGCGTGGTTGGCTTCATTGTTTGGGCGCACCACATGTATACCGTTGGCCTCGACGTGAACACGAAGATGTACTTCACAGCAGCGACCATGGTTATCGCGGTCCCGACCGGTGTGAAAATCTTCAGCTGGGTCGCCACGATGTGGGGCGGCAGCCTTGAGTTCAAATCGCCGATGGTTTGGGCGATGGGCTTCATCTTCCTGTTTACCGTCGGCGGTGTAACCGGCGTTGTTCTCGCCAATGGCGGGATCGACGACAACCTGCATGACACCTATTACGTTGTGGCCCACTTCCACTACGTGCTGTCGATGGGTGCGGTATTCTCGCTCTTCGCGGGCTTCTACTACTGGTTCCCGAAGATGAGCGGCCGCATGCATTCAGAGCTGCTGAGCCACCTTCACTTCTGGGGCTTCTTCATCGGTGTGAACGTGATTTTCTTCCCGCAGCATTTCCTGGGCATGCAGGGGATGGCGCGTCGCTATCCTGACTTCACCGCTGCTTACAGTTACTGGAATGAAATCTCGTCCTACGGCTACTGGATTATGGCCGGTTCGATGTTGCTGTTCTTTGCCAACCTTGCCTATGCATTCCTTGCCGGCAAGAAAGCAGAAACAAACCCATGGGGCGAAGGTGCAACTACGCTTGAGTGGACGCTTTCGAGCCCACCGCCGTTCCACCAGTTCGAAACGCTGCCAGTGATCGAGGATTACCACGATTACCACGATCACCGTCCCGCAGGGGCTTAAATTGCTGCGGCGTTAGATCGAGCGATTACAGACAAGGGGGAGGGGCGTGCTGAGAAGTGCGCCCCGCCTCGCAAAAGAAGCGCACAACAGGCGCATATATTGAACGAGTAGACAGGTAATGACTGCGACCACCGCTACAGCAATGCCGGCCGATTGGCGCGATTTCTTCGCGCTAACCAAGCCGCGCGTGATGTCGCTGGTGATCTTCACCGGAATTTGCGGCTTGCTGGCCGCGCCGGGCAGCATTCATCCTGTGATCGGCTTCACCGCGATCCTGTGCATTGCGATGGCCGCAGGCGGTTCAGCGGTGCTAAACCAGTGGTGGGAAGCAGAGATCGATGCCGGCATGAAACGGACGGCCAACCGTCCGCTTCCCGCAGGTCGTATGCGCCCCGATGATGCGCGCGACTTCGGCATTATGCTATCTGCGGCCTCGCTGATCATCATGGGTGTTGCGGTAGGATGGCTCGCAGCTGCGATCCTTGCGGTTGCAATTGTCTATTATGCAGCAATCTACACCATGTGGCTGAAGCCTCGCACGCCGCAGAATATCGTGATTGGCGGCGGTGCCGGAGCGTTCCCGCCGATGATAGGCTGGGTTGCTGTGACCGGCGAGGTTACCGCCATGCCGATCCTGCTGTTTGCGATTATCTTCTTCTGGACCCCGCCGCATTTCTGGGCGCTCGCTCTGTTTGTGAAGTCGGACTACGCCAAGGTCGGTATTCCGATGCTGCCCGTGGTTGCCGGAGAGAAAGCGACGCGCCGGCAGATTCTGGCTTATTCAATTCTGCTGGTGCCGGTGGCGATCGCGCCGTGGTTAATTGGCGGGACCGGCGCGATTTACGGATTTACAGCGCTTGCGCTCACTCTGGCGTTTCTGGGCATGTCGCTGCCGGTGGCATTCCGTACCTCTGTAGAGGGCGACACAATGAAGCCGGAGAAAAGCCTGTTTGCCTACAGCATCCTGTACCTGTTCGCGCTGTTCGCAGCGCTGGTAGTTGATGCTCTGGCGCGTGGGCAAGGGTGGATAATCTGATGACGCCTGAAGAAGAATCCGAAATCAAGCGCCGCCAGAGAAGCCGCAATCTCGTGCTCGGCGGATTGTTGCTGTTCATGGTTGTGTTGTTCTATTTCATCACCATCGTTCGTATCGGAGGTCAGTAAAGTGACCGCTGTTGCTGCAACATCGCTTGAGCAGAAGAACCTAAAGACCGGCATTTACGCATTCATGGGCGCGCTCGCGATGCTGGGTTTGGGCTACGCAGCGGTGCCTTTGTACGACCTGTTCTGCCGCGTGACCGGTTTTGGCGGTACGACGCAGGTGGCGAGTGAGTCTGAGGCGGCCAATGCGGAGCGTATTGGCCTTGCTGCCGGCAAAACGATGTCGATCCGATTCGATGCATCAACCGCGCGTGATGTGCCGTGGACATTTCGACCAACGCAACCGACTGACACAGTTCAAATCGGCGTGCGCGACATGGCGATCTATACCACCAAGAACAACTCAAACGTTCCGATCACCGGTACAGCGACTTTCAATGTCGAACCGGAACATGCGGGCGCTTACTTTAACAAGATTCAATGCTTCTGCTTCACCGAGCAGACTTTGCAGCCTGGGCAGGAAGTGAGCATGCCGGTGCTGTATTTTGTCGATCCGGCGATGCTGGAAGACGAAGCAATGGAGGGGGTGGAGCAGATCACCTTGAGCTACACCTTCCACAAGTCACTCAATACTAACAGCGAACCAAGTTCGTAACACTCTGGACCCGTCCCGCGAGGGCATCTAAGGACGGGTTGAATCTAAGATACGGGCCAAAAGACGGGAACTTTCCATGGCTGGAACAAAGAATCACGACTATCACATCCTCGAGCCAGACATCTGGCCGCTGATCGGTGCGTTTGCTGCGCTGACATTCACCACTGGCATGGTTTTCTTCATGCATGAGATGAATGGCTGGCAGATCATCCTCGGTCTCGGCATCGCGGGGCTGATCGCGACTTTCTTCAGCTGGTTCAGCAATGTTGTTAAGGAAGCCGAAGGCGGCGATCACACACCGGTTGTGCAGCTGCACATGCGCTATGGCATGATCTTGTTCATCGCATCCGAAGTGATGTTCTTTGTCGGCTGGTTCTGGGCGTTTTTCGATTTCGCTCTGTTCCCGGACGCATTGCAAGTCACTGCGGCGGGCACTGCTGAGCAAGCAACCGAGAATCTGTTCGTCACGCAGGGCGTAACGGATGGCACGCTCGTGCCTGCTGGGATGGAAGTGCTCAACGCATTCCAGCTTCCCCTTTTGAACACCCTCATCCTGTTGTGTTCGGGCACTACGGTTACCTGGGCGCACCATGCGTTGATCCACGGTGATCGCGATGGTTTGAAGCAGGGCCTTTGGGCGACGATCGCCCTGGGTGCAGTCTTCACCGCTATTCAGGCGTATGAGTATTCGATCGCTCCGTTCAACTTCGGTCAGAACACCTACAGCTCGGCCTTCTTCATGGCGACCGGTTTCCACGGTTTCCACGTTCTGGTTGGCACGATCTTCCTGATCGTCTGTTTGGTGCGCGCCTATGCGGGTCACTTCACCCCGCGTCAGCATTTCGGCTTCGAAGCGGCAGCATGGTACTGGCACTTCGTTGACGTAGTGTGGCTGTTCCTGTTTGTAGCCATCTACATCTGGGGTGGTTGGGGCGCGCCGGTTCACTAATGGCGAAGAGCGTAAGCTCTGAAGAAATGAAGGGGCTGCCGGGGGTAACTCAGGCAGCCCTTTTCGGTTTGTGCCCCCGCTGTCATAAGCGCACGTTGTTCGACACGCCTGCAAGCGTTGCCTATCGCTGCAAAGCTTGCGGGCTGGAGTTCGGCCAATTCGAGCGGGGTAGCCGCGCGGCAAGCATTGTGACATTTGCGGTTGCGGCGATGCTGATGGGCGCAGTGCTGCTAATCGACGAGTGGTTGCGCTTTCCAATGTGGCTGATGGGGCTGATTGTGGTTCCGATGACCATTGCAACCACTTTAGCCGCGCTGCGTTTCTTCAAGACAGTGCTGCTGATGGCACGCTATCAGCGCAGCCTGGAAACGAAAGACATGGATCAATGAACCTCCGCCAGCTTCCGATTGTTCCGACTATCATTGTGTTCGTGGCCGCAAGCATCATGGTGTGGCTTGGATTCTGGCAATGGGGTAAAATCGGGGAGCAGGAAGCGCGCCTGCAACAATATGAAGCAAACGCAGGCAATCCCGAATTGGTGCCGTTTCCGCTGACCGCTGAAGAGGTGGATCGCTATGCCTATCGACGATCTTCTGTCTTGTGCGTGGAGATTGTGGGTGAACCACGGGTTGTTGCAGGCCGAAACGCCAATGATCAATCGGGGTATGTGCAGGTCGCAACGTGCAGGCTTGGCAACGGTGGACAGGCAGATGTCCAGTTGGGCTGGGCGAGGGGACTATCTGCTGTCAGCTGGGAAGGTGGCGAGGTAACCGGCTCGATAGAACCCCTGCGGACTGGTTTTGCAAAGCTTGTTGCTGATCCACCCCTAGAAGGATTGGCTGCGAGTGCTCCGCCTAAAAAGAAGGTCATCGACCACATGGCCTATGCCGGGCAATGGTTCTTCTTCGCGCTAACGGCTCTAATCATCTACTTCCTTGCAATCCGCAACAAGTTGGCTGGGCGTCGGGAAGGTGAGGATTGACGCGCAAGAAGCGTCTCTTTCTTGCCCTTGGGGCCGCCCGCGTCTAACCGCCCCAAGTAATGGAATATATCTCGACCAGAGGTGGCGCATCCGCGCTCGATTTCGAAGGTGTCACGCTGGCGGGGCTCGCCAGCGATGGCGGGCTGTACCTGCCGACTGAATGGCCGCGCTTCAGCGAAGCGCAGATCGCGGACATGGTTGGGCTGCCCTATGCAGAGCTGGCTACGCGGGTGATGTGGCCCTTTGTCGAAGGCAGCCTGACCGAAGAGGAATTGCGCAGCCTTTGCCAGCAGGCCTATGGCCGCTTTGCGCACAAGGCGGTGACGCCGCTGGTGCAGCTGGATCAGCGGCAATGGCTGCTCGAGCTGTTTCATGGACCGACGCTGGCATTCAAGGATGTCGCGCTACAGCTGCTTGGCCTGCTGTTTGAGACCTTCCTCAGTCGCCGCCAATCGAACCTCACCATCATTGGCGCGACCAGCGGCGATACAGGATCAGCCGCGATCGATGCGGTGGCCGGGCGCGAAGGCGTAGATATCTTCATGCTTCACCCTAAGGGCCGCGTCAGCGATGTGCAGCGCCGCCAGATGACGACAGTGCGTGCGCCCAACGTTCACAACATCGCGATCGATGGCAGTTTTGATGATGCGCAAGCGATGGTGAAGCGTATGTTCGGCGATGCCGATATGACGAGCCGCTTCAACATTGGCGCGGTCAATTCGATCAACTGGGCGCGGCTAATGGCGCAAGTGGTCTATTATTTCGCCAGTGCACTGCAGTTGGGTGCACTCCATCGTCCGGTCGCTTACTCTGTGCCGACGGGTAATTTCGGTGACGTGTTTGCAGGCTATGTTGCCGCGCAAATGGGCCTGCCAATTGCACAATTGGTGGTGGCGACCAACGTCAATGACATATTGCATCGCGCGCTGTCAGATGGGGACTATTCGACTGGCACAGTCACGCCGACCGACACACCCTCGATGGATATTCAGGTCAGCTCAAACTTCGAGCGGCTGCTATTCGATTGCGGCGGGCGCGACGGTGCCCCGATGGCGGAACAAATGCGCAGCTTCGAAGCGGATAAGGCAATGCAGCTGACCAATAGTCAGCGCGAAGGCGCGTCGGCCCTGTTCACCAGCGTTCGCGCGGATCAGCAGCAAGTGTTGCAAGCGCTGCGTTGGGCGCACGAAAATGCTGGCGAAGTGATCGATCCGCATACTGCCGTCGGCCTGCATGCAGCGCTTGCAAGCGAACTCGATCCTTCAATCCCGATGGTAACGCTGGCGACTGCCCACCCGGCAAAGTTCCCCGATGCGGTCGAGCGCGCAACGGGATTGCGTCCGAACCTGCCTTCACGCGTGGGTGATCTGTTCGCGCGCGAGGAAGCCTATAGCGAGCTGCCCGGCGAATATGACGCTGTGTGCGACTTTGTGACGCAGCACGCGAGCCCTGCTGCCTGATGGCTGAGCTTCGCCGCGATCCTGTGCTGATGGTGGGCGAGGGCTGGGAAGGCGGCTATCGCCTGCTCGACAGCGGCAATGCTCGCAAGCTTGAACAATTCGGTCCGCACGCCTTCATCCGCCCCGAGCCGCAGGCGATGTGGAGCCCGCGCATGGCGGATTGGCAAGCGGCTGGCGAATTTATCCCTGGATCCGATGAGGATGGCGGCGGGCGCTGGCAGCTTGACCAGTCATTGCCAGAGGATGGCTGGCCGGTGAGCTGGAACGAAGTGACCTTCTCTGCGCAGCCAACGCCGTTCCGGCATCTGCAGTTTTTCCCGGATATGGCCCCGGTGTGGGATTGGATGCGGGAACAGTTGAGCGAGGCGACTGAGGCCGAGACGATGAACCTGTTCGGCTATACCGGTGTTGGATCGCTGGCGTTGAGCCAACATGGCCGCGTGACACATGTCGATGCGAGCAAGAAATCGGTTGCGCAGGCTCGCGAAAATGCGGCGCTGTCAGGGATGGAAGGCCGCCCCATCCGCTGGCTGGTCGATGATGCGGCCAAGTTCACTGCGCGAGAGGTTCGCCGCGGTAATCGCTATGACGGGATTATCCTCGATCCACCCAAGTTCGGGCGCGGGCCCAAGAATGAAACATGGCGTTTGGAAGAGAACCTGCCCGCGCTGCTTGCCGATTGCCGCAAGCTGCTGGATCGCGATAGCAAGTTCCTGTTCCTTACAGTTTACGCGGTGCGAATGAGCAGTCTGGCGCTTGCGGGTTTGGTCGACGAATTGTTCGCAGATATGCCCGGCACAATCGAGCACGGCGATCTCGCGGTGCTGGAGACCGGCGAGAGCGGCAGGCTGCTGCCTACAGCGATCTTCGCACGTTGGGGTAATTCCGGCTAAAGGGCGCGCATGAACGATTCGCTGATCCTCGAAGTGGCTGATTTCGAACACGATGTCCTGACTGGCATCTATTCGGAGGAGACCGGCAAACCTCAGCCGCTGCGTTTCACGATTCAGGTGCGCATGGCGGTCGCTGAAAAATATGAAGCCGACACCCCCCTTGAGGGCAGCAAGAACTACATGGACCTGAAATTCGCAGCTTCCGATGCGCTGCCTGAAGGGGTCCATTTCAAGCTGATCGAGGCTGTGGCAGACCACATCTGTGAAACATTGTTCGTGCAGGATGCGCGGGTGGAAGCGGTAACTGTCAAGATCGTGAAACTGGCGATTGCCGAGGCTAATGAAAAGATCGGCATAACCCTCCACCGCGAGCGGAAGTAGGATGGAGCAGGCCCAGTTGAAGGTGGAACACCTGCCGGCTGAACCACTCGATGCGGCTGCCGCATTCCACCGCGCGCATCTGAATTCAGCCATAGCGGCTCTAGAGGGGGCGGCAGCTGATCTAACCATTATCTTGCCGCTTGCCCCAAGCAATCACGATGACTGGCGGCGGACAGTTGCGCGCGATCTGGCCCGAAAATTCGCGCCCAAAAGGGTGAATGTGCTGGGTGGGGGCAGTGAAGCGGCTGTCCAATCAATGCTCGCATATTTGAGGGGCGCGCCCGGCGTCACTGGGCAGTACCTTCCATTGCATGACTAGGGTCCGAGACGATTTGCTTCCCAGCGCCAAGCCTGCGCCATTGATCGATGGCTTCCAGCGCCAGATCAAGTATCTGCGCCTGTCCGTTACTGATCGCTGCGATTTGCGCTGCACCTATTGCATGCCGGAGCGGATGACGTTCCTGCCGCGCAAGGAAGTCTTGAGCCTTGAGGAACTCTATCAACTATCGCTCGGCTTTATTGCACGCGGGGTTACCAAGATCCGCGTTACTGGCGGGGAACCGCTGGTCCGTCGCGACATCATCGACCTGTTTCGCGCGTTGGGGCGCAAGCTTGGTGACGGGCTCGAAGAGCTTACACTGACAACCAATGCAACTCAGCTTGCCCAGCATGCTGACGATTTGGCGAGCGCGGGAGTAAAGCGGGTGAATGTCTCGCTCGACACACGTGACCGCGAGCAGTTTGCCAGGCTGTCACGGCGCGATGCACTGCCACGTGTTCTGGAAGGGATCGCTGCGGCAAAGGAAGCCGGGCTCAGGCTCAAGATCAACACTGTCGCGCTCAAAGGCGTGAACGAGCATGAACTTCCCGACCTAATCGCATGGGCGCATGGTGAAGGCTTCGATCACACATTGATCGAAGTCATGCCGCTGGGTGATGTCAATGAGGACCGGGTCGATCATTTTTTGCCGCTATCGGCTGTGCGCGAACAGCTGGAGCAGCGCTGGACGCTCACTCCGCTAAGTGAAAGCTCTGGCGGTCCTGCGCGCTACGACCGGATTGAAGAGACCGGCGGCAAGCTGGGCATGATTACGCCGCTGACCAACAATTTCTGCGCAGGCTGCAACCGCTTGCGTGTGACGGCGACAGGGCAGCTCTATCCCTGCCTGGGTGGCGGAGAGCGAGTGGATTTGCGCGCGGCGCTGCGTTCGGATGATCCGGAGGCAAATCTGCAAGCTGCGCTGAATGAAGCCATGCGGATCAAGCCTGAACGGCATCATTTCGATATCTCTGAACGCGGCGCTGAACCGGCGCAGCCGCGCCATATGTCCATGACGGGTGGCTAACATGGCGGTGACGGTGCTCTTTCTTGGCCCCTTGCGCGATCTGGCGGGTGCAGAAAGCCGCGAATTTTCCGCGCCACTCGACTGGGAGGGGCTGATATCATCTGTCGCGCCTGAAGTTGCCGAACAGCTGCGGCAGGAGCGCGTGAATGTTGCCTGCGCCGGAAAAGTTCTGGCGGACAAGACGTCGCTTAATGCGCAAGAGGGTGATGAAGTTGCGTTGCTTCCGCCCGTAAGTGGTGGCTGACAATGCGCGATGTTCGCCTGTTAGCAGACGCATTTGATCCGGGCGCGCTAGTAGAACAATTCACAGCGGCAAACCCGGGATTGGGCGGGATATGCACCTTCGTTGGCGAAGTGCGAAACGATACGGGTGTCGAAGCTTTGGAGCTATCTCACTACGAACCGCTGACGCTACCAAGCATGGAAGAGCTTGCTGACAAAGCCTTCGCGCGGTTTGATCTGATGGGACTATTGATGGTTCACCGGGTTGGGCAAATGCTTCCCGGCGAGCCCATCGTTTGCGTTTCTGCAGCAGCCAAACATCGCCGGGCGGCAATTGATGCCGTCGATTACTGCATGGATCATCTGAAAGCCGCGGCCTGGTTCTGGAAACGCGAAAAACGCGATGGCGAATGGAGTTGGATCGAGCCGCGTAGCGATGACTACGCCGATCTTGCGCGTTGGAAGTGAGATAATTCGCACGATTTGATCTTGATCAAGGAGCTAACTTCACGGGGGTGGCAAGAGATGTCTCAATGGAAGGAGACATTGTCATGTCAAAATTGCTTACACCAGAAATCGTCCAGCAGAAGGCGCGGATCGTTGATGCGCCCGAAGCCGAAGCGCAAGTGCAGACCAATGTCGACCGTAATTTTGAGCTCCCCAAGGCACTCTATGGTGCGACGCTTGCTTGCTACCTAGGATTTGTAGCCATCACAGCGATGGCATTCGGCAATCCTGTCTTGATCATTCCTATGGTGATCATTGCGTTTATCGTTACCGCAGGTTTCGTGGTTCCAGGTATCTGGACGCAGCTCAAACCGGAAACCAAAAAGAAACGCTCCATGGGCCTTGATCACTTCGCAGGCAAAGGCATCATGACCAACACCGGCCCGCTCAAGGCCAGAGATGCCGCCACACAAGTTTTAATCCTGCCAGTTCTCGTACTGCTCTGGGGCGTCGCGGTGGTGACGATAGCCGCGCTGGCGGGCTGAGAGGGGCCCGCCTATTCCCGAGACCTTCCCGAGAGGGCTTGCAGGTGCGCGGGGTCGATCAATTCGATCCCGCGCTTGCCTATGCGGCGAATTGCGCCGGTAGCTTCCAAATCGCCCAGTTTCCGGCTTACTGTTTCAATCGTTAGTCCGAGCATATTGGCGATCTCGCCGCGCGATAGCGGCAAATCGAACTGCGCCACTGGGTGGCAAGGCGACTGGCTGGCCGCACGCGCGAAATCATAGATCAAGGCCGCGAGGCGCGTTTCCGCATTGGCATTGCCAGTCAGTTCCAAAAGGCTGCGTGTCGCATGCAAATCTTCCTGACTGCGCCGCAGGAGTGCTTTGGTGAGCGCAGGATAGGCATCCACGGCGCGGTGGAGATCGGCCTTGGCAAAGGTGCAAAGCTGGCTTTCGGTCAATGCGACGACATCATGCTGGGCAAACGGAGCAAATAACTCGCCGATGAAGCCGGCTGGGTGAACCAATGCCAGGATTTGTTCATTGCCATCGATATCGGTTGCAGAAACTTTCAAGGCACCGCTTACCAACGTGGCACACGCGGCATTGTCGTCTCCGGCCGCAAACAAGGTTTCCCCGCGTTTGAGCGTGCGTGTTCGCCCGGCAGCGGCCGTGACTGCACGCTCTGCCTCGTCTAGAACTGAGCACGCAGCGCTGTCACGGACTGGGCATGTAGCACAGGCGAGGTTCATGGGTTGCTGCCGTCGGGGGTTGAATCTAGTAAGGTAATCAACTCTGTAATCAATTGGCGTTCAACGGTATGATAATCGGAAACTTGCTGTCTAGCCAAGTCGATTTGCGTTCGCTCCGCGAAGGAAAGGGAAGCGTCTGCATAAAGCGAATCAAGGTCAGCCAACAGCGACACAGTCTGACCATTGTGCGATTCGAGCGAACCGATCGCGATTTGCGCGATTGGCCAGCGATTGTCTTCAATGCCGGTGCCGGAAGCCGAAGCGATAAGTGGCCTTGCCCTGTTTGCTTCTGAAAGGAAGCGCGCGTGCTGATCACCCGCAGCTAGCAAAGCATTTTCGACTTCGGCCATTTCCTTAGCGCCCAGGGAGGCCGGTGCAGTTGCTTGCGTCGGGGCAGCAGCGCTTGTGAACGTACCTTGCACACGTTCAAAATTGCGTAGATTCAAGTCGGGGTAACGGCTTCCGCCGCCGGCGCAGCCACTGAGTGATGCGACAGCAAAAACCACTGCAAGAGTTCGAGGAAGGATAGGATAGTCCATTTGAGCCAGTGAATAGCACGAACACCGCTCCTTGCCACCCACTCGTGGCGCGCCGTGTCCACATTCGCGCATTTTCTTGTGCGGTGCGCAAAAATGCGATGATCCGGCGTTGACTTGAGCCCGCCTATCCCTTAACGGCACGCTTCTTTCCGGCGCCACCTTCTGGTGGAGAGTCGGGTGCGCCCTTTCGAAGAGTGAAAGGGCACAGCTTTAGATTGAGAGATTACCACCATGTTCGCAGTCGTGCGCACAGGCGGCAAACAATACCGGGTTGCCGCCGGAGACAAAATTGCAGTCGAAAAACTCGCTGGCGACGCCGGCGACACCGTGACGCTGGGCGATGTCCTGCTCGCAGGTGAGGGTGACAAGCTTGCTGATGCTTCGAAGGTTTCTGTTTCGGCAGAGATCATCGCTCAAGCGAAGAGCGAGAAGGTTGTCGTTTTCAAGAAGCGTCGTCGCCATAACTATCGCCGCAAGGCCGGTCACCGCCAGCAGATGACTCTGCTGCGTATCACCGATGTAGGCGAAGGCGCGAAGAAGGCACCGGCCAAGAAGGCCGCCGCCAAGACTGAAGACGTACCGAAGAAGGCTCCAGCCAAGAAGGCCGCTCCTAAGAAGGAAGCAGCTGAGAAGAAGGCACCGGCTAAAAAGGCTCCAGCCAAGAAGGCTGCAGCCAAGAAGCCGGCCGCGAAGAAGTAAGGATCAGGACCCATGGCACATAAAAAAGCAGGTGGTTCATCACGTAACGGTCGCGATTCAGTCGGCCGTCGCCTTGGTGTGAAGAAGTTCGGCAGCGAAGGCGTTGTTGCAGGCAACATCATCGTGCGTCAGCGCGGCACCAAATTCTATCCAGGCAGCAATGTAGGTATGGGCAAAGACCATACCCTATTTGCGCTCGAGAACGGCGTGGTGCGATTCCACAAAGGCAAACTTGGCCGCAAATACGTGTCAGTGGACGCGATTATGGAAGCAGCCGAATAACCGGACGTTCCGATAAAGGGATCGTCCACCGGGACGGTCCCAGCCGGATTTAACCACCGGCACTCGAAGAGGGAGATGGGGCCGACCCGTCTCCCTCTTGTCGTTTCTCCCTCTCAGACTGGCGAAATCCACTTCGCCGCAATGAATGTGTCACGCATTGCTCCTAAACGGGCGGCAGCGGGGCATTGAGGAGAAGGAAGATGTTCCACTGCACCGAAAGGTTGCTCTTGAGACCGGCATGGCCAGAAGATTGGCAAGCCGTCTATTCCGGAATCGCCGATGAAGGCGTGGTGCGGAACCTTGCGCGGGCGCCATGGCCATACGGCCAGGATGATGCGCGCAGTTTTGTGGAGCTGCCGGTTGATCCCAGGTTTCCGCGCTTTCTCATCACACGTTCGCGAGATGCCGCCCTGATCGGTTGCATCGGGATCGATATGACGGCCGGTCAGGTTGAACTGGGCTATTGGATTGCGCGCCAGCACTGGGGGCGGGGCTATGCCACCGAGGCTGGGCGCGGTGTAATCGAGATTGCTTCAGCTCTTGGCTATAAGACATTGGTTGCAAGCCATTTTCTAGACAACCCTGCTTCGGGCAAGGTGTTGTCAAAACTTGGCTTCAAGCCCACCGGTCGGATCGTAAATCGCCATAGCTGTGGCCGTGGAGCAGAGGCGCCGATCGCTGAATATTCGCTCGATCTGTCTGAGCAATCGGCAGATTGGGAAACTGCCGCCTGATCGTCTCTCCTCTCCTCATTCAGGCGGCACAAAAAGAAGCCCCGGTTCCATTGCGGAGCCGGGGCTTTTTGATACTTGGGGAAGACGCAAAGACTATTCTGCAGGTTGAAGAAGAGCGTCTTCAAAGTCACCTTCGTACAGGCCAATCAGTTCGCGATCATCGTGATCCCACGGGTGGAAGCCCGGCTTGAAGTAAGCCAGCCAGGCCGGGAAAATGCGGCGCACAACGCCTGGTGACCATGCCAGATACTTGAACAGGCCCCAGCGTGCCTTCCAGCCGGTAATGCCGTCCTGCGCCAGCAGGTTCATCGTGTCTTCCCAGCGGTTCTTGAAGAAGCGGCCCGTGACGATCAGCATCATCAGGCTGCGCACTTTCCAGCGGCGGAACGGCGTCCAGTCGCGAGTGGCGTGGTTCCAGGTGTCATAGGCGACGCCCTTGTGCTCGATTTCCTCGGCCGCATGCCAGCGCCACATATTGCGAACTTCGGGGTCAGCCTTGTCGAAATGCTTTAGATTCTTCAGGAATTCGCTCGCCATCATAGCGGTGTAGTGCTCGAGCGCCATTGTTGCGGCGAGATTGAGGATCTCCGGACGGCCCTTGGTCAGATTGAGCATTTCCTCGACGCGCTTGTCGATTGCTTTGATGTCGTAACCGTGATCTTCGGCAAGGCGGTTGAACGCAATGTGTTCGCGGGTGTGGTTGATTTCCTGCTTCACGAAAGCGCGGATCTCTGCCGCGAGCTTAGGCGGGGCGCCGTCGCGATGCGCCTTGACCGCTTCAATGAAGAAAGCCTCACCGCGCGGGAAAGTGGCTGACAGGGCATTATGCCAAGCGGTGCCGAACGGTTCGCCCGCCCACCACCGATTGGGTGTGGTGTTGCGGTTAAAGCGCTCGTCACGAACGGTGATTTCGAGATCGGCCGGTGTTGGATCTTTTGTGCTGCGGCGGTTTGCGGCTGCTGCGGTTTCAAGATCGATCTTGGCAGGGGCGTTCACTGGGCACTCCATGATTCGGGTTACTGACATGATTGTAAGTAGCTGGTACTGACATCAGTGTCAATAGCGAGCAGGGTGCGTTTGTGTCTTGTCGAAACAATGCTGCCTCGTGAAGTGTTACGCTTTACAGTCCCGGCAACGCGACCAATTGGAAGGTATAGAATCGTGCTTGTTGCCATTGTCATTGCTTCTGCTGCACTCATGCTGTTTTTCTTGGTCGTCGCGATTGCGGGAAATCGGGCGCATGACCGACAACAAGTCGATCTGGAAAGGCGTCGTTCGGAGCAGGCGCAATCTGCCCGCGGCAACACGACACGAGCGAGCGACGACTGAGGAGAAAGCACGTTCCAATCCAACAGGATGGAACACTTGGAACACTGTCCTAAGAGAGAAACTCTCCTTGGGGAGAAGGGCGCTATTGCGAGCGGCTTGCAAGATGGATTGAGCCAAGATCATGCGCGCTTTTGAGCCAGATTTTCAGCGAGTAGGAAAGGGAGTTTTATGTCCGCTACTGGAAAGCGCTTTCAGCCTCGCCAAGGGCATGAATTGGGGCGGAAAGCGGATATCTGCATTTCCTAGCTTCATCTACATACAAAAAGGTCGGATTGGTCTAAGGCTCTCGCATGCATTACAGTGAACGACGCCTCGGGATTGAGTACACAATCACCCGCCTAATCACGTTTTTGTTAGCGGTGGTCGCGGCTATTAGCACAAAGAGCTGGTTCGAGGATCTCAGCACAGAGTATGCTGGCGCGTTGTCAACGGCTGTGTTTTTCCTGCCTGGGCTATATGCCTTCTTCACGATGAGAGTAGTCTATGCGTGGGCAAAGTGTGGCCACGAGCGAAGCAACGTCGAGGCATAGGCATCCGCAATTGGGTCGCTAGCGGAAAGTCCGTTTATACATCACACCAGCAAAATAGCTGACTTAAATTCAATTTGGGGCCTTCATCCGAAGGTGCTAGCCTCTCACTTTCCAAAAAGGAGGATAGATTGATGAAGAAATTTCTTACCATTTCCTGCGTCGTGGCTCTTGCTTCTTGCGGAAGTCCGGAAGTCGCTGAAGAGCCAGTTGCGGTTGCCGAAACGGAAGATGCAGCAGAGATCATGTCGCTGAATGAGACAACCTGGACATTCACTCAGGACGGCATGGAAATCCTTGAGACCATAGACGCAAGCGGAAATTATATCGCTAACGCGGGCGAGGAGCACTATGACCACGGCACCTACGAATTGGTGGATGGGAAGCAGTGCTTTACCAGCGCCATGAACGATGAGGGTCAGGTTTGCTGGGCCACACCTGCTGAGATTGCAATTGGCGAAAGCATCGACATTACAAGCGACCAGGGCGATGAACTCACTGTCACGCGAGTCGAGTATCAGCCGCTGACAATGTAATTCTGATCGAAAGATTCTGTTAGGAGGCTGCACCTTGCGCATTGCGGAAGTGCAGCCCCTTTTGGGCTGGTTCTATAGCACTGAATCTGCTCGTCAAACGGTCGGTAGCTGAGCGAGCAGCGAGGTTGAAAATGCAAATGCCCGCAGATTGGGCGTTAGCGGAATGTCTGCTACCAATTACTCCGCCGGCATAACCGCATCGGCATAGGGGCTTTCCGTTTTGCCGATCAACGCGCGGTCATCGTGGTCCCATGGGTGGAAGCGCGGCGTCAGGATTGCTGCCCATTCGAAGAACATCCGGCGCATCATGCCCGGCTTCCACCACAGGAAGGCATAGAGCTTGCGCTTCGCCTGTTTGTGGGTGAAGCCGTCCTCCTCCAGCAGGCCAATGGCATCGTGGATGCGGTTGCCGAAGTACTTCTTCGTGATCAATGCGGCAACCAGTGCGCGGGTCTTGTAGCGTTTCCACGCGCTCCAATCGCTGGTCGCGTGCAACCACACGTCATAGACCAGGCCCTTGTGCTCAATCTCTTCGGTTGCGTGCCAGCGCCAGATATCGGCAGCGACCGGGTTGGCGCCCTCAAGATAGCGCGGATCGGAAAGCAGATGCCGGCTGATGATCGCCGCGAAATGTTCCAGCGCGATAGTGATCGCGAGGTTGAATTCCTTGGGGCGACCCTCGGTCAGCTCCAGCATCGCACGGATGCCCTGATCGATACTTTCGACATTATAGCCGTGATCGGAAACCAACCGGTTGAATGCGACATGTTCGCGGGTGTGGTTGATTTCCTGTGTAGTAAACGCCTTGATCTCGCGCGCCAGCTTCGGCGGCAAATCTTCTCGGAAATCTCGCAAGGTTTCGATGAAGAAGGCCTCGCCGCGCGGCAGGCTGGCTGAAACAGAATTGTACCAGGCCGTCGCCACCGGATCATTGGAGTGCCAATGGCGCGGGACCATTGCCTTGCGGTCAAACCGCCGGTCACGCACGATCAACTCATGCTCAGCCGGGGTCGCGCTGCCGCGGGCGGTGATGGGTTCATCGCTGCTCTTGCTGGTTACATCAGAGCGCTCTAAATCGTTGATTTGGTCGGTCATGGTTTTAAGAATCTATTAGGCTTAACAAATAATGACAAGTCGCAAACGGTTAACACCCGAAGAATCAAGAAGTTCCGCCCTCGAGGCAGCGCGGGCTTTACTTATTGAAACAGGGCCTCAGTCCGTCACTCTGAAGGCGGTTTCGGCACGTATCGGGCGCACGCATGCAAACTTGCTGCACCATTTTGGGTCAGCTTCGGGACTACAAAAGGAGCTTGCGCGGCACCTGGCAGAGACCGTTTGCGAGACCATCAAGGAAGCGGTCACTGCGCATCGGGCTGGGCTTGGTAGCCCGCGCGAGGTGGTTGACCTGGCTTTCGATGCTTTCGACAAAGAGGGTGCCGGGGCGCTGGCCAGTTGGATGATCCTGACCGGTAATGAGGATGCATTGAGCCCGATTGTTGAGACAATCCACCAGCTGGTGGACGAGATCGCGCCAGAAGAGGCGGATCATGACGGCAATGCGACCAGTTTTCATGTCGAAACGCTTGCATTGGTCCTGATGGCAATGGGGGATGCACTGATCGGGTCGGCCCTCGCGAAATCGCTGGGCCTTCCCGAAACAGCGGCGCGTGATCGCGCTCAATTAATGCTTGAACGCTCACTCGGACCGATCAACCAACAGGCTTGATGGCCTCCCGCATCCAGTCGGGCGTCTTCGCGGGGTTGATATCGCTGACGCGTAGATGGTCGATGGCCAAGCCGAGGTCGGGATAGGCCACCTTCCGGCGCTTTTCATCTGATGTGTCGAGCGGGACTACAATCAGCCGCCGGTTGACCTTCTGTCGCCAGTTCATGCGGGCGGTGTTTTCCTGACCGATGTAACAGCCCTTGTCGAAGCTAACACCATTCAGTTCGACCGCATTGGTTTCCAGCCACAGGACATCGCCAAGTTCAGCCCGACCCTCGGCCACGCCTAGCGAAAGGCGATGTGCGAGCCATGCCGTGTCAGCTGGCGCCTCGCCATCGGTTGCAGTTGCGAGCCAGCGATACCCTAGCTCTGGCAGGCGGGGGTCTGGTACCGCTCCTTCGTGTGCTTCTTTGCCCCAATGGACCGCAAGACTGTGATCGCAGGCAATGTCGATCTTGCGGCGCAAGCGGTAGAGCGAGAGGCGTTTGGCGAGATCTTCAGCCACAGCCGCTTCACAATCGAGCAGGATGTTGTCGCCGTCCGCCCAGACCAGAAAGTCGAACATCGCCTTGCCTTGCGCGGACAGCAGCGCAGCATATACGGGCAAATCCGCGCTAACATCATTGGTGACGAGCCCTTGCAGGAATGCGCGCACATTCTCGCTCTCATCCTGTGCAGTCAAGCGAATCACGGCGCGGCTTGAAAGGCGGGTTGCGGTCACTTGATCTCTATCCTTTTGCAAATCGCTTTCGCGAGGCGCGGACCCAGCTCGGGCCCCTGTTCGGGATAGAGATAGGGTTCGATCAGCTCCGCTTCCATAAGCAGCAGTTCATTTCCGTTGCCGCGCACCATGTCGATCCGGGCATAAAGCGGGGTTTCGAACGGGATCGCATCGACCACAGCCTGCGCCGCCGCGAGATCGGCCCCGTCAGGTGAAACCGCCTCCTCCGTTCCGCCATAAAGCGACTGTACGCGGTAATCGCCTTCCGCCGGGCGCTTGCACAAGGCGTGGCTGAATTGCCCGTCGACGAACAGGAAGCTGTACTCGCCTTCACTGGCGATTTGCGGCAGGTACGGCTGCAGCATCGCAGGGTGAAGCATATGCCAATCTGGCTGGATCTGACCCGTATGGTGGATCGTTTGTCCTTCTGCGCCTGCGCCCACCTGCCGTTTGGCGACAACCGTCTTGCAGTGGAAAGCGCGCATCGCCGCATCAATGTCGGCAGCGCTGGTTTTTTCTATCCAGAGGGTAGGGATTGTCGCAATCCCGCGCGCTTCCAGATCGCGCAGATAGGTCTTGCGCGCGTTCCAGCGCACGGTCGCGGCTGAATTGCAGACTATGATGCCGGCCGCTTCAAGCGCGTCCAGCTTGGCAAGGAATGCCGCCTCGTCATCCTGATAGTCCCACGGCGTTCCGACGAGCACCAGATCATAGCTGTCAAAGGCCTCGATCGGGTCTCTCCAGTCCACCTCTGTCAGTGTCCCGCCCAATTTCTCGATCTCCGGACGGATAGCGTCGACCTGCAGATCGTGCTCATAGGCGTCTTCGCGACGGCGGGGCGATCCGGGCATTGTGCCGGGGCAAACAAGAAATCCGATTTTCATACTGGCTCACTTAGGGATGAAGATAGCGGCTGGAAAGATACCGCGCACAGCATTAGAGGCTGCAGTCGATGACTGACACGCTGACGATCCGCCGCCCCGATGACTGGCACCTGCATTTCCGCGATGGCGATATGATGCGTGATGTCGTGCCCTATACTGCGCGCCAGTTTGCGCGCGCGATCGTGATGCCGAATCTCACGCCGCCTGTGACGACCGCTGAACTGGGCGCGGCCTATCGTGAGCGGATTATGTCCGCTGTGCCGGACGGAGTAACTTTCACACCGTTGATGACGTGTTACCTCACCGACAATACCAATCCTGATGACCTGGCACGCGGGCACGCAGAAGGGGTGTTCACGGCGGCCAAGCTTTACCCGGCCGGCGCAACCACCAATTCGGACAATGGCGTGACGGACGTGCGCAAGCTCGATCCCGTGCTTGCCCGGATGGAAGCCCATGGCATTGTCCTGTGCGTGCATGGCGAAGTGACCGATCACGATATCGACGTTTTCGATCGCGAAGCGGAATTCATCGAGCGGCATTTGCGCCGGATCACGAGCGAGTTTCCCAAGTTGAAGATAGTGTTCGAGCACATCACCACCAGCGATGCAGTGAACTTTGTGCTTGATTGCGGCCCCAATGTAGGCGCCACGATTACGCCGCAGCATTTGCACATCAACCGCAATGCCATGCTGGTGGGCGGGATTCAGCCACATAATTACTGTCTGCCGGTGGCCAAGCGTGAAACACACCGGCTGGCGCTGCGCAAAGCGGCAACCAGCGGGAATGCGAAGTTCTTCCTTGGCACCGATAGCGCCCCGCACGAACGCCATACCAAGGAATCTGCCTGTGGCTGTGCGGGCATTTTCAATGCACCGTTTGCGCTGGAAAGTTATCTTCAGGTGTTTGAAGAGGAAGGCGCACTCGACAAATTCGAAGCCTTTGCCTCGCTCAATGGACCGGCGTTTTACGGCCTGCCAGCGAATGAAGATACCATAACGCTGGAACGCGTGGACGTGTCCGTTCCTGATGAATTGAAGGCGGGTGGCAGCGTGATCGTGCCGTTTCACGCCGGACAAAGGCTTGGCTGGCGGATTGTCGATTAAGCAGGTTTGGCTTTGCGGCCGCGCTGGACAAGGTCCCACACAAAGATTGCGATTGCGGTCCAGATAAAGGCAAAGCTCGCCAGCTGTGCCGGCAGCAGGGGACGGTCGAATACCGTCAGCCCCAGGATGAACACGATTGATGGCGCCAGAAACTGGATGAAGCCGAGCGTGGAATAATCCATCCGCTTTGCCGCCACCGCGAACATCAACAACGGAACTGCGGTAAATACGCCGCCCAGCACAATCGCAAGGCTCAGATAAATGTCTTGCCCGAATGATGATCCACCCGGTCCAGCGGCATACCACATGGCAATTCCGGCAGATAGGGGCAGTAACAGGGCGCTTTCGATTGTCAGCCCCGGCAGCGACCCCACGGCAACCTGTTTGCGCAGCAAGCCATAGGTGCCAAAGCTCAGGGCCAGCGTTAAGCTGATCCAAAGGGTAGTGAGCGCACCTGCCAGCAAGACTGCAACGCCGGCGCCGGCCAGCGCCACTGCGATCCATTGTCGCCTGGAGAGCTTTTCTCCCAACAGCATCGTTCCCAACAGCACATTAACCAGCGGGTTGATGTAATATCCAAGGCTCGCTGCAAAGATTTCTCCGGTCTGGACCGCCCACACATAGACGAACCAATTAGTGGCAATCAGGATAGAGCTGGCAAGCAATATCAACATGGCGCGCCGGTTAAACAGCGCGGCCTTCAGCTCCGGAATCTGTTTGCGAAACAATACAATCAGCAAACAGAAGGGCAGGGTCCAGATTATCCGCCATCCAACGAATTCGATTGGCGGCACGCTTTGAACCAAAATAAGATACAGCGGCAAGAAGCCCCAGATCAGATAGGCGCCCAGCGCCGCAGGAAGGCCCGATGGCTTGCTGCCAGCCTGACTGTCTGCTTGAGGTACTGGAGTGCGCACCAGCGGCCCCTAGGCCTGCCGTGCCACACCTGCAAGCAACGATTTATCCGATGATTTCGCACGGCCTGTCGCTGTTTTCCAATTCTGACACCTCTGTTGCAAATTGTTCAGGTTAAGAGACCTAAACCTGAACACATCGAATCGCGGTGTTTTCATCAGCCCCCGCAACAGCAAGCACTCGATGAGAGCAGGAGTTGGAAGAATGACTGTTAAGACTGGAAAGAAATTCACCCCTATCGCCGCGGACGGAATGGCGTTTGCTGTCTCGGCACCAACGCAAGCGGCTGATGTTCCTTCTGCTGCCCCACTCGCGTCATCGCAATACGCCCATGTCGAAGTGCTGGGTGAGACGACGGCCGAGCATAAGCGCAAGCGCCACCCGCATCATGCGCGCGGCCATGCCTATGGCCATCGCAATCACTACGATGATCGCGGCTATTATGGCGAGCTTGTCTATCGCGATACGCGCATCTGGCGTGGCCGTGACGGCAGTTACTACTGCCGCAAGGAAAATGGCACGACAGGACTGCTGATCGGTGCCGGCGTTGGCGCACTGGCTGTCAACGAGCTGGCGGGCCGCGGTGACCGGACTTTTGGGACGTTGCTTGGTGCGGTAGGCGGCGCGTTGCTTGGCCGTGAAATCGATCGCAGCAATTCGCGTTGTCGCTAATTCGATGACGTAATCATAAGCTTGGGCCGCTTCCACCAAGTGGCTCCGGCGCGGCAACCACCATGCCGCGGAAAACGCTCTCTCGCTTCGGCATGGGGGCGTTTTCTATATTTGTAACAACGAGTTATTTCTCGATCAGACCAACGCTGATGGTTGCACGCGGTTGCTTCATTTCAGTGCTAGCAACCGGATATGCGCAATAATCTGCTGCGTAATAGGCAGCGGGGCGGTGATTACCCGACAGGCCGATTCCGCCAAAGGGAGCAGCCGATGAAGCGCCATTGGTCGGGCGGTTCCAGTTGATGATGCCAGCCCGGACGTTTGCCCAGAAACGGTCATAATCTTGCGGCCTACCGCCGACCAGCGAAGCAGACAGGCCAAAGCGCGTGTTGTTCGCCTCTGCAATGGCCGCATCGAAATCCTTCACCCGGATAACTTGCAAAATCGGACCGAACAGTTCGACATCGGGCCGATCTTCGATCTCTGTTGTGTCGATAATGCTTGGCGTCAGGAACGGCTTGGTTTCGTCCGGACGACGCAAATGCTGGATAGGTTTTCCGCCCAGGCCAATCAGATGGACATAGCTTTGCATCAGCTTGTCAGCGGTGTCATTGTCGATCACCGGGCCGAAATAAGGCGACGGCTCAGCGAAAGGCTCATCGACAATCAGCCGTTTGGTCAGCTTGAGCAGATCTTCCATCAGCGGCTCGTACATGCTTTCCAGCACGACCAGGCGCCGCGCGGCCGTGCAGCGTTGGCCGGCGGTTGTAAACGCGGATTGTGCAATCAGAACGGCTGCGTCCTCGAGCAGCGGCGTATCGATTGCCACAATCGGATTATTCCCGCCCATTTCCAGCGCAACTATCTTGCCGGGATTTGTCGCGAGGGTCCGGTTGATCGCGATCCCGGCTTGCACAGACCCGGTGAACAGCACGCCGTCGACGCCAGGGTGGCTGACCATGGCTTTGCCTTCTTCGACCCCACCGATCACGATTTGGATGGCATCTTCGGGAATACCGGCTTGGTGGAAGCAATCGACCAGAAATACGCCCACAGCGGGGGTTTGCTCGCTTGGCTTGAACACGATCGTGTTGCCCGCGATCAAAGCTGGCACAATATGTCCGTTCGGCAGGTGCGCCGGGAAATTGTAGGGGCCGAGAACAACCATCACCCCGTGCGGCTTGTGGCGCACGGCAGCGGTGCCCTGAAGTGCGCTATCGAGCTTTTTCTTGCCCGTCCGCTCAGCATAGGCGTTGACGGAGATTTCGACCTTGTTGATCACCGCATCGACTTCTGTCCGGGCTTCCCACAAGGGCTTGCCCGTTTCGCGCGCGATCAGTTCGGCAAACTCGTCGGCACGCTTGCGCACCTGATTGGCAAACCGGCGTACCAGCTCGATACGTTTGGTTAGCGATTGGCCAGCCCATGCAGGCCAGGCGCCGCGCGCGGCGGCAACCGCTGCGTCAACGTCAGTCGCTTCGCCGCGCCACAGTTCTTCACCAGTGGCCGGCTCATAGGAAATGAATGTGTTGTCGCTCACGTTGTAGCCCGCGGCCTCCCTCCTTCAATCCGGTTAGTCGGGACAGGCAAAAATGGGAAAGGGATATTGCGCAAGATCACAAGCTTTTACGAGTTCTGCTCAGGCCCGAACATGACCAGCTGGCACCGGTGCGGCGCCGTGGGCATCGCCCATCCTGCGGATTGCCTCGACCTTGTCACGCAGTGGTTGCCAGTCATCGCGTGCATCAATGGCCGACCAGATGGCTTCAACCTCGTCGATCAGCATCGATTGCGGCTGATCATCGCTCCAATAATCATGGCTATCGTCGACGGGCTCATATGGCTCTAGAATGTCCGCCAGCTCGCCTGACGCGCCGCGCCCACCACGATGCGCGTGGAAGAAAGCGTCCGGCTGCTTGCCGGTTTCCCGCAGCGCCTTTTCGCAGGCAGCGACAAGGGCGCCATCCTCTTCTGCGCCGCGCCGATTGATGCCCAAACGCCAGCACCAGCGCCGCGCGACCGCGTCCATATAGAGCGGCCCGAACCGGTTCATTGCAGCAATCAGCGGCTCCGCATCGCTCAGCAGCCGCAATGCGACCGCGAGTTGCCCGCAATTCCAATGCAGCGCCTCTGGCTGGCGGCCGAAGGCATAGAGCCCCTGCTGGTCGAAATAGGCGGCGGTGAAGCCGGGATCCCACTTGGGCAGCCAGCGCCATGGGCCATAGTCGAAGCTTTCGCCCGAAATATTCATATTGTCGGTGTTGAGGACGCCGTGGACAAAGCCCGCGACCATCCAGCTGGCGGCAAGATCTGCGAGCCGCTCGACCACATTGTGAAGCAGTCGCACAGATGGTTCATCGCGGCCCGGCGTGTCCTCGGGTGGAGGCGGACCGGGAAAATGCTTCAGGCAATAGGCAACCAGCGCTTCCATATGATCGCGCTCTTCATACGCCAAGAGACGCTGAAATGAGCCGATCCGGATGTGACCATGGCTCAGCCGCACCATCACAGCCGAGCGGGTCGGCGAGGGCTCATCATTGCGCATCAGCTCTTCACCGGTCTCGATGATCGAGAAAGTTTTGGATGTGTCTACGCCCAGCGCTTCGAGCATTTCGGTTGCCAGGATCTCGCGCACGCCGCCCTTCAGGGTCAGCCGTCCGTCTCCAGCTCGGCTAAAGGGGGTCTGGCCGGAACCCTTGGTTCCCAGATCGAGCAACCGGCCCCCATTTTCCTTGGTACCATCGCGCAATTGCGCAAACAGGAACCCGCGCCCATCGCCGATCTCTGGATTGTACACACGGAACTGATGCCCGTGATAGGCGAGCGCCAAAGGCTGTGGCAGATTGTCTGGCAGTGGTTCAAACCGGCCGAAATGCTGCGCCCATTGATCGTCGCTCAACCCTGCCAAGCCGACGGCATTGGCCCAGCGATCATTGCGAAAGCGCACGAGTGTTTCGGGAAAGTTTGCCGCTTCAACAGGCGATCCGAGCCAATCGAGGGTATCTGTGAGCGCAACATCGGGCGTATAGGGCGAGGCATTCGGGGCGCTGGGCATACACCCTTAGTGGGGTCTAGTGCCGGGGACTGCAAG
This sequence comes from uncultured Altererythrobacter sp., assembly GCF_913057185.1. Lineage (NCBI taxonomy): Bacteria > Pseudomonadati > Pseudomonadota > Alphaproteobacteria > Sphingomonadales > Erythrobacteraceae > Altererythrobacter > uncultured Altererythrobacter sp. The sequence continues at coordinate 1,401,384 of NZ_CAJXNK010000001.1, forward strand.
CTAGGCGCGCTGCGGGCATACGTATCATCTCTTGATTTCCGCCGCGATTTCGCCAAGGCATCCGTCCCATGAGCGCATCCTACAAAGACGAATACTGGACCAGCCCGGACGGGCTGAAACTCTATTACTGCGATTACGCGGGGCCGAACGACAAGCCACCGGTGCTTTGCTTGCATGGCCTGACCCGTAATTCGCGGGATTTCGCACCGCTTGCAGAGACGCTGGCAGGTGACTGGCGCGTGATCGTGCCGGAAATGCGCGGGCGCGGAAACAGCGAGTATGCGAAAGACACCAGCACCTACACCCCACCGACCTATATCAAGGATGTCGAGGCTCTGCTGGCCGAGCTTGGCATCGAGAAGTTTGTAGCCATCGGCACTTCGATGGGCGGGCTTATGACGATGCTGATGGCGGCCAAGGATGCCTCGCGCATTGTCGCCGCCGTGCTCAACGATATCGGGCCGGAAATCGATCCCACGGGCCTCGCGCATATTGCTGGCTATGTCGGGCAAGGGCGCAGTTTTGACACATGGATGCACGCTGCAAACTCACTGCGCGAAACGCATGGCGCAAGCTTTCCTGATTACTTGATTGATACCTGGCTTGAGATGGCAAAGCGCACCATGGTGCTGGGCCAGAATGGGCGTCTCGTACTCGACTATGATATGGGGATCGCTGATCCCTTTAAATCCGCCAATGATGCGCCCCAGCCTGATTTGTGGCCAGCATTCAAGGCTTTGAGCGATACACCGACACTGTTGGTTCGCGGCGAGTTGTCCAATCTTTTGACCGAGCAGACTCAATCGCGAATGGCGCGGGTGCATGGTAATCTACGCACTGTCACTGTGCCACGGGTCGGCCATGCACCGATGCTTGATGAGCCTGAATCGCTTGCAGCGATCCAGGCACTGCTCGCGGATATAGTCTAGGCGACCAACTGTGGCCGCCGACAATCTCCGAATTCTGCATTGCTTGCGCGATGGGGCCTTGATCGCGGAGGTCGCAGCAGGATTCGGTGCGTTTGGCTTTGAAGCCGCGCACACTATCGCGCTTGCCAGTCCCGATGTGAGCTATGACAAATCGGTTCTCCGCGCGAATAATCTGACTGTGGCCCGGGACTTTCCCGTTTTTGGGGGCAGCGCGGGGCCGGGCAAGCTGATCGCGATTGGCAATGCTCTGGCGAGTTATGATCTTGTCGTCACCTATGGCTGGGATGCGATCAATGTCGCGATGGCGCATAAGGTTTTCGGGCAACATCTGAAGCTTCCGCCACTGGTGCATCACGAGCAAGGTTCCGCCGGCTTTCTTGGCAAAGAGAAGGGCTTCAAACGCAAGCTTCTGCGGCGAATAGCGTTAAGTTCAGCACATTCGCTGGTCACGGGTGCTCCCGCGATCGGCGATTTCGCGCGAAGGCATTGGAGCGTTGCAGCGCCCCGGATCGCGCATATTCAACCGGGCATCGATCTGAAGCGCTTCCGGCCAAGCGCAAAGCCTGACGCACTGCCCGGCCTGGTCAAGCGTTCGGCCGAACATTGGATCGGCGCGAATCTGTCGGTCGATACAGCTGCATCCGCAAGCAAGCTCGTGCAATCCTTGCAGGATCTGCCACGCGATTGGCATCTGGTCCTCACAACAGAGCAAACATCAACAGAAGAGATCCGAAGCTTGGCCGAAGGTCTGGAAGTTAGCCACCGTGTCCATGTGCTGGATCGTTTGGCCGATGAAGCAAAGGCGATGGCGCTGTTTGACATCTATGTCGAGCTTGCCGGTCCCTTCGAGGCAGCGCCCAGAACCCTGCAAGCCATGGCCGCGGCGACCGCGGTTATCCGGCGCGGGAAGGCTGACCTGACTTCTGCACTTGATGATCTGATCGAAGATAAGGCGGCCCGCAGGGCATTGGCTGCAAGCAATCGCCAGCAAGCATTGGCACAATTTGACAAGGCGGTATCTGCCAGGGCGCTTGGGTCGCTCTATCAAGCGGCAATTGCCGGATAATCCGGCGCAATACGCTTAACCTAGCGTTCAACTCGTCGGGGACACATGTAAAGCGCCATTGCGGTTGGCGCTTCGCCCCACTAGAAGCCCGCCCCAAGACGTTAATCAGTTTGAGGAAGAGCCAGATTGTGGCGCTAGTACCCGGAAAAAAGAAAAACCCCGAAGAAGAGAAAGCGGCTCAGGACGATGTCCTGATGCGCGAGATCGACGATGCTGTGCGTGAAGACCAGTATCGGGAGTTCGGCGAAAAGTACGGCAAGCCGCTGATTGCGGCGGTGGTTCTCGGGCTGGCTGGTTTCGGTGGCTATCTGTATTGGGATGGCCAGCGCGAAGCCGATATGGAAGCTGATAGCGAAGCGTTGACAGCTGTTCTCGATCAAGCCGAAGCAGGAAATTTTGACAGCGCCAACTCAAGCGCAGCGGCGCTTGCCGGCCAAAGCGAAGGCGCGGCGAAAGCTGCGGCGATGCTGACGCAAGCAGGTATCGCGATGGATCAAGAACGGGTTTCGGACGCAGTCGCGCTATATGCGCAAGTTGCAGCCGATGAAAGTGCCCCACCAGTCTTGCGCGATCTGGCATTGATCCGTGAAATGGCAGCCAGCTTCGATACGCGTGATCCGGCAGAAGTGGTCGCGAAGCTCACCCCACTGGCGGTGCCGGGCAATCCCTGGTTCGGCAGTGCAGGCGAACTGGTTGCAATGGCGCATGCAGAACAGGGTAACAGCGAGCAGGCCGGGACTTTGTTTGGCGAGATCGCTCGCAATGAAGATGTGCCTGAAACACTTCGTGCGCGTGCGCGGCAAATGGCGGGTCTGATGGGGGTTGATGCCATCGAGGACGCAGATGAATTCATGGCCGAGCGGGAGCTGCCAAACGGTGGCGCTGCTGCGGCGCAGTAAATCGAATACAATTTCGACCGGGATCGAACACACTTATGACACGCAAAATTACACGTTCAGCACTCGCAGTCGCACTGATTGGCACGGTCTTGTCGGGCTGCGCGGGTGACGGCGGCAGCAAGCGCACAACACCGACAGTCGGTGAACGCGTGCCGGTGCTGACGCGGATCGAAAGCGGGGCAAAGGTCGATCCAAGCCTGGCCGCCGTTGATGTCGTTTTGCCAGCTGCGCAAACCAATGCCGATTGGGCGCAGGTCAGCAACACGGCCAGCAAAGCTTATGGCCATTTGAGCCTGGCCGAGAACCCTACCCGCATCTGGACCTCAACCATCGCCGGTTCATCCAATCGCGTTCGCCTTGCCGCTGCACCTGTCGTCGGTGGTGGCAAGCTGATCGCGGTTGATACATCCGGCGTGGTGCATGCCATGGATGCCGCCACAGGTGCATCGGTCTGGATGCACCGGATGGACATCCCGAGCGAGTTGTCGGGCTCTGCCTTCGGAGGCGGCGCCAGCATCGAAGGAGACCGCGTTTTCGCTACCAATGGCGTTGGCGAAGTGATCGTCCTTGACGCCAATACCGGGGCGGAAATCTGGAAAGTGCAACCGGCAGGTCCCCTGCGCGGATCACCAACGGTTGCCTTTGGTCAGATCTTCGTGATGACGCAGGACAACCAGATTTTCGCGCTTAACGCGAGCGATGGCGAGCAGATTTGGCAAGAGTCGGGCTCCGCCACACAGGCGGGCGTGTTTGGCGTGGCTGCACCGGCTGCAGGCCAAGGTTCGGTGATTGCTGGTTATTCGTCAGGTGAACTCAGCGCCTATCGTTATGAGAACGGCCGCGTGCTGTGGGCGGATGCCCTGGCACGGACATCGATCTCTACCGAAGTGGGCGCGATCAGCGATATCGATGCCGATCCGATCATTTCCGACGGCCGCGTATACGCCTTGGGGCAGGGCGGCCGGATGGCGGCTTACGAATTGCTCACAGGTCAGCGCATCTGGGAATTGAGCCTTGCGGGTATCTCTACCCCTGCGATTGCAGGCGAATGGATCTTTACGCTGACCGATGATGCGCGATTGCTGGCAATTGCGCGTTCTAGCGGGCGTGTGCGTTGGATGACCCAGCTGCAACAGTATCGTAAAGAGAAGAACCGCACTGGTCCGATATTCTGGACTGGTCCGGTACTTGCGGGCGGCAATCTGTGGGTCGCAAGCTCGGAAGGGCTGCTGTACAAAGTGAGTACTGGCGAGGGGTCAGCGCAGCAATATGCGGATTTGAAACAGCCGATTACCGTGCCGCCTATCGTAGCCGGAAATACGCTTTATATTCTGGATGACAGCGGGCGGATTTCCGCGTTCCGCTGATCGATTGAAGCCCGCTTAAAGCGGGTTGCCTTCGTCAGTGTTATAGATGCGCAGATCGCGCCCGACTGGCGGGTTTGCGGCCATAACCTTCTGGAATTCGGCCATATGCGCGCTCTTGCCATGCGCAGCGAGCGCTTCCTGGCTTTCCCAGCGTTCGTAGATAATGATGCTGTCCGGATCGGATAGATCCTGCGCGAAAATGTAGGTCAGGCAGCCGTCTTCCGCGCGGCTGGCCGCTACCATTGTCTTGATCGCTTCTACAGTGTCGGGATTGTTCGCGATGGTCCCCGGGGCCAACTTGATAGTGCCATTGATCTGGATCATGCGTAATCTCCCTTAGAAGCTGTATTTATACACCCGGCTGACATCACCGTTCCACTCGCCATGATACATGTCGAGCAGTCGCTGCGCGGGCACTTTGCCGCTTTCGACAATCTCGTCGAGGGTTTCGAGGAAACCTGTTTCATTGTCGCCGGAGCTGTTGAGGCGCGCGCGGGCGCTGAGGCCCTGTCGCGAGATCTTCATCACGTCACGTGCGAGATCTTGCAAACGGCCGCCGCCGGGTATCTCTGCATCCAGCGCTAATCGGGGCACGTCATTTCGCAACTTCTCGCGCTCTTCCATGGTCCAGTCTTTGACCAGGTCCCACGCTGCATCAAGCGCGGCATCGTCATACAGCAAGCCGACCCAGAACGCGGGCAGGGCACAAATGCGGCTCCACGGCCCACCGTCCGCGCCACGCATCTCAAGGAAGCTTTTTAGGCGCACTTCAGGAAATGCGGTTGAAAGGTGATCCCACCAGTCAGATTGCGTAGGCTTTTCGCCGGGCAGAACCGAGAGGTTGCCATCGAGAAAATCGCGGAAACTCAGGCCTGCCGCATCGATATACTTGCCGTCGCGGTAGACAAAATACATTGGCACATCGAGCATGTAATCGACCCAGCGTTCATAGCCGAAACCATCCTCGAAAACGAACGGGAGCATGCCGGTGCGGTGTGGGTCCGTGTCAGACCAGATATGACTGCGATAGCTCAGGAAGCCGTTGGGCTTTCCTTCGGTGAATGGCGAGTTGGCGAACAAAGCGGTCGCCAGAGGTTGCAACGCGAGGCCGGTGCGGAACTTCTTCGCCATGTCGGCTTCGGATGAATAGTCGAGGTTCACCTGGATCGTGCAAGTGCGCAGCATCATGTCGAGGCCCAGATTGCCCACCTTGGGCATGTGTCGCATCATGATCTCGTAGCGGCCCTTGGGCATGATCGGCAGCTCTTCGCGCGTCTTGTCCGGCCACATGCCAAGGCCGAGGAAGCCCGCGCCGCATTTTTCGCCGATTTCCTTGACCTGAGCCAGGTGACGGCCGGTTTCCGCGCAAGTCTGATGCAGGTTTTCAAGCGGCGCACCCGACAATTCAAGCTGCCCGGCGGGCTCGAGGCTGACAGTGCCGTCGCTGCCGCGCATAGCAATAATCTTGCCATTCTCTTCGACAGGCTCCCAACCAAATTCATGTAAATTCAGTAGGATATCACGGATACCGCAGGGTTCATCATAAGACACCGCAGAGAATTTCTTGCGACAATAGACCAGCTTCTCGTGCTCTGTTCCGATCCGCCATTGCTCGCGTGGCTTCTCGCCCTGTTGCATCGGTGCGACCAACTGGTCGCGCGATTCGATGATCGGGTCTTCCGCCCCTGATGCTTCACGCGTGCTCATGCCAGTTGCTCTAGAAAACTGATCGCCATTGGGGAAGCGCTAATTATTCCAGTCGCCCTTGTTTCCCATCCAAAGTGCAGTTGCGGCGATGGCCGCGGTTTCGCCTCTGAGTATTCGTGGGCCAAGAGAGATTGGTTTCGCCCGTGGGTGTGACCGCAGCATTTCGCGCTCCGCATCGTCGAAGCCGCCCTCAGGACCGATCAGCATTGCGGCGGGTCCGCTATTGGTGACAAAGGCCTCACCGGCAGGCTGCCCTCCCAGCTCATCTGCGAAGTAGAGTATGCGATCTTCGGGCCAATCGCGCAGCAGCGCCTCCAGTTTCACTGGCTCATGTATTTCTGGCAGTGCTGTTCGCGCGCATTGTTCGGCAGCTTCGGTTGTGATGGTGTTGGCGCGCTCCAGATTGAGCTTGTCCGCTACACACCGCCGCATGAGCACCGGATGGATTTCGGCGACACCCAACTCGGTAGCTTTCTCCAGCACCAGATCAAATCGGTCCTTCTTTAGAAGAGCTGGGCAGAGCCAGAAGTCTGGTACTTCTTCTCTAGCGCGAAGCTTCTCGACCACGGTCAAATCGACGCGCCGTTTGTCGACCTGCCCAACGCGCGTGGCCCATTCGCCAGTTATATTGTCGCACAGGATTACCGCATCGCCTTCTCGCATGCGCATGACCTTACCCAGATAATGGGCTTGTTGGCCTACAATCGCGAGAATACGCCCCGCAGCCAGTTCGTCGCTGACGAACAATCGCGGTGCGCTTCGTGGCGGCCAGGCGGGTTTAGCAGGCATGGCTTCCAACTAAGCGTGGCTGACGCTAGTGAGCAAGCATGAACGATCACATCGTCCCCGATAGCGAGCATCGTGGCCTCATCGCGCGGCTGCCGCCATTGCCGCGTGATCTGGCACAATTGGCGCGGTTTGACCGACCGATAGGATGGTGGCTGCTTTTCTGGCCCTGCGTATTCGGGGTATGGCTGGCCGGGGCAGGATGGCAGTTAAGTTTGCTTGGCTGGCTGCTGCTGGGCGCCATTGCGATGCGCGGGGCAGGCTGTGTCTATAATGACATCGTCGATGCAAAGCTGGACGCCAGCGTAGCGCGCACGGCGGCGCGCCCTGTTGCGAGCGGCCGTGTCAGTAAGCGATTGGCGTGGGGTTGGCTCATTACGCTGTGCCTTATCGGACTGGTGGTGCTGCTGCAATTGCGGCTTCTGGCGCAGCTGGTTGCGCTGGCCAGCCTTGTTTTGGTGGCAGCCTATCCCTTCATGAAGCGGATCACATGGTGGCCGCAGGCGTGGCTCGGGCTGGTATTCAACTGGGGCTTGCTGGTTGGGTGGACGCAACTGCGGTTTGATAACTGGGACGCGCTGGCGTGCCTTTATGCGGGCTGCATCTGCTGGGTGATCGGGTATGACACGATTTATGCGCTGCAAGACCGGGAAGATGACGCGCTGGTCGGCATTAAATCGTCTGCGTTGCGCATGGGAGAGGCTGTGAAGGGCGGCGTGACTGCGTTCTATCTTGGTGCGGTCGTGCTGTGGGGACTCGGCTTGTGGCTTTATCGGCCTGACTGGATTGCGCTGCTGACTTTGGTGCCGGTAGCGGGGCATTTGCTTTGGCAAGTGGCGACGCTCAATCCTGCAGATCCCGACAATCCGCTTGCACGGTTCCGTTCCAACCGTTGGGCCGGGGCATTGATGGCGCTGGCGTGCTTCATCGTCGGAAATGCAGGGGCCTGACGCACCGTGTGCAATCTCTACCGCATGACCAAGACGCAAGATGAAGTCGCCCAATGGTTTGATGCGATCGACGCGCTTGGTGGCGCGAATTCCAGCGGCGAAGTATTCCCCGGCTATCCGGGTATGGTAGTTGCCGGAGGGCAGCTCAAGCGCATGAATTGGGGCTTCCCGCTGGTGATGAAAGGCAAACAGGGCCAGCTATTGAAGCCCAAGCCGGTCAACAACACCCGCACTGACAAGCTCGACAGTTTCTTCTGGCGGCACAGTTTTGAAGAGCGGCGCTGTCTGATCCCCGTCACTGCATGGGCGGAGGCAGAAGGGCCAAAGGGTGGCAAAACACGCACCTGGCTATCACTGCCTGACAACGAGCTGTTCGCGTGCGCTGGGATATGGCGAACCTCGGACGAGTGGGGCGATTGCTATTCAATGGTGATGACCGATGCTGCGGTTGCGGCCGGCGAAGTCCACACCCGCATGCCGGTTATCCTGAGACGCGAAAATTACGCCGCATGGACCGAGGGATCGCCTGATGAAGCGCGCGATTTTTGCGTGCCTTGGAGCAATGAAATCAGCCTGGATCGGACCGACCAGCCGTGGGCAGGCGGTGTGGCCTCGCAGCGCACTTTGTTTTGACGGGCAGGGGGAGGACCGAACATCGGTTCGCGTAGGATCGGCTCATTCATTGTGCGCCCCCTGCATAGCTGACGACTTCGAATTCGATCCCGTCCCAATCGAAGAAGTAGAAGCGCTTACCGGGGTCATAGTCGTCATGCCCAAACGGTTTGAGGCCGGCCTCTGCGACGATGGCTTCGGCGCCATCCAAATCATCGACCGTGAAGGCGACGTGATTGAGTGGCGCTCCCTTGCTGTATTCGCCCGTGACATGATCACCGGTGTAGAGTGCCAGGTAATCGTGATCGTCACCCACGTGGATGGTCCAGCCATACTTCTGGCTATCGCCGCGCCAACGTTCTTTCCAGCCGAGAAGATCTTGGAGCAATGCTGCGCTGCGCTCCGGGTCGGTTACAGAGATATTGACGTGTTCGAGTTTCCCTTTGGGCATCAGATTATCCTTTCATCAGTGGTGCCGGGCAGAGCAAGAATTGCGTTCCCGAATCACCTCACTTGCCCATTGTGCAATCTCAACCTAAGTTGAGGTCAAGGGTGAAATGAATAAAAGGCTTACACGATGCATTCGCGGCCCAAATCGAGTGATCTGCTCCCCATTGGCGATCTGGCCCGGCGGACTGGGTTGTCAGTGTCCGCGATCCGCTTTTACGAAGGGAAAGGGCTGGTAGAGCCGATCCGTACGGCAGGAAATCAGCGGCGCTTTCTGCGCAGTGATATCCGGCGATTGAGTTTCATCCTGATTGCGCAGCAGCTGGGGCTGGCACTGTCAGAAATCGAAAGCGAGCTCGCCAAGCTGCCGCACGGGCGCACGCCCAAGGCGAGCGACTGGAATGCGATCAGCCAGTCAATTCGCGGGCAATTGGATGCAAAGATCACGCAGCTTGAACGTACGCGCGACAAGCTTGACGGCTGTATCGGCTGTGGATGCCTCAGCCTGTCGCACTGCCAGCTCTACAACAAGGATGATTACCTGGCTGCGCAAGGGCCGGGGCCGCGCCAGGTTTTGGCCTAGGTTTCCGGTCCCAATTCTGCGTCCAGATCGCGCGGGCGGGCAAAATGCACTAGCTTGCCGCAGCGCGGCTTCAGCTCCGACCAGTCATCAATATCGAGCTCGAGTACAGCGAAAGCAGCCGTTGGGAACTTGCGCGCAGCTTCGAAGAACAATTTGTTCTCATGCTCTTCCGAAACGAGCTCCAGCAGCACTTCCTGCATGCCCGGATTGTGGCCCGACACTAGCACAGATTTGCTGTCGCCGGCCAGATCGGCAACCGTTTCCAGAATTGTATCCGAACTCGCGATGTAGATCCGCTTGTCATACTGCACGTCTGCGTCGGGCATCGCGGCTTCCATGGTCAGCCGGTTGCGCTCGGCCGGGCTAGCGATCACCGTACCCCATTTAGTGCCGTGCGTGCGGATATGATCGCCCATCAACTTCGCACCGCGCCGACCACGATCGTTCAGGCCGCGATCGAAATCACGTTTGGCCATATCGTCCCAATCGGACTTGGCATGTCTGAATAGACCAAGGATCTTCACGTCAGGCGGGTTCCTCTCCAATGGGCATGTCAACGGCGTTGCCAATACTCGAAACACCAGCGGCGACCCGTTGTAAAGCCTCCTCCAGCGTCAATCTGATGACAGGAGTGCCCTCGGGGAAGGCGCTGAGCAGGCGACTTGGGAAAGCTGGCGATAGCACGATGAAATGCCCCGCATCCTCTTTGCTTCGGATCAGACGGCCGAATGCCTGCGCCAGCCGCGCGCGGATGATCTTGTCATCATAAGCGCTGCCGCCGCCGGCCAGGCGCCGCGCCTTATGCAGAATATCGGGGCGTGGCCACGGCACTTGCTCCATCACGACGCAGCGCAGCGAATGGCCGGGAACGTCAACTCCGTCACGCAAGGCATCTGTACCCAGCAGCGACGCGCGCGGATCGTCACGAAAGATATCCACCAATGTACCTGTATCGATCGGATCGACATGCTGCGCGTAAAGCGGCAGTCCGCCGCGCGCCAACCGGTCTGCAATGCGCCCGTGTACCGCGCGCATCCGGCGTATCGCTGTGAATAGGCCAAGCAAGCCGCCGTCCGATGCTTCGATCAGCCGCGCATAGGCACCCGCGAGTGAAGGCAGATCGCCTTTCTTGATATCGGTTACGATCAGCACTTCAGCGCGCGTGGCGTAGTCAAACGGGCTTTCAGCTGCGGTTGTCTTCGGTTCAAGCTTCAGGTGCGCCGCGCCCGATCGCTCGACCGCGCTTTGCCAGTCCGCGCCGGTTTCGCTGCGATCAGTCAAGGTCGCGCTGGTCAGCATAACGCCATGTGATGGCTCAAGCACGACCTTGGCAAAGGGTTTCATCGGATCAAGCCAATGCCGGTGGATTCCGATGTCAAATTCGCGCGCGTCGCTCCGGTCCACCGCCAGCCAATCGACAAATTCAGGGTCAGCTGGACCGCCCAATCGCTCCAACAGCGCCTCCCACGCCGCCAACGTGTCGATCCGCCAGCTAAGCGAGTAGCGCGCGCCATCAATCCGCGCGCGGCCTTGTGCATCTAGCCAATCGGGCGCGTCCTCCAACACAGCTTCCAGCCGCGTGGCGAGCTTGATCAGTGGAGCACGGATTGCCGCCAATGCTGCTTCGGCCTCGCCTGCCGCCTGGATCAGTTCACCAGGTAAAGATGCGGCTTCGGTTTCGATCCCGTAGCCCGCTTCCTGTCCGCCAGATTCGTCGCGCGCGTAAGTCGTCGCACGAACTGCGGCGAGAAGCGCCTCGACGGGCCCAGATGGTTCGTTCTCGTTAAGCCGCTGCAGCCAGCCATCGGACGGTAATGCCTCGGCCGCATGGACCGCAGCCTCGACCGCCTGCCCCCCTGCGTCATCATAGCTTGCGACGTCTGCCAGCCGCGCGGCCAGCCCGCGACGGCGGCCATGATTCTTGCGTTCCGGCCCGATGATCCAGCGACGCAGCTCGATCGCTTCCTGGCCCGTTAGTGCTGCAGCAAAGGTTGAATCGGCGGCGTCGAACACATGGTGCCCCTCGTCGAACACGATGCGGGTCGGGCGCTGCGCATGATCGCGACCGCGCGCCGCATTGACCATAACCAATGCGTGATTGGCGATAACCAGATCAGCCTGAGCAGAGCTGCGCGCGGCATGTTCGATAAAGCATTTCCGGTAATGCGGGCATCCGGCATAAACGCATTCGCCGCGCTGATCGGTCAGCGCTGCAATCCCGCGCTTGCGGAATAGAGTGCCGAGCCAGCCGGGCAGATCGCCGCCAATCATATCGCCGTCCTGCGAATAGGCGACCCATCGCGCAACCAGCTGAGCAAGAATGGCCGGTTTCCCCGCAAAGCCGCCTTGCAAGGCGTCTTCGAGATTGAGTAGACACAGGTAATTCTCGCGGCCTTTGCGTACGACCACAGGGCGCGACCCGTCCTGGCGCTCGGCGGGCCAGGCGCGGCGGCTTTCCTGGCGCAATTGGCGCTGCAAATTCTTGGTATAGGTGGAAACCCAAACGGTCCCGCCGGACGCGTCCGACCAGAGCGAGGCAGGCGCGAGATAGCCGAGCGTTTTGCCGATGCCTGTACCCGCTTGTGCCAGCATCAAATGCGGATTGTCGCGTTTGTCTCGCGGCGCAAACACTTGCGCGGCATACCGCGAATACATCTGCTGGCCTTCGCGTTTCTCTGCGCCTTCTCCGGTCAGTTGATCGAGCCGGGCAAGCACGGCCTCTGATGACAGCTCAATTTGTTTAGGGGCGGGGCGCTCGGGCGCTTCCTCCCATTCGGGCAGGCGAGAGAAAAGCCACTTCTCTGCGCGTTCAGGCCGCGCAATATGCGGCGCCAGGACCTGGGCCCATGGCCAGCGCAGCTTCACAAGGTTTTGCAGGGCGCTCCACGCACCTTCGCGTTCGGGCCAGTTCTCGCTCTCGCAAACCGCGATCAATGCGCCCGCCGCCTTTTGCAGGAACGCGGGCACGACGGAATCGGCTGCTGGCTCTTCCAGCCCCAGCGTCTCTGCCAGTCCGCGCGGCGTCGGCACGCAAAACCGGGCTGGGTGTACAAAAGCATAGAGTTCAAGCAGATCAAGCCCCGAAAGATCGGGGTAGCCGAGCCGGTTAGCGACAAGCGGCGCATTCAGTATCAACAGCGGCGTATCGGCCGCAGCCATTATTGCGTCGCCTTTGGAGACTCCCTCAGCCGCACAATTCGTGCGGGCAAGCCAAGTGCCTGAATGGCTGGCATGCAACGCGGGAAGGGCCAAAGGAGAAGAGGGAAGCGCTGAACTCACTCCATTGTCGTTAGAACACAGAGCGAACGAAGCGCAAGCGGGGTTAAGGCCAGAGTAGTGGAGTTTGTGAAGCGTTCTCTTCGCACTCGCAACATCTTGCTTGCAACACGGCGGCCGATGGGCAAGAGGCTTGTCCAATGAGCATGAACGATCTTATGGAAGCTGCACGGGTGAACAAGGCATGGCCTTTTCAAGAGGCGCAGCGCTTGCTCAAACGCTATCCAGATGGCGCAAAGCCGGACGGCTCGCCGATCCTGTTCGAAACCGGTTATGGTCCATCAGGTCTGCCGCATATCGGTACCTTCCAGGAGGTATTGCGGACCACGCTGGTCCGGCGCGCATTCGAAGCGATGATCGGCGCGAAGCCCGAAGACGGCAAGACGCGCCTTGTGGCGTTCAGCGATGATATGGACGGCCTTCGCAAGGTGCCGGACAACATTCCGAATGCGCATGTGCTGGAAGAGAATCTGCACAAGCCGCTTTCCCGTATTCCCGATCCATTCGAGAAAGGGCACGAAAGCTTCGCAGATCATAACAACACGAAACTGCGCGAATTTCTTGACCGGTTCGGCTTCGACTATGAATTTGTTGCCGCGAACGACATGTACAATTCCGGTCGTTTCGATGCTGCGCTGCGCCAGGTGCTGCGCAAAAACCAAGACATTCTCGACATCATGCTGCCAACTTTGCGCGAAGAGCGGCGCCTGACCTATTCGCCTGTCCTGCCGATCTCTCCTAACACAGGCAAGGTGCTGCAGGTACCGGTCGAGGTCGTAGACGTGGAGGCAGGGATAATCCGCTTCACTGACGAAGATGGCAGTGTTGTTGAGCAGTCTGCACTTGGTGGCATGTCCAAGCTGCAATGGAAAGTCGACTGGGCGATGCGTTGGTACGCGCTTGACGTCGACTATGAGATGTACGGCAAGGATCTTACCGATAGCGGTGTGCAATCGGGAAAGATTGTGAAGGTGCTGGGTGGCCGTAAGCCCGAAGGCCTGATTTACGAGATGTTCCTCGATGAAAAGGGTGAGAAGATATCGAAGTCCAAGGGCAACGGACTTACGATCGAGGAATGGCTGACCTATGGCAGCGAAGAGAGCCTTGGCTTTTACATCTTCAACAACCCCAAGAGCGCGAAGCAGCTGCATGTCGGCGTGATCCCGCGCGCGGTCGATGATTATTGGCAATTCCGCGAGCGTATCCCGACACAGGACCTTGACAAGCAGCTCGGCAATCCGGTGTGGCACTTGCTGCGCGCCAACGGCGGCTATGAAGCCGAGGAAGCGCTGGGGGCGGGCGATACGTTGCCGGTCAGCTATGGCTTGCTGCTCAATCTGGCGAGTGTCCTGGGCGCGGAGGCAACACGGGAAGCTTTGACTGACTATCTCCGCACCTATCTGGGTGATGTCGAGATTCGGCCTGAACTGGCGGCGCTGATCGAAAGTGCGATCAATTACACTCGTGACTACATCGTGCCGACGCTCAACAAGCGCGCACCGGTCGGCGGGGAAGTCGAGGCCCTTAAGGCGCTGGACGCGGCACTGGCGAATGCATCTGAAGATACGCCAGCCGAAGATCTGCAGACCACGGTTTACGAGATCGGCAAGGACGAAGCCCATGGCTTCGAGAATCTGCGTGACTGGTTCCAGACGCTGTATCAGACGCTGCTTGGTTCCGACCAAGGGCCGCGCATGGGCAGCTTTATCGCGCTCTATGGGGTGACGAACTCGCGCAAACTGATTGCCGAAGCGCTCGCAAAAGCCTGAACGATTAAGTCCATTTCCGGGTGCGATACCATTTGGTGATGACGTATTTGCTGCCTTTCAAAACTGGCGTTCCGGCGTGCATGGTATCCATGTTAGGCGTCCCGTCAGGCTTGGCATTGTTCCAGACCAGCAGCACGCCGGGCTTGGGCTCGATCTTTATGCCAACTTCGGTGAAGTGCGTTTCGCCGCCTTCCTCCAGTTTGTTGAGAAACGCCATAGCGGTCCAACAACGTTGCCCTCCGCGCTTGCGCTCAAGCTCCCAATACTTTTCCGTGGTGTAGAACCAGTCATTATGCGGCTTGAATTGCTGACCAGGAAGGTAGCGTTGCCCCTGGATCGCTTCGCCGCACACAGGGTTCATGCCTAGCAAATCATCGATACGGCGAGAGATTCCCATGACGAAGGGATCGTAGGGGTCCAGATCGCCAGAATAAGAAGTGCGGAACCCGCTGGCGTAGTCTTCCTCATGCAGAGTGCTGGGTTTCGCCGTTAAGTCGATCATGAGGCATAACCGCTCGCATTCGGCACCCGTCAGGAAATCACCAAAGGCATAGATTTCTGCCTTGTCCGTCTCGACCTTGTACGCGCGCGGGTCATTGCCGATGCGCTCGCGAACTTGCGCGCCAACGCGCTTCAAAGCGTCTTTGTCAGGGATGATGTTCGTCTTCGCCATGCGCGGGTGTTAGCAAAGCGATTGGGTGAGGCAAGTTGAAGTGCGCTGCGCGCTCATCAATTGTGTGGTTTGGCCGCTGATCTTCGATCTGGTATTGCCGCTGAAACAGAGCTTTGGGAGAGCGATGATATGACTGAGGGAACACGCACTAAATACTCAGGAGCGGCCATGGTGCTGCATTGGCTGATCGCCGCAGGTGTGATTGCCAACTGGCTGATCAGGAGAACCGCGAAGGCCACGGAAAGTGAAGAAGCCGCGCGGGCGATCATGTCGAACCACTTCTCGATCGGGGTGACACTCTGGTTCCTCGCGATTGCATTGCTGGGCGTTCACTTCACTGGGGGCAAAGCACCATTGGCTACCCATCTCGCGACTTGGGAACGTTGGCTGGCACGGATCGTCCACACGCTGTTTTTCATCCTTCTGCTAGTGATGCCATTCGGCGCATGGTCGGCCATGTCGCAATATGGCGCACCGATAAGCGTGTTCGGACTGTTCGCTGTCCCGCCATTGCCGATGGAAGTGAATCCGGAAGCGGCAAAGGCTGCCTTTGAGCAACACGGCCAGGCTGGTATGATATTGCTATCCCTATTGGTGATACATGTTCTGGGTACGCTCAAGCACACTGTGCTTGACAAGGATGGCAATCTGTTTCGTATGTTGCCGTTTGGGGATGCCAAAGGCTGAATTCCAAAACACTCTTGCAAAAGAGGAACCCCCGCCAGTCGGATCAACTGACGGGGGTTTTTTGTGACTGGCGTGCGCGACGACGGGCAAGGGGAGGGTTTACCAGAAGAAGTCGTAGATCACGTCAACCACTTCGCCGGTGTAGATATCGACCAGCAGCACATCGTCGTAATAGCGCACCCAGCGATATGGGCCGTAAACGTCCGGCAGGCGATACTGCCACGGATCATTGATCCAATAGCGTGAACCGAAGAACAGGTGATCAAGGTAAAACCCGATGCTTATCCGGCTGTAGTAGTGGCTCCGGTACGGCGCATAGTAGCGACCCAGACGGAAGATGTTCTGGTGTGAATAGCGATGGTGGCGCCAGTTATAGCGGTTGTGGTTCCTCCACCGCTTGCGATCCCAGCGATTGTAACGTCCGCTATAATGTCCGCGATCATAGTAGCGGCGCTCACGATAGGTGTGGCGGCGACCATCACGATAGCCGTCCCGCCGACCGTCCCGATAGGCGTTGCGGCGTATCTGGCGATCCTCATACCGATCACGGTTACGTTCCGCACGGCGGCCGTCTCTGCGGCCGTCACGGTATGACCGGTTGCGATCACGATCTACGTAAGAGCTATTGCGGGTCTGACTCACTTCACGCTGCTCGCGCCGCTGTGTCTGGCTGTACTCGCCGCCACGGCGCATTTGCCGGTTCTCCGCGCGACGCACCTGACGGCGTTCTGTCTGACGTTCGCTCTGACGGGTCTCCTGTCTGCGCTCGGCCTGGCGTTCCGTGCGGCGCTCCTCACGCGGGCGTTCAACCCGGCGTTCCGTGCGGCGCTCCTCACGCGGGCGTTCAACCCGGCGTTCTTGACGACCCACGCTCTCCTGTCGCTGCGAGCGGATCGATCGTTGCGTCTGACGCATATCGCGGCGGTCAACATGGGCTGGGGCAGGGCGTGCCGTGCGGCGCTCGCTGCGCTGCTCCCTGCGCTCCGACCGCTGGCGTTCACTACGCTGGGCGCGGCGCTCTTGACGCGCTTCACGGCGGTCTCGCGCTTGCTGCATTTCTGTGGCTGAAGCGACTGAGGTCGCTTCGGCCGTTTCGGGCACTACAACAAAGGAGAGGCTGGCCGCAATCGCGGCATGGGCGCTTCCCTTAAACAGTTCAGTGATGGTCATATCGGGCTCCTAAAATTGCCGCTCCACCACCTGCGGCCTCTTTTCGAACAGGGCTTGATCCTGCTCTGATACGATTCGATACAGATCCTTCACTGACCGCAATCTTAACCGCTTGGTAAGGCCTACGTTCATGTTGGTGTGCATTTTACTGAACAGGGGGGAGCAAGCATTGACTTGGATGCGACAGGAAGAGAGAGCGCTGCCGATGTTTAAGAGCTTTACCGAGATTCAGACTGACATTGCCGAGCGTCTTGGTGCTGCGGTCAAGAACCGCAACCTGCCGATGCATTCTCCGGTTGTGGCCACGGCGGACGCGGATGCGCGAGTGATGGTGTTGCGCGCGTTTGATGCTGGGGCGTGGACGCTGAGGTTTCACACCGATTTGCGCTCTCCGAAATGCGGTGTCATCGGGACTGGCGCACCAGTAGGCGTGCTGTTCTACGACAAGCCTGAGAAGGTACAGATCCGCGTGCACGGGGTGGGGCGGATCGAGCATGATACGCCGCTTGCTGATGCTGCTTGGGAAGAAAGCACTAATTTCGCCAAGCGTTGCTATCTGGGTGATGGTCCTGGTGTGGCTTCGGTTGATACGACATCCGGCTTGCCTGAATGGGCAAAGGGTATCCAGCCGACCGACGAACAAGTCGCGCCAGCTCGCGATAACTTTGCCATTCTTTTGATCGAACTGCATGAACTGGATTGGTTCCACCTCGCCAATTCCGGCCACATTCGCGCGCAGTTTTCGCGCGAGAGTGAGGGTTGGGAAGGGCGTTGGGTAAGCCCATGAATTCAAAAGTTTTCTAAACTTCAAATCCAACAGGATGGAACACATGGAACACTGTCTTGGGCGTGAAAAACCTTTATGGAGTGTACGAAAGCTTCTCGGCGCGGTCACAGCATGAAATTGCATGGACTCAGGATTGCTCTCGATACCCATGCATCCGGTCTATCGGAGGCTGGCTGAGTAGGAAAACACCTGTCTACCTACCGCTATTGGGGTGGAAAGCAGAGGTCCACCAATGCCGCGTGACAAATCCTGAGTTTGTGGCTAGGCGCGCTGAGATGGAAGCTGCGTCAAATCTTGCCTTATTAAGACGCTTTGTGACCTTCGGGCTTATTTCTTTAGTGCTGCTCGCCAGCGCCATAATTCCTCGCGGATACATGATTGCGCCGTCCGAGGCGGGTGGCTTGCACGTCACAGCCTGCCGAGAGACCAATCCGCTCGCGCGCATGATGGTGCAGCGCCAGAGTGAGGAGCAGCGCCTCGCTCACGCGGCCATGGGGCACGATATGGACCACTCTGACGAGGAGGCTCCATCCGCCAGCCAGGCCAGCGGTGATTGTGCATTCGCAGGGTTTTCAGTCCAAGGTATCGCGCAGGCAGGGTACGCCTGGGATGCTCCATTTGAAGCCTACGTGGCCTTGGCACCTCCTTTCATCGAGGACCGAACCGAAGCGCGCGCTTTGCGACTGCGCCCGCCCTTGCGAGGGCCTCCGAACCGCGTCTGACTCACTCCCGTTCAGATACGTGCGCTCGCCTCTGGGCTAGAGCGCGATGGCTCATGCAAATTTCGGATATAATACAATGGCATTCCACCCATTTGGCAGAGCGCTTGCGCTTGCCTCTCTTTCGCTCATTCCATTCCAAGCCGTACTGGCTAACGAAAGCTCAACCGCCGACGGTTCTGATCCGGGACCCGATGATCCGGTTCTGACCGACACCATTGTCGTCAGCGCGGTTCGCACCGATTCCGCAACGCGACTAAGCCAGGACAATTTGGCTATGCCCGAGCAGATCGCGCTTCCTGCTGATGCGACCACCATCGCGGCGCGCGTGCCGGGCGGTGCGTTCTTCGGAAACGGGGCGCTGTCGGGGCAATTGTCCTATCGTGGTCTTGCCGGACAGCGCGTTCTGGGCCGCGTCAATGGCCAGCGCTTTGCAACCGGCGGCCCAAACGCGATGGACCCGCCGTTTCACTACGCGCCTTCGGTTTTGGTCGAGAGTATTGACGTGGCGCGTGGCGTCGCTCCTGTCTCGCAAGGGCCTTCGCTCGCTGGCGCCGTCAACGCACAATTGTTTGAAACGGACTTTGGCGATAGCGCGAATTGGTCCCCTGATCTCCGCTTCACCAGTCAATATCGCAGCGTCGACAACAGCTACGCTGTCGGCTCAATGGCCGGTGTATCGAACGAGCACTGGCGCTTCGGGGTCATTGCCAGCCGCGAAGAAGGCGACGATTACGATTTTCCCGGAGGCACGGCGGTCGGAACCTCATTTGAGCGTAACCTTTATGGCATGCATGCCGGTTTCCAGACCGGGGCGGGTGAGCTGTATATCGAGTACCGGCGGAGCGCAACCGATCCAACCGGCAACCCGCCCTTCTTCCTAGATATCGTGTTTTTCGACACCGATTTCGTGCAGGGCGGATTTCGCGGCCAGATCGCGGATGATGTGCAGCTCACACTCAGATTGGGCCATGTCTCGATCGCTCACCTGATGGACAATCAGACCACCCGCAAACCGGTGGCTCCGCCGGACCGGGCGCGCGCAACCTTTGCCGATGCGGATACGAGTACCGCTGAACTGGTCGTGCGGTTTGGCCAGGCGAATTCGTATATTCAGATCGGTGCGGACATTGAACTGACCGACAAGTTTGTAACAATAACCAATCTCTTCAACGACGCGTTCTTTTTGGAATCGCAACCCAACGTTCAAGCTGAACGCGCAGGCGCGTTTGTGCAGTGGCGAGGCGGGCTTGGACGTGCTCAGTTTGAGCTGGGCGCTCGGATCGACAGTACAAAACAGACTGCCGGCGCGCCCCAGATTGGGGCAACGGTTCCCATGGGGCCTAGGATGCTAGCTACCGCCTTTGCTGCCGCGGATCGCGAAACCCGCCAGACAACTGTGGACACCGTGCTTCGTGCTTGGATGCCGCTGGGAGCAATAACTCCGCGAGCGACACTTGCGCGAAAGGAACGGGTTGCCAGTTTGCTGGAACGGTTTGGCTGGCTGCCGACCGAAGCCAGCTTTGGTCTTGCTGATGGCAACATCTATGTGGGAAATCTGGACCTGGACCCAGAGACTGGCTGGATTGCGGAACTTGGCTTCGACCTTGAGACCGACGCCTTCTCCCTGCGTCCCACAGCCTTTTACCGCCGCGTTGATGATTTCATTCAGGGTGTTCCCTTCGACGATACAATCGGCGTGATCGACAGTCCGGTCGAAATGATCGCTTCGATGAACGGGGATCCAACGCCGCTTCGTTTTGGCAATGTGGATGCCGAGTTGTTCGGGGTTGATCTCGACTTCGCTGTGAGGCCCGTGGACCGGATTGAGCTGAGCGGAACGGCGAGCTTTGTCAGAGGTAAACGGCGCGATGTGAACGACAATCTTTATCGTATTCCACCAGCAAACCTACGCTTGTCGGCAGCCTATCAAGGCGACGCCTTCTCGTTTGGTGCAGAGCTCTTTGCGGCCGCAGATCAGAACGATGTGTCGGCTTTTAACGGTGAGCAGGCGGCCGAATCCTTTGCCGTTGTTGGTCTGTTCGCGCGCTATGGGCTGACTGAGGCGTTGGCCATTGAAACGGGTGTCGAGAACCTCCTTGACGAGTTCTACCAGCCCCACCTCGCCGGGCGCAGCCGGTTCGGCGCGTCTGACGTCCCACTCTTCGACCGGCTGCCCGGTCCGGGCCGTGGTGTATGGGCGCGGATCACAGGGCGTTTCTAATGAAGCGCCTTGGGTTCCCTCGGGCAGTTAAGTTGAGAACCGAGGGTCAGAAATTGGGTCGAATGCGGATAGTCCGCATTCGACCCGCAATTCGGTATCACCTGGTCAGCTTTTTGTATGCCAAACGTGTCGGGCGATCCGCCGCATCGCCAAGGCGGCGGCGTTTGTCTTCCTCGTAGGCTTCGAAGTTTCCTTCGAACCATTCGACGTGGCTGTTGCCTTCGAAGGCGAGGATGTGCGTCGCCAGACGGTCAAGAAAGAAGCGGTCGTGCGAGATCACCACGGCGCAACCGGCGAAGTTCTCGATCGCTTCTTCCAGCGCACCCAGAGTCTCGACGTCGAGATCGTTGGTCGGCTCGTCCAGCAGCAGCACATTGCCGCCCTGCTTGAGCATTTTGGCCATGTGCACGCGGTTGCGTTCACCGCCCGACAGCTTGCCGACGTTCTTTTGTTGGTCTGCACCTTTGAAGTTGAATGCGCCGACATAGGCACGCGTGCTCATGTCGTGGCCGTTGACCTTCATGTAATCGAGCCCGTCTGAGATTTCCTCCCAAACGTTGTTCTTCGGGTTTAGGTCATCGCGGCTCTGGTCAACATAGCCCAGATGCACGGTGTCACCAATTTCGATTGTGCCGCTATCGGGCGTTTCTTGGCCGGTGATCATTCGGAACAGTGTGGATTTACCCGCACCATTCGGGCCGATCACGCCAACAATCCCGCCCGGCGGCAGCATGAAGGACAGGTTTTCGAACAACAGCTTGTCGCCGTAAGCCTTGGAAATGTTCTTGGCTTCGATCACCTTGCCGCCCAGCCGTTCCGGCACCTGGATTACGATCTGGGCCTTGCCTGGCTTGCGGTCGGCTTGCGCTTCCTGCAGCTGGTCGAACTTGCGGATACGCGCTTTCGATTTGGTCTGACGTGCAGCCGGGGTCTGGCGAATCCATTCCAGCTCGCGCTGCAGCGCCTTCTGCTTGCCCGATTCCTCGCGGCTTTCCTGCTCCAGACGCTTGGCCTTCTTCTCCAGATAGGTCGAATAATTGCCTTCGTAGGGGTAGTACGTGCCGCGATCGAGTTCGAGGATCCACTCCACAACATTGTCCAGGAAGTAGCGATCGTGGGTGATCATCAGGACAGCGCCGGCGTATTCCTTGAGGTGGTTCTCAAGCCATTCGACCGATTCTGCGTCAAGGTGGTTGGTCGGTTCGTCCAGCAGCAGAATTGACGGCTTCTGGATCAGCAAGCGGGTGAGGGCGACGCGGCGCTTTTCACCGCCTGAGAGGGTTTCCACGCCCATATCCGATGGCGGACAGCGCAATGCTTCCATCGCGATTTCGAGCTGGTTGTCGAGCGTCCAGCCGTCGACTGCGTCGATCTTTGCCTGAAGCTCGGCCATTTCGTCGCCCAGTTTCTCGTAGTCGGCGTCAGGCTCAGCCATTTCAGCGGCAACAGCGTTGTACCGATCAACCAGATCGGCGGTCTCGCGCGCGCCATCCTTGACGTTTTCGAGCACTGTTTTGCTTGTGTCGAGCTCTGGCTCTTGGGGCAGATAGCCCACCGTGATGTTCTCGCCCGGCCATGCTTCACCGGTGATGTCGTTATCGATCCCGGCCATGATCTTCATCAGGGTGGATTTACCCGCGCCGTTGGGGCCCACGATGCCGATCTTCGCGCCTTGGTAGAACTGTAGGTTGATATTGCTCAGCACCGGTTTTTGAGCACCGGGGAAAGTCTTGGTCATGTTCTTCATGACATAGGCATATTGCGCGGCCATCGGGCGGATCCTTCGAATTCGAAATTTGTATGTGAGATTTGCGGGCCAAATAGAGGGTGGGGCGGACAAGGGCAAGCCGAGGATTGATCTGAGCAAGGCAATTGACGATTTCGCAACTGCACAGAAACAGAATCGGCCTGAATTGTTCGTCGAAATTGACCTTTCGGTTGTTCGACGCAAGAGAAGCACCAGTTTCTTAATGCTACAGGTGCAATCACTCGGTTTGCGTCCCACCTCTTTTAATCAGTTGACTGCACGATCCAGCTAAAAAGGGTATCATGTTCATGCGTTTCTGCCGCTATCTATCAACTGTCGCAAGTGGCGGCTAACCGTGCCGCTGCCTAATTGCTGAAGCTGCGGCGTATCAGGCTCGGCATCATAGCGGCCTGAAGGCCGGCCCTGACAGCCAGAAACAGCACGAAGCTGGCCCACAATCCTAGCGGCCATGTCAGCCAAAGGGAAAGCGCGAACAGCATGCTTGCGCCGACCATGGAAAGTAGCATGGCCCGTGTCCAGCTTGCGCCAACAAACACACCGTCGAACACAAAACTTGCAACTCCGGCGAAGGGGATGACGATTAGCCACATCGCTTGATCCTGCGCGATGCGTGCGACTTCGGGTGTAGCTGCAAAGCTGGTCACGATGGGGTTCGCGAACAGGATGAATGCAAAGGAGAGGAGCGCAGCGGCAGCGACGCCGCGCCAAAGGATTGCCTTTGTATATGCAGAAAAACCCGCTCGGTCCCTGTCGCCCTTGCGCTCTCCATTGAGCACTTGCGCTGCATTCTCAAATCCATCCAGCAGCAGCGCAGTGAAGACAAACAACTGATAGATGACCCCATTGGCCGCGAGCACTTCTGGCCCGCGCTCTGCGGATAGGCGCGTAATTGCAGCCAGCGCTACTGTGAGCACTAGCGTGCGAAGGAACAGATCGCGATTGGTGGAAAGAAATGGTCTAAGTCTGGACCAGCTGATTGTGGCCTTTTCAAACAAAATCCCTATCACACGGCGACCGGACGAAGGATACAATACGAGCGCGATCAGGATTGTGAGCTTGGCATATTCAGCGATGAAGCTGGACCAGCCGATCCCAGCGATACCCCATTCAAGCTCTAGCGCCAGAAACAATCCCAAGGCGACGTTCAGAGCGTTGTAGATGACTTCGATGATCAAGACAGCGGTCATCTGGCGGCGGCCGACCAGAAACCCGATCAGGGCCAAATTCAGCATAACGCCCGGCGCGGTCCAATAGCGGATGCCAGCATAAATACTCGCCGCCTCCAAGACGTCACCTTGTGCGCCCAATGCCGAAAGAAACAGCGGCATCAAAAGGGGCTTTAGCAGCACCAGCAGCGCCGCGATCATTGTGCCGATCACTAGACCGCGGGCCAGCAAACGAACTTGCTCTGTGGTTCCGTCTCGAGTTCCCGCTTGCGCGACCAGACCGGTTGTACCGGTTTTCAGGAAAGACATGATAGTGAACAGCACGGCAAACAGCCGTGCTCCGACATCTACGGCCCCTTGGGTTGCTGCATCCTCGAGCCGACCAACGATCCACATGTCGCCGATACCGATTAAAGCGGTCGCGACATTGGTCAGCATCGCAGGGATTGCAATCGCCCAAATGGCGCGCGTATCGACGCTGGGTAATGTGGTGGATGACGAATGTGACACGTGTGGGTTTCTCCCCTGGTGCCTGGCGAAAACTGGTCGGGGAGAGAGGATTCGAACCTCCGACCCCTTGTACCCAAAACAAGTGCGCTACCTGGCTGCGCCACTCCCCGACCGATTTCGCGCATCACATGCGAACCACAAAGTCCCGCTGCCGCTGGTGGGCCCGGCAGGACTCGAACCCGCGACCTAGCCGTTATGAGCGGCCAGCTCTAACCAACTGAGCTACAGGCCCATCAGGCAGCATGCGTGCGATGCGGCGAGCCCCCTACAATGGTCATCGCAATGAAACAAGCGCAGATATGCATTTATTGGCGATTGTTGCGCACCAAGCAGGTTCAGAGCAAGTCAGTGGCTTCGCGCACATCGCCGTCCGGCAGTTCCGTTTCGCCTGATGCCACTGCTGTCAACGGCAGCGAGAGCACCAGCCGTTCTTCATCCTGAACCAAGCTGCCGCCAGCGCCAGCGGCCTCTGCGCCGGCCAGTCTCAGGCTGAAACCGGCTCCAAACAATCCTGCGCTGATGTCATGAGTGGTTGGTTTAACCTCGGCTGCGAAGACGTCGTCTTCTGCGATCAGCTGCGCCGGAATCTGGCACCAGAAGGTCGCTTGGTCTGCATCGGTTTCAATT
The DNA here is from genome assembly GCF_913057185.1 of uncultured Altererythrobacter sp. Taxonomy (NCBI): domain Bacteria; kingdom Pseudomonadati; phylum Pseudomonadota; class Alphaproteobacteria; order Sphingomonadales; family Erythrobacteraceae; genus Altererythrobacter; species uncultured Altererythrobacter sp. The sequence goes on from NZ_CAJXNK010000001.1 coordinate 1,426,106, forward strand.
TGCGCAAGGAGCAGCTCTCCGGTGTTGGTTGATCCGGCCAATGTGGCAAGCATTCGCCAGATCAGCGCCTCGGCTTCGTCCGGATCAATTTCCACCCAAGCACTGCGGGCCTTGGTCGCCGTGATTTCGATACCGGCCATGCGCGGCGCCAGAACATGGCTAAGTTGATCGGTCATCCGCTTGGTGAGCGAGATCAGATCGGTATTTCCGCCGCCAAGTGACTGGACGCCGCCTTCAAGCTTGGCCAGTCGTTCCAACTCGTCAAGGCCTGCCAGAATGCTCGCCGCGTCGCCTGCGATTGTCGCGGCCAACGCACGGTAAGCGTTTGGCACCGGGCCATACAGTTGCTGATGGATCAGTTCCGCAAAACCCTGAACCGCGTTGACCGGTGTGCGAAGCTCGTGAAGCAATTGCCGCAACCGATCCGCTTCGGTCTGCGCACCGCTAGCCCTTGAAGGATCAAACGGTCTGCGAAACCGCCCGACGTAGCCATGGAAGCGCCCACCGCTGCGCGAGAAGCGCGGATGGGCATCGACGATCCATTCGCCTCGAATGGCCTCTGCACCTTCTAGCACGCGCGCTGCGCGCTCGATTGGCTGCTGCTGGCCGAATGCGGTCGCTATCGGGTCTGCCGGACTGCCTTTGTCCAGATATCTGGGATCTGTCAGCCGCTGACCTATGGTCATCGGGGCAACCGATGCATCAGCCCAGATGATGCGGCCTTGTGCATCGCTTTCGAAGGCGAAGCCTGTCACATCGTGGTGTGGCTCTGACGTTTTTTCGCCAAGCGGCAGGCGGGGCGACAGGTCATCTGTGGATGGAGCAGCGTGATCCCGGCGGAATTGCGCGATGCGTTCGATCGTCGCAGCGATCACGCTTTTTTCATCGCTGCCCGTCGCAACCGATGGGCGGTGCCGCATTGGCGCGGCTGGCGGTTCGGCACCAGGCTTGGGCCCGGCGTCGGGCAGGGGCGGGGCCTCTACCTCAAGCTCTATGATCTGATCGTCTTCGACCGTATCCGCTTCGACAACGGGCTGTGGCAATCCGCGATCATGAATACCCAGCTGATCGAGCAATCGCTGGGCATCATTTGGCAAATCGCGCCGATTACGCAGCAGGCCACGGGCACGGATCGGCATGCGCGGGATCAGCGCGGTCCATTCCACTTCCGTCAGCTCGGCTCGCTGAAGCGCGGCTGATGCTACCTGTGGTTCGTCTTCCGCCAGATGCGCCGCCAATTGCGCATTGCGAAAGCGCCAGCTGGGCTCGTGAATGATACGCGCCCGTTCGTCAGCGGGAATTTGCTCCCCTAATGCACCCAGTCTTAACCATGCTGCGGCAAGCAGGCTGTCATCACGGCCATGCTTTCTGTTGCCTAACAGATCGAGCAACTGGCGGAACTGTGTGCGCGCGCCACGCTCACTGGTGGCGCGGTGGCGCAACACAGTAGCAAGGCGGTCATCAAAGAACATCACAGCTCCAAATCGCGCGAATCGCGCATGGCATCAGGCGCAGATATTCCGCGCCAAGTCTTCCATAACAGCAATAATTATCTCTTGCGGAGCGCCATTCTCGATGCGTTGCAAAGCGGGACAATTGCTGGCAAGAACAATAATATTAGTTTTGAGCCTGCTTAAAGGGCACATGTGTTTCATTTGGGTCCGATTCGGAGCCGATCTGGGGATATGAGGGTAATTTATGGCCAGTCTGGACGAAATTGACCGCCGCTTGCTGGCTGAATTGCAGAATGAAGGCCGTGTAACAAACGTCGAATTGGCACAACGTGTCGGTCTGACTGCCCCTCCATGTCTGCGCCGCGTGCGCGGGCTTGAAGAAGAAGGCGTCATTCGCGGCTATCACGCCGATCTGGACGCCTCCAAGCTAGGCTTTGCGATTACAGTCTTCGCGATGGTCAGTCTCAAGAGCCAGGCGGAAAGCGCATTGCGGGAGTTTGAAGACGCGATGCGCGAGCTGCCCGAAGTTCGTGAAGTCCATATGCTCAACGGCGAGATCGACTTTATCCTGAAGGTTGTCAGCCGCGATTTGCAGAGCTTTCAGGAATTCCTGACCAGCAAGCTCACACCGGCACCGAATGTGGAAAGTGTGAAGACCTCGCTAACTATCCGAACCGCGAAGCATGAACCGGGCGTACCGCTGTAGCGGTAAGCCTTCTCAAGGCATTGAAACAAGATAGTTTCCAGGCCCAGTTCTCACAGCCCTCGGAGCGACTCAGGCCCCGCTCAACAGTAACGAATTCTACATGCCTTCGTTGTAACCCAACTGTCATAAACAAAGCCAGTTGAGGAACTAAGGGTAAAAGCCCGGGCTATAACAGGGGTCGCAAGGGTATGGCATTCAGCCTCAACGAGCGAGTGCGCCAGTCAAAGAAGAGCAAAAACGTATCCGGAAGCCCTGCGTCGCACGCGAGGCCTTCCGAAGTGTTGGTTCAAGTTGAAGCAACCGGAATAGGATCGTTTTGGGCCACCAACGCTGAAGGTAATCTGATCTACCTGTCGAATAATGCCGCTCAATCTTCGCGCTTTGCCAGCCAGTCTTCGAGCCATTTGATCGAATAGTCACCGCTGAGCACATCATCCTGATGCAGCAATTCCTGATGTAGCGGGATATTGGTCTTTACGCCTTCGACAACCATTTCCTCCAGCGCGCGGCGAAGGCGCATGATGCAGCCTTCGCGATTGCGGCCATAGACGATCAGCTTGGCAATCATGCTGTCATAGTAAGGCGGGATTGAATAACCGGCATAGAGCCCAGAATCGACCCGCACATGCATGCCGCCAGCCGGATGATAGTATGTCACCCTGCCTGGTGATGGAGCGAAGGTGAACGGGTCTTCGGCATTGATGCGGCATTCGATCGCGTGGCCGTTGAACTCGAGGTTTTCCTGCGCGACCGATAGCGGCTTGCCCTCTGCAATGCGGATTTGTTCGCGCACAAGATCAACGCCGGTAATCGCCTCGGTCACCGGATGTTCGACCTGAAGCCGCGTGTTCATTTCGATGAAGTAGAACTCGCCGTCTTCCCATAGGAATTCGATTGTGCCTGCGCCGCGATAACCCATGTCGCGCATGGCCTTGGAACAGACCTCGCCCATGCGCATCCGCTCTTCACGGCTGATTACGGGGGAGGGGGCCTCCTCCAGCACTTTCTGGTGGCGGCGCTGGAGCGAGCAGTCGCGCTCACCCAGGTGGATCGCATTGCCTTTGCCATCGCCGAACACCTGAAATTCGATGTGGCGCGGATTGCCGAGATACTTTTCAATATAGACCGTCGCATCGCCGAAAGCGGCTTTCGCTTCGCTGCCCGCCTGCTTCATCAGCGTTTCGATGGTGTCTTCGCTTTCGCAGACCTTCATGCCCCGGCCACCGCCGCCAGACGCTGCCTTGATGATCACCGGATAGCCAATTTCCTTGGCGATCTTCTTGGCTTCATCATAGTCGGAAACCGCGCCATCGCTGCCCGGCACCAATGGCAAGCCCAGAGCACCGGCGGTTTGCTTGGCCGCGACCTTGTCACCCATTGTGCGGATATGTTCAGGCTTGGGGCCGATCCACTTGATGTCATGCGCTTCGACGATCTCGGCGAATTTCTCATTCTCCGAGAGAAAACCATAGCCTGGATGGATAGCGTCACATTGCGACACTTCGGCCGCCGAAATGATGTTTGCAACATTAAGGTAGCTGTCCGTCGCGGCCGGTGGACCGATACACACGGCGTGATCCGCCAGCCTTACATGCATCGCGTCCGCATCGGCAGTGGAGTGCACTGCGACTGTTTCTATCCCCATCTCGTGCGCCGCGCGGTGGATGCGCAGCGCAATTTCGCCGCGATTGGCGATCAGTATGCGTTTGATTGACATCGCGCTGCCTCAGCCGATTACAACGAGCGGCTGGTCAAATTCGACCGGCTGCCCGTTATCGATCAGGATAGCTTTGATAGTGCCGGCCTTGTCGGCTGTGATCGGGTTCATCACTTTCATCGCCTCAACGATCAGAAGGGTGTCGCCTTCTTTCACGCTGTCACCGACGGCGACAAAGTTTGACGCTTCCGGCTCGGGCGCGAGATAGGCCGTGCCGACCATGGGCGACTTGACCGCATCGCCATGATCGTCCGCGGGTGCTGCTTCAGCTGCCGCCGCAGGAGCCGCCGCAGGAGCCGCCGCCGAAGGCGCCGCTGCGGGTGTCGGATCTGGCGCTGCGACCATCTGAGCAGGCGCAGCCGATGCCACAACACCGCCGCGTGCAACGCGGATCTTGCGGTCGTTATCTTCGACTTCGATTTCGGTAAGCCCGGTTTCATTGAGCAGTTCGGCAAGCTCGCGAACAAGCTTGCTATCGATATTCATGCCGGAATTGCGACCACCGGCAGATTTACGTTCGGCCATTATTGCCCCTCAATATTTGGTTGCAGGCGTGACTATTCTTGCAAATTGTGGCTGGCAAGAGGCACTGTACGACTTTTCGCAAACTGGCCTCTACGATTGGCAGGTCAAACTTCTCCGTTTGCGACCGCTTCCAAGGCGATAAGATAGCTCTTTGCCCCGTGACCTTGCACGCATTTCGCGGCGGCTTTGCCGACATATGAAATATGCCGGAATTCTTCGCGAATGGTGGGATCGGACAAATGCACCTCAATAACTGGCGTGCGGATGGCCTTGATCGCATCGAGCAGCGCGATCGAGGTATGGGTATAGGCCGCTGCATTCAGCAGCACGGCGCGCGCATCCTCGGCCTGCGCCTCATGCAGCCAATCGACCAGCATGCCTTCGTGATTGGTCTGCCGCATGTCGATTTCAAAACCGAGTTCGCGCCCGCGATCCTCCAGCATGCCCGCAATGTCATCAAGCGTATCCGAGCCGTAAATATCCGGCTCGCGCAGACCGAGCAGGTTCAGGTTCGGCCCGTTTAGGACGTAGATGGTGTTGGTCATGTCAGTCATAGGCTTGGCCTAGCGTTTGCAGGCTGCGCTGAAAAGCGGAAGATGCGCTTGGTCTCACTCGGCTGAATTCGCAACCATATCCTGCTGCAGGGTCCGTCCAGCCAGTAAATAATGCAAAGCCGCCCAGGCATAGCCGCAGATAAAGATCACGATTGACCATTGTAGCCCGCGCGCATCCGCGCTGGCGCAGGCGGCGATCTCGCTCGCTTGAGCTGCAGTTGCTGTAACGCTCACGTCGGAAGCAATGGCAAGCAATGGTTTGCACGCCTCCAGAGTCAGGCCCAGACCCCGCGCATCCAGAAACGCTGTCTTTAGTAGCGTCGACAATGCTCCGATTAGTGGTGGTCCCAAGCCATACCCCAGCAGATTGACTACGAAAAGCGTGATCGCAACCGATGTCGCGCGCATCCGGCTGTCGGCGACCCCGCCTGAGACAGCATACATCGGGCCGAGGTAGAAATAATGGATCATTGCCGCGATCATCAGCGGCGGCATCGCGAGCCACAGGTTGTCTGTCAGGAAACCAAACGCATAAAGCGGTACCGAAGTGGCCATTCCCAAAGCCGGAATCCACGACAATGCCTTGGGATAGCGCTTGGCCAGTTTGTCCGAGAGCCAACCAGAGCTGAAAACACCGATTGCAGCCATCAAGCCCAAGATGATGCCGAACAGCAATGACGCGGTCTGGATTGAAAGCTCGTGGGTCCGGATAAGGAACGAGGTCGTAAACTGCCCTACGCCATAGCCCACGAAAGACGCGAGCGTCGCGCCGATCACCACATGGCGATAGGCAGGCTTTTTCATCAGCACGCCAAGCGCTTCCTTGAAGCTCGCCTTTTCCAGTCCCTGCAGGGCAGCCGGATCAGTGTAGCCGCGCGGAGGTTCCTTTATACTGCGCCAGACGATCAATGACAGCAGCAGGCCCGGGATGCCAACAACAACAAAGGCGATCCGCCAGCCTTCGACCTGTGACCAGTCAAGGTCGCCGAACAGACCGCCTAGGCCGATCGAGGCGATCCATGCGCCAAAGTCCGCGCCTTGCATCCCCGCGATTTGTCCGCCGAATACCGATGCGAGCATGCCGCCTAGCGGGACGCCCAAAGCGTAAATCGAGACCGCGGTCGCTCGTTTTGAGGGTTTGAAATAGTCGGCGATCAGCGATTGTGCCGGTGGTGTGCAGCCAGCCTCGCCAATGCTCACTCCTACGCGAAACAGAAACAGCATCAGAAATGACATGGCAAACCCGCACAACGCCGTAAACAGGCTCCAGACGGCCACTGCCAGCGCAATGATAACCACCCGGTTCTTGCGCTCTGCCACGCGGGCAATCGGCAATCCCAGGAATGTATAAAGCACCGCGAATGCCGGGCCGCCCAGCAGCCCCATCTGCCAATCTTCCAGACCGAAACTCAGCTTGATCGGCTCGGTCAGTATGTTGACGATCGTTCGATCGATGAAATTGAAGATGTAGACGATCAGCAGTGCGCTCAAGACGTAAGCCCGATAGCCTGGCGTGCCAAAGCCTTCAGAGGCAGGAAGGCCCTGTGCCGGCATTTCAGCGGGCGCGGCTGCGCTCAATTCTGCGATGATCATTCTCCCTCACCTGCACGGATAGCGAAGTCCGGTCTTCCCGAATGCATCCTGCGGGGCTGTCTTCTCCTGCAACCATCTTCACCCTTTTCCGCCTGCCGTAAAGCGCGATAATCGCTTGCCCGGCAAATGTCCGGGCCCGGGCACCGGTTCTGGTGTTTGATGATTACCCCCTTTCAATTTGCCCGATTGGCGCGCAGACATGCGGCTTTTTGGCGAAGGGCAAGGGGTAAACAGATGCAGTCCAAAGTTCACAATCCAACACCATGGCTTCAAGGCTTTGGCCTCAACCATGCGGTCGAAGTGCAAGGTGCCACGGGAACGCTTTACCTGAGCGGCCAGACCGCGACAGATGCAGATGGTCATGCGATGCATGCCGGAGACATCGTCGCGCAATACAAGCTCGCCTGGCAAAATCTGGTCGATGCGCTCGATTCGGCCGGGATGACACCTCAGAATCTGGTGCGCCTCAACTTCTACACCACTGATGTGGACGCGTTCGTGGCCTCGGCCGAACAGACCATGGCGCTTCACGGCGCAGCCGGGGCACAAATTTCAGCAACCCTGCTTGGTGTAGAGCGCCTTTTCGATCCTGACATCATGATCGAGATCGAAGGAACCGCTGTCGCTTGATCCAAATTACCTAAACGGCGGCTCGTTGAACGCGCGCAACTTGCGGCTATGCAAACGGTCGCCTTCATCGCGCAGGTGATTGCAGGCCTCCAAGCCGATCTGGAGGTGTGCAGCGATCGCTTCCTCGTAGAACTTGTTCGCCTGGCCCGGCAGCTTTATTTCACCATGCAGCGGCTTGTCCGAAACGCATAGCAGCGTGCCGTAAGGCACTCGGAAACGATAGCCCTGGGCGGCAATAGTGGCGCTTTCCATCTCTACCGCAATAGCGCGGCTTTGCGAGAAACGCTTGGCAGAGCTGGAATAGTGCAGCTCCCAATTGCGGTCGTCTGTGGTCACGACTGTGCCGGTGCGCATGCGTTGTTTGATGTTGGCACCTTGTACGCCGGAAACTTGTTCCGCCGCGGCTGCCAGCGCTTGCTGTACTTCGGCAATCGGCGGGATCGGAATTTCGGGAGGTAGGACATTATCCAGCACGTGATCATCACGCAGATAGGCGTGCGCCAGCACGAAATCGCCGATCTTCTGGCTTGAGCGAACCCCGCCGCAGTGGCCAATCATCATCCAGGCATGAGGGCGCAGCACAGCCAGGTGATCGCAGATTGTCTTGGCGTTGGACGGTCCCACGCCGATATTGACCAGCGTAATGCCTTTGCCGTCTTCACGAATGAGGTGATAGGCGGGCATCTGGTGTCTGCGCCAGGCAGTGTCGTTCAGTTGCTCCTGCGCATTGTCGATGCACTCGCTGATATTGAGGCCGCCCGCGCCTGTCAGACTGGTATAACCGCTGCCATCATCCTTGGTGCAGATTTGCTGCGCGCCCCAGTTTACGAACTCATCGACGTAGCGGTGATAGTTAGTGAACAGGATGAAGTCCTGGAAATCCTCCACGCGCGTGCCAGTGTAATGTGCCAACCGCGCAAGCGAGTAATCGGTCCGCAGCCCGTCAAACAGGGACAGCGGCATCGCCTCGTCTTCGTGAAACTCGATCCCGTCCGCCAGCTCGTCTCCGATTAGCGACAGATCGGTTGAAGGAAAATGCTGCGCGATATCCTGCGGCGCGAAGCCCACCATCGCCGCGCCAGCTTCGCCGTCCAGCACATAGGGGAAGGGTATCTCCTGCCGTGATTTCCCGACTTCCACCTCGATCTCATATTCATCGGCGATTAGCTCGAGCTGCTCTGCCAGAAACGGAGCGAACAGGTCAGGACGCGTGACTGTGGTGGTATATGTTCCCGTCGTCTCGAGCCGTCCGAATGCGCGGCTGCGATCATTGATCTCGCTAACTCCCGAATAATGCAATGTGAGCTGCGGATAGGCATAGCTGCCATCCTCTCGCTTGCGCTGTGGTGGCACTGTGCCGTCACGTCCGAAAGCGATCACGTCTTCACGAAGCGTCGAAACGGCTTCGTCATAGGTGTGTTGCAATTGTTCGAGAATTTGCGGGATTGGGGTCATACGTTAATCCATATTGTTGTTATTTTACGTTGGAAAGACGGGCCAGCATAGCCGGACAGGTCCTTCTTACAAAAAAGGCGCGACCTCTCGGCCGCGCCCCCTTGAGCCAAGAAGTTAGAGCCAATCAGGCTTCATCTTCCTTTGTTTCTTCAGCAGGCGCTGCCTCTTCGGTTTCTGCATCGGCGGCCGCTTCGATATTCTCGACAGCGGCATCTTCCAGCATGTCAGCAGGGATTTCGCCCGGCTCAAGACCTGCGTTGTCGATACGGGTATCTGCTGCAGCTTCTTCGATCTCTTTTTGCTCTTCTTCGAAGATCTGTGCGAGAACATCGACGCCTTGGCTTTGCAGTTCGGCTTCGTCTTCACTGCGCGCCACATTGGCTTTCACAATGACGTGAACCTCTGGGTGCAGGGCAACGGTTACATCGTGCATACCGATCGTCTTGATCGGTGCGCCCATGATAACCTGCTTCTTGTCTATCTCATGGCCTTGAGCGGTCAGGCCAGCGACCATGTCACGCACGTTGACTGAACCGTAGAGCTGGCCAGCGTTGGACGATGCACGCAGCAGAACAACTTCTGCGCCTGCAACTTTTTCGCCCAGCTTTTCAGCTTCGCCGCGCTTTTCAGCGTTTTCTTTTTCCAGACGTTCGCGGTTCGCTTCGAAGACCTTCTTATTGGCTTCGTTCGCGCGCAGCGCTTTGTTCTGCGGCAACAGGAAGTTGCGCGCATAACCGTCTTTCACCGTAACAACGTCACCGATCGTGCCCAGCTTCTCGATACGTTCGAGGAGAATGATATCCATGTCGTCTTCTCCTCTTACTTAACAATGTACGGCAGCAGGCCGATGTGGCGCGCGCGCTTGATCGCCTTGGCGAGTTCGCGTTGCTTTTTCGCGCTGACGGCGGTGATGCGGCTTGGGACAATCTTGCCACGCTCGGACATGAAGCCCTGCAGCAAGCGAGTGTCTTTGTAATCGATTTTCGGCGCACCTTCACCCGCGAACGGGCAGGATTTGCGGCGACGGAAGAAAGGACGTGCCATTAGTCGCGCTCCTCACGGTCAGAGCGACGCTTACGGTCGCGGTCATTCTTGCGCATCATGACAGACGGGCCTTCTTCGTGCTCGTCAACGCGGATCGTCATATAACGGATCACGTCTTCGTTGATACGGGTTTGGCGCTCCAGCTCTTCAACAACGCTGCCCGGGGCATCGATGTTCAACAGCACAAAGTGTGCCTTGCGGTTGCGGTCAATCTTGTAGGCGAGGGATTTAAGGCCCCAGGTCTCGGTTTTGGTAACCTTGCCTTCGTTCTGCTCGACGATTTCGGTCGCCGAAGCCGCCAGCGAATCGACTTGAGCCTGGCTCAGGTCCTGACGCGCGAGAAAGACATGCTCATAGAGAGCCATCTTGCTTCCTTTCAATTTATGCCGATCGTTGGCTAATCCCGCGCGGATCGCAGGGCCCCTCCGGCTTTCTTCACAAACACCCCCATATCGGCACTCCGACGCAAGGGATGCGCGCACATAACGGTTTTGACCGCGAATGCAAGCCTTGCGATGCGCGCAAAGCAAGGGCAGGGCAGGCGCAGCAATTCAAGAGGGAGATACGCTTTGCCGGGTGGTTTAATGGCTTTGCTGGACGATGTCGCGGTAATTGCGCGGGCGGCAGCGGCTTCTATCGATGATGTAAGCATTGCCGCGAGCAAGGCGGGGACCAAGGCCGCAGGTGTTGTGATCGATGATGCGGCGGTAACGCCCGGTTATGTGACCGGGCTAAGCCCGAAGCGCGAACTGCCTATCATTTGGAGCATCACCAAGGGTAGCTTGAAGAACAAGCTCCTGATCTTGTTGCCGGGCGCGCTGGCGTTGAGCTGGTTTTTGCCGCAAGCGATCATCTTTCTGCTGATGCTTGGCGGTGGCTATCTGTGCTTCGAAGGCGCGGAAAAGGTTATGGAGAAGCTGGGCGGAGCAAAACACGGGAAGACCGTGGATGATGAGATCAAAGACCCTGCGAAGTTCGAGCAGGAGCGGATCAACGGCGCAATCCGAACCGACCTTATCCTGTCAGCTGAAATCATGGCGATTTCACTGAACGAGATAGCGACCATCAGTGAAAGTTTCTGGGTGCGCGCGGCGGCGCTTGCGCTGGTGGGTATTGCGATCACGATTGCGGTCTACGGCGCAGTCGCGTTGATCGTGAAGATGGACGATGTCGGGCTGCAACTGGTTCAGCGCAAGAGCGGTTTTGCGCTGACTTTCGGTTATTTCTTGTTGCAGGCGATGCCCAAGTTGTTGGTCGCGCTGTCCTTCGTCGGGACCATCGCCATGCTGTGGGTTGGCGGGGGAATAATCCTGCATGGCACGCATGAAATCGGGTTCCATTTGTTTTCGGATCTGGCGCATGGCGCCGAACATGCGGTTGCCGGTATGACAGGGGCCATGGGCGGAGTGTTTGGCTGGCTGACATATGCCGGGGTCTCGGCGATTTTCGGGTTGATCCTGGGCGCGGTCATCGCCTTTGCGCTGCACAATGTCGCGCATATGGGTCATGGATTTGGCAAGAATGCGGAGGCCCATTGATGAGCGCCAAGCCAACACTTTACACATGCGCGCGTTCACGCGGGCTGCGCGCGACATGGGCTGCGGAAGAAGCAGGCGTCGATATCGACCTGAAAATTTTGCCGTTCCCGCCGCGCTACCTCGCGCCTGAATATCTGGAGATAAATCCGTTGGGCACTGTACCCATGCTGGTTGATGGTGATGCGCAGATGACCGAAAGCTGCGCCATCGCGCATTATCTGGCGAGCAAGGACGGGCCGAGTGACCTGGTCATCGCGCCGGGCGAGGTCGATTACGCGCAATATTGCGATTTCACTTATCACGCGGATGCCACGATCACTTTTCCGCAAACGGTCTATATGCGGTTCGCGATCTTCGAAAAGGGCAAGGGCTGGGCCGAAGCGGGCGAGGCCTATGCCAAATGGTTCTGGAAACGATTGGTGAAGCTGGAGCAGCGGCTGGATGGGCGTGAGTATTTGTGCGCTGACCGGTTCACCGTGGCGGATATCTGCTGTGGCTATGCGCTGATCCTGGCGAAGAGCGTCGGGCTGGATGAGGGCGTGCCGGATAGTCTTAAGGCCTATCGTGACCGGCTAACCTCGCGCGACGCCTACCAACGCGCCTTTGCCCGCGAAGAGGAAGGGCGGAAGGCACTGGAAAGCAGTGGGAACTGAATGTCTGCTTTTCGCTGGCGAGGGCTAATTCTGGTCCTAGTTTACAACAACGATCCTAGGCCGCCTGATCGGGCGTGACCGGGCGCTGGCTTAGCTCCAGCCGCTGCAATTTGCCCAACATGTCGCGAGGTAACTGGTCAACAAACTCGATGTAGCGCGGGCGCTTGTATCCTGCGATCTGTGACTTGAATCGCGTGGTAATTTCCTCCCGGGTTAGCTCCATTCCGGGTTTCAGCACAACGAAGGCTTTTACCGCTTCGCCCCATTGTTGGTCCGGCACGCCGCAGCATCCCGCATCGGCGACTTCATTCATCCCTTGGAACACCGCATCGACTTCGGCCGGATAGACATTTTCGCCGCCGGTCTTGATCAGCTCCTTTGACCGGCCAAGCAGATAGACAAGCCCGTGCTCGTCCATCGTGCCCAGATCGCCGCTGCGCAGCCAGCCATGGCCGAGCGCGGCTTCGGTCGCATCAGGATTTCGCCAATATCCCAGCATCACAGTTGGCCCGCGCATGCAGATTTCGCCTTCTTCGCCGGGCGGCAGCTGGTTGCCATCCGGATCAAGCATTGTGAATTCGACATGCGGCATGGCCCAGCCGATCGAGCGCGGGTGATTACACATGTCGGGATAGTCGATGGCGGTGGCAAAACCGCAAATCTCGGTCTGGCCATATCCGCCAACCACCTCGCAATCCCATTCCTGGCCGAGGAATTCGTAGAGCGGGACAAAGCCCGGGCCAGCGCCGCCGGTGTAATTCGTCAGCGGGATCGCGCCATCGCGCAGCGGCTCCATCGCGCGCCATGGCAACAGAATTTGCGGGAAGGCGCTGGTGGTGGTGCAATCCTCACGGTGGAGCAGGTCGAGCATAGCCGCCGCGTCATCATCGCGCCCGGCAAACACCATCGCTCCGCCGCAAGCAATCATCGCCGCTATCTGTTGCATGCCCACGACATGGAACAGTGGGTTAACCGAGAGCAAGCGCTCGCGATGCATCCAGCCGCGGCGGGTGCACATGCCGAGCGCGGACGTTGCGACCGCGCTGGAGGCTTGCAGGCACCCCTTGGGCCGCCCCGTCGTGCCACTGGTATACATCATGTATAGAGGGCGATCGGGCGTTAGTTGAGGCAGCGTCTGGCGTGGCTGATCACTGGCGACGATGCTTTCGAACGCGCTTTGTGGATAGTGTTGCTCATCGACCAGCACCACTTCGCCGGCTTCGCTCTCACCAAGGAGGTGCTTGAAGCGCGCATTGGCGAACGTCAGGCTCGGCTCGGCATTGCCCATGATCCAGCCGATCTCGCCCGGGGCGAGCCGCCAGTTGAGCAGCACCGCAATCGCGCCGATCCGCCCGCAAGCGAGCAGAGAGGTGACAAATGGCGTACCATCGGTGAGGAGAAGCGCGACACGATCGCCCGCTCCAATACCTTTTGCGAGCAGCCAATGCGCAAGGTTCTCTACCCGCTGGTCGAGTTCGGCCCAGGTCAATCGTTGCAAGCCATCCACTGTCACTTCGCGGTTCGCGAGCCGCAGCGCATTGGCGCGGAACAGCGTGTCGAGGGAGAAATCGCGTGGTGTCATTCAGGCGGGTTAGCCGCCTGCGTCAATCTGCTCCATCATCGATTTTGCTCAGGATGGAGCGGGCAAAGCTTGTCAGCGTGTCGTCCCGCGCGCCCATCACCACGATCCGGTCGCCCGGTTGAGCGATTTGGGCAATCCTTGTGCCGCATTCCTCACGCGATGCGATGTGCTCTGCTGTTCCGCCCGCGTCTGTGATCATCGCGATGATCCGCTCGGTGCCTTCGTTGCGGTCGACCGTGCCGCCGAAATAGACCGGATCGCACATGATCGCGATGTCGTCGGCGTCCAGTTCACGGGCGAAAGTCTCGGCCAGTTCCGCGCCCATCTGGCGAAGCGGACCGTATCCATGCGGCTGGAAAAATGCGATCACGCGGCCGGGAGATGACTTGAGCGTGCGCAATGTCGCGGCGCATTTCTCCGGATTGTGGCCGAAATCGTCGATCACGGTCACGCCACTGCGCGAAGTGCCGATGATATCGAAACGGCGGGCCAATCCCGCAAAGCTCGCCAGCGCTTCTACCGCCACGCCAACCGGCACGCCTGCACAGGCTGCGCCTGCAATCGCGGCGAGTGCATTCGAGAGATTGTGCCGCCCAGGCATATGCAGGACCAGAGGGTGTTCACTGCCATCGTGGCGGTCCACCACCACTGCGGCTTGCCGGATCGGGCCATCGGCAATGCTCCCCGGCACGATGCCGATTTGCGCTTTTTCCTGTTCGATTCCGAAGGTGATCACTTCCTTTGCATGCGGTAGCAGTGCGAGCGCCTCTGCATCGTCGGCATTGATTGCGGCGATCCGGCTGCGGTGAAGATATTCCGCGAAAAGCACGCGCAGTTCGTCCATGCTCTTGTGGTCGAGGCTGACGTTTAGCAACACGCCGACAGCAGGGCGATAGAGCGCGATCGAACCGTCGCTTTCATCTACTTCGCTGACGTAAATGCTGTGTCCGCCCACAACCGCGCTGGCAATCGGGTGATCTTCAGTGACGAAGTTCTTCATCACCGCGCCGTTCATGATCGTTGGCCCGCGGCCCGCGGCATGCATGATCCAGCCTAGCATGCCGGTAACGGTCGATTTGCCGCTGGTGCCGGCAATCGCGATCCCCGCACCGCTGGTGTTGAACAGGATAGAGTTCAATTCTGCGCGGGTCAGCTTCAAGCAGCCAAGCTCTTTCGCCCGCACCATTTCGGGCACGGTGTCTTCCACTGCGGCGGAAGCGACGAGGATTTGATCCTTGGAGGTGATCCCGCTGCCATCTTGCGAGAACAGCTTGAAACCCTGAGCTTCGAGCGCAGCAAATTTCTCAGACGTGCGGCCCTGATCACGCGAACGGTCAGAGCCTGCCACTTTCGCGCCTTGCCCGGCCAGGATTTGCGCCAGCGGCAGCATGCCTGAACCGCCAATCCCGCAAAAGAAAAAGGGACGCTGCAATAATTCGTCATAGGTGGGGAATTCACTCATACGCGGTGCGGTATTGAGTTGTGCGCAGCAAGACAAGCGGGCACAGTAGCAAGATGACCAGAATTGCTGTCTGCGCACCTGCCACTGCGATCACCCGCGAGCATGCCGAAGCGGCCGAAGCGCTGGTGGCTGACGAATTTCCGCAGCATTCGATCCATTTTCACGAGCAGTGCTTTCTGGGCGCCGGGCATTTCGCGGGAACGGATATCGAGCGGCTCGAAGCCTTGGTCGAATTGGCCAATGACCCGCAATATGACGCTATCTGGTTCGCCAAGGGCGGTTATGGTTCCAACCGGATTGCAGAAGCCGCTGTTGCCCGAATGAACGCGGCTGCACGCGCGAAGACTTATGTCGGCTTTTCCGACATGGGTTATTTGCTCGCAGCCTTCTATCGGCACGGCATCGGCCAACCGGTCCACGGCTCGATGCCGGTCAGCGCGCGAAGCCAGACTGGCCGCGAAGCAGTGCGGCGCGTGTTGCGCTGGTTCTCGGGTGATGGCAGCGGGCTGGAGCCGAGCCTTGATGGGCAAACTCCCGCAGTTGCATTTAACCTCATCACGCTTGCGATGATCGTCGGGACACCACTGATGCCCAAGCTGGACGGGCATGTCGTGATGGTCGAGGAAGTGAGCGAACATCTCTATTCGGTTGACCGGCTGTTTTTCCACATCGCCAATGCGCTGCCCCGGATTGCGGGCTTGAGGTTGGGCAGCGTTACCGCTGTTCCTGAGAATGATCGCGAATTCGGGCAAGAAGCTGAAGATATTACCAAATTCTGGTGCGCGCGAGCCGGAATACCCTATCTTGGACGGGCACAGATTGGCCATACGGCAGAGAACCGGATTGTGCCCTTTGGCCTTGCGAGTCCGCCGACCGGCGACTAACCGGCTCCCCAAGAGGAGACGTTGATGAGAGCTTTCATTTTTCCAGGGCAGGGCAGCCAGAAGGTTGGCATGGGTGCCGAACTTACTGAAGCCAGCGTTGCCGCGCGTGAGGTTTTCGAAGAGGTAGATGAAGCGCTGTCGCAAAAGCTTTCCGCGATCATGCGCGACGGCCCCGAAGATCAGCTGACACTTACTGAAAACGCTCAGCCCGCGATCATGGCCAATGCGATTGCGACCTTGCGTGTGCTTGAGCGCGAATTCGGCGTGTCGCTGGCAGAGAAGGGCTCTTGCGTGGCAGGCCATTCGCTGGGCGAATATTCGGCGCTGTGTGCGGTTGGCGCATTCTCGCTGGCTGACACTGCGCGGCTGCTGAAACTGCGCGGGCAGGCGATGCAAGCAGCTGTTCCGGTTGGTGTGGGCGCGATGGCGGCCTTGCTTGGTGCTGACATCGATAAAGCTACTGCCTTGGCTGAAGCTGCCGCTGACGGGGAATTCTGCGAGGTTGCCAATGACAACGACCCAACTCAGGTCGTGATCAGTGGCCATAGAGGCGCGATTGACCGCGCGATTGCGCTTACCAAAGAGCACGGCATCAAGCGCGGGATTGCGTTGCCGGTGTCCGCACCCTTCCATTGTTCGCTGATGCAGCCTGCAGCTGACCGTATGGCCGAAGCCTTGGCAGCGACACCACCGGGCGCATTCAGCTTACCGGTTTTTGCCAATGTGACGGCGGCGAAGGTCACCGATCCGGCAGAGGAACAGCTCTTGCTGGTGGAACAGGTTACCGGCCGGGTTCGCTGGCGTGAAAGCGTGCTGGCAATGCGCGATGACGGGGTGGAGCACTTCGTTGAATTGGGTGGTAAGGTGCTTGGGCCGATGGTTGGCCGGATAGACAAGGTAGCTTCAACTTCCAGCCTTATCACAATGGAAGATATAGAGAATTTTGCGAAGGAGATCGCCTGATGTTCTCATTGAATGGCATGAATGCGCTGGTTACCGGCGCAAGTGGCGGGATTGGCTCGGCGATTTGCAAGGCGCTGGCTGGCCAAGGTGCACGGCTGGCCATCTCAGGATCAAATGCAGCCAAGCTTCGCGCGTTTCGCGATCAACTCAACGACGAATATGAGCACGACAATGGTGAGCATGTGGAGATTACCTGCAACCTGTCTGACACCACACAGGTCGAAGAACTGATTCCGGCCACGCTCGATACGCTGGGTGGGATCGATATTCTCGTCAACAATGCGGGTATCACGCGCGATAATCTCGCATTGCGGATGAAGGATGAGGAATGGGACGATGTGATCCGCATCAACCTCGAATCGACCTTCCGCCTGATGCGTGCCTCTGCCCGACCGATGATGAAGAACCGCTTTGGCCGGATCATCTCGATCACCAGTGTGGTCGGCGTTACGGGTAACCCGGGTCAGATGAACTATGCCGCTGCCAAGGCGGGCATCGTCGGTATGACCAAGAGCTTTGCGCAAGAAGTTGCGAGCCGCGGCATTACCGCCAATTGCATCGCGCCGGGCTTCATCCGTACCGCCATGACCGATCAATTGCCCGACGCGCAGAAAGAAGCGCTTAACGCCCGCATCCCTATGGGACGCATGGGCGAGGGCGACGATATCGGCGCTGCAGTGGCGTTTCTGGCCAGCCGCGAGGCCGGCTACATCACCGGCGAGACCATGCACGTAAACGGCGGCATGGCGATGTTGGGTTGATTTGTCCGGGATTGGGGCAGAATTTCCCCTTTTTCCCCAAGGAATCGCCGCTCAAAGCCGCATGAACTTGCCGCCTTTGCTGCTTGCGCTAAGGTCAGTCACGGTTTTCCGGCGCTGGGGAGCGATTCCGGCCCTCAGTGCGCACTAGAAGGATTGAGTAGGACCGATGAAGGCCACAATCGAACGCGCGACGCTGCTGCGTTGTCTCTCTCACGTTCAGTCGGTGGTAGAGCGCCGCAACACTATCCCCATTCTGTCAAATGTTCTGATCGACGCGAGCGACGGCGGCACGCTGAAAGTGATGGCGACTGACCTTGATCTGCAAGTGGTCGAGAACATGGCCGCGGCCTCAGTGGAAACGCCCGGTGCGATCACTGTATCTGCACACTTGCTGTTCGACATCGCACGCAAACTGCCCGAGGGCAGCCAGGTAAGTCTGGAGACAGCCGACAATCGCATGGAAGTTAGAGCAGGGCGCAGCCGCTTCAAGCTGCCCACTTTGCCGCGCGATGATTTCCCGGTCATTGTTGAGGGCGACCTTCCGACAAGTTTTGAACTACCAGCCAAACTATTGGCCGAGTTGATTGACCGCACGCGGTTTGCCATCTCGACCGAGGAAACACGGTACTATCTCAACGGTATCTTCCTGCATGTTACGGACGATGATCAACCTGTGCTGAAAGCTGCAGCGACCGACGGCCATCGTCTTGCGCGCTTCACGCTTGCTCGTCCCGATGGCGCGGAAGGCATGCCTGACGTTATCGTGCCTCGTAAAGCCGTGGCCGAATTGCGCAAACTGCTGGAAGAATCCATGGACGGTAACGTCCAGATCGATCTGTCTGCCAGCAAGATCCGCTTCACGCTGGGCGGTGAAGGCGGTGTTGTTCTGACCAGCAAACTGATCGACGGGACTTTCCCTGATTACAGCCGTGTTATTCCGACAGGCAATGATAAGCTGCTGAAAGTCGATCCAAAAAGCTTTTTCCAAGGCGTCGATCGTGTGGCAACAATTGCCACGGAGAAAACCCGCGCGGTCAAGATGAGCCTGGATGCAGACAAGGTCACTCTTTCCGTCACTTCGCCTGACAATGGCACTGCAGCGGAAGAGCTGGCGGCGGATTACAGCGCGGACCCGATCGAGATTGGCTTCAACGCCAATTACCTGAAGGATATTCTGAGCCAGATCGACAGCGACACGGTGGAGTTACACCTTGCCGATGCCGGCGCGCCAACGCTGATCCGCAAGGATGACAAGAGCCCGGCGCTCTATGTTCTGATGCCAATGCGGGTATAGCATTGGAATAAAGTGATTTATTAAGGCCAAGGGCTTTAGGGCGCTTGCATGAAACATATCATTCTTGCGATCGCCTTGGGCCTATTGCCCGCTTCACTTCATGCTGAGGAAGCTTCCACCGCTCAAGATCCCATTCAGGATGCCAGCCCCGAACAGGACCTCGACTGCGCAATATTTTTCGCGTTGGTCGGTGGTAAGTCAGAGGGAAGCCGGCAAGCTGGAGTCATTGCGGCTATGTCTTATTTTATCGGACGCTTTGAAGTAGTGTCGGAGATCGATTTCAGTACCGCCGCTGCTGAACATCTGGAGCTTGCGAGCCTGGCAGAGATCATTGCTGAGAGCGATGACTGCATTTCCCGGATGGAAGCGTTCTCGGTAAGACTGAATGAGTTCGGCGATGCCTTTAAGGGCTTGCAGAGCGAACTCGATAACGCAGATTCTTCGGGCGAATAAATGGTGACCGCCGAAGTCCGTATCTTTGGCACCGTCATTTCGACCTATACCCGCATCGTTCAGATCACCTGCGAAGAGGCGGGCCTTAGCCACGAGACGGTCCCCACTCCCGCGCATTCGCCGCAAAACCGCCATCCATTCGGCAAGGTTCCGGTGGTGGAATTTGACGGGCTCGAACTGATCGAAAGCGTCAGCATCACCCAGTATCTCGACAACGCTCATAGCTCCGGCGCATTGCAGCCACGCGACCCTGCGGCACGCGCGGTGATGGATCGCTGGATCGCGAAAAGATTGAACAAGCGCTGCCCTATATGTCCCGCGCATTGGCATTTCTGGATGCCGAAATCGCAAAGGATGGCGCCTGGGCAACAGGCAGTTTCGACCTGGCAGATTTCTTCCTCTACTGCGTTTAGCGCGGCGTCCAGCTGACCCCGCAGGGCAAGGTCGGGATCGCGCAATGCCCGCATTTGTCAGCGTGGATGGCCGTGACTCAGCAACGCGAATCAATCCGTCCAACACGCTGGGAAACCGAGCCGGAATAGGTTAGGCAGGGTTCAAGAGGAGACCCGAATATGCCGACTCAAGTCCATGTAGGCCGCGATGATCTGAACTCCGCCACACTGGTCGAAGGGCCCTCGACCAAGCTTGCAGATGGCGCGGTGCGGCTGGAGGTCGAAAGCTTCTCGGTCACATCCAACAATATCACTTACGCAGTGGTGGGCGAGCAAATCGGCTATTGGAAGTTTTTCCCTGCGCCGGATGGCTTCGGCATCGTACCCATGTGGGGTCACGCCAAAGTGATCGAGAGCAACTCGGATGAAATTGCCGTGGGTGAGCGTGTCTATGGCTATCTGCCAATGGCGTCGCATCTCGACGTGGTGCCCGGCAAAGTCTCGGCCAGTGGCTTCGTGGATATGACTGACTATCGTCAGCCGCTGCCGCCGATTTACAACCAGTATTCGCGCCTCAATGCCGATCCCGAACATGATCTGGCCCGCGAAGGCGAACGTATGATCTTCGGGCCGCTGTTCAAAACCGGTTTCCTGATCGACTATTTCATGCGCAGCGAAGGTTGGTTCGAGGCAGACCGGGTTATCATGACCAGCGCCTCTTCCAAGACCGCGATGGGCCTCGCCAGCGTCGCCAAGCAGAATTCGCCGCATATAAAGCGCATTGGACTGACATCGGAAGGCAATGTCGATTTTGTCGAGGCGACGGGTCTCTATGATCAGGTGTTCGCTTATAAAGAGGTCGGGCGGATGTCGCTTGGCCCAGCGGTGTCGGTCGATTTCGCCGGGAATGGCAAAGTGCTGGCGAACATTCACGAACACTTCGGAAAGAATCTGAAATACTCATGTCTTGTGGGTGTTACGCATATCGAGCAGCGCCGCGGGCCAGCGGGTGAAGCGGGTGGACTTCCTGGACCGACACCTACGCTGTTCTTTGCACCTGACCATGCGGTTGCCCTGTTCAAGGAGCACAGTCCGCAGGATGCCGGCGCTATGATGGCCAAGGCGTGGAAAGGCTTCCTTGCCGATGTTGGTGACAGTGTAACGATCGAGAAGCACTCAGGGCTGGAAGCCGCGCGTCAGACCTATCTGGAGATGGTCGGCGGCAAGGTCGATCCCTCACAAGGGATCGTGATCGAACCTTAGGTGCGCGTGCCGCGTCTCCCGTTGGCCAGTTTCGTTGGCTCGTGAATGTCTGCTTTTGGGGTGGAAAGCGGACATTGCCATGTTCCAATCCTAGTCTTAGGCTTTGTCGACTAAGGAGGAGCGAATGCGGACGCTATTGATTGTCGCTGCAGCGGCATGCATTTAATTGACTGGCTGCACTGATGTTGCATCAGAAACAGAAAGCTCAGGGGCAGTTGAAGACAACACAGAACGTAACAAACGCCTAGCGCGGGAGTTCTACGAGAACCTATGGTTTGAGCAAAACACCGAAGTCTTCGCAGACTATGTAGCCGATGAATATGTTATCCATGACATCGGGGATACCAAAGGTGCGATGCCGACCGAGCCCGCTGTTACTCAGAAAGAGATAGCAGATCGCTTTCATAGTTTCGGCAAGATCACCGAAATCTGGAACCATCGGCACGATGTTAGTCTTCCAAGACCACCTGGAGGATCAAGGCCAAACTAGCCAAAGTTAGTTGGCTGCTGGCCAGAAATGTCCGCAATTGGGTCGTTAGCGGTCTGTCCGCTTTCGTCCCCCTTTTCAATCTATTCAGCCGCTTCAGCCATTTCCGCTCGTTGTGGTCCGCGGATAAGGCCGCCGGGTGTCTCGCCGGTCCATTTGCCGTCGCGGAAGGTTACGTGGCCGTTCTTGATCGTGCAGACATAGCCATCCGCCTTTTGCAGCAAGCGCTTGCCGCCGGCGGGTAGGTCAAATGCCAGCCACGGTTTGCCCAGCTTCAGCCGATTCATATCAATTACGTTGAGATCCGCCAGATAGCCCGGCGCGATGATCCCGCGATCTTCCAGCCCATAGAGCCGGGCGGTGTCCCAGCACTGGCGCTTGATCGCATTCTCCAGGCTGATCTTATCCCCGCGCTTGCGATCGCGGACCCAGTGCTCAAGCATGAATGTGGGTGAAGCGGCATCGCAAATCGTGCCGCAATGCGCGCCGCCATCGGACAGCGAATTCACTGTGTCATCGGCGTGTTGCAGCGGGTGGAGGAAATCGAGATTGCCATCCGCATAGTTCAGGATCGGCAGGTAGATGAAACCCTTGCCATCGTCCGCGCACAGCATGTCATAGGCATATTCCTGAGGGTCGATCCCGGCCGCTTGAGCGCGGGCATTCACGCTGGCTGACGCATCCGGTTCGTAATCAAAATCGGGGTCCATTTCGTACTGGAGCGCCCAACCTTGGGTGATCACCATAACCACGCCGATAATGTCCATTGGCGCTTCGGAATAATCATTGGACTCGCTCAGCAATCGCGCTTTGAACGCCGGGTCGAGCAGCCTAGCTTTTTGTTCCTCCCACGGAAGTTCGCTGATCGCTTGCCAGCTGGGGCGATACACGAAGGGGTTCACAGTACCTTGCCATGCCATGATGATGCCGTTGCCGCGCAGCGCAATCTGCGCGACGATGTTGGCGCCATTGTCATTTTCTGCACGCATGGTTTCGATCTGCTCTTTGAGCGGCATTTCCTTGGCGATGGATTCCAGCGCAGCGAAGGTGACGGGCAGGCCGGTCTCGCGGCTGAGATTGCCCATCCATTCGAACTCGTTCCAATCGCGGTTGAGATCGCTCGCCATTTCGAACACGCCATGGCCTGCGCGGCCCATAGCACGGCCGATCTCGATCAGTTCTTCCTTCGTCGCAGTCGTACCGGGTACGAGTTCTCCATCGACCGATTTGTGCAGCACTGTACGGCTGGTGGAGAAGCCAAGCGCGCCCGCGCGAACCCCTTCCTCTACGATCCGGCTCATCTCTGCGATGTCTTCATTTGTCGGAACGGCGCCGGGTTGTTCGCGGTCACCCAACACGTAAGCACGCACGGCACCATGCGGCACATGCGTGCCCACATCGACCGCGCGCGGCATTTTCTCCAGAGCGTCGAGATACTCAGGGAAGGTTTCCCAGTCCCATGTAATGCCTTCGGCAAGCGCGGTTCCGGGAATGTCCTCCACCCCTTCCATCAGGCTGATCAGCCATTCGTGCCGGTCTGGCTTGGCAGGCGCGAAGCCTACGCCGCAATTGCCCATCACGACGGTTGTCACTCCATGCCAGCTGGAAGGGGCCATTTCCGGGTCCCAGGTGGCTTGGCCGTCATAGTGGGTATGGATATCGACGAAGCCCGGGGTCACAACCATGCCGGTCGCGTCGATTTCTTCTGCTGCATTGCCAGTCACATCGCCGACTTGCGCGATCAAGCCATCTTTGACGGCGACATCGCCTGTAAAGCGCTCCTCGCCCGTACCATCGACAATGGTGCCGCCGCGAATAATCAGATCGAACATGGCCATCGAAACTCTCTCCAATTTCTGTTTGAAACTTACATAGCACAGCGAAACGCCTGATGCTAAGCTCGCACAATGGACAGGCAAACAAGCTGGGAGCCCGCGCCGGATAGCGGGATTGCGATCAAGTGGCTCGAGGCGAACGGGCTGACCTTTGAGGTCGCTGAGGCAGGGCAGGGCGACAAGCTCGCGCTGTGCCTGCATGGCTTCCCTGAGCTGCACTTTAGCTGGCGACACCAGATGCCTTTGCTGGCGGAGATGGGGTACTGCGTGTGGGCACCCAATATGCGCGGTTATGGCGAGACGACACGCCCGCCGAACAAGAAGGACTATCGGCTCGACAACCTGACTGCTGACGTTGCAGCGCTGATCGATGCCAGCGGCGCGAAGGAAGTGACGCTGATAGCGCATGACTGGGGCGCGATCGTTGCTTGGCAGTTTGCGATACAGAAGCTTCGCCCGCTGACCCGGCTTGTGATCATGAACGTGCCGCATCCGCTGTGTGCGCGGCGCGAACTCAAGACCTGGAAGCAGCTGAAGAAGAGCTGGTACATATTCTTTTTCCAGTTGCCCAAGCTGCCCGAGATACGGCTGGGCCAGAACGAAGCCGCGGCGATCGGCCGACTTTTTCGTGAGACTTCGGTCAACAGGGAGCGCTTTACCCGAGAGGAAAGCGAGCCCTATCGCAAGGCGGCGGCCAAGCCCGGTGCGTTGACTGCCATGTTCAATTATTACCGCGCGCTGCTGCAGACGCCCGACGCGCGCCAGATCGGCGATGGCAAGGTGCATGTGCCGACGCTGGTCATCTGGGGCGAACAGGACGTGGCGATCGACATTGCCTGCCTCGATGGCACGGGGGACTATGTCGATGATCTGACCGTGCGCCGCTATCCGCATGCATCACACTGGGTGCAGCAGGACATTCCGGATGAGGTGAATGCGGCGCTGAAAGACTGGTTGCCGCCGGCCTAGTTCTTTGCGCGGATCATCGCTTCGACATCGACGAATTTCTCGCGCGGGGCGCCTTCGCGCGCGGCGCGTTCTTCGGCCTCTTCGATCTTTTTCCAGTCGCGGAATGTAACCACATCCAATCCGCGCTCTGCAGCGATGGCATCAAACCCCTCGCGCCCCTTCTTGTCCGCCCGCCCAAGCGTGCCCGCATCGATATCCTCTGCGATCTTCTCGACGACGCTGTAGCCGTCGGGGCGATTGGTGCCGATGGTGCCGGATGGACCGCGCCTGGCCCAGCCAACGCAATAGATTCCGCGCAGGATGCGCCCTTCGTCATTGGCAAACTTGCCCGCGCGTTCGTCAAACGGCACGTCGGGAATGGGGGAGGAGCGATAGCCGATGCAGCTGACCACGATATCGGCCGGCACGGTGTACATTTCGCCCGTTCCTGTCGCGCGGCCTTGATGCACTTCGGTTCGTTCAACCTTTACCCGCTGAACCTTGCCATCACCTTCAAAGCCTTGCGGGCTGGCGAACATATCGAAATGGATTTCGATCGGTTTTTCGGCATGCACACTTTCAGGAATGGCTGCGAAGCTGCGCAAATGATTGACCGATTTTCGCAGGCCCGGTTCCAGGAGCATGTCTTCCTCTTCTTCGGGCAAGTCATCGCGATCAACCCGCGGCGAGGCACGTTCGAGCGCCGCCAGCTCACCCAACTCCTTAGGCGTCATCATGATCTGATGCGGGCCGCGGCGGCCCAGGATTGTAATGGCCTTGACGTTTGAGGCTATAAGGCTTTGCAATGCGTACGTAACGATGTCTGCGCCTTCAAATTCCGCTTCGGTCTTGGACAATATCCGTGCGACGTCGAGCGCCACATTGCCCATTCCGATCACGACCGCATGCTGGCCGGAGAGATCCGGGTTGAGGTCGTTAAATTGCGGATGGCCGTTATACCAGCCGACAAAAGCAGCGCTGTCGAAAATGTTGCTCAGATCCTTGCCGGGTAGATCCAGTTCGCGATCATTGGGCGCACCTGTTGCGAGAATGACGGCATCATACAACTGCATCAATTCGGGCACGGTAACATGCTCGCCGACTTTGACGTTACCGATGAAACGCACATTCTCGTTGAGTGCAGTCTTCTCGTAACGGCGCGAGACGCCTTTGATCGATTGGTGATCCGGTGCAACGCCAAAGCGGATCAGGCCATAAGGTACGGGCAGCATGTCGAAAATGTCGACTTGCACGTCATCACCCCAAAGCTTCTGCGCCGCTTCTGCGGTGTAATAACCTGCCGGACCTGAACCGATTATCGCAATGTGCCGCATGATGAACTCTCTCCCCCCATGCGGCTCAATGACTTAGGCCGCTTTTGCTTTCTCTTGCTGCTCCGGCTCGTCAAGGAAGCGGTGAATAGCTTCGACGCATTCATCACTGTGGCTGAGCAGGAACAGATGCCCGCCACCACGCAGAACCAGCAATTCACTGTTCGGAATGAGTTTGTCGAGGAACCAGCCATTAGTGAGCGGCACGATGTGGTCTTCGTCGCCCATCATAATCAACGTCTTCTTGCGCATGAACGGTAAAGCGGGCACGCTGGTCCAACCAAGCATTGCCATCAATTGGTAGAAATATCCGCGCGGGGAAGGGGGCTTTAGCCGATGGATGTGCTCCATCTTGTTCATCGCCTTGCCCAATGCCCCGCCGTACAGCGTCTGGAAGTGCTCTTCCATAAAAGCAGAATCGATATAGCGGCGCGGATCCGCCATCTTGCTGAGCGAAGCGGGATTTCCTGGCATCATGATCATGCCCGCTGTTGTGGCGGCCAGGATAAGGCGGCGCGTGCGGCCGGGGTGCTGGATGGCGAAATGCTGTGCCATGGCGCCGCCCCAGCTGACACCCATCACATCGACCTTGTTGAGGCCCAGCTTGTCGAGAAGCTGCGTGGTCGTCCAAGCCATAGTGACGGTGTTGTAAGGGACAACCGGCTCGGGTGAGCCACCAATGCCCGGCATATCGAACATGATGAAAGCGCGATCAGGCAGCGCCTCAGCCAATGGTGCGACCGCTTCGATATTGGCGCCAATGCCGTTGAAGAACAGGATCGGCAAGTGCTCGCTTGGCTGATCCAGTCGCCAAGTCGCAACACGCAGCGTTCGCCCGCCAACGCTTTCCATCGTGATGGTTGCATCGCGCATCGCTTCGTCGAGCGCCTCATCCAGCACTTTTTCGCGTTTGTCCGCCAAATTTCCGTCCTGTCCTGCGACCCCTACAGGGGACTTTTGGTTATCTTTCTTCCACTACGTAGAGACCGGGGGCCGGATCCAGAGGTTTATACTCTTCGTTCCCCAGTTCTGTTGGAGCGGATTTCATTTTGCCGGAGCGCTTTTTCATCCATTCCATCCAGTACGGCCACCAGCTACCGGCCACTTCCTCCGTGCCTTGCAGCCATTCGTCAGCGGTTTCAGGCAGCTTGCCTTTCTTCTTCTGAACGAAGTATTTGGCCTTGGGATTGCCCGGAGGGTTCAGGATCGCCTGCATGTGACCTGACTGCGAAAGCACATAGGTGACGTCCTTGGAGCCAAACAGATTGGTCGAGCGATAGGTCGCCTTCCATGGGGTGATGTGATCCGTCACGCCGCCCAGAATGAACATGTCAGAGGTGGCCTTGCTGAGATCAATCTTGTGGCCGGCCATCTCGACCTCGCCCTTCTTCGTGAAGGCGAGCGTTTCGAACAGGGTCAGGAAATCGCCCATCAGGCTGGCGGACAGATTTGTCGCGTCAGAATTCCAGTACAGAACGTCAAACGCGGGTGGATCTTGCCCCAGCAGATAGTTGTTGATAACATAGTTCCAGATCAGATCATTGGGCCGCAGCCATGCGAAACCGCGCGCCAGATCATCGGCTTTTATGATGCCTTTTTTCGCTGCGCGCTGTTTAGCTAGCTTCATGCCATTCTCAGATACCAGAGAACCGGCTTCGATATCGCGCTCTTTCGGGTGGAGCACGCAAACCATCAGCGTCAGCGAGCCGAGGATGTCATTCTTTTGGGCGGCCAGTTTGGACGCGAGCACGCTGGCGGTTTGGCCGCCAGAACAGCCCGCGGATACATTGACCTTCTTCGAGCCTGTAATGTCGCTGACCGCTTGTATCGCTTCTTCGCAAGAGCGGATGTAATCATCCATGCCCCAGAAGCCCTGTTCCTTGGACGGGTTGCGCCAGGAGATAACGAAGGTCTGAATACCGTGATCGACCTGATATTTGATTACTGACTTCTCCGGAGAAAGGTCATTGATATACATCTTGTTGATCTGCGGCGGGATTGTCAGCTGAGGGATCTCGTGCACTTCATCCGTGGTCGGCGCGTAATGCACCAGCTCGAACATCTCGGTGCGGTGTACGACAGAGCCCTTTGATGTCGCTATATTCTCGCCCAGCTTGAATGGCCGCTTGTCGACCTGGCTGACCATTCCCTTGTTTTCGGTGATGTCCTTGTATGCGTTTTGCAAACCCTTGATCAGCGAAAGGCCACCACTGTTGATCACCTGCTTTTGTGCAACCGGGTTGCCAACCAGTGTGTTGGTGGGGGCCAGGCTATCGATGATGATGTTGGAGATGAAGTTCGCGCGGTCTCGCTCGAGATCATCCAGCTCCAGTTCCTGAAGCCAGTTCGACATACCCTTTTGCACGGCAAGATAATATTGCGCGCCGGCCCGGAAAAACGGGTTGTACTGCCAGGCCGGGTCCATGAAGCGCTTGTCTTTGGGATCGGGTGCGAGATCGGATTTGCCGGTCATGATCTTGACCATGTCTTCGCCCATGGTTTGGGCGTGTTTCATCAGGCGCTTGGGGTCAGACGCACTTTCGCGCAGCAATACCGCGACGGCACCTACAAAATCTTCTCTTGCAACGCCGATGAGCGGCCCCAAAGCATTGGTTGACTGTGCGGCTTCCTTTTCGAGTTTGCTACTCTGCGACATGCTGTATCCCGGCAAATGCAAAAAGACGTCAAATTTGAGCGTCCTAGATGACGCTACGGAAGCAAATTGGCAAGTTCTCAAAATAGCAGGGAAACCGGATCAACTTGTCGCGACCGCCATAGTTATCGGTTTGGCAAGAAATTTCCTTTACCTGCGATAACCAGAAACACGGTCATCCACCAAATGATCAGGCAAGAGCAAAGTTAAGTTGGCGAGGCCGCTTTCAGCTTTGAGAGAAATAATCGCCAATCGTCGGCAAGCCGCAATTCAATTCGTTTGGCGAATTCACGGGCTATCGCGGTAGCGCCAAAGATATCAGGCATAGCCGCACGGAGGCGGCTGCGAATGACCGTCGCACACAGGTTGATACGTTGACGGGCCTTGCAAACAAGACCCAGATCAAGCGCTCTCTCTCCCACAACTTGCGTGTATTTCGAAACACAAAGTAATCCTGTGCTGTGCTGATGATCAATCTCGATCGTTTCAAGCAGGTCAACGAAACACTGGGCCAGGCGGCGGATTGGGCAATGGGGCGAGCGTGCCGAAGTTCTCTTATGCCCCTGTCGGTTCCTACGAAGCAGCCTGATTTACCGCATTGCATGCATTCGGCGGGCTGACATGCCGGACAAGGGCGGCTAAAGGCGTCGCAAAGCGCTATTTCGCGCGAACAATTAGCGACAAAAATGACTGACCTCTCCAAAATACGCAATTTCTCGATCATTGCTCACATCGATCATGGCAAATCCACGCTGGCGGACCGCATGATTCAGCATTGCGGCGGTTTGACCGAACGTGAAATGTCCGAGCAAGTGCTTGATAATATGGACATCGAGAAAGAGCGCGGCATCACGATCAAGGCGCAGACCGTGCGGCTCAATTACACCGCCAAGGATGGCGAGACGTATGAGCTCAACTTGATGGACACGCCGGGCCACGTCGACTTTGCCTATGAGGTTTCGCGTAGCTTGGCCGCTTGCGAGGGCGCGCTGCTGATCGTGGACGCGGCGCAAGGCGTGGAAGCGCAAACGCTCGCCAACGTCTATCAATCGATCGAGCATGACCATGAAATCGTGCCTGTGATCAACAAGATTGACCTGCCCGCGGCCGAGCCGGAGAAAGTCCGCGCCGAGATCGAGGATATCATCGGCCTCGACGCGTCAGAAGCCGTGCTCACCAGCGCCAAATCGGGCATCGGCATCGAGGACGTGCTGGAAGCGGTCGTCGCCAAGATCCCCGCACCATCGGGCGATCGCAATGCGCCGCTCAAGGCCAGCCTCGTCGACAGCTGGTATGACCCTTACCTCGGCGTGGTGATCCTGGTCCGCGTGATCGACGGTGTCATCACCAAGGGGCTGAACGTCAAATTCATGCAGGGCGGCACACAGCACCTGATCGACCGGGTCGGCTGCTTCACCCCCAAGCGCACAGACCTGCCCGAAATCGGCCCCGGCGAAATCGGCTTTATCACCGCGCAAATCAAAGAGGTGGAGCAAGCCCGCGTGGGTGACACCATCACCACGGTGAAGGGCGGGGCGAACGAAGCGCTGCCCGGATACAAGGAAGTGCAGCCGGTGGTGTTCTGCGGCCTGTTCCCGGTGGATGCGGCCGAGTTCGAGAAACTGCGCGAGAGCATCGGCAAGCTGCGCCTCAACGACGCCAGCTTCAGCTATGAGATGGAAAGCAGCGCGGCGCTCGGCTTCGGCTTCCGCGCGGGTTTCCTTGGCCTGTTGCACCTTGAGATCATTCAGGAGCGCCTGAGCCGCGAATACGACCTCGATCTCATCACCACCGCGCCTTCGGTGGTGTACCGCGTGCACCTGTCAAAATCGAAGAATGAAGACGCCAAGGTGATCGACATTCACAACCCCGCCGACTGGCCCGACGTCAACCGGATCGACATGATCGAGGAGCCGTGGATCAAGGCGGTGATCTACACGCCCGATGAATATCTCGGCGCGATCCTGAAACTGTGTCAGGACCGGCGCGGCATCCAGACTGACCTAACCTACGTGGGCGGCCGTGCGCAGGTGACTTACGAGCTGCCGCTGAATGAAGTGGTGTTCGATTTCTATGACCGGCTGAAAAGCATCTCTAGAGGGTATGCCAGCTTTGACTATGAACAGATTGGCCTGCGCGAAGGCGATCTGGTGAAGATGAACATTCTGGTGAATGCAGAGCCGGTCGATGCTCTATCGCTGATCGTGCACCGCAACGTAGCGGAAGAGCGCGGGCGCGGCATGTGTGAACGGTTGAAAGACCTGATCCCGCGCCACCTGTTCAAGATCCCGATCCAGGCAGCCATAGGGGGCAAGATCATCGCGCGCGAGACGATCGCCGCGCTGCGCAAGGATGTGACCGCGAAATGCTATGGCGGCGACATTACGCGTAAGAAGAAACTGCTCGAGAAGCAGAAGAAGGGCAAGGCCCGCATGCGCGAGTACGGAAATGTTAGTATTCCGCAGGAGGCCTTTATTGCAGCGTTGCGGATGGGTGAAGAGTAGCTACTCGCCCTTCCGCTTCCGGTTCCGGGCGGTGCGCTTGTTCTGCTTTTCGGCATCGGAAAGCGGGTTCAACAGCT
This sequence comes from uncultured Altererythrobacter sp., assembly GCF_913057185.1. Classification (NCBI taxonomy): domain Bacteria; kingdom Pseudomonadati; phylum Pseudomonadota; class Alphaproteobacteria; order Sphingomonadales; family Erythrobacteraceae; genus Altererythrobacter; species uncultured Altererythrobacter sp. Next base: position 1,456,864 of record NZ_CAJXNK010000001.1, read on the forward strand.
TTTCGTAGAGGCCGAAGAGGTGCTCGACCCGGTCACGGTCGCTGTCGAAGGGCGCGCGGCGGTAGAGCCGGTCCACCGCCTGATCGAGCGCCTTGTGCGCCTTGCTCGATCAAACAGTGCATCTGTGATCAATTGGATTTTGGCGCTTGGACAGTGCTCCATGTGTTCCATCCTGTTGGATTTGGGGAGGGGAGGCTTTGTGTTCCGCGCGCCATCCGGCGCGCAATATCCTCGCGCAAGCGCTGCGGGCGCCCAGTCGGGCTTTGACTGCCGTGACCAAGAGGAGAATTCGTCACACCTATCTACACAAACCCTCTCAACTTCACTTGGCGTTCAGGGGCGCGCTGGTTATAGGCCATCTCTTATGAAAAGAGAGAAACGCGTGACATTCAAACCCGTTCTTGCTGCCGCGATGGCTGGCGCAACCTTGCTGACCGCTGCTTGCGCGGGCTCTGGCGGATCGACCAATGAAGACGTGGCCTATGTCGCGCGCGATGTGGAAACGCTTTATTCAGAGGCGAAGTCGCGGCTGGATAACGGCAACACGCGGCTTGCAGCGGCGCTGTTTGACGAAACCGAGCGTCAGCACCCCTATTCGCCCTGGGCGCGCCGCGCGCAGTTGATGAGTGCGTTCAGCTATTACGTGGCGCAGGATTACAACGCGGCAATCTCCAGCGCGCAGCGGTTCCTCTCGATCCACCCGGGCAACAAGGATGCGCCTTACGCCTATTACCTGATCGCGCTGTCCTATTACGAGCAGATCAGTGACGTGTCGCGTGACCAGTCAATCACAGAGCAGGCGCGGGTTGCGCTGCGCGAAGTGGACCGCCGTTTCCCGACCAGCGAATATGCCGCCGATGCGCGGTTGAAGCTGGACCTCGTCAACGATCACCTTGCGGGCAAGGATATGGAGATCGGCCGCCATTACCAGCGCAACGGGCAATGGCTGGCGGCGACATTGCGTTTCCAGAACGTGGTCAACGAATATGAGACGACCAGCCACACGCCCGAAGCGCTCTATCGTCTGACTGAAAGCAGCCTGGCGTTGGGTGTGCCGAGCGAAGCGGTGAAATATGCCGCGGTGCTGGGCACGAACTATCCGGGTAGCAAGTGGTATGAAAAGGCATTTGATCTGGTGCAGGAATATGCGCCGCACGCCACCGCGAGCTAGGCCGAAAAGGCCGCTTCAAGAAATCTGACCGATTTCATCCGATTTTTGGAAACCCTGCGCTGCGTTCTGCATTATACGGGTGCGGGCCGGGCCGCTCTGGCAAGATCACCCAATTGATCTTGTGATGTCGGACCGCATCGGATTGCCGGTTTCTTCCTGTTACGTTCGGCGCTGCCGACAGCGGAAGAAGCGCAAGCCATGGCAGACCCGGAAGCCAAGGCGGAACCCGCCGAATAAGGCCGGTCTCTAGTCAACAAGGAAAAATCCACAAGAGGGGCGCGCGCCAAGCGGTGACGCGCCCCTTTTGCTGCGCTAGAGATAGGCGCAATGCTCACGCGATTATCCATCAGAAACATTGTTCTTATCGAAGCGCTCGATCTGGATTTCGGGAGCGGGCTGGGCGTGCTGACCGGAGAGACAGGCGCGGGCAAGTCAATCCTGCTTGATGCGTTGGGCCTGGTTCTGGGCGACCGCGCAGATAGTGGCCTCGTGCGCGCAGGGGCAGACAAGGCCAGCGCGACCGCCAGCTTTGAATTCGCCAAATTGCCGGCTTCTATTGCCGAAACGCTCGACGATGCGGATATCGAATTGGAACCGGGCGAGCCGTTGATCATTCGTCGTCAGTTGAAAGCAGATGGCGGGAGCAAGGCGTTCGTCAATGACCAGTCGGTTGGTGTGGCGCTGCTGCGTGAGATTGCGGGGGCATTGGTGGAATTGCACGGCCAGCATGACGATCGCGGATTGGTCAATCCGCGCGGTCATCGGGCTTTGCTCGATCGCTATGCCGGGACCGACGTCGATGGCCTTGCTACCAAATGGCGAGAGTGGCGCGCAGCTGAAGAGCGGTTGGAGGCTGCACGCGGCCAGGTTGAGCAGGCGAAGCTCGATCAGGATCTGTTGATCGCGCATCTGGCCGAGCTCACGTCGCTAGAGCCGCAGGCTGGCGAAGAGGCGCGGCTCGCGGAAACACGCGCAACCATGCAAAAGGGTGAGAAGCTTTCCGGCGATCTGGAGGAGCTGCGGCACATCTTGGAAGGATCGGATTCGCCGCTTGCAAGTTTGCGGGTTGCGGCGCGCAAGCTTGACCGGATTGGCGGAGAGCATCCCTTGCTGGCCGAAGCCTTGGCGGCACTCGATCGCGCTGTAATCGAGGCCGGCGAGGCGGAAGACAAATTGGCTGCGGCAGCTGAAGCACTGGTTCACGATCCGCAAGCTTTGGATGAGGCCGAAACCCGGCTGTTCGAATTGCGCGCGCTGGCCCGCAAGCATCGCTGCGAGGTTGACGAATTACCTGAAAAGATGGGCGAAATGCGCAGCTTCCTGAATGCGATCGAAGGCGGCGAGGCTGAGCTGGACGCGCTGGAAGATGCCGCGCGTAAAGCGAGCGAAGCTTATGCCACGAAGGCAGAGGCCGTTCACAAGGCGCGATTGGCAGCCGCGAAGAAGCTGGACAAGGCAGTCGCGGCTGAACTTGCGCCATTGAAACTGGATGCCGCGCGTTTCCTGACCGCGGTGGGCAAATTGCCGGAAGAGAAATGGGGAGCAGGTGGGATCGACAGCGCCGAATTCCTGATCGCGACCAATCCGGGGGCGGACTTTGCACCGTTGAACAAGATCGCCTCTGGCGGCGAGCTGTCGCGCTTTATCCTAGCGCTAAAAGTCGCGTTGGCAGAGCAGGGCGGGGCCGCAACGGTGATTTTTGACGAGATTGACCGCGGCGTGGGTGGTGCAGTCGCGAGCGCGATTGGCGAGCGGCTGGCACGGCTGGCGGATGGCGGACAACTGCTCGCTGTGACACACTCACCACAAGTCGCGGCGCGTGGAGGCACGCACTATCTGATCGCCAAATCTTCATCCGGCACGGTTACCAAGACCAGCGTCGCGCTGCTCAATGAGGCTGGGCGGCAGGAAGAGATCGCGCGGATGCTTAGCGGCACTGAAGTTACGCCTGAAGCGCGTGCACAAGCGGATCGTTTGCTGGAGGGTGCGTGATGGAGCCGTGGACGCTTGAGAACAGTCTGATTAGGCTGCTTGCGGGAATACATAAACTAGCAGCGGGCCTCGCGCTGTTTCTGCTCACAATTGTCACGCTTATTGCGATTGTGAGTTTGGGTGATTTTCTGTTCAATCCAGAGCCAGTAACGTTCGTCGGCGTATGGACTTTCATCTGGATATTTTGCGGGGTAACAGCTGCTGCGGCTAACTTTGTTTGGTCGTTGACTGCGTTTCGAGATCCAAATTGGAGAGCGATTGGCAAGGTTACAGCGTTATCATTAGCAATTTTGGTTGTTAGCCCGGTAATTTGGACCGCTTGGCTGTAATGGGTATTTCCGAAGCAGATGCCGCCAATGAGCTGATGCGGTTGGCGCGGCAGATCGCTAAGCATGATCGGCTGTATCATGCCGAGGACGATCCGGAGATCAGCGATCAGGAATATGACGCGCTGGTGCGGCGCAATGCCGAGTTGGAAACGCAATTCCCGCATCTCGTTCGCGATGACAGCCCGTCGAAGAAAGTGGGGCATGCGGTCTCGTCGTCTCCTCTAGGCAAAGTGACGCATGAAGTCCGCATGATGAGCCTCGACAACGGATTTTCCGACGAGGAGATCCATGAATGGGTTGCACGGGTGCGGCGTTTCCTGTCGCTGCCTGACGACGAGCCGGTTGCGATAACGGCTGAAGACAAGATTGACGGGCTGTCCTGCTCACTCCGTTACGAGAGCGGAAAGCTGGTGCGTGCGGCGACGCGCGGAGACGGGCAGGTTGGCGAAGATGTCACCGCGAACGTCGCATATATCGCTGACATTCCGCAGGAACTGAGCGGCGATAATGTGCCAGACCTTTTCGAAGTTCGCGGCGAAGTTTACATGTCGAAGCAGGACTTTGCTGCGCTCAATGCTGCGCAGCATGAAGCGGGCGGCAAGCTGTTCGCGAACCCGCGCAATGCCGCGGCGGGATCCTTGCGGCAGAAGGATGCGAGCGTGACCGCGCGGCGGCCCTTGCGCTTCTGGGCCTATGGCTGGGGCGCGGCGAGCGAGGTTCCGGGGGATACCCAGCATGCTGTGATGTTGCAGATCGAGGCATGGGGTTTCCCCGTTTCGCCTTTTCTGACTGTCACTAATAGCGTTGAGGACATGCTGGCCCACTATGCAGAGATTGGCCGCCAGCGTCCTGATCTGCCCTATGAGATTGACGGGGTCGTCTACAAGGTGGATCGGCTCGACTGGCAGCAACGATTGGGTTTTGTGGCAAAGGCTCCGCGCTGGGCGCTGGCGCACAAGTTTCCAGCCGAACAAGCCGAGACGACACTTGAGGCCATCGACATTCAGGTTGGCCGCACTGGCAAGCTGACGCCGGTTGGGCGGCTCGCTCCGGTCATGGTTGGCGGGGTCACGGTCACCAATGTCACGCTGCACAATCGTGACGAGATCGCGCGCCTCGGCGTGCGGCCAGGGGATCGCGTGGTCGTGCAGCGGGCGGGCGACGTGATCCCGCAGGTTGTCCGCAATCTGACGCCAGAGGTTGAACGCGAAGCTTATCTCTTCCCCGATGCGTGCCCCGAATGTGGCAGCGAAGCGGTGGCCGAAGAGAGCGAAGTCGATGTGCGCTGCACCGGGGGGCTGATTTGCCCGGCACAACGCACCGAACGCCTAAAGCACTTCGTCAGTCGCAAGGCGCTCGATATTGACGGGCTTGGCGAGAAGACCATCGATCAATTCTTTGCGTTGGGCTGGCTCGAGAGTCCGGCAGATATTTTCCGCCTAAAGGATCGAAAGGACGCGATTTTGGCGCTCGAAGGGTGGCAGGATAAGTCTGTGGATAATCTGTTGGCTTCTGTGGAGAACAAGCGCGAGCCCGATGCGGCGCGGCTGCTGTTCGGACTGGGCATTCGTCATGTTGGCGAAGTCACCGCGCGCGATCTGATGAAGAATTTCCACGAACTTCCGGCGCTTCGCCAGGCAGCCGAGCAAGCGCGCGCAGGCGATGAAGATGCACTGTCCGAAATCACCTCGATTGATGGTGTAGGCGGCGCGGTGGTCGAAGCCTTGGGTGACTTCTTTCACGAGCCGCACAATGTTGAGGTGTGGGAAGACCTGCTGAGCCTGGTCAGCCCGCCACCTTACATCGTAGAGACGCTCGATAGCCCGGTGGCGGGCAAGACCGTGGTCTTTACTGGCAAGCTGGAAACCATGAGCCGCGACGAGGCCAAGGCGCAGGCTGAAAGGCTTGGTGCAAAGGCAGCCGGCAGTGTAAGCGCAAAGACCGACCTGCTGGTCGCGGGACCGGGCGCGGGGAGCAAACTGAAGAAAGCGGCAGAGCTTGGCATCGAAGTGATTGATGAGGCGGGTTGGGCCGAAATCGTGGCGGCGGCTGGATGAGTCTGCTGAATGAACTCTACCCGCAAGCTGCACGGATTGCCGAACTACTCAAGGTACGCGGCGAAAAGATCGCCGTCGCTGATGGCGCGACAGGCGGCCTGATCGCGGCGAGCTTGCTTACCGTGCCGGGTGCGCTGGACTTCTTCGTAGGGGGCGGGGTGGTCTATTCGCTGCGCGCGCGCGATGTGCTGTTTAATCAACCGCGTGAAGCCTACAAGGGGATGCGCGGCGCGAGCGAGGATTACGCGTTGCTTCAGGCCCGCTCTATCCGTGATAATTTCGGTGCGGAATGGGGCATTGCCGAAAGCGGATCGGTTGGCGGTTCATCACACCCCAGCGGCGCACCGGGGGGGCGAAGCTGTGTTGCCATTGTAGGGCCGGACGGGTTCGAAGTTACGCGTATCACTGAAACGCAAAGCGACGCGCGGATCGCCAATATGGAGGCTTTTACGCGCGCCGCTCTGGGCGCTTTGGAAGATTGCCTGGCATGACAGCTTCATCTTTCTTAGAGTGTTCAATTCGACAAGCAACATTGACCTTGCCAGGCACTTCGTCTTGATCTGCGTGTTACCAAAACCAATGCTTTCAGATACCAACAGGGACACTCCAATGACAGGTCGATTTTTAAGTCGGATCGCAATTGTGTTGGCCGCCTTCGCTTTCACGGCCCCGCCTGCCATGGCGCAGTCCTATCTCGATGGCGATTTCGATGCGTCTGTTCCGACATTGTCTGAAAAGGTTGGCCATGCGCCGGGCACACGGATTACCTCCCCCAGCGAAAGCCTGACCTATCTTGAAGCCCTGGTGGAAGCCGCGCCTGATCGCGCCCGGCTGGTGCAATATGCGACCAGTTGGGAAGGGCGCCCGCTGGTATACGTTGTGATCACCGCTGCTGAAAACATGGCGCGGATCAACGCAATCAAAGCGGATTTGGCCAATGTCGCGGCCGGCCGCCCAAGCAATGGCGACGCATTGCCGGTCACGTGGCTTGCCTATGGTGTGCATGGCAACGAAGTGACTTCCACCGATGCGGCGCTGATGATGGCTTATCATTTGCTCGCTTCACAGGGCGATGCGCGGGTGGACCAGATCATGCGCGAAAGCATTGTGATCATCGACCCATCGCAAAACCCCGATGGCCGCGCGCGCTTCGTGCACAACTTTCGCGCCGCGCTGGGCCTGACGCCTTTTGGCGATCGGCAGGCGGCCGAGCATGATGAACCATGGCCGAGCGGCCGTTTCAACCACTATCTGTTCGATCTGAACCGTGACTGGTTCACGCTGAGCCAACCGGAAACGCGTGGCAAGATCGCGGCCATGCTCGAGTGGAGTCCAGTGGTGGTCAAGGACATCCACGAAATGAGCGGCGATGACAGCTATTTCTTCAGCCCCGCAGCTGATCCGTTGAACCCTAATCTCACACCCGCGCAGATCCGCCTGTACGAGCTGATTGGCCGCAACAATGCCGCCTGGTTTGACCGCATGGGTGAACCCTACTTCACGCGCGAGGTCTTTGATCTGTTCTACCCCGGCTATGGGGACACATGGAATGCGCATCAGGGCGCAATTGGGAGTACATACGAGCAAGGATCGCCGCGCGGGCTGGTATGGGAACGACGCGATGGCACGGAACTGACATATGCAGACGGTGTTCGTAATCACTTCGTGGCCAGCCTATCCACTGCTGAAGCAGTGGCCAGCAATGCTGATCGTTTCATGAGTGATTATGCGGCTTACCGTGCGGAAAATGCGAATGGTGCGGCAGGGCGCGGTGCGTACCTGATCGATCTTGCCGAGCGCCGGTGGAATGCAGAGGCGCTGGGCCGCAGGCTGGCCGCGCAAGGGATCAATGTGCTGCGCCGCGATGGTGCAGCGACGGTATGCGGCAAGAGCTATCCGCAGGGCTATCTGGCTGTGCCGCGTTCTCAACCCGCTGCGCGTCTCGTGCGCAGCCTGCTGGATGCAGACACGCCATTGCCGCGTGAATTCGTGATCGAGCAGGAACGCCGCCGCAGCGATGATTTGCCGCATGAATTTTATGACGTCACCGCTTGGTCGGTTGGCATGATGGCTGGAACGCAAGTGCAACTTTGCGGCTCTGCGGTTGGCGGTGATCCGTTGTCGGCAACGTCTTCGATTGCGCCAGTGGCAGAAGGCAGCGGCAGCTTTGGCGTTGCTGTGCCCTGGAGCGATAGCGGGCAGGCCCGCCTGGTAGCGCTGGCGCTGCGCGAAGGAGTTGTCGGGCGCGCAACCGATGAAGCTTTCACCATGGGTTCGCGCACCTTCCCGCGCGGCACCGTGGTATTTAGCAATGCCGCAAATGGCGCGGACAAGATGGCGCGTTTTGCGGAACTCGCGCAGGAAGTCGGCGCGCATACTGTAGCGCTTGAATCGAGCTGGGTCGAGGATGGCCCCAATTTCGGCAGCGACGCCTTTGTGCGGCTGGACCCGCCCAAGGTTGCCATCGCCTGGGATGATGGCGTCTCACCGCTGAGCGCAGGCGCGCTGCGTTATGTATTGGAGCAACGCTTGGGCGTGCCGGTGACTCCGATCCGCACAGCGCAGCTGAGGAATGCGGATCTATCTGACTATGATGTTCTGCTGATCCCCGACGGCTCGCCGGCAGGTGCGCTGGGCGAAAGCGGCGCAAGCACCATCCGCGAATTCGCGGGCGAAGGCGGCGTAGTGGTCGTGATTGGCGATAGTCTGGACATGCTGGCAAGTGGTGACAGTCCTATGCTGGCGGTCAAACGCGAAGCAGCGCTAGGGCTGGAGCCGGGCGAAGATGCAGATGCAGGCAGCAGTCTGGCTGAAGCGGTCGAGATCACTAGCGAAGCCGAATATCGCACCGCCATTCGTGACGAGAATGCATTGCCAGACACGATGCCCGGCGCGTTGGTGAACACTGTCGCAGACTGCAATCACTTCCTGTCGGCTGGATATGATGGCGGCGCAATCGTGCTGGCAACGGGTTCACGCATATACACTCCGCTTGACCGAGCGGACGGGGTGAATGTGCTGCGCTTCGCAGCCGCAGATGATTTGGTGGCCAGCGGATATGTGTGGGAAGAAAACCGCCGCCAAATGGCTTTCAAACCCTATCTGATGGCGCAACCGACTGGCCGCGGCATGGCGATAGGTTTTGCCCATGATCCGGCTGAACGCGCTTACCTGGACGGGCTGGATCTGTTGCTGGCCAATGCGGTGATCGTTGCGCCAGCGCGGGTTCGCTAATCGCCTTTGGACTCAGGCACCCATTTCATGACGCCGCCTACCATCGGGGTCCACCATCCGGTTTTGATTCCGGCAGCGGCGAGCGCGTTGCTGACCCATTGGTTGCAGGTATTGCCAAGGTGATAGGTGCCGGGCGCATCATAAAACACGTCATAATCTGAATAGCCACGATAGACCGTGCGTTCAGACGCATGCAAAATCTCGCGCTCGATAATCGCGATCAGACGCGCATATTCTGCATGGCTGATCGTCAGCTGACGATGATCGGGCGAGGGGGCAGGGCGGATGTAGTGGCTGACATGCAGCAAGCCTTCACCGCCCGTTGCTGCGCCAAAAACTGTTGGCAGAGACAGGTCCCACCAGGTTGGCGTGTTAAGGAACACTTCGCGTTCACCCCAACTCACCGAGACATGCGTGTAGGGACGGTTCGGCGCGAGCACATCATCCGCGGGAAAATCCGCGCGCCAATCCTTTTGAGCAGAGACTGCAGGCATAACGATAGCGGTGTGCACGCCATTGGTTTCGATCATGATCTGGACCCCGGCTGCGGGTTGTTCCCAATCATCATTGCGGGCAATGGAGGAACCGATCCACGCGGTCAGCAGGAAAACAAGTGCAAACGCCGCCAACACAGCGAGCGGCCAGAGGAGCAAGCGCTTTAGCGTCGTTTGCGCAGCCATAGAATGGACCAGTTTCCATTGACGCGGCGCTCGGCGAGACGGAAGCCCGCTTGGCGATAGGCTCTGCGAACCGCGGGTTCCTGTCGTTCCAGCAAACCGGCCAGCAGGATACTGGCGCCAGGCGTTACAGCGGCTTCAAAATCTGGTGCGAGTTCCACCAAAGGCGCAGCCAGTATGTTCGCGATCAGGAGATCGTATGGCCCGCGCGCTTCGAGGAGCGGGTCCGCCATCCCGTCAGCGATCACCATGGTCAGCTGACCGCGATCTGCGCCGATTGGCAGGCTGTTCAGCTCCGCGTTGTCGGCCACCACGCCTACACACACATCATCGATGTCGGATGCGGTACAGAGCGCTCTCGGCCACAAGCGCATGGCAGCGATCGCAAGCAGGCCTGTGCCCGTGCCAATATCGGCGATATTGCGGCTGACTACGCCGCGTTCCTTCATTGCGTCCAGCATCTCCAGGCAACCGGCGGTCGTCTCGTGGTGGCCGGTGCCGAACGCCTGGCTGGCTGGGATCTCTATGTTCATTGCGCCATCAGCCGGTGGATAATCGGATGTATGGACGTAAAAGCGGCCTGCGCGGATCGGTTCGGCCCCTTGCTGGCTCAAAGTGATCCAGTCCTGTTCAGGCAATTTCTCGACAGTGAAAACCGGCACGTCCCCGTCAAATAGACCGGCTATGTCTGCCTGTTGCGCTTCGCTCGGCTCGTGCGAATACCATGCCTCCAACACCCATTCTTGCGGGCGATCCTCCACCACTTCGCTGCCTGAAATGACAACTTCCGGGTCCCAATCGTCGATCTCTTCATGATAAAGCAGAGCCGCCTGTATGACAGGCTTTGCTGCAAAGGCAGAGAGTTTCCAGCTCTCGCTCACTCTGCGTTGCCCGCGACATGGTCAAAATGTTCGTGGCTCATCAGGATATAGCCGATGTCGGTCGGGTCAAAGCCAAGCTTGCGGATGTTTTCCAGGACCGATGGCGCGGCACCCTCTACACCGCTGTCCAAAAGGATATAACCGTCGTCTCCGGTGACCAGAATGGCATAGATTCCGCAGGTTCCCACGTAATATGTGTTGCCATGTATCTGGAATGGAGGCGCTGTCTTGTCCCACTCGTCCCATGTCTCGCAGCTTTGAAGGAATGCGTTCTTACCGACCCCCTCTGCCGGTTGAAGCGTGGCAGTCTCTTCCGCTTGGGTGGGCAAAGCCAGACAACTCGCTGCGAGAAGACATAAGGGAAGTGATTTAACGTACATAACTGGCTCCATTGGCGTCGATCACCGCGCCAGTCATGCTTTCCGGGGCATCAAGCGAGCAGAATTCGATAATACGTGCAATTTCAGCGGGTTCTGCCACACGTCCCAGCGGGATATCGCGCAACAGCTGTTCGCCCCCGCGGCTCTCCAGATAATCGCCCGCCATTGCGGTGTCGGTAAATCCCGGTGTGATTGCAAAACTCACAATCCGCTGCGCCGCGTAACCGCGCGCAATCGTCTTGTGCATGGCCAGCATCCCGCCTTTCGCCGCTGCATAGTGCCAATGTGCCGGCGAATCGCCGCGATATCCCGCGCGGCTTGCGACATGCACGATCCGGCCAGGAACTCCGCGATCCAGCCAGTGATTTACGGCAAAGCGACTTAGCTGTGCCGCAGCGGTCAAGTTGATCCGCAGCGTCTCTTCCCACCCATCCAGCCATTCAATATCGGAAGAATCGAGAGCGGTCGCCTTGAACAGCCCGGCATTGTTGACCAGCACATCGATATGTCCGTTCGCCCGGTCTAAAGCTTCTTCCCACAATATTTGTGGGGCAGAAGGTTGAGAGAAGTCTGCTGGAATTGTGTTTTCGTCAGCCGCGCTGGTCGCGTGGCCGATCACCTTTGCCCCGCGCTTTTCCAACGCTTCACGCGCTGCAGCACCGATTCCGCGGCTTGATCCGGTAAGGAGAATTGCACTCATTCGAACACCTATCTGAAACTTTGCAGCCCAAGTCGAGCGGAACTGGTTGAAAGGCGGGTTGTCACACGCGCTGTGGACGCTAAGTGGAGTTGCAACAGTGTTTACCGGACGAATTGAATATGTCGAACAACAGACCGCTCTCACCGCACCTCCAGATCTGGAAATGGGGCCCGCATATGCTGGTTTCCATCCTTCACCGGGTTAGTGGAGATGGAATGGCGCTGGTCGGGTTGTTTGTGCTGGTTTGGTGGCTTGGCGCGCTGGCAAGTGGGCCTGCCTATTACGAGACTTTCAGCGGGTTGATGGCGAGCATTCCAGGTTTCGTCGTTCTTGTCGGCCTGAGCTGGGCCTTTTTCACACATTTGATGAGCGGGCTTCGCCACTTTGTGCTCGATATCGGCGCGGGCTATGAGCTCAACACGAACAAGGTGTGGTCGATTGCCTCGCCGCTGATCGCCATCCTCCTGACAGCGGGCTTTTGGGCCCTCATCCTAAACAAGTAAGGCAGCTAGAAATGGCTCACGATACTCCTATCAAGCGCGTGCGCGGGCTGGGCTCGGCGCATCACGGCGCGCATCACTGGCTGGTACAACGCTTTACCGCCATCGGCAATCTGGTGCTCAGCATCTGGCTGATCGCCAGCATTATCGGTTTGCCTGATCTGAGCTACGCAACGGTCAGCAAATGGCTGGCTCAGCCAGTATCCGCGACGGCCATGATCTTGCTCGTTATCAGCACGTTCTGGCACGCGCGCCTTGGCCTGCAAGTTCTGATCGAAGATTATCTCCACAACTCCGGCACCAAGTTCGCTGCGCTCGCCGCGCTAAACCTCACCGTCATTGGCGGCGGTGCCTTCGCCATTTTCTCTGTTGCCAGCCTTGCCTTTGGAGGAGCCGCCTGATGGCCGACACCTCAGCTTACAAGATTATCGATCACACCTATGACGTTGTTGTTGTGGGAGCAGGCGGCTCTGGCCTGCGTGCGACCATGGGCGCTGCCGAAGCGGGCTTGCGAACCGCCAACATCACCAAGGTGTTCCCGACCCGTAGTCACACTGTGGCGGCCCAGGGCGGCATCGCCGCTTCGCTGGGTAACAACACGCCTGATCACTGGTCATGGCATATGTATGACACAGTGAAGGGGGCAGACTGGCTGGGTGATCAGGACGCGATTGAATATCTCGCTCGTGAAGCGCCAGCAGCGGTTTACGAGCTGGAGCATGCAGGCGTGCCCTTCAGCCGCAACGAAGATGGCACGATTTACCAGCGCCCGTTTGGCGGCCACATGCAGAATATGGGTGAAGGCCCGCCGGTGCAGCGTACTTGCGCTGCGGCTGACCGTACCGGCCACGCCATGCTTCACGCGCTGTATCAGCAGAGCCTGAAGTATGATGCGGACTTCTTCATCGAATATTTCGCGCTTGACCTGATTATGGCGGGCGAGGGCGCTGATCGGAAATGCGTCGGCGTGACCGCAATGCGCCTCGATGATGGCACGATCCATCGTTTCCGCGCGCAGTCCGTAGTGCTGGCAACCGGTGGTTATGGCCGCTGCTATTTCACCGCGACGTCTGCGCACACCTGCACTGGCGATGGTGGCGGCATGGTCCTCCGCGCCGGCTTGCCGCTGCAGGATATGGAGTTTGTACAGTTCCACCCGACCGGTATTTACGGCGCGGGCGTGCTGATCACAGAGGGCGCGCGCGGCGAGGGTGGTTACCTCACAAACAGCGAAGGCGAGCGCTTCATGGAGCGTTACGCTCCAAGTGCTAAGGACCTTGCATCGCGCGACGTTGTCAGCCGTTCGATGGCGCTGGAAATGCGCGAAGGCCGCGGCGTAGGCCCCGACGGTGACCACATCTACCTGCATCTGGATCACATTGATCCCAAGGTGCTGGGTGAGCGGCTGCCGGGGATCACCGAAAGCGGCAAGATTTTTGCCGGCGTTGATCTGACGCGAGAACCGCTGCCCGTAACGCCTACGGTGCACTACAATATGGGCGGCATCCCCTGTAATTATCACGGGCAGGTTGTGACACTCGGCCCTGATGGCGATCCGGATCATGTTGTGCCGGGGCTTTATGCCGTAGGCGAAGCGGCCTGCGTATCCGTACACGGCGCGAACCGCCTCGGTTCCAACTCGTTGATCGACCTGGTGGTGTTCGGCCGCGCAACCGGCTTGCACCTGAAAGACAACATCACGCCCAACGGCAAACAGGACGAACTGCCTGCGGACAGCGCGGAAATGTCACTGACGCGGCTTGATCACTTCCGTAATGCGGATGGTGGTTCACCGACCGCCGAAGTTCGCAGCGAAATGCAGAAGGCGATGCAAAAGCACGCGGCGGTGTTCCGCGACAGCAAGCTATTGTCCGAAGGTGTTGATGCGCTGAAATCCGTTAATAAGCGGATGGAAGATATCAAGGTGTTTGACCGCTCGCTGATCTGGAACAGCGATTTGATCGAGACGCTTGAGCTCGACAATCTGATGGCGCAGGCGAATGTTACCATGGCGTCGGCTGAAAACCGCAAGGAAAGCCGCGGTGCTCACGCGCATGAGGACTTCCCCGATCGTGACGATGCGAACTGGATGAAGCACACGATCGCATGGTTCGAAGGCTGGGGCGGCAATGGTGGCGCGGTGAAGATCGACTACCGTCCGGTGCACGAATACACGCTGACGGATGACGCCGAGTACATCAAGCCGAAGAAGCGGGTGTATTAGAGTTCAGGCGCGCGGTGGGAGGGCGCCTTTGACTTCCAAACCCGCACTGACAAAACGCCTAGACGGCTATTGGAAGATGGAGCTGGGCAATGTCTGGCTGCTTCCCGTCTGCATGGTGTGGGCGGCCTATTTCCTCGAGTATCCGTTGGGTTGGCTGAGCTGGACTTCAATGGTGCCTATGTGCGGTTTGCTGCTGCTTGGCGGGCTATACTGGCGCGCGAAGCTTCGGCTTCTTCAAGGCCAAAACCAACCATTGGCGATTCTTTTGCCATGGGCGCGCTCTTTGCAATGGCCGTTCGCCATCGCCAGTGCGATTGTGTGCGCACTTTGTCTGGCGAGCTGGATCACAGGTGAATTTGCCTTGTCTCTGGGCGACCGGATCACGGCCAGTATCGCTGCCTCGCTCGCGATGCTGGAGTATGTGAACTACTATCATCGCCAGTTGCAGCACTTTGACCATGCGGCGGACTGGAAACGGTTACTCGAAGGCAGAGGCTTCAGAGCGTCGCAAATGGCGACAGATTTGCAGCGTCTTCGTCAAAAGCGATAGGCATCAGGTCTTGACCAGAACGCTGTTCTCGCTGCACCTTCCCGGCTATGAAGAGGGGCGCTTTTTTCTCAATTGGTTTGGCAGCAGCGGTGGCGATCACAGCACCGGCGCTGGCACAAGAAGCGTCCACATCAGAAGACAACGCCTCCACTCATAGCGCGCGGTGGCCCAGCCTCGGCTCGGGCTCCACGCCACAAGACATGCAGCAGAGCCTGGAACAAGGGCCAGAGCTTAACCGCAATCTTTCCGCGCTCGATCTGCTCGAGCAGCGCCGAAGGCTGGACAGCGCTCTCGCAGCAATTGCGCCGCAGCGGGCGGGGCAGGTCGATGCATATGTCGTCGCGATCGCGCTCGACAGCGATCCGGTATTCGCTCGCGAGGCGCGCGAAGTCGGTGAGGTATTGAAGCATCGCTACAACGCCCAGGACCGGACGCTGGTTCTCGCCGGGCCTGACGGTGAAGATGATGGCCTGCCGCGCGGTTCGATCCGCTCGCTTTTGATCGCGCTCGCCAGCATCGCTGAAAAGATGGACCCGGCTGAAGACGTGCTGGTGCTCTATTCTACCAGCCACGGACTGCCACAAGGTCTGGCCTATCACTACGAAGATAGCGGCTATGGCGTGCTATCGCCCAAACTGCTGAAAGACACCTTCGCAGAGCTAGGAATCGAGAAACGCTTGCTGCTGCTCTCGGCATGCTACTCCGGAGTTTTCGTGCCAAAACTCGCAGGCGAGAACACCGCGATCATCACCGCGTCGGCTGACAATCGCACGTCTTTTGGCTGTCAGCCAGACAATGACTGGACGTTTTTCGGAGACGCGCTGGTCAACCGCGCAATGCGAAAGCCGCAAACGCTACTGATGGCGCACCGCGAAGCTGTGCTTTCGATAGCGGATTGGGAATCACGCATGCGGTTGCCCGCCAGCTTGCCGCAGGCGCGGATCGGCAATGGGGCGATGAGCTGGCTCAGCGCAATCGAAGCGAGCATGCCGCGGGTCGCGACAGTGCCCACTGGCAAGCCGGCTATGGGCGAATAAAACTATTCTGCCGCGTCAACGCGCCGCACATTTACGATCTCAATTGGCTTCGCAAGCATCTGGCCTTTGAGGAAGCCTTCGCCTTTGTCCGGATCGGTGGGCGTAGCGTGAATTGCGTGAACGACATCAATCCCGCCCACTACATAGCCAAACACGGCAAAGCCGGGGCGGCGACCGGGGTCATCAGATTCCGGATAGGCATCCAGCCCGCGTTGATCGCGGATCATGATCGAGAAGTCACCTGTCGCGCTGCCCGGTTCAAACCGCGCCATCGACAGTGCGCCATCGGTGTGGCTGAGCCCGGTTTCATTGGTCGGTTCGTGAGTAATGCCGTCAAGTATCCGTCGCGGATCGTTTTGTGTTCCACATTGCAGGAAGCCGCTCAGCTCCTGGCCGCCTGTCACCCGCATCGCGCGATAGCATTTGGTGTTGTCGTATCGATCTTCATCGACATAGCGCAGGAAGTTGGCGGCAGTAATCGGTGCGCGTTCAGTCTCGAGCGAGACCGTGATGTCACCCATGGAAGTTTCCAGCACGACCAGTTCGGTTGCATAGACCTTTGGCGGGACGCCCGGAGCAGTCGCGGCGCGCTGACTGACCTGAAATTTCATCAGCAAGGTCCGCTGATCGCTGGAGAAATTGTTGTCTGATACAATGTAGAGAAAGGTCTCTTCGCCTTCTTCGCGCACCGCGATCCCTTCGAAATTGTCGATCGAAAGCGACGTGTCCCAGACGGCGAGTGTCTCATCCAGTCCGTCCGGACCGATTGCGATGATTGCAGCCGAATTTCCGAGTTCCCGAGACCAGCTGCGGAAGAGTACGAAACACACACCATTGCTCGCGCAATCGGCATCGGTCGGGACACCTCCGCGCGTGTCCAGCGGAGCTGGGGGCTCGAGCTCGAAATTGACTAGACCAACATTGTCTTTCAGCACACAGTTTGGCTGCGCTTCGCCCGCCCATTCGCCGCACGCAAGGTAGCCGTTCGACGTTACTGCCAGCGTTTCCAGACCGCTGTTTGATGGCGCATTGGCAACATGCGTGACGGCCTCATAGGCGGCAGGTTCCGCTGGCCCCGCCAAGCTGGCATAGCGCCAAACTCGGTGATCCTGTTCAAACGATACCAGCCAGCCACCATCGCTAGAGCGGGTTATCGCTTCGGCATCGCTGTCGGCTTTCCCGCGCAGGGGCTTTCCACGCTCGTCATTCAGTGCGCCGACTTCGATCTCGATCAAATCGACGAGTGTGCCGCGGATCTCGTCTGTTTCGATGGTCAACCAGCGCCCGTCATCCATCACGCCAACCAAATGTCCGTCGTGCCATTCCAGGCCCGATATCCCGCCGATTTCCAGTTCGCCGGCTTCGATTTCCAGACCGCCACGATAGATCAGCTCACCGAGTTTGACGTTGTCGGCATCATTGGGGTCAAGCGAAACCGGCAAGGTCTCGGGCATCACTGTGCCTGTTTCCGCGAAGGAGGGGGCGTGCATAACAGCGGCCGTTGCCGCAACGCCGAATGCGAGTGGGAGTGCTAACTTCCAAGTCATTCATCCATCGTGGTCGGTCGCTCGCAGAGTTTCAACCCCTGTAATTCGCCGTTAATCCACGCTTCGTGTTTACAGCCGTAGTCGAAATGACTACAGACGTAATCGTCAATTCGTAACCGGACTGATCGAGCGTCTATCGGAGGAAGCAAATGGGACAGGGTAGTAACGCAAAACCCGAACGCATTAGCGAGGCCGAGCACGCCGTTATGGAGGTGCTGTGGGATAGAAACCCGGCAACCGCCGCTGATGTATCGGATGCGCTGGCACAGAATCGCGGCTGGAGCCTGGCCACAGTCAAAACGCTGCTCGGGCGACTGGTCCAGAAGCACGCCATTTCTGCCAGTCCAGACGGCAGGCGCTATCTCTATACGCCGCTGATCGAACGCTCGGACTATATCGGAACCGAGACCAAAAGGCTGGTCGACCGGCTGTTCGGAGGTCGTGCCGCCTCACTGGTGGCGCATCTGGCCGATCAGGAAGCGCTGACAGAAGATGATCTGACGGAAATCGAAGCCCTGTTGAAGGAGCTGAAACGATGATGGACTGGCTAACCGATACATTCATTTGGACCGCGGCATTGATTGCGCTGGTCCTGCTCATTCGTCGCCCTGTGGCACGGCATTTCGGCCCCCAAGCGGCCTATGCACTGTGGGCTCTGCCGCTGATAAGGTTGGTTCTCCCCCCACTGACCTTGCCCGCATGGATGGCGCCGTCGGAGCCAGCAACTGCGCTTGCGACTGAGGTTGAGCCACTTGATGTCTTTGCGCTTGTCGCTGAGCGCAACGCTATTCCTTTTCCAGGGTCAGACGTAACTCTCAGCCAGCCCTTGCTGCCGTTCAATCTTTCAGAATTCGTGCTGGCCATTTGGCTGGCGGGTGCTGCGACATTCCTTTTCCTGCGCTTCCGAGCCTATAGCCGGATGCGGCAGGAGCTTCTGGCCGAAGGACGCGACGTCGGCCAGGCCGGCAAGGTGCGCCTGATCGAAACCCCTTTGACCAGCGCGCCCCTTGCCTTCGGCGTAATCGACAAAGTTGTGGCGCTGCCCGAAGGTTTCATGGCCAGTTGGTATCGTGATGCCCGAGATCTGGCGCTGGCACATGAGTTGGCACACCACAAAGGGCACGATCTTGCAATTAACATGGCTGTGCAGCCCCTGTTCGCGCTGCATTGGTTTAATCCACTTGGCTATCTTGGCTGGCTCGCGCTGCGGCGTGACCAGGAAGCGGCCTGTGACGCGCGCGTGATTGCGAAGCGCGCGAAGGAAGACCGCGCGACCTATGCGCAAGTGATCGCCAGTTTTGCTGCCGGACCCAATGTAGCGCTTGCTGCGCCGATGACGTGCCCAGTGCTCGGGGACAAATCGATAATTCACCGTTTGAGGAGCCTTAAAATGAACAATCAATCAACTAAGCGCCGCATGGCTGGACGCGGCCTATTGGCTGCTGCCTTGGTTGCCTTGCCGCTAACGGCGACTGTCACCTATGCTGACAGCACGAGCTTTGACGATGTGTTTGCCGATGTGCCGGCACCGCCAGCACCTCCAACACCCCCGACACCAGGTACAGCCGTTCCGGCACCTCCTGCGCCGCCCGCTGCGCCCGAAGCGCCCGAGGCTCCTGAAGTTGAAGAGAACGTATGGGTTGAGAAAGACGAAGACGGCGTTGAACGCCGATATGTCATCCGCAAGGCGGTGCATGTCGATGGCCAGCATGACGACCACGAGGTGCATCGCGAAGTAAAGAAGTACCGCATCGTGCGGGTCCAGCGCGAAGGTGAAGGGCTTACCGAAGAGGAAAAGCGCGAAATCCTGATCGAAGTTCGCGAAGGATTAGAAGAAGCGGATGTTGCTCTGAGGGAAGCATTCGCAGAACAGAGCATGGCGTTCGCAGAGCTAGAGAATGGTGAAGGCAACTTCACCGTTGTTGAAGTCAACTGCCACACCGGAGGCAAGGGCAAGAAGCTGATGCAGGACGGTGAGGAAGTGACTGTGATTTGCAAAAGTGAAATCATGGCCAGCGCACTGTCCGGACTGAAAGAGGCTCGCAAAGCGCTCGCAAGCAACCCCGAAATGCCAGAGGATATGCTCAAGGAAGTGATCGCGGCATTGGATGAGAAGATCGCAGCCTGGGAAAGCCGCTGATTCGCATGAGCTAGACCCATCATACTGTTTAAGCGGTGTGATGAATGAAGAGCGGGGGTGTACGGCCACTCCCGCTCTTTTTTGTTTGAGCTGCTTTTGGGCATTCACAACACATTCATTTCATCGTTCACAAAGCACGGTTCATCGCAAGAATAAGGAGGATAAACTGTGCTGAAGAACCGCTCCCCGGGAATGAAACTACTGATTGTCGCGCTGATAGGTGGCGCGCTGATCATACCGTTATTGTTTGTCTACGGATTGGTCAGTGATCGCCAGCATCAGGCGCGGGAAGCGCAGGATTCGATAGCTGCAGGTTGGGCCGGCGCACAGGCCGTTTCCGGCCCGGTGCTGATGCTACCCTACAGTAAAGATCACATCACAACGGAGATTGTCGAAGGCCGAAGCATGCGCCGTACCGTGCGCGAGCGGCACAATCTCTTTCTCTCTCCGGAACAGCAAAGCGTTGAAGCGCAGATTGACCCGCAGGTGAAGGAGCGCGCGATCTATCGTTCGGTTCTGTATCGCGCTTCAATCAACGGTTCGGCACGTTTCGAATTGCCCGATGATCTGACCGGGCTTGGCATCGATCGTCAGGACCTGTTGCTTGATGAAGCTGAGTTGCGTTTCGGAATGAGCGATCCCCGCGGTTTGCAAACTGATGCGCGGCTGGTTGTAAACGGAGACGCAATGGAGCTGCACCCAGGGCGCGGGCCAGCCTCAAGCGGTGGGACAGGTGTACATGCTATGCTCGATTGGACGGGTGGTGAGACACTTGACCTGCAATGGTCCTACAGCCTGCGCGGCAGCCGCAGCTTCGGCTTTGTACCGCGCGGTCAGTCGACTGAATGGACCGTCACTTCAAGCTGGGCGCACCCGAGCTTCGTTGGCAGCTTTCTGCCTGATGCCGATGCCGCGCAGATCAGTGACGAGGGTTTCTCCGCTAGCTGGTCCATCTCCAATCTGGCCCTGGGGCAACCGATGGTATCGCAAAATGACTTCGGCCCGGCACAGTTCGAGCAATCACCGGTCGAGGTTGCAAGTGACAATGGTGCCAGCAAAATGGCGACGATCCGATTGGTCGAGCCGGTTGATCTCTACAGCCTGGTTGACCGTTCCGTGAAGTATGGCTTCCTGTTCATCGGCTTCACATTTCTGGCCTTCCTGATGTTTGACATTATTGGCGGCGCGAAAGTTGCGAGCGCAGAATATCTTCTGAGTGGCGCTGGCCTGATCCTTTTCTTCGTTATGCTGCTGGCATTTGCAGAGATGATCGGGTTCGCTTGGGCATACATTGTCGCCAGTGGTGCGATTATCGGATTGCTCACCAGCTATAGCGCTGCGGTGCTGAAAAGCTGGCGCCGCGCGAGCATGATCGGTGGCTTGCTCGTGGGCCTGTATGTCATGCTCTACGTACTGCTGAACCTCGAAGGCCTATCGCTAGTGATCGGTTCAGTGATCCTGTTCTTTGCACTGGCAGGGGTGATGTACACGACCCGCGATATCGACTGGAGCGATGGTGGTAGCAACGACGGCGAAGTGACTGGCTACGCCTGATTCGCGCGGCTGAATCGGAAAGAATGGGGCGGGGGTGTCAATTGCTCCCGCCCTTTCCCGTTTGGCTACCCGATCAGTCGAACTGGAAGTAGCGGTCGCAGACAGAATCGTCCGCACTCTCTAGCCCCGCGCGCAAAGCGTCCATGCGCTCTGCACTTGTTCCATGCGTGAAACCTTCGGGATTGATCCGCTGACCGGCATTGCGTTGCAGCGTATCATCCCCGATCGAGCTGGCCGCGCGCATCCCTTCTTCCAGATCGCCGCGCTCGATCAGCTGGCGGTTCTTGCGTGCCCACACACCAGCATAGCAATCCGCCTGCAATTCCATGCGAACCTGCAGCTCGTTTGAACGCCGCGGGTTCTGCTGCTGCGCGCTGCGAACTTGCGCCGCGAGGCCGGTCAGGTTCTGGATATGGTGACCATATTCATGCGCGATGACATAAAGCCGCGCAAAATCGCCTCCTGTTCCCGCCATCTGTGCCAGCTGAAATCTTTGATGTGTCGAACCTGCGCAGCTTCATCCTCAATCCCTCCGATTCGCCGAATTGCCCCTTGTTTTGGTGGTTTTAACGCTGGACAGGCGCGCGCGTTACGCCAAAAGCTGTAGTCCGAATCGTATCGTGCAACAGGGGAAACTGATGTTCCTTCAGGGAAAACGCGCTCTGGTAACCGGATCCACCTCGGGAATCGGGCTTGCGATTGCGCGGGCCTTGAGCAGCGAAGGCGCAGAAGTGATCCTGAATGGTTTCGGTGACAGGTCCGAGATTGCGTCACTATGCGATGAAATGGGTGCGACGCATTCGGCCGCCAATCTGCTCGACCCGTCCGATATCGAGGCAATGATGGCGGACGCGGGTGAAATCGACATCCTTGTCAATAATGCCGGAATGCAGCACGTCTCGCCGGTCGAAGAATTCCCGCAAGACAAGTGGGACGCGATCATAGGGCTCAACCTTAGCGCGGTGTTCCACACTACGCGGCACGCGGTGCTTGGCATGAGGGCAAAGGGTTGGGGACGGATCATCAACACGGCCTCTGCGCATTCCAAAACGGCGTCACCGTTCAAAAGCGCATATAATGCGTCGAAACACGGCGTGGACGGTTTCACCAAGACTATCGCGTTGGAGCTTGCGCAGACCGGCGTGACTGCCAACTGCATTTCGCCTGGTTATGTATGGACACCGCTGATCGAAGGGCAGATCCCAGATACGATGAAAGCGCGCGGGCTTAGCCGCGAAGAAGTGATCAATGATGTGTTGCTGGCCAAGCAACCGACCAAGAAATTTGTGCAACCGCATGAGATTGGCGCGCTGGCGGTGTTCCTTTGCCGTGAAGAGGCGGGCAATGTAACCGGTGCGAACTGGAGCATCGATGGCGGCTGGACCGCTGAATAACGGATTTGAGGCTTTGGGGGCCATAATGATCGAGAGACGAACTTTTGCTGCCTTCGCAATCGCATTGACTTTATCGGCTTGCGCAAGCACTGGCCTCAAAGTTTCGGATTCAGAGTTCACCTCGCTCGAAAACAGGATCGATCAGCATATCAGCGTTCTGGCCAGCGATGAGTTTGCAGGTCGCAGACCCGGCACAATTGGCGAGACGAAAACGCTTGATTACATGCGGTCGGTGCTAGAGCCGGCTGGCTTTGTTTCAGGCACGAATGACCCGGCCAATCCATGGAATGCACCAGTCTTGTTGGCCAATATCAAAGGCGAAAGCGCCCTCGCGCAGTTCAAGATCGGAAGGCGCGTGATTCCAGTCGATCCCGAAGCGATTGCCGCTGCTACGGAAGCGCGCCGAGCCTTGATGGAAGACGCGGACACGTTGTTCGTGGGTTATGCCGATGGTGACGTTGACGAGGCGGTTGTGAGCGAGCGTGTCGTGATCATGTTAAGCGATCCGGGAAAAAGCCCGGCACGCCGGGCTGCGCTGCAAGAGAAAGGCCCGGTTGCAGTTGTGACAGTAGTGGAGTCGGCAGAAAGCACCGCGCAAATCCGCCAATTCCAGATGCGAGATAGGCTAGCCCTCGCATCGCAAGCGGACGAAAATGTTTCTGTCTTTATGGCCCGGGAAGTTCTTGCAAACGTTCTGGGTGAAACGAGATGGGCTGAACTGCTGGAATTGGCCGATGCGAGCAAGGGTGCCAATGACTTTGTGCCGATACCGCTGAGCGCCAAATTGACCCTCGACATACGTACAGACAGGCGTGAAGTGCCATCGCGCAATTTCCTCGCCAAGCTTCCCGGGACAAACCCTGATGCCGGAGCGGTGTTGCTTCTGGGCCATTGGGACCATTTCGGCGAATGTGGACCGGAAGGTGCTGAGGACCGGCTTTGCAATGGCGCGGTCGACAATGCCAGCGGGATTGGCCTGATGATGGAGCTTGGCAAGCGTCTGGCAGCTGGCGAACCGATGGAGCGCGATCTCTACATCCTTGGGACGACGGCAGAGGAGTGGGGCTTGTTGGGTGCGCAAGCCTTTGCAGATCAACCGCCGCTGCCGCTCGAAAATATCGTCGCGGCATTCAATTTCGACACCGTGGCGATTTCGCCCAGAGGTAGCCCGGTCGGCTTTATCGGCGAAGGGCGAACGCCGCTTGATGCGATCATAAAGGAAGCAATCAACGATATAGGACGTGAGTTAGCGCCACGTGAGCTGTCAGAGCCGTTCTTGCAGCGTCAGGACGGCTGGGCGTTGCTGCAGCGTGACGTGCCGTCAGTGCTATTGTCCAATGCATTCGGTTCAGAGGAGAAACTGACCGAGTTTCTTTCGGGGGACTATCATCAGGCATCCGATAACCCCGGCGATATCGAGCTAGGCGGAGCGGTGGATGACCTTCTGTTGCACGAGTTGCTGATCCGCCGGGTGGCCGATAGCGCGGTGTATCCCTAGGTGTAGCTTTTCCCGTAGATGCCTCGGGGGCAAAAAAGGCCGCTCCTACCACTAGCGATTTGCACGAGGTGCGGTTACATGGGCCGCCACGAATCTGCAGATGACGAAAGTGGTGCATATGGATATCCCCCTCGGCTTGACCTTTGACGACGTGCTCTTGCGCCCGGCCGAAAGCGATATCTTGCCATCAATGGCGAACACCGCGACGAAGCTGACCCGTGATATCTCGCTCAACATTCCGGTGATATCTTCCGCGATGGACACGGTTACCGAAGCTGACATGGCAATTGTCATGGCTCAGCTTGGCGGGATTGGTGTGTTGCATCGCAATCTCGATATTGCAGAGCAATGCGCTGCTGTCCGCACGGTAAAACGTTTCGAGAGCGGCATGGTCGTCAACCCGATTACGATCACACCGGATGCCACGCTGGGTGATGCACAGGCATTGATGGATCTGCACCGTATCAGCGGGATTCCGGTCACGGATGCTTCAAGCAAGCTGGTCGGTATTCTGACGAATCGCGACGTGCGCTTTGCCGAAAACCCCATGCAGCCTGTGCGCGAATTGATGACAACGGAAAATCTGGCGACTGTACCGCTCGGGACCGGACAAGAAGAAGCCCGCCGGCTGCTACATCAACGCCGGATCGAAAAACTGCTTGTTGTCGATGATGACGGGCATTGCGTGGGCCTGATTACAGTCAAAGACATCGAGAAAGCTGTCAATTATCCGCGCGCAACCAAGGATACAGCGGGCCGCCTGCGTGTGGCAGCGGCAACTACGGTTGGTGACAAGGGCTTTGAACGCACTGAAGCTTTGATCGACGCGGAAGTGGACGTGGTGGTGATCGACACCGCTCATGGCCATAACAAGGATGTCGCGCGCGCTGTTGAACGCGCCAAGAAACTTTCGAACTCGGTCCAGGTTATTGCAGGCAATGTCGCCACTGCAGAGGCCACTCGTGCGCTGGTCGACGCGGGTGCAGACGCAGTGAAGGTTGGCATTGGCCCCGGCTCGATCTGTACGACCCGCGTGGTTGCCGGCGTCGGTGTGCCTCAATTGACCGCGGTTATGGAAAGCGCGGCAGAAGCGGCCAAGTCAGGCATCCCAGTGATCGCCGATGGCGGACTGCGCACTTCGGGCGATGCGGCCAAGGCTCTGGCGGCAGGCGCTTCGACGGTGATGGTCGGTTCTATGCTGGCAGGAACCGCTGAAAGTCCCGGCGAAACCTTCCTGTACCAAGGGCGCAGCTACAAGGCCTATCGCGGCATGGGCAGCGTGGGGGCAATGGCACGCGGCAGCGCGGATCGCTATTTCCAGGCGGATGTCTCCGCGATGAAGCTGGTGCCAGAGGGCATTGAAGGCCAGGTGCCGTTCAAAGGCCCGGCCGCAGATGTGATTCACCAGCTGGTTGGCGGCGTGAAAGCTGCGATGGGCTACACCGGCTCTGCAACGATCGAAGACTTGCAGAAACGCGCGAAATTTGTGCGGATCACCGGTGCCGGGCTTTCCGAAAGCCATGTCCACGATGTCGCGATCACCCGCGAAGCGCCGAACTATCCGACACGTTAGAGCCATACGATGACCCCCGCGGCACGTGTGCAAGCGGCAATCGAGCTGCTCGATCAAATCATCGATGCGGCGAAAAGCAAAGGTGCGCCCGCAGACCGCTTGATTGCAAACTATTTCAAGCAGCGTCGCTATGCCGGATCGAAGGATCGCCGCGCCGTGCGCGAGCTAGTTTATGCAGCAGTGCGGGCTTGCGGGCCCATTCCCGTTAGCGGACGGGCAGCGATGTTGCGTCTGGCAGAGCAAGACGACACGATCGCAGCATTGTTTGATGGCTCGGCACACGCAGCGGCGGCGATTGGCGATGAAGAGAAGCCAGCACCAGACGGTGTGGCGCCCGATTGGCTGACACAAGCTCTTACCGCGTCCGGGATCGATCAAAACGAGGCCGCCGCGCTGCTCGATCGCGCGCCGCTCGACATTCGCGTGAACACGCTCAAGGCAGACCGCTCAGGCATAGAACTTCCCGAGACCGGCGGGCCGCTCGCGGCATCGCAGGCTCTGCGTTTTTCAACCGGTACTTCGGTCGAGCAATGGCCGGCCTATCGCGATGGTCGGATCGAAGTGCAGGACCACGGCAGCCAGCTGGTGTGTGAGGCGTTTTCGGCCAGACCAGGCGAGACCGTGGTCGATCTGTGCGCCGGGGCAGGGGGAAAATCGCTCGCGCTAGCATCGGCCATGCAAAACCAGGGCCGCTTGCTGGCATGTGATACCAATCGCGGTCGATTGTCACGGCTTGCTCCGCGTGCGGAACGGGCAGGGGCTGGTCTGATCGAAACTCTGTTGCTCAATCCTGATCGCGAATTGGAAATGCTGGCTGAGTGGCGCGGTGTTGCCGATGCCGTGTTGGTGGATGCGCCGTGTTCGGGGACTGGCACATGGCGACGCAATCCAGAAGCACGCTGGCGCCTGGACGAGGGTGAATTAACCAGGCTCACTTTTCTGCAGGACCGGCTGATTGATATCGCAGCCGCGATGGTAAAACCGGGCGGCCGGATCGGTTTTGTCACATGCTCTTTGCTGGATGTCGAAGGGAAGGATCGGATCGCTGCGGCGCTGGAGCGGCATCCAAAGCTCAAACCGATCGACATCGCACTGCCGCTGGGTCGCGCGCATGGGGCGGGTGTTCGTCTTTCTCCTGCTCATGACGGCACTGATGGCTTTTTTGTCGCCATGCTGCGCGCCGGGTGATAGCCAGTAAGGCATCATGACTGTCGTTTCAGTCCCAGAACTGCGCAACAAATTCTCGCGAGCTGCCCGGTTGGGTCCTGCTTTTGCGGCGCTCTTTCTGGTTTTTGCATTGTCAAACAGCGTTGGCAGTTTGAGCAAGCCGCCGCCAGATCCCCGCGCGATGATGATGGTGCAGGAAGGTCAGCTGGCGTTGTCGCGCGGCGACACCGACGGCGCAATCGACGCGTTTGAGGCCGCGTTGGCACTCGATCCGGGCTTCGACGAGGCTTTCGTCGCGTTGGCCGATGCGACACGGGCGCAAGGTCTGACGGGTAAATCGATCGATTACTATCGCCGGGTTCTGGAAGGTGACCCGCGACATTTCGGAGCGCTGGCAGGAGAAGGACAAGCGCTTGCCCAAAAGGGCGCGCTGGCGAAGGCGCGGCGTAATCTGGCAGTTCTTCAGAGCCTGTGTGGCGCGAATTGCCCCGAAACAGTTGGTCTAAGGATGGCTATCAATGCCGGCCCGTCGGCCTCGTTGGCGGCGGAAGATGCCGGGGCGGCCCCTTTGAGCAATTAGACAGAAGGATCAAGGATGCTGACACTCCACCATCTTGAATATTCGCAAAGCTTCCGGATTCTCTGGCTGCTCGAGGCATTGAGTGCAGAGTACGAGCTAAAATCCTACAACCGCAATCCGGAGACCAATCTCGCCCCGGATGATTACAAGGCTCTGTCCCCGCTTGGCACAGCTCCGGTGATTACTGACGGTGAGGTGGTCCTTGCAGAGAGCAATGCGATCATAGACTACATTCTGGATTCCTATCCAGACAGCAAGTTGAACCCGAAAGCTGGCCATAAGGATCGCGTAAGGCACCTGTTCTGGTACCATTCCTCACCCGGGTCACTCATGCCGCTGCAGAGTATAGAGATGGTGCTCAGATTGCTGGAAATGCGTTCGCCTTGGCCGATCAGCTCGCTTTTGAAGGCTGTGTTCGGTCAGGTTCGAAAGATGTTTCTGAACCCGCGCATGCAGGCGCTGCTGGGTGAGATGGAAAAGGACCTTGGTGCCCAGCCATACTTTGGCGGAGACAATTTGACCGCTGCTGACATCACGCTGGCCTATCCGATGTATGCGGCGCGCGATAAAGGCGCGTTCGAAGGCGGCTATCCCAACATCAATGCATGGTTTGGGCGGATTGAGGCGTTGGATTCGTTCAAGTCAGCACGCGCCAAGGACAATCGGGAGCGGATTGCATTTCGCTTTGCAAACTAGATCAGATCGCCGAACTCTCGCACTAAGGCGCGATAGACATCGCGTTTGAACGGAACGATCAGATCCGGCAATTGCGTCGGCTCAACCCATTGCCATTCAGCAAACTCGGGCGGGTCATGCGCCTCCAGATTGACATCATCGTCCGAGCCAGAAAACCGGCCCAGGAACCAATGTTGTTCCTGCCCGCGATACTTCCCGCCCCATAGTTTTCCGATCAGTTCATCGGGCAAATCATAGCGCAAGGGCTCACGCGTTTGCGCAATGATATCCACCAGATGTGTGCCGATCCCGGTCTCTTCATGAAGCTCGCGCAGCGCCGCTTCCCTTGTATCTTCGCCCGGGTCGATCCCGCCCTGCGGCATCTGCCATGCGCCCAGATGCTGCGAGTCGATCCGCTGCCCGACGAATACTTGGCCATGCTTGTTTGTGAGCATGAATCCGGCGCACAGCCGGTAAGCGGCCGCGCTCATGCAAAGGCTCCGAGCATCAGTTTCATTGCCGCAAACATGCGCTCCGTTTCATGCTGATAGCTTGGTACGGCCTGCCGCAGATTGGTAAAGCTATGCGTGCCGCCGCGCACTTCCAGATGGACATGATCGATCCCGGCCGCGCTCAACGCCGCGCCATAGTCGCGACCTGAATCGCGGATCGGATCGAGGCTGGCTGTGACAAGGACTGTTGGCGGTGCTGTGCTGTGGTCGCCCAGTATCGGTATCGCGCGCGGATCATTGCGGTCAGGCGCATAAGCGGCATCGAAAAATTCGACCGCACCCTTTGTCAAAACGAAGCCCTCTGCGAACTCCTCCAGACTGGCTGAGCCCATTGCATCGCTGGCGAGCGGGAAGATCGGCACTTGCAGCACAACGGGAACGTCTGCTGGCTTTGCCGCCAGTTGCTGGCTCACCACGATGGTCGCATTGCCGCCCGCGCTGTCACCGATCGGGATCAGGCCGGTTGCCTTGCGCCCTAATGCCTCAGGCGAAGTCGCAATCCAGCGCGTGGCGGCCTCGCAATCGTCAATCGCCGCGGGGAAGGGATGTTCGGGAGCGCGGCGATAATCGACCGCCACCACTGGCAAATCCATCTGGTGCGCAATTTCAGTGCAGAGGTTGTGGTGTGTATCCAGATCGCCAATGACAAAGCCGCCGCCGTGGTAGAATACGATGACGGGGCCAGGCTCTCTGGTGTCGCGAGCATCATACAGTCGCAATCCGATTTCGCCGCCCGAGGGATTGTCTGTACCGGGGTAACTCAGATCCTTGATGACCGCCAGATCGCGTGGCGGCGCATCCGCCATTCCATGCAGCGCCACATAGCTTGCGCGCGCTTCCTCAAGCGTCATTTCAGCAATTGGAACACCGCCCATAGCCGCAAGTCCATCGAGGAAAGCTTTCACATCGGGGCGGATAAAAGGTGTCTCTGCGGCCATTCAATGCTCTTTCTTGCTGTGCTTTTTGTCAGGTTAGAGGGGACAAACGCGCTTTTCCACTCAACACTTGTGCACATAGGAGAAAAACTTCATTGCGAGAGGAGAGGGTGGAGAATACTTGCCAGCTTCAATAGGGACTGCGCCGGATCTTGCGGCGCGTGACAAGGAACGCAGATGGCAAAGCAAGCCGTTGAAAAGCCGAATTCAGATTCTCAACAGCCTGACGCCGTGGTGGTCCGGTTTGCGGGTGATAGCGGCGACGGGATGCAGCTGACGGGCGGGCAGTTCACCTTATCCACCGCGCTGGCGGGCAATGATTTGGCGACGTTCCCGGACTTTCCAGCGGAAATCCGTGCGCCGCAGGGAACGTTGTTCGGTGTCTCGGCTTTTCAGATCAACTTCGGCAGTCGGGAGATCAACACCGCGGGTGACGCGCCCGATGTGCTGGTTGCGATGAACCCTGCTGCGCTCAAGGTAAATCTGTCAGCGCTCAAACCCGGCGGGTTGATCATCGCAGACACGGGTGAGTTCACGAAGCGTAATCTCGACAAGGCGAAATACGACCAAAGCCCGATCGATGATGGCAGTCTGGCGAAATATGACGTGCTGGCATTCGATATCAGCGCTTTGACGATCGAAGCGGTCAAGGAATTTGGCCTTGGCAACAAGGACGCACTGCGGTCCAAGAATATGTGGACGCTGGGCCTCGCGCTGTGGATGTTTGACCGTGATCGCGAACCGATCCGGGAATGGCTGCGCGCCAAGTTCAAGAATAAGCCGGACATCGCAGGCGCCAATATCGCCGCGCTTGATGCAGGGCACGCCTATGGCGAAACAGCGGAACTTTCCGGCCCGCTCAAACAGCTGAATGTGCCTGCCACACCGAGCGCGCCGGGACTTTACCGTACCATCACCGGTGCGGAGTCGATCTCGCTCGGGCTGGTCGCGGGCGCGCAATTGGCGGAACTGCCGATGTTCTTCGGCGGCTATCCGATTACGCCGGCATCCGCGATCCTGCACCATCTGGCGCGGCTGAAGGAATACAACGTCACCACTTTCCAGGCGGAAGACGAGATCGCCGCGATCTGCGCAGCCATTGGCGCAAGCTATGCCGGATCGCTGGGCGTCACCAGCTCTTCTGGCCCGGGCATCGCGCTGAAAGGCGAAGCCATGGGGCTTGCAATCATGACCGAGCTGCCGCTGGTAATCGTAAATTCGCAGCGCGGCGGACCGTCAACAGGTCTGCCAACCAAGACTGAGCAGAGTGACCTCTACCAAGCGATTTATGGCCGCAATGGTGACGCGCCGATCCCGGTCGTATCAGCCAGCAGCCCGGGAGATGCGTTTGAATGCGCCATCGAGGCTTGCCGTATTGCCACCCAATATATGACGCCGGTCATGTTGCTGACCGATGGCTATATCGCCAATGCTGCGGAGCCATGGCTGGTGCCAGACCCGGCGAGCTTCACGCCGTTTCCGGCAAAGTTCCTCGATGCGAAGAACGGGCCTGCCAACGAGAATGGCGACGCCACTTTGTTGCCTTACAAGCGCGACGAAAATGGCGCACGCCCCTGGATCAAGCCGGGCACGCCCGATCTGATGCACCGCATCGGCGGGATCGAGAAAGCGGTTGATACCGGCCACATCGATTACTCGCCCGAAAACCACCAGGCGATGACTGTCGCACGCCAACAAAAGGTGCTTGGTATCGAAGTCCCCGATCAGGAGGTTTGCCTCGGCGGCGAAGGTGGCAAGCTGGCCGTGGTGGGCTGGGGCAGTACCTATGGCCCGATCCATCAGGCGGTCGGCCGCATGCGCGCCAAGGGGCACGATGTCAGCCACATCCATGTGCGTCACGTCTGGCCATTGCCTGCAAACTTGGGCGATCTGCTGAAGAGTTATGACAAGGTGCTGGTGCCCGAAATGAACACCGGCCAGTTCAAGACTGTTCTGCGCGATCAATATCTGGTCGATGCGAAACCGCTCAACAAGACCAGCGGGCAGCCATTCTACATCCACGAACTCGAAGCCGCGATTGAGGAGGCCTTGGCATGAACGAGATGACCAAGATCGAGACCACGCTCAAGGATTGGGAAACCGATCAGGAAGTCCGCTGGTGCCCCGGCTGCGGGGATTATGCGATCCTGAAGGCGGTGCAGCGCACGCTGCCACAGCTGGGTGCGAACCCGTCCAACACCTGCTTCATCAGCGGGATCGGCTGCTCCAGCCGCTTCCCCTATTACATGGAAACTTACGGCTTCCACACCATCCACGGCCGTGCGCCGGCGATTGCGACGGGCGTGAAGCTTGCCAATCCCGATTTGGATGTTTGGCTGGTGACGGGCGACGGTGATGGACTTTCCATCGGCGGCAATCACATGCTGCATGTCCTGCGCCGCAATGTGAACATGCAGATCATGCTGTTCAATAACGAGATATACGGCCTGACCAAGGGGCAGGCATCCCCCACCAGCCGCGTTGGCACGCGCAGCCCGTCCACGCCAATCGGTTCCTATGATCGCCCAGCCAATCCTTGCGCCTTTGCATTAGGCGCGGGTGCGCGCTTTATCGGGCGCGGTTTCGATGTGTCCAAGAACCTGCCCGATGTACTGAAAGCAGCGCATGCGCACCAGGGCGCGGCCTTCATCGAGATTTTCCAGAATTGCATCGTTTACAACAAGGATGTGTTTGACGATTTCGCCGCGCCCAAAGGGGCGGGTGATCGCCAGCTGTGGCTGGAGCATGGCAAGCCGATGCTGTTCGGCGATCCCAAGACAGGCTTTGAAAAGGGCATCGCGCTGGATCGCGATGCGTTGGAGCTCAAGGTGGTCGATGCGACGGAGGAAAATTGGGAGGAGGCGGGCGTGCTGGTGCATGATGCAACCAACCGCAGCGTTGCGCACATGCTGATTGAAATGCCATTTGGACCGTTCCCGATGGCGCTCGGCGTGCTCTATGACGATCCGCGCCCGACATTCGAAGCTGCCGTGGCCGATGAGCGCGCACGGGCGATTGTAGGCAAGCAGGCGAACCTCGCCAAGCTGCTGGGCTCGGGCCAGACCTGGACGGTGGATGACAAGGAAGGTCACACGACCGACTAGTGTTTCCTACGTAGTGTCTTTCACCCTATCAGGTGGAATGCGCTCTTTATCAGCCATTTTCGGGAAGCTATTGAATTTGTCGGATTTCCACCGAGAGTTTTTTGCGCCTAGGACAGTGTTCCATGTGTTCCATGCTGTAGGGTTTGAGCAGGGGCTAAGAGCGGAGAATTGGCTTGGATAATCTGACCCACTCGCTGGTTGGTGCGCTGCTGGGGCAGGCAGGGCTTAAGAAGAAGACCGGGCTCGCTATGCCCGCGCTGATCATCGGGGCGAACCTGCCCGATGTCGATGCGGCGTGCTTCTTCTGGTTGGAGGGGCAGGAACACCTCGGTTTCCGCCGCGGGATTACGCATGGCCCGCCCGCGATGGTGCTGTTGCCGCTGATCCTCGCGGGGCTGCTGTGGGGTTATGACCGCTGGCAAGCGAAGCGCGGAGCTCGGCCTGAAGGGCGATTGCGCGTGCATTTCGGATGGCTTTACGCGTTATCCTTTATCGGTTGCCTGACTCATCCGGCGCTCGATTGGCTCAATGTTTATGGTGTGCGGTTCCTCGAACCGTTTTCGAGCCAGTGGTTCTTCGGCGACACGCTGTTCATCATCGATGTGTGGCTATGGGCGCTGATGGGCTTCGCGACATGGTTCTCGCTGTGGCGGGAGAAGGCAGGCGGCGATTGGATGAAGCCGGCTCGCGTGGCGATAGCTGTGAGCCTGACGTATGTCGGGGTGAATGGGGTGATCAGTGAATTTGCACGCTCGACAGCTGGTGAAATGGTTTTTGTTAGATCCCAAGAAGCTATCGCATCTCCTGTGCCGCTTTGGTTCTGGCAACGCGAGATTCTGGCTCCGACCTTTAAGCATGAGCACAATTGGTTGGTCGCACACCATCCTCAGTCGATCTCGCATCGCGGAAGATTGCTTTCTGAGCATATCTGCGACTTCGATGCCGCTGTCTCTCAGACAGCGAGCAATTCGGAGCTCGACGCCTTCCTCTTCTGGACCCGTGCGCCGTTTGCCGAACGGGCTGAAGACGGCTCGGTGCTGCTGCGCGATGCGCGGTTCTACGACCCGCGTGTGCGGGACCGTTTCTCGGTCGCGCTGCCCGATGTAAAGTGTGAACCATTGAATCAGGAACACTCAGGCGGCTAGTTTCGTTGCCATTCAAAGCCCCCTAACCTTCAGGGGAGGGGTTGGGGGAGGGGCCAGCCCAGACCGTTCTCCCCTCTCCAGGCTCCGCTAACTCCACTCGGAGCAAGCTTCGATATCCTCTCCCCACATGGGGAGAGGGGAAAGAAAGAGAATGACCAAACCCCAAATCCTTTGGCTCCGGCGCGATTTGCGCATGGCGGACAATCCCGCGCTCTATCACGCGGCGCAAGCGGGCCCCGTGATCGCGGTCTATGTGCTCGATGATGAGATCGCGGGCAGTCATGCCTACGGCGGTGCGTCGCGCTGGTGGCTGCATCATTCGCTAGAAAGCTTGGCAAACAGCTTCGCCCAGCGCCACGCGAAGATCATCCTGCGGTGCGGCGATGTGGTGGAGGAACTCATCAAGATCGCGGAGGAAACGGGCGCAGAAACGATCCACGCCAACAGGCACTACGAACCGTGGTGGCGCAAGGCGCAGGGCGAGTTGAAAGAGCGGCTCGACCTCCAGCTCTATGATGCCAATTACCTGCTGCCACCCGGCGCTGTGACGACGGGCTCCGGCGCGCTGTACAAGATCTACACGCCGTTTGCGAAAGCGACGCTGGAGATGCTGCCGCCACGCGACGCGTTGCCAGAGCCCGAAACGCTGTCATCGCCCGAAAACTGGCCCGCGAGCGATACCCTGGAGAGCTGGAACCTGCTGCCCACCAATCCCGATTGGGCAGGCGGCATGCGTGACTTCTGGGAAGTGGGTGAGAAAGCAGCGAACGAACGGCTCGAATGGTGGGAAGACCACGCAGATGACTATGACGATGCGCGCAATTTGCCGAGTGTGGACAAGACCAGCCAGCTCTCGCCCTACCTCCACTTCGGAGAAATCAGCCCGGTCCAGATCTGGCATGCGCTTAAGCACAAGCGATCTAAGGGTTGGAAGACCTATGAGAAAGAGCTGATCTGGCGCGATTATGCGCAGAATGCGATCTGCCAGTTTCCGCGCTATGCGCTCGACAATTACCGCGCCGACTTTGACAAAATCGCCTGGCGCGATCCGGAGACAGATGAAGCGGCCGCGCGCGATCTGAAAGCGTGGCAGCAGGGGCGCACCGGCTATCCGATCGTCGATGCAGGCATGCGGCAATTGTGGCAGACGGGCTGGATGCACAACCGTGTGCGGATGATCGCGGCGAGCTTCCTGATCAAACATCTGCTGATCGACTGGCGCGTGGGTGAACAATGGTTCTGGGACACGCTGGTCGATGCGGACTACGCTAGCAATGGCGCGAACTGGCAATGGGTCGCGGGCACAGGCGTAGACAGCAATATGTTCGTGCGGATCATGGCACCGCTCAGCCAGTCGGAGAAGTTCGATGCGGCGGGCTATATCCGCGAGTACGTGCCCGAACTGGCAGACTTAAGCGAGCCTTACATACATGATCCCGAAGAGCATGGCGTGCGCCCTTCGTCCTACCCTGCGAAGATTATCGCGCATAAGGAAGGGCGCGAGCGCGCGCTGGCGGCCTACCGCGACATGAAAGCGCAAAGCTAGGCTTGCTCCCGCGGATTGCTCTCCATAGGGAGCGCTGCAACGGAAGACAGGAGAGAATAATGCGGATTTGGATTAGCAGCGCGGCAATGGCGCTGGCACTTTCAGGATGTGTAGCGGGCTATAGTGGCCCGGTCGAAACCGTGGCGGTGCAGGAAAATCCGGTTACGTTTGTCACGCCGCCAGAACGCGATCTGGCTGACTTGCAGGTTCTTTTCTGGAGCGATGAACAACGCAGCGCGCGTTTTCGCGATATGGAGAATTGGTTCGAAGGTCACGAAGTAAAGGGCGCTCTGGAACCGCGCCCATTGCCCGATGGTGCGCCGCTAGATGATGCGCTGGCGGCTGAAATTCGCGACGTGATGGATGCGACCAATGCCGCAGGTGTCATGGTGCTGCAGAACGGGCAGAAACGCTTTGAAAGTTATCGCCTTGGCTTTGGCCCCGAACAGCGCTGGACCAGTTTCTCTGTTGCAAAGAGCTTCACCTCGACGCTGCTGGGTGCAGCAATTCGGGATGGCTTCATTGGCAGTTTGCAGGACCCTGTGACCAAGTACATCCCTGAACTTGCGGGCTCGGCCTATGATGATGTGACAGTCGAGCAGCTTGCGACAATGACGTCAGGCGTCGCGTGGAACGAAGACTATACCGATCCTGACAGCGACGTGGCCAAGATGGCGAGCTTTGTGCTGGAATATGGCGAAGACGCGATGGTCGCGCAGATGAAGGACCTACCGCGCGAAGCGCCACCAGGTGAGAAATGGGTCTACAAGACCGGCGAGACCAATCTTATCGGTCTGGTGGTAGAGAATGCTGTAGGTCTTCCGCTAGCTGCCTACGCCAAGCAGAAGGTCGTCAACCCGGCAGGGTTTGAAGCCGATATGTTCTGGATGAGCGACCCGCGCGGCGGCAGCATCGGTGGCTGCTGCTTGTCGATCCGCTTGGCTGATTATGCCCGCATGGGGCAATTTGCTCTGGAAGGCGGTAAGGGCGTCGTTCCTGATGGCTGGTTTGGCGATGCAGGGGATAGTAAAGTGGACTTCGAACGCCCGGGGTTCGGCTATGGCTATCAATGGTGGGTCTACGATGGCGGGTACGGTGCCCAGGGCATATTCGGTCAATCGATTACGATCATACCGGAGCAGGGCCTTGTGGTTGCGGTGGTCAGCAATTGGCCCACAGCTACCAGTAATGCACGAGGCGAATGGTATCAGTTGGTGCAAAAAATCGCCGCAGCTGAATAACTCAGCAACGGCGATCTTAGCTGCGGCCCGCACTATGATTAAACGCTGCGGTAAGCGCTCATCTGCGCGTAACGCTGAATGATGTTGTCATGCACGATCGGGCTGAGCAGTTTGGTGAAGGCGCAGCCGACAATGCAGTTTTCCCACCATACAACCTGCGCCTGGAGCGATTCCAGGCCGGGCAGCGTCAGCCAGCAAACCTGGCCTTCATGCATCCGGTTGATCGCGGCGGCGGAGAAGCCGGAGATGGACAGGTCGTGCACCACGCTTGGGAAGGCGCAGCCACCCGATGCGCGCAGCGATAGCATTGGCTGGTCAGCTTCTTGCGTGGAGCGCAGCGATCTTCCTGCGCGGAGATTTCGTAGCGGTCTTGCGTTGTATGCATGCCCGAATTCCTTGAGTTCTAGCGTATCTTGCTCTCGAACCGGTGCTCGCTGATCTTGCGAACATGGCCTTAAGCTTCACACACGTTGACCGAGCGCGGTTTCCCATTTGTATAGGAAAGTGGTTAGCGGCGATTTAACCGAATGGTATTGCGCGGTAACAGGCGTACGATTTAGCCGTCAACGCGCTCGCGATGACCGGTCTCAAAACCTTCCTGGACTAGCTCGGCAATACGGGTCGCCACGACGTCAGGCTGCTTTACCGTTTCGGGATCTTCACCGGGATAGGCCTTGGCACGCATGCTGGTGCGCGTGGCACCGGGATCGACAATCGCAACGCGGATATTAGCAATCTTTTCAACTTCTTGCCCGTAAGAGCTAAGAATATTATCAAAGGCAGCCTTGGATGCACCATATGCGCTCCAATAGGCTCGGGGGCCGGCGCCCACGCTGCTTGTGAGCCCGATAATGCGGGCCGCCTCTGAACGTTTGAGCATGGGGTCGAACGCGGACAACAAGGCTTGCGTCGCCAAGACATTGAGATTCAACGCCTGATTAAACTGCTTCGGATCGATCTGCGTGACGGGCGTCAAAGTTGGCAGATAGGCGGCAGATAGCACCATGATATCGAGCACATCCCATCGGCTTGAAACTGCCTGGGCCAGACGCGCTATCGATTCGGGCTCGGTCAGATCGAGCGGGGCGATGGTGGAAGTACCGCCTTCCGCGTGAATTTCGTCTTCTACCGCTTCGAGCGCTTTGACGTCGCGAGCGACCAGCACCACGTGAGCCCCCTGGGAAGCAAGTGTTCTTGCAGTTGCAGCGCCTATTCCTTTGCTTGCGCCGGTGACAAGCGCGAGCTTGCCCTCAAGTGGTTTGTTGCCGTCTGTCATGGCTCAAGCTGCCTTGTGATCTGCGAATGTTAATTGAGCGTCGTCGCTGTCCTTGGCATTTAGGTCTGTCAGCGAGGTTGGATAATCGCCCGTAAAGCATGCATCGCAAAACTGCGGACAACTGTTCTCGCGGTGGTCAGCGCCGACGGCACGATACAGGCCGTCGATAGACACGAATGCCAGGCTATCTGCCTTGATGTATTCGCGCATGGGCTCAACGTCCATCCGGGCGGCGAGCAGTTTCTCACGCTCCGGCGTATCGACACCGTAGAAACAGCTATGCGCCGTGGGTGGGCTGGCAACGCGGAAGTGTACTTCGCTGGCGCCTGCTTCGCGCATCATCTCGACGATCTTCATCGAAGTAGTGCCGCGGACTATTGAATCGTCGATCAGCACGATCCGCTTGCCTTCAACAAGACCGCGATTGGCGTTGTGCTTGCGCTTAACGCCGGAATGACGCGCTGTGTCCGAAGGCTGGATGAATGTTCGCCCGACATAGTGTGAACGGATAATGCCCAGCTCAAACGGTACGCCCGACTCCTGAGCATAGCCAATGGCTGCGGGCACGCCGCTGTCCGGTACGGGCACGACCAGATCAGCGTCGACCGGGCTTTCGATAGCTAATTGCTGTCCAATCGCCTTGCGTGCTTCATAGACCGATTGACCCGCGAAGAATGAATCCGGTCTGCTGAAATAGACATGCTCGAAGATGCATGGTCGCGAACTGTGATTGCCGAAGGGGCGCAATGTTTCGATCTTGCCTTCGAAATCGACACGGATCAGTTCGCCTGGCTCGACTTCCCGGGTAAATTCTGCGCCGACGACATCGAACGCGACGGTTTCGCTGGCAAAGACAACTGCATCGCCCATTTTTCCCATTACAAGCGGGCGAATGCCGAGCGGATCGCGGCATGCGATCATGCCTTCAGGTGTCATAACTACGAGCGCGTAGGCCCCCTCGACCAGACGCAGCGCGTCAACCAGCCGGTCGACCATAGTTGGATAACGGCTGGTTGCGACAAGGTGGATGATCACTTCGGTGTCGGATGTGGATTGGAAAATCGCGCCGTTCTGAACCAGTTCGGCGCGAAGCTTCTGCGAATTCGAGATGTTGCCATTGTGCGCGACTGCAAAACCGCCGCTGGCGAGGTCTGCATAGAGCGGCTGTACGTTGCGCAGGCCCGCACCGCCGGTGGTGGAATAGCGCACATGCCCAGCGGCCATATAGCCGGGCAGTTCCGCAATGGCTTCCGGCGAGGAGAAATTCTCTGCGACATGGCCAAGCCCGCGGCGAGAGAAGAACTCCTTACCGTCATAGCTGGTGATGCCGGCCGCCTCTTGCCCGCGGTGCTGCAAGGCATGCAGCCCCAAAGCGGTCGCCGCAGAAGCGTCAGATGCGTTGATAGCGCCAAACACGCCACATTCCTCGCGCAACTTGTCGCCAAATTCGTCGAGGAAAGGATTAGTCCAGTTCATGCTGAGCCTGCCCGCTAGCGCCGCGTGTTACCGTCGCCGCGTCAATGGCGATATTACAGCAGGATTACAAGGGCGATAGCGGCAGTGTCACAAGCTTTTGATCGGGAAAGACGCAAGTTGTTCCATTGCCTTGAACTGCAGCGCGCCCTAAATCCTGCGTTCAGCCAGGCTCTGCCAGTTGATGTCAGTCACTTTCTCGAGGGCCCAGATAGACCGTGATCCTCTCTCCATTCGAATGGATGATTGCCAAACGATACCTTTTGCCGGGCAAGGGGGAGGCGTTCATTGCGCTGGTTGCCGGTATCTCGGTTGGGGTTGTCATGCTCAGCGTTGCCATGCTGGTGGTGGTGATGAGCGTGATGAACGGTTTCCGCGCTGAATTGCTCGACAAAATTGTTGGCTTGAACGGCCACGCGGTGGTGCAGGCCTATGGCGGACGGCTTTCGAACTGGGAAGAAGTCCTGCGCGAGGTTGAATCAACCCCTGATGTGGCGGAAGCAAACCCGCTGATCGAGCAACCGCTGCTGACGACATTTAACGGACGCGTCGAGGGCATATTTGTGCGCGGGCAGACGCAGGATGATCTGGCCAGCATGGCTGACAAGGTACTGCTGGGCAATATCGGAGAGCTTCAGCCTGATGCCAGCAAGGTAGCGATTGGCTCTCGCCTTGCGCAGAACATCGGCGCGCGGGTGGGAGACACTATTACGATCATCAACCCGCAGGGCCGCACGACTCCATTTGGCACGACCATGCGCCAGGTGGGGTATGAAGTGTCAGCGATTTTCGAGGTGGGTATCTTCGATTTTGACGAGAAGTTCGTGATGATGCCCATGTCCGATGCGCAAACGTTGCTGTTGATGG
The DNA here is from genome assembly GCF_913057185.1 of uncultured Altererythrobacter sp. NCBI lineage: Bacteria > Pseudomonadati > Pseudomonadota > Alphaproteobacteria > Sphingomonadales > Erythrobacteraceae > Altererythrobacter > uncultured Altererythrobacter sp. The sequence continues at coordinate 1,496,823 of NZ_CAJXNK010000001.1, forward strand.
GCGACAGTGTGGGGCAGATCGAAATTAAAGTGACTGACCCTGACAAGGTTGGAGAGATACTGGCACCAGTACAGGAAAAGCTCGCTGGACGCGCGGTGATTGCCGACTGGAAAACGATGAATGCAACGCTTTTCGAAGCGCTCCAGGTAGAGCGCGTCGCAATGTTTTTTGCATTGAGTTTCATGGTTTTGGTTGCAGCATTTAATATTCTGTCGAGTCTTGTCATGCTGGTGCGTGCGAAGACGCGTGATATTGCGATCATGCGGACAATGGGCGCAACTCGCAAAAGCCTGACCAAGATTTTTGTAACAACTGGATTTACCGTCGGAGCACTCGGCACAATCGCTGGACTGGGGCTCGGATTCGTCGTGCTTTACTTCAGGGAGCCAATTGTTTCCTTCATTGCTTTTGTCACAGGGCAAGAGATTTGGGACCCTGAAGTGCGGTTCCTTTCGACATTGCCCTCGCGCACGGACCCCGTTGAGATCGCAGGTATAGTTGCACTCGCCTTGATCTTGAGTTTCCTGGCCACCCTCTACCCGGCGCTCAAAGCTGCAAGCACTGACCCTGTGGAGGTGCTGCGTTATGAGTGATGTCCTGCATACAACCGCAGCCGACGAGGAGAAGAAGCCGGTTGTCAAACTCCGCGGACTCAAGCGAAGCTTCAAGCAGGGCGATACTGTAATCGAAGTCCTGCGCGGTGCGGATCTTGATATCAGGCCGGGCGAGATCGTCGCTTTGCTTGGGCCGTCCGGAACGGGTAAATCGACCATGTTGCAAGCTGTTGGCCTGCTCGAAGGTGGTTTCGAAGGCTCGATCCAGATCGCGGGCAAGGAAGCAGCAACGATGCAAACCGAAGAGCGCACCAGCTTGCGGCGCGACCATCTGGGTTTTGTCTATCAATTCCACCATTTATTGCCCGATTTCAACGCGCGCGAGAATGTTGTGATGCCGCAGATGATCGCCGGAGTGGATCGCGAATTTGCAGAAGCACGTTCAGAAGAGCTGCTGACCGCGTTGGGTCTAGGTCACCGGATGGATCACCGCCCGAGCCAGCTTTCTGGCGGCGAGCAACAGCGCGTCGCTGTGGCGCGTGCCCTGGCTAATCGCCCGGTGCTGGTTTTGGCTGACGAGCCTACAGGAAATCTGGACGAGCACACGGCCGAGCGGGTGCTAGCCGAGTTCCTTTCGCTGGTGCGTGGCGAGGGCAGCGCGGCGCTGGTCGCGACGCACAATGAACGGCTTGCCAGCAAAATGAACCGTGTGGTGCGTTTGCACGACGGAATGCTAACTTAACAGCTCGCCGACATTGGCAGAGGCGCGTTGGCGTCTGATGGATGCGGCTTTGACGGCAGGCTCTATCTGGCGTCTTCTCCCCACAAACAACGGGGGGAATTTCATGCTTACATCGCTTATCGCCGCATTGCTGCTGCAGTCAGCACCTGAACCCGGCGCGCAGCAACCATCGCCGCCGCCATCCCCACCAGCTTGCGACAGCGAAGGGCATGCGGGGTTTGATTTCTGGCTGGGTGAATGGGATGTCTATCAAACCGGGGGGGATGCCAAGGTCGCCGACAGCCGGATAGAGCGCAAGCACAATGGTTGCGCTGTGATTGAAAGCTGGATGCCATTGCGCGGGGCCGGCGGAACCAGCCTTAATCACTGGGACACTAACGCCGGCGTGTGACGACAGAAATGGGTTGGCTCTTCACCGGGCGCGGTAGAGTTCACCGGCGGCGTAACTGAAGGCAAAATGGTGCTGACCGGGATCTGGCCATCGCCGGGCGCCCCGCACACGCTTGTGCGGATGAGCTACACGGCAAATGAAGATGGATCGATGCGACAGTTCGGAGAATCCTCGACGGACCATGGTGTTTCGTGGCAAAGCGCATTCGACTTTACCTATCGCCCGAAAGAGGACGCACCAGAATGACCACGATTGCCGATTTTACCGTTACCACCAACCGCGGTGAAGAGCTCGATCTTGCAACAAAGAAGGGCAAGGTGCTGCTGGTCGTAAACACCGCCAGCAAGTGCGGCTTTACCCCGCAATATGACGGCTTGGAAAAGGTCTTCCAGAAGTACAAGGATCAGGGTTTCGAAGTGCTTGGCTTCCCCTGCAACCAGTTCGGCGCGCAGGAACCCGGCAATGCCGACGAGATCCAGGAATTCTGCAAGGTGAACTTTGGCGTCACTTTTCCGCTGATGCAGAAGGTTGACGTCAATGGGCCGGATGCCTCGCCGCTGTATGACTGGATGAAGGGTGAAGCGAAGGGTCTGATGGGCTCAACCGGCATCAAATGGAACTTCACCAAATTCCTGATCGACCGCGAAGGCAATGTGGTGAAGCGCTATGCCCCGACCGACAAGCCGGAGCGGATCGCGAAGGATATCGAAAAACTGCTGTGATGTCGGTTTAGCGTGGCGGCTCTGGGTTAGCTTCCGGACAAAAGCGGACAGACCGCTAACGACCCAATTGCGGACATTGGTCGGTGAAATTGGGTCGCAATAGACAAGCCATTTGGTAAGTCTGTCCACTTGTGGAGAATTAACGCGGTTCGGTGCTTCCGAATCGCGCAGCAGTTCCTAAAGTAGCGAAATGGCTTTCGCTCCGTTTGTTCCGCTACGTGTGCAATCATCATACTCGATGCTTGAAGGAGCCATCGAGCCCAAGGCGATTGCGAAGCTTGCGAAGGAACGCGGCTTTCCCGCTATCGCCATCTGTGACCGCAACGGCTTGTATGGGACGGTCGCCTTTGCGGGCGCGTGCATTGATGAAGGCGTTCAGCCAATCATTGGCACTTTGCTGGGTATCGCGCGTGACGAGGATGGGCGTCAGGTCGATTATCTGCCACTCCTTTCGCAGGATGAGGCGGGCTATGACAATTTGTGCCACCTGGTCTCCAAAGCTCATCTTGATCGGCCACTCGAATTTGAACCTCATGTGCAGCTGAGCGAGCTTGAAGGGCACACAGAGGGACTGATTGCGCTGACTGGTGCGGGTGAGGGCGCGCTGACCCGTTTGCTGGCTGAGGGGCAGAGAGATCATGCCGACGCACTCATTACCAGGCTCGAAGCGCTGTTTCCTGAACGGCTCTACATCGAGATCGCCCGGCATTCGGATCCGGTCTGTATTGCGGCAGAAGAAGCCCTGTTGGATATGGCCTATGCGCGCGATCTGCCTTTGGTGGCTAGCAACCCCGCGCAATATGCCGAGCCGCATTTCTACAAGGCGCATGACGCAATGCTGTGCATCGCCAATTCATCGCATATCGATGCCGAGGATCGCCCGCACACCAATCGGGAGGCATGGGTCAAATCTGCGCCGATGATGGAAGAGCTGTTTGCGGACTTGCCGGAAGCGATCGCGAACACGATGGTGATTGCACAACGCTGCGCTGTGATTCCACCCGACCGAAAGCCGATCTTGCCCAGTCTTGCGGGTGATCTGGAAGGTGAAGCGAGAATGCTCGCCGAAGATGCGCGCAAAGGTTTGGAAGCGCGGCTCGGGCCCTATGGCCCGTTATCAGAGGAAGAACGCAAGGTCTATTTTGACCGGCTGGATTACGAGGTCGAGATCATCGTCGGGATGGGCTTCCCCGGCTACTTCCTGATCGTTGCGGACTTCATCAAATGGGCCAAGGATAACGGTATTCCGGTGGGGCCAGGCCGCGGCTCTGGTGCCGGTTCGCTTGCCGCTTGGGCTCTCACGATTACAGACTTGGACCCGATCAAGCTGGGTCTGCTTTTCGAGCGCTTCCTGAACCCCGAACGCGTCTCCATGCCGGACTTCGATATCGATTTCTGCGAAACACGGCGCGGCGAAGTGATCCGCTATGTCCAAGCCAAATACGGGTATGATCACGTGGCGCAGATCATCACATTCGGTAAAATGAAAGCGAGGGCGGTGCTGCGCGATTGCGGGCGTATTCTGCAGATGCCCTATGGTCAGGTCGATCGGCTGTGCAAGATGATCCCGAACCATCCGACAGATCCGTGGACGCTGCCGCGCGCGCTGAATGGCGCGGCGGATTTCAAGCGCGAATACGATAACGACAACGAGGTGAAGGCGCTGGTGGATCTGGCGCTGGAGCTTGAAGGGTTGCCGCGAAACAGTTCGACCCACGCCGCTGGGGTGGTGATCGGCGACCGCCCGCTGGCGCAGTTGGTGCCGCTGTACCGAGATCCGCGTTCGGATATGCCAGTGACGCAGCTCGACATGAAATATGTCGAGAGCAGCGGCTTGGTGAAATTCGACTTCCTCGGCCTCAAAACGCTGTCGGTGCTGCGCAAAGCGGTTGATCTGCTGGAGAAGCGCGGGGTCGAGATCGATCTCGGCGCGCTCGAGTGGGACGATACGGCGGTTTATGACCTGCTCCAGTCAGGCAACACCGTGGGTGTGTTCCAGCTGGAATCCGAAGGTATGCGGCGCACACTCGCGGCAGTGAAGCCAACCAACTTCGGCGACATCATCGCGCTCGTTTCGCTTTATCGTCCGGGCCCGATGGACAACATCCCGCTGTTCGGAAAACGCAAGAATGGCGAAGCCGAGATCGAATATCCGCACCCCAAGCTGGAAGGCATTCTGGCCGAAACTTACGGCATCTTCGTCTATCAGGAACAGGTGATGCAGGCCGCGCAGATTCTGGCGGGATATTCGCTGGGTGATGCGGACTTGCTGCGCCGCGCGATGGGTAAGAAGAAGCAGTCCGAGATGGACGCGCAGCGCCAGCGTTTCATCGATGGCTGCAAGGAAGTTTCAGGCATTGATAAGCAGCAGGCCAACGAACTGTTCGACTTGATCGACAAGTTCGCTGGCTATGGTTTCAACAAATCGCACGCAGCCGCTTACGCGCTGCTGGCGTATCAGACCGCGTGGTTGAAGGCGCATTACCGGGAAGAGTTCTTCGCCGCCTCGATGTGCTTTGACATGCACCATTCTGAAAAGTTGGCCGTCTTTGTAGATGATGCGCGGCGATATCCGGGCAGCGATGGCGGGGTCGAAGTTCTGCCACCTTCGATCAACCATTCCGAGGCGCGTTTCACGGTCGAACAGACCGATAGAGGTTACGGAGTGCGGTATGCCCTCGCGGGCATCCGCAATGTCGGTGACAAGGCGATGGATGCGATCGTCTCTGAGCGCGAAGGCTCTGGCCCGTTCACCAGCCTGAAGGACTTCTTCGAACGAATCCCCAAGGGTTCAATGAACTCGCGGCAGTTGGAGGGCTTGGTCGCTGCGGGCGCGCTTGATTGCCTGGATGAGAACCGCGGGAAGCTGTTTGCCAATATCGACATGCTCCTGGCCGTTGCCGATGCGGCAGAGAGAGAGCGGTCGAGTGGGCAGGCGGCATTGTTCGGCGGCGAGGATGCCGCGGATGAGGACTTGCGGCTTCAGGAAGCCGAAGCGTGGTCTCGTACCGAGCAGATGGCCAAAGAGCGCGAGAATTTCGGCTTCTATTTCTCCGCTCATCCCGTCCAGCAATATTGGCATCTTGCATCTGCCAATGGCGCGCGCAGCTATCAATCGATCATGGAGGCCGGCGCACCTGCCGGGGGGCGTTCACCAGCCGTCTTGGCGGCGATGGTGGAAGGCTTCAGTAAGGGCCGCACCAAGCGCGGCGCAGACTTTATCCGAGGCGACTTTTCCGATTCGTCCGGGCAGTTCAGCGCGGCATGCTTCGAAGAAAGCCTGGTGCCTCAGTTCGAGAAATGGGCAGCTGAAGGCACTTGCATCTTGCTCAATGTCGAACTGGACTCGCCCAATCCAAGTGAACCGCCGCGCGTAACGGTGCGGGGTGCACGGCCGCTAGATGAAGTTCGGGGCGGCAAGCGCATGCGATTGATGCTTGATGTACTCAGCCTGGAAGCGCTCGCTGATCTGCGGCTGGAGCTGGTCCCGGCGTCCGAAGGCAGCAATACGTCGATGGGTGGTGAAGTGATCGTCCGGGTCCTGTTGGACGCGGGTGAGTATGTCACCATCATTCTAGGCGAGGATTTTGCGCTGGATGGCGAACTGGCTGAGCGGTTGGGTGCGGTCGAAGGCATCGGCAATGTCCAGCTTCAACCATTGCGCGGCCGTGCGAATTTGAGATTGGTTGCCTGACGATCGGCTTGAAAGCTAATTCATAGGCCAATTTTGAACGATTGCAAAGCACATCCGGTCTCGGCATGACAGTTTCAAACGAGGATTTCAATTGAGGAGAGAGACCTGATGCTCGGAGCCATGCAAGATTGGACCATGCGGATCACCCATGTGATCGATCACGCAGCACGCGAGGCGGGAATGCGCGAGATCGTGACACGTTGGGCCGACGGCAGCGAGACGCGCACAAACTGGACCGGAATTCGCGCAGATGCGTTGAAAATGGCGCAGGCTCTTCAGGCATTAGGCCTCAAGAAAGGTGACAAGGTTGCCAGCCTTGCGATGAACCATTCACGCCATCTGGTCAGCTGGTATGGCGTTGCGGGGATGGGCGGGGTGCTTCACACAGTGAACCCGCGCCTGTTCGATGACCAGCTCGAATACATCGTCAATCACGCCGAAGATAAGGTGCTTTGCTACGATGCGGCGTTCCAGCCGATTGTGGACCGGATGAAAGAGCGCTGGACCACAGTCGAGCATTACATCTGCTATGACAGCGGTGAGCATTCTCCCGCGTTTGAGGACTGGATTGGTGAGCATGACGGAGACTTCGAATGGGTTACCGGTGCGGAGACTGATCCGTGCATGATTTGCTACACATCCGGCACCACCGGAAATCCCAAGGGCGTGCAGTATGAGCATCGCTCAACACTGATGCACGCATTGGCGGGCTTGCAGCCTGCCGCGTTCAACTTCAGCAGCGCCTCTTGCATGCTTCCGGTTGTCCCCATGTTTCATGCGGCCAGCTGGGGCTTGCCCTATGCAGGCGCGATGGCAGGGATCAAATTCGTGTTCAGCGCGGTGAATGATCCGGCGGTGCTGCATGATTTGATGATCCGCGAGAAAGTAACCGACAGCGCTGGCGTGCCCACCGTGTGGCTCGCCCATTTCCAATATTGCGACAAAGAGGGGATTGATCTGCCGCCGCTGAAGGCTGCGACGATTGGCGGATCGGCTTGCCCGCGCTTCATGATCGAGCGCCTGATGAAGAACGGCACTCGCGTGCAGCACGCCTGGGGCATGACTGAAACCTCACCCATCGGTACAGTCGGCGGCCCAACATGGGATTGGGACGAACTTAGCTTTGAGGAGAAAGTCGACAAGACCGCAATGCAAGGTCGCCCGGTTTTCGGAGTAGAGCTGCGCATTGTTGATCTTGATGACATGATGACCGAACTGCCCCGCGATGGGAAGACTTCCGGTGCATTGCAAATTCGTGGACCATGGATCATTAAGCGCTATCTCAAGGCCGAGCAGGATGCGGCGAACCAGGATGGCTGGTTCGACACCGGTGACGTTGGCATCATCCATCCGGACGGTACGTTGCAGCTGACGGACCGGACAAAGGACGTGATCAAATCTGGCGGCGAGTGGATCAGTTCGGTCGAGCTGGAAAATGCAGCTGTTGGCCATTCAGGCGTTGCAGAGGCAGCATGCGTTGGCATGCCGCACCCGAAATGGGACGAACGGCCCGTCCTTTTCGTGGTCAAAGGCGAAGGTTCCGATGTCACGAAGGAGGATATCCTCAAGCATCTTGAACCGCAGATTGCTAAGTGGTGGATGCCCGATGCGATCGAGTTTGTGGATGAAATTCCCCACACGGCAACCGGCAAGATTTCAAAGAAAGACCTGCGTGATCGGTTCGCCGATTATAAGCTGGAGGGGTGAACAGCATGAGCGAAGTCTACATCGATCCATCGCCCACCAATTTTCAGGCATTCAAGGATCTGCCGCGCGACGAGCCGATCCATATGCTCAACTTGCTGCTCTACCGTCACCTTGCCAAATACCCTGAAGGACACGAGCATCACGGGAACGGCTGGAGCGGGAGGCGCGCCTATGAGGAATACGGCAAAACGTCCGGCCCGATCTTTCGCCGGGTCGGCGGAGAGATCGTGTGGCGGGGCGCATTTCAGACGATGGTGACAGGCCTCGATACCCGCAAATGGCACGATGGCTTTGTTGCACATTATCCCAATTCAGGCGCGTTCTTTGAGATGATCAAGGATGCGGATTACCAGAAAGCCGTGGTGAACCGCACCGCGGCGCTGGTCGACAGCCGCCTCATCCGCTTCAAGCCGGTAATGGTGGGCGCTGCCTTCGGGTGATTCGTTCGCTGCGGCCAAGACTAACAACGTTTGTCCACTATCGACACGTTTAGTTTTGAAATGCAAAGATAGTTGTCTCGCCGATTGTAAGGTTTAAGTGCAACGCCCAACATGCTCATGCGCCCCGAAAAGCTTGATCCGTTTCGTATCGAGTATGTTGCGTACTTATTAGAGCGGTTCATTATCAGCTGGTATTTTTTCTTAGCCCCTCTGCAGCACAATTAACCGAAAACCACCGGCCTTTGCCGAATTAGCACGAATGAGACGTAGACGCCTCTTTAGTGTGCGAAAGCCTATTTCTCTCTTAGACGCGGCATCAGTTCTACGAAATTGCATGGTCGATTGCGGCTGTCGAGTTGTTCGGTCAGGATGCCATCCCAGCCGTCCTTCACCGCGCCATTCGAGCCGGGTAGGGCAAATATATATGTTCCGCGAGCAACCACTGCGCAGGCGCGCGATTGCACGGTGCTAGTACCGATTGTCTTGTAACTGAGCCAACGGAACAGCTCGCCAAAGCCGGGAATATCGCGCGCGCCGTCCAACTGAGCGAGCGCTTCAGGCGTTACGTCGCGACCGGTCAGGCCGGTTCCACCGGTTGAGACAATCGCGTCAATCTGCGGATCATTGATCCAGTCGTTGAACTTGCTTGCGAGCAAGTTTGCATCATCCTTCAGGATCAGACGCGCGGCGAGATTGTGCCCTGCATCTGTAATGCGCGCGGCAAGGATATCGCCCGAGGTATCATTCTCTGCTGTGCGAGTGTCGGATACGGTAAGGACAGCAATATTGATCGGGGTGAATGTCTTGTCCGGATCAATCGCCATACATGTCCTCTTGCGTCCTTTTTCAGTTGCGCCCGGTAAGGCGAACCGCACCGGCACCGCGGCTTTCCGGGAATCTTGGCCAAAGGCCCTGCGCCAGCGCCTTTCGACTTTCTGACGGAGCGCCTGACTGCCGTTCATACATCCAGTAATTGCGCATCACCACGTTCACATATCCGCGTGTTTCCCAATAGGGGATACTCTCCATATAGAGCAGCGGATCGCCCTGATCGCGGACCTCACCATTCCAGCGCGTCACGGGTGACAGGCCTGCGTTATAGGCGGCCATGATCTTGGGCAGCAGACCTTGCGTAGCATTGCTATCCCGCAGCATCTCCAGATTGCGTTGCCCGAAAGCGAGGTTCGTCTCGGGATCGTTGAGATTGACGTAGCTTGCGCTCATATTCATCCGGCCGGCATGTTCGCGCACGGTGATTGGCGTAATCTGCATCAGCCCGCGCGCATTGGCCGGGCTGACGGCGTCGGCGCGAAATACGGATTCCTGCAATGCGAGCGCAAAGGCCAGTGCCGGATCCACCTGCCATCCGGTCGTCGGCTTCCATCGGGCCGTGGGATAGCGCAGAGCAGGTACCGGATCGCTGCCGCGCGGCGTGTTGTGTGCCATCCAAAGCTGCGCCTGCGGGAGGCCAAGTTCGCGAGCAAGCCGTGAAAGCGCGGCAAAGTCTTTCGGATCACCGATGCGCGCCTGATGACGGATGACTTCGTCAGCCAGATCGCTACGGCCAATTTCGATCAGGGCAATCACGATGCGCACGTTTTGCTCATCGCGGAGGCGCTGCCAGTCGGCGGGTGCAAAATCGGCACCGGCATATTGCGTCGGGATATCCTGCCCAAGTTGCTCCAGCGCAAGCATGCCATAGAACGTTTCGTCGTATCTCGCGGCGGCTTGCAGATGTTCGGTAGCAGCTCCTGGTGCTCGGCAACGGGTCAGCGAGCGCGCGGCCCAGAAATGGCCGGCTGTCTTGAGCTCTACATTGCTGGCAAGCTCGGCTGTGCGGGCAAATCCGCGACCGGCGGTGTCGCAATCGCCCATGCGCCATGCGGCCAGCCCTGTGACCCATTCCCCTTCGGCGAGCCATGCGCCAGCGCCCTCGGTAACGGTTTGTGCCATCGCCAGAGCCATCGGATCATTATTCTCGATGTAATAGCTCCAGGCGACACGCTGGCGCCACTCGGCCCGCGCTTCGGCGCTGAGCAATTCGTCAATCCCCTCTAGCAACAGGCGCGCGCTATCGGGATCGTCATTCTTTATGTGCTCCAGGATTTCGCTGCGAATATCCTGTGGCATGGTGCCGTCTTGTACGCTTCGCGGCCGGAGCCGCTTGGAAGCATAGGACTGACGATTAAAGCTTTGAGTCCGGGGGAGGGAGGGTGTGTACTCCAGCCCGCGCTTTTCGCCCAAGCGAGCTAGTTGTTCGGCTTGCGGCAAGTGGGTGCCCATCTCGAGCCATGCTGCTATTTTCCCGGCGTCGATCTTTGGACTGTTGGCATGTGTGTAGTATTCGGCGAGCGCCACTTGCTGCAGCAAACCGTCATGGCTTTTCGCTAACAGCTCATCAACGCGGCTCCAGTCTTCCAAAGCAATTGCGGTGAAAATGTCGCGGTAATGTGCCTGGTCTGCGTCGCTCAGGATTTGCGGGACTTCGCTCGTTTCGGCGCGTTCGCGAAAATAATCCGCTGCACTGTTCGCAGCCAAAGCCGGAGTCGCAGAAAGCGCGGCAACGCTTCCAAAAAGTCCGATTGCCAATGCTCTTACGCTGTAGTGTGCCATTGCGCTTACGTGCCTGTCCATTCGAGCCATCGCTGCCAGAAACGGGCTTTGAGCTGCGGCATTGACATCATGCTGTCGAGCCCGTCCGCCGCCATGGCAGCTACGCTGAACCCTTCTTGGTTAATTTTTTCCAAAGAAGCAGGCTCTTGCGCCGCATCGTGCCCCAAAAGCGGCAAAAGGTTAGCCCCGAACGCTAGCACACGTTGTGGCGAGGCAAGTTTGATATGGTATTGTAAAACTTCGCTGAATCCCGCCTGCACGAGCGCCGCGCCATCGGCCATCGGCGTATGACGCGGCAAAGCGGAGGCGAAATAAACATCGCTCTCTGCAATTTGCATCGCCGCGAGCATTCGGGAAACCAGCTGGCCCTGCGTCTGCGAGAGCAGTTTTTCGGTATCGCCTTGCTCGGGATCGACCACGATCAGCATCAGCTTGGCCCCGGCGTTACCTCGCGGAGCCACCCGACCGCGCGGTCCGATCGCATCGAGCGACGGCTCGCTCATCCACCATTCGCGGAATGAAGCGAGGTCGGCAGGCCGATTTGCAGCGAAAAGATCAATCTTTTGTGGAGGCGGTGTCTCAGCGGATTCTAGCTTCGGCTTGGCCTTTGCCACGGTCTTTTCGGTGGTTTCGGCAACCGCAGGCTCTGCCAGCCAATCCGTAGCGTGATCAACAAAGTCACAATCCACGCCGGCATCCCGCCACCATGAAACCAGCGCGTCAAAATCGCGCGCAGTCAGCGTGTCTTGATTGGCCATACTCACAATTGCGGGTCTTGACCTTGGAAGGCGTAGCAATCAAGGCTTTGCATGACGTTGAACACCGATTTCCGAAGGAAGAGAACTTCATGAGCGCCGAAGCTATTGAACGTGAATCGATGCCCTGTGATGTTGTAATTGTTGGTGGAGGCCCGGCGGGCCTGTCTGCTGCAATCAAATTAAAGCAGATCAATGATGAACTAGAAGTTGTCGTCCTTGAAAAAGGGTCTGAAATCGGTGCGCATATTCTGTCTGGCGCTGTGGTTGATCCAAAAGCGCTGAACGAGTTGTTCCCGGATTGGCGCGAGATGGACTGCCCGATGGCAGAAACGCCAGTCACTGATAATTGGCATTGGGCGCTGACCAAGAACGGCAAGTGGGACATGCCGCATCTGATGATGCCGCCACTCATGAGTAACGCGGGATGCTATACCGGCTCGCTCGGCAATATGTGTCGGTGGCTGGGCGAGCAGGCCGAAGCGCTGGGCGTGATGGTGTTCCCTGGTTTTCCTGCGGCAGAGGTTATGTTCAACGATGCTGGCGCGGTGACCGGGGTCATTACGCAGGACATGGGCATCTCCGAAGATGGCAGCCACAAAGGCGATTTTCAGCCGGGCATGGAGATCGAGGCGAAATACACCCTGTTTGCAGAGGGTGCGCGCGGCCATTTGACCAAGCAGCTCAAGGCGAAATACGATCTTGAGGCCGACTGTCAGCCGCAGGTCTATGGCCTGGGCATCAAGGAATTGTGGGACATTGACCCGGACAAGCATGAGCCGGGCCGCGTGATCCACACGCAGGGCTGGCCGCTCTCAGAAAGTGACAGCTGGGGCGGAGGTTTCCTTTACCATCAGGCGAATGGTCAGGTGGCGCTGGGTTTCGTTACAGCGCTTGACTACGCCAACCCATGGGTTTCGCCTTATCAGGAGTTCCAACGCTGGAAGCAGCACCCGGCGATCCGCGAGTATCTCGAAGGTGGAACCCGCGTTGCTTACGGCGCGCGCGCAATCAACGAAGGCGGATGGCAGTCTGTGCCAAAGCTTGCGTTCCCGGGTGGCGCGCTGATCGGCTGTGCAGCTGGCTTTGTGAACGTGCCGCGCATCAAGGGTAGCCATACTGCCATGAAGAGCGGCATGTTGGCGGCAGAGAGTCTGGCCGCGGCGATTGCAGCCGGTAGTGAGCATGACGAGCGGATGGATTACGACGCAGCGGTTCGCTCAAGCTGGATCGCGGACGAACTGAAACTGGTGCAGAATGCGCAACCTGCGGTTGCCAAGTTTGGCGGCGATGTCGGCACGGTTCTGGCTGGCGCGGATATGTGGATGCGGACACTCAAGATCGGACTGCCGATTGCGATGAAGCATACGCCTGACTATACGCATACAGGCCGCGCAGACCTCTATCCCAAGATCGATTATCCCAAGCCCGACGGGAAGATCAGCTTTGATCGCCTGACCAATGTCGCGTTCAGCTTTACCAATCACGCAGAAGATCAGCCGGTTCACTTGCAGCTGAAGGATCGCGACCTGCAAAAGGTGAGCGAATACGACATTTTCGGTGGTCCATCGGCGCGCTATTGCCCGGCAGGTGTCTACGAATGGATTGAGGAAGAAGGGCGGGAGCCGAAGTTCCAGATCAATTCGCAGAACTGCGTCCACTGCAAGACCTGTGATATCAAGGACCCGAACCAGAACATCAATTGGGTCACTCCTGAAGGCGGCGGCGGGCCTAACTATCCGAATATGTAGTCTACCTCATTCCCGTGCAATGAATGCGAAAGCTGGCCTTGCTCTTAGCCCTTTTGAAGCGACTTTACGGCAGGAATGACGCTGATTGCGCTATTGATTAGGTAATTTCCTGTCTCTGTGCTAAACAATCATTGCTGACGTCGAATAACGCGACGGACTTCGATATTTGACGACCGCTAAGTACCATTGGTGCTCGCGTAAACCAGACGACGACTTCCTTTCACTTTACGACCTGACGCACGACCTACGTGGCACTTCCGTCGCGCGGGTGAATTCGTTTCTTGAAAGGAAACGCACATGAGTAAGACCGGTACTGTCAAATTTTTCAACACCGACAAAGGCTATGGTTTCATCCAGCCAGACGACGGTTCGAATGACAGCTTTGTTCACATTTCAGCCGTTCAGGCCGCTGGCATGCACTCGCTCGATAAAGAGCAACGCTTGAACTACGAAGTTGAGATCGGCCGTAATGGCAAGGAAAGCGCCGTAAACCTCTCGGCTGCTGACTAAATTTCGAATTTCGCCTCTCCCGCTGTTCGAGTGGGAGAGGCAACACTTCTTGCCCGGAGAACCACATGAGCCAGACGTTTGAATTTTACGATGCGCGCGCCAAAGAAGCCGCCGCCGATGCCGAAAAAGCTCAACTGGAAAATGTCCGTGACCGTCATCTGCGAGCAGAGAAGACTTGGCGCGGGTTGGCCGAACAGGCGCGCCGGGTGGCGACTGATCGCGCAAAAGCTGAGCAAGAACGCGCTGATCGCCGTGCAGCCGAAGCTGCATTGGCAGAGGAAGCCAAAGAAGCTGTCACCAGCTGATAAGCTCTCGCTGTAACTATCAGCGGACAGACACAATTTTTCCCGCTAGAGCAGGTGCGTGACTGTAAAAGAAATTGCATTCGCCAAAATCAATCTCGCGCTGCATGTACGTGTAAAGCGCGATGACGGCTATCATGAACTGGAAACGCTTTTCGCCTTCGTAGATAATGGTGATGTTCTGACTGCGCAGCCAGCCGAGGCGGATCGGTTCGAAGTATACGGTGAGTTCGCCGATGTGCTGGATAACCCGTTTGGCAACCTTGTCGCTCGCGCACTTTCTGCCTTGCCGCGCCCGCAGGGTTTGCATGTCACGCTCGAAAAGAATCTGCCGGTCGCCGCCGGGCTGGGCGGTGGGTCAGCCGATGCAGGCGCTCTGTTCCGAATTGTCGAGCAAGTCCACGGTCTCCCAAAAGGATGGGAGGACGCGGCGGTGCGACTTGGCGCCGACGTACCAGCTTGCGTGCGAAGCGAGATGGCAATTGGGCGCGGCACCGGGACTGAACTTGAGCCGGTAAAGAACGACATGGCAGGCATGGCTGTGTTGCTGGTCAATCCACGTGTTCCCGTGCCTACCGGGCCAGTTTTTGCAGCGTGGGATGGTGAAGATCGCGGGCCATTGCCCAAAGGAACTGCGCGCAATATCGCACTGGAAGGTCGCAATGATCTGCGCGCACCCGCACTCAGTCTGTGCCCGCAAATAGAAGATGTTCTTGAGCGCTTGGGTCAAACTGATCCATGGATGTTCGAAATGTCAGGGTCCGGCGCCACCTGTTTTGCGCTCTATGACAGCACGGAGCACCGCGATCGCGCATCGCGTGTCTTGGCCGAGCTCGAGCCGCAATGGTGGCAAATGTCAGGTTTACTAAGGTAAAATGCAGCAATGATGATTGATGACCTACCCTATCGCCAGGTGGGCGAACCCAAACCTGGCGGGATCGTATGTGTGGTGGACCATGCAACCAATTTCGTGCCGGAAGACATCGAGCTTGGCATTTCAGCTGATTTGCTCGAACAGCACATCGCGCTCGATATTGGCGTCGAAGGTATTGCAGTTCGCATGGCGCGCCGCCACGACATTCCCGCGCATCTGGCAACGGTCAGCAGGCTGATATGCGACATGCACCGCGAGGAAAATCACAAGAACGTGGTCCCCACGGAAAGTGACGGGCACCTGATACCGGGCAATATTGGCGCCGATCTTGAAGCAAGGTTGGAGCGTTTGCACCGGCCATATCACAAGGCGCTGGGAGAATGGCTTGATGCGGCCCAGCCCGAATTGATCATATCGCTCCATTCCTTCACACCTTCGCTGGCAACCAGTGACGAAGAGCGCCCTTGGGAAGTGGCGCTTCTGTACAACAATGATGATCGCGCCGCTCGCCATGCAATTCGGCTGTTCAGTGATCATAGGCTCAATGTGGGTGATAATCAGCCCTACTCGGGTAAGGAATTGAACGCGACGATGAACCGCCATGCCGAAGCTCACGGCCGCGCCTATATCGCGCTGGAGATCAGGCAGGACCTGATTGTTACCCGTGCAGAGCAATCGCGCTGGGCAGCGATGATCACAGATGTTGCAAACAGGGTTGCGCTGGCGATGGAGTGAAGGCACTGCCTGTTTCGCAAACTTAGTGAAACAGGAAAGAAAATGTCTGACTCGCGCTTCGATAAGTCGAAATTGCCAAGCCGCCACGTTTCGGTCGGCCCGGAACGGGCACCCCACCGGTCCTATTACTATGCGATGGGGCTGACTGAAGAAGAGATTGCGCGGCCCTTCGTGGCGGTGGCCTCTGCCGGAAACGATTCTGCGCCCTGCAACACCACGCTTGATGCGCAAGCAGACATTTGCCGCACTGGCGTAGAGCAAGGCGGAGGTATGCCCCGCCGTTTCAACACCATCACTGTGACAGATGGCATCGCGATGGGTCACCAAGGCATGAAAAGCTCGTTGGTGAGCCGCGAGGTCATCGCGGATTCGGTCGAACTATCCGTCCGTGGGCATTGCTATGATGCGCTGGTCGGTTTTGCGGGATGCGACAAAAGCCTTCCGGGTATGATGATGGCAATGCTCCGGCTCAACGTGCCTTCTATCTTTGTTTATGGTGGTTCGATCCTGCCCGGCGTTTTTCATGGCAAGGATGTGACGGTCAAAGACGTATTCGAAGCTGTGGGACAGCACGCGGCGGGAAATTGCCCGTTGCAAGAGCTGATCGCGCTTGAGAAAGTCGCGTGTCCGGGACACGGAGCTTGCGGCGGGCAGTTTACCGCAAACACCATGGCGTGTGTCGGCGAAGCGATTGGTTTGTCCTTGCCGAACAGTAATATGGCTCCTGCACCTTACAAGTCGCGCGAGGAAGTGGCGGTTGCTGCCGGTAAGCAGGTCATGGAACTGCTCGCGCGCAATTTACGCCCGCGCGATATCTGCACGCGGGCCGCGTTTGAAAATGCGGCGCGCGTTGTCGCTGCGACTGGCGGATCTACCAATGCCGCGCTGCATTTGCCCGCCATGGCGAGCGAAGCGGGGATCGATTTCGACCTGTTCGACGTGGCGGAGATTTTCAAGTCTACGCCTTACATCGCTGACTTACAGCCGGGCGGGCAATATGTCGCCAAGGATATGCATGCAGCAGGCGGGGTCTACATGGTGATGAAGACGCTGCTGGACGGCGGTTTCCTAGATCCAGAACCGATTACGGTCACAGGCAAGTCTATCGGAGAAAACCTGGAGGAGATCACCTGGAACCCCGATCAAAAGGTAATCTACGAAGTTTCCAATCCGATCACACCCACTGGCGGCGTCGTGGGCCTGAGGGGCAGCATGGCCCCCGATGGTGCGATTGTGAAAGTGGCGGGAATGGAGCGACTGCAGTTCTCAGGCCCGGCGCAATGCTTTGATTGCGAGGAAGATGCGTTTGCCGCGGTTGAAAATCGCGAAATCCGCGATGGCAGTGTGATCGTGATCCGCTACGAGGGCCCCAAAGGTGGCCCCGGTATGCGGGAAATGCTTTCCACAACGGCCGCACTTTACGGGCAAGGTATGGGTGAAAGCGTTGCGCTGATCACGGACGGGCGCTTTTCCGGCGCGACGCGCGGCTTCTGTATCGGTCATGTTGGCCCTGAAGCGGCGGATGGCGGTCCGATCGCGTTGGTTGAAGATGGCGACATCATCAGCATCGACGCGAAATCTGGCACAATCGATCTGGAGGTCGATGAGGCTGTTCTGGCCGAGCGTCGCAAGGCCTGGCAACCGCGCACCAATGATTACCAGTCCGGCGCGCTGTGGCGTTATGCGCAGAATGTCGGCCCGGCGGTAAAAGGTGCGCTTACGCATCCCGGTGCGAAATCCGAACGCCACGTTTTCGGAGATATCTGATAAGCTGCTGCGCATGAAAAACGCGCAAGTCCTGACCGTTGCTCAAATGCAGGCCGCAGAGCAGGCCCTGATCGATGCTGGCACCAGCGTAGACGAAATTATGCAGATTGCGGGCAGGGGCGCAGCCGAGTGGGTCTGGCGTGTTGCAGCGGGCCGGCCGGTCACTGTGCTGTGCGGCCCGGGCAATAATGGCGGCGATGGCTATGTTATCGCAGAGACTCTGCGCCAGCGCGGCGATGAAGTGCAAATTGTAGCACCCATTACGCCTAAGACTGATGCTGCAAAAAATGCGCGCCGGGCATACAAAGGCGTTTTGCTCAGCTCGGGCAAGGATGTCACGGGACAGGTGCTGGTTGATTGCCTGTTCGGATCAGGTTTGGCGCGACCGCTGAGCGGTGAACACATATTGATGCTGCGCGATTTGGCGAAGCGACACACTGTTCGCATTGCAGTTGATCTGCCCTCAGGTGTTGAGAGCGATAGCGGTGCATTGCTCAACGAGCGTTTGCCGGATTACCGCCTTACGATAGCGCTAGGTGCGTGGAAGTTCGCGCATTGGCGGCTGCCTGCTCGCGAAATGATGGGTGACCTTCGGCTGGTACCGATTGGAGTTGCCGCGATCGAAGGGGCGGCGCAATTGGCCGGAAAACCGGATATCCCTGTGCCAGCGAGCGATGCGCATAAATATACGCGCGGGCTATGCGCCGTGGTTGGTGGCGCAATGCCGGGTGCGACCTTGCTAGCCAGCCAGGCCGCGATGCGCGCGGGCACTGGCTATGTGAAGCTGTTGACGCACCATTTGCCCACCAACCCGCCAGCTGGGCTCGTGATCGATCAGGCTTCACTTGAAGATACGCTTGGTGATCACCGCATTGCATCGGTTCTGGTGGGCCCTGGGCTTGGTCGTGATCGCGAGGCTGAGGACCGGCTGGCCATGGCGATTGATTGCGGTAAGCCCATTGTGATCGATGCGGATGCCCTGGTGCTCTTGAAACCGGGAATGTTGCGAGCGGACATGCCATGTCTCGCGACGCCGCATGATGGCGAGTTTGAGACATTGTGCCGCGCGTTCGCTATCGTTGCGCCGGATCGGCAAGCTTGCGCGTTTGCTCTCGCGAAGACCAGCGGGATGGTCATCCTTGCAAAGGGGCCGGATACGCTGATCGCCGCGCCTGATGGGCGTTTGGCAATCGCGCCGCCTGCTCCTAGCTGGCTGTCCGTTGCGGGTACCGGAGACGTGCTGGCAGGAATTGCCGCTAGCCGGATGGCATCTGGTCGCGAGCCGTTCGATGCCGCGTGCGAAGCGGTATGGCTGCATGGTGAGGCCGCACGTCAATGCGGGCCAGCTTTTAGCGCAGATGACCTTGCGCTGGCGGTTTCCGCCGCTATCGCCGCAGCTCTATGAGCGAAAACTTCCAAATCATTCGCATTGCGGCGCGCGGTGACGGTGTGACCGCAGACGGACAGCATGCGGCTGGCGGTGTACCGGGCGATGTTTTGCGCCCTGATGGGGCGCTTGAACATGGACCGCATCATATTGCCCCTGTGTGTCAGCATTTCGAGCAGTGCGGCGGATGCCAGCTTCAACACGCAGACGAGGATGTTCTACGGCAATTCGTTACCGAGCGGGTGACGTTTCAAGCGGAAAAGCACGGATTCTCGATAGGTGAATTGCTGCCCACACACCTTTCGCCGCCTAAAACACGGCGTCGCGCGACCTTGCATGCTCTGCGAACAGCAAGAGGCGCTGCGCTCGGCTTTCGCGAAGGCAGTTCGCACAAGATCGTTGATCTGAAGGAATGCCATATCCTGCGGCCCGAACTGGCCGAATTACTGCCAAAGCTTCGGCAGTTTGTCGCGCAGCATGGGGGCAAGCGACCGGTAGATATCGATCTGACGGTGGCACACCAGGGCGTGGATTGCAGCATCAAGCATCTGGAGCTGGAAGGCTTGGAGGCAACAGAGGCTGCGTTGGAATTCGCGCAGTCGAACGGTTTGGCGCGATTGACGCTGGATCAGGGTTACGGCGCGGAGACACAATGGGAACCGCAGCCGGTTACAATTACGCTCTCGGGCCGACCCGTCGGGATGCCGCCGGGCGGTTTTCTACAGGCAACGCAAGACGGCGAAGACGCTTTGGTCGCTGACTCGAAAGTATGGATTGGCGATGCGGTAAGCGTCGCGGACCTGTTTTCCGGGCTCGGCACCTTTGCTTTTACGCTGGCAAACCCTGCAAAGGTGCTCGCCGTTGAGGCCGCGCGCGACGCACATCTCGCGTGCAAGGCCACAAGCGCAGGATTACCAATGACCGCGATGCATCGCGATCTGTTTCGTAATCCATTGCAGCCTGACGAACTGAACCGTTTTGAAGCCGTTCTGCTTGATCCCCCGCGAGCTGGTGCGAAAGAACAGGTCGGGCAGATTGCGGCCAGCAGCGTCAACCGCGTGGTATACATCAGTTGCAATCCCGTCAGCTGGGCGCGTGATTGTACCAAGCTGATTGAAGCAGGTTTTAGTCTGGAAAAATTGCGCCCTGTGGGTCAGTTTCGCTGGTCAACGCATGTTGAACTGGCGAGCTATTGGACGCGTGGGTGATCTTGCCGGATCAGCCCTCGATCAGCTTCATTTCGACAAATGCCAGCAACCCGCCGAAGGTTTCGAGCATCTCTGCATCAACATCATCATCTTCGATCAGCATGTCGAAGCGGTCTTCGATCTCGGTAAAAAGGCCGGCAACTGCCATGGAATCCAGTTCAGGCAAGTGACCGAACAGGCCCGTTTCATTGTCAAATTCATCGACCTCGTCCGGCTCAAGGCCAAGCACATCGACCAGAATGGCTTTTAGATCGCGATCAATCGCCGAACGGTTTGGCGGAAGGCCACGCTTGTTGGCATGTCCGTCAGTCTTGCTTTCACCCGTCACTGGTGAAGTTCCCCTACAACGAAAAGGCCGCTCGCCTTAGCCGTGCGTTGTTGAAGGTGCAAGTGACTGGTGGATGGGGTGATTATCCGATTGACGCTGTCGCCATGTGCGGGTTTGGTGTGCAGCGATGACTGCTAAACCCGATCCCACCCCTTTTCCGTTGGACCATTTGGCTGAGCGCGGCGCAGATGCCGATGTTGCGCTGATCCTGAAGCAGGAAAAACTGAGCTTTGCTGATCTGCGCGACAGGGTGCGGCGATTGGCCGCATGGCTTGCGCATCAGGCTCCGGAAAAGGGTGCTCGCATTGCAACTTGGGCAACCAAGGGCGAGCTGACTTGTCTGATGCCGCTGGCTGCCGCGCGCGCAGGGTTGGTCCATGTGCCGATCAACCCGCTTCTGAAACATGCGCAGGCCGCGCACATCCTGAGCGATAGCGGCGCAACGATACTGATCGGGACGCAGGCGCGTTTGAAGTCGCTCGAAGCGGGCGATGTGCCGCAACACTGTCGTCTGATCGAGGAGAATGATGCGCTTGATTCCGCTGCCGAGCTCAGTGAGCATATGCCGCCTTCCAATGCGGATCCGGATGACTTGACCGCCATTCTATACACGAGCGGTTCGACCGGCAGGCCCAAAGGCGTGATGTTGAGCCATGCCAATCTGTGGCTCGGCGCGGCCAGCGTCGCACATTACCTTGGTATGGCGTCTGATGACGTCACACTCGCTGTGCTCCCGCTGTCTTTCGATTACGGGCAAAACCAGCTCTTGAGCACTTGGTATGCGGGGGGAGCAGTTGCACCGCTTGATTACCTGTTCCCGAAAGATGTCATGAAGGCCTGCGCGAAGCATCAGGTGACAACGCTGGCGGCGGTTCCTCCCTTGTGGGTGCAATTGACCGAGCTTGATTGGAGTGAACAGGCCGTCGCGCCTATGCTCCGCTTGACCAATAGCGGAGGTGCGTTGACGACAGATATTGTCCGTGATTTGCGCGGGATATTCCCTGAAGCGCGGCTGTTTCCGATGTACGGGCTAACCGAAGCGTTCCGCTCAACGTTTCTTGATCCTGATCTCGTGGATTCGCACCCGACCTCGATGGGGACCGCGATCCCCTTTGCAGAAATTCTCGTCATCAATGATGCTGGCGAGCTTGCTGCGCCTCGCGAGGAAGGCGAACTCGTCCACTGCGGGCCACTCGTCGCGCAAGGATATTGGCAGGATGTCGAACGCACCGCCGAGCGCTTCAAGCCCTCACCAAAGATGTCGAACTATGGCGGCATCGCGGTTTGGTCTGGAGACCGGGTTAAACGCGATGCGCAGGGCTTGCTCTATTTTATCGGCCGGTGGGACGCGATGATAAAGAGCCAAGGCAACCGCATCAGCCCACAGGAAGTGGAAGAAGCTGCGTTTGCCACGGGTCTGGTCGCAGAAGCGGTCGCTTTGGGAATTGCGGATGAACGGCTAGGGCAGGCGGTGCATTTGGTCGTTCGTGCTGAGCCGGGGGCGGTCGATGCCGACAAACAATTGCCCAAACTGCTCGCAAAGGAGTTGCCCAATTTCATGCAGCCGCAAGTCATCCATTGGCGCACAGCGATGCCGCTGAATCCCAATGGCAAGATCGACCGCTCCGCCTTGCAGCGGGAGCTTTCGGTATGAAACCCAAACCAACGGGACCGATTCCTTCGGGCTACTCTGCGATTGATGGAGAGTTGGCGATTGGGGGGAGGGCAGCGAGCGAGCTGGTAGATCTTGCCGGGCGCACACCCTGTTTTGTCTACTCCAGGGAACATCTCGATCAGCGCGTTTCTATGCTGCGCTCGGCAATGCCCGAACGTTTGGGCATCAATTATGCGGTGAAGGCCAACCCGTTTGCGCTAGTTATCGAACATATGGCGGGGCTAGTCGACGGATTCGATATCGCGTCTGCTGGCGAGCTTGAGATGGTCAAGGCTGCCGGTATCGATCCCGCGCGGGTGAGTTTCGCCGGGCCCGGCAAGCGCGATGAGGAACTGGAAGCGTCCATTTCTGCCGGCGTAACGCTCAATTGCGAAAGCGAAGGTGAAGCGCGGCGTGCGATGGCGATCGGCGAGCGACTTGGAAAGGCACCGTGCATCGCAATCCGAGTCAATCCCGATTTCGAGCTAAAAGGCTCGGGCATGAAAATGGGGGGAGGCGCCAAGCCATTCGGCGTCGATGCCGAACGTGTGCCGGCTCTGGCGCGAGAAGTGATTTCCGCTGGTGCTGAATGGCGCGGGCTTCACATCTTTACAGGAAGTCAGGCTCTAAGCGCGGAGGCGATCATTGAAGCGCAAGGCAATGTGCTGGAATGCGCGAACCGGCTCTCGGATGAGATCGGCGCGCCACTGCCGAAGCTCAATATGGGCGGCGGCTTTGGCATTCCGTACTTCTCTGGCGATGCGCCGCTCGATATTTCTGTGATTGGCGGGGCTTTGGGCGAACGCTTCGATGCACTGCCAGACAGCCTATCCGAAACCGATCTTTGCATCGAGTTGGGGCGCTATCTCGTTGGCGAAGCGGGCGTCTATCTAACCCGCATCATTGATCGCAAGGGTAGCCACGGAGTGATTTATCTGATCACTGACGGGGGCCTGCATCACCAATTGGCCGCGTCCGGAAATTTCGGGACTGTGGTTCGGCGAAACTATCCTGTTGCGATAGCCACGCGTTTTGGTGCTTCACCGGAAGAAGAGGCCAGTGTGGTGGGATGCCTTTGCACGCCGCTCGATCGATTGGCCGACAATGCGTATTTGCCACGGGCGCAGGTCGGTGATCTGGTCGCTGTGTTTTGCGCCGGTGCGTACGGTGCTAGCGCGTCTCCAGCCAATTTTCTCGGGCACGGTCCAGCGGCGGAAATACTAGTCTAAGCCTAACCTATTATTCATAAAATTGGCTTAGCCCTGCTGGTATTAGGGAGCTTTGCACCATGTCTGAAGAACAAGAAGCCGCACATATCGAATTCGCTCTGGCAGAGATCAAGCAGTAGCTTGGTGCTCGCGATGATCGTATTGCCGAGCTGGAGAAGCGCCTGGAAGATCAGGAATATTCTGTGCGCAGCGTGCTCGATATGCTGATTGACTGGCTTGAAACGGACACCAAGCCCAAGCCAGCGGTCGATAGCGAAGCGGCCTGAAACTGCGGGAAACAGCCGATTTACCTCAATTCAAATTTTTCCGGTGGTGTGGCCGATTGGGCGCAACCTGACGTCACATAGTGCGTTGATCGGCGGATTTCTGCGTCTTTTGCTTGCTTCCTGACACTGGACAATCGCTTTCCACTGCCCCGATTTGGCACTTGTCCCTCAAACGCGTCGCAAATTTGCGTTTGCCAAGCGACTCCTCTCTCGCTTAGATTCGCCAAACGAAATCAGAAATGCTTGAATCAATTCTAAAGATTTTAAGTATTTCTCCCGATTTCACGGTAATTGGGGCGCGCAACGATGGATAGTGGTATTTCGCAAGCTATACCTTTGTCAGGTGACGAAGAACTGCTGGTTGAGAGCGTGAAGCACGCGGCCATTCCGGACGGCTTGTTTGAACTGAACGAGCTCGACGTTCTTTACGACGATCGCACTGCTGCACTCTGGACGTTTATGAACCCCGAAGGACGACCGAGCTTTACTCCGCCGATGCTGCACGATTTTGAGCGTTGGCAGGAATTGATCCCGACCGGATTTGGTGAAGGCAAGGTTCCGCTGCGCTATCTGATATTGGGCAGCCGTGCGCAGGACGTATTCTGCTTCGGCGGGGATTTGGCGCTATTCGAACAACTTATCCGCAATCGTGATCGCGAAGGGCTGGTCCAATATGGTCACAGGTGCTGCGCTATCCTGGACCGCAATATCAAGAACCTTGATATTCCGATGCTCACAATCGGTCTGGTGCAAGGTGCTGCTTTGGGCGGTGGCTTTGAAGCGCTTCTGTCGTTCGACTTCATTGTCGCTGAGCGTACGGCCACATTCGGCTTGCCGGAAATCATGTTCGGTCTGTTCCCGGGTATGGGCGCGCACGCACTGCTCTATCGAAAGTTGGGCAGCGCGCGGGCCGAACAGTTCATCCTTTCGAACGAAACCTATACTGCAGAGCAGATGTTCGAGCTTGGCCTTGTTCACGAGCTCGCTGAGCCTGGCGACGGGATCAACGCCTGCAAGCAATTCATCAAGAATTCCGAGCGTCGCCACGCCGGGCTGGTTGGTTCGCGTAAAGCCATGAAGCATGCGTGGAACCTGAAACTTGGTGAGTTGAACAAGATCACGGAGATGTGGGCAGACACCGCGTTGGAACTTCGTGAGCAGGACTTGAAAGTGATGAATCGACTGGTTGCTGCGCAAGGCCGCCTGGCGGAACGGATCGCTGCCGCCTAGTCTCTAACTGTTTCCTGTTCTCCGTGGCCGAGTGCCATGTATTCGTCGCTGCCCATTTCCATCAAGCGACTGGCCGTACGTTCGAATTCGAACGCTCCATCACCTTCGATATATAGATCGTCCGGCTGCGCCGCAGCGGTTGCAAACAGCTTTACCCGATGTTCGTAGAGCGCATCGATCAGCGTGACAAAGCGTGCCGCCTCATTGCGCATGTCCTTGCCCATCTGCGGGATGCCCACAATTATCACCGAATGATAGACCCGGGCGATCGCGAGATAGTCTGGTACACCACGCGCTTCGCCGCACAATTTCTTGAAACTGAAAACGCCAACGCCCTTAAGGCTCTTGGGTACATGCAGCATACGTCCGCCACCCACATCCAGCTCGGCTGAGGGAACGTGCTCTGCGTCTTCAGGCTTGTAGTCGGTCAGGCGAAAGAAGACTTCGCGAACCTGCGCGGTGGCCGCGTCGCCAAGTGGCGTATGCCAGCAGTCGATCCCACCCAATCGATCCAGGCGATAGTCAGTCGGGCCGTTCAATGACATCACTTCGAGCCGTTCCCAGATCAGGTCGATAAACGGCAAAAAATGCTCGCGGTTGAGCCCATCCTTATAGAGATCATGCGGCGGTCGGTTGCTGGTAGTGACCACGGTTACCCCTTCATCTTCGATCAGTGCGCGAAACAACCGGCTCATGATCATCGCATCAGCTGAATTGTTCACGACCATCTCGTCAAAGGCCAGGCAGCGGATCCCCTCAGCCAGCTGTCTGGCAACCAGCGGAATGGGGTCCCCTGTCTTTCCTTTACGAACCTCGCGCAGAAGCGCGTGAACTTCCTGCATGAACGCATGAAAATGGACCCGGCGTTTGCGATCAATTGCTAAGGTTTCGATAAACAGGTCCATCAGCATGGACTTGCCGCGGCCCACGCCGCCCCACATGTAAACGCCTTCGATCGAATCCGGTTTTCGAGTGAGCGCGCGCCACAGCACTGAACCGCGTTTCGGCACGGTCTCCAAATCGGTTTGAAGCCTTGCAAGCCGCGTTACTGCAGCACTTTGGTCCGGATCGGCTTTGAGTTCTCCAGCCTCAATCAGCGCATAATAGCGGGCGAGGATGCCGCTCACCGCATTACCCGCGCGGCGCGAATTTGCGCACGATGCCGCTATAAGCAGCTACGCAATCGTCATCTTGCACCACTTCGCCGCGCACGAAAACCAGCTTGCCAGTCTCGCGCATGATCTCTGTCACTGCGTCAAGCGGGCGCGCAGGGTCACCTCCGCCGATGAAATGTGTTGATAGCTCCAGCGTCACAGATGGCCCGGCATTGCCGCTGCCGACACCATGCATGGTGGTGAACATGGAAATATCGATCAGGCCAAGCGTTACCGCGCCATGGATGATCCCTTGCAGGTTTTCATGTTTGCGCTCTGGAAACATGCGCAGGCGGCACTTGTCGCCTTCCTTGCGGGTAATAAGCTTGCCCATCACCGCGCCGTTGAATAGTGTATCGTCTTTCAGATTCCAGTGATGCCAGCCCGGATGTTCAGGATCGGGCCCATGTTCGAATACATCCTTGCTCGGCATGACGATATCAGATCGCGCGCTCTGCCATCATCTTCTTGGTTTCAGCGATAGCCTTTGCCGGCGAAAGCCCTTTGGGGCACACATTCGCGCAGTTCATGATCGTGTGGCAGCGATAGAGGCGGAAGGGGTCTTCCAGCTGGTCGAGCCGCTCGCCAGTCATCTCGTCACGGCTGTCCGCCAGCCAGCGATAGGCTTGCAGCAGGATGGCCGGGCCCAAAAACTTGTCCGAATTCCACCAATAGGACGGGCAAGAAGTCGAACAACAGGCGCACAGAATGCACTCGTAAAGGCCATCCAGCTTTTCACGCTGTTCGGGCGATTGCAGCCGTTCCTTGCCGCTTGGCGTAGGTGATACGGTTTGCAGCCAGGGGCGGATGCTGGCGTATTGCGCATAGAAATGCGTGAAGTCCGGCACCAGATCCTTGATCACTTCCATATGCGGCAGCGGAGTGATGCGGATTTCGCCCGGCAGGTCTTCGATTGCGGTGGTGCAGGCAAGGCCGTTCTTGCCATTCATGTTCATCGAGCATGAACCGCAAATCCCCTCGCGGCAGCTGCGGCGGAAGGTGAGCGTCGGATCGGTTTCGTTCTTGATCTTGAACAGTGCGTCTAGAACCATTGGGCCGCAATTGTCGAGGTCCAGCTCGAACGTGTCGTAACGCGGATTTTCTCCGCTATCGGGATCGTAGCGGTATATTGTGAACTTCTTGATCCGCGAACCGCCATCGGCCTTGTGGGCCTTGCCCTTGCCGGTGATCTTGGAGTTCTTGGGGAGCGTGAAGGTAGCCATATCAGTCGTGAATCCCATTACTTTGCGACCCCTATCTAGCGGCTGAGGCGAGGAGGGCAAGCCATCTGCTGTTGAGACTTTTGAGGGGGGTGGTGAACCGAATTGAACAGTGCTGCGGCGCGCGCTGAATTCCTACAGGATGGAACACATCGAACACTGTCCAAGAGGGGAAAGGGTTTGCGCCGGTCCGCGGGGTTGAAACGGGATGTGAGGGGAACTTCATGGCCATGTCAACCGTCTATCCGGTATGAGTGATGTAGGACAGCAATGGCCGCGCACAGCGGCAGTTTTCGGGGCTTCAGGCGGTATTGGCGCAGCGCTGGTCCGGAAGCTGGCCGATCGCGGCGTGGGAACAATCTACGCAGGCTCTCGCAACGGAAGTGCGCCGGAGGCAACTGGCTTGATCCCATTTAGTTTTGATCTGACCGATGAAGCGAGCATTGCCTGTGCCGCTGAGTCGATGCGCGCAAATCCCCCGGAACTTGTGATAGTGGCGACCGGTGTGCTGACTTTGGCGGATGGAACCGGGCCGGAGCGGACCTACAAGCGGTTGGATAGCGCGGCGATGGGCGAAGTGTTTGCGCTCAACACCATCGGACCGGCGATGATCGCCAAGTATATGCTTCCTTTGCTGCGGCGCGATCGCCGAGCTGTGTTTGCAGCGCTATCAGCACGCGTGGGGTCGATATCCGAGAATGGGCTGGGCGGGTGGCATAGCTATCGCGCGAGCAAGGCCGCGCTCAATATGCTGCTGAAGAATTTTGCGATCGAGCTTGGCCGCACACACGATCAGGCTGTTGTGGTGGGCTTGCATCCGGGTACGGTTGATTCCGCGCTGTCACAGCCGTTTCAGTCGGGTTTGCCAGCCGGGCAATTGACTGACCCGGCGGAAGCGGCCGCGAACTTGCTCGGCGTGCTGAACGGGCTAGGGCCGGATCAATCCGGCAAGGTCTTCGACTGGAAAGGTGAGGAGATTCCGGCTTGAACCTCAATGTCCGCAATCGTTCCAATTCTTGGCCAATCTTAGAGGCCTCAATTGGGGTGGGAAGTGGACTTTGGATTAAGTCGTCACCCTGGCGAAGGCCGGGGTCCAGCTATGATCGAAGAAATACCCCGAAATCGACTGGATTCCGGCCTTCGCCGGAATAGCGGCCTTGGGGTCGTTAGCGGACTGCCAGCTCTTGGCTGTCATCCAAGCAAAAACTGACAACCCGCCATCGTTCCAAAAAGTCTTCTTAGGCCCTAGGCCATCAGCCCGTGTCGCCTCAAACTCTCCGCCAGGATCGTCTCGATCAGCTGCTCCTGCGTCCAGCCAGCGAGTTCTGCCGAGCGGCCGAACACTTTCTGTGACCAGAGGTTGCAGTTGAGGTTGAGTTCAAGGAAGGTCACTTCTCCGGTGCCCTCATTCACGCGGAATTCCCAGCGTCCGTAATCGAACGGGCGGTATTCCTGCATCGCCTTCTGCGTCAGGTCAGTGATCTGGGCGATCATGTCCGCATTTTCGAACGGATCGAGCGAATATTTCTGGCTGCGGTCAACAAGATCGCGCTTTTCCTGATAGGTGCGCAGATGCGATGGGTCTGCCTGGCGGAAGATCATCATCGGCATGATAACAGGCTCGCCATTGATGGTGATAACGGGCACTTCGACGTCGCTGCCTTGGATGAATGGCTCGACCAGCGCATCGTGGCCTAGCGCGTGCACGCTATCGATCGCAGTTATGACGCTGGCCCAATCGGTTGCGTCATTCACGCCCCAGCTGGCAGAGGAGTTGTTGGGTTTGACCACAAAGCGCTCTCCCGCCGGGCATAGCGACGGATTGATTGGCGCGCCGCGGCGATAGATAGCCCAGGGTGCGGTGGGCACACCCGCTTCGACGACTGAACGTTTGGCCAAGTGCTTGTCGTCGGAAAGACCGCGCAGAATCGGGCTCGCGCCCAGATATGGGATGCCGGCACGCTCACACAGCAACGGGCACAACATTTCCGAATTGAAAAAACCGCCGCGGTTCAGAAGCGGGAAAACGAAATCCACTTCGGGATTTTCAAACAGCACTTCGAAGCGGTTTTCGACTCGCAGGTTCAAGCCAAGTCTCGTTAAAACTTCACGCATTTCAACGTGATAGCTCGCATGATTGCCATCTTCTGCACTGCCAGATCCATCCCACAGCGCGTTCTTGGCAATGAACATGATTCGGCAATCGCGCTTTGTCGCGGCGTCGATTGTCAGAGGCTCATGGGGGAATGACATGCAAGCGAACCTTTCCTTTGTCTGCCGGGGCCCATAAGACGGGAATGGGTAATCGCCAAGTCGAAACGGGACATAGATGGGTCAAGACGGATACAGCACCCCCGACATTGCAGCGCATGTTGCAATGGACGAGCTTACAGCGAAGCTGATTGCACAGCTATCATCGGGGGGCGACGCGCGGACTTCGCTGGACCCGATAAGTGGCCTCAATAAATATTTCTCCGCTCCATATCCCCGCAAAACGATGGCTTATGCCTCGTCCACGGCGAATGACCTCTCGCCGGATGCGTTCGAGCATTTGCGCGGGGTTCTGGCGGGCGGTTTGCCGGACTATGCGGCGCATCTGGAAAGTTTACGCGCGCGAATAAAGTCAGCCTATCAGATTGGTGATGATGTCGAGATCGTATTCGCGCCGTCCGGCACCGATCTGGAATATGTCGCGCTGGCCGCTGTTCTGGGCAAAGCCTCTGGGGGTATTCACAACATCCTGCTCGGTGCCGATGAAGTTGGCAGCGGCTGTATCCATTCTGCCCATGCGAAGTTTTTCGCCGACGAAACCGCCTTGGGGATCGCGACGGAAAAGGGCGCATTGATCGAGGGATTTGGCGAGGTAAGCCTTGCTGATGTGCCCGTGCGGTGTCCGGAAGGCGTCTCCCGTTGCAGCGAGACCATAACAGAAGCAATCGGGCGCGAAATCACATTGGCTTTGCAGGCTGGCCAACATGCTTTGGTGCATGTGGTGCACGGTTCAAAAACCGGACTGATACTGCCGGAATTGGCAGAGATTGATGCGCTAAAAGCTCGCTATGGAGATCGGTTCGATTTTGTCGTCGATGCATGTCAGGCGCGGATCACCAATTCGGCATTGCACGAATATCTTGCGCGCGGCGCAATGGTGTTCCTGACCGGGTCGAAGTTCATGGGCGGCGCGCCGTTCAATGGTTGGGCGCTGGTTCCCAAAACGATGGTGGAACAGGCAGCGAGATTGCCCGCCGGATTGTCCAAGGTTTTCCGCCGTGCGGAGTTTCCTCAGGGCTGGACCGGGCGAGACGCGCTGGAGAATAGCGAGAACCCAGGCTTGGCGTTGCGCTATGACGGCGCGATATTCGAGCTTGAGAGGTTTCAGCAACTACCGGCTCCGCGTGTGGCCGCGTTGCTCGACATATTCGAGGCGGCAATGGAGAGCGAGTTGGCCGAACCTTTGGGCATACAACTCGTCCGCCCGTTCACGCCCGGGCATGAAGGAGAGCTGGCAGAGCATCCGATTGAGATGCGGACGCTTGAAACGCTTGATGTCAGCTCGCTAGCGATAACCCCGACCTTTGACGAGGCGCAGGCCGTCCATCGCAAGCTGGCACTTTCAGGGGTTAGGCTGGGGCAACCAGTCAAATGCGTCCGGCGTGGGGGCAAGTGGGGTGGAACTTTGCGGATTGGGCTATCCATGCCGCAAGTGGTCGCGCTTTGCGCTATACCGGAGGAGGAGGCGGAGACTGCGTTGCGCAGTGACATGCGCGAGATCGCTCAAGCTTTGTGCAATGTCGTACATGCCGCTCAAAGCGGTCAGCAAAACGCCGCTTGCTAAGTTTCAAGCCGAGACATAGTCTCTTCGCAATTCAACGCCGGTCTTGGAGAGTGGTGCCGATGGGATTGCAAACTTGGTACGATGCACATCTGATGCCGAAACTTGTCACATTTGCTTGCGGGCAGGGGCAAGTGATGAAGCGACGTTCACAACTCGTACCGCTTGCGACGGGCGATGTATTTGAGCTCGGTTGCGGCGGCGGGCTCAATCAGGAATTCTATCAAACCAGTCAAATATCGAGCTTTTCGGGCATCGATCCGCACGCGGGATTGCTCGACGATGCGCGCGCTCGTGCGAGTGCGCGTGGATGGGACAATACGATCCGTGAAGGCGTGGGCGAGAACATCCCGTTTCGTGACGCGAGTTTTGACACAGTTGTGTGCACCTTTACGCTCTGCTCGGTCGACGATCCGGATCAGGTCATGTCGGAGATGCGGCGTATCTTGCGCCCTGGAGGCAGGCTGCTGTTTCTGGAGCACGGGCGCACGCCGGACGTTGATGTGGCGCGATGGCAGGACAGGATCGAGCCGGTCTGGAAGAAGATTGCCGGTGGTTGCCACCTCACGCGCCCAATTGTTGCGGCGTTGCGCGGCGCTGGTTTCGATGTCGAGCCAATGGGTCAGGGCTATCTGCCCAAGGCGCCGCGTTTTGCGGGATGGAACGAATGGGGCATTGCCCGCAAGGCCGGGCTTTAGTTCAGGACCCTACATCGGTTTGAGTTGCGGGTGCAGCCTGAGCCACACCCGCGCGATACTCATTCCTCGCCAAAGGTTCGCTGCCACCAGCCGCGTTTGGGCTTGCCATCATCATCGGCCTTGTCAGCGGTCGAATTTTGCTCGCTTGCCTCGGCTGTTCTGGTCTCAGCGCTTTCAGAAGC
The DNA here is from genome assembly GCF_913057185.1 of uncultured Altererythrobacter sp. Lineage (NCBI taxonomy): Bacteria > Pseudomonadati > Pseudomonadota > Alphaproteobacteria > Sphingomonadales > Erythrobacteraceae > Altererythrobacter > uncultured Altererythrobacter sp. Next base: position 1,528,768 of record NZ_CAJXNK010000001.1, read on the forward strand.
GGCCTTGGCTTTGCGCGGTGCGGACTTCTTCTTCGGCTTTTCTTCTTCGGCCGGGGCTTCATCGGCAGATGAAGTCACTTCATCCGTTGCGGATTCTGCGTGGGCCTTTTTCTTTCGCGGCGCGCGCTTCTTTTTCGGCTTTGCCTCTTCAACAGGCGCTTCGCTAGCCTCGGTCGCCGCGGGAGTGTCGGCGTCAGCCATCGCTTCAGTGTCTGCCTTCTTCCGGCGAGGGGCGCGCTTCCGCTTGGACTTTTCTGTCGGTGCATCATCGGCTATTTCTGCATCGGAAACGGTGTCAGCCTCAGCCTCGGCACCAGCCTCGGCTGCTTCGTTTTCTGTTGCGCCTTCGTCAACTGACTTGCCTTTGCCACGACGGCCTCTGCCACCACGCCGGCGACGTTTCTTTGGCTTCTCTTCGCCGTCGTCGTCAGTTTCGGTTCCGGGCCGCTCAGCTTCGTCTTCACTGCCTTCGCCCTCGACTTGGTCTTCGCGACGCTTCTTACTGCGGCCACGCCCACCACGGCGCCGGCGGCGATTCTTCTTAGCCGCGCTGTAATCGTCTTCCTCAGCGCCGAATACCTCTTCGGGCAGATCGTCATCGTCATCATCGTCGACAATTGGTTCGAATTTCGGTCGTTCGGTGGGGCGAGGGCCAGCGCTGGCAACCGCCATTTTCGCGCCTTCGTCTTCGCCTTCGGGAATTACCTCTACACTCACACCGTAACGCTGTTCGATCTCGACCAGATCGTCACGCTTCGAATTGAGCAGATAGATGGCTGCTTCGGTGCTGGCAGCAAGGCGGATAATCGTGCCTTTGCCCTTCGCAGCTTCATCTTCGATCAAGCGCAGCGCGGAAAGCCCCGCACTGGATGCTGTGCGAACCAGACCGGTACCATCACAATGCGGGCATTCGCGAGTGGTCGCTTCCAACACGCCTGTGCGCAGGCGTTGGCGGCTCATCTCCATCAAACCGAAGCCGGAAATGCGACCAACCTGAATCCGCGCACGATCGTTTTTGAGCGCGTCTTTCATCGCGCGTTCGACTTTGCGGACATTGGAATTGTATTCCATGTCGATGAAGTCAATCACGACAAGTCCGGCCATATCGCGCAGGCGAAGCTGACGTGCGATCTCGCGCGCTGCCTCGACATTCGTCGCGACAGCGGTTTGTTCAATGCCGTGCTGTTTAGTTGATCGGCCTGAGTTGATGTCGATCGACACCAAAGCTTCGGTGGGGTTGATGACCAGATAGCCGCCTGATTTCAGCTGCACGACAGGATCATACATAGCGCGCAACTGATCTTCCGCTCCGTAGCGCTGGAACAGCGGGACCGGATCGGAATATGCCTTTATCCGGCGCGCGTGGCTTGGCATCAACAGCTTCATGAACTGCTTGGCCAATTTGTAGCCATCTTCGCCTTCAACGACGACTTCTTCAATTTCGCGATTGTAAATGTCGCGGATCGCACGCTTGATCAGGTCGGAATCCGAGTGGATCAAAGCAGGCGCGGTAGACGACAGCGTCTTCTGGCGGATCTCATCCCAAAGGCGAGCAAGGTAATCGAAGTCGCGCTTGATCTCTGGCTTCGTCCGCGAAAGGCCAGCTGTTCGAACAATAAGACCCATAGTCTTCGGCAGCTTCAAATCCGCAATAATTTGCTTCAGGCGCTTACGGTCGCTGGATGAATTGATCTTCCGGCTAATTCCGCCGCCGTGACTGCTGTTCGGCATCAGCACTGTGTAGCGACCAGCGAGACTTAGATAGGTGGTAAGGGCTGCACCCTTGTTGCCGCGCTCTTCTTTCACGACCTGCACCAACAGAACCTGGCGGCGTTGGATTACATCCTGAATTTTGTAGCGGCGGCGCAGAGCCTGACGGCGTGCGCGAACTTCGTCGACTTCCTTGGCGCGACTCTTGCCTTTGCCTTTGCCATTACCTTGGCGGCGGCGTCCACGGCGTCCGCGACCCCGGCGAGAATCGCTCCTGTCATCATCCCGATCGTCATCTTCGTCGGACTCATCGCCTTCTGAGTCGTCGTCATCGTCATCGTCCGAACCATCGTAATCGTCGTCGCCATCGACGAGACCTTCTTCGATAGTTGAAACCTTGTCCTTCTCTGAGGTGTCAATTTCCTCGACCCCGTCTTCGGCTAGATCTTCGGCGAGCGCTTCGCCAGATTCTTCGTCTTCGGCGTCATATTCGTCGCCGGGCATTTCGCCGCGATCTTCCTCTTCGGCGCGCAGGCGGGCTTCTTCCTCTGCTGCTTCGGCTTCTTCAGCGAGCAGCGCTTCGCGATCCGCTTGCGGGATCTGGTAATAGTCCGGATGGATTTCGCTAAAGGCCAGGAAACCGTGACGGTTGCCGCCAAAGTCGACGAAAGCTGCCTGCAGCGACGGTTCGACCCTTGTTACCTTGGCGAGGTAAATGTTGCCTTTGATTTGTTTGTGTTCGGCAGATTCGAAATCAAATTCTTCGATCCGGTTGTTCTTGACTACCGCTACCCGAGTCTCCTCGTGGTGGCGCGCGTCGATGAGCATGCGCATTGCCATTATGTATTCTCCAGGCGCGGGGGCTTCGGGGCAATGCTCCGGCCGATGCGCGCCTCTGATTGTATGATGTTTGGAATGTACCAACCGTTCCATGTGAGCGGTTGGCGATAGGGTTTTGACCCGCTACGTGAACGCGTACGGGTGAAAATTCTGTTGTTTCTATTGCGAGAGAAAGACCGCAAGTCTGTGCTGCGACCCGGCCGACACTTGCCATCGCGCGTGGATCACGCGGCGCTGCAAAATCGTCGGAGGGCTGTCTATTCACTGCATCAACCTGTTGTGGGGCCTTGCAAAAATAGCTTCGCAAGGCAGCGGGAGTTGGGTTTGCGGAGGGAGCGGATGTCGCGTCTCTGCAAATGTAAACCGCTTGACAGCCTGCTAGCACCGTGGGTTTCAACCCGCAACCATATTGCGTTTACTTAGCGCAGCAACGTAACACGCTTGGTTAATGACGATACGCCAACATATCATATTGACAGGTTTGCTTCCGATCCTGCTGGTCGGGGGGTTGATGATGGCTGGCGTAAAAGTGCCCGTGCCCGAATGGGGGCGCGACTATGTGCTCCAGCTTTTGATGCCTGATGCTGCGGCCGAACTTGAGCTGCCAAATATTTACGGGCCCAGCGATCCTGCAGCCCCGCTTGTTGTGATCGATGCCGGGCATGGCGGGCGGGATCTTGGTGCCGTGGGCGCGGGTGTTCGCGAGAAGGATGTCACGCTCGCGCTGGCGATCGCATTGCGAGATGCGATTGTAGAGCAGGGGGGTATCCGGGTTGCTTTGACCCGCGAAGACGATCGTTTAATCACTTTGACTGAACGCCCCGATATCGCTCGGCGCATGGAAGCGGATCTGTTTCTGTCGATCCACGCCGATTCCGCTGGTGGCAATGAAGCGGTGAGCGGCGCCAGCATTTATACGCTGTCAGATCGCGCATCGAGTGTCGCCGCAGCCCGCTTCGCCCGGCGCGAAAATGATGCAGACCGGGTCAACGGTGTGTCGATCGAAGGCCAAAGCGGTGACGTTGCGGATCTGTTGGTTGAATTGTCGCAGCGGCGCTCTCAGGCTGAATCTGCCGAGTTCGCTGGTCTGGTGACGCGCGAAGGAGCCGGAGAGCTCGCATTCCATTCACAAGCGCAAAGGTCCGCTGATCTTGTCGTGCTGCGAACGCCTGACATGCCATCGGCACTTTTTGAATCAGGCTTCGTTACCAATCAAGACGACGCAGCGAGGCTCGCGTCTGAGGAGGGGCAGGCGCAGTTTGCACAAGTGATGGCGCGTGCGATCCGGGTGTACTTCATCCGCCAAGGCCAGATTTAAGCCTCCGGTTTTGCCCGTTTCTGCACAGTTCATCGCGAAGTATGTAGCAAGACGCGGAAACCGCGTGCTAAAGCGCCGTCCGAGCTACAAGATCCGACCATGAACAAAGCAATCACCTTCGACCTCGATTACATCCGCGCGCGTTTGCAAGGCGATAGCTTGGCCTCGCTCGCGTGGTTTAGGGAAAACTGGCGTCAGCAGCGCCTGTTTCGCTGGGGTGCGGCGGCCTTGGGTGCGTTCGTCCTGCTGCTGATTGCATCATGGTTCTTGCTAGCACGCGGATTACCCGATGCAGAAGGGCTGGTTGACTATGAGACACCCCTGCCGACGGTTGTTCGCGGAATCGATGGTGAGATTGTCCATTCCTATGCCCGAGAACGGCGCGTACAGCTGCAATATGCGGATTTCCCTGAGCAATTGATCGAGGCTTATCTCGCTGCAGAGGACAAGACATTTTTCACTCACGGCGGGGTGGACCTGACCGGCACGGCAGGTGCGGTTGTCGACTATGTCAGCAAGTTGAGCTCGGGCGAGCGCGCGGTTGGAGGCTCTACCATCACTCAACAGGTCGCAAAGAACCTGCTGCTTGGCGACGAGTATTCCGTTACTCGCAAGCTCAAAGAGATGATCCTGGCGACACGAATCGAGAGCGTGCTCACCAAACAGGAAATTCTCGAACTCTATCTCAATGAAATCCCGCTGGGCCGCCGCAGTTTCGGAGTACAGGCCGCGGCACAGGCTTATTTCGATAAAGATGTTGCCGACCTGGAGCTGCACGAGATGGCATTCTTGGCGATCCTGCCAAAGGCGCCAGAGCGATATGGCCGTGCGCGCAATGCCGAGCTGGCGATGGATCGCCGCAATTTTGTCCTCAGCCAGATGGAGAATAACGGATTCATCTCTGCTCAAGAAATGCGTGCGGCGCAAGACCAGCCGCTGGGTCTGGTCACACAGCGAAGCCTACCCTCGGTCGATGCGGGTTATTTCCTGGAGGAAGTGCGACGCCAGTTGCTTGCGGATTTTGGCGAGACAGCGGACGACGGCCCGAATAGCGTATACGCCGGTGGTCTTTGGGTGCGCACATCGCTCGACCCTGCGTTGCAGACAGCCGCGCGTGACGCATTGCGCAATGGCCTGAACAGCTACCATGGCAGTCGTGGCTGGGCCGGCCCAATCGCGACTATCGATGTCAGCCAAGGCAATTGGGCAAGTCAGTTGCAAAGTTCCTTCCTGGGAATCCGCTATGAGGATTGGCGCATTGGCGTTGTCACCAAAAGCAGCGGCAGTTCTGCGACAATCGGGTTCGCTAGTGGTGATGAAGCACCGCTCGTCAGCCCGCCACCTGCTCTGAAAGCGGGTGACGTGGTCGCGGTCCGGCCAACCGGTAGCGGCTTTCGGATTGGCGTGCTGCCAGAGGTATCGGGCGGATTTCTGGCGCAATCTGTCCAGACGGGACGCATGCTTGCCATGCAAGGCGGGTTTGATTTCCGCCTGAGTGATTTCAACCGCGCGACGCAGGCGGAACGACAACCGGGATCAACTATCAAGCCGTTCGTGTACGCAACTGGACTTGATAACGGTATGACCCCCGCCAGCGAAGTTCCGGACCAAACCTTTTGTTACTACCAAGGCTCAAATTTGGGCGAGAAATGCTTCCGCAACTTCGGTGGTGAAGGTGGCGGTGTGCACACCATGCGCTGGGGACTGGAGCAATCACGCAATCTGATGACCATCCATATCGCGATGGAAGCGGGCATGGAGCAGGTAAATAATACTTTCGAACGGTTGGGGATCGGATCTTATGAACCCTATCCTGCCTTTGCTCTGGGGGCAGGCGACACGACTGTTCAGAAAATGGTCAACGCCTATGCTGCGCTGGCCAATCACGGTCGGCTGAACAAACCGACCGTCATCGACTATGTCCAGAACCGCCGAGGCGAGGTCATCTGGCGTGCGGACAACCGCCGTTGCGATCGCTGCAATATGTCCGAATGGGACGGGCAGCCCATGCCGCGTTTCGGCTTGAAGGGCGAAGAGGCAATGGACGCACGTACAGCGTTCCAGACTGTTCATATGCTGGAAGGCGTTGTCACACGCGGCACCGCCACCCGATTGCGCGATCTCGATCTGCCATTGTTTGGCAAGACCGGCACGACATCCGGCCCGACCAACGCATGGTTTGTTGGTGGCACGCCAGAGATAGTGGCCGGCGTCTATGTGGGTCATGACCAGCCGCGCAATCTGGGTGGATGGGTTCAGGGTGGCAATACCGCCGCGCCGATCTTCAAGGAATTTGTCCAAAAGACACGTGAGCGATGGAGTGATCAACCTGCTGTGGCACCGGCAGGCATTCGCATGGTCCGTATCGATCGCAAGAGCGGCAAACGTGTTTTCGATGGCGATCCTTCGGATGACCCGCAAGCAACGGTAATCTGGGAAGCATTCAAGCCTCACACGGAACCACCGCGCGAAACGCGCCAAGATCAGATCGCAGAGCTGCGCGAGGAATTGCTTGCGCTTATTCGCCGAGGCACGGACGCAAACCTCTCTTCAAGCGACGGCCAGCCCAGCGACTTCGTGGAAGAACAAGGTGGAATCTATTGATCTCCGGGATCAAAGGCGCGCTTTGAACGCTTGGGTGAAGAATAGGGAAACTGGAAACCATTATGCGCAAACTTGTTCTCACCGCTGCCTTGGCACTTGGCCTGGCTGTTCCGGCGTCTGCTGACCTGCCCACGGGCGCTCAAGCGCCTCTGTTCACGACACAGGCGGCTTTGGCGGGACAGAAGTATGGCTTCAGCCTGCGCAGCGCTCTCGCGAAGGGGCCAGTGGTCCTTTATTTTTACCCCAAAGCTTTCACCAAGGGATGCACACTGGAGGCAAATGCCTTTGCTGAGGCCATGCCCGAGTTCAAGGCGCTGGGTGCCACGGTGGTCGGCCTATCCAATGACGATATCGAAACACTGAAGCGTTTCTCGACTGAGGAATGCCGCGACGCCTTTGCGGTCGGTGTCGCCAGCCGGCGGATCGTCGAAGCATACGATGTTGCACTGGTTCGAAATGGTCAGGACACAGGTGTCACTTCGCGCACAAGCTATGTCATCGCGCAAAGCGGCGAGATCGTAATGGTTCACTCGGACATGGACTACAGCGATCACGTGCGCAAAACCCTTGAAGAGGTGCGGATGCTCGCTAGCTGAGTGCAAGATAGCCGTGTTCAGCGCGGCTCAATCGCTTTACAATCACATATGTTGCGCTAATCGCGTGCGCCTAAATTGTGCGAAGGATTTGTTATGCGTGCCGAAGGGCAGGCCAATATTGACCGGATCAAAGCGGCGCTGGCTCTTGTGCGTCAATCGCTCGACTGGGACGTTGCGTTGCGTCGGCTCGATGAGCTGAACGCGCGCGTGCAGGACCCCACGCTGTGGGACAATCCCAAGGAAGCGCAGGCGCTCAGCCGCGAGCAAAAGACGCTTGAGACCGCGGTCAATACAGTCAACGAGATTTCCGCCGAGATGGCGGACGCGATCGAATTCATCGAGATGGGCGAAGCCGAGGGCGAAGAGGATATCGTCAATGATGGTCTCAAGAGCCTGGAGAAGCTGGCGGATCGGTCCGATGCGGACAAGGTTCAGGCGCTGTTGTCGGGCGAAGCGGACGGCAATGATACTTATCTCGAGATCCACGCCGGCGCTGGCGGAACAGAGAGCCAGGATTGGGCGGAGATGCTTTTCCGCATGTATGGCCGTTGGGCTGAACGGCGCGGTTTCAAGGTAGAAACAGTCGAATATCAGTCTGGCGATCAGGCCGGCATCAAATCGGCAACGCTGCTGTTGAAGGGCGAAGGCGCCTATGGCTACGCCAAGACTGAAAGCGGTGTGCATCGCCTTGTCCGGATCAGTCCCTATGACAGCGCAGCCAAACGCCATACAAGCTTCAGCTCTGTCTGGGTCTACCCGGTGATCGATGATGATATCGATATCGAGATCGATCCGTCTGATTTGAAGATCGACACCTATCGTGCGTCGGGCGCAGGCGGCCAGCACGTCAACACCACAGACAGCGCCGTTCGAATTACGCACCAACCGACCGGGATTGTGGTGGCTAGCCAGAATGATCGCAGCCAGCACAAGAACCGTGCGACCGCAATGAACATGCTGAAGGCGCGTCTTTTCGAGCGTGAAATGGCAGAGCGCGAAGCAGCGGCAAGCGGCGAATATCAGGAAAAGAGCGATATTGGTTGGGGTCACCAGATCCGATCTTACGTTTTGCAACCGTATCAAATGGTGAAGGACCTGCGCACGGGCGTGACTTCAAGTTCGCCTGACAAAGTGCTTGATGGAGAACTGGATCAGTTCATCTCCGCCGCTTTGGCGCAGCAGGTGACCGGCGAAACTGTTGAAGTGGAAGACGTCGAATAGTGTTGAACAGAGCCGTCCTCTTGCTGGTTTGCGCGCTGACTCTTGCGGGGTGCGACCAAATGAGCGGAGCCGGTGATCGTCCGGACAGCGCGCGTAGATTTCCCGAGGCAGACAGGCCAGTATCCGGGCTTGGCTCAACAGAATTCTCGAGCGAAGATGCGCGCGACGAGCGCGGTGAAGCGCAAAAGGTGATGGACCTGGCAGAGGTCAGCGTGGGAATGACTGTTGCCGATATCGGCGCAGGTGAAGGGTATTACACCGTCCGCCTCGCCGAGAAGGTTGGCGAGGATGGCCGCGTCCTTGCACAAGATATCGACCGCGATGCTTTGGACCGGCTCGGGGAGCGCGTCGAGCGGGAGCGTATCGACAATGTATCGATCAAGCTGGGGCGCGAGGATGATCCGCAACTGCCACCAGACAGTTTTGACCGCGTGTTTTTGGTCCATATGTATCACGAGGTGAGCGAACCTTACGCCTTTCTTTGGCGGCTCTGGCCTGCTTTGGCAGAAGGTGGGCAGGTGATTGTGGTCGACACCGATCGCCCCACCGATCAGCACGGCATTCCGCCTTTGCTTCTGTCTTGCGAGTTTGAAGCGGTCGGTTATCAGCTCGTTGAGTTTCTGGAGAAGCCTGACATTCGTGGCTACTTTGCGCGATTTGAACGGGCTGACACCCGGCCAGCTGAGGGCAAAATCACCGGCTGCGCGCTCAAGTAAGCTTCGCGCGGCGAGATCAATCACCAATCACGCATCAGCGCGCCCTTTTCCTCTGCAAAGCAGGGTGCTAGGCGCTGCAATCACTCTTGGGGCAACAGGTGAGGAGTACCGCCGCGGATGACCGATTTTCCAACCAGTTTTGACAAAGAAGATCTGTTGAAATGCTCACGCGGTGAGTTGTTTGGTCCAGGCAATGCACAATTGCCGGCCCCACCAATGCTGATGATGGACCGGATCACCCAAATCTCCGGCGAAGGCGGCCTTGATGGCAAAGGTCATGTGGTGGCAGAATTTGATATCACACCAGAGCTTTGGTTCTTCGATTGTCACTTTCCCGGAAACCCGATCATGCCAGGCTGTTTGGGGCTGGATGGACTTTGGCAGCTGACAGGCTTCAACCTTGGATGGCGCGGTTGGAAAGGGCGCGGCTATGCGCTTGGTGTGGGTGAAGTGAAGCTGACCGGCATGGTGCGGCCTGACCGAAAGATGCTCACCTATTACGTCGACTTTACCAAGGCTGTTCAAACCCGCCGTTTGACCATGGGGGTCGCTGATGGACGCGTCGAAGCCGATGGTGAGACCATCTATCAAGTAAAAGATATGAAAGTTGCTCTCTCTGAAGCCTGATCGGGCCAGAGGCAGAAAGGATCACATGCGTCGCGTCGTCATAACAGGGCTGGGGATCGTATCCTCGATTGGCAATAATGCTGCCGAGGTGCTGTCCGCATTGAAGGCGGGCAAATCCGGCATTTCATTTAATGAGGACATGGCCGAGCACGGCTTCCGTTCGCAGGTTGCCGGGGCGATTGACCTTGATCTGACCGAGCATGTGGACAAGCGCACGCTTCGCTTCATGGGCCCGGGAGCGGCCTATGCACATATCGCCATGGGTCAGGCAATTGCCGACGCTGGTCTTGAGGAAAAGGACGTGATCAATCCGATGACCGGCGTGATTGCCGGTTCGGGCGGTCCGTCAACTTCGGCGATGTTCGCGGCGCATCAGTCGGTGCTGAGCACCGGAGCGACGAAGCGTATCGGCCCGTTTGCCGTACCGAAAACCATGTCTTCTACGGTCAGCGCCAATCTGGCGACGGCCTATCAGATCAAGGGCATGAATTTCTCGATTACATCCGCGTGCTCCACGTCGTTGCACTGCATCGGCATGGCTGCGCAGCAGATCGCGCTGGGCCAGCAGGATGTGATGTTTGGCGGCGGCGGAGAGGAACTGGACTGGACGTTGTCGTGCCTGTTCGATGCGATGGGCGCCATGTCGAGCAAATATAACGACACTCCAGAGCGTGCTTCGCGTGCCTTTGATGCCGATCGCGATGGTTTTGTGATCGGCGGCGGCGGCGCCATCCTGGTGTTGGAAAGCCTTGAACATGCGCAGGCGCGCGGCGCGAAAATCTACGCTGAAGTGACCGGTTTCGGCGCTACGTCGGACGGTGCAGACATGGTCGCACCTTCGGGCGAGGGCGGCGAACGCGCGATGCGGGGTGCGCTCAGAACGCTTAGTGAAGATCGCAAGGTAAGCTACATCAACGCACATGGAACTTCGACGCCGGTTGGCGATGTGGGCGAAATTGAAGCGGTGCGGCGGGTCTTCGGAGAAGGCTCAACTCCGCCGGTCAGCTCTACCAAATCGATGACGGGCCACAGTCAGGGCGCGACGGGTGCACAAGAAGCGGCCTATTGCCTGCTCGCACTGGAGAACGACTTCATCATCCCGTCGATCAATGTAGAAACACTCGATCCCGCGCTTAAGCCGGAGGAAATTGCTACTGAACTGGTTGAGAACGCTGGGCTCGATACGGTGATGACCAATTCATTCGGATTTGGCGGCACGAATGGTTCGATGCTGCTATCGAAGTTCCACGGTTAGAATTCTAGCGAGGGTTTTGGAACCCGAAGGCGGAGGTATTGGACATGGGTGTGCTTGACGGAAATCGTGGCCTCGTGATGGGCGTCGCCAATGATCGGTCGATCGCATGGGGCATTGCCAAGGCTTGCGCCGAAGCCGGGGCAGACCTGGCCTTTACTTATCAGGGCGAAGCGTTTGGCAAGCGGTTGGCGCCACTTGCAGAAAGCCTGGGTTCCGACATCATGCTCGACGTTGACGTTACCGACGACGCGTCTCTTGATGCAGCATTCGAGGCGCTGCAAAAGCGCTGGGACCGTCTGGATTTCGTGATCCATGCGATCGCCTATTCTGACAAATCTGAATTGACCGGACGCATCCTCGATACCACCCGCGCGAATTTCAAGAACTCGCTCGACATATCTGCTTACAGCTTCATCGAAGTGGCGCGCCGCGCGCACCCCATGATGGCCGAGCATGGCGGCACCCTGTTGACGCTGAGTTACATGGGATCCAACCGTGTCACACCGAATTACAACGTTATGGGTGTTGCCAAGGCAGCGCTGGAAGCGGCAGCGCGTTATTTGGCCAACGATCTTGGCCCAGAGGGCATTCGGGTCAATGTGATCAGCCCTGGGCCCATGAAAACATTGGCTGGGTCGGCTATTGGCGGCGCAAGGCGGACATTCAAGCACACCGATGCCAATGCACCGCTACGAAGCAATGCGACGTTGGAAGCGGTAGGCGGAACAGCTGTTTATCTGTGTTCAGACGCGGGAGCCTGCACAACGGGCGAAAACATCCGGGTCGACGGCGGTTTCCATGTTCTGGGAATGCCGCAAGCCGAAAATCTTTAGGCAATTGGCCCCCGCTTTTCGGGGTTGGCCATTCGATATTGATTTGATGGAAACTCGGGAGCTGGTCGAGATTGATCTCGTTTGAAGAGATCGCTTTGGCCGCTTACCGCCAGAGCTGCATTTCGCGGATGAGGCCCGGCAAGTTCTCGTTTGTATCCGGGCGTGAAATGGTGGGTTCAACCAGCTTCCATTTGCGGCGCAGGCGGCCACGCTGCCAAAGGTCCGTAATCCACACCTCACCTTCCAGCTTTTCTGTGCCGATGCGTGCTTCGACCGACATGCGCGCTGCAAAGACCGCCATCTTCTTGTGACGGCGGACGTACAGGTCCTTGAAACGATATGCACACAGCTGAAAACGCGTGGTTGCCGCTTCCAGCCAGCTGGGCCGGTCCAGAATCGCGGAAGTCAGTGCGCCCAGCAGGAACACAAAATCGCCAGTGGCGAGCGATTTCATGCCATTGCGATCGCGGTTCATCCAGCTGCGCATGAATTGGTGTTCGAGCGCTTCAATCTGTGCGGTAAATTCGTCTATGAGCCGTGTCCTAATTGACTAACACGCCAACGCAAGCACGAAACGCACAAGCGACATTTATAAGCCGATTAGCACCTGATCCGGGGGGCGGTGTCCGTCCATCCAGAAGCGGATATTAGCAATGACCTTCTCACCGGAAGCTTCGCGACCTTCAGCGGTTGCGCTGCCAATATGCGGCAATGTCATAACGTTGGGGATCTTGAGCAAGCGCCGATCAACATTGGGCTCATCGGGGTACACATCGAGTCCTGCCCCAGCCAGATGCCCGCTTTCCAGTGCTGATATAAGTGCCTCCTGATCGATCAGTTCACCGCGCGCAGTGTTGATGATCGAGGAGCCCGGTTTCATCATCGCGATGCGCCTGGCATCGATCATACCGCGCGTGTCCTCTGTCATCGGGCAATGCAGGGTCAGGATATCCGCTTCGGCGACCAGTGTATCTATATCCGGCACATAACGTGCGGCCAGCATGCGCTCGACAGCTTCGGGCATGGGTTTGCGATTGTAATAGGCGATTTCCATGCCAAAGGCGCGCGCACGGTGCGCAACTGCCTGTCCAATCCGGCCCATGCCGATTATCCCAAGCACTTTGCCGCCCAGCTTGCGGCCAAGCATGCCGGATGGCGCCCATCCGGTCCATTTGCCGCTGCGCACCAGGCCAACGCCTTCGCGGATTCGCCTTGGGACACCGATTATCCCGGCCATAGCTATATCGGCGGTATCATCCGTGAAAACGCCGGGGGTATTGGTTACAATGATCTTGGCCGCCCGAGCGGCCTCAAGGTCAATATGATCCGTGCCCGAACCGAAACTAGCGATCAGCTTCAATTGATCGCCAGCCTGCGCGATCATATCGGCATCAATCCGGTCTGTGACTGCTGGCACCAGAACATCCGCTCTTTGCATTGCCGAAATCAGTTGTTCGCGGGTCAAGGGCGTATCGCTACTGTTGAACTCGGCTTCAAACAATTCACCCATCCGTGTCTCAACCGAGGGCATCAAATGGCGCGTTACGATCACACGCGGAGTGTGATCGATTGGTTTGATCGGTTTGCTGGGATCGCTAGGCATGTATGCGGCGCTAATCGTAGCAGTGGCAAAGGGTCAAGTGGTGATCCGTTTCATCTTGAAGCGAAGAGCAATGAGGCTGTATGGAATCGGCATGCGCTGGCTTCTGTCCATTCTTGTGTTCACAATTGGGCTGGGTGCATTCAGTCCGACTGTCGCGCAGGATAACGAAGTGCCGTATTGGGCCTCAATCGCATCATCCGAAGTGCGGATGCGGGTAGGGCCAAGCCGCGATTTTCCGATCCAGTGGGTCTACAAGCGACGCGGTCTGCCGATTAAGGTTGTTCGTGTGCAGGAAAGTTGGCGCCTGGTTGAAGACCCAGACGGTACGCGGGGCTGGATGGCCTCAAGCTTGTTGAGCCGAGGGCGAACAGCGCTGGTGATTGGCGAAGGCCTTGTCGCGATGCACGACGCGGCTTCCGACCAAGCCAATCTCAAATGGAACGTCGAACCGGGTGTGGTCGGCAAACTTGGCGCCTGCGAATCAGGCTGGTGCGAGTTTGATGTTGAAGGACGCGCTGGCTGGGTTCCGGAAAGCCGGCTCTGGGGAACCGGAGCGCCCTAAACCGCGCTATTCAGCCGCAATCGTCTCGCTGCTGCTATCGGTCTCTTCCGCAATTGGGGTTACGACATAGCTTTGCGAGCCATCATCGCGTGTGGTGCGGAAACTGCCATCTTCGCCGGCCCGTTCATTGGTCCAGCAGCGTTCCTGCTCTTCATCGCCATACCCTTCTGGGTCAAAGCAAAGTTCATCCTCGGCAGTGCGCCAGGTACCACCACCAACAACTTCCTCATTCTCGCCGTAATCAACATAGGTCCCATCTTCGTTAAAACGAGTGGTGCCGTAGACTGTCGTGTCGTCACCAACGGAGTAAAGCCCGGGCTGCACCGATGCAGCTTCAGCTTGTTATTACGCGTCTGGTTCAGGGGCAGGCGCCGCCGCTTGTTCGCAGGCGGTGAGTGCGGTCATGGCGACGATAGAAATTGCAATTTTCATAATGAAATCCCCTGATCACATGTTGTAATCGAGGGGATACCATAGTTCCTGTCGTGGGCAAAAGAGCCGGGGTTATGCGAGCTCGATGGCGATAGCTGTTGCTTCACCGCCGCCAATGCAGAGCGAGGCAACACCACGTTTTTTGCCCTGCTTCTTAAGCGCATTAAGCAGCGTTACGATAATACGTGTGCCCGATGCACCGATCGGGTGGCCAAGCGCAGTTGCGCCGCCGTTCACATTGATCTTCTCATGCGGGATGCCGATGTCGCGCATCGCGAACATGGCGACGCATGCGAAGGCTTCGTTGACTTCCCACAGGTCAACATCGTCGGTTGTCCAGCCAGCGCGCTCAAGCACTTTGGTGATCGCGCCAACCGGTGCGACGGTGAAGTCCTTCGGCTCTTGCGCGTGAGCAGCGAGCGCCACGATCTTTGCCACTGGCTCCTGCCCGTTTTCCTTGGCCACGCTTTCACGAGTGAGAACAACTGCAGCAGCGCCGTCTGAGATCGAGCTGGAAGTAGCCGCCGTGATCGTGCCGTCCTTGGCAAACGCGGGGCGCAGCGTCGGGATTTTCTCCGGCATACCGCGGCCAGGCTGTTCGTCCGTGTCGACGGTTACATCGCCTTTGCGGGTGGCGAAAGTGACCGGGACAACTTCATCAGCGAATGCGCCTGATGCAATCGCTTCGTTCGCGCGGCGGAGCGATTCAATTGAATAGCCGTCCATGTCTTCGCGGGTCAGCTGGTACTCGTCTGCAGTATCCTGAGCGAAGGTGCCCATTGCGCGGCCCGCGTCATAGGCATCTTCCAAGCCATCCAGGAACATGTGGTCATACGCGGTGTCATGGCCGATGCGTGCGCCCGAGCGGTGCTTTTGCAGCAAATACGGCGCGTTGGTCATGCTCTCCATGCCGCCAGCGATGACATAATCGATTGTACCACTGGCCAGCGCTTCTGCACCCATGATCACGGTCTGCATCCCGCTGCCGCATACTTTATTGACCGTGGTAGCCTGCACCGACTTTGGCAGACCTGCTTTCAGGGTTGCTTGACGGGCAGGGGCCTGACCCAGACCAGCCGGCAGAACGCAGCCTATATAGGACCGGTCAAATTTGTCAGGAGCAACACCAGAGCGCTCGACAGCCGCTTTGACTGCAGTTGCGCCGAGGTCGGTTGCAGACACATCGGCTAATGCGCCTTGCATGCCGCCCATCGGTGTGCGGGCGTAGCTTAGGATGACGACGGGGTCGGTGGCGGAAAACTGGGACATGTCATGTTCCTCGTTGGAGAGAGGAGAAGAATCACTTTGCGATCTAATGTTGCAATGCGGCAAACGCAAACCGTACGCTATCGGAAATACGTATTAGCTTGCGTTGGCGGGCGGCCTAAGCGAATAAAGATAGCAATTGAAAACGCATCGGCCCGGTTGGGCTGAGAGAATAGCCGGGAGAGAATAATGGCTGACGATCTTCGCCAAGAGCAGGAACGTATCCTCAAGCTGCAGCGATCTGCATTCACTCAGTCGCGTCCAGAGCCGATGAGCATGCGCAAGGACCGCATCAAGCGGGCTATGGCGCTGATCAAGGAGAATGGCGAAGATCTGGCCAAAACTATGAGCGCAGATTTCGGTAGCCGAAGCATCCAACAGTCGATGATCACAGACATTGCAGCGACAGTTGGCGCAGGCAAGCATGCGCTGAAGAATATGGACAAATGGGCGCGCGTCGAGAAACGTCCGGTGCAATTCCCATTGGGTCTCCTCGGCGCGAAAGCCGAAGTGCGTTATGAGCCAAAGGGTGTAATTGGCATCCTGAGCCCGTGGAATTTCCCGGTCAATCTGGCCTTCGCTCCGCTGATGCAGGTATTTGCCGCGGGCAACCGCGCTATGATCAAGCCGAGCGAATTTACCGAGCGTACCTCACTGCTGATGAAAGAATTGGTGAAGGAGTATTTCACCGAGGATGAGCTGGCAGTGATCACCGGTGGTCCGGAAGTGGCCGCCGCGTTCTCGTCGCTCCCATTTGATCACCTTGTTTTCACAGGCTCGACGCCAACCGGCCGCCGCGTGATGGAGGCAGCTTCTGCCAATCTGGTGCCGGTAACGCTTGAGCTAGGCGGCAAATCGCCCGTGTTCATGGGGCGCAGCGCAGATTTTGCCAAAGCTGGTGAACGTATTGCGCTGGGCAAGATGATGAATGCTGGCCAGATCTGCCTCTCACCTGATTACATGTATGTCCCTCATGACAAGGAAGAAGAGGCTATCGCAGGCGTCACCCAGGGTGTGCACAACATGTATCCGACGCTGCTTGAGAATGATGACTACGCTTCGATCGTAAGCGACCGTCATTTCGAACGTTTGCAAGGACTGGTCGAGGATGCGCGCGACAAGGGTGCAGATGTGATCGAAGTCAATCCGGGTGGGGAAGATTTCTCCAACGCGAATCAGCGCAAGATGCCACTCAACATTCTACGCAATGTCACAGATGAAATGGCAGTGATGCAGGAAGAGATTTTCGGTCCGCTGCTGCCAGTCAAGACCTACAGCCAGATCGACGAGGCGGTTGATTATGTGAACGAGCATGATCGCCCGCTGGGTCTATATTACTTCGGCCAGGACAAGGCGGAGCAGGAACGCGTGCTCACTAAGACGATCTCCGGCGGTGTGACGACCAATGACGTGATCTTCCACGTTTCCATGGAGGACCTTCCGTTCGGCGGGGTAGGACCATCGGGCATGGGCAGTTACCATGCGATCGAGGGCTTCCGTGAATTCAGCCACGCCCGTGCAGTCTATCACCAACCCAAGATCGATATTGCCAAGCTAGGCGGGTTCAAGCCGCCTTATGGTAAGGCAACAGACAAGGCCATTGCCCAAATGATGAAGTGATGCTGCGCACGTTTGTTGCAGCAATCACGCTCGGTCTAGCGGCACCTGCTTTGGCAGGGGAGGGACACGAATGGCGCCCGGTTGACGAGGCCACCGGCCAGATCCGGGATATGGAGGGCTTGGAGCAGCTCGCACGCGATTTTCCCGATGGCGGGACGGTGCGGCTGCGCATGCTTCAGCCGTTGCTCGCGGCGGGTGAGGTCGAGAAAGTCATGGGGGTACTCGAGTGGCTCTATGAGCGCGGCTATGTGTTCAGCGATGTCGCGCAAGAGCAAATCCCGAGGCTGCTTGAAGGCGTTGATCCGGGACGCATTGCGGAGCGCTTGCGCGGCGAAGCCGAAGTAATTGAAGCGAGCGAGGTTGTGGCGACCGCTCCGGCCGAGGCAGGTTTGGTAGAAGATGTTACGCCCCTTGCAAATGGCGAGGGTGTAGTGGTGACTTCGGTAAGCGAGAAATCTCTTTATGGCCCTGGACCGGTCGGAAATTGGATTGCTCTGACATTACCGAAGGCAAATGACCTGTCAGGTCTTGCAACAGACGCAGATCACAGGGTTGGATGGGTTGCGTTGGAAAACATCGATGGTTCGAAAGACGTGCGAGCCCTATTCACCGGCCTGATGGGACTTACGGGTAATCTCGACAGTACGATCTACATTGAGGCTCCAGACGGCCCACGGTATCGGGCTTACATATGGCGGCCGATGGCAAGCTGTTCGCCGGTGACCCGCAAGGTGGTGGTGTTTACACGGCGACCGCAGATGACGAGGAACTCCAGACACTAGTCTCCTCCGGGACATTTCGTTCCCCGCAAGGTCTCGCGACCAGCGAAGACAACACAAAGCTCTTCGTCAGCGATTATCGCTATGGCATTGCGATTATCGATCTGGAAACGCGCGACGTTTCGCGGCTCGCGAGCGATATCCCGGTTATCCTTGATGGGGTCGATGGGTTGTGGCGCTACGGAAGCAAATTGATCGCGGTGCAAAACGGTACATCGCCGATGCGCATCTCCGCCTTCGAACTATCCGAGGACGGCACGCGCGTAATCAGCCATCGTGTGCTTGAACAGGCGCATTCGGAGTGGACCGAGCTATTGTCCGGCAGCATCGACAGCGATGCCTTGATCTACGTCGGCAATGGTCAGTGGGACCGCTATATCGAAGGCGAGTTGAAAGAAGGCATGGAGGCACTGCCTACTCAAATCCGTCGCCTGCCGCTCGCATCCCCGGCGCAGTAATCCCCACAGTTTTACCGATACGCAACGCAAGTGCTATGAATTACACGATTCCCGCCCTTGCACCTTCGCTGCGTGGGGCTTAGAGGCGAGCGCGACTTTGCAGCGACGGGATTCATTGTGGTCGATCTTTCACAGTATCTGCCGATACTGATCTTCATCTTCATCGCGCTCGGATTGTCCGTGGCGTTTGTGTTCCTGCCCATGGGCGTTTCGCGTCTGACCGGGGCACACAATCCCGATGCGGAGAAGCTGAGCGAATATGAATGCGGATTTCCTGCGTTTGATGACGCGCGCAGCCAGTTTGACGTTCGCTTTTATCTCGTCGCAATCAGCTTCATCATCTTCGATTTGGAAGCGGCCTTCCTGTTCCCATGGGCGGTAAGCCTGGGTGAAACCGGTTGGACCGGTTGGATCGGCATGATGGTATTTCTTGGCATTCTGGCGATAGGCCTCGCCTATGAGTGGAAGAAGGGAGCTCTGGACTGGGAATGAGCACTTCTAGCAACAGCACGATTATCACGCCGCCAACCGCGCCGATCAGCGCGGCTGAAGCGGCTGCCATGATGCCAACGGCCAAGGGCGGCGAGGTACGCACGCCTGACAAGGATTACTTCGAGGCGCTGCAAACCGAGGTAAATGACAAGGGCTTCCTGGTAGCCTCGACCGAGGACGTGTTCCAATGGGCACGCACTGGTTCGCTGTGGTGGATGACATTCGGCCTGGCGTGTTGCGCGGTGGAGATGATCCACGCGAATATGCCGCGCTATGACATGGAGCGTTTCGGCGCTGCGCCGCGCGCATCCCCGCGCCAGTCAGACCTGATGATAGTCGCGGGCACGCTGTGCAACAAGATGGCGCCTGCACTGCGTAAAGTTTACGATCAGATGTCTGATCCGAAATATGTGATCAGCATGGGTAGCTGCGCCAATGGCGGGGGCTATTACCACTATTCCTACAGCGTCGTTCGCGGGTGTGACCGGATTGTGCCGGTCGATATCTATGTGCCGGGCTGCCCGCCAACCGCAGAGGCGCTGCTCTATGGCGTGATGCAGTTGCAGCGGAAAATCCGCCGCGCAGGGACGATTGAGCGATGATCGTGGTACATTCCGCTCCCAAATTCGCCAGCAATGAAGGCGTATGCGATGCTCTGGTCGTGGCGCTGGGCGATATGGTGCTTGCTTCAAAGGAAGAGCATGGCGAGATCGTGATCACGGTAAAACGTGATGCGATTGAAATCGCGCTCCGGCTGCTGCGCGACGACCACGAATATCAGCAGATGATGGAAATCGCGGGCGTCGATTACCCTGAGCGTGCTGAACGTTTCGAAGTCGTCTACATGCTGCAATCGCTGACGAAAAACCACCGCGTGATGGTGAAGCTGTCGACTGACGATGCAACGCCAGTGCCAACGATCACCACGCTATGGCCCAATGCTGGCTGGCTGGAACGCGAAGTGTTCGACCTTTATGGCGTGACCTTTGCGGGCAATCCAGACCTGCGCCGCATCCTGACCGATTACGGTTTCGAAGGGCATCCGTTCCGCAAAGACTTCCCGCTGACGGGCTACACCGAGCTGCGCTATTCCGAAGAGGAAAAGCGCGTGGTTTACGAACCGGTCGAGCTTGCGCAAGACCTGCGCCAGTTTGATTTCCTCTCGCCATGGGAAGGATCGGATTACGTCCTGCCCGGCGACGAAAAGGCAGAGGAGAGCAAATCATGAGCGTCCAACTCGAACAGTCGCCCACCACCGGTGATGAAGTCATCACCAATTACACGATCAATTTCGGGCCTCAGCACCCTGCGGCACACGGCGTGCTGCGCATGGTTATGGAGCTGGACGGCGAAGTGATCGAGCGGATCGACCCGCATGTCGGCCTGCTCCACCGCGGCACCGAGAAGCTGATCGAGCACAAGACCTATCTGCAGGCCCTGCCGTATTTTGACCGGCTCGATTACTGCTCTCCACTGGCACAGGAATACAGCTACGTTCTGGCAATCGAGAAGCTGATCAATCTGGAGGTGCCGGAGCGGGCGCAATATCTGCGCGTGCTGTTTGCCGAGCTTACCCGCATCTGCAACCACATGCTCAATATGGGCGCGCACATACTGGATGTGGGTGCGTTCACGCCGAACCTGTGGATCATGGATCTGCGCGAAGATTGCCTGAACTTCTTCGAACGCGCGTCTGGCGCACGGATGCACATGGCATGGTTCCGCCCGGGCGGCGTGCATCAGGATGTGCCGGAAAAGCTGCTGGTTGATATTGGCGAATGGCTCGACGGGCGTTTCTTCCCGCTATTTGAAGACGCAATGAGCCTGGTGATGGACAACCGCATTTTCAAACAGCGCAATGTCGATATCGCCGTGGTCAGCCGCGAAGACGCTATTGCCTGGGGCTTTAGCGGCCCGATGATCCGCGCGGCGGGTGTGCCGTGGGATCTACGCAAGTCGCAGCCGTATGATGTCTATGACCGGATGGAATTCGACATTCCCG